>NZ_JBITII010000001.1:0-1090742 GCF_044458845.1 Streptomyces sp. NPDC050416
CACAGCTCCTCACCGGTGGCCGGGTTGTCGACGGACAGTGTCCGGCCGGACTCCGCGTCCTGCCAACCACCGCCGATGAACAGCTGCTTGGGAACGTCACGGACAACAGTCATCTCGAGGTCTCCTTGTATGCGTAGAGGTGCGCCGCCGCACGGTCAGCGGATGCGGTCCAGCGTCTTGTAGTAGGCGCCCGCGAAGGGCAGGAACCAGGCGGTGCCGTTGTAGAGGGGGATGCGGGGCGGGGCGATGTCGCGCACCGGGCTGACCTCGGGGTGGCCGTCCATCACCTCGGCCATGACCTGCCCCATGTGCGTGGCCATCTGCACGCCGTGGCCCGCGTATCCCATGGAGTAGTAGACGCCGTCCTCGGTCTGCCCGGCGTGCACGATGCGGTCCATGGCGAAGCCGACGGAGCCGCCCCACACGTACTCGACCTTCGTCCGGGCGAGCTGGGGGAAGATCTCGCACATCTCACGGAACAGCACGGCCCCGCTCTTCTTGTCCGAGGTGGGGTCGGACGGTGCGAAGCGGGCGCGCCCGCCGAACAGCAGCCGGTTGTCCGGGGTGAGCCGGAAGTAGTGGCAGACCTGGTTGGAGTCGACGATGAGGCGGGCCTTGGGGATGATGTCCCGGGCGAGCTGCTCGCCGAGCGGCTCGGTGACGATGATGAAGCTGCCCAGGCAGACCTGCTGGCGGCGCAGCCACGGGAAGTTCTTGTCGGTGTAGGCGTCGGTGGCCATCATGACCTGCCCGGCGCGGATCACACCGCGCTCGGTGCTGACCTCGTAACGGCCGGCGGCGGTGCGCCGGACGCCGATGGCCGCGTTGCGCTCGTGGATCTCGACACCGGTACGCTCACAGGCCTCGGCCATGCCGCGCACGAAGCGGCCGACGTGCAGCGCGGCGCTGAACGGGTCGAGCAGGCCGCCGTGGTAGGCGTCGGATCCGATCTCGGAACGCAGCTCGGACTTGCTGACCAGGGTGGTCTCGTGGCCGAAGTACTTGGCCAGGTCGCGCTGTTGGGCCTTCTTGCTCTCGAAGTGCGCGGGGCGGGAGGCCACTCCCAGGCGTCCGACGCGACGGAACTGGCAGTCGATGGACTCCTCGTTCACGAGCCGCTCGACGGTGTCCACGGCCTCGCCGTAGGAGTTGTAGATCTCGCGGGCCCGCTCGAGTCCGTACCGGCGGATGGCCTGGTTCACGCCGATCGTGAAGCCCAGGTTCGCCATGCCGCCGTTGCGTGCCGAGGCGCCGGAGCCGATCTGGCCCTTCTCGACGAGGGTGACACGGGCGCCCTTGCGGGCGGAGTGCAGGGCGGTGGACAGACCCGTCAGGCCGGCGCCGACGACCACCACGTCGGTGTCCTCGGTCACAGGCTTGCCGGACCGGTCCGGGAACGCCCCGGCGGTTTCGATCCAGTACGGAATCGTCTTCATTGCGGGTCTCCTGCGAGGAAGTTTTCGGGGGGATACCGGCCGGGCACCCGCTCGGGGGCCCGGCCGACGACGCTGTCAGCGGGTGGCACGGCCCGTGCCGGCGCACGGCTCAGGTGAGGGGTTCGACGGGCAGGACGCCGCCTTGGCTGTTGCGGTGGCCGCCGAGTTTGCGGACGAGGGCGACCAGGGCGAGGGCCAGGATGGCCAGGGCGATCAGGACGGCGCTGACCGCGGTGACGGTGGGGTCGACGTCGAACTGCAGGGCGTTGAACACGAGCACCGGCAGGGTGCGGGTGTCGGGTGTCGACATGAACTGGGCGATGAAGAACTCGTCGAAGCTGGTGATGAAGGAGAACACCGCTGCCGCGATCAGGCCGGGGGTGGCCAGGGGGAAGGTGATGCGCCGGGCGATGGTCATGCGGCTGGCGCCCATGCTGGCCGCGGCGTCTTCGAGCCGTTCGTCGATGCCCTTCAGGGTGGAGATCATGATGAGGACCGCGATCGGTGCGGCCAGCACCGTGTGGCCGAGGGCGATGGCCAGGGGGCTGCCGAGCATGCCGACGGGTTCGAAGAACAGGAACAACCCGAGGGCGATGACGACTTGGGGGATGAGCATCGGGGCCAGGACCAGTCCGTAGACGGCCGCGTGCAGGGGCAGCCGGTCGCGGGCCAGGGCGGTGGCGGCGGTGACGCCCAGGATCAGGGAGAACACCGTGGTCAGGGCGGCGACCAGGCTGGACAGGGCGATGGAGGTGGCCCAGTCGCTGCCGGGTGCGGCCATCTGCTCGTACCAGCGGGTGCTGTACTCCTTGGGCGGGAAGGTGCCGATGCCGTCCGCGCCGAAGGAGGTGACCAGGATGATGACGATGGGCATCGCCAGGAAGAGCAGGATGGCGGTGGCGCTCAGGCCGCGGCCGATGTGTCCGGCTCGGGTGGCGGGCAGTTCCATCATGAGCTGCTCCTTCGTGCGTGTGCCTTCTTGCGGCGGAGCTTGGCCAGGCCGAGCACGCCCAGGCCGGCGAAGGTGAGCAGCAGCAGGATCACGCCGAAGGCGGCGGCGGAGTTCCACTGGTCCTGCTTCATCACCTGCTGGTCGATCAGCGCCGCGACGACGGTCTGCTTGTCGCCGCCCATCAGGGCGGGAGTGATGTAGTAGCCCAGGCAGAGGATGAAGCTGAGCAGGCCCGCCGTCCCCACACCCGGTGCCACCAGGGGCAGGTAGACCCTGCGGAAGATGGTCAGGCGTGAGGCGCCGAACCCGGCGGCCGCGGCGAGCAGCCGGCGGTCGACGCCCCGCATCACTCCCTGCAGGATCAACACCGTGTAGGGGAGCATCACGGAGGTGGTGCCGATGACGACACCGGTCTCGTTGTAGAGCAGCGAGTACGGCGCGCCGGGGGCGTCCACCGACGTCAACAGTGTGTTGACGAGGCCGTGTTCACCGAGCATGATGATCCACCCGTAGGTGCGCACCAGGGCGCTGATGAAGTGCGGTACGACCACGATCAGCATGGCGAGTGCGGCGAAGACGGGCCGCATCCGGGCGATGGCGTGCGCCAGCACGAAGCCCACCAGCAGACTGAGCACGGCGGTCTCCGCGGAGATCCGCAGGGTGGAGATCAGCACGGACAGGTTCACGCCGCTGAGGGCGTCGGCGTACCAGTGCAGGGTGAAGCCGCCACCGTCGCCTTTGAGGCTGAGGGAGAGCACCCCGATGATCGGGTAGACGAACAGCACCAGCAGGAACACCGTGACGGGGACGGCGTTGACCAGCGCGATGCGGGAGCGGTGCCCGCGCTTCTCGGACGTCTTCACACGCACCTTGGCAGGTGCGACGGCGGTGCCGGCCACGGCTCACCCCCCGTCCGTCGCGTCGAAGACACTGACGTCGTCACGGTCAGCGGTCACGCAAACCCGCTCGCCCGTGCGCGGCGGAGCCAGGGCGGTCTCGATCCGCAGCGGCGGCGTCCCCGGAGCGGCACCGTCCAGACGGACCGAGATCCGGGTCAGCGAGCCGACGTAGACGGCCGTCTCGACAGTGCCGGTACAACAGCCTTCCTCGGCACTGACCAGCCGCAGCTTGCCCGGCCGGACAGCTGCCCGAACCCGCTGTCCCGGAACACAGGCGTGCTCCCGGGCCGTGAGCACGCCGCCGGTGTCCAGCCGTACCCGCGTGCAGCCGTCCGCGGTCGGCTCCTCCACCTTGCCGTTGAGGAAGTTGGCGGCCCCGAGGAAGTCGGCGACGAACGGGGTGCGGGGGTATTCGAACAGGCCGCGAGGCGTGTCGAACTGCTCGATGCGGCCGTCCTTCATGATGGCGATCCGGTCGGACAGGACGAGGGCTTCCTCCTGATCATGCGTCACGTAGACGACGGTCAGGCCGAGTTCGCGCTGAATGGTCTTGATCTCGGTCTGCATCTGGTCGCGCAGCTTCTTGTCCAGCGCGCCGAGCGGTTCGTCCATCAGCACGATCGGCGGGCGGTAGACCAGCACCCGGCACAGGGCGACCCGCTGCTGCTGACCACCGGACAGCTCACGCGGCTTGCGGCCGGCGAACTTCGACAGCCCCGCCGCCTCCAGGGTCTCCCCGACCCGGCGGCGGATCTCCGCCTTGGACACCCCGCGCAGCTGCAGGGGGAAGGCGACGTTCTCCTCGACCGTCATGTGCGGGAAGAGCAGGTACTGCTGGAAGACGAAACCGAAGTCGCGCTTGCCGGGGTTGAGTTTGGTGATGTCCCGGCCGTCGACGGTGATGCCGCCGGAGTCGGGTTCGGTGAACCCGGCCAGCATCATCAGGGTGGTGGTCTTGCCGGAGCCGGAGGAGCCGAGGAAGGTGACGAACTCGCCGGCCGCGATCTCCATGTCCACACCGTCGACCACCGTCGTCCCGCCGTAGGACTTGCGCAGCCCCGTCACCGACAGCGACTTGCCCGTCGGTGAGGAGGAGCGCGGGGCCAGGGCAGCGGCGAGGTCGTCGGCGGACAGTTTTCCGGCGGTCAGGCTCTGGGTCCGCTCAGGCATCGGCCCACTCCTGCCAGCGCTTGGTGACGGCGTCACGGTTCTTCTCCCACCAGGCGACATCGGCGTCGAACCCGGTCTTGAGGTTCTGCGGCGAGGTCGGCAGCGTGGCCAGGACGTCCTCCGAGAGCAGCTTCGTCGCCGCCGGGACGACCGGGCCGTGCGGGAAGAGCTTGGCGAAGCCCGCCTGCACCTCGGGCCGCAGCGAGAAGTCGATCAGCTTGTAGGCCGCGTCCGTGTTGTCGGCGCCCTTCGGGATGCCCCAGCCGTTGGTCATCCTGCGGGCGCCGTTCCACTGGTAGGCGACCGGCTGCCCCTGCTTGATCAGCTCGTCCGCGCGGCCGCCCCACAGGCTGGTCGCGACGACCTCCTTGCGGCCCAGCAGGACGGCGGGCAGGGCACCGGTGTTCCAGAACTTCTTCACGTCACCGCGGATCCGCGACATCGCCTTGAAGGCCCGGTCCACATCCAGCGGGTACAGCTTGTCCAGCGGCACCCCGTCGGCCAGCAGCGCGAACTCCAGCTCCGGCAGGTCCACCTCCGCGCTCTGCAGCGAGCGCGGACCGCTGAAGGCGTCCGTGTTCCAGAAGTCGGCCCAGCTCTTCGGGACACGCTTGAGGCTGTCCGTGCGGTAGGCCATCAGGCTCGCCCAGACGTTCTTGCCGACCGCGTGCTCCGGCAGGTTGTGCTCCGCGATCCCGGCGCCCTTGATGCTCTTCAGCCGGTCATGGTCGATGGGCTCCAGACACTCCTGCCCCACCATCTTCTGGAAGATCAGCAGTGAGTTGTCCATCAGGTCCACCTGCGGGCGGCCCTGCTTGACCTGGGCGATGATCTGCGCCGACTGGTAGTTGACCGTGGTGACCGTGATGCCGGTCTCCTTGGTGAACGGCTCGTAGATCGCCTTGGTGAGAGCGTCGTTGTAGGTGCCGCCGCTGTTGCTGACGACGAGCCGCTTCTTGCCGCCGCCCGAGCCGCGGCTCTCGCTGTTGCCCATGAGGGTGCCGCAGCCGGTCACCGCGGTGGCGGCGGCCAGCGCGCCTGCGGTGCGGAGTACGGTTCTGCGTCCTATCCGGTTTGCTTCCATCGGGCGCCTCCTGGTGATGGGTGTGGATTCGGGGAACGGAAAACGCTGGGGAGTGGGGGGTGGGGTGGGGTGGGGTGGGACCTTCGGGGTTGTTCGTGCGGGACGGTGTACGTCGCGCGTCAGATGCCGAGCATGGTGTTGAGCTCGTCCAGGGACTTGACCGTCACGTAGTCGTAGCCGTGGGTGACGGGGTCGTAGCCGCGGTCGAGCAGGATCAGGTTGCGGAAGCCCATGTCGTGCATCGGCATGTGGTCGTAGCGGGTGTGCGAGGCGACGTGCACGAAGTCCTCGGGGGACGCGTCGAGTTGGTCGAGCATGTACTCGAACGCGGCGTAGCGGGGCTTGTAGTAGCCGGCCTGCTCCGCGGTGAAGACCGCGTGGAAGTCCGCGCCGAGCCGGGGCACGCTCTCCTTCAGGAAGGAGTCGTCGGCGTTGGACAGGATCACCAGCTTGTAGTTCTCGCCCATCTTCTTCAGCGGTTCCGGCACGTCGGCGTGCGGGCCCCAGCTGCGCACGGCGTCGGCGAACCGCTTGCCCGCGTCCGGGGCGGCCTTCACGCCCCACTTGCGGCAGACGCGCTCGAAGGAGTCCTGCAGCACCTGCTCGTAGGGGTAGTACTCGCCGCGCACCTGGTCGTAGCGGTAACCGCGGAACTCCCGGACGAACTGGTCCCAGTGCTCGGCGGGGATCTGGTCGCCGACGAGCTCTCGCGTGATGGGGGTCATCGGCCACTCGATCAACGTGCCGTAACAGTCGAACGAGACGTACTTCGGACGGAACTGAAGCGAGGGAATGGGCATGAGGATGCTCCTGTCTTTGCTTCGGGGAACTGGTGATGGCCGGTGCGTGCCTTTTCGGGCATGCCCATGACAGAGATGTCGGAGTGAGCGGCGAGATGCCGCAGGCATTGCCGGGTGTCAGGCGGCGGCGACTCCTGCCGGTGCGAGGAAGTCGATGGGGTGTTGCGTGCTGCCGTCGAGTGCCAGGTCGGCGGCGATCTCGCCCATGGCCGGCGAGAGTTTGAAGCCGCTGCCGGAGAATCCGGCCAGGACGATGATGTCGTCCTCGCCGGGGAGACGACCCACGAGCGGGTTCCCGGACTCCGTGTAGCCCTCCATGTAGACCGACAGCCTGATGGGGTCGGGGTTCAGGTCGGGCATCAGCTCGGCGATGAGCTCACGGAAGGTGGCGAGTTCCTCCGGACGGACCGTGCGGTCGACCCGTTCGGGGTCGGGTACCGGCAGATAACGGGCGAGGGAGAGACCGAGCTTGACGGAGATGCCGTCCGGCGAGGGGAGCCCGTAGCAGTCGTGCGGTGCGCTGCGCACGAAGGCGGGGGCGCCGCCCGCGAACCAGTCGTGGCGGGTGGGGATGTGCCAGGAGCTGATCAGCCGGCGGACGTCCACGGACCGTGGGAGGTCCGGGAGCAGGGTGTTGATCCAGGGGCCCACGGTCACCACGGCGGTGTCGACGTGGTCCGTGCCCTGGTCGGTGATGATCTGCACCCCGCCGCCCGCCGCGGGGACGATCTCCCGCACCGGGGTGTAGCGGTGCAGCCGGGCACCCAGCTGTTCGGCGCGGGCGGCCGCCGCCTGGACCGACGCCTCGGGCCTGATGATGGCGCCCTCGCGGTCGAGGACGGCGGTGTGCCCGTCCGGGAGGCGGTGCTGCGGGTAGCGGCGGGCGAGTTCCTCCCCGTCCAGTACCTCGTGAGCCAGCCGGTGGGCGGAGCTGGCGGAGAGGAGGAGACGCATCGACGGCGAGGCGGTCTCGCCCATCACCAGGCATCCGCTGCGGCGTCGCAGCGAGAGGCCGGTTTCCCGCTGGAGCCGGTCCCACATCCGGTCGGCGAGCCCCAGCAGCGGAATGTACCCGGGGTCACCGAGGTGTACGGCGCGGAAGATGCGGCTCTCGCCCCCGGCCGCGCCGCGGTCGTGACCCGGCGCGTACCGGTCGTAGCCGATGACCTCGGCTCCGCGGGCGGCCAGTCGCCACATGACCTGGCTGCCCATGCTGCCGGCACCGATCACGGCGACGCGCTTCGGGATGCGCATGAGTCGCTCCTTTCGCCGGGTGCGGCCTGGGTGTCTGTGATGCCCCGGCACGGTGGGGACACCGTGCGGACCCCTTCGATTCGGGTCCCTTGGGGATGGCGTTCACTCTCGACCCCGGCGAACCCGCAGGTCAAGCCACACTCTGTTCCGCCTCGGGACCTTATCGAGACGATGTGTCACGGCGAGCTCGCCCGCCACGGAAAGTGCCTTGCCCCTCTTGCCACGGTGATGTGCCGGTGCGAAGGTGACCCCCGATACCTCGGACGAAAGCACTCCCTATGCCGCCCAAACGTCCCGCAACCGGGCACTTGCCGACCATCACGGAGGTTCTGAGCCTCCCCGTGCTGGCCGAGGGGATGCCGCGCGTGCTGGCCGGTGAGTCGCAGCTGAACCGTGCGGTGCGCTGGGTGCACGTCACCGAACTGCTCAACCCCGCCGATTTCCTCGAGGGCGGCGAGCTGGTCCTGACGACCGGCATGCCCTACCCCGAGGACGCCTCCGAGCTGCGCGGCTACGTCGACCAGCTCGCCGACGTCGGCGCGGCCGGCCTGATCGTGGAGCTCGGTTACCGCTACGGGAAGGTACCCGACGAGCTGGTGGCGGCCTGCCGTGCACGTGAGGTGCCGCTGGTCGAGCTGGCCCGCGGCGTCCGGTTCATCGACGTCACGCAGGCGGTGCACGCGCTCATCCTCGACGCCCAGGGGGCGCTGCTGCGCCGCGGCCGGGACATCCAGGACATCTTCACCGCCCTGACGCTGCGGGGCGCGAGCCCCGAGGAACTGGTGCACACCACCGCCGAGCTCACGGGGGCCCCCGTGGTGCTGGAGGACCTCACCCACCGGGTCCTGATGTGCGAACTGCTCGGCCGGCCGTACGAGCCGGTGGTGTCGGCCTGGTCCCGGCGGTCCCGGGCCACCCCGACCCCGGAGAAGATCACGCCGAGCGGGCCGGAGGGGTGGCTGATCGCGCCCGTGCAGGACCACCAGGGGCCTTGGGGGCGGCTGGTCCTGCTGGAGGGCCGGCTGAACCCGGAGCCCGACCCGGAACACGTCCTGGTCCTGGAGCGCGCGGCGGTCGCCCTGAGCATGGCGCGTCTGGCCGGGCCGGCCTGGTGGGAGCGCCGGGCCCACCGCTCGGTGCTGCGGGACCTGTACGAACGGCGTTTCCGCTCCCCCGCGGACGCCCGCGCACGCGCCGAGGCACTGGGGCTGCCGACCCTCGGACACCGCCTCTTCGCCGTGGTCATCCGCCATACGCACACCGGTACCGGGGAGCACCTCGACGAGCGGATCGCGAAGGCGATGGCGCAGACCGGTATTCGCGCCCTCGTCGGCGAGACGGCCCCGGGCCGGATCGGCGTCCTCCTCGCCCTGGCGCAGGCCAGTGCCTGGCAGCCGGTCGCCGAGCGGATGGGCCGTCTGTGTCGCGAGGAGCTCGGCCCCGAAGCCGTCGTCGCCGTCGGACCGGGCGTGACCGACCTCTCCGGGATCGCCCGGTCGTGGCAGGAGGCCGAGCAGACGGCCGAGGCCATCACGCCCGACTCACCCGACCGCTGGTTCTACGTCCCCGCCGACGTCCGGCTGCCGGAGCTCCTGGGCGTGCTGCGGGAGGACGTCCGCCTCCAGCGGTACGCGGAACGCCAGCTCACGCGTCTCATCGAGCACGACGACCGCAACGGCGGCGACCTGCTCCCGGCACTGCGCGCGTATCTGACGGCGGCCGGGAACAAGTCGGTCGCGGCGAAACAGGCCGGCATGTCCCGGCAGGCGTACTACCAGCGCCTCCACACCATCGAACGGCTCCTCGGCTGCGATCTGGAGTCGGGCCTGCAGTGCACGTCCCTGCACGTCGCGGTGCTGGTGCTGGACGCCCGGGGGGCGGCGCCCGGCGCGTGACGATGTCCCCGGCGCTCCCCTCTTCCTCATAGGCCACCGACGTCTCCCGGATCTTTCCGGGATCGCCGGCCGCGCCCCCTTGCCAAGGGCCGACGACACCCATATTGTCGTACGAACGTAAGACATACGGTCGTAATTTAAAGGTAGGAGAGCTCGTGATGGCGACAACTCAGCCGGTGGCGCTCGTGACAGGTGCCACATCGGGAATCGGCAAGGAAACGGCCCGCGCCCTGGCCGCTGCGGGTTTCGAGGTGATCGGAACCGGCCGCAAGACCTCCGGACTCACCCCGCCCGCCGGTGTGACGTACCTGGATCTCGACGTGGCCGGCGACGACTCGGCCACCGCCGCCGTCGCAGAGGTGATCGACCGGTTCGGACGCATCGACGTCCTGGTCAACAACGCAGGCGTCGGCTCGGCGGGCGCCGTCGAGGAGAACTCCCTCACTCAGGCCCAGAGCATCCTGAACATCAATGTCCTCGGTGTCATCCGCATGACGAAGGCCGTCCTGCCGCACATGCGCGCCCGGGGCGGCGGACGCGTCATCAACATCTCGTCCGTCCTCGGCGTCGCCCCCCAGCCCTTCATGGCCCTCTACGTGGCGTCCAAGCACGCCGTCGAGGGCTACTCCGAGTCGCTTGACCACGAGGTCCGCGAGCACGTTCGACAAGCAGATCCGCAAGAACAACCGCATGCCAGCCTGACTGATGTGATCGCCGGGCCGCCGGCCGGGGCTCTGTCCGACCGCGACGGCCGCGCTCCTGTCGTCACGGTGGGCATGGGTGGCGTACACCTCTCGGCTGCCGGCGCTGATCGCCTGCGGAATCGGCATGGGGATGTTCTTCGCGCCCTGCGCGAACCTCGTCATGAGCAGCGGTGCACCCGGAGGAGCAGGGCATCGCCTCCGGCGCCGACAACGCGATCCGCGAGGTCGGCGGGGCCGCGGCGTCGCGTCGCCGGCGGCGGTCTTCTCCGCCCGGGGCGGCTACGGGTCGGCCTCACTGTTCGTGGCCGGGCTGGTCCCCGGGGCTCTGCGTCGGGGCCCGTGCGGTCCCCGTGGCTGTGGCCCTGGCCTTGCTGATGACCGGGCAGCGCAAGGGTGACAGCCCGACTGCCGGCCTCGTCACCGCGGGAGGCACTCCGGCCGGCGCCACGGCCGCGACCTGAGCCCGGCACGAGGGGCGGCGCCCGACCCGGCCGAGGGCCACCCCTGATGCTCATCTCACTCGGGCGACCTCATACGAAAAGCCGGTCCGGGGATGCTCTCGATGTCCTTCGCTTCCACCGGGTGGCCTCGTTCGCAGCGAATCCGGACGTCGACCTGCGCGCCGCACTCACGGTGCCGCGCCAGTACCGCCGGCCCCTCCGGGTCGGCGCGGTAGCGGTCACCCCACTGCAGCAGCCCCATCACGGCCGGCACCAGATCCATGCCCTTGGAGGTGATCACATACTTCGGCCGACTTCGCGAACCGGGCTCCTTGTAGGTCTCGGTCGCCAGGATCCCTTCCTTCACCAGCATCCGGAGCCGCGTCGCGAGGAGGTTGCGAGGACAGCCGAGGACGCGTTCGAAGTCGCTGAAGCGGGACGAGCCGTACCAGACCTCCCGCAGGATCAGGATCGTCCACTTCTCGCCCACGATCTCGAGAGTCCGCGCGATCGAGCAGTTGGACGTGTCCCGGTCGAGTCGGGGGTCCATGCCGGTGTCCTGAAGCACTTCGGTCCACGCATCCATGGGAGCGATTCTAACCCCGTTCAGTTTACTTTCGTATACTCAGCTGTCCGGCCGGCGAAGTCCCCGGCATCCACTACCGCTCAAGGAAGTCGAGGGCTTCCGCCATGAACCGCTCGTGGAACTGGAAGATGCCTCCGTGACCGGCGTCGGGGTGGACGACCAGGTCGGCGTTCGGCAGTCGCCGGGCCAGTTCGAAGGAGTTCTTCGTCGGCACCATCCTGTCGCTCTCGCCGTTGGCGACGAGCACGGGCTGGTGGATGACCGAGAGGTCCTGGGGCCGCGCGAGCCCCCAGCGGTGGATGGCCTTGAGCTGGGCGAAGTACGACGTGAGGGAGATCGCCTTGTCCCGGTCGTGAGTGCGCTCCTTGAGACGGGCCAGGAACTGCTTTCCGGCTCGGCGCCCACCCGCGGTGCGAGTGAAGAAGAGGAACTGCTTCGGGTCCTGGAGGGTGAACAGGGCCCGGGCGGTGTCGAGCTGGGACAGCCGGGTCGCGTTCTCGATGCCCTCGCCGCCCGCGGGGCCGGTGCCCGTGAGGATCAGCTTGCGGACGAGCTGCGGTTCGTCCTGCGCGATCACCTGGGCGATCATGCCACCCATCGAGAACCCGTGGATGTCGACATGCTGGAGCCCGAGTCCCCGGATGAAGGTGACGGCATCCTTCGCCATCTCCTCGATGGTCTTCGGTGTCGAGCCGCTGGAGCGCCGACTCCCCTGTTGTCGAAGGTGATGACGCGACGTCCGGCGGCGACGCCGTCGACGACCCGGGGGTCCCAGTTGTCGAGGACCGCGGCAAGGTGGGTGATGAAGACCACCGGGACGCCGGCCTTCGGGCCGAGGTCACGGTAGGCGAAGGTCACTCCCCCGGCGGTGTGGGTGCGGGTGGGCGCCTTCTTGTACGACGTCACCGCGTCGCCTCGTACTCCTTGCGCGTCGTTCACGGCCGTGCCCTTCTGCGTGGGGGTTGCTGGACTGCGTCTGCAGTCCGTCCGGTCGACGGCAGAAGGCCCGTAGAAGTTGGAACCCTGTTCGATCGAGTCCCTCAGCATCACACCGACCTTTAAAGTAAGGTCGTAATTCAATCATGCCGCAAGAGACCGGCCGTCGGAACATCGCGTTGTCGTCGACGGCCCACCCCGGGGCCGCCGGGGCCAGGACGCCCCGGGAGGGCGCGCAGGGCGCCGGTCTCGACGAGAAGGACCTCGAAGCGGATGCCCCGCTCGGCGATGAGGGAACCGGTGCGTCAGACGCGCTGGTCGGCGGCGTCCAGCAGACTGAGGGCGTTGTTGATCCCCTGTTCGAGGAGTTCCTCGGCGAGTTGACGGTCCGTCAGGGCACGGGAGAGCTGCAGCGTCCCGGCCAGCAGGCCGAGGAGGCTGAGCGCCTTCACGCGCGCGGAGGACGGGTCCTCGGGCGCCATGCGGGAGGCGATGCCCTCGATGAGGATCAGCACGCCGTCGGTGTACGCCCGCCTGGTCGCGTCGGTGCAGCGCCCGATCTCGTCGAGCAGAGCGGCGTTGGGGCAGCCGTCGCCAAGGCTGTCGCGATGCTCGGGCGAAAGGTACCCCCGCACGATCTGCTCGACTCCGGCACGGCCGGGCGCAGCCTGCGCGACGACATTCTCGGCCTGCACCTTCAACTGGTCGGCGAGTGCCGTGGTGACAAGGTCGTCCTTGGAGGCGAAGTGCGCGTAGAAGGCCCCGTTGGTCAGCCCCGCGTCCTTCATGAGCGTCGAGACGCCGGAGCCGTCGATACCGTCCTGCTTGAACCGGCGGCCCGCCGTCTCGATGATCCGCCGCCTCGTCTCCGCCTTGTGCTCTTTCCCGTACCGCACCACAGCACACGCTCCTTCGCCGGCCGGAAGGACCGGTTGCCCTTCACCGACTTCACCAGTCTATGGTATTTCGAGCGTAATCCTAAGAGTCGGAGTCACACCCGAGGGGCCGGCACCGGGAAGAGCATGCAGCTGCTGGTGGCGTGAGCGAGGATACGGTCCTTCGCGTCGAGCAACTGGGCCTGCGCGAGAGCGGTTTGGCGGCCCTTGCTGACGACCGTGCCGACAGCACGCACGGGGCCCGTGTCCACGGTGATCGGCCGCAGGAACTTCACGGTCAGGTCGAGCGAGGTGTACGCCATGCCCTGCGGGAGGGTGGACTGGACGGCGCAGCCGGCCGCCGAGTCGAGCAGGGTGGCGAAGACGCCGCCATGAACACTGCCGATCGGGTTGTAGTGCTCCTCCCCCGGCGTCAGGGAGAAGACCGCCCTGCCGGGCTCCACCTCGTCCAGGGTGAAGTCGACGGTGGAGCTGATCGGCGCCCTCGGCAGCCGCCCCGCCTGCACCTCACGCAGGAAGTCGAGGCCCGCCATGCGTCCGGCGGCCTCCGCCGAGATCGCGGGATCGTCCCAGTGATATGTACGCGTTCGCCCCACGGTCCGGCGCCCTTCGCTCTGCCTGGCAGCTGACTTTTCCCAGTGAAGCTAGGCTTCTGCGCAGCTGACTGTCAATGCTGAAGCCAGCCCTTTACGATGGCGGGATGGAGTGGCTTGAGGCGAGCACGGAGAACTGCCCCGTCCAGCGCACGCTCGACGTGATCGGCGAGAAATGGACGCTGCTGATCCTGCGCGACGCCGTCAACGGCGTCCGCCGCTTCGACGACTTCCACCGCCACATCGGCCTGTCGGAAGCCGTCCTCAGCGACCGCCTCCGCAAGCTGACCTCGGCCGGCATCCTGAAGACCGTCCCCTACCGGGAGCCCGGCAGCCGCTCCCGCAACGAATACCGTCTGACCCGCAAGGGCTGGGACCTGTGGCCCGTCCTGATGGCGCTGAGCCAGTGGGGCGAGGCGTACGCTCTCGGATCCGAGGGTCCTGTCCTGGACGTCCGCCACACCAAGTGCGACGCCCCGGTCCGCGTCGTCGTCGAGTGCTCCGCGGAGCACTCGACCCTCACTCCCCGAGAAGTCACCGCCCGGCTGGGCACAGGCGCCCGCCTCCGGTTGTGAACCGTCGACCCCGCGGTTCACGTGTGAGGAACCGGCCGTCGCCTACCGGACCCGGACGAACTCGCGTGCGTCGCGGACCTGCGCGCTGCCGCGGGCCATGTCGGCGTCCGTCCACCGTCCCGATCCGGCAGGCGCGCGGATCTCGCGACTGCCGCGCCCGAGCCGCTCGGTCAGATCTTGGTCTTCTCCCGGACCCACGCGCCGATCCGCGCGATGGCGGCGTCGACCTCCGGAACCCGGCCGGCACCGTAGACGTAGGAGTGCTGGCCCCCCGGGACCACCAGGGTCGCCGTGTCGATTCCGGCGTCCTTGACGCGGGCGGCGAACTCCTCGTCCTCACCGGCCAGGACCTCGTACGTTCCCCAGGAGACGAGCGTCGGGGGCAGACCGCTCAGGTCCACCCGGTTCAGATTGATCCGGGTGTCCGTGAACTCGATGCCCGTACCGCCGATCCAGGCGTCCCGGAAGAATTCCAGCAGTTCCTTGCTGAGGATCTTGTCCGTTCCGGCCTTGGTCACCATGGTCTCGTTGGCGATCTCGAGGTCGCACCAGGGGGAGATTGACACGATGGCGCCGGGCAGGGGCTGCTTCTTGTCGCGCAGGCGAAGCGCCAGGGCGACGGCGATGAACCCGCCGATCGAGTGGCCGATCGTGATGATGTTGCCCGGCTCGTACCCTTCGGACAGCAGCCAGTTGAAGGCCGCCTCCGCGTCGTCCACCTGCGCCGGGTACTTGTGTTCCGGTGCCCGCCGGAAGTCCAGGACCAGCACGGGCGCCCCTGCGGCCTTGGCGATATGGCCCGCTAGCTTTCGGTCGACGAACGCCGACGACAGGACGGAGCCCCCGGCGTGACCGTGCAGGAGGACGTAGTCGGTGTTGGCGTCGACCGGTTCGCACCAGATTGCCGGCACGCCACCCGCGTCCACCTCCCGGTAGGTGACGCCTTCCGGCTCCCGGGCCTTGAGATGGACGCTCTCCGACACGATGCGCATCGCATCCAACTCGGACTCGGGAATCGTCAGTCCGGCCATGAATTCCGCGAACTCGATCGCTTCCGGGCTCAGTTCGACAGCAGTGTGATCAGTCATGTGGCACCTCCATGGGGCCATCTGGCATACCGGCCCGCCGGACCGGTATCGCCGGGATCTGTCAGGCAGTGAGAGTGGGGTAGTCGGTGTAGCCGGCCTCGGCGCCGCCGTAGAAGGTGGCGGGGTCGGGGGTGTTCAGCGGCGCGCCGGTGCGTACGCGCTCGGCCAGGTCCGGGTTGGCGAGTGCCATCACGCCGACGGTGACGATGTCGGCCAGGCCGTCTTCGATGTCCTTGGCGCGAGTGGCGATGTCGGTGCCGGCCCGGTTGAGGACCAAGGTGTTCGGCCACAACTGGCGCAGGACGCGCAGGAGTTCGTCGTCACCGCCGTGGCCGATGTGCAGGTAGGCGAGGTCGAGCGGGGCGAGGGCCCGCACGAGTGCCGGGTACAGCTCGTGGGTGTCGCTCTCCGCGATGTCGTTGAACGGGTTGCCGGGAGAGATCCGGAAGCCGGTGCGGCCGGCGCCGATCTCCTCGGTCACGGCGGTGGCGACCTCGACGGCGAAGCGGATGCGGCCCGCGAGGGAACCGCCGTAGCGGTCGGAGCGCTGGTTGGTGTTGGTGGCGAGGAACTGATGCACGAGGTAGCCGTTGGCGCCGTGGATCTCGACCCCGTCGGCGCCGGCCGCGATGGCGGCCGCCGCGGCGCGCCGGTAGTCGTCGACCGTCGCGGCGACCTCCTCGGTGGCCAGTTCGCGCGGTACCGGTATCTGCTGAAGGCCGGACGAGGTGAACATATCGCCCGCCGGCTGGACCGGGGAGGGGGCGACCGGCTGCCGGTGGTGAGGGGTGTTGTCGGGGTGGGACATCCGTCCGACGTGCATGAGCTGGATGACGATGCGTCCGTCGGCGCCGTGCACGGCATCGGTGACCTTGCGCCACCCGGCGATGTGCTCCTCGGAGTAGATGCCGGGGGTGAGCAGGTAGCCCTGGCCGTCGGCGTTGGGCTGAGTGCCCTCGGTGATGACGAGGGCGTGCGAGGCGCGCTGGGCGTAGTACTCGGCGTTCAGTTCGGTGGGTGCGCCTTCCGGGGTGGACCGGTCCCGCGTCATGGGGGCCATCGCCAGCCGGTGAGGCAGGGAGATCTCCCCGGCGACGACCGGGTTCCACAGAGCGTTGAGCATGAAGGTGTCCTCAAGTAAGGGATGAGAGAAAGAGGCGGGACGACGGCGGCCTGCCCCGCGGGGAGTGCATAGGCGGTGATTGACCGCGCACCTGGCCGCCGCCAAGGCGGTGCCGCCCGACTGCTGGTGGAGGAGGGGAGGTCGCCGAGTGCGTCGGGGCTGGCGGATGAGTGGGGCCGAAGTGCCGGCCCCGCTTTATATTACGATAGGCATATAAAGCCGTCCCGTCAACGGTCTCCCGGTTCGAGCACGAGCGAAGCCCCGCCTCTCAGCTCTTCCGGGAGCGCGGCGTGAACGGCATCAGCGTCGCCGATCCGATGGATTCGCAGGGGACGTCGCTCGCGAGACCACGGCTGGGGAGGTGCGCGAGACGTACGCGGCCGGCGTCGAGGAATTCGCCTCATGGCTGTCCACCGACGCCGACGACGGCCTTCCGATGGTGGCCACTCCGGTCGGCGCGCTCCTGCCGGCCCGGGCCACGGCGGGCACAGAGCCGTCGGAGCGAATATTGGAATCGGCCCGCGCAGCCATGACTGCACCAGACAGGTCTTGACGACCTCCTGCTGAGTTTACTTTTCCATACTCAGGGGGTAGCGTCGGTCGGCATGAAGGCATTCGTCGTCGAGAAGTACGGCAAGGACGGCGTCCGCGCCGCAGAGCTGCCCGAGCCCCCGGTCGGAGACCGGGACGTCCTGGTCAGAGTGAGTGCCGCCGGCATCAACCCGCTGGACAGGCTGGTCCGCGACGGGGAGTTCACGCGGGTCCTGAAGTACAAGCTCCCGTTCGTGCTCGGCCACGACGTGGCCGGTGTCGTGACGCGGGTCGGCTCCGCCGTACGCGGCTTCGAGGTCGGGGACGAGGTCTACGCCCGTCCGCGCGACCTGCGGATCGGAGGCTTCGCGGAGTTCATCGCGATCGACATGGACGATGTCGCGCCCAAGCCGGACTCCCTCACCCTGCAAGAGGCAGCCGCGGTGCCGCTGGTGGCCCTGGCCGCCCGGCAGATCCTCGTCGACCGTGCCCACGTGCAGCCGGGCCAGAAGGTGCTCGTCCACGGCGGTGCCGGTGGCCTCGGCTCGACGGTCATCCAGCTCGCCAAGCACCTCGGCGCCACGGTGGCGACGACCGCGAACACTGATTCCGAGAAGTTGGTCAGGGACCTCGGCGCCGATGTCGTCGTCGACTACGCCAAGGACGACTTCTCGAAGGTACTGTCCGGCTACGACCTGGTGCTGGACTCCGTGGGCGGCGCGAACCTCGAGAAATCGCTGACCGTCCTCAAGCCCGGCGGCCTGGCCATCAGTGTCGTGGGCCCGCCGGACGCCGGCTTCGCCAAGCAGCTCGGCGCCCCCTTCTTCATGGGCCTGGTCATGAACGCGCTCAGCCGCAAGGTGCGCAAGAAGGCGAAGTCGCTGGGCGTGCGCTACGAGTTCTTCTTCATGCAGGCCAACGGCTCCCAGCTGCGCGAACTCGGCGCCCTCTACGACAGCGGGCGGCTCCGCCCGGTCATCGACAGCACCTTCCCGTTCGACCGGACGCTCGAGGCGATGGCGCATGTCGAGCAGGGCCGCACCAAGGCCGGCAAGGTCGTGGTCTCGATGGTGCCCGACAACGGCTGAGATCGGGCCGGCCGCAGACGCTCCGTCCGGCCAGGGGCATGCGTGCTCAGGACGGCAGCGTCCGTCCGCCGGACGACGCACGCTGCCAGCGGGGAGTGCGGTCCTTGTCGACCAGGGCGGCGCGGACGCCCTCCAGGAAGTCCGGCGTGCGGATGGTCGTGCGTGTGAGGGCCAGTTCGGCGGCGAGGCACTCGCGCAGCGTGCGCTGCCTGCCCCGGGCCAGCAGTGCGTGAGTGATCTCCAGACTCTGCGGCGAGGCCGACTCCAGGGCGGCCGACGCGGATGCGGCCCAGGGGGTGTCGAGCTGGCGCAGGCGCTTCTCGATCTCACCGAGGGACGGCGCGCCGAACGCCCAGTCCACGTCTGCGCGTACCTCCGCCAGCCCGCTCTGCGCCACCGGGGAGCGGCCGGCGAGGCGGTTCAGGACCACGTCCACCGGGTCGTCGGGGTGGTCGGCCAGGGCATGCGGGACGGCATCGAGCCCGCCTGCGGGGACGAAGTGCGTGGCCAGCCCCGAGTACAGGGCGTCGGCCGTGTCGAGCCGGTGCCCCGTCAGTCCCAGGTACATGCCGATCGCGCCGGGCAACCTCGGCAGGAAATAGCTGGCCCCGATGTCCGGGAAGAAACCGATCCCGGTCTCGGGCATCGCCAGCACCGCACGCTCGGTGACGACGCGGAAGCCGCCGTGGACGGACAGACCGAGACCACCGCCCATGCACACGCCGTCGATGAGCGACACGACCGGCACGGGATATGCGGCGATCCGGGCGTTGAGCCGGTACTCGGAGGCGAAGAACCGCTCACTGGCCTCGGCGTCCCCGGCGAGGCTGTGCTCCCGGATCGTGCGGATGTCTCCACCGGCGCAGAACGCCTTCGTGCTGGTACTGGCGAGCACCACGGCGGACAGCGGCATGTGCTCCCACTCGGCGAGCACCCGGTCGATGGCGGCGACCATGCCGGTCGTCAGGGCGTTGAGCGCCGTGGGCCGGTTCAGGAGGATGCGGCCGACGCCCCGGTGGACGTCGGCGAGTATCTCGGCCGCAGCGGTGTCAGTCATGGGTCGTCATCTCGTTTCCGCGCGGGGTGGGCACCTCAAGATCCTGACACAGGGCCGCGCCGACGCCCCGGAAGGGCCCGGCCATGCCGTCCGGCATACGGTAGTTGTGTCCGACACGGTTCCACACGCAGCCACCACCACCGTCCCCCGATGCCACAAAGGAGTGCGCGATGGGAACGTACGAGGATGTCTTCCGCGCCAGCACCGCGGACCCGGAGAGTTTCTGGCTGAAGGCGGCGAAGGCCATCGACTGGGACGTCACTCCGCGACAAGCCCTGGACTCCTCGGACGCACCGTTCTACCGCTGGTTCCCCGACGGGCGGCTCAACGTCTGCTTCAACGCGCTCGACCGGCACGTCGAAGCCGGGCGGGGCGAACAGCCCGCGCTCGTCTACGACTCCCCCGTGACCGACACCCGCCGCACCTTCACCTACGCGGAGCTCAGGGACGAGGTGGCGGCCTTCGCCGGAGCGCTCGCACAGCTGGGCGTGGGGCACGGCGACCGCGTGGTGATCTACATGCCGATGGTCCCCGAGGCGGCGGTCGCGATGCTGGCCTGCGCCCGCATCGGCGCGGTCCACTCGGTCGTCTTCGGCGGGTTCGCCCCGCGTGAACTCGCCCTCCGCATCGATGACGCGGCCCCCAAGGTGGTCGTCTCCGCCTCCTGCGGCATCGAGGGCAAGCGTGTCATCGCGTACAAGCCCCTGCTCGACCGGGCGATCGAACTCGCCGGCCACAAGCCGGAGAAGACGGTGATCCTGCAGCGCCCGCAGGAGCCGACCGTGCTGGGGCCGGACGATCTCGACTGGGCCGACGTGGTCGCCGCCGCGCCGCCGGCCGACTGCGTTCCCGTCGCCGCCACCGATCCGCTCTACATCCTCTACACCTCCGGAACGACCGGAAAGCCCAAGGGAGTCGTGCGTGACTGCGGCGGCTACGCGGTCGCCCTGCACTGGTCGATGGGCGCCGTGTACGACGTGGGCCCGGGCGAGACCATGTTCACCGGCTCCGACGTCGGCTGGGTCGTCGGGCACTCCTACATCGTCTACGCGCCCTTGCTGGCCGGCGCGACGACGGTGCTGTACGAGGGCAAGCCGGTCGGCACCCCGGACGCGGGCCAGTTCTGGCGCGTCGCCGCCGAGTACCGGGTCAAGACCATGTTCACGGCGCCCACCGCCTTCCGGGCGATCAGGAAGGAGGACCCGAAGGGGGCGCTCACCGCCGGCTACGACCTGTCCGACCTGCGCTATCTCTTCCTCGCAGGCGAGCGCCTCGACCCCGGGACCTACCACTGGGCGAGCGCCCTGCTGGGCGTCCCGGTGATCGACCACTGGTGGCAGACCGAGACCGGGTGGCCGATCGTCGCCAACCCGGTCGGCATCGAAGCCGCGCCCGTCAAGCCCGGCTCCCCCACCCGGCCGCTGCCGGGCTGGGACGTCCGCGTCCTCGACCCCTCGGGAGAGCCGGTGCCCGCGGGCGTCGACGGCGCGATCGTCGTGAAGCTCCCCCTGCCGCCCGGCGCGCTCCCCACGCTCTGGAACGACGACGACCGCTACCTCGCCTCCTACCTCTCCGCCTACGACGGCTACTACCTCACCGGCGACAGCGGACACATCGACGACGACGGCTACGTCTTCGTCATGGGCCGCACCGACGACGTCATCAACGTCGCCGGGCACCGCCTGTCCACCGGCAGCATGGAAGAGGCCCTGGCCGCCCACCCCGACGTCGCCGAATGCGCGGTCATCGGCGTCGCCGACGAACTCAAGGGACAGGTCCCGCGCGGCTTCGTCGTCCTCAAGGCAGGCAGCGACCGCGAACCGGGCGAGGTCGAGGCCGAGCTCGTCCGACTCGTACGCGAGCGCATCGGGGCCGTCGCCTCACTGAAGGACGTCACGGTCGTGCCCGCCCTGCCCAAGACCCGCTCGGGCAAGATCCTCCGCAAGACCATGCGCGGCATCGCCGACGGCCGCGACGAACCCATCCCGTCCACGGTGGACGACCCCGGCGTCATCGAGACACTGCGCCCGGTCCTCCGCCGCACCGGCCACACCCCGTGAAACGGTCGGCGCAGGCCGTCAGCGTCGCACCCGCGGCATCCCCAGCCCGATCCACGAGATGATCTCCCGCTGGATCTCGTTGTTGCCGCCGCCGAAGGTGAAGATGACCGCCGAGCGGTAGCCGCGTTCCAGCTCGCCGTGCAGCACCGCGCCCGCCGAGCCCTCCTTCAGCGCGCCGGGGGCGGCGACGATCTCCATGAGCCAGGCGTAGGCGTCGCGGCGGGCCTCGGAGCCGTAGACCTTGACGGCGGAGGCGTCCTGCGGGGTGAGGGTGCCGTCCTGGACGGCACCGACCATCCGCCAGTTGAGCAGCTTCAGCGCGTCCAGCCGGGCGTGGGTCCGGGCCAGCAGGCGGCGTACCCAGGGCAGGTCGGCGACGCGGCGGCCGTCGGCGAGCTTGGTCTCCATCGCCCAGCGCTGCACGTCGTGCAGGGCGCGGATCGCCATGGTGCCGTGGGCGGCCAGGGTCACGCGTTCGTGGTTGAGCTGGTTGGTGATCAGCCGCCAGCCCTCGTTCTCGGCGCCCACCCGGTGGGAGACGGGAACGCGGACGTTCTCGTAGTAGCTGGCCGTGGTGTCGTGCGAGGCGAGGGTGTTGATGAGGGTGCAGGAGTAGCCGGGGTCGGTGGTCGGCACCAGGAGCATGGTGATGCCCTTGTGCGGCGGGGCGGCGGGATCCGTACGGACCGCCAGCCACACCCAGTCCGCCGTGTCGCCGTTGGTCGTCCAGATCTTCTGGCCGTTGACGACGTAGTCGTCGCCCTCCCGTACCGCGCGGGTCCGCAGGGACGCGAGGTCGGTGCCCGCCCCGGGCTCGCTGTAGCCGATGGCGAAGTCGATCTCGCCGGAGAGGATCCGCGGCAGGAAGGAGGCCTTCTGCTCCTCGGTGCCGTACCGCATGATCGTCGGACCGACGGTGTTCAGCGCCATGAGCGGCAGCGGCACGCCGGCCTGGGCGGCCTCGTCGAAGAAGATGAACTGCTCCATCGCGGTCAGGCCGCGCCCGCCGTACTCCTCGGGCCAGCCCACGCCGAGCCAGCCGTCCGCGCCGAGCCGCCGGATGGTCTCGCGGTAGAACCGCTTCTGGGCGGCCGGGTCGCCGTGCCGGGCGTACGCGTGGTCCGGGACCAGTTCGGCGAAGTAGGCGCGCAGTTCGGTGCGCAGCCGCTGCTGCTCGGGCGTGTATTCGAGGTGCACGGCGCCTCCAGGTCCCCCAGGCCGGTCCTGTCGGCGCACACGGTAGAACGTGTTACAGAAATTGGGAATGGCGAGGGACCGGGAACATCCCCGGTCCAGCCCGCGAAAACCCTCCTCAGTTCAGCGTGGCGAGGAAGTCGGTGCACGCCCGCGCGCATGCACGGCACGCCGCCGCCGAGTCCTCCGCCCCCGCCTGCCGGTCGAAGACGTGCGCGGCTTCCAGGCACACGGTCCGGCACCACTCCACCTGGACGCGAATGGTGCTCTCGTCCACCTGGTTTTGCTCGGACAGCACACGGCAGGTCGCGTCGCAGACCTCCGCGCACATGATGCCCTTGCGTCGTACGAGTTCCTGGTTCTCGGTGCCGTCGGGGTCCACGAGGCTCGCGCGCAACGCGCACGCCCGGGCGCACTCGGTGCACGCCTGGGCACAGGCGAAGCGGTCCTCCAGGAACCGGAACAGCTCCTGCTGGGATGTCGTCACACCGCGCGGGTAGCCCCGCCGATGCCGGTCAAACCCGGTGCCGCCAAGGGTTCCGTACGGTTTTCCGGCCCCGGCGACCGGGCACCCGGCAGGCCCGGGAACGACGACGCACGGAGGTGAGTCACATGCCCGGGCGAGAGGAGCTTCCGTCGACCCTGGAGCGGTCCTCCAAGGAAGCGCAGCGCACCTGGATCAAGGCGCACGACTCGGCCGTGGAGCAGTACGGCGAGGGCGAGCGCGCGCACCGTGTGGCCTTCGGGGCGCTGAAGCACACCCACGAGAAGGTCGGCGACCACTGGGAGCGCAAGGAGGGCGGCCGCAAGGCCCCGTCGGACCCGCGCTCGGCCCGGCCCCGGCAGCAGGGCGGCCGCAGCGGCGAGGGCGTCGACGAGCGTGCCTCGAAGGAGCACCTGTACGACCTCGCGAAGCGGCTCGGTGTCGAGGGACGGTCGCGCATGTCGAAGGCGGAGCTGCTGGACGCCGTCCGCAAGGAGAACCGGTCGAAGACCCGGGCCGCACGGTCGGGGTGAGCAGGTTCATGGTGAGGACCAGGGGTACTCGCGAACCATGAATACCGCATGGATGGAGATGGCCGCGGGCGGGGACGCCCCCGGCTTCGGGTTCGTCGTGACGGGTCTTGTGGTCGTGGCCCTGCTGCTGGGCGCCTTCATCCTGGGCCTCCGGTACAAGCGCCGGCGCCCGCCGCGGCCCGACGAGCAGCCCAGGCTGCCCGACGGTGGCCCCGTCCGGGAGACGATGGAGCGCAGGGAGCCCGACGAGGTGCCCCGCGGCCAGGACCGTCTGACTCCGCACGAGCTGAAGACGCACGGCAACCAGAGCGACCGCAGGAGCGCGACCCAGGAGCGTCCCCGCTGGAACGAGGGCAGCAGCGGCTCGTTCGGCAGCGGCGGCCCGGGCGGCCGCTGATCCCCGCTCCCCGCACTCCGCTCCGCACCCCACGTCGTGCACGTCGTACACAGGGAAGTGAGAACCATGGCTGATCCCGCCCGCAACACGCTGCCGCTGCCGGACTACGACCACCTGCCGATCGGCGGCCTGGAGAGCCGTGTGCGGTCGCTGTCCGCGGACGAGGTGGAGGAACTGCTGGCGTACGAGCGGTCGCACGCCGACCGGCTGCCGGTGACCGAGCTGCTGGGGTCCCGCCTGGAGCAGCTGCGCGAGGGCGCGGAGCCGACGGCCGGTGATCCGGGCGCGCTGCGTCCCGAGACGGGCGAGGGACACGGGGGCTCCCCGGTGTCGCCGGCCACGTCCCCGCAGCCGTTCAGCCCGCCGCCGCACGGCACGCCCGACCAGCGGGGCAAGCCGAAGGGTGACCGCACGTAGGCGTCAGCGCCGGACAGAGCAGATCAGAAGGGCCCGTGCCTGTGCACGGGCCCTTCTGCGCGCCCACCGCTCAGGGGTGAGGTGGATCACAGCAGACAAGTGCAGCGTGACATGCGGTCCAGCGTCTTTCCAGTGGTGCAGGGGGTCACTGAGACGCGGGACGGTGGGGATGGAGCAGGTTCGGGCGGACGGCTTCGACGAGTTCGTGGCCGCCCGTTGGTCGGCGCTGCTCCATGTCGCGCGGCTGCTGACGGGCGGCGACCGGCAGCGGGCCGAGGACCTGGTGCAGGAATCGCTGGTGAAGCTCTGGTTCGCCTGGCCGAAGGTCGCCGAGCAGGCTCCGGAGGCGTACGTCCGCACGGTGCTGGTCCGGATGGCGGCGCGCTCGGCGAAACGGCGCTGGTGGGGCGAGCGCCCGGTGGAGCGGCTGCCGGAGCTGGCCGAGCCGGGTGATGTGTCGTCCACCGTGGCCGAACGCTCGCGACTGGAGGCCGCGTTGGCCCTGCTGTCTCCCAAACAGCGGGCCGCGGTGGTGCTGCGCTACTACGAGGACCTGCCCGAGGCCCAGGTCGCCCAGGCGCTGGGCTGCCCGGTGGGCACCGCACGGTCCCACGCCTCACGCGGAGTCGCCCGGCTCCGCCAGATCCTGTCCGACGCCGTCAGGCCTGTGGGGTGAAGGGAGAAGCGATGGACGACTTCGAGCGGGACCTGTCGCGGCTGCTGCGCGACACCCGGCAGCACACCCCCTACGAGCCCGAACACCGGCGGCGGCTGCACGCCGGCATCCGCTCCCGCCGCCGGGCGCGGCTGCTGTGGAAGGCGGGCGGCTCCGCCGTGGCGGTGGCCGGGCTCAGCGTGGGGCTCGCCCTGCTGCCGAGCATGCTCACCAGGGCCCAGCCCGCCGATCACCGGCCACAGCCCGCGACGAGCCGGTCCCCCTCGCTGGACAGCGGGCCCACGTCCGACGTCCCGGACCCCAGTACGACTCCGACCGAGCCGGAGTCGTCCGCGCCGGCGACCACGACCGGCGGCAGCACGCCACCCGGAAGCACGAGCCCGACGACCAGCCCCACCCCGACGGCCACCGTCTCCGAGAGCCGGAGCACCTCGGCGCCACCCACGCCGCCCCCTTCCCCGACGCCCACGACGGCTCCGCCGTCCGCCCTGGAGGAGACACAGGAGCCTTCCGCATCGGCCACCGAGTAGCCGCCTGAGCGGCCCTTCCCGTCGGCGGCGTCAGCGCCCCGGGCCCGTCACCGCTCGAACACCGTCACCGCACCACCGCCACGGGCGCCTTCGGCATGCCCGGAACCGGCGCTTGCGAACGTCCGGCGCCAGAAAGAGACCGTGAAGCAGCCATGAGAACCGTACGGCGGCCGGCCCTGCTCGACTGCCCGACAACCGAGCTGTCCGCGCTGCCGCGCCGGGCACCCCTGTCCGCGCGTCACCCGGACCCCGTCCTCGACGTCGTCGTCCCCGTGTTCAACGAGGAGAACGACCTGGAGCCCTGCGTCCGGCGCCTGCACGCGCATCTCGCCGAGACCTTCCCCTACTCCTTCCGGATCACGATCGCCGACAACGCCAGCACCGACCGCACCCCGCGCATCGCGGCGCGGCTGGCCGCGGAGCTGCCCGGCACGGACTGGATCCGGCTGGCCGAGAAGGGGCGCGGCCGTGCGCTGCACACCGCCTGGTCACGCTCGGGCGCCCCGGTGCTGGCGTATCTCGACGTAGACCTGTCCACGGACCTCGCGGCACTGCTGCCGCTGGTCGCGCCGCTGATCTCCGGTCACTCGGACATCGCCATCGGCACCCGGCTGGCGCGCGGTTCGCGGGTGGTGCGCGGACCGAAGCGGGAGATCATCTCCCGCTGCTACAACGGTCTGCTGCGCTCCACGCTCGCCGTGGGCTTCTCCGACGCGCAGTGCGGGTTCAAGGCGGTGCGGCGGGACGTCGCCGAGCGGCTGCTTCCGCTGGTGGAGGACCGCGAGTGGTTCTTCGACACCGAGTTGCTGGTCATCGCCGAGCGCGCGGGGCTGCGGATCCACGAGGTGCCGGTGGACTGGGTGGACGACCCGGACAGCCGGGTGCGCATCCTGTCCACGGCCCTGGCCGACCTGCGCGGCATGGCCAGGCTCGGGCGGGCCCTGGCCTGCGGGCGGCTGCCGCTGTCCGCGCTGCGCCGCAGCGGCGGCGACCTCGACGGCGAACTGCCGGCGGGCCTGGCGCGGCAGGTGGTGCGCTTCGCCGCCGTCGGAGTCGCCAGCACCCTGTGCTACCTGCTGCTCTACACCGCCTTCCGGCCGGCGGCGGGAGCGCAGGCCGCCAACGCGCTGGCCCTGCTGGCCAGTGCGGTCGCCAACACCGCCGCCAACCGGCGGCTCACCTTCGGGGTGCGGGGCCGCGTCGGCGCGCTGCGCCACCACCTCAAGGGGCTCGCGGCCTTCCTGGTCGGGCTGGCGCTCACCAGCGGTTCGCTGGCCGCTCTCCACCACGCCGCCCCCGGGGCCGGCCACCGGGTCGAACTCATGACCCTCGTCGCCGCCAACCTGGGCGCGACGCTGCTGCGCTTCCTCCTCTTGCGGGCCTGGGTGTTCCCCGGCCACGACGCCCGCCCCACTCGCCGTACGACAGGATCCGCATGAGCACCGTCGAGCTGCGTCGACCGCCGTCCGGCCTCGACGACACCCGCGAAGTCCCGTGCGGCTCCCGCGAGTTGAGCCGACGGCTGCGCGGGGCCGCCGTGCGTTACGGACCCGTGCTGCTGACGTACGGCGTGCTGAAGCTGGCCGGCTTCGCCGTCTTCATGTACCTGCTGGACTCCGCGGGCGACTTCCGGAAGAAGAACCCGCGTTTCGGCGGCGGCGCACACCCCTGGGACGTCCTGGCCAGCTGGGACGGCTGGTGGTACCAGCAGATCGCCCAGCACGGATACGACCCGGCCCTGAAACCGGTGCCGGGCGCGACGGGCTTGATCACCCTGGAGGGCAACTCGGCGGCGTTCTTCCCGCTGTACCCGACGCTGATGCGGCTGGTGTCGGAGTGCACCGGACTCGGCCTGTACGGCGCCGGCATGACGGTCTCGGTCGTCGCGTCGTTCGTCGCCGCCCTCGGCATCTATGCCGTGACGCGACGGCTGGGCGGTCACCGGGCCGGGCTGGCCGCGGCCGGGCTGTGGGCGGTCTGGCCCGGTTCGGGCACGGAGTGGTCGGGCTACTCGGAGTCCCTCTACACGGCCCTCGCCGCATTGGCCTGTCACGCCGTCATGTCCCGACGCTGGCTCACCGCCGGGCTGCTGACCTGTGCGGCCGGGCTGTGCCGGCCCACCGCCGCCGCGCTGGTCGCGGCCCTCGCGGTCGCCGCGCTGCTGTCCCTGCGCCGGCGTGCGGACGGGGTCCTGCGTCCGCTGGGCGCGGTGGCGATCGCGCCGCTGGGTCTCTTCGGCTACCTGGCGTGGGTCAACTACCGCCTGGGCGACATCAACGGCTATTCCAAGCTCCAGGACGGCGCCTGGGCCCACAAGTTCGACTGGGGAGTCCACTCGTTCAACGTGCTGACGTCCCTCCCGGTCGGGCACTTCGACTATCTCTACGCGATGCCCTTCCTGGACGTCATCGGGGTCTGCGTGGTGCTGACGGTGCCAGTGCTGACCGTGCTGCTGCTGCGTCTGAGACCGCCCGCCGTGCTCGTCGTCTACACGGTCCTCTCGTACCTCATGGTGATGGCCACCCAGCAGTACTTCGGCAACGTCTCGCGCTATCTGCTCCCGCTCTTCCCGCTGTTCATTCCGCTCGGCCTCGCCCTGCGCCGGCTCAGATGGCCGTCCCTGGCCGCGGTGCTCGGCACGGCCGCGCTGGCCTCCGGATCGTACGCGGGGTATGTGCTCTTCGAGCTCGGGGTGCCGTAAGACAGCCTTCGGCCCTCGCGCGTCGCCTGTCGAAACACTCCCTTCACGCAGGAAGTATTTAGGGGTAACGACCGCTGCCTACCGTGCCTGCCTTGTCAGTCCCCAACCCGCAGCAAGGAGGCGTGGCATGAGTACCGAGCCACGACTGGCCGAGGTCACCGAGCCGGAGCCCGCGCAGAAGGCAGCACCGGGCGCCGACCAGGCCGTCAAGGAGACCCTCGAGGACTACACGCTCCGCTTCGCGCCGCGCAGTTACCGGCGCTGGACGCCGATGGTGGTGGCGACGACCGCGCTCGGCGGCATCGCCTACATGGCCGACTTCTCCATCGGCGCCGGCATCGGTCTGGCCCACGGGACGGGCAACGCGCTGCTCGCGATCGCCGTCGCCGCCGTCGTCATCTTCGTGACCGGCTTCCCGCTGGCCTACTACGGGGCCCGCTACAACATCGACCTGGACCTGATCACGCGCGGCTCGGGCTTCGGCTACTTCGGCTCGGTCCTCACCAGCGTCATCTTCGCCAGCTTCACCTTCATCTTCTTCGCCCTCGAGGGCTCGATCATGGCCCAGGGCCTGAAGCTGGGCCTCGGACTGCCGCTGTGGCTGGGCTACTTGGTGTCCACGCTCATGGTGATCCCGCTGGTCGTCTACGGCATGACGGCGCTGAGCAAGCTCCAGGTGTGGACCACCCCGATCTGGCTGCTGCTGATGGTCGGCCCGCTGGTCTACCTGGTCGCCACCGACCCGGGGACCGTCGACCGCTTCCTCGCCTACGCGGGCACCGACGGGGACGGCGGCGTCAACACCGCCTCCGTGCTGCTGGGCGCGGGCGTGTGCCTGTCGCTGATCGCGCAGATCGGCGAGCAGATCGACTATCTGCGCTTCATGCCGCCCAAGACCGAGGCGAACAAGCGCAGTTGGTGGACGGCCGTGGTGATGGCGGGCCCGGGCTGGGTGGTGCTGGGCGCGCTGAAGCAGGCGATCGGCGTGTTCCTCGCGGTGTACATCATCGCCGAGGTCGGCCCCACCGCCGCGCCCGAGCCGATCCAGCAGTTCAAGCACGCCTTCGACGCGATGATGCCGTCCTGGCTCGTCCTTCCGCTGGCCGTGGCCCTGGTCGTGATCAGCCAGATCAAGATCAACGTAACGAACGCGTACTCCGGCTCCCTCGCCTGGACCAACTCCTTCACCCGCGTCACTCGGCGCTACCCGGGCCGGCTGGTCTTCGTCCTGGTCAACCTGGGCTTCGCGCTCGCCCTGATGGAGGCCGACATGTTCAGCTTCCTCAACAGCATCCTCGGCTTCTACTCGAACTGCGCGATCGCCTGGGTGGTCACCGTGGCCACCGACATCGGCATCAACAAGTACGTGCTGAAGCTGTCCCCGCACGCCCCCGAGTTCCGCCGCGGCATGCTCTACGCCGTCAACCCGGTCGGGGTCGTGTCCTTCGTCGCCGCCTCCGCTCTGTCCATCGCCATGTACTTCCACGGGCTGGGTGACACGCTCCAGCCGTACTCCCCCGTCGCCGCCGCCGTCATCGCGTTCGTCGTCACCCCGCTGATGGCCGTGGTCACCAAAGGCAGGTACTACCTGCGCCGCACCGACGACGGCATCGCCGAGCCGTCGCTCGACGAGGACGGCAACCCCAGCGCCGTCACCTACGAATGCCACGTGTGCCGGCAGCGGTTCGAGCGGCCGGACGTGGCCGCCTGCATGACGCACGACGCGGTCGTCTGCTCGCTCTGCCTGAGCACCGACAAGGTCGGCGACCACGTCCTGCCGGAGGCACCCGCCGTCGTCTGACCGGAGTGGGGCGGAGGCCGCGAGGCGCCTCCGCCCCCTTGTCGCGCTCCCACGGCGACTCCGCCGCTCCCGGTCGACGGCGGCTGCACCCCACGCTCGGCGGTGCCGAGTCGGTCTCGGACTCCGTTCACGGCCCCCGGGAAGGGGCGCTCTCCCGCACCGGACGGCATACTGATCTTGTGTTGCGCAGTGCTGCGGGCCGATGGTCGGAGAGGAGATGACGGGACGTGACCAGCGAAGGACCGGGCGGCGGACAGGGAACGCCCGACGAGCCCGACGGCACTCCCCCGATCCCGGACGACGTGTGGCAGAGGTTCCTCACGGACAGCGAGCACGCCATACGCGCCTCCGCCCCCAGGGAGCCCTCCGCGCGGGAGCGGGCGGCCGGACGGCGGCTCCAACCCCCCTACGCCGTCGGCGACCTGTGGCAGCCGGAGGACCTGTGGGTCCGCGTGGCCTGGGGCGACCTGGACCGCCGTGCGAAGGTCCGGCGGGTGGGACGGGTCGTCGCCACCGCCGCCGCCGTGGCTCTGGCGCTGGGAGCCTGGTCCCAGTTGTCCGCCGGCGCGGGCGCGGGCACCCGGCCCGGGACGGGCACCGTGCGGCAGGTGGAGGGGGCGACCGCGAGGCAGCCCACGGCCACGCCCTTCCCGTCCGGATCCCCTGTCCCGGCGCCCTCCAGGTAGCGCACGCAGGACGGGTGCGGTCCCGCACAGCCGCCTAGGATGAGCTCACAGGCCGGGATCCGGACGCTCGTCCGGGCGCGGCCCCCCACAGGCGGAGTCACCGGAAACGCGCACGCCGACGGAAGGGGGACGGACATGAGCGCGCCACGCCTCAGCAGTACGCCGTTGCCGGGCATAGGTGTCCGCTACGACCTGACGACCCGGGACAGCCGCCGACTGTCCGTGGTCGCCCACCGCGACGGCCACCGGACGATCAGCGCCTACCGCGAGGACGACCCGGACGCCTGCGACCTGTCGGTGCGTCTGACGGCGGAGGAGGCGGCGACGCTCATCGACGCGCTGATGCCCGCGCACCACACGCCGAACCTGCTGTCCACGACCGACCTGGGGCTCGTCGCCGAGCGGATCGAACTGTCCGGCACCTCGCACTGGAACGGCCGGCTGCTGGGCGAGTCCCGGATCCGCACCGACACCGGCGCGTCCATCGTGGCGGTGCTGCGCCGGGCCGAGGCGATCCCCTCCCCCACGCCGGACTTCCGGCTCTCCGGCGGTGACACGCTCATCGTCATCGGGACCCGCGAGGGCGTGGAGGCTGCCGCCGCGATACTCGGGCGGGAGTGACCCGCCATGCACTCCTCCGCGGTGTTCCTGATCGAGTTCGGCTGCCTCATCCTCGGGCTCGGGCTGCTCGGCCGCCTCGCCGGGCGCTTCAGCTTCTCGCCGATCCCCCTCTACCTGCTGGCCGGGCTGGCCTTCGGCGAGGGCGGACTGCTGCCGCTCGTCGCCAGCGAGGACTTCGTCGCCATCGGCGCCGAGATCGGCGTCATCCTGCTGCTGCTCATGCTGGGCCTGGAGTACACGGCCACCGACCTCGTCTCCAACCTCAAGACCCACTACCCGGCCGGGGTCGTGGACGCCGTCCTCAACGCCCTGCCCGGTGCGGTGCTCGCCCTGCTGCTCGGCTGGGGACCGGTCGCGGCCGTCGTACTGGCCGGTGTCACCTGGGTCTCCTCCTCCGGCGTCATCGCCAGGGTCCTGGGCGAGCTGGGGCGGCTCGGCAACCGTGAGACCCCGGCCATCCTGAGCATCCTGGTCCTCGAGGACCTCTCCATGGCGGTCTACCTGCCGATCGTCACCGCCCTGCTGGCCGGGGTGGGCCTGGCCGCGGGCGCCGTGACGCTGGCCATCGCCCTGGGCGTGGCCACGGTCGTGCTCGTCCTCGCCGTGCGCTACGGCCGCCATGTCTCCCGCTTCGTCTCCAGCGACGACCCCGAGAAACTGCTGCTGGTGGTGCTCGGCGTGACGCTGGTGGTCGCCGGGCTCGCGCAGCAGCTCCAGGTGTCCGCGGCCGTGGGCGCCTTCCTGGTGGGCATCGCGCTGTCCGGCGAGGTCGCCGAGGGCGCGACGAGCCTGCTCGCGCCGCTGCGGGACCTGTTCGCCGCGGTGTTCTTCGTCTTCTTCGGCCTGCACACCGACCCCGCCAGCATCCCGCCCGTACTGCTGCCCGCTCTCGCCCTGGCGGCCGTCACCACGGCGACGAAGATCGCCACCGGCTACTGGGCCGCGCACCGCGCCGGGATCGGGCCCAAGGGCCGCTGGCGCGCCGGCGGCACGCTCGTGGCCCGCGGCGAGTTCTCCATCGTCATCGCCGGGCTGGCGGTCACGTCCGGCATCGAGCCCTCCCTCGGCCCGCTGGCCACGGCGTACGTCCTCATCCTGGTCCTGCTCGGCCCCCTGACCGCGCGCTACACCGAGCCCGTGGCGACCGCCCTGACCGGCCGACTGCGCCGCAAGCGGACGACGTCCGGCACAGCGTCGGCCCCTGCCCCACCGGGCGCCCACGAGACCCTCGACGACCAGGACATCGTGGGCCGCACGTGACCGGCCCGGGGGACGGGCGACCGGTGCGCTTCGCTTCCAGCAGTCCACGCCCTCTACCGCCTCGACGCCGGCGGCGCGCACGCGTGGACCGCACGACTGACGTGGGGGCGGCGCCTGCCTGGCGGGGCGCCTGTACCTGCGGAGCGCGGCGCCCGGCAGCCACCCGCGGGCGGCCGCGCGTCGGGCCTTCGCCCGGGGTGGGCACCGGAGTGCGGGTGAATGCCGTCGTCCCGTGAGGCCCGGCACACGGCAGCCCCGCGCGTCCGGCGACGACTACCACTGTGCTCCCGCGCCGCCGTGCAAGGGCGCCACGCGCCCGCGGGGCGCACAGCCGCACTTCCCCCGCCCGCCATAGCAAAGCGCGCCGCGCGCAAGCCCCCACGGGACGACGGCGTACGGCCGCGCTCCCCTTCCCGGCACGCGGAAGCCCGGCACACCGAGGCCTCCGTCGGTCAGCGGCACACAGGCCCCTCTCCCCCCGCCCGCCACGCGGAGCCCGGCACACAGCAACCCCCGTCGCTCAGCAGCACACAGGCGCGTCCTCCCCCGTCCCCCACGCGGAAGCCCGGCACACCCAGGCCTCCGTCGGTCAGCGGCGCACAGGCCCGTCTCCCCCCGCCCGCCACGCGGAGCCCGGCACACAGCAACCCCCGTCGGTCAGCGGCGCACAGGCGCGTCCTCCCCCGTCCGCCCGGCGGAAGCCCGGCACACAGCAACCCGCGTCGCTCAGCGGCGCGCGGCCGTGTCTCCTCCGTCCGCCACGCGGAAGCGCCCCGTCCGTGTCGCTGTCGGGTGTGGTCAGCCCGTCTTCCAGCCGCGGCGTGTGTCGATCCGTTCCCATTCCGCGTCCCACTGGGCCATGCGCCGCCGGTCCAGGGACAGCCGGGTCAGCCAGGCGACGCCCAGCACCATCCCGCCCGCGAGGGCTCCTGCCAGGCCGCCGCCCACGGTCGTGTGCAGCCAGGCCTCGCCCGCGGACACCGGCGGGGTCGTGATGTCACCGCTCCTGTTCACCCACAGGGGGATCGTGCTCCCGGCCGGAGTCCTGGGCGGCACCCGCGCCTGCTCCGTGTGCGTCGAGCCGTCCGGCGCGGTCCACCGCACCTTGACCCACACCCGGTGGTCGCTCGCCGCGCGGGCCGGTGACGGGCCCGGCGCGTCCTCGACGGCGACCGCGGAGACCTGACGGCTCTCCGCCCGCTGCCGTTCGACGGCCTGCTCGACCGCGCCCGCCGCCATCAGTCCCGCGCACACGCCGCCGAGCAGGGCGAACACCCAGCCGGCGAGCACGACCCAGGCTTCGACGACGTCGATTCGCCGTTTGAGCGCGTTGCGCCGCCACCGCCACCACCGCACGGTCACACGCTCTGTGGTTCCCATCGGCCGACACCCCCTCATGAGCACCGGCAGCACCCTTCCAGTGTGCGCCTGAACCGTGCTTCTGTCGGCGTATGGCTCAGCCGGAAGACGCGGCGATCCGAACCCGGCCGCTCGCGTCACCGGACAGGAAGGACGCCATGGCGCGCCCTTCCTCGGCGACGGACTCGCGGTCGGCCCGGGAGAAGCGGCGGAGCGGAGTGACCAGGACGGTGTCCGCCTCGGCGGTCCAGGTCGCGGCGACCCGGCCGTCGACGAGGACGACGCGGGCGCCTGCGACCGACAGGCCACGGTGGGCATCGTCGATGATCCGGCCGCGGTCGTGGTAGCCGAGGATCGCGTTGTCGAACGCCGGCAGGAACCGCACGGGCGCGAGGATGCCGGGGTCGGGGCGCGGCGCGTCGGGGAGGTCCAGCAGTTCCCGGCCGCGCTCGTCGCGGAAGGCGACCAGTTCCCCGCGCAGGGCGGAGACCGCGGCCGGCAGTCCCGCCAGTCCGCACCAGGCGCGCAGATCGGCCGAGGCGGCGGGTCCGAACGCGGCCAGGTAGCGCCGTACCAGCGCCTGTCCCACGGGATCGGAGTCGTCCGGGGCCGGTGGGTCGATCTCGCGCCCCAGCCAGGAGGAGACCAGCGCGTAGCGCACTCGCGCCGTGGTGCGCCACAGTCCGCGCGGGGGCAGCTGCACCGTCGGGAGCAGGCCGGCGACCAGCATTTCGCCCAGTGGCCGAGGCCCCGCCTCCGGCCAGCGGCCGGCGACGGCTCGTGCGAGGTCGCCCATCGAGCGGGGTTCGCCGTCGGCCATGACCTCCCGCCCCGCCGCCGCGAGTTCGCCGAGGTCCACGCCCTCCAGCTCGCGCCGGTACACACCGAGCACCCGCTGGCGCAGCATCGCGTCGTGGCGGGCCCGCCAGGCCACGAGGTCGTCGGCGGTGACGAGGTGGACGGTGCGGCGCATGAGATGGGTCCGCACCACGCGTCGCCCGGTGAGCAGTTCCGACAGCACCGCCGGGTCGAACGCCCGCAGCCGGGACCAGAGGCCGATGAACGGTTCCTGAGGTTCCTGCGCCTGGAGACCGCACAGGTGCGCGACGGCGTCGAGGACCGGCGGGTCGGCGCGGTCGAGGAGCAACTGCCGCGCGAGGGTGGCACGGTTGAGCGCCCGGGCGTCGAGAACCGTCAAGGGAGCACCTCGGCCTTCGAATCCTGTGCCGACCGGTGGTTCGAGAAGCCCGGGCGGCTTGCCCGATCACGGTGGCACGCGATGCGGTCAGGCAGTGACCGCATCCGCCGGCTGACCCAACGCACCTCTGGATTCCCTAGTTTTCCTATAGAATTACTAGGGAAGCATTGACGGGGGCCGGCGGCGCTGCACAGGATGATGTGCGTGCCTCAGACATCGACTTGAGGAGACCTCTGCCATGGGCGTTGCCCCTGCGCCGTCCGGCTCCGACGCGGAATCGGACCGGACCGGGCCCGGGATGGCTCACTGGTTGCGCGTGGCCCGCGAGACCGCGGAGGACCTGGCCACGGACGCGGTGGCCAGGGACCAGGCGGGCAAGCCCCCGTTCGACGAGGTGTCCCGGCTGCGCGAGTCGGGGCTGCTGACCCTCCTCGTGCCGGCCGGGCTCGGGGGCGGCGGCGCGGACTGGCCGACGGCGTACGCGGTGGTCCGGGAGATCGCCGCGGCCGACGGCGCGATAGGCCAACTGCTCGGCTGTCACTACTTCATGTCGTGGAGCGCCCGGTTCTTCACCGAGCCCGCCCTCGCCGCCCGGCTGGAGCAGCGGTCCGCCGCTCAGGAGTGGTGCTGGGGTGGCGGTCTGGCGCGTCAGGAGCCGGCTCTGACGCTGGTCGGGGACGGGCGGGACCATGTGCTGACCGGCCGTCAGAGCTACGCCGCCGGCGTCCTGGTCGCCGACCGCCTCGCCGTGCGGGCGGTGCGGGCCGACACCGGCGAACCACTCGCCGTCGTGGTCGATCCCGCCCTCCCCGGCGTGGTGGTCGACGGCGACGCCGACCCTTTCGGGCAACGGCTCGCGGCCGGCGGAAGCGTGGAGTTCGACGCCGTGCCGATCGCCGCCGGCGACGTCCTGGGCTCGCTGGCCGCGGACGAGGACGTCCTGTCGCCCCTGACCGCTCTGGTGTCGCCGGTCGGGCGGCTCCTGTCGGTGCAGGTGCGTCTCGGCATGGCGGAGGGAGTGCTCGCGGAGGCACGCGAGTACAGCAGGGCCGGCCGGTCCCTCTGGCACCCGGACTGGCCGGTCGGCTCATCTCAGGACCCGCAGGTGCTGACCGTGTACGGGGAGCTCACCGTGCTCACCCGCTCCGCGTCCGCCCTCGCCGACCAGGCGCGGGACGCCGTGCACGACGGGCTGGCCCGCGGTGAGGACCTCGGCTACGACGAGTACGCGGAGATCTCCGTCCTGGTCGCCATGGCCGAAGCCGCCGCGTCCAGGGCCGCGCAGGAGTCCACCGCCCGGGCCCTCGACGTCATCGGTGCCCGTTCCGCTTCCTCACGGCTGGGCTTCGACCGCTTCTGGCGCAATGCCAGGACCCACACCCTGTACGAACCCGTGGCCCACCGGCTCCGCGACGTCGGGGACTACTTCCTCAACGGCGCCCACCCGCCGTTCGTGCTCCCCGTCTGACGGACCGCGTCCGACGCATCCCTCATGACGGACTCCACATGACGGACCCGCAGGAAAGGACCCCGCACATGACCACCAGCACCGGCTTCGACGTCCGCAGGATCGGCGGGCGTATCGGCGCCGAGATCCTCGGCGTGGATCTCTCCGGCGACCTCGAACCCGCCCTCGTCTCCGAGATCGACTCCGCGCTCCTGGAGCACAAGGCGCTCCTCTTCCGCGATCAGCACCTCGACGACGCGGGCCAGCTCCGCTTCGCCTCCCTCTTCGGCGAACTCACCACCGCCCACCCCACCGTTCCCTCCGTCGAAGGGCAGCCCCGGATACTGCCCGTCGACGCCGATGAGGGCATCCGCTCCAACGTGTGGCACACGGACGTCACGTTCGTCCGCACGCCTCCGAAGGCGTCCACGCTGCGCAGCATCGTCGTCCCGCCTTACGGCGGCAACACCCTCATCGCCAACTCGGCCGCCGCGTACCGGGATCTGCCCGAGCCCCTGCGCGAGCTGGCGGACCGGCTGTGGGCCGTGCACACCAACGCCTATGACTACGCTGCCCCGAAGAACGAAAAGGCGGCCGAGTACCGCAAGCGGTTCGTCTCGCGGACGTACCGCACCGTCCACCCGGTCGTCCGGGTCCACGCGGAGACCGGGGAGCGGGGCCTGTTCATCGGCGGTTTCGCCCAGAGCATCGTCGGTCTGGGCTCGTCCGAATCCCGTGACCTGCTGCGCATCTTCCAGTCGTACGTCACCCGCCCGGAGAACATCGTGCGGGTGGCCTGGACGCCGGGCGACGTCGTCCTGTTCGACAACCGCATCACCCAGCACTACGCCCCCGACGACTACGGCGACCTGCCGCGCCTGCTGCACCGGGTGACCGTCGCGGGCGACGTTCCCGCCGGCGTCGACGGCACCCTCAGCCACGTCCTCGAAGGTGACGACGCCTCCCACTACACCCCTGCCGTGGCCTGAGCCGCCGGGAGGGACACGTGCCCCTGCCGGCGGCCCTGGCGCCCCTTCAGGCGCCGGCTTCGACGCGCGGAGGCGGGCCGCCCGCGGCGGGCTCGCCGGCCTTTGCCGACTCCTCGGAGAGCCGCTCCATGCCGCTGGTGTTCTTCAGCGCCTTCTCCTTGATGAACAGCACGGCGATCAGCGCGAGCGCCGCGAAGGGAGTGGCGACGAGGAAGAGTTCGGCGGTGGCGACGCCGTAGGCGTGTTCCACCATCTCCCGCATCGGTGCCGGCAGGGCGGTCATGTCGGGCACTCCCCCGTGCCCGGCCTGGCCTCCGCCCTCGGCGGCACCCCCCGCGTCCTTCAGGCTCTGGTTCATCTCGGAGGCGACGCGGTTGGCCAGGATCGCACCGAGCACGCTGGTCCCGATGGTGCCGCCCATGCTGCGGAAGAAGGACAACACCGAGGTCGCCGCGCCCAGTTCGGCCGCCGGGACGTCGTTCTGCGCGGCCAGCACCAGGTTCTGCATCAGCATGCCGACGCCGATGCCCATGACCGCCATGTAGACGCTGAGGAGACCGAAGTGGGTGTCCGGCCCGATGGTGGAGAGCAGTCCGAGACCGGCGGTCATGGTGACGCCGCCCCCGACGAGGTACACCTTCCACCGTCCGGTCGCGCTGATGATCTGCCCCGCGACGGTGGAGGACACCAGCAGGCCCAGGATCATGGGCAGGCTCATCAGACCCGCCATCGTCGGGGACTTGCCGAGCGACACCTGGAAGTACTGTGACAGGAAGACGGTGCCGCCGAACATGGCCACACCGACGAAGAGGCTGGCGAGGGTGGTCAGCGCCACCGTCCGGATGCGGAAGATGCCGAGCGGGATGACCGGCTCGGCGACCTTCGCCTCGACGGCGACCGCGAGGGCCAGCAGCGCCACTCCCCCGCCGGTCAGGACGGCGGTCTGCCACGACGCCCAGTCGAACTCGTTCCCGGCGAGCGTGACCCAGATCAGCAGCGCGCAGACACCCGCGACGATCAGGAAGGCACCCAGGTAGTCGACCTTCGCCTCGCGGCGGACGGTGGGCAGGTGCAGCGTGCGCTGGAGCAGGGCGATGGCGAGCAGGGCGAAGGGCACGCCGATGAAGAAGCACCAGCGCCAGCCGAGCCACGAGGTGTCCACCAGGACGCCGCCGATCAGCGGACCGGCCACGGTGCCCACGGCGAACACGGCGCCGAAGATCCCCGCGTACTTGCCCAGCCTGCGCGGCGGGATGATCGCCGCCATCACGACCTGCGCCAGCGCGGTGAGACCGCCGGCACCGATGCCCTGCGCCACACGGCTGAGGATGAGCAGCCCCACGTCCTGGGAGAAGCCCGCCAACAGCGACCCGACGACGAACAGGCCCAGGGAGAGCTGGAGCAGCAGTTTCTTGTTGTACAGGTCGGACAGCTTGCCCCACAGCGGCACGGTCGCCGTCATGGCCAGCAGTTCGGCGGTGACGACCCAGGTGTAGGAGGACTGGCTGGCCCCGAGGTCGGCGATGATCCGGGGCAGCGCGTTGGACACCACGGTGCCGGCCAGGATGGCGACGAACATGCCCGCCATCAGTCCCGACATGGCCTGGAGTATCTGCCGGTTGGACATGGCGGACGGAGACGCCTCTACGGGCGCCGCTGAAGAATTCACAACAGGGTTGGGGCGGGCCAGGCCGGGAACGCGGTGCGCTGAACGACCCCGAGGCGAGGCCGGTGCCGCGATGACCCAGTACGAACGTTCACGCACGATGCCCGCACAGCCCGAGCACGTCTTCGACCAGGCCGCGAACATCGGCCAGTTGGACACCTGGCTGCCGGAGGCCCTGCATGTCGAGGCCGGGGAGCTGCCCGCGGTCACCGTGCACGAGGACCGCACCGACGAGGACACCTCCGCCCTGCTGCGTGCCCAGCGCGACCAGATGCGGCTCGAATGGGGCACCCGCGACCAGGGCAGCTACACGGGCTGGCTCCAGGTCGCCGGGATCGGCGGGGGAGCCAGTGAGGTGACGGTGCACCTGTCGTTCTTCGACGACAGCCACGACCCCGGCGAGACGACCGTCCGCGACGCCCTGGACACCAGCTTGCGGCGCCTGGAGGAGCAGGTGAGGCTGCGCGTCGACCAGGCCGCCGGCTGATCCGGGACCGCACGCCATGGCACGCGTCAAGCAGTACGCCGTCGCGGCGTCCGGACAGTGGACCGACGAGGAGGAAGGCCGGCGCCGCCTGCCGTCCGGCGAGGTGCACGCCTGGGAGCCGGGGCTGAACCAGACGGTCTGCGGACTGTCCCTCAGCCGCTCCAGGTTGGTCCGCTTCCCGCACGTCACCTGGCTGGACACCTTCCCGGAGTCCGGTGGTGCGGCGGACCGGGTACGGCGCCAGTGCCCCCGCTGCGCCTCGGTCGCCGGACGCCGCGGCCACGACGCACGCCCCCGGTGGCAGCGCACGAACCCGCGGCCGTGACGCCGTAGAGGCCGGGCGGCCCGAGTTGCCCGCGCGGCCACGCCGGGCGCCCGCGGGGGGTGGGTGCGCAACCCGGCGCACCCCGCGCGGTATACGGTGCCCGCGCGCTGCCCCTCAGGCGCCCGCCGCGCCGTGGGTCGCCCGGCGCCCGGCGGCCACGGCCGCTCCCGCGAGCGCCGCGGCGACGGCCGTCCTGCGCAGCGCGGTGCGTCGTCGGCCGCCCCAGCCGCCGTGCACCGACCCCTCGCCCTCGGCCGGTACGTGCAGCGTTCCGTGCGTGGCCGGGGCCTCCTCGTCGCGGGACAGGTGGGTCTTGTCCGTCTGCCGTGCCATGGCCCGCTCCGCGAGGCCGGGTGCCATCCGGGCCTGGCGTACGAGTGCGCGGCCCGCGGGACCGACCACCACTTCGCGACGCGGCCGGTTGACGAGTCGCACGACTGCCCGGGCGACGCGCTCGGGGCTGTACACGGGCGGCATGGCCACGACCTTGCGCCCGGTGTAGTTGGCCGCCTGTTGGAAATGCGGCGTGTCGATGGTCGCGGGCAGCACCGTGCACACGTCGATGCCCTTCACGCCCTCCACCCGGAGCTGCTGCCGAAGGCTGGAGCCGAGCCCGCGGACGGCGTGCTTGGACATGCCGTACGGGTGGCTGTACGGCTGCGCCACGGCACCCACGATGGACGCGATGTTGATCAACGTGCCGCTGCCCTGCTCCCGCATCACCCGCAGAGCCGCCCGGGCCCCGTGCACGTAGCCCATGACGTTGACGTCCAGGACCTTGCGGAAGTCCTCCAGGGGTACGTCCTCGAAGCGGCCGAAGGCGTTGACGGCGGCGTTGTTGACCCAGACGTCGATGCGGCCGAACTCCTCCACGGCCCGGCGTGCCAGGTCCTCGACCGCCTTGGCGTCCGTCGTGTCGGTCGGCACGACCAGTGTCCGTGCCCCGCGGTGCTTCGCGCAGGCGTGGGCCGCCGCCTCCAGCGCCTCCTCGCGCCGCGCGGCCAGCACCACGGCACACCCCTTGCGCGCGAACGCCTCGGCCGTGGCCCGTCCGATCCCGCTGGACGCTCCGGTCACCACCACCACGTGATTGCGCAGGCCCATCGCATACCTCCTCACGTCTGCCGGACCGGGCGCTTTCTGCCCGCTCCGCGGCGGACGAGTACCCGGCACGACCGAGTCACCCCGGCATCATGGTTTGCCATGGTTTGTCATCCCGTGGCCGCGGCACTCGGGGCACGCGCGAGCGTCCAGCCGGCAGCGTCCGGCCGGCGCCGCGCGAGCCGGCCCCGGTGACGGGGCAGAACAGAGGGTGACCGATGACGACGATCGGTGTGGAAGAGGAGTACCTGCTCCTCGACCCGGTTACCGGGCTGCCGGTACCCCTGGCCGACAAGGTGCGTGCGGCGGCGGGACTGGCGCACCTCGTGGCCGACCAGGAGGTGCAGTGCGAGTTGCTGCAGGCGCAGGTCGAGGTGGCCACGCCGGTGTGCGGCAGCCTGGAGGAGGCGGGGGGACATCTGCTGAGGCTGCGGCACGCCATCGGGGCGGCGGCCGAAGCGCACGGCTGCCGGATCGCGGCCTGCGGAACGCCCCCGCTGCGCCATCGTCACCCGGTGGCCGTCACCGACCAGGCCCGCTATCGGGCCATGCTCACCCAGGCGCCCCAGCTGGTGGCGGAGCAGCTGGTCAACGGCATGCACGTGCACGTGGCCGTGCCCAACCGAGAGACGGGCGTGCAGGTCCTGAACCGGATCCGGGTCTGGCTGCCGACCCTGACGGCCATGTCGGCGAACTCCCCGCTGTGGGACGGCCACGACACCGGCTTCGCCAGCTGGCGCACGGTGATCTTCGGCCGCTGGCCGGTGAGCGGCGTGCCGCCGTTCTTCCGTGATGTGGCCGACTACGACCGGCGGGTGGCGCAGTTGCTGGAGACGGGTGTGATCTCGGACAGCGGGCAGTTGTACTGGCAGGCCCGTCTGTCGGCCCGGTATCCCACCGTCGAGGTGCGGTGCCTGGACGTTCAACTGCGTGCGGACGACGCGGTGATGCTCGCGGGTATGACCCATGCTCTCGTGGACACGGCCATCAGGGAGACGGCCGCCGGGGCGCCGGTGCCCGACTGCGAACCGGAGCTCCTCCACATCGCCCTGTGGCATGCCGCCCGTCACGGTCTGAGCGACACCCTGATCTGCCCGGGCGGCCGGCCGCGCCGCGCCGGGGACGTGCTGTACCAGCTCCTGCGGCACGTCGCTCCGGCCCTCGACGCGTCCGGTGCGACCCGGCAGGTGACGGCCCTGGTCCACCGGCTCCTCCAGAACGGGACCGGGGCGGACCGACAGCGCGCCGCTCTCGCCGAGGGCGGTATCCGAGCCGTCACCGATCTGATCGGCGCGGAGAGCAGCATGTCGTGACTCCCCCGAGGCCCGTCACACCGCGGCGATGCCCTCCATGCCGGACTCGTCGAAGGCGGGCAGGCCCTCGGCCGTGGTGACCTTGGTGAGCGCGCCGTCGGCCTCGACGCGGAAGCCGTCGACGGTGCCCGAGACGGCGTTCTGCACGTAGACGAACTTCTCGTCCTCCGTCACGGCGAGGTCGATCACGCCCTGTGACTTGGCGGAGGGCGGAGTGGCGATGCCCACCCGGTTGGTCAGGCTCAGCGTGCCGTGCTTGTCCATGCGGTAGCCGGTGACGGTGGAGTTGCCGGTGTTGCCGCCGTAGAAGTAGTTGCCCGCGCGCTCCAGCCAGCACAGGGTTTCCTGGCCGTTGGCGAGCGGCTCCTGGAGGACCTTCAGCTTTCCGTCACGCTTCACCCGGTACGTGGTGACCGTGGACTTCTCGGCCTCGGCGACCAGCATCCGCTTACCGCTCCGGTCGAAGCTGATCGCGAAGGGAACACCGCCCGCGGAGTCGTTGACGACGGGCTGCGCGACGGCCGGCAGACCGTTTCGCTTCATCGGGAAGACCTCGACGGTGTTGCTGCCCTTCGTCGTGACCACCAGACTGCGCCCGTCCGGGGTGAACTCGACCTCGCCGGGCGAGGTGTCGAAGCGCGGTATCTCCTCGTTGTCCAGGCCCAGGGAACGGTGGGACCCCTTCAGCGGCTTGAGCCCCTCGCCGGTGAGCCTGAAGCCCTGGACGCTGCCCTCGCCACCCGCGTTCATGACGTACGCGACCTTGCCGTGCACCGCGATACTGGAGGGAAACTCCCCACCGGATGCCACGACTTGCCGGTCCTCGAGCCGCTGTCCCTCGACACGGAACGATGTCACCGTGTTGCTGCCCGCGTTGACCGCCAGCAGTCTCCCCGAGGCGTCGTCGTGGACGAGCGAGCCCTGCGAGGCCAGCGAATCGGTGGGGGCGTCGACCTGGTCACCGCCCTTGCCGCCGGTCCCGTAGGTCCCCACGGGTTTCAGGCTGCCGTCGTCACCCCGTGCGAAGGCGTGGATGGTGTTGCCGTCCAACTCGTTGCCCTGGACGAAGACAGCGTGATCGGCCTCGGCAGCGGTACCGGAGTACTGACCGGCCGAGGCCAGGGATACAGCCACCGTGGCCGCTCCGGCGATGGCGAGGGCCCCGCCGCCGAACAGGATGCGCCGTGTCCTGGGCCTGGCCCGATGACCCCTGCGGCTGCTGTGCATGTTCACGTCCGTTCCTCGATCTCTCCGCGCCGTCCGTGCGGCGGAGTCCGCGACTGCGGACGGGAACAGAGTGACCAGAGGGACGGGTGCGCCGATGCGAAACGGCGGTCGCGTCAGACTCTCGTAAGAGTCCTGAGGAGCAGGCAGACGGCGACGAACCCTCCGGTGCCCACGCGCGCAAAGGCGTCGGCACCGCCCCGAGCCGGCCCGCCCCGTCCACAGGGCGGGCGCTCCGCGGGCACGCCAGGAGACATTCTGCGGTGGAGGCCGCGTATGGGGCGCCTGCTCAGCTCGTCCGCCAACACACTCCCGGACCGAGTACGTCTTCGAGAGGGAGGTGGCGCGGGACAGCGGCCAGGTAGGGCGCAAGCCGTCACAGCCGGCGGCCGGTGACGTCCCCGCCCGGATCGTCGGCCAGCGCGATGGCCGTGGTGATCCGTTTTCCCACGGGTTCGCGGTGGACCGTTAAGCTCTGGCCGACCGCCATGACGATCTCCAGCCCGTGCTGGCCGATCCGCATCGGGTCGGGCGCGAGGATCGCCGGCGGCGTCGGGTTGCTGTCCCACACGGTCACCTCCACCGCGCCGCCGTTGACTTCCAGCGTCAGCAGGCAAGGGCCGGGTGCGTACTTGCGGGCGTTGGTCACCAGCTCGCTGACCACGAGCTGCACCATGCCCATCGCGCGCCCGGACACCGGCAGCCCGTGCACGGCCTGGACGTCGGCGAGGAAGCTGCGGGCCAGATCGCGGGCGACGGCGATGTCCTCGCTGCTCTCGAACGCCCCCGATACCGATATGGGGTTTTCCACCAGAGACTGCTCGCCCTCACCGCCCGCCGTCTGCTCCATGCCGACCCACCCCCCTGTGCCCAAACGTGCTGCGATCCGTTTACCCCCGAACCTTCACATCAGGCGTGCGGGGGCAGTCGGGGGGTGACGTCTCTGGCGTCCTTCCTGTTCCGGCGTCTACAGGCCGAGGCATGTGTCACAGCCATGCTGTATCTGCCGCGTCAGCGGGAAAACGAGTTGGCAACCCAAAAGGAGGCTGACGTGGCACGCGATCGGATCGGACTGGCTGAGGTACTGGCCACGGCGGAGGACGCCGCACCGGTGGCCTCCCTCGATGTCGTGGCACGCAACCTGCGCGACAGGTTCGGCGCGCGGCACGTGTCGTTCCTGTGCGTCGACGTCGTCGGCCAGCGCCTGCTGCGGGTCAGCGAGGAGGCGGCTACGCGACAGGAGCGCCGCGCCGAACAGGTTCCCTTCGACGACAGCATCTACGACGAGGTCCTGCGCGCCCAGGAACTGGTGCACGCTCCGGAGGGCGAGCGCGGGCAGCGGGTACTCGCCCCCGTCACCAACCGCGGCGACGCCGTCGGTGTGCTGGAGCTGCTCCTTCCCCGGGTCACACAGGATGTGCTGGAGCAAGTGGAAGAGGCCGCGCAGGCACTGGCGTACATCATCGTCACCGACCGGCGGTTCACCGACCTCTACCACTGGGGCAACCGCACCACCTCGGTCAGCCTGGCTGCGGAGATCCAGCGCCAGTTGCTGCCCTCGGCCCCTTCGTGCGAGGCCGCCGAGTTCGCCCTCGCCGGCGCCCTGGTCCCGGCCGCCGACATCGCCGGTGACACCTACGACTACGCCGTCGACCCCGACACCCTGCACCTGTCCATCACCGACGCCATGGGCCACGACGTCGACGCCGCCCTCATGGCCACCCTCCTGGTCAATGCCTCCCGCGGCGCCCGCCGCGCCGGAAAGGACCTCGCCGAACAGGCCCGCCAGACCCACCAGGCCCTCCTCGACCACGGCAGACGGACCTTCGCCACCGGCCAGTTGCTGCGCATCGCCCTGGACGGCACCGGCGCCCAGCTCGTCAACGCGGGCCACCCCTGGCCTCTACGGCTGCGGGACGGCACGGTGGCCGAACTGCGCCTCGCAGTGAACCTGCCTTTCGGCGTCGCCGCGCACCAGGGTCCCTACAAGGTGCAGAACCTCGACCTGCGCCCCGGTGACCGCCTCGTGCTCTACACCGACGGCATGCAGGAACGCCAAGCGCAAAAAGTCGACCTCCCCGGCCTCATCCGTGACACCGCCGGCGAGCACCCGCGCGAGGTCGCGCGCCATCTGGCCACGACAGTCACCGACGCCTGCAACGGGCACCCGGAAGACGACGCCACCGTCCTGTGCCTGGACTGGCACGGCCCCCAGAGTTGAGAGCGCGTCCGCGTCAGTGGGACTCGCCAGGAGAGTCGCCGGCCGTGCGGACGGAGCTTCTCTGCCGGCTCATCGGCGATGGGAGCGGATCACGCCTTCGGCAGCCGCCACAACTGCGGGAACGCGAGCATGTCGTCGAAGAGGTTGAACGCCGGGTGCTCCAGGGTCACGGTGGCGGCGTCGCCCGTGAAGGGTGCCGAGCGCTTCGCGGCCAGTCGCTCCATGGGCGGCACGTCGGATGCCAGCGGCTTGACCAGGCGGTAGCCGAGGGTCGAGTGGAACTGGTAGGTCTCGAAGTTCGACGCCCGGAGCTCCAGCAGGGCGCTCAGCTCCCGTCGGATCGTCCAGAGGGTGTTGGAGGTGGCGTCGTCGGCCGGGGTGAGGTTCATCGTGAAACTGGCGTCGAAGGGGCCGAATCCCTTGACCTTCATCGTGATCGGGCCCACCGGGGTCAGCGTCGACTCCTGGAGGCGCGAGGATCCGCTGGGACACTTCGGAGACATCCGTGCAGTCAGCGAGCCACGCCGGGAGTTGCTTGTCGATGACGCTGTCCTGTGTCGTGGCGTCGAACACCGTCATGTGCATGCTCTGATGCGGCAGGCAGACGTAGTGATCGGCGATGGAGGACCGCTTCATGATCTCCATTGCCTCGGTCTCGGCGCGGAAGAACGCCGAGTCCTGGGGCACGGGGCAGACGAACGTGTTGCCGCGGAAGCGCTGCGCGTTGCCGACGAGGTCCCACTTCTTACCGGGACCGGCGGCCAGAGGCTCGCGCCGCCCGGGGCCCTGCGAGGCGGCGAACGCCGTGGCCGGGGCCGTCGTGAGACCGGCAGCAACGCCTCCACCAAGGCCCACTGCTCGTCGGTATATCCGGGATGATCCACCTAGGTCGATACTGCCAACCAGAGGACCACCAGCCGGCTCACAAGGGACGATGATCCGCACCTGACGACCCGCCATGGAAGTCGGCATTGAGTCAGCATCAGTACCGCTACAACCCGCTACGGAGGGTTACGAAGCGCGAAGGTCGAAAACTGGTCAACCCCAATCTGACCTGCGAGGATGAAGGTCAGAGGCCCACATGTAAGTCTCATCAGGAGGTTCCCGTGAAGATGCTGATCAACGTCCCGGAGACCGTGGTCGCGGACGCGCTGCGTGGTCTGGCGGCCGCCCACCCGGAGCTGACCGTGGACGTGGAGAACCGGGTGATCGTGCGGCGGGACGCTCCCGCGGCCGGAAAGGTGGGGCTGGTCTCGGGCGGTGGCTCGGGGCACGAGCCGTTGCACGGGGGTTTCGTAGGTCCCGGCATGCTGTCGGCCGCCTGTCCGGGCGAGGTGTTCACGTCGCCGGTGCCCGACCAGATGCTGCGCGCGGCCGCCGCCGTGGACAGCGGGGCCGGGGTCCTGTTCATCGTGAAGAACTACACCGGTGACGTGCTCAACTTCGACATGGCCGCGGAGCTGGCCGAGGACGAGGGCATTCAGGTCGCGAAAGTACTGGTCAACGACGATGTGGCGGTGACCGACAGCCTGTACACGGCCGGGCGGCGCGGTACCGGCGCGACCCTGTTCGTGGAGAAGATCGCGGGCGCCGCCGCCGAGGAGGGCATGCCGCTGGAGCGGGTGGAGGCCATCGCCCGGCAGGTCAACGAGAACTCCCGCACCTTCGGTGTCGCGCTGAGCGCGTGCAGCACGCCGGCCAAGGGCAGCCCCACCTTCGATCTGCCGCCCGGTGAGCTGGAGTTGGGCATCGGCATCCACGGCGAGCCCGGCCGGGAGCGGCGGGCGATGATGACCTCCGGCGAGATCGCCGAGGCCGCCGTCGAGGCGGTGGTGGAGGACCTGAGGCCGCGCAATCCCGTGCTGGTCCTCGTCAACGGCATGGGGGCGACGCCCCTGCTCGAGCTGTACGGCTTCAACGCCGAGGTGCACCGCGTGCTCGCGGCCCGCGGTGTCGCCGTGGCCCGCGTGCTCGTCGGCAACTACGTCACCTCCCTGGACATGGCGGGCGCCTCCCTCACCCTGTGCCAGGTCGACGAGGACATGCTGCGGCTGTGGGACGCGCCGGTGAAGACGCCCGGTCTGCGCTGGGGCATGTGACGCGGAAGGTAGAGGATCACCACGTACCTACCAGGCAAGGAGACCCAGTGCTCGACGCCGATTTCTTCCGCCGTTGGATGACGGCGACCGCCGCGTCCGTCGACCGTGAGGCGGAACGGCTCACCGCCCTCGACTCGCCCATCGGGGACGCCGACCACGGCAGCAACCTGCAGCGCGGCTTCACGGCCGTGCGGGCGGCCCTCGAGAAAGAGGCTCCCGGTACACCCGGCGGTGTCCTGACGCTGGCCGGACGCCAGCTGATCTCGACGGTCGGCGGCGCCTCGGGGCCGCTGTACGGGACGCTGCTGCGCCGTACCGGCAAGGCGCTCGGGGACGCCGCCGAGGTCAGCGCGGAGCAGCTGGCCGAGGCACTGCGGGCCGGGGTGGACGCGGTCAGGACGCTGGGCGGTGCCGCGCCGGGCGACAAGACCATGATCGACGCGCTGGTGCCCGCGGTGGACGCGCTGGGCGATTCCTTCACGGCGGCCCGGACCGCCGCGGAGGAGGGCGCCGTGGCGACGACGCCCTTGCAGGCGCGCAAGGGCCGGGCGAGCTATCTGGGCGCGCGCAGCATCGGGCACCAGGATCCGGGTGCCACCTCGGCGGCGCTGCTCGTCGCCGGACTCGCGGAGGCCGCCGGTGAGTGACGAGCGGCTCGTGGGGATCGTGCTGGTGTCGCACAGCGCGGAGGTGGCCGCGTCGGTCGCCGAGCTGGCGAAGGGGCTCGCGGGCGGTGGCCCGGTGGTGCCCGTCGCCCCGGCGGGCGGTACCGAGGGCGGCGGGCTCGGCACCAGCGCCGAACTGATCGCTGCGGCGGCCGCGTCCGTCGACCGGGGTGCCGGCGTCGCCGTCCTGACCGACCTGGGCAGTGCGGTGCTCACCGTGAAGGCGCTGCTCGCGGAGGGTGACGAACTCCCGGAGCACACACGGCTGGTGGACGCTCCGTTCGTGGAGGGAGCCGTCGCCGCGGTCGTCACGGCGGCCACCGGGGCCGATCTCGCGGCGGTGGAGTCGGCCGCCGCGGAGGCGTACACGTACCGGAAGGTGTGAGACCGGGCCGGGCGCGCCGGAGAACGGCGTGCCCGGCGACCATGACCGTCGACCGCCGGGCGGCAGAGGTGTACGTGACGTCGTCCCTGACGCTCCGTCAATCAGTCAGCGGCTGCCGACGAACCGCCTCGCCAGCCGCTCCCCCGTCGTCACGGCCGCCGCCTGGTCCTCGATGGGTGACACGCGGGCGTTCTTGAAGACGATGTAGGTGACGCCGGACGGTGTGCCGCCGCCGTGCGGGTCTGCGCGGATACCGAGGGCCTTGGCGGTCGAGTAGGACGCCTCTCCGATCACGTCCTGCGGGCCCGTGTCGCCGACGACCGCGTACTGCACACGGTCGCGGTGGACGACGGCCACGACGGAACCGCCACCCACACCGTACTTCCGGTAGTCCCAGATGCGGCTCGGGGCGGGCACGACGATGAAGGGGAGGCGTTCGGCGCTGAGGGGGCGGCCGTCGGACTGTACATAGGCGGTGCTGTCGGAGAAGTAGGGGTCCGTGTGGCGGTTGCAGCGGGGCCCGGGGCGGCCGTCGCAGTCGATGTCCATGTCGGCCTTCCAGAACACGGCGCCTCGCGTGTCGCAGACCGGGATGCCCGCGGGTGCGCCACTGTCGCTGCGGTAGCGGCCGCCGGAGACCGGAGCACAGTCCCGCACCTTGGCCAGCAGGTCGGCGGCGCGGACGGGGGGCTCGCGCCACGCCGCCGGCTGGGGTGGGAAGGCATTGGGTGTCGTCGGGGCGAGCAGGGCGGCGCTGGCCGCGGCCAGCGTGAGCGACTGGACACGCACGATAGTGAAGCCTCTCCTGGGAAACCTGACGGGCACTCAGCCAATCTGGCCCCGGGCCGATCACCCGGCCACCGCTGGGGGGCCGGACGGTGCACGGCCCCAATCTCCGACAGGGGCCGGGGGCCTGAGTCCGTGTGAGGACTCAGGCCGGCCCGGCCACCCGCGCCGGCGCGGGATCTGCGACGACAGCGGTCCGCGCGACAGGCCCGAACTCCCTGGGGTTCGCCAGGAGTTCGGCCGTGAGGACCTTCAGCATACGTAACTCTCCCGGGTGGTCACGAACGGCGGAAGGTGACGCCCCCACAGAGGGCTTACCGCACACGCCCTCTTGATGTGTTCCCGCCAGCCGCGCCATATTGGTCCGGACCATTCCCGAGTGCCGCTCCGGGAGGCAGTGTCGTGCGAGGTCTTTCCCTTCTCCCCTCCCACCTCCTTCGCATCGCGCTCTGCGCGGCTCTCGTCCCGGTCGCCTCCTGCGGCTGGACCGGCACGGACGAAGGGAACGGCGGCTCTCCGCCCGGCGCGCCGACCGGCGTCAGCGCGGCGGCGGGCACGGCGACGAGCGTGCACGTCATGTGGAACACGACCGCCCGGGCCAAGGTCTACGAGGTGTATCGCGGCACCACGAAGGTCATGGAAGTGCCGGGCTCCAGGCACATGGTGGACGTCACCAGGCTCCGGCCCTCCACCCTGTATGTCTTCACCGTGCGGGCGCGGGACGCCGAAGGACGGCTGGGACCGCGCAGCCGGGCGGTCCGGGCCAAGACACCCGCGGCCGTCGCGGCCGACCACTCCGCCCCCACCCGCCCGTCGGCGCCGCGCGGCCGGGCTGCCGGCAGCCGGGCGGTCCAGCTGTCCTGGTCCGCCTCGACGGACGACCGGGGCGTGGCGTCGTACGACATCCATCAGGGGGAGACGAAGATCCACAGCGTGGGCGGGTCCCAGACGGCCGCGGTGGTCACGGGGCTGCGGCCCGGCACGGCCTACTCGTTCACCGTCCGGGCCAGGGACGCGGCCGGGAACGTCTCCCCCGCCGCTCCCGCCGTCCGTCTCACCACGCCGGGCACGGACGACGGCCGTGCGACGGCCCCCACCGGCTTCCGGGCGACGAGCCACCGCGCGGACGGGGCGTACTACGTCGACCTGAGCTGGGTGCCGCCGCGCGTGGACGGCGAGGTCACCGAGTACCAGATCCAGCTGGACGGCCGGCCCGCCACCTCCCTGGTGTACGGCGGGGACGCGCCGCGTGACCTGGCCACGTACAGCTTCTACGTGGGACGGGACGCGGGTATCGGCCACCGGGTCCGGGTGCGGGCGATGCTGCCGGACGGCACCTGGGGAGGGTTCTCGGCGGAGCGGACGGTGACGACGGGTCCGGGGCGCTGACGCGCTCTCCGGCATGGTCCGGCCGTGGGAACCCGTCACCTGCCCGGCGGCACCCGGGGTGCGGCCGGGGCCGGGGGCGCCTTGGCTGACCCTGCAGGCAGCACGGGCGTTCCCCGACCCTCGGCGGCGCAAGGGATGTACCGCCAACCGTGCCGCCGGAGGGCAGTCCACATGCGCAACTCATCGCCACTTCTCCGCTCCGGCCTGACCGTGGCAGCCGCCGCCGCGCTGCCACTCGCCCTGGCCGCGGTGCCCGCCGCCGCCGGCCCGGGCATCTCCGTGAGCACCACGGGTTCCACGGTGTCGGTCACCACCAGTGCGTGCACCCAGATCAACGGCAGCTGGGGCACCGCCTCGCTTCTCACCAGCAGTCAGGGCAGCTTCGCCCAAGGGCGCCAGGTGACCCTGTCGGGGACGTCGACCAGTCAGTCCGCCGCCTGGTCGAACGTCTCCTCGGGGACGTACACCGTCATCGTCATCTGCTCGGACGGCACCACCGCGGGCACGCAGTCGGTCGTCGTCTCCCCCACCGCCTCCCCCACGAGGTCGCCGTCCCCCTCGGCGTCGCCGTCCCGCGGTGTCATGGGCGGGGTCGGCGGGAGTGCCACGGACTACGGCACCGTCACGCTCGTGGCGGGCGGCGCGCTGGTCGGGACCGGCCTCCTCGCGACGGCCTGGTACCTGCGCCGGCGCAACAGGCCGTACCGGCTCTGATCCGGTACGAACGGCGGCCCACCCTCCCGAAGCGCTCCGGCCGGTCGGGCCGCCGTCATATGCATGTCAACTCGGGCGCTCCGCCATCACATCCCCGTCAGGCCGGGTGGCCAGCCGTCGCACGCCGTTCAGGCTGGGCGGGCCCCCAGTCCTACGCCGGTCCGGCCGGGCGCGTCCGGTGTCACATCCCCGCCAGGCGCGGGCGGGCCGTCGTCCCACGCCCAGAGCCGGGGCGGGCCACCATCGCACGCCGGTCAGGCGGGCGCCTCCGGTGTCACATCCCCGCCAGGCTGGGCGGCCAGCCGCCGCGCGCTGGTCAGGCCGGGCGGGTCGCCGTCACATCCCCACCAGGCCGGGCCGGCCGCCGTCCCCCGCCGGTCAGGCTGGGCGGGCCCCGGTGCCACGCTGGTCCGGCCGGGCGCGTCCACATCCCCTCAGGCCGGGTGGCCAGCCGCCGCACGCCTATCAGAGCCCCGGCGAGCCACCATCCCACGCCCGTCAGGCCCGGGACGCCCCCGTCCCACGCCCGTCAGCCCCCGGCCGGCCCCCGTCCCACGCCCGTCAGACCAGTCAGGCCGGTCAAGCCGGGCGGGCCGGCTCGTCGGTCGGGAGTTCCTCGAAGTCCGCCAGGGCGCGCCTGAGCCACTGCGTCCAGAACGTCTCCAGGTCGATGCCGGCCTGGAGCACCAGATGCCGCAGCCGGTCCTCGGTGCCGTCCCGGTCGGGCGGGAAGTCGCGCTTCTCGATCTCCTGGTACTCCGCCAGCTGCCGCTCGTGCAGCTCCAGATGGCGCCGCAGATCGGCCTCCAGGCCCGCGGTGCCGACCACGGCCGCCGCCCTCAGCCGCAGCAGCAGCGCGTCGCGGTGCGGCTTGGGGTCCTGGGAGGTGGCCGTCCAGCGGGCCAGTTCGGCGCGGCCCGCCGGCAGGACCTCGTAGCTCTTCTTCTGCCCGCGCGTCGGCTGCTCGGCGGCCAGAGCCCGGATCAGCCCGTCGGCCTCCAGCTTTCCCAGCTCGCGATAGATCTGCTGGTGCGTCGCGGACCAGAAGTAGCCGATCGACCGGTCGAAGCGGCGGGTCAGCTCCAGCCCGGACGACGGCTTCTCGAGCAGGGCGGTGAGGATCGCGTGCGGGAGTGACATGGCCTCATCCTAGGGACGCGTATCGGCACTACAGGGCGGCCGCCAGCTCGGTGCCCTGCTTGATGGCGCGCTTGGCGTCCAGTTCCGCGGCCACGTCGGCGCCGCCGATGAGGTGGGCGCTGCGCCCGGCGGCCATCAGTTCCTCGTACAGGCCGCGGCGCGGCTCCTGGCCCGTGCACAGCACGATCGTGTCGACCTCCAGCACGGTGCTCGCACCGTCGATCGTGACGTGCAGGCCGGCGTCGTCGATCCGGTCGTAGCTCACGCCCGGGACCATGGTGACGCCGCGGTGCTTGAGTTCGGTGCGGTGGATCCAGCCGGTGGTCTTGCCGAGGCCGGCGCCGACCTTGGAGGTCTTGCGCTGGAGCAGGTGGACGGTGCGCGGCGGGGCGGGCCGCTCGGGCGCCGCGAGACCGCCGGGGGCGCGGTAGTCCAGGTCGACGCCCCACTGGCGGAAGTACGTCTGCGGGTTCTCGTGCGCCTTGTCGCCGCTGTCCGTGAGGTACTCGGCGACGTCGAAGCCGATGCCGCCCGCGCCGAGGATCGCGACCCGGTCACCGACGGGTGCGCCGTCGCGCAGGACGTCGAGGTAGCCGAGGACGCTCGGGTGGTCGACGCCGGGGATGTCGGGGGTGCGCGGCGTGACGCCGGTGGCGACGACGACCTCGTCGAAGTCGTCGAGGTCGCCGGCCCCGACGGAAGTGTTCAGCCGTATGTCGACGCCGTGCCAGTCGAGCTGGGTGCGGAAGTGGCGGAGCGTCTCGTCGAACTCCTGCTTGCCGGGGACCTTGCGGGCGACGTTGAGCTGCCCGCCGATCTCGCTCGCCGCATCGAACAGCGTCACGTCGTGCCCGCGTTCGGCGGCGGAGACCGCGCACGCCAGTCCCGCCGGCCCGGCGCCGACGACCGCGACGCGCTTGCGCAGCCGGGTCGGGGAGAGCACGAGTTCGGTCTCGTGGCAGGCGCGCGGGTTGACCAGGCAGGAGGTGATGAGGCCGCTGAAGGTGTGGTCGAGACAGGCCTGGTTGCAGCCGATGCAGGTGTTGATCGCCTCGGGCCGGCCGGCCGCGGCCTTGATGACGAAGTCCGGGTCGGCGAGCATCGGGCGGGCCATCGACACCATGTCGGCCACGCCCTCGGCGAGCAACTCCTCGGCGAGTTCGGGGGTGTTGATGCGGTTGGTGGTGACGAGCGGGACCGACACCTCGCCCATCAGCCGCTTGGTCACCCAGGTGTAGGCGCCGCGCGGCACGGAGGTCGCGATGGTGGGGATGCGGGCCTCGTGCCAGCCGATGCCCGTGTTGATGATGGTCGCGCCGGCGGCCTCGACGGCCTTGGCGAGGGTGATCACCTCGTCGAGCGTGGAGCCGCCCGGGACGAGGTCGAGCATGGACAGCCGGTAGACGACGATGAAGTCCTCGCCGACCGCCTCGCGCACCCGGCGCAGGATCTCCAGGGGGAAGCGCGTGCGGTTCTCGTACGAGCCGCCCCAGCGGTCGGTGCGCTCGTTGGTCTGCCGCGCGATGAACTCGTTGATGAGGTAGCCCTCGGAGCCCATGATCTCGACGCCGTCGTAGCCGGCCTGCCGGGCGAGGCGGGCGGCGCGGGCGTAGTCGTCGATCGTCCGCTCGATGTCGGCGACGGTGAGCTCGCGGGGCGGGAAGGGGCTGATCGGCGCCTGGAGCGGGCTGGGCGCGACCAGGTCCTTGTGGTAGGCGTACCGGCCGAAGTGCAGGATCTGCATGGCGATCCGCCCGCCCTCGCGGTGCACGGCGTCGGTGATGACCCGGTGCTGCTCGGCCTCCGCCTCGGTGGTGAGCTTCGCGCCGCCCTCGTACGGGCGTCCCTCGTCGTTGGGTGCGATGCCGCCGGTGACGATCAGGCCCACTCCGCCGCGGGCGCGGGCGGCGTAGAAGGCGGCCATGCGGGCGAAACCGCCCTCGGCCTCCTCCAGACCTACGTGCATGGAGCCCATGAGGACCCGGTTGGGCAGGGTCGTGAAGCCCAGGTCGAGGGGGGTCAGCAGGTGCGGGTAACGGCTCATCGGGCCCTCCGTGCGCGGTGTCGTGCCTGTAGTTGTAGAGGACCGCGGACGGTTTATGCAACTAGTTGCACAAGGTGATGGAGGGCACAGTGGGCCGATGACCAGGAAGATCGAGGGGCAGCGGCGGTCACCGGCTTTCGAGACGGACGTGCAGTTCCTTCTCCTGGTCGCCGGAGACCGTGCTCATGTCCCGCACGGCGAACAGCGAGTCCAGCCTCCTGCGGAACTGCTCGATCGCCCAGTAGCCGCCGTGCAGGTCGGCCTCGACGGAGGACGACAGCCGGGCCGGTCGGGCTCCCTCGTGCGTGTCGGCGACGTCGAACGTGCCGAGCCACACGGTCGGGCGGGTCGCGTGCAGTTCCTCGGGTACGTCGTCGGCGCACCGGTCGGACTCGAAGCAGGCGCACAGCGCGTCGAACACGATCCGGGCGTCCTGCTTGCTGCACCCGCTGATCTCCACCGAGACGGAGTGGGGATGCGGCTGCTCACGGTCCATCGTGATCGCTCCTCTCGTGACGTATCCGCCCCTACCCCAGCAAAGCACCACCTTCTGCCGAGCACTACCGGCGGCGCCCCCGCCGTGCTGACGGTTTGCGGAGCGGGTGGCTCCGCGTTGGGAGATGGTGGAAGGTGACGCATGGGGCCTCGGATCGACGGCTCCGCGCGGTAGAACAGCGGTAGAACATGGGGTGTCGGCACCGTGAAGGCGTGCCGCGTGATCGGCGAAGGCGGGGCGTGGGATGAGTGCAGCCGGGTCTCCCCTGGCCGAGGGCGACGAGCCGGCGCGCGCGCCGGTGCGGCCGAGCGGGCTGCTCGACGTCCTGCGCGTGGCCTCGGTGGTCCTGGACGCCGAGGGCCGCATCGTGCTGTGGAGCCCCCAGGCCGAGGAGCTGTTCGGGTACGAGGCGCGGGAGGCGCTCGGGGAGTACGCCGCCCGGATCATGGTCCACGAGCAGCACCTCGATCTCGTGGTCAAGCTGTTCGCGGACGTCATGGGCACCGGGCAGAGCTGGGCCGGGGCCTTCCCCGTCCGCCGCAAGGACGGCACCACGCGGCTCGTGGAGTTCCGCAACATGCGGCTGCTGGACGACCAGGGGGACGTCTACGCCCTCGGTCTGTGCGCCGACCAGTCGACCGTGCACCGGCTGGAGCGCGAGGTGGCGCTGTCGACGCGGATGATCGCCCAGTCCCCGATCGGGCTGGCCGTGCTGGACACCGACCTGCGGTACGTCTCGGTCAACCCGGCGCTGGAGGAGCTCAACGGCGTGCCGGCCGACGAACACCTGGGCCGGACGGTCCGCGAGGTGGTGCCGCGGATGGACGTCGACGCCCTGGAGGCCGCGGCGCGCCGGGTGCTCGACACGGGGGAGCCGGTCGTCGACCAGTCCACGATCGGCCGCACCCCGGCCGACCCGGACCAGGACCACGCCTGGTCGATCTCGCTGTACCGGCTGGAGAACGCCTTCGGGACCGTGCTGGGCGTGGCGCTCTCGATCGTGGACGTCACCGAGCAGTACCGGGCGGGCATCGAGGCGGAGGCCGCGCGGCGCCGCCTGGCCGTGATCGCCGACGCCTCCGGCCGCATCGGCACCACGCTGGACCTGGAGCATACGGCCCGCGAGCTCGCCGACGTGGCCGTGCCGGAACTGGCCGACATCGCGGCCGTGGATCTGCTGGATGCGGTGGTGCAGGGCCGGCGGACCAGCCTCGGTCCGGCCGAGGCGGCCGTGATCCGCGCGCTGGCGGTCCAGGGCTACGACTCCGCCGAGGCGCTGGAGGCGGCCGACCTGCCCGGGCAGGTGGCCCGGTACGCGTCCGACCGGCTCGTCACCCAGTGCGTGCGCACCGCCAGTCCGGTGATGCTTCCGGAGGTGGAGGACGAGGACCTGCCGCGGATCGCCCGGTCCCCGGAGGCGGCCGCGCTGCTGGGCCGGGCCGGGGTGCACTCGTATCTGGCGGTGCCGCTGATCGCGCGCGGCGAGGTGCTGGGCGCCCTGGACCTCAAACGCACCCGCAATCCGCTGCCGTTCACCGAGGACGACCTGCTGCTGGCCCGCGAGCTGGCGGCGCGGGCCGCGGTGCAGATCGACAACGCCCGCTGGTACCAGAGCGCCCGCGACACCGCGCTCACCCTCCAGCGCAGTCTGCTGCCCAGCCATCCGCCCGTGACGGGCGGACTGGAGGTCGCCTCCCGCTACCAGCCGGCCGGGGCCACGAGCGAGGTGGGCGGCGACTGGTTCGACGTGATCGACCTGGAGGGCGGCAAGACCGCGCTCGTCGTGGGCGATGTGATGGGCAGCGGCATCCCCGCGGCGGCGGCCATGGGGCGGCTGCGTACGGCGACCAACACGCTGGCCTCCCTCGACCTCGATCCGGCCCGGCTCCTGGAACACCTCGACAAGATCACCGCGGGGCTGGAACAGGCCATCGCCACCTGCGTCTACGCCGTCCACGACCCGCATCTGCGACAGTGCCGGATCGCCAACGCCGGGCATCTGCCGCCGGTGCGCGTCCGGCCGGGGCGGCGTCCCGAACTGCTCGACCTGCCGACCGGGGTGCCGCTCGGGGTCGGCGGTGTCGCCTTCGCCACGACGACCGTCGACCTCGAGCCGGGCGACCGGCTGGTGTTCTACACCGACGGCCTCGTCGAGACCCGCCGCGACTCCCTCGACGACCGTCTCGACACGCTGCTGTCCCTGCTCGACGGGCCCGACCGCCCGCTGGAGGAGGTCTGCGACCTGCTGCTGCGCACCCTGCACGAGCCGGACAACTTCGACGACGTGGCACTGCTCATCGCGCGGGCGACGACACCGGACTGAGGTGCCGCCGTCGGCGTTCGGCTGCCTTCGGCGTCAGGGTGCGACGCCGATCACCACATGGGCGTACGGCTCTTCCGAGACGGCCAAGTGTGGCGTCAGGCCGCTGCGTTCGAAGGCGTCGAGAGCCTTCGGTGCCTGGTGGCGGCTCGTCTCCACCAGGACGCAGCCGCCGGGCGCGAGCCAGCGGGGCGCCTCGGCCGCGACCCGGCGCAGGACGTCGAGGCCGTCCGCGCCGCCGTCGAGGGCGACCAGCGGCTCGTGGGCGCGGGCCTCCGGCGGCAGCAGCCCGATCTCGTCGCTCGGTACGTACGGCACGTTGGCCGCGAGGATGCCGACGCGGCCCCGCAGGCCGCCGGGCAGCGCCTCGAACAGGTCGCCTTGGTGGACGTGACCGCCGGCGGCGGCGACGTTGCCGCGGGCGCAGGCCACGGCGGCCGGGTCGATGTCTGCGGCGTGCAGTTCGACCGGGCCGAGTCCGGCGGCCAGCGCCGCACCGACGGCGCCCGAGCCGCAGCACAGGTCCACGACGACGCCGGCGCCGGGCGCCCGGGCCAGGGCCTGTTCGACCAGGAACTCGGTGCGGCGGCGCGGCACGAAGACGCCCGGGCCGACGGTGATGCGCAGGCCCCGGAACTCGGCCCAGCCGACGACGAGTTCGAGGGGCAGGCCGGCGACGCGGCGTTCGACCATGGCGGCGGCTTCGGCCGGGGTGCGGGCGGTGGTGAGGATCAACTCGGCCTCGTCCTCGGCGAAGACGCAGCCCGCGGCGCGCAGGGCGAGGACCACGGAGTCACGGGAGGACGGCGGAACGGGAGACACGGAGGGCATGGAAGCCAGGAGCCTTTCGGGATGCGAAGGGCGCTCCTGCGGTCGCCTACGACCGGCGATCCGCGCGACATCGAGGAGAGAGCACCCGGGCTGACACAGCGGTAATGGGTCTCACCTCCTCGGTCTGCGTCGGCCGGGGTCCGTCCACAGCCGGACGGCAACACTACCCGACGGCCCGGCAGGCCGGTACGGCACCTGGTCGGCCGCCCCGCCGACGGGTGGTTGGGCCATGCAACGATGGAGGGCCGGAGGACGACGTGGTGAGGGAGGTCCGATGAAGCCTGCCGATGCCGTGGAGACGATCCAGCGGGAGATGACGGTCTTCGCGCGCCGTGCCCGTGCCGCGGCCGGGCGGATGCACCCGGAGCTGTCGCTGGTGTCGTACACGCTGCTCGGGCACCTGGAGGAGAGCGGCGGGTGCCGTGCCACCGACCTGGCCGCCCACTACGCCCTGGACAAGTCCACCGTCAGCCGCCAGGTGGCCGCGCTGGAACGCGCCGGTCTGATCGAACGCCGCCCCGACGCGCAGGACCAGCGTGTCCTGGTGCTGCATCTGACGGAAGCCGGCCGGCGCGTGCTGGCCCGGGTCACCGAGAGCCGCCGGGCGGTCTTCCGGGAGCGGCTGGCGGACTGGCCGGCCGAGGACCTGGCGCGATTCGCCGACTACCTCACGCGCTACAACACGGGCCCCGGTCCCGGCCGGCCCGACCAGGAGGGCACCGCCCGTACGCACGACTAGGCGCACAGCCCACGTACCGTTGAGCACGCAATCACTGAGTACGCCGGCCCGGCGGGGCACCGTCGGCCCGGCCCGGAGGCACACCGCATGCACATCACCCGAGGCTTCACCGGGCGCCCACGCGTGGACGACCCCGGTCTGCCGCCCGGTCAGTACGACGCGGGCGACGACTGGCCCGTCCTGTCCGCCGAGGTCACTCCAGACCTCGGATCCGCCGACTGGACGTTCCGTATCGACGGACTGGTGGACGAGCCCCGCACCTGGGACTGGGACGAGGCGCACCGGCTGCCGCCGTCGGTGTACGAGGGCGCCATCCACTGTGTGACGGGCTGGTCGAAGTTCGGGGTGCGGTTCGCGGGGGTGTCCCTGGACGCGTTCTTCGATGTGGTCCGGCCCCATGGGTCGGCGACCCATGCCGTCGCCTACGCGCACACCGGCTACACGACGAACCTCCCGCTCGCCGACCTGACCGGCGGGCGCGCCTGGATCGTGTGGGAGTACGACGGCAGGCCGCTCGCCCCGGAGCACGGCGGCCCGGCGCGGCTGCTGGTGCCGCACCTGTACTTCTGGAAGAGCGCCAAGTGGATAGCGGGCCTGCGGATCCTCGACCACGACGAGCCGGGTTTCTGGGAGCGGAACGGCTATCACGAGCGGGGCAACCCCTGGGAGGAGCAGAGGTACTCCGGTGACTGAGACGTTCGTGCCTCCCACGCGGTTCGCCGTGCCCGGGCGCATCGCGGTGAGCGAGCAGGCCGCCTCCGTGTGGCAGACCGCGACGCTCACCGAGATCCGGCGCGAGACCGCGCGTGCCGCCACCTTCCGGTTCGCCGTGCCCGGCTGGCCGGGGCACCTGCCCGGCCAGCACCTGATGGTGCGGCTGACCGCCGAGGACGGCTACGCGGCCCAGCGCCACTACTCGATCGCGTCCGCGCCGGACGACTCCGGGCACGTCGAACTGACCCTGGATCACGTCGAGGGCGGCGAGGTCTCGGGCTGGTTCCACACCGTCGCCCGGCCCGGCGACCAGGTCGAAATGCGCGGCCCGGTCAGCGGGTTCTTCGCCTGGCCGGGTGACCGGCCCGCGCTGCTGATCGGTGCCGGCTCCGGCGTCGTGCCGCTGATGTCGATGGTCCGGCACCACCGGGCGCGGAACCTGACCGTGCCGCTGCGCCTGGTGGTGTCCGCGCGCAGCCCGGAGGACCTCGTCTACGCCCGGGAGTTCGGCCCTGAGACGACGCCCGTGTTCACCCGGAGCGCGCCGGTGGGTGTGGCGGTGGGACGTATGGCGGCCGCACATGTGGCGCCGCTCCTGGCCGAGCAGCCTTCCGGTGGGTGGGAGGCCTATGTGTGCGGCTCCAACTCCTTCGCCGAGCACGCCTCCCGAGTGCTCGTGACGGCGGGTCAGCCGGTGGACCGCATCCGGATCGAGCGGTTCGGCTGACCTGCACGGCGGCTCATCCCCTCGTGGCGTCAGCTGCCTCTCCCCCGGCGGTGTCCCAGGTGGCGTGCGGCACGCCACAGGGACGCGCCCCGGTGTTTCACCGCGGCGGCCCCGGGCACTCCGGCCGCAGGGCTCCGGCACGCGGCGACCCGGGCCGTGCCGGGCGATCGATGTGGGTCGGAGGGGGTACCTGCCCCGTGTGGACACTCGCACGCGTGACGTGACGTGGAGGGAGCGGCGGCGCCGCCACCGCACGGCCGGTCCGGCCCTCCGGCCGCGGTGACGGCGAGGAGGTCGACATGCGAACCCGGGTGCGCGGCTGGCGTTGGCGGCGCAGTCCGCTGCGGCGCCGGTCGGATGTCGTCGAGGCGTGGACCGTGCTGGTGGTCGCCGTCCTGATCCTGGTGGGCGCGCCTCTGGCGGGAGCGACCGCCGCCTGGTGGGCCCATGGCGAGGCGCGGTCGCTCTCGGCGGAGCAACGGGCCGAGCGTCACCGCGTCCGTGCCGAGGTCATCGGCAGGAAGGGCGACTCGGTGCCGTCGGTGCAGGCCGACGGGCGGCACGCGTACCGGGCCACCGTGCGCTGGACCGAGCCGGGCGAGGGCACGCGCACCGCGACGGCACGGGTCCCCGGGGGCACCCGGCCGGGTGAGACCGTGGACGTGTGGTTCGACTCGCGGGGGCGGAGTGTGGCCCCTCCGGTGGACGGCACGGCGGTCTGGCAGCACACCCTCACCATGGGCACGTGCGCCGCGGGCGGTGTGGTGCTCGTGGTGCTCCTCGGCCACTCCGTCGTACGCCGGGTCGCGCTGCGCCGCCGACTGGCCGAGTGGGAGCGGGAGTGGGCCCGTACGGAGCCGGAGTGGACGCATCGCGGCGCCTGACGGGGCCGACGCACGGCAGGTGAACGGGCTGCGGCAAAAGGCCTGGCGAGTCCTCCGGGCCCACACGTAGTGTGATCATCCGCACTGTCTCCGCAGCCGTTCCTCACCCAAGGCGGTCCTACATGGCCCTGTTCGACCTTCCTCTCGACGAACTCCGCGAGTACCGCAGCGCGTCCACCGAACCCGAGGACTTCGACGCGTTCTGGTCCAAGACGCTCCAGGAGGCGCGCGAGCACGACCTGGACGCCCGTTTCGAGCCGGTCGACACCGGGCTGACGACTGTGCAGGTGTTCGACGTGACGTTCGCCGGGTTCGGCGGGCATCCGGTCAAGGGCTGGCTGACAGTGCCGGCGGTGGCGGACGGCCCGCTGCCGCTGGTCGTGGAGTTCATCGGGTACGGCGGAGGACGCGGGCTGCCCCACGAGCATCTGCTGTGGGCGTCCACGGGCCGGGCGCACTTCGTGATGGACACCCGCGGGCAGGGCAGCGCCTGGGGAGGGGGCGGGGGCACGGCGGACCCGGTGGGCGGCGCGCCCGCGTACCCCGGTTTCATGACGCGCGGTATCGACTCGCCGGAGAACTACTACTACCGCCGGGTGTTCACGGACGCCGTGCGTGCCGTGGAGGCGGCCCGCTCGCACCCGCTCGCCGACCCGGCGCGCACGGTCGCCGTCGGCGGCAGCCAGGGCGGCGGCATCACGATCGCGGTGGGCGGCCTGGTCCCGGACCTGGCGGGCATAGCGCCGGACGTGCCGTTCCTGTGCGACTACCCGCGCGCGGCGACCCTCACGGACCGCCACCCGTACCGGGAGATCGGCCTGTACCTCAAGACGCACCGTGGCCGTACCGAGCAGGCGCTGCGCACCCTCTCCTACTTCGACGGCGTCCACTTCGCCTCCCGCGGCCGGGCCCCCGCGCTCTTCTCGGCCGCCCTGGAAGACCAGACCTGCCCGCCCTCGACCGTCTTCGCGGCCTTCAACGCCTGGAGCCACGAGGACAAGACGATCGAGGTCTACGACTTCAACGACCACGAGGGCGGCGGTCCCTTCCAGCAGGAGGCCAAGCTGCGCTGGATGCGCTCCTACGTCTGACCCCGCCGCCGGCCGGCGACTGATCCCGGCCGTTTCGGCGGCGGCAGTCTTCCACCGAGTCCGACCAGTCGGTACGTTCTTCGCGCCCGGGCCGCACCTCTGCGGCCCGGCCCGGTGAGGGGTGGAGGGGCTCATGCCAGAGCACGAGGCACAGGTGCGCGGTCACTGCGACGCGCGTTTCACAGCGGTGCGCACGGCGTTCGAGGAGAACTTCCGGGAGCGGGGCGAGCTGGGTGCCGCGGTGGCCGTCACCGTCGGCGGCAGGACCGTGGTGGACCTGTGGGGCGGCTGGGCCGACGCGGCACGCACCCGCCCGTGGGGTGAGGACACGCTGGTCAACGTGTGGTCGACGACCAAGGGGCCGGTGGCGCTGTGCGCGCACATCCTGGCCGACCGGGGACTGCTGGATCTCGACGCGCCGGTGGCCGCGTACTGGCCGGAGTTCGCCGCCGCGGGCAAGGAGAAGGTGCTCGTCCGGCACTTGCTGTCCCACCGCGCCGGCCTGGCCGGGCTGCGTGAACCGCACTCGCTGGAGCAGCTCCGCGACTGGGAGCTGACCACCCAGCGGCTCGCGGCGACGCAGCCCTGGTGGGAGCCGGGGACCACGTCCGGCTATCACGCGCTGACCTACGGCCATCTGGTCGGCGAGGTCGTCCGGCGGGTGTCGGGGCTGCTGCCCGGAGCCTTCCTGGAGCAGGAAGTGACCGGGCCGCTCGGCATCGACTTCCGCATCGGCCTGCCGGAGGAAGACTCAGGGCGGGTGGCCGAGCTGGTCCAGCCTCCGGTCGCGGCCGGCAGTGAACAGGCCGCCGTCTTCGCCCAGTTGGCGCCCGCGGCGATCGCCGCGCTGACCAACCCCGCGGTGTCCGCCGCCGAGGCCGTCACGCCCGGGTGGCGGGCCGCCGAGATTCCCGCGGTGAACGGGCACGGCACCGCGCGCGCGGTCGCCGAGCTCTACGGCGTCTTCGCAGGGCGCGGCTCGTACGGGGGCAAGCGCGTCCTGTCGCCCGAGGCCGCCGAGCGGGTGCGGGAGGGCCAGGGCAGCTGCCGGGATCTGGTGCTCGGCGCCGGGTTCGAGGGCGAGACCGAGGCGGGGCTCGGTCTGTGGCTCAGCGGATCCAACGGCTCCTACGGACCCAACCCGCGCGCTTTCGGTCATGACGGCTTCGGCGGCTCCTGCGGACTCGCCGACCCGGAGGCACATGTGTCGATGGGGTACGTGATGAACCGCATGGGGCCTCATATCGCGAACGACCCGCGCAAGATGGCGCTGGTCGACGCCCTGTACAGCGCTCTGTGACGGCCGGGGCGGGCGGGCCGGTTTCGGCCGAACCGCCCGGCCGCCCTTCCCGGCTGGTTTAGACCAATGCTAGACCTGGTGGCGCACCGAGCCCGCACGGCTACCGAACGTCATCAACAGGAGGCGCGGCATGGCCCGCACCACCCCGCACGACCACCCGCCGGCCGAAGGAGAGCCCCTGTACCGGCGGATCGCCACGGAGCTGCTCGGCGAACTGCGCGACGGCACCGTGCCGCCCGGTGAACGGCTGCCGGGCGAGCGGCGGCTGGCCGGGCACTTCGGGGTCAGCCGGGAGACCGTACGGCAGGCGCTGGAGCTGCTGCGCCGCGACGGCCTCGTCGCCACCGACCGGCGCGGCAGCCACGCCACCCTGCCCGGCCTGCCGGTCGAGACCCCGGCCTCGCTCACCTTCCCGGTCGGCGCCCGGGCCGCGACCCCGGGCACGGTCGCCCGCGCCACCGTGGCCTGGGAACCGCCCCCGCCGGACCACGCGGAGGCCCTCGGGCTGGCTCCGGGCCGGCCGACCCTGATCCACCGCTACCGGTACGCTACGGCCGACGGACGCGGGCTGCGTACCGCCGTGACGTCCTTCTCCGCCGTGGCCCTAGCGGAGGTGGAGGAGCTGGCCCGCTACCGCGACCGCGCCGACGGCACCGCCACCGCCCATCTGCGGCGGGCCTACGACTGGATGCGCCGGGCCGGTCTGACCCTGCACCACCGCGACGCCATCACCCCCCTCGCGAGCACGCCGTCGGTACGGGTCACCCGGCGCGTGCACGACCAGTACGCGCGCCCGCTGGAGATCACCGACCTCGTGGTGGACGCCCAACGGGACGCCCTTGTCTACGAGTTCACGCTCCCGGGCCGGACGCCGACGCCCGCCACCGCCGGGGCGTCACACCGTACGCGGCCTTGAAGCGGCGCGTGAAGTGGCTGGGATCGGTGAAACCCCAGGCGCGGGCAACCGAGGCGATCGTCCGGGTGCGCCCCACCGGGGAGACCAGGGCGGCGCGGGCACCCTCGAGGCGCTGCTCGATGATCCACTGCTCCAGGCTCAGTCCGGCCTGCGCGCACAGGCGGTACAGAGCGCGCACCGAGATGTTGTGGGCGTGTGCGACGCGGGCGGCCGTGAGGTCCGGTTCCGTCAGATGAGTGCGGGCGTAGGCGAGGACGCGCTGGAGGAGGGTCTCGGCCAGGGCGGGCCGGGCGTGGGCGTCCACACCGGCGGCCGAGGTGAGCAGCGCGCGCACGAGTTCCACCGTGGCCGTGCCGAGGGCAGCCGCACCCGGGTCGCCCGCGAGGGTGTCGGCATCGGCGTGGAGGCGGGCGATGTGCCCGCGGACCATGTCGTACAGCGGACTGGCCCGCAGCCGCTCGGCGCCCCGGCGGACGATGTGCGGCGGCACGGCGAGGAGGTCGTACGGCACCTGGAGTGCCCGTGCGCCGCCCCTGCCCGACCACGCGAACTCGTACGGGATCGCCAGGCCTCCACCCGCTCTTCCCCAGGCAGTTCCGCCGGGTCCAGAAGGATCATCCCCAGTCTCCTCCGCCCCGGCACGGTGAGTCGAGAACTGGGCACCGTGAGCCGGTGCGTCCACCGCGTCCGCTGCAAGTATCGGCCAGAGGTGAACGTCCTGTGCGTGTGTACAGGGTGACCGAGACCGAGAATCCAGGGGGGAACGACCGGATGAGCACACATGACGAGGAACTGATCGAGCGCGCCAACGCCGCCGACCGTACGCCCGTCGTCTTCGTCCACGGCCTGTGGCTGCTGCCGAGCAGCTGGGACCACTGGGCGGAGCACTTCGAGCAGGCCGGGTACGCCCCGGTTCTCGCTGTCCTGGCCCGACGATCCCGGCACCGTGGAGGAGGCCAACCGGCATCCCGAGGTCTTCGCCGGCAAGACGGCGGGCAGGTCGCCGGCCATCTCGCGGAACTGATCGGCGGGCTGAAGCGCAAGCCGGCCGTCATCGGTCACTCGTTCGGCGGACTGCTCACGCAGATTCTCGCCGGGCGGGGTCTGTCCGCCGCCTCGGTCGCGATCGACCCGGCGCCGTTCCGGGGCGTGCTGCCGCTGCCGGTGTCGTCACTGCGCTCGGCGGCGCCGGTGCTCACCAACCCGGCCAACCGCAGCCGCGCCGTGCCGCTCACCTTCGCCCAGTTCCGGTACGGCTTCGCCAACGCGGTGAGCGAGGAGGAGGCCCGGCAGCTGTACGAGACGTTCGCCGTGCCGGCGCCGGGTGCTCCGCTTTTCCAGGCGCACGGCGAACCTCAACCGATGGACCGAGGCGAAGGTCGACACCGCCCATCCGGAGCGCGGGCCGCTGCTGATCATCTCGGGCGAGAAGGACCACACCGTGCCGTGGGCGCTGTCGAACGCCGCGTACCGGCGCCAGCGGCGCAATCCGGGGATCACGGAGATCATCGAGATGAAGGACAGGGGGCACGCCCTGACGATCGACCACGGCTGGCGGGACGTGGCGGACACCGCCCTGACGTTCGTACGGCGCTTCGTCTGATCGCGTCCCACCCCAGCGAGAGGATTCCCCATGAGCACGTTCACCACGTCCGACGGAACAGAGATCTACTACAAGGACTGGGGCGAGGGGCAGCCCGTGGTGTTCAGCCACGGCTGGCCCCTCAACGCGGACGCCTGGGACGGACAGGCGCGGCTGGTCGCCGAGCACGGGTTCCGGGCGATCGCGCACGACCGCCGCGGGCACGGCCGCTCGGGTCAGCCGTGGCAGGGCAACCACATGGACCGGTACGCCGACGACCTGGCCGAGCTGATCGAGGCGCTGAACCTCGCCGACGCGGTCCTGGTGGGCCATTCGACCGGCGGCGGCGAGGTGGCCCGGTACATCGGGCGGCACGGGACCGCGCGGGTCGCCAAGGCCGTGCTGCTTGGCGCGGTGCCGCCGCTGATGGTGCGGACGGAGGCCAATCCGGAGGGCACTTTGAAAGATGTCTTCGACGGGATCCGCGCGGCCGTGGCGGCGGACCGCTCGCAGTTCTACTGGGATCTGAGCGAGAGCTTCTACGGCTTCAACCGGCCCGGGGCCGCCGTGTCGGAAGGCATGCGGCGGGCGTTCTGGATGTGGAGCATGCAGGTGGGGCTGAAGGGCGCCTACGACTGCGTCGCGCAGTTCTCGGAGACCGACTTCACCGAGGACCTCGGGCGGATCGACGTGCCGACGCTGGTCGCGCACGGCGACGACGACCAGATCGTGCCGATCGGCGCCTCGGCGCAGCGGACCGCCCAGCTCGTCAAGGACGCGACGCTGAAGGTGTACCCGGGCGCCCCGCACGGTCTGGTGGGCGACTTCGAGCAGGCATTCAACAACGATCTGCTGAACTTCCTGCGCGGCTGACTAGTCCGGCGTCCGGGCGACGACGAGCCGCACGCGCGGGCTGCCGTCCCGTCGCCGCCCGAACTCCGGCAGCGCGTGGAGGTCCACCCGGAAGCCGGCCCTGGCGAGCTCACGCCGTACGTCCCCGAAGCGGAACGCGCGGTAGTACATGACGAACGGCGGCCGCCACAGCGCGTTGCGCACCCGCATCACCGTGTCGAAGCCGAGCAGCGTCCAGTAGCCGAGCGAGCCCGGGCGGGGTGGCGCGACCAGCGGAAACGCGAAGCGGCCGCCCGGCCGCAGGACCGAGCGGACCTGCGTGAACAGTCCGGGCAGCTCGCGGGGCAGGAAGTGCCCGAAGGCCCCGAAGCTCACCACCAGGTCGAAGACGGGCCCGAAGGGCAGGGCACGGGCGTCCGCGCGGACGAAGGAGACCGGCGGCCCGGTCGGCCGGACCCGCTCCCGGGCCACGTCGAGCATGCCCGCACTGAAGTCGACCCCGACGACCCGCTCCCGGCACACTCCCGCAAGCACGCCGACGCCCGCGCCGGTGCCGCAGCACAGGTCGAGCCCGGTGTCGAAGGACCCCGTCCGCCGCAAGGCCGACTCGACCGCGCCGAGGACCGCGTCGGGCGTCCGGAAGGGGGTGTGGTCGAACTTCGGCGCGAGGAGGTCGTAGCCGCGTTCGACGGACGACAGCGCCTGAACGGCAAGCTCGCGCAGACTGGGGCCTTCGGGGCTGAACATCGGCTCAGACTAATCGGCTCAGGCCAGGGGAGCTCGCTGCTTGAGGATCGTGAGGACACGCGCGCACCAGCGGAGGTTCTCCCCCTCGTAGGCGATGCCCGCCATCAGCGTGAGGTACGGGCCGATGCGGTCGGCCTCCCGCAGGTACTCCTCCTCGGTGCGGCCGGCCAGGAGGCGTTCGCGGACTCGCTCGTAGCGGGCGAGCTTGCCGCGCGACCAGGCCTCGCGCTCCTCGACCAGCGCGCGGGTGGCGTCGGGGTCCACGCCGTCCATGGCCTGGATCTTGATGAGGAGTTCGTCGCGGATGGCGGTGGGACGGCGGGGCGGTGTGGCGGCGAAGGCTCGCAGGTCCTGGCGGCCCGCCTCGGTGAGCGTGAACATCCGCTTGTCGGGCCGCCGTTCCTGGCGTACGACCCTCGCCTCGATCAGCCCGTCCTGCGCGAGCCGCTCCAGCTCCCGGTAGAGCTGCTGCGGGGTCGCGGCCCAGAAGTTCGCGAGCGACACGTCGAACACCTTGGACAGCTCGTAGCCCGAGGCCTCGCCCTCCAGGAGAGCGGCCAGCACGGCGTACTTGAGAGACATATGGACACCGTATCAACAGTTGTTTAATCTACTCCGCACCTACTCAATTAATTGACCAAGGCGGTTCGATGCGTGCATTCCGTGAGGCGGTCGAGGCACTCGACCTCGACGCCGCCGAGGCGCTGCTGGCGCCGGACGTCGTCTTCACCAGCCCGGTCATGTTCAAGCCGTACACCGGCAAGCCGATCACTGCAGCGATCCTGCGCGCCGTCTCCGGTGTCTTCGAGGACTTCCGCTACGTGCGCGAGATCAACGACGTGAACGGCCGTGACCACGCCCTGGTCTTCACCGCCCGCGTGGGCGACCGGGAGCTCAGCGGCTGCGACTTCATCCACGTCGACGACGACGGGCTCATCGACGAACTGACGGTGATGGTTCGCCCGTTGTCGGCGGCTCAGGCGCTGGCGGCGGCCATGGGCGCGCAGTTCGAGCGGATCGCCGAGGAGGCACGGGCGCGCTCGATGTGAGCGACACGGCCGGGTCTGTTTCCCGCGTTCTGCCGCCGGTCGCGGCCCGCCGGCGGTTGGATGTCCTCATGACGTCCGTCGATCACGACCGGCTGATGCGGGCCAACCAGGCGAACTGGGACGCCCGCACGCCCGTCCATCTCGCCAGCCGGTTCTACGGTCTCGACCAGGACTCCAACCCCGAGCGCTGGTTCGCGCCCTGGGAGTGGGAGGACCTCGGCGAGCTGGCCGGCCGTGACGTGCTGCACCTGCAGTGTCACCTGGGCACCGAGACGATCGCCTTCGCACGGCGCGGCGCCCGGGCCGTCGGCCTCGACTTCTCCGAGGCATCCGTGGCGGCGGCGACCGGCATCGCCGCGAAGGCGGACGCGGACGTGACGTACGTCCGGGCGAACGTGTACGACGCCGAAGAGGCCCTGGACGGGCGGCGGTTCGACGTCGTCTACACCGGCAAGGGCGCCCTGTGTTACCTGCCGGACCTGGACCGGTGGGCGCAGGTCGTCGGCCGGCTCCTGCGTCCGGGCGGCCGCTTGTACGTCGTCGAGTTCCACCCCCTGCTCAACTCGCTCGGCCCGAAACCCGCTCCGGGCGAGGGCCCCGAGCTGCTCCTGCGCCACGACTACCTGGGCGGCGGCGGTCCCGTGCACCGGGACGCGACCCACACGTACACGGACGGCCCGGCCGTCGAGGGCGCCACGGACAGTTACGAGTGGATGCACGGAATGGGCGAGGTCGTCAACGCGTTGACGGAAGCGGGACTGACCGTCCGGCGGCTGCGGGAAAGCGACGAACTGCCCTGGCCGCGCTGGCCGCGGATGGCCCGTACGGAGTCCGGCTGGTGGCGGCTGACCGAGCCGCGGATCCCCCTGCTGTACGGGCTGTTGGCCACCCGCTGACGCACATCTCTCTCCCCCGTCGCCCCGTCGGGTGGTAGTCTGCGAACAGCACTCGTGCACGCCCCTCTCTGTGTGGGCGCCGGTGCGGTTCTTCCTCTCCTCTCCATCATTTCCGGCATCTCGACGAACTCTGTCGTACCCGAGGTGCTGTTCCCCCGCCGCCGGAGGCGTGCCCCAGGCCCCTCCGTTCGCGGCTCTCTCCCTTCCCTTCGCATGTCCCCTGCCTGCCGTCCGTGAAAGGACACCTCACCATGACCACCACACTCGACACCCCTCCCGCCCAGCGGCAGTCCGAGCCCCGGACCGCCCTCGGCGTCCTCGACATCGACGCGAGCGGGAAGGGGTATCTGCGCGGCGAGAACTGCCTGCCCGCGCCCACCGACCCCGCCGTCTCCCCCGCCCTGATCCGCCGCCACGGCCTGCGCAAGGGCGACCTCGTCGAGGGCACCCTGGGCGACCGAAGCGCTCTCACCGACGTCGCACGGGCCGACGGCCGTACGCCCGCGGAACTGCGCGGCCGACGGCACTTCCGGGACCTGACGCCCCTGCATCCGCATGAGCGCCTGCGTCTCGAACACTCGGCCGCCGGACTGGCCGGCCGGGTCGTCGGCCTGATCGCACCGGTCGGCAAGGGCCAGCGCGGGCTTCTCGTGGCCCCGCCCAAGACCGGCAAGACCGTCATCCTGCAGCAGCTCGCGGCCGCCGTCACCGGCAACCATCCCGAGTGCCGGCTGATGATGCTGCTGCTCGACGAGCGGCCCGAGGAGGTCACCGACATGCGGCGCAGCGTGCGGGGCGAGGTGTACGCCTCGCCCTTCGACCGGAGCGCCCGGCAGCACATCGCGCTCGCCGAGCTCGTGATCGAGCGAGCCAAGCGGCTCGTCGAGGCCGGCGAGGACGTCGTGATCCTCCTCGACTCCCTCACCCGGCTGTGCCGGGCGCACAACAACGCCGCCGCCTCCGGGGGCCGCATCCTCACCGGGGGCGTCGACGCGTCCGCGCTGACCGGCCCGAAGCGGTTCTTCGGCGCCGCCCGGTCGGCCGAGGAGGGCGGTTCCCTCACGATCCTCGCGACGGCGCTGGTGGAGACCGGTTCCCGGGCCGACGACTTCTACTTCGAGGAGCTGAAGAGCACGGGCAACATGGAACTCCGCCTGAGCCGCGAACCGGCGTCCCGCCGCGTGTTCCCGGCCGTCGACATCATCCCCTCCGGCACCCGCCGCGAGGAACTCCTCCTGCCTCCGGCCGAGTTGGCGGCGGTCCACGGCCTGCGGCGCGTACTGCAGAACCGGGACGGGCAGGGCGCCCTGGAGACCCTCCTGGAACGCATGCGCGAGACCCCGGACAACGCGACGTTCCTGCGGCGCATCCAGCCGACGCTGCCCTAGGGTTGCCCTACGGCTGCCCTAGGGAAGCGTCTCCGCCCGGATCCGTGCCGTCAGGAGATGCGGATGTCCGACCAGTTCGTGGTCTTGCCGACCTGGGACCGGTCGTCGAAACCGCCCTTGCCGTTGCCCCGGTTCAGCCAGGCCCGGCCGTCCTTGTCGAGTGAGACCAGGTCGGACCGGCCGTCGCCGGACAGGTCGAGTCCGCCGACCACGTCCTTGTAGGAAGTGCCCCAGTCCTTGAAGACCAGCGACCGCGGCTTGAAGGTGCCGGCGCCGGTCCCGTCGAACCGCCACAGCTCGTTCGACGCGTCGATGGCCAGCAGGTCGTTCTTGCCGTCACCGCCCAGGTCTCCCGCGGCGATGAGCCTCTTGTAGCCGCCGAAGCCGGACCCGGCGAGCGCTCGGGCCTTGAAGCCGCCCGCGCCGTTGTTCGCGTACACGTACAGCTTCCCGGTCGAGGCGGACCGGGTCAGCAGGTCCGCCCTGCCGTCACCGGTCACGTCGCCGGGCGAGACGACCGCGTTGTACGCGCTCCAGTCCGAGGAGACCTTCACGGAGAACGACTGCTGGTCGGGCAGCCCGCCGCCGCAGATCGTCGGGTGGACGCGGGCCTCGCCCTTCGGGGAGCGGACGAACACGTCGTTGCAGCGGTCGCCGTCGAGGTCACCGAAGGGCAGGACGAGCGTGCCCGTCGGCCAGCCGGTCGCGCGCTGTCCCGCGGTCAGCTTCGTCGCGTCACCCGCGTACACCTTGAGCCCGGCGCTGTCCCGGCCGAACAGGTCGGGCTTGCCGTCGTCCGTGTAGTCACGCCACTTGGGCAGCGCGCGGGCGGTGGTGGTGGCCTGGTACACGCCGTCCAGGACGGTGTTGTTCGTCTCGCCCCGCAGGTACTCGTCCCACAGCACGACGGGCCGGCCGAGCGCGTCGGCGGCCATCTGCGGCGGCCCGGCGAACTGGGCGCTCTTCGCGCTCAGCCGCCGGGGGGTGGACCAGGTGCCGCCCTTGAAGACGGCGGCCATCGTGTACTCCTCGTACGAGTAGCCCTCCCGCCACGTCACCGTGACCGTGCCGCCGGAGGTGGCGACCGCGGCGACATCGCGCACCTTCTTGTGGGTGGAGAAGCGCTGCGCGTACGACCGCCAGAGGCCGGTGGCCGCCGAACGCACCGCGTACCAGGGGGTGGTGGGCCCGCCGGCCACGAAGAGGTCGCCGTTGGGCAGGTGGACGGGCGCCGTCATCCTGTACGTGCTGCCACGGCTGTCGGCGGACTGCGGCGTGCTCCACTGCGTTGCGCCGGCGGGCCGACGGGAGTGCATGAGGTGCGCCAGATCGTCGTAGAAGACGTCGAAGCCGCCCTGCGGAACGGCGAACACCTTCGGGCGCACGAAGTCCTTGTCCGGGACCGGGAAGCCCTGGACCGCGGTCCAGGCGGACGCGCCGGAGGCCTTCTCCAGGGCGACGACGGCCCTGCTCGCCTGCCACTGCCACACCAGCAGGGCGGTGCCGTCCTCGGCGACCGCCAGGTCCATGTTGGCGATGTCGCGGCGGCCGGACGGCGGCTGCTCGTTGAGGTCGGCCGGAGCGGTCCACGCGGCCTGCGGACCGGCCTTCTCGGCGGCCCTCACGACACCGGAGACCACCCACACGGCGACCAGCCGGCCGTCGGGGGATGCCGCCAGGTGGTGGTAGCCCTTCTCGGGGACCGCGGCGACGTACTCGGGCTCGGAGAAGGCGGTCGCGCCGGGGGTGAGGGTGGCGACCTTCAGCCAGTGGTTGCCGTGGTCGTCGGCGCGCTTGGCCCGCCAGGCCAGGCGCACCGAGCCGTCGCCGAGCGCAACCAACTCGGTGCTGTACAGGCCGGCGTCCGGCCAGGCCTGCGGGGTGAGCCAGCGGGTGCTGCCTGCGGGCCGGATCCGGGTGGCACGCCCGTCGTGGGTGAGGGAGACGAGGGCGCCGTCCCCGGCCGACACCAGGGCACTCAGCCCGCCCGAGGCTGCACCTGGGTCGGGGGCCGGGGCGTGGAGGGCGCGGGTGCCCCACGGGCCCGGCGCACGCGTCTCGACGGCGGCCGTGGCGGTGCCGGCGGTGGTGGCCGTGGCGGTGGTGTTCGCCGTGGCGGTGGTGTCGGCGGCGGCCGGGTCGGCGGCAGCCAGAGCGAAGACGGGAGTGAGCGCGATGCCGAGCACCGCGCGGGACTGCGAAGTCATGGGAATGCCCCCCCGGGCAGGACGAATCGGTTGGCACGGATTCGCCGAACTGTTCGAACAAGTCTGACGCAGCGTATATCAACCAAGATCGTCCCGCGTGAGGGAATTCGGGAACTCCCTCCCCGTGCCCGGCGGGGTTCGGCGCCGTACGTGCGGCATCCGGGTGCTCGCGCGCGATGTCCGGCCCGGTCGTCGCGGTGCGGAGGGCATCCGTTTCTACGTTGCTCATATGATCAACGGATTCTCTTCCCGGGTGGCCGCGTCGACCTGTGCGCTCTGTACGGCGGGGCTGCTGGCCGTGATGCCCGCCGCGGCGGCCCGTTCCAGCGGGGCGGAACCCAGTCCGCCGGCCGGGCCGAGGGCGGCGGCCCCGCACCCCTCGCTGCTGTACCGCCCCGGCACCCAGGTCCGCCCGCGCGCCGGGGCGCCCCGCCTCCCGGAGACCTCCGCGCTGTCCTGGCTGGTGGCCGACGCCCGCACCGGCGAGGTGCTCGCCGCCCACAACGCGCACCGCAGGCTGCCCCCGGCCAGCACCCTGAAGACCCTGTTCGCCCTCACGGTGCTGCCCACACTGCCGGCCGGCATCCGGCACACGGTCCGCGCGCGGGAGCTCCGGGGCATCGGGGCCGGCAGCAGCATGGTCGGGGTCACCGAGGGCCGTACCTACCGGGTCGCCGACCTGTGGCGGGGCGTCTTCCTCAACTCCGGCAACGACGCCGTGCACGTCCTGGCCGAACTCAACGGCGGCTGGCGGGTTACGGCGCAGCGGATGCAGGCCAAGGCCCGGTCCCTCGGCGCCCGCGACACGCATGTGGTCTCCCCGGACGGCTACGACGCGCCGGGCCAGGTGTCGTCGGCGTTCGATCTGGCGGTCTTCGGCCGCGTCGGGCTGCGCAACCCCGACTTCGCGCGGTACTGCGCCACCGTCGAGGCCAGATTCCCGGGCGGCGGAGACTGGTCGTACCCGATCCGCAACACCAACCGGCTGCTCAGCGGCGCCCGTGGCGTGCAGCCGTACCGGGGGCTGATCGGCATCAAGAACGGCTACACCAGCAAGGCGGGCAACACCCTCGTCGCGGCGGCACGCCGCGACGGGCGCACTCTCGTCGTGACGGTGATGAACCCTCAGGAGGGCGGCGGCTCCGCGGTGTACGAGGAGGCCCGCTCACTGCTCGACTGGGGCTTCGAGGCGGGCAGCCGGGTCGAACCGGTGGGTTCGCTCGACACGTCGAAGCCCGCGGAGCGACCGGCCGCGGCGACTCCGCCCGCTGTCGCGACCGCCGTCCCGAAAGAGGCCGGTTCCGGCTGGACGGAAGCGGGGCTGATCGCGGGTGCCGCCGGGCTGGGCGCGGTGGTCGTGGTGCTGGTGCTGCGACTGCCGGTCCGCCGTTCCGGAGACTGCTGACCGGCCGGCAGCCACAGGAGCAAGCCCAGGGTGATCCAGGCGTAGGCGTTGCTGCCCAGGAAGCCGTCGACGCCGGACGCGTCGTCGAACCACAGCCACACCACGCTCGTACACAGCACCGCGTACAGGACCCCTGCGATCCTGGTGTGCCCGGTACGGACCAACACGGCGAAGGACGGCAGCAGCCACACGAGGTGGTGCACCCAGGTGACCGGGCTGACGAGACAGGCGGCGAGGCCGGTCAGGGCGAACGCCGCCGCCCAGTCCCCCGCGGCGACCGCCCGGCGGGCCCGCAGTGCCCACACGCCGAGGACCAGCAGGGCCGCCGCGGCCCACACGGCCCGGTCCGTCTCGCCCAGCCGGGCCAGGATGCCCTGCACCGACTGGTTCGAGACGTAACCGAGGCGGCCCACCCGGTTGGTGTCCCACAGCGCCTCGGTCCAGTAGAAGCGCGAGGCGTCGGGGTCCACCGACGCCGCGAGGGCCGTGGCACCGAGGGCGACGGCCGTGGCGACCGCCGCCGCGCGCCACCTCCGGGCCACCAGCAGCAGAGCGATGAACAACGCCGGCGTGAGCTTGATCGCGGCCGCCAGCCCGATGCCGATGCCCGCCCAGCGTGTGCGTCCGCCGGCGAGCAGCGCCGCGTCGGTGAGCACGAGCGCCAGCAGCAGAAGGTTCACCTGGCCGAAGCTGAAGGTGTCACGCAGCGGCTCGAACAGTGCGAGGAAGCAGGCAGTCACGGCCCAGCCGTACCAGCCGGGGCGCCGCCAGGCGGGGCCGGCGAGCAGCCGCAGGATCAGGGCCAGGGCCGCCACGTTGAGCAGCAGCGCGGCGGCGATCGCGGTGCGCAGGTCCAACAGGGCCATCGGCAGCATGACGACGGCTGCGAACGGCGGGTAGGTGAAGCCGTACACCGTGCCGGGGACCCGGTAGTCGGGGCAAGAGGTCGCGTACGGGCAGGGCTCCGGCCGTCTCACCTCCTGCCGCGAGGAAGGCGGTGCCGGCCAGACCGAGTATCTGGCAGCGGCGGAGATCGACGGGGAAAGCCATGGCCAACACTCGGGCAGCGTGTCAACGTGGGGTGGCCTCACGGCGACGTGGAGCCCTCTGGACGGGAGCGGGAGTGTGACCGGCCGGTGATCAGGTGCGGGGCGGTGGGGGCCGGCGAGCATCTGCCGGGAGCGGTGGTGTGCGGAGTGCGGGCTCGTCGTGGCTTGTCGCGCAGTTCCCCGCGCCCCTGAAGGCATGACCCCGACGCCCGCCGAGATGCGAAGGCATGACCCCGACGTCCGCTGAGATGTTCCGTCAGAACACCGACAGGCCCGTCAGCGTCGTGAATCGGTCCAGGGCCGCCACACCGGCCACCGAGTTGCCCCGTTCGTCCAGGCCGGGGCTCCACACGCAGAGCGTGCAGCGGCCCGGGACGACCGCGATGATGCCGCCACCCACGCCGCTCTTGCCGGGCAGGCCCACGCGGTAGGCGAAGTCGCCCGCCGCGTCGTACGTGCCGCAGGTCAGCATGATCGCGTTGATCTGCTTGGCCTGGCTGAGGGTGAGTAGGCGGGTGCCGTCGGCGCGTATGCCGTGCCGGGCGAGGAAGGCCGTGGCCAGGGCGAGGTCGGCGCAGGACGCCGCGATCGAGCACTGCCGGAAGTACTCGTCGAGCAGGACCGGCACTGGGTTGTCGATGTTGCCGTAGGACGCCATGAAGTGGCCGAGCGCGGCGTTGCGGTCGCCGTGCGCCGACTCGGACGCGGCGACCTCCTGATCGAAGGTCAGGTCCGCGTTGCCGCTCTCCGCCCGCAGGAACGCCAGCAGTTCGCCCGACGCGTCGCCGCTACGGGTGTGCAGCCGGTCGGTGACGACGAGGGCGCCCGCGTTGATGAACGGGTTGCGCGGGATGCCGTTCTCGTACTCCAGCTGGACCAGGGAGTTGAAGGGGTTGCCGGACGGCTCGCGGCCGACGTGTTCCCACAGGGCGTCGCCCTCGCGGGCCAGGACGAGGGCGAGGGTGAAGACCTTGGTGATGGACTGCGCGGAGAAGGGCCGCCGCCAGTCCCCCACCCCGTACACCGTGCCGTCCGGCTCGGCGACGGCCATGCCGAAGCTGCGTGGGTCGCGGGCGGCGAGCGCCGGGATGTAGTCGGCGGGCCGGCCCCGGCCGGGTGTCCGCTCGATCTCCTCGGCGATGCGCTCCAGGACCGGCTGGAAGGTCGTCGACGACGTCATGATCCGATTGTCCCTCCGTGCCGGTCCCGGTGCGCTCGCGTGCGTCAGGCCACCGGAGCCGGGCCGCTGCCCGCCAGGACCTCCGGGCGCAGCAGCCCGGCGAGGGTCTCGGCGGGCAGCAGGCCCTTCTCCAGGACGAGTTCGGCCACGCCCCGGCCGGTGGCGAGGGCTTCCTTGGCGATGTCGGTGGCGGCCGTGTAGCCGATGTGCGGGTTGAGGGCGGTGACGAGGCCGATGGAGTTCTCGACACTCGCGCGCAGCGCCTCGGTGTTGGCGGTGATGCCGGCCACGCAGCGCTCCGCGAGGGTGAGGCAGGCGGCACGCAGGTGCGTGATGGACTCCGACAGGGAGTGCAGGATGATCGGCTCGAAGGCATTGAGCTGGAGCTGTCCGGCCTCGGCGGCCATCGTTATGGTGACGTCGTTGCCGATCACCTCGAAGGCGACCTGGTTGACGACCTCGGGGATCACCGGGTTGACCTTGCCCGGCATGATCGACGAACCGGCCTGCACCGGCGGCAGATTGATCTCGCCGAGCCCGGCACGCGGCCCGGAGGACAGCAGCCTGAGGTCGTTGCAGCTCTTGGAGAGCTTGACCGCGATGCGCTTGAGCACACCGGACATCTGGACGAAGGCGCCGCAGTCCTGGGTGGCCTCGACCAGGTTGGCCGCTGTCACCAGGGGCAGGCCCGTGATGGCCGCGAGGTGGCGGCGGGCCGACTCGGCGTATCCGGCGGGGGCGTTGAGGCCGGTACCGATCGCCGTGGCGCCGAGGTTGATCTCATGGATCAACTGGACGGCCTCGGCAAGACGGGACCGGTCCTCGTCCATCATGACGGAGTAGGCGGAGAACTCTTGACCCAGCGTCATGGGTACCGCGTCCTGCAACTGTGTACGGCCCATCTTGAGCACGTCGCGGAACTCGACGGCCTTGCGGGCGAAGGCCTCCTGGAGGACAGCCATCGCGTCGAGCAGCCCGCGCACCGCGAACACCGTCGCGATCTTGACGGCGGTCGGGTAGACGTCGTTGGTGGACTGGCCGAGGTTGACATCCTCGTTGGGGTGCAGGTACCGGTACTCGCCTTTGGCGTGGCCCAGCAGTTCCAGCGCCCGGTTCGCGACGACCTCGTTGGCGTTCATGTTGGTGGAGGTGCCGGCGCCGCCCTGGACGACGTCGACGACGAACTGGTCATGCAGCTTGCCGTCGCGGATCTCCCGGCAGGCGGCGACGATCGCGGCGGCCTTCTTCGGGTCCAGCAGCCCGAGTTCCTCGTTGGCGAGGGCGGCGGCCTCCTTGACGGCGGCCAGCGCGTCGATCAGGTGCGGATAGGCGGAGATGGTCATGCCGGTGATGGGGAAGTTCTCCGTGGCCCGCAGGGTGTGCACACCCCAGTAGGCCTCGGCGGGAACATCCCGGTCCCCGAGCAGATCGTGTTCGGAACGGGTGGCGGCGGTCATGAGCGAGGGTCCTCTTTCTGAGGGAAGCGAGGGTGGGTGTGCACCCCTTCAGGGGCGCGGGGAACTGCGCGATCAGCCACAGGGGACCCGCAGCCGCCGGACGGGAGAACCCGGCACATCGTCAGGCGCGGGCAGCACCGGCAAGCGGTTCCAGCGAGCGAACGGGCCGCACACGCCCGACCTCCCGGCCACCGCCCAGCAGCGGCTCGCCCTGGAACTCGGTGAGCAGCTCCGGGTCGACGCCCGCCCGGGCCAACGCGGCGGCAGCCACCGGCACCCGCGCCCGATTCGCACCGTCGGCGATCTTCACCGAAACGGCCCGCCCATCGGCCAGCGCAGCGACCTGCACGCCCTCGAAGCCGTCCTTGGTCAAGAGCCCCGGCACCGCCCGCATCATCGCGGCGACGTCCCGGCCGGAGCCGGAGGCCATCTCGGCGTGCTCGCGCATCGCGTCTGCGACGCGGGCCTCGGGCGTGCCCGGCGCGGCGGTGACGATCCGGGCCGTGGCCCGGGCGAGGCCGTGCAGGGAGATGGAGAACAGGGGCGCGCCGCAGCCGTCGACGGTGACCCGGGCGATGCGCTGCCCGGTGAGGTCCTCGACGATCTCGGCGATGGCCTGCTGGAGCGGGTGGCCGGGGTCCAGGTAGTTCTCCAGCGGCCAGTCGTTGAGGGCGCAGGTGTAGAGCATGGCCGCGTGCTTGCCGGAGCAGTTCTGCGCGAGCCGCGAGGGCAGCCGGCCCTCGCGCACCCAGGCGTCCCGGACGACCGGGTCGAACGGCAGGTCCGGGACGTTGCGCAGGTGGTCCTCGGTGAGCCCGGCGAGTTCGAGGATGCGCCGGGTACCGGCGAGGTGGCGTTCCTCGCCGGAGTGGCTGGCCGCGGTCAGCGACAGCAGCTCGCCGTCGAGCGGCAGCCCGGCCCGGGCCATGGCCACGGCCTGGACGGGCTTGATCGCGGAGCGGGGGTAGAAGGCGGCCTCGATGTCTCCGATCTGGAGCTGGACCTCTCCGTCGGCGCCGAGGACGACGACGGAGCCGTAGTGGATGCCTTCGACGATTCCGCCGCGTACGAGGTGGGCGACGGGGGTGTGGACGGGTTCACGGACAAGGGGTGCGTCCGCGAGGGAACTGCTGTACATCACTGCCTGCTTCTCATGGAGCGGCGCGTTCCTCACGCGTCGGCTCCGGTGGTGGACGTGCGCGCGACACGGCCGCGGACGGCGAACCATCCGGCGACCAGTGCCCCGACGATCAGCGGCAGGCACAGCACGGTGGTGCGTCCCGCGCCGCCGTCGGCGTACATGAGGACCAGGACGGAGGCGAGGAACGCCAGCGTCACGAGCTCGGTCCAGGGGGAGCCCGGCAGCCGGTAGCCCGGGCGGGTCAGCTCGCCCTTCTGGGTCTTCTGCCAGAAGAGGAGGTGACAGATCATGATCATGCCCCAGGTGGCGAGGATACCGATCGCGGCGAAGTTCAGCACGATCTCGAACGCCTCGGCGGGCACGACGAAGTTGAGGCCGACGCCCAGCACGCAGATGCCGCTGGTGAGCAGGATGCCGCCGTAGGGGACCTGGCTGCGGCTCATCACGGACGTGAACTTCGGCGCGGATCCGGCCATGGCCATGGAGCGCAGGATGCGGCCGGTGGAGTACAGGCCGGAGTTGAGGGAGGACATCGCGGCGGTGAGGACCACGAGGTTCATCACGTCGCCGGCCGCCGGGACGCCGATGTTGGACAGCACCGTGACGAAGGGGCTCTCCCCCGCCGTGTACTTGTTCCAGGGCAGCAGCATCGACAGCAGGACGACGGAGCCGACGTAGAACACGCCCACGCGCCACATGATCGAGTTGATCGCCTTGGGCATGATCTTCTCGGGGTTCTGGGTCTCACCGGCCGCGACGCCGACGAGCTCGACGGAGGCGTAGGCGAAGACGACGCCCTGGATGATCAGCAGCATGGGCAGCAGGCCGTGCGGGAAGAGGCCGCCGCTGTCGCTGATGAGGGACGGGCCGGGGCTGTGGCCGTCGACGGGGTGCTGGGTGACCAGCAGGAAGATGCCTATGCACATGAAGACGACGAGCGCGCCGACCTTGATGATCGCGAACCAGAACTCCAGCTCGCCGAAGATTTTCACCGAGATCAGGTTCACGGTGAGCACGACCGCCAGCGCGATGAGCGCGATCACCCACTGCGGGATGTCGGAGAACATGCCCCAGTAGTGGGTGTAGGTCGCGACGGCGGTGATGTCGGCGATGCCGGTGGTCGCCCAGTTGAGGAAGTACATCCAGCCCGCGGTGTAGGCGCCCTTCTCGCCCATGAACTCGCGGGCGTACGACACGAAGGCGCCGGAGGAGGGCCGGTAGAGGACGAGTTCGCCGAGGGCGCGCACGACCAGGAAGGCGAAGAGGCCGCAGACCGCGTAGGCGATGAAGAGGGAGGGGCCGGCGTCGGCGAGGCGGCCGCCGGCTCCGAGGAAGAGCCCGGTGCCGATGGCGCCGCCGATGGCGATCATGTTGACGTGCCGGGACTTCAGGGACTTGCTGTAGCCGGCGTCTCCGGCGTCGACATGGCCGGAACGTTTCTGCACTCCTTCGTGCAGGGACTGCTCGCTCACGCCTCGGGTCCGCCTTCCATGGGGGTGTCCGTGCGCGCGGGGCGCACGATGTCGGTGAGGGTCGTCTCGACCCGGTCGAGGTGGTGGGCCATGGCCTCCACCGCGTCGTTCTCGGAACCGTCCATCAGCGCCTCGACGATCGCCCGGTGCTCGCGGTTGGACTGCTCGCGGCGGCCGCCCAGCTCGTTGAGGAAGGCGGACTGGCGGGCCAGCGCGTCCCGGATCTCCTCGATGACCCGGCGGAAGACCGGGTTCTGCGCGGCCTCGGCCACGGCGAGGTGGAACAGCGTGTCCATCGCGACCCAGGCTGTGGTGTCCGTCTCCCGTTCCATCCGGTCCAGCAGGTGGGCCAGGTGGTCGAGGTTCTCCGGGGTGCGGCGCCGTGCCGCGTACCCGGCGACCGGGATCTCGACGTGGCGGCGCACCTCCAGCAGGTCGCTGGCCGAGTAGTCGCCGAAGGTGGGGTCCTCGACGGTGCTGGCGACGACGAAGGTGCCCTTGCCGGTCCTGGAGACGGTCAGGCCCATGGTCTGCAGGGCGCGCAGCGCCTCGCGCAGCACGGGCCGTGAGACCTCGAGGGTGCGGCAGAGTTCCGCCTCGGAGGGGAGCTTGTCGCCGATCGCGTAGTCGCCGCGCTCGATGGCGTCGCGCAGATACGCCAGCACCGCTTCCATGGCGCTGACGCGCCGCACGGGCTGTCCGGCTGTCCGGCTGTCTGACAGGTTCACGGTGGCGATCCTGCGGGTCGAGGGAGGCGCCTGTCAAGAGGTCGCAACGAAACGTCCAGAGGGCCGCAAGACCGCGTTCACGCGCCCGGCCCCCTCGCCGTGGCGACAGCCCGGCCCCCTCGCCGTCGCGACCGGTCAGCCGGTGAGCACACCCGCCCCGAGCAGGCCGAACAGCAGCACGCCCACGACGATCCGGTAGATCACGAAGGCGTTGAAGGAGTGCTTGGCGACGAACTTCAGCAGCCAGGCGATGGAGCCGTAGGCCACCACGAAGGACACGAGCGTGCCGACGGCGAGCGGGGCCGCGCCCACGCCGGTGCCCAGGGCGTCCTTGAGTTCGTAGAGGCCGGCGCCGGTCAGGGCGGGGATGCCGAGGAAGAAGGAGAGCCGGGTGGCGGCGACCCGGTCCAGGTCGAGGATCAGCGCCGTGGACATGGTGGCGCCGGAGCGGGAGAAGCCGGGGAAGAGCAGGGCGAGGATCTGGGAGCTGCCGACGAGCATGGCGTCCTTGAAGGAGGTGTCGTCCTCTCCGCGCTTGTGCCGGCCCATCTGGTCCGCCGCCCACATCACTCCGCTGCCGGCGATCAGCGAGCCGGCCACCACCCACAGCGAGGCCAGCGGGCCCTCGATGAGCGGCTTGGCGGCGAGTCCGACGGCGACGATCGGGATCGTGGCGCAGATGACCCACCAGGCGAACTTGTAGTCGTGGTGGTAGCGCTCCTCGCGGTCGCGCAGACCCCTCCCCCATGCGGAGACGATCCGCACGATGTCCTTGAAGAAGTACACGAGCACCGCGGCGATCGCGCCGACCTGGATGACGGCCGAGAACCCGACCACGGCGTGATCGTCGACGGGGATGCCCATGAGCCCTTCGACGATCTTCAGATGCCCGGTGGAGGAGACGGGCAGGAACTCGGTCACCCCCTCGACGGCTCCGAGGACGATGGCCTGACCGACGCTGATGACGCTCATGGGATCCAGTTCTGTGCGAGGAGAGACGGGCGTGGAGAGCACCGTCCTACTACACGCGGGCGAGAACGGATCTCACAGACGCGCGAGCGCCACCCCCGCGAACGCCGCCCCGAGACCGGCCGTCAGGCCGGCCGCCACATTGAGGACGGCGTAGCCGCGGGCCCCCGTCTCCATCAGCCGCAGCGTCTCGTAGGAGAACGTCGAGTACGTCGTCAGGGCGCCGCACAGACCCGTGCCGAGCAGCAGCTGGACGTGTCCGGCGACGCCGGTGAGCAGGCCCAGGATCAAGCAGCCGGTGACGTTCACCGCGAAGGTGCCCCAGGGGAAGACGGAGTCGTGCCGGGACTGCACCGTGCGGTCGGTGAGGTAGCGCAGCGGGGCGCCAACCATCGCGCCCCCGACGACCAGCAGCCAGTTCACAACGACCTCTTACCCTTCGTGTCCGTTTCGCCCGGGGTGTCCTCCCGGCCGGTGGTGGGGGTGCCCCCGGTCGAGCGAAGCCGAGACTGGGGGAGGATGACCTCGCAGTCGTCGAGGGTCACCAGGCCCTCGGTGACGAGTTCGTCGAGCTGGGGCAGGAAGGCCCGCACGCGTGGCTCGGTGTCGACGATCACGACGGCGACCGGCAGGTCGTCGCTCAGGGACAGCAGCCGCGAGGTGTGGATCAGTGAGGAGGCGCCGAAACCCTCGACGCCCCGGAAGACGCTGGCGCCCGCGAGGCCCGCCGCGTGGGCCCGGTGGACGATCTCCGAGTAGAGGGGCTTGTGGTGCCAGGTGTCGTTCTCGCCGACGAAGACGGTCAGGCGCAGGGCCCTGCCGGTCAGCCGTGTCATGGCTGCCTCCACTTCAGGACACGGCGGGTCGACCAGGCCGCGAGCCACACCGCCGTGAGCGCCGCGACCGGGGTCGCGGCGAGGTAGGTCAGGCCGGTGCGGAGGTGGCCGCCGTCGGCCAGCTTCTGGATGTCGACGGCGTACGTCGAGAAGGTCGTGAAACCCCCGAGCACGCCGGTGCCGAAGAACGGGCGGACCAGGCGGTGTGTGGCCCGGAACTCGGTGATGACGACCATGAACACGCCGATCACGGCACAGCCGGCGACATTGACCCAGAAGATCGTCCAGGGGAAGCCGCCGGTGTGCGCGGGCCACCACAGGGACGCCGCGTAGCGGGCGGCGGCCCCCGCTCCCCCGCCGAGCGCCACCGCCGCGACGACGGGCGCCTGGGCGCGCCAGGCGGGCGGGTGCGGGGCAGCGGGGCGGATGCGGAGGCTTTCCGTCTCGGGGGCCGTCATGGTCGTACGTCTCCTACTCGCCGGGGCCCGGGATCGTGCGGGCGCGTGCCGTCGCAAGTAGGGACCGTTGGCGGCGTCCGTGCCGCGGTTCGGGTACGGCGGGCCCCACCGCCGCGCCGCGAGAGGTGTCGCGGCCGGGGTTCAGGTTAACTCCGGTGGCGAACCGGCGTCACTTCGGGCCGGGTGGCTCGCAGACCGCCACGCCCGGCTCCCAGAGGCTGCCCAGCACGAGGTGTCCGCCCGCTTCGCACACGCTGGTGACCATCCGGTATCCGGAGTGGCGGCGGGCGAGGTGGTGAAGGACGCGACCCTCGTCGTCGAAGGCCAGCACGGCGATCGTTCCGGTGGGACGGAAGGGAGCGCGTACGGCCACGCGGGCGGCGGCCCGGCGCACCGCGGGCGCACTGCGGTGGAACAGGTCGAGGGCGGGGACGCGGGGTCCGGCCAGTGCGACCCAGACCGGTCCGTCCGGGGCGCCGCGCCAGAGGTTGTCGGGCATGCCCGGGAGGTTCTCGGCGAAGGGCTCGCTCCGGCCCGCGCCGGGTCCGGTGAGCCGGTAGCGGGTGAGGCGGCGGGCGCCGGTCTCGGCGATGACGAGGAACGACTCGTCGGCCCCGGCGGCGAGCCCGTTGGCGAACTGGAGGCCGTCCAGCACCACCTCGGGGGTGTCCGCGCCGGGGGCCAGACGCAGCAGGCGACCTGTCCCGGTGTGTTCGACGATGTCGCCGATCCAGTGGTCCAGGGAGTGGCGGCGGCTGGAGACGGTGAAGTACACGCTGCCGTCGGAGAGGGACACGACGTTGCTGGCGAACCGGATCCGCTCCCCCGCCACCGTGTCGGCGAGGACGCGGACCGTGCCGTCGCCGGTGCCGACGCGCAGCAGTCCGCGTTCGGCGTCGCACACCAGCAGGTCGCCGTCCGGGAGGAGTTCGAGCCCGAGCGGCCTGCCGCCGGTCTCGGCGATCACCTCGGAACGGGCCGTCACCGGGTCCCCCAGGCCGTCCAGGCGCAGGATGCGGCCGTCCGCCAGCCCGGTCAGCACGCGGCCGCGCGGGTCGGCGACCACGTCCTCGGGGCCGTGGCCCACCGTGACGTAGTGGCGTGGGACGAGTGCCGTGGGACGTTCCATCGCGCGTGTGTCCTTCACCGTCGGGGGAGCTTCCGGGGTAGGGGGTCGTACCGGGTCGCCTACCAGCCCTTTTCAAACATCCGGGCGACCTCGGCGATGCGCATCTCGTCGCGGTGGTAGTGCACGCGGCCCGCTGACCGGCTGGTGCGCAGCATGCCGGTGGCGTGGAGCAGCCGGAGGTGGGTGACGGCGACCGGGCGGGGCATCGAGAACCTCTCGGCGACGGCGTCCGCGGTGACGCCGTGCGCGGCTGGGCCGGGTTCCTTCAGCCAGGCCAGGATGCGCAGGCGGGTATCGTCGGTGGGAGTCCTCAGCATGTCCTGCCCCTGCCTCGCGGCTCTGTCCTCTTACCGCGTCTTCCCACTGTCTCGCAGTCGAAGCCGCCGCGCTCGGGACTCCGCATCCTTGACCGATACCGAACTGCCGTACGGGACAAGTGAGTTCGGAAACGCGTGAGGGCCCGGCCGCGTGCGTGCGGCCGGGTCCCCCTTCTCCGTGGGTCAGCGGTGGCGGAACCAGGACATCGACGACAGCGCCCGGTCGTCGTAGCCGAACAGCGCCTGGTTCTCCCAGGCGTTGCCGGAGGACGCGTCGGTCGGATCCCAGCCGTTGCCGTTCACCGCGGTCCAGGTCGCCTCCCAGTAGAAGATGCCGAGGCCACGGCCGTTCGGGACGGCCTCCACGATGCTCGCCACGTCGTTCATCCACCGGGTCTGGCCGGCCACGCTCGCCGGGTAGCCGGAGACCAGCTCGGCGCTGGTGTCGATGATGTTCTCGTGCGCGTCCTCGCTGTCCAGGCGGAACGGGTAGGCGGTCTCGGCGACGAAGACCGGCTTGCCGTAGCGGGAGGCCGCGTCATCGAGGGTGGTCTGGAAGTCGGCCAGCGTGCCGTGCCAGTAGCCGTAGTACGACAGACCGATCGCGTCGAACTTCACGCCGTTGGAGCGCGCGCTGTCGAACCACCAGCGGGTGCCGGCCAGGTCACCGCCCTTGGCGAGGTGCAGGGCGACGGTGGTGCCCGAGTTGACCGCCTTGACCGCGTCGTAGCCGGAGTTGAGCAGACCGGCCAGCTGAGGCCAGTTGGAGGTCGATCCCTCGTTCCACAGCATGCCGCCGTTGATCTCGTTGCCGACCTGGACCATGTCTGCGGTGGTGCCCTGCGCCTTCAAGGCGTTCAACACGTCGTACGTGTGGTTGTACACGTCGGTCTTCAGTTGACTGTACGAGTGTCCGGCCCAGGCGGCGGGTTTGTCCTGGCGGCCGGGGTCGGCCCAGAAGTCCGAGTAGTGGAAGTCGACCAGCAGCTTCATGCCCTGCGCCTTGACGCGCTTGGCCGTGGCGAGGACGTGCGCCTTGTTGTTGTAGCCGTCGGCCGGGTTCACCCAGACCTTGAGGCGCGCGTAGTTCATGCCGGACGACTTGAGGATGGCCAGGGCGTCACCGGACGTGCCGGAGCTGTTCCGGTAGACGCCGCCCTTGGCGTCGCTCTTGGCCAGGGACGAGATGTCGGCACCCTTGATCGACGTACTGGACGTGCCCGAGGTGAAGGTCAGGTCGTCAACATTGATCCAATTGCCCGCGTTGGCGTCACTGTTGACGCTGATCGTGCACTGGTTGCCGGTCACATTGACCGGCACGACGATCCGGATCCACCCACTGGCCGAGACCGGCAGGTCGGTGCGCTGCTCGGCGCCGCCGCAGTTCTTCAGCGCTATGTACGCGGACTTCTGCCCGCCGCCGGAGCGCACCCAGGCGGTGAGCTTGTAGGCGCCGTTGGTGAGTCCGGACAGGTACTGGTACGTCTCCACCTTGTAGGCGGTGGAGGCCCAGTGGCTCAGGCGGTAGCTTCCGCCGTGGCCGCCGGACTCGGTGAACGAGGCGCCGGTGTCGCCGTACTCGGACCAGCCGCCCGGTGTGGCCGCGCCCGCGCCGTCGGCCTCGAAGCCGCCGTTGGTCAGCGTGCTCGCGGCGTGGGCGGAGGTGGCGGGCAGGGCGGTGAGGGCGAGCCCCGCCGCGAGCGGGAGAAGCAGGGTTCTGAGTGTGCGTCTGGGATGGAACATCGTCGTCCGTCGTCCCTTCGACGTGGGGGTTGGGGGTGCCCCTCACCGGTGGGCGGGTGAGGGAACCCCTCCGCCCGCGGCTCGTGCGGCTCACGCGGGCGGAGGGAGTCGGTTTCAGCCGTCGAGCCGGACGACCCGGACGGCTCCGGCCGGGACCGCCAGCCGGCCCGCGGCGCGTTCACCGGTCAGCAGTTCGGTGCCGGAGGCCTCCAGCGGCACCTTGGCGTCCGAGGCGGTGTGGTTGACGGCGAACACGTAGGTGCCCGACTCGCCGGTGCGGCGCACCACTTCGACGTCCCGGGGCAGGTCGGCGCGCGGGGCGAGCCGGGCGTCCTCGACCGCCCAGCCGAGCAGCGCGTCCAGGCCGTCGGCACCGAGCCGGGTGGAGACGTACCAGGCGGTGCCCTCGCCGCGGCGGTGCCGGGTGACGGCGGGCCGCCCGGCGGTGAGGCCGTCGGCATACGTCAGGACGGTCTCGGCGCCGCGCGGCACCACGAACTCAGTCCACACGTCCGCGCCCAGCTCGGATCCGTCGGGGCCGGTGACGCTCACCCGCTCGCCGGGCAGCAGCGGTGAGAACTCCTCGACGGTGAGGCCGAGGACGTCCCGCAGGGGGCCCGGGTAGGCGCCCTCGTGGACGGCGTCGTGCTCGTCGACGATGCCGGAGAAGTACGAGACGACCAGGGCGCCGCCGTTCTCGACATAGGCCGTGAGGTTGTTCCCAGCCGCCTCCGTCATCAGGTACAGGGCCGGAACGACGACAAGGGGATACCTCGACAAGTCGGCTTCCGGGTGGGCGAAGTCGACGGTGAGGTGGCGGTCGTAGAGGGCCTCGTAGAAGGAGTCGGCGCGTTCGCGGGCGTCGTGGTCGACGCTGGGGCGCCAGTCGAGGTTCTGCGCCCACCAGGATTGCCAGTCCCACAGCACGGCCACGTCGGCCTCGGTGCGGGTGCCGCGGATCTCGCTCAACGCGCCGACGGCGGCGCCGAGTTCGACGACCTCGCGCCACACGCGGGTGTCGGTGCCGCCGTGCGGGACCATCGCCGAGTGGAACTTCTCGGCGCCGCGCCGGGACTGGCGCCACTGGAAGAACATGGCGCCGTCGGAGCCGCGCGCCACGTGCGTGAGGGAGTTGCGGGCCATCTGGCCGGGGGCCTTGGCCGGGTTGCGGGGCTGCCAGTTGACGCCCGAGGTGGAGTGCTCCAGCAGCAGCCAGGGGGCGCCGCCCGCGACGGAGCGGGTGAGGTCGGCGGCCATGGCCAGGTTGACGTGGGTGCGGCGGCCGTCGGTGATCAGGTAGTGGTCGTTGGTGACGATGTCGACCTCGCGGCCCCAGGCCCAGTAGTCGACGGAGTCGCACTGGCTCAGCGCCGTCATGAAGTTGGTGGTGACCGGGACGCCCGGGGACAGGCGGTGCAGGATGTCGCGCTCCGTCACGAAGTTCTCGCGCATGGTGGCGTCGGCGAACCGCTTGTAGTCCAGCGCCTGGCCCGGGTTGACGGCCGCGGGGGTGAGCCGGGGCGGGTTGATCTGGTCGAGGTCCGTGTAGCGCTGGCCCCAGAAGGCCGTGCCCCAGGCCTCGTTGACCGCGTCGACCGTGCCGTACGTGGTCGCCAGCCAGCGGCGGAAGTGCGCGGCGCACGAGTCGCAGTAGCAGGCCGAGACGGGGACGCCGTACTCGTTGTGCACGTGCCACATCGCCAGGGCGGGGTGGTCGCCGTAGCGTTCGGCGAGCTTCGTGGTGATGGCGGCGGCGGCCGCGCGGTAGTCCGCGTTGCTGTGGCAGATCGCGGCGCGGGAGCCGAACTCGTAGCGCACGCCCTCGGCGGTCACGGGCAGGGCGTCGGGGTGGGCCCGGTAGAACCAGGCGGGCGGTACGACGGTGGGGGTTCCGAGGTCGACGCGGACGCCGTGCTCGTGCAGCAGGTCCAGGAGCCGGTCGAGCCAGCCGAAGTCGTGGCGGCCGGGTGAGGGCTCCAGCAGCGCCCAGGAGAAGATCCCGACGCTCACCATGGTGACGCCGGCCTCGCGCATCAGCCGGACGTCCTCCTGCCAGACGCTCTCCGGCCACTGCTCGGGGTTGTAGTCCCCACCGAAGGCGAGCCTGGTGAGGCCCCTGGGGGTGGTCTCCGGCATGGATGGTCTCCCGGTCGGTCGATCAAATGGGAACGTGCACACACAGCGACGCGTGCGGAGCCCAACATAACCGCACAGCAACAACCATTGACAAGTGTCCGGGATGTTTCTCTACTGTGAACGCTCACAGAAGCATGGCAGGTTCTCGCAGCAGGCGAGGACCCCAGGTCAGGGGAGAGATCCATGCCGTACACGAAGCGCCGCCGCCTCGTGACATCCGCCGTCGCCCTCGCGCTCGGCGCCACCGCCCTCGCCGCCTGCGGCTCGGAATCCGGGGACAGCGAGACCGAGTCGGGGCCGGTCTCGCTGACGTACTGGACCTGGACGCCCGGCATGGACAAGGTCGTGGACCTGTGGAACAAGGGGCCGGGCAAGAAGGACCAGATCACCGTCACGGTGAAGAAGCAGGCCTCCGGCGACACGCTCATCACCAAGATCCTCACCGCGCACAAGGCGGGCAAGGCGCCCGACCTCGTGCAGGCGGAGTACCAGGCGCTGCCCACGCTGGTCAGCAACGACGCCCTGGCGGACATATCGAAGAACGTGGGCGACGCGAAGGACAGGTTCGCCGACGGTGTCTGGCAGCAGACGACGCTGGGCACCGACGCCGTCTACGCGGTCCCGCAGGACATCGGGCCGATGATGTTCTACTACCGCGAGGACCTGTTCAAGGAGTACGGCCTGACGGTGCCGACGACCTGGGACGAGTTCGCTAAGACCGCGCGCAAGCTGAAGCAGGCCGCCCCCGACAAGGACCTCACCACCTTCTCCGCCAACGACTCCGGCCTCTTCGCGGGCCTCGCCCAGCAGGCGGGCGCCAAGTGGTGGACGACCTCCGGTGACCAGTGGAAGGTCGCCATCGACGACGCGGCGACGCAGAAGGTCGCGAAGTTCTGGGGCGGCCTGGTCAAGGAGGGCGCCATCGACAACCAGCCGATGTACACCCCGTCCTGGAACAAGGCGCTCAACACCGGCAAGCAGATCGCCTGGGTCAGCGCCGTGTGGGCACCGGGCACGCTCACCACGGCCGCCCCCGCCACCAAGGGCAAGTGGGCCATGGCCCCCCTCCCCCAGTGGTCCGCGAGCGAGAACCGCACGGGCAGCTGGGGCGGGTCCTCCACCGCCGTCACCACGGACTCCAAGCACCAGGAGGCCGCCGCCGAGTTCGCCACCTGGCTGAACACCGACGGCGACGCCCTCAACGCCCTGGCGAAGGAGAGCGGCATCTACCCGGCCGCCAAGAACGCCCAGACCAGCGGCGCCTTCCTCAAGCCGCCGGCCTACTTCTCCAACCAGGCCGACTTCTACAGCAAGGCCGCCGACATCGCGGAGACCACGGCGCCGGCCGCCTGGGGCCCCAACGTGAACGTCGCCTACACCACCTTCAAGGACGCCTTCGGCGCCGCCGCGAAGAACAAGTCGGACTTCGGCGCCGCGCTGAAGGAGATGCAGGACGACACCGTCGCCGACATGAAGAAGCAGGGCTTCGAGGTCGCGGAGTGAAAAGCACGGCACACCGGCAGTCGTACGGGGTCAAGGGGGCCCCGTACGCCCACCCGTCTCCCATCACCACCCTCAAACGAGCGCGAAGCGCCCCCTATTTCTTCCTCATCCCCGCGACGATCCTTTTCGCGCTCTTCTTCGCGCTGCCGATCGGCTACGCGGTCTGGCTCAGCCTCCGCAAGGTGAAGGTCTCCGGCCTCGGCCTGGGCTCCGGCGCCCGCAGGGAGGTCTGGGCCGGGCTGGAGAACTACACCGACGCCCTCACCGACAGCGAGCTGGTGAACGGGGCGCTGCGCGTGCTGGGTTACGGCTGCATCGTCGTCCCCGTCATGCTCGGCCTCGCCCTGCTGTTCGCGCTGATGCTGGACTCCGAGAAGGTGCGGCTGGCCCCCTTCACCCGGCTCGCGATCTTCCTGCCGTACGCCATCCCCGGGGTGGTGGCAGCGCTGCTGTGGGGCTTCCTGTACCTGCCGGACGTCAGCCCCTTCTACTTCGTGCTCGACAAGCTGGGCCTGCCGCAGCCGGACCTGCTGGACGGCGGGCCGCTGTACCTGGCCTTGTCGAACATCGCGGTCTGGGGCGGCACCGGCTTCAACATGATCGTCATCTACACCTCGCTCCAGTCGATCCCGGCGGAGGTGTACGAGGCGGCGAAGCTGGACGGCGCCACCCCGGCGCAGATCGCGCTGCGGATCAAGATCCCGATGGTGGCGCCCTCGCTGGTGCTGACCTTCTTCTTCTCGATCATCGCGACGCTCCAGGTGTTCAGCGAACCGACCACACTCAAGCCGCTCACCAACTCGGTGTCCACGACGTGGAGTCCGCTGATGAAGGTGCACCGGGACGCGTTCGGCGAGGGTGACATCTACGGCGCCGCGGCGCAGGCCGTGATCATCGCGTTCGTCACGCTCCTGCTGTCCTTCGGCTTCCTGCGGGCCGCGAACCGTCGTCAGAAGCAGGAGGCAGCCCGATGAGCTCCCTTGCCGTTTCCCAGGCCGAGCCGGTGGCGGGCACCGCGCCCGGTACCGCTCAGGGCCGCCCGCCGCTGCGCCGCCGGATCGCCCTGATCCCGACGGTCACGCTGTTCCTGGGGGCGGTCTACTGCCTGCTGCCGGTGGCCTGGGTGGTCATCGCGGCCACGAAGTCCGGCAGTGAGCTGTTCTCCACGTTCACGTTCCTGCCGGGCACGGGCTTCGCCGACAACTTCCGGGATCTGAGCGCCTACCGCGACGGCGTCTACTGGTCGTGGATGGGCAACTCCGCCCTGTACGCCGGGCTCGGGGCCCTGCTGTCTACCTGCGTTTCGGCGTTCAGCGGCTTCGCGCTGGCGACCTACCGCTTCCGGGGCCGCGAGACGATCTTCAACGTGCTGCTCGCGGGTGTTCTGATGCCGCCGGTGATCCTGGCCATCCCGCAGTACCTGCTGCTGGCGAAGGCCGACCTCACGGACTCCTACCTGTCCGTGCTGCTGCCGCAGATCCTGTCGCCGTACGGCGTCTACCTCGCCCGGATCTACGCCGCCGCCGCAGTGCCGGCCGACGTGGTCGAGGCCGGCCGTATGGACGGGGCGAGCGAGTGGCGGATCTTCACGCGGATCGCGCTGCCGATGATGATCCCGGGCATGGTGACGGTGTTCCTGTTCCAGTTCGTGGCGATCTGGAACAACTTCCTGCTGCCGTACATCATGATCAGCGACGACGAGAAGTTCCCGATCACCCTCGGCCTGTTCACGTTGCTGGAGCAGGGCGCCAACACCCCGGCGCTGTACACCCTGGTGATCACCGGCGCGTTCCTGGCGGTGCTGCCGCTGGTCGCTCTCTTCCTGGTCATCCAGCGGTTCTGGAGTCTGGATCTGCTCTCCGGAGCCGTAAAGTCATGACCATGAACGCTGCGGGAGGCAGGCGCAGGCCGCCCACGATCCACGACGTGGCGCGCGAGGCGGGGGTCTCGCGCGGCACGGTCTCGCGTGTACTCAACGGCGGCCACTACGTCAGCCCGGCCGCCCAGGAAGCGGTCAACGCGGCCATCCGCAGGACGGGTTACGTCGTCAACCGGCACGCCCGCTCCCTGATCACCGGGCGGTCCGACTCGATCGGCTTCCTGTTGACCGAACCGCAGGAGAAGTTGTTCGAGGACCCCAACTTCAACGTCCTGCTGCGCTGCTGCACCCAGGCGCTGGCCGCGCACGACATCCCCCTGCTGCTGATGCTGGCCGGCACGCAGGACGAGCGGCGGCGGATCACGCGGTACATCACCGCGGGCCACGTCGACGGCGTGCTGCTCGTCTCCAGCCACTCCGCCGACCCGGTCGCCGAGCAACTGCACGGGGCGGGGGTGCCCCTCGTACAGTGCGGCAAGCCCATGGGGCGCGGCACCAAGGTGAGCTACGTGGCGGCGGACGACCGGGACGGCGCCCGCGACATGATGCGCCACCTGCTGTCACTGGGCCGCCGCCGTATCGGCATGGTGAACGGCCCGGTGGACACCCCGGGCGGTGTCGATCGCCTCGCCGGCTACAAGGAGGTGCTCACGGAAGCGGGCCTCGAGATCGACGAGCGGCTCATCGTCACCGGCGACTGGGGCCGGGCCAGCGGCGAGGCGGGCGCCGAGCGGCTGCTGGCGCGGGCCCCGGACCTGGACGCGGTGTTCGTCGCCTCGGACCTCATGGCGCAGGGCGTGCTGGCCGCCCTCCAGCGGGCGGGGCGGCGCGTGCCGCAGGACGTCGCGGTGGGCGGCTTCGACGACTCCCCGGCCGCCGTGGCCTCCAGCCCCGAGCTCACGACGATCCGGCAGCCGTGGGACCGGATCAGCGCCGAGATGGTGCGGGTGCTGCTCGCGCAGATCGGGGGCGAGGATCCGGCGGCGGTGATCCTGCCGACGGAGCTGGTCAAACGGGAGTCGACCTAGGATCCGGTGCCCGGGCAGAGGCATGCACTGCATGCACCGACATTGAATGCCGCGCCGGTGTTACCGTTCACATATGGCGTCGAAAACGGCTGGTGGGCGGCTCGAGGAGCGGTGGCGGGACATCCTGTCGGCGCACGCGCGCACGATGTGCGAGATCGACCGGGTGCTGCATCCGCACGGCCTCGGCGCGTCCGACTTCGAGGTCCTGGACATCCTCGCCACGGCGGCGCCCGAGGAGGGCGAGCAGTGCCGGGTGCAGAACCTGGTCGGGCGGGTGCATCTCAGCCAGAGCGCGCTGTCCCGGCTCATCGCCCGGCTGGAGAAGGACGGGCTGGTGACGCGTTCGGTGTGCGTGGAGGACCGGCGCGGCGTGTGGGTGGCCCTGACCTCCAAGGGCCGTGACCTGCACGCGGAGGTACTGCCGCTGCAGCGGGCCGCGCTGGCCCGGACACTGGGCGCGTAGCCCGCCCGGCCCGGGCCGGCGTACTCGGTCCTACGGGCGTGCCAGCAGGGTGCGTACTCCCTCCGAGGTGAGGGTCAGGCGGTGCTCCGAGCTGCCGTCTATGGTGAGCGACAGGTCGTCGGCCGGCCACTGGGCGGCCAGGGCGCCGAGCGGCACCAGGCGGTAGCGGGAGACGAACGGCAGCAGCCCGGCCATCTCCACCTCGGAGGTGAACACGGGCACCACCGGCTCGCCGCCGGGCTGCTCCAGCACCGGCAGTGCCACCGCCGAGGGGTTGGCGGCGTCGGCGTCGTTCGCGTCGTCGGGCACGGGGATGAGCACGTCGCTGTTGGCGAGCGCGTCCAGAGCCGCCGCGTCCTCGGTGTTCTCGGTGAGGACGTCCAGAGCCCGCTGGGCGGGCGTGGGCGTGGGGTCGTTTGCGGGTGTCTCCATGGCAGATTCCCTGGTAGCGGCGGTCGTGCGGCCCGCCCGGGGCATGATCCGCCCCGGACGCGGTGCTGCTCGCGTACCCGATCGTGGCCGGGGCAATCCTGCGTGATCCGGTCAAGCCCCGAGCAACCGACACGGCAGTGCACGCTCACCCACGCCATCACCCCCGGCCGGCTCCACCCGGTACACCCCGGCTCCCCTCGTCCGGCTGACGGCCTCCGTCAGCACACCGTCCGTGAACAGCGCCGCGGCCCCGTCCTCCACCGCCCAGCCCGCCGGCAACCGCCCCGCTGCCACGGCCGCGCGGTAGGAGGGGCGACGGCCCGGTTCACTGTCGTAGTGCGGGCAGACGGAGCCGGGCAGCAGCTCCAGGCCGTCGGGGAGGTGTGTCAACGGCCCGAAGGAGTCGGTGTGCGAGCCCTCGGCCCAGCAGTTGGCACCGGCGCTGATGCCGCACAGCAGCGCGCCACGGCCGTAGGCCTCTCGCAGCAGCCGGTCCACGCCATGGGTTCGCCACACCGCGAGGAGGTTGGCCGTGTTGCCGCCGCCCACGTAGATGACGTCCTGGGCGAGCAGGAAGGAGCGCAGTGCGTCGTCGTCCAGCTCACGGCGGAACAACTGCAGGACGGAGGGTTCACAGGCGGGGCGGCTCCCGAACGCCGCACGGAACTGTTCGATATAGGCCGGTGCGTCTCCGCTGGCCGTGGGTACGAAGCACACCTTGGCGCGGGACACACGTGCCCGGGCCGGCACCCAGTCGTCGAGGAGGCCGTCGTCGTCGGTGGAGAAGCCGCCGCCGAGGAGGGCGATGCGCTGCGGGGGTTCGACGGCCATGGCTGTGCCTTCCTGGACGGTGCGTGTGAGCCTGCGTGTGCCTCTGAGTTCCGCGATCAGCCGTGGGAACCCTGGCCATTGCGTTCGAGTGCCGCCCGGATCTGGCCCAGCCACTCCCCCGCCAGCCGGCGCCCGTCGGGGAGCTGGTCGTCTCGGTCCCAGCGCCATGTTGTGATCATCGCCAGTACGAGGATCCGGCACTCGCGCAGCAATCCCTGGTCGACGCCCGGATACAGCTCGCCGACTTCTTCGGGCGCATGGGCGAGGTCGAATTCGACGGGCCCGCGGCAGCACGTCTCGAGGTCGATGAACAGCAGCCCGTTCCTCGTGGTGAGGAGGTTGCCCGGGTGGGGCTCACCGTGCAGCAACTGCTCCGGAGCGCCGCGCTCGCCGATCGCTCGCCTGAGGCTCCGCAACGTGTCCCCGAGCAGCTCCCGGTCCGCGTCGGCGAGCACCGGCGTGCGGTCGCGGTTCGCCACGAGTTGTTGGGCCTGCTCGACTCGGTCCGTGAAGTGCGGGGCGGCGAAAGCGAGTTCGCGCATGCCGGTATGCAGCAGCTGGAGCGCGGTGGCGTAGTCGGCCGGTGAGATCTCTCGGGGCGTCGCGGTTTCGTAGTAGGTCCAGAGCGTGATCTCGTAGCCGTCACGCTCATGGACGCGTGGCTCCACTCGAGGTTCGAGAGCAGCCACGGGGCATCCGGCTTCGGCGAGCCGCTGGGCGAGGTCGACTTCGAACTGTGCGACCCGATGCGCCGCAGGTGCCACCCGGGCCAGGACATCGCACGGCAGGAGACGCAGAGTGAGCTTGTTCGAGTCATGGAGGACGCGCGCGTCGTCGGCTCTCAGGCCGAGTGAAGAGGCGGTCGACAGGGCCGCTGCCACCGCCCGCCGGGCCTCAGACGTCTCCATCGTCGCCTGGCCTCTCTCCCTTGAGCACTAGAAGCGCGGGCCGGTGTGCAGAACGGCGAAGACCCCGCGGGCCCGGGTGCCGTCCGGGAGCTCCCAGGCGCCGCTGACCTGGCCGGTCGCTCCCGGGGAAGGGGGAAGCGGGCCGTCGGGGGCGGGGCTCAGGATCCGGTGCAGGTGGAGGGTCGTGCCGTGCGGGGCGGTCAGCCGGGTGCCGTCCTGGTCGTCGGTGGCGACGAAGTCCGTGGGGAGGGGGCCTTCGCCGGTGTGGGAGGCGGCGACCTCCCGGTCGGGCTCGTGGCTGACGCTCTGGGCCTGGGCCTGCGCCCGGCCCTCGATCAAGGCGGCCAACTGGGCGACCAGCACGGGATCGTGGCAACCGTCGTAGGCCCAGCGCCGCCCGAGCACACCATGCTCCATGGTGCCCACGAGGGCGTGCTCCGCCCCGTCGAGCGCGGCACCGCGATAGGTGAGCGGCACCTGGTAGGTGACGGGCAGAGGGCCCGAGGTGTCGGTGACGACCATGAACTCGATCCCGACCTCGCCCTCCGGGTCGTCCAGCCGGAACCCGCCGGCCTTGGCCAGCTGCGGTCCGGCGGCACCACCGCGGTACCACGGACGGGACGGCAGCCAGGAGGTGAGCAGTTCCAGCTTGGTCGGTTCGACCGTGGTGCGGTGGATGACGGCCATGCCGAGGGTTTCCTTCCGTCCGTTTGTGCCGGTCCGAGGGCGCAGGTGGCCCACGCGCGCATTAGATCAGCCGCCCTACCGGCTTGACCACGCGATTACAGGTGGGGGCGAGGCAGCCCGGAGGCTGCGTCGGCTTCTCATTCGTGCCGTCAAGGGGTGTCGGCGAGGGTGATGTTACCGGTAACATCACCCTCGCCCGCCCTCGCTTCGAGCCGTACGCGCCCTGTCCGCCGCCCGCTGCCGGCTGCCCGCCGCACGCGGCCGGCCGTCCCCCGGAGTCCGCGTGACCGACCAGCCCACCGCGCAGCGCGCGGTCAGCCTCTCCCCCGACCCGCCGGCCCCGGTCTTCAGCCGGTCCGCCACGGTCGCCTCCTGTGCGGGCTTCGTGCTCATGGGTGCGTTGCAGGCCCTGTACGGGCCCGCGATCCCCGGCTTCCGCGCGGAGTTCGGGCTCTCGCCGTCCGCCGCCGGGCTGGGGCTCAGTGCCCACTTCGTCGGTGGCGTGGCCGGTGTGCTGCTGTTCGACCGGCTCTACGGGCGGGTCGGCAACCGGCACCTCCTCGGCAGCTCCTACCTGCTGATGGCGGTCGGCGCGGCAGGTTTCGCGCTGGCGCCCGGCTGGCCCATCGCCCTGGCGGCGGCCCTGCTCGCCGGGCTCGGTTTCGGCGGCATCGACTACGGGCTCAACCAGCTGTTCGCCGTGGGCTTCGGCCACAAATCGACCGCGATGTTGAACATCCTCCACGCCCACTTCGGCATCGGCGCCATCCTCAGCCCTGCCCTGATCGGCATGGTCGGCTCCGAGCACTACCCGGCCGTCTTCCTCGGTTTCGCCCTCGCCAACCTGCCGTTGCTGCTGTGTCTGAGGGGCGTACGGAACGAGGCGCCCGTCCCGGCCGCTGAGGAGGCGAGCCGTGGCGGGGTCCTCCGGCGGAGCCTCGCCTCGGTGCTCGGCGTCTTCGTCGCGCTCTACGTCCTGCACGTGGGCATCGAGGCCGGTGTCGGCGGCTGGGAACCCACCCACCTGGAGAGCGTCGACTACGGCGCGGGCGTGGCCGCCACCGCCACCTCCGTGTACTGGCTGATGATGACGGTCGGCCGCTTTCTGGTCGCGCCGCTCGCGCTGCGCTTCTCCGCTCAGGCGATCATCACCGTGTCCTGCGCGGGCATGACGGTGTGTCTGCTGGCCGCGGCCGTGCCGGCGCTGGCGCCGTACGCGTACGCCGGTGTGGGTCTGTTCATCGCGCCGATCTTCCCCACCGGGCTGCCCTGGCTGAACCGGGCCGCCCCGCGGGCCCGCAGAGCCGGTGCCCTCGTCATCGCCGCGTCCATGGTCGGCGGTGTCGTGGCGGGTCCGGCGCTGGGCAAGGCCATCGAATGGTCGGACGTTCGCGCGGTGCCCCTGCTGCTGTGCGGAGTCTCGGCGCTGTGCCTGGCCGCGACGCTCTGGCTGATCCGCGTCACCCGCTCCACCCGCTCCCACTGAAACGTCCACCGCCGTCCATCGACGTCCACCGCCGTCCATTGACTTCCGCCCGCATCCCGAAGGGAAGCCTGCTCATGCCCGCTCTGACGACGACGTCCGACGGATTCCTGCTGCACGGCGAGCCGTTCCGGATCATCTCCGGTGCGCTGCACTACTTCCGTGTCCACCCCGGTCTGTGGTCCGACCGGCTGCGCAAGGCGCGGCTGATGGGCCTCAACACGGTGGAGACGTACATCCCGTGGAACCACCACCAGCCCGACCCCGAGGGCCCTGTCGTGTTCGACGGCCTCCTCGACCTGCCCCGGTTCCTCCAACTCGCCCGGGACGAGGGGCTGCACGTGCTGCTGCGTCCCGGCCCGTTCATCTGTGCCGAGTGGGACGGCGGCGGCCTGCCCGACTGGCTGACCTCGGACCCGGACATCCGGCTGCGGTCCAGCGATCCGCGTTTCACCGGGGCCGTCGACCGCTACCTGGACCTGCTGCTGCCCGCGCTCCGGCCGCACCTGGCCGCGGCGGGCGGTCCCGTCATCGCCGTGCAGGTGGAGAACGAGTACGGGGCCTACGGCGACGACAGCGCGTATCTGAAGCACCTGGCCGACGCGTTCCGCTCCCGGGGCGTCGAGGAGCTGCTGTTCACCTGCGACCAGGGCGACCCCGAGCACCTGGCCGCCGGGAGCCTGCCGGGCGTGCTGACCGCCTGCACCTTCGGCAGCCGGGTCGAGCAGAATCTCGGGCGGCTGCGCGAGCACCGCCCCGAAGGCCCGCTGTTCTGCGCGGAGTTCTGGATCGGCTGGTTCGACCACTGGGGCGGGCCGCACCACGTACGGGACGCGGCCGACGCCGCCGCCGATCTGGACCGGCTGCTGTCCGCCGGGGCGTCCGTCAACCTCTACATGTTCCACGGCGGCACCAACTTCGGCTTCTCCAACGGCGCCAACCACAAGCACGCCTACGAGCCCACCGTGACGTCGTACGACTACGACGCCGCGCTCACCGAGTGCGGTGACCCGGGCCCGAAGTACCACGCCTTCCGGGAGGTCATCGCCCGCCATGTCGGTGTCCCCGACGAGCCCGTCCTGGCGCCCGGCCCCAAACTGTGGCCGACCGGTGTCGAGTTGGACGGCCGGGCACCCCTGCTACCTCTCGTCGGCACGCTAGCCGTTCCCGTCCGTACCGACGACCCGGTGACCATGGGCGAGCTCGGGCAGCACACCGGCTACGCGCTCTACCGCACCGTCCTGCCCGCCTCCGGTGACGGCCTGCTGCACTTCGCCGGCGGGGTCGGCGACCGTGCCCAGGTCTTCGTCGACGGCGCACCCGCCGGTGTGCTGGAGCGCGAACGTCACGACGAGGCGCTGCCGGTGCGTGTCCCGCACCCGGGAGCCAGGCTGGAGGTGCTCGTCGAGAACATGGGCGGCGTCAACTACGGGCCTCGCATCGGAGCCCCGAAGGGTCTGCTCGGGCCCGTCTCCTTCAACGGCACGGCCCTGCGCGGCTGGGACTGCCACGCGCTGCCGCTGGACGACCGGGAGGCGGTGCCGTTCACCCTGGGCGACGGGGCGGCGGTCACCGTGCCGGCCTTCCACCGGGGCACGTTCGAGGTGGACACACCCGCCGACGCGTTCCTCGCCCTGCCCGGCTGGACGAAGGGGCAGGCCTGGGTCAACGGCTTCCATCTGGGCCGCTACTGGAACCGCGGCCCGCAGCACACGCTGTACGTCCCGGCGCCGGTGCTGCGGCCGGGCGGCAACGAGCTGGTCCTGCTGGAACTGCACGGCACTGCCACCACCCGCGCGCAGTTGACCGACACGCCCGACCTCGGCCCGGAGAACACGTGGTGACCCCGCACCGGCTGCGCGTGCCCGCGCCCTCCGTTCCCCCGCCGACCGGCCACCTGCCCTTCGCGGACGCGCCGGGCGTACCCGACCCGATCGGGGTCACCAGCCGCTGGCTCACCCGCGGCGGCCGACCCTGGTTCCCGGTCTCCGGCGAGTTCCACTACTCCCGCTACCCGGCCCGGGAGTGGGAGGAGGAACTGCTGAAGATGAAGGCGGGCGGCGTGACCGCCGTCGCCTCGTACGTCATCTGGATCCACCACGAGGAGACCGAGGGGCGGATCCGCTTCGACGGCGACCGCGATCTGCGCCGCTTCGCCGAGCTGTGTGCCCGTCACGGCCTGGACTTCATCCCGCGGATCGGCCCGTGGTGCCACGCGGAGGTACGCAACGGCGGGCTGCCCGACTGGCTGCTCGCCCGCGTCCGGGCGCCGCGCACCGACGATCCGGCCTATCTGGAGCCCGTACGCGCCTGGTTCGCGGCGGTCGCGGAGCAACTGCGCGGTCTGGACCGGGCGCACGGCGGCCCGATCCTCGCGATCCAGATCGAGAACGAGCTCTACGACCAGCCCGGCCATCTGCGCACCCTGAAGCGCCTGGCCCAGGAAGCCGGGCTGAGCGCGCCGCTGTGGACGTCGACCGCCTGGGGCGGGGTCCGGCTCCCGGGCGAGGAGCTGCTCCCACTGTACGGCGGCTATCCGGAGGCGTTCTGGACGGAGGCGGACGGCGGCTGGCCCGACACCTGCCGCAAGCACTTCTTCTTCACCCACGAGCGCGACGACGAGGGCATCGGCGCCGACCTGCGGCCCATGACCGCACGCGGCGCCGACCCGGCACCGGCGGACCGATTCCCCTGGGTCACCTGCGAGTTGGGCGGCGGCATGGCGGTGGCCTACCACCGGCGTCCCAGGGTGGAGGCCGCCGACGTGGCCGCGCTGGGGCTCACCACGATCGGCTGCGGTTCGGTGTGGCAGGGCTACTACATGTTCCACGGCGGCACGAACCCGCCCGGAGAGCTGACGACCCTCCAGGAATCACACGCCACCGGGTACCCCAACGACCTGCCGGTCCTGACCTATGACTTCCAGGCCCCGCTCGGGGAGTACGGCCAGGTGCGTTCCTCGTACCACGAACTACGGCTCCAGCACCTGCTGCTGGCCGACTTCGGGCACCGGATCGCTCCCATGGAGTCCGTGCTGCCCGAGCGGCTGCCGACGGGGCAGCACGACCGGGAGACGCTGCGCTGGGCCGTCCGTACCGACGGCACGTCGGGCTTCCTGTTCGTGACCAACCACCAGCCGCACGAGCCGCTGCCCGACCACCCGGACACGGCCTTCACGGTCGACTTCCCGGACGCGCCCGCACTGACCCTGCCGAGCACTCCCGTTACCGTGCCCTCGGGCGCCTGCTTCTGCTGGCCCCTGCGGCTGGACGTGGCCGGGCTGCGGCTGGAGTGGGCGACCGCGCAGCCGGTGTGCACCGTCGAGGTGGACGGCCGTACGGTCCTGGTGCTGGCCGCGACCGACGGCATCGCGCCCGAACTGGCCCTGGACGCGGACACGGTGGCGTCCGTCGCGACACCGACCGGAGAGGTCACGCCGGTCGGCGGCCGGATCCTGGTCACTGGGGTGCGGCCCGGCACCGACGCCCTGGTCGAGGTGGACGCCGCCGACGGTTCACGCGTCGGGCTGCTGGTCCTGGACGCGGCGACGGCCCGTACCGTCTACCGGGGGGACGCCTGGGGAGCCGAGAGGCTGGTGCTGTGCGGGGACGGTGTCGTCTTCGACGGTGACGAGGTACGGCTGCACAGCCCGGCCGCCGAGCCGTCGTGCGCGGTGCTGCCCGCGCCGGATTCCGCCCCGGTGGTGGCGGGGACACGGGTGCGGGAGGCGGCGGACGGCGTGTTCACCCGCTACACGATCGAGGCCGCGCCCCTTCCGGACACCGCGGCGCCCGTCACTCTGGTCAGGCCCGCCGGTCCGGCGCCCGAGCCGGTGACCGGCGTGCAGGGGCGGGCTAGCGTGCCGGCGGACAAGTACGTGGAGACGGTGGCCGCCGAGTACCGCGTCGACGTACCGGAGGACCTGCTGCGGGCGCCCGCCGGTGTCCTGCTGCGGCTGCGCTGGACGGGTGATCTGGCCCGGGCCTACGTGGGGGACGTCCTGGTCGCCGACCAGTTCTACTCGGGCCGGGTCTGGGACATCGGCCTGGACCGGCTGCCGGTCGAGGCGCTGGGAACGGATGGCCTGCGGCTGAAGGTGCTGCCGTTGGCAGCGGACGCCCGGGTTCATGTGCCCGGACAGGTGGGCGAAGCGTGGCGAGTGGCGGGTGTGCGGCACGCCGAGTGGGTGGTCACGCGCGCGTGGACGGTGCGGGCCGGCTGAGAAACCCCACGGGCCCCGCCCGGCCTATGCTGTGCTCCTGCCGGGCGGGGTCAGGACCGCCGCAACCGACGTCGAGGAATCACCCGCCATGACACCGAGCGCCACCGACAGCCCTGTCCCCAAGGGCCGCAGCAGGCGCAACTTCGCGGGGGCACGGCCGGTGATGGCCGATGTGGCCCGGCTGGCCGGCGTCTCCAAGCAGACCGTCTCCCGGGTGCTCAACGACCATCCGGCCGTCCGCCCCGAGACGCGCGAGGCGGTCCTGGACGCCATGCGCACCCTCGGCTACCGGCCCAGCCGCAGCGCGCGGTCGCTGGCCAGCGGCCGGACCCGGATGCTCGGGGTCATCTCCTTCGACGCCGCCCGGTACGGGCCCGCGTCCATCCTGACCGCCATCAACACCGCGGCGCAGGAGGCCGGTTACCTGGTGAGCTCCATCGCGCTCGACACGGCCGACCACGACACCGTCGTGGAGGCCGTGAACCGGCTGTCGGCCGAGGGCGCGGACGGCGTGATCGCGATCGCCCCGCAGCAGTGGGTGGGCCGGGCCCTGGCGGAGACCGACCTCGGGACTCCCCTGGTGGTGCTGGAGAGCGCCCTCGACGACAGCACGCCCCTGGTCACCGGCGACTCCCGCACCGGGGCCCGCAAGGCCACCGAGCACCTCCTCCGCCTCGGGCACGCCACGGTCTGGCACATCGCGGGCCCCGCCGGCTGGACCTCCGCCGACCACCGTCTGGCGAGCTGGCAGGCGACGCTCCAGGCGGCCGGTGCGGACGTCCCGGCCCCGCTCGCCGGGGACTGGAGCGCCGACTCCGGTTACGACCTGGGCCGCCGGCTGGCCAGGCGCCCGGAGGTGACGGCGGTGTTCGTCTCGAACGACCAGATGGCGCTGGGCCTGCTGCACGCCCTGCACGAGTCCGGGCGCTCCGTCCCCGGGGACGTCAGCGTCGTCGGCTACGACGACATCCCCGAGGCCGGGCATCTCCTGCCGCCGCTGACCACCGTCCGCACCGACTTCGCCGAGATCGGCACCCGTTCCCTGCGGCTTCTCCTGGACCGCATCGACGGCCCCGGGGGGCAGCCTCGCGTCGACACGCTCGTCCCCGTGGATCTCGTGGTGCGGGCCAGCACCGGCCCGCCGCCGCCGGTGGGCTGACGGCGTTCGTCAGTCGCTTCCGTCCGCGCAGGCCCGCTGCCAGGCCGTCTCCCGCAGCAGACGCAGGCCGTTCAGGCCGACCAGGACCGTGGAACCCTCGTGGCCCGCGACGCCCAGTGGCAGCGGCAGGTTTCCGGCCAGGTCCCAGACGACGAGACCGGCGATGAACACCCCGGCGACGACGAGGTTCTGCACGACCAGCCTGCGCGCACGGCGCGAGAGGGCGACGGTGGCGGGGACCGCCGCGAGTTCGTCGCGCACGATCACGGCGTCGGCGGTCTCCAGGGCGAGGTCGGAGCCCGCCCGGCCCATGGCGATGCCGGTGTGGGCGGCGGCCAGGGCGGGTGCGTCGTTGACGCCGTCCCCGACGACCAGCACCTTGCGGCCCGCGCGCTCCATCTCCTGTACGGCCGTCAGCTTGTCCTGCGGCAGCAGCCCGGCGTGCACGTCGTCGATGCCGGCTTCGGCGGCGAGGTGTGCGGCGGCCCGGGGGTTGTCGCCGGTGAGGAGCGTCGGGGCGGTGCCGGTGAGCGTGGTGAGCGCGGCGACGGTGGCGGCGGCGTCCGGGCGCAGCCGGTCGGCGATGCCGAGCAGCCCGGCGGGGGCGCCGTCGACGAGGACCAGGACGGCGGTACGGCCGGACTCCTCCAGTTCCCCGGCGACGGCGGCGACCGTGCTGCCGGTGCCGTCCAGGAGACGGGACGGGGCGCCGACGGCGACCGCACGGCCGCTCACGACGGCGGTCACTCCCACGCCGGGCGCGGAGGTGAAGTCCTGCGCTTCGGGCAGGCCGAGACCGCGCTCGCGGGCCGCGTCCACGACCGCCCGGGCCAGCGGATGCTCGCTGGGCCGCTCGGCGGCTGCCGCCAGCGTCAGCAACTCCCCTTCGTCCAGGCACGATCCGGGCAGCGGCCGGACGTCGGTGACGCGCGGGCTGCCCTCGGTCAGCGTGCCGGTCTTGTCCAGCGCGACCGCGTCGACCTGGCCGAGCCGCTCCATCACCACGGCCGACTTCACCAGCACGCCGTGCCGTCCGGCGTTGGCGATGGCCGACAGCAGGGGCGGCATGGTGGCCAGCACGACCGCGCACGGCGAGGCCACGATCATGAACGTCATGGCGCGCAGCAGCGCGTCGGTGAGCTGCTCGCCGAAGGCGAGGGGCACCAGGAAGACGGCCAGCGTCGCGGCCACCATGCCGAGCGAGTAACGCTGTTCGACCTTCTCGATGAACAGCTGGGTGGGCGCCTTCGTCTCGGACGCCTCTTCCACCATCCGGACGATCCGGGCGATCACCGAGTCGGACGCGTCGCGCTCGACCCTGACCCGCAGGGCGCCGGTGCCGTTGAGGGTGCCCGCGAAGACCTCGTCGCCCGGCTCCTTCGCCACGGGGAGCGGCTCGCCGGTGATGGTCGCCTGGTCCACGTCGCTCGCCCCGTCCAGCACACGGCCGTCGGCGCCGACGCGCTCACCGGGGCGGACGAGGACGGTGTCACCGACCGCCAGCTCCTCGACGGGTACGGCCTGTTCGCCGCCGTCCGGGGTCAGCCGGGTGGCCGTGGCGGGGGCGAGATCGAGCAGGCCGCGGACGGAGTCGGCGGTGCGGGCGGTGGCCAGCGCCTCCAGCGCGCCCGAGGTGGCGAAAATGACGATGAGCAGGGCACCGTCCATGACCTGCCCGATCGCCGCCGCGCCCAGTGCGGCGACGACCATCAGCAGGTCGACGTCGAGCGTGCGCTCCTTGAGCGCCTTGAGCCCCTCCCAGCCCGGCTCCCAGCCGCCCGTGACGTACGACAGGGCGTAGAGCGGGCCCCAGGTCCAGGAGGGTGCGCCGGTCAGCTGCAAGGGCAGCGCGAGCAGGAAGAGGACGGTGGCCGCCGCGGCCCAGCGCGCCTCGGGGAGCGCGAGGACACGGGTACGCCGCCGGGGCACGGTCCCGGTGCGCGCGGGCTCCGCCCGGTCGACCGGCTGCGGCGTGAGGGTGGAGGTCATCAGAAGAGTCCTTCGGGCGGGGGCATGCCTCCCCACCATACAGGAACACATGAAGACTGATTCATGTCTTCATCGGTGACCGGACTCAGCCGTTGCGGATCGCTCCGGGACTAGTGCTTCTCGGTGGCCCCCCACGTGTCGAGGTAGGACTCGGCGCCGCGGAACAGGTCGTCCACCACGTCCTGGCCGCCGACCCGGCGGATGTCCTCGATCCAGTCCGGGACGAGGCCGTAGTGGGCGGCCCCGTCGGTGTTCAGGTCCCAGGTGCGCTCGCCGGTGGTCTGCCGGTCGATGACGGAGCCGCCGTCGACACTCTTGAAGGGGTAGGTGACCTTGTTCGGGGCGTCCGCACCCCGTGGGGCCGGCCAGCCGCCGACGCCGTTCATGTCGGTGCCGTAGCCGTAGCCCACGCCGTACTTGTCGCGCAGGGCCTCCGTGCGCTTGGCCTCCGCGATGAATCCCTCGGAGCCGTGCATGTACTGGGCGATGAACCCGCCGAGGCGGTAAACCCGTTCGGTCCAGTTCAGGTCCATCCAGCTGTGCGAGGAGAGCACGCCCGGGTAGGACTCGGCCTCGAAGATGTCGAGCACCCGGCCGGTGGCCTTGACGCTCATGTGGTCGATCTCCAGCATCATCCCGCGTTTCATCATGCCGCGGACGGCGTACTCGCCGAGTCCGGTGAGTCCCCGGACGTTGCACTGGGCGTCCGCCTTGTACGAGGGCACCCGCACGCCCGCCGGGAGCTTCTTCTCGGCCGCGGCCGCCGTCGCGTCGCCGATGGGGTTGTCGTGCTGCGGGCCCTTGCACGTCTCCGTCTTCCAGAAGGTGCCCGTCGACAGGAACTGCCCGACGTTGATGGCCGTTCCGAGCGTGCCCGAGTCGAAACGGACACCGCACAGCGCGTTGTCGAACTTGTGGCACAGGAACATGCTGCGCACGCCCAGCGCGTACAACTCGTCCAGGCCCTTGTCGATGTCGGCCCTGCTGCACTGCGGGATGTCGAGGACCTGCTTGCAGCCGAAGGGCTCGGAGGTCTCGACGCCGAGGACGACCGCCAGCTTGCCCTGCTCGATCACCTCACGGGCCTGCGCGCTGTCGGTGACGATCCGGAACCAGCCCTTGCCGGGCCCGCCGTACATCTTGTCCACGAAGGACTGCATGTCGTACGTCAGTTTGGCCTGGAGCCGGATGGACGTCATCTCGTCGCAGCCGCGGTCCTTGAAGAAGTACACCGAGCAGATGACGCCGTTGGTGACGAGGTCGTTCACCAGCACCCGCTGACCGCCGCGCCAGGCCCGCTCCACCCAGGCGTAGTAGTTCTGCTGGTGGGTCAGCGAGTCGTGGGCCGGCCAGTCCTTGAAGGTGGGCCAGCCCACCGGGTCGTGTTTGCCGTCGCCCCCGTTGGTGATGAAGTCGAAGATCGCGAGCGAGCCGTCCGGGTAGTGCTCGGGGCAGTCCTTGAGCGCGTCGGCGACACCCTGCTCGGAGAACGGCTTTCCGCAGATCAGACGGCCACCGAAGCCCTCGTTGGCGAAAATGTGGTCGTGCGCGTCGACGAAGCCGCGCACGTCGCCCTTGGCGTCGGTGCCGGTGAAGGGCTCGCCCGTGACGTTGATCCGGGAGTCCGGCGCGGGCCGTGCGGCCGGGTTCCACCAGTCGGATCCGGCCGCCGAACTGGGCGTCGGGCCCAGCGCGACGGCCAGGACGAACAGTAGGAGCGACACGACGGTGACGTTCTTGCGTCGGCGGTACGGGCGTCCTGCACTGGTCACGGCCCACGTCCTCGGTCGGGGGGTGGCGGGGTCGACGTACCGGCCGGCTCGGGGCCCCGAAGGCCCGGGGCCGACGCCGGGTTGTCATGACCTCATCCAAGGGTGCGACGAGGATGACCACTGCCGCGTCACGAGTCAAGAGCCCGTGACCGATGACCTACTGACGGGTCATCGGTTCACCGGGGCTGGAGCCCGCTCAGCGCAGACGGTCCTTGACCTTGTAATACGCGCCGCCGAACGGCAGGAACCAGGGGGTGCCGTTGTAGAACGGGACGGGGACCTTCGGGAAGCCGAGGCCGCGCAGCGGGTTGGCCTCCGGGCGGCCGTCCATCATCTCGGCGACCGCGCGGCCCATGTAGGTGGCCATCTGGACACCGTGGCCGCAGTAACCCATCGAGTAGTACAGGCCGTTCGCCTCCCCCGCGTGCGGCAGCCGGTCCCAGGAGAAGCCGACCATGCCGCCCCACACGTAGTCGATCCGCACCCCGGCGAGCTGCGGGAAGATCTCGGTCATCTCCCCCTTCAGGACGTCGCCGCTCTTGACATCGGAGGCCGGGTTGGAAGGGGCGAAGCGGGCCCGGCCGCCGAAGGCGAGGCGGTGGTCGGGCGTGAGGCGGATGTAGTGGCCGATGTTCTTGGAGTCGACCACCAGGCGCCCGTTCGGGATCAGCGCCTTGGCGCGCGTCTCGCCGAGCGGCTCGGTGACGATGATGAAGCTGCCGACGTTGATGAGCCGCTTACGGAACCACGGCAGTGCTTTGTCGGTGTAGGCGTCGGTCGCCGCCATCACCTGCTTGGCGCGGATCGTGCCGCCCAGCGTCTCGACCACGAAGCCACCGCCCGGCAGGCGGGTGAGGCCGGTCGCGGCGTTGCGCTCGTGGATCTCCGCGCCCGCCCGCTCCGCGGCCTCGGCCAGACCGTGCACGTACTTGCCGACGTGCAGGGCGGCGCTCAGCGGGTCGAGCAGGGCACCGTGGTAGTAGTCCGAGTTCAGTTCGGACTTGAGTTCACCGCGGGTCAGGAGCCGGGTCTCGTGGCCGAAGTTGTCGGCCAGGTCGCGCTGGGTGGCCCGCATCGACTCGAAGTGCTGGGGCTTGAAGGCGACTCCGAGCCGGCCGGCGCGGTGGAAGTCGCAGTCGATCCGCTCCGTGCGCGTGATCTCCTCGACCACGTCGACCGCTTCGCGGAACGCGTCGTACAACTCGCGCGCCCGCTCCTGCCCGTAGCGTTTGCGGGCCTCGGCGGGGCTGATGGTGAGGCCCTGGGTGCACATACTGCCGTTGCGCCCGGAGGCGCCCGAGCCGACCTTGTCCTTCTCGACGAGGACGACCCGGGCGCCCTTGCGGGCGGCGTGGTAGGCGGTGGACAGGCCGGTGAGGCCGCCGCCGATCACCACCACGTCCGCCTCGTCGGGCAGGTCCTTTCCGGAACGGTCGGGCAGGGCGGGGGCGGTGTCGAGCCAGTAGGGGATCTGCTTCATGGCGTGCGTCCTCGTGTCTTGTCGGTCCTGGGTCGCCGTCGGGCCGTCGGTCAGCAGCCGAGGAGCTTCGGCAGGCCCGACAGGTCGGGCAGTTCGTCGTACGGCTGGTAGTCGGCGCTGCCCGGGCGGCCGTAGCGGTTGATCCACACCCGGCGCTTGAGGCCGAGGTCGCGGGTCGGGATGTGGTCGTACTCCCAGCCCTGGGCGGTGTGGATGACCTGGGACGGCTCGACGCCCATGGCCTTGAAGGCGTGCTCGAAGGTCTGCCGGTCCGGCTTGTAGGCGCCGGCCTGCTGGGCGGTGATGACGTGGTCGAACTCCACGCCGATGTTCTCGATGTTGCGCGCGATCAGGTCGTCGTCGGTGTTGGAGATGATGGCGATCTCGTACCTGCTCTTCAGGGCGCGCAGGGCGTCCGGAACCTCCGGGAACGGGCCGAAGGTGGGGACGGCGTCGACCAGGGCGTCGCCGTCGGACTCCCGGAACTCCAGGCCGTGCAGGCGCATGGCGTTGCGCAGGCTGGAGTGCAGGATCTCGTGGTAGGGGCGGTAGGCCTCCAGGACGGCCTGGAAGCGCATGACGCGGAAGTCGTCGAGGAACTCGTCGACGTCCAGGTTGTCCAAGTCCAGCCGGTCGGACAGGACCTTCAGGGTGGTCGGGCCGAGCTGGAAGTCGACCAGGGTGCCGTAGGCGTCGAAGGTGACGATCTCTCGCATGGTGGCTAGCCTCAATTCACGGATTTCGAAGGGGATGCGGTGGCTTCAGACGACGCGTTCGCCGGGCGTGACGATCGCGTCGAGGGCGGCCAGGTCGGCCGCGTCGGGGATCCAGTCGGCCGCCGCCGCGTTGGCGGTGACCTGTGCGGGGGTCATGGCGCCGCAGATGACCGAGCCGACCGCGGGCAGTGCGGCCAGTCCGCCCACGGCGACCTGCAGGAGGGTCAGGCCACGCTCGGCGGCGTACGCGGTGAGTGCCTCGACGCGGTCGAGGGCCGCGTCGGTGAGCCAGCCCTCACGCCAGGACAGCCGGCTGCCGGGCGGGGGCTCCTGACCGCGCCGGTACTTGCCGCTGAGCAGGCCGTTGGCCAGCGGGTAGTACGGCAGGAGGCCCAGGCCGTGGCGCAGGCAGGCCGGGATCAGGTCGTTCTCCACGCTGCGGTCGAGCAGGTGGTAGCGGGCCTGGGTGCTGACGAAGGCGTCGGTGAGCTGCTCGGCCGGGAGGTTGGAGCAGCCGATGTACGCGATCTTGCCCTCGTCCACGAGTTCCCGCAGGGCGGCGACCGTTTCCTCCAGCGGGGTGACACCGTCCGGCTCGTGGTACTGGTACAGGTCGATCCGGTCGGTGCCGAGCCGGCGCAGAGAGGACTCGACGGCGTACCGGATGTAGGGGCGGGCGCCGCGCCGGCCGTACCGGTCGGCCTCGGGGCCCATCTCCATGCCGAACTTGGTGGCGAGGACGACGTCGTCACGGCGGCCCTTGAGGGCGGCGCCGAGGAGGCGTTCGCCGTCGCCGCGCGTGCCGCCCTGTTCGCCGAAGCCGCCGTACATGTCGGCGGTGTCGAACAGGGTGATCCCCGCGTCGAGGGCCGCGTGGACCACCGCCTTGGTGCCCTCCTCGTCGAGGCGGGAGCCGAAGTTGTTGCCGCCGACGCCCACGACGGAGACGGCGGGGCCGCGTTCGCCCAGCGTGCGATACCTCATGACCGGGCTCCTCTCATGGCGCTCATGACCGGCTCCCGAATCCGATGCAGACGTTCTTGGTCTGCGTGTAGCTAGCCAGCGCTTCGAGGCCCTTCTCGCGGCCCCAGCCGCTGTGCTTGTAGCCGCCGAAAGGCAGCTCGACGCCGGCGCCGACCCCGGTGGCGTTGACGTAGACCTGGCCGGCCCGGATGCCTTCGGCCAGGCGCATGGCCTTGTCGATGTCGCGGGTCCAGACGTAGGAGGACAGGCCGTACGGGCTGTCGTTGGCGATCTCGAGGGCGTCGTCGGAGTCGTCGAAGTCGATGACGGTGACGACGGGGCCGAAGATCTCCTCGCGGGCGCAACGGGCCTGGTTGGTCAGGCCGGTGAGGACGGTCGGCTCGATGTAGTACCCGTCGGCCAGGGCCGGGTCGGACGGTACGCCTCCCCCGGCTCGCACCACGGCGCCTTCCTGCCGGGCCAGTTCCAGGTATCCGAGGACCCGGTCGCGCTGCCGGGCGGCGACCAGGGGGCCGATGTCCGGATCCGTGAGACCCGGACCGACGCGCAGACCCGCGATCTTCTCCACCAGCCGGTCCAGGAACTCCTCGGCGCCGCGCTGGAGCAGCAGCCGGGTGCCCGCCGAGCACATCTGCCCGGCGTTGCTGAACGACGCGCCCAGGACGGCCTGCAGCGCCAGGTCGAAGTCGGCGTCCGCGAAGACGACGAACGGCGACTTGCCGCCCAGCTCGGTGACGGAGGGCACCACGTTGGCGGCGGCCGCCTGGGCGACCTTGATGCCGGTCGGCACCGAGCCGGTGAAGGTGACCTGGTCGATGCCGGGGTGGCCGGCAAGGACCGCGCCGGTCTCGCCGTCGCCGGGTAGGACGTTCAGCACGCCCGGCGGCAGCCCGCACTCCAGTGCGATACGGCCGATCTCCAGCGGGGTGAGCGGCGCCTCCGGGGAGGGCTTGAGCACCACGGTGCAGCCCGCGGCCAGTGCGGGGGCGGAACCCCGCGCGGTGTTCTGGAGCGGGTAGTTGAACGGGATGATCTGGCCGGAGACCCCGATCGGCTCGCGGACGGTGTAGTCGATCAGACCGGGTCCGAGGGGGATCGTGGAGCCGCCGAGCTTGTCGGCGATGCCCGCGTAGAACTCGAAGTAGCGGGCGGCTGACTCGACATCGGCCTTCGCCTGGCTGAGCGGCTTGCCGACGTCCCGGCACTCCAGTCGCGCCAGCCGCTCGCCCTCGCGCCGGATCGCCTCCGCGATGCGCAGGAGGAGCCTGCCGCGGTCCGCGGCGCGCATCCGGGCCCACTCGGGAGAGGTGAACGCCGCGCGCGCCGCCGCCACCGCCTGGTCGATGTCCGCCGGGCCGGCGTGGGAGACCTCGGCGAGGGCCGTGCCGTCCGACGGGTCGAGGACCGTGAAGCTCCGGCCGTCGGCGGCGGGAACCCGCTTGCCGTCGATCAGCAGCAGCTCGGTCAGCGGAAGTTCGTTCAACGGAAGCTCGGTCAAGGGAAGTTCGCCGCTCATGGCAGGATCTCTCCCTGCACCTCGCCGAAGATGACCACCTCGTCGCCCGGCCGCACGGTGCGGATCCGGCGCACCCAGAGCACGATGCCGTCCTGCGGGGCGCGGACCTCCTCCAGCGTGTTGCCGTAGTGGTCGACGATCTGGGCGATCAGGTCGCCTTCCTTGCAGGTCTCACCGGGTTCGGCGTGGCCGAGGAAGAAGCCGCCGGCGGCGGACCGGGCGAAGGTGCCCGAGACCGTCGTGTAGGTGTCACGCAGTTCCGCCTCGCCGTCGATCATGCCGAGTTGGCGCATGATGTTGCGGATCGAGTGGACGTGCAGGGCGACGTTCTGCTCGCGGTAGGTGCCGCCGCCCGCCTCGATGGTGACGGCGGGCTTGCCGGCCGCGAGGGTGGGGTGACGGACCGTGCCGCCCCACTTGCCGCCCTTCCAGACCAGTTCGTGTCCGGCCGCGAGAGCCAGGTCCGTGGCCAGCTCCTCGTAGCCGCCCTGGAGGATGACCAGCGGGGCGATCTCACCGAACGTGCCTCCCGTGTGCAGGTCGACCAGGGCGTCGACGGCGGGCACGACCTGCTCGACGAAGGTGGCGGCCAGCCGCAGCGAGTACGAGCCGTCCGCGTCGCCCGGGAAGATCCGGTTGAGGTTCAGGTAGTCCAGGCCGCTGGTGCGGGCCGCCGCCTCGAACGCCGGAGTGTTCATACAGGGGATGCCGACGAGGGTGCCGCGGAGGCCGACCGGGTCGATCGAGGCGAGGACGCGGCGGATGGCCTCCTGGCCGTCGTACTCGTCGCCGTGGACACCGGCGTCCACGCACAGCACCGGGCCGTCCTCGGTGCCGTTGACGACGATGAGCGGGATGCCGAGCTCCACACCGTAGGTGCTGGTGCCGACCGGGATCAGACCCTGGGCGCGCTCGCCGGGGGCGACGGTCAGGGGGCCGATGGAGTACATGTCGTTCCTTCCGAAATGGCGGACTGGAAATGGCGGACTACAGGCGGGCGGAGGCCTCGGCGAGGGTGTCCGCGATGATGTCGGCGATACGGTCCAGAAGTGCGCGGTCGCTGATCAGCGGGGGCGCGATCTGCACCAGCGGGGCGGCGCGGTTGTAGACGCGGGCGAGCAGCCCGGCCTCGCGCAGCCGGCGCGGGATCAGGTCGGCGACGAGCGCGGCGCGAGCGGTGTCGCTGAAGCCGCCGCCGTCGAGGTCGCCGACGAGTTCGAGGGCGTAGAAGTATCCGGCGCCGCGGACATCACCGACGATCGGCAGTTCGCCCAGACATGCCATGCGCCCGGCCAGGTGGCCCTGGTGGCCGCGGACGTTCTCCAGGATCCGGTCCCGCTCCATGATCTCCAGACTGCGCAGGGCGATGGCGGCGCTCAGCGGATGACCACTGAAGGTGTAGCCGTGGTTGAGGACCTCGCCCGGCTGGTTGATCACCTCCGCGACACGGTCCGAGACGAGGGTCGCGCCCATGGGGGCGTAGCCGGCGGTGATGCCCTTGGCGACGGTGACGATATCCGGGCGGGCGCCGTAGCACTCGCCGCCGAACCACTCCCCCAGCCGTCCGAAGGCGGTGATGACCTCGTCGGCGACCAGCAGGAAGCCGTAGCGGTCGGCCAGTCGGCGCAGGCCCTGCCAGTAGCCCTCCGGCGGGGTGATGCAGCCGCCCCGGTTCTGCACCGGCTCGGCGATGAGCATGGCCACGCTCTCCGGTCCCGCGGCGAGGACCGTGGCCTCCGCGTCCGCGAGCAGGTAATCGGTGAAGGCCGCCTCGTCGAGGGGCTCTTGCAGGGCGGTCCGGTCGGTGTTGGCGACGAAGTGGGTCTCCACGGCGGGCGGCCCGTACGGCTCGGTGAGGCCGGGGTCGTCCGTGAAGGACAGCGCCCCCAGGGTCAGGCCGTGGTAGGCGCCGCGCCTTGCGATCGCCTTGATCCGGCCGGGCTCACCGCGCAGGGTGTGGTACCTGCGGGCGATCTTCCAGGCGGTCTCCACCGCCTCGGCGCCGCCGCCGCTGAAGAAGACGTGCTCGATGCCGTCGGGGGCCAGGGTGGCGAGGCGCTCCGCGAGGGCCAGGCCGGTGGGGTGCGCGGAATCCGACCACAGGGGGCTGTAGCAGAGTTCGCGCAGTTGCTTCTGGGCCGCTTCGGCGATCTCGTCGGCGTAGGAGTAGCCGATCTGGCAGCAGTACAGCCCGGACAGGCCGTCGATGTAGCGGTTGCCGGCCGCGTCGTCGACGTAGGGGCCCTCGCCGTGGCGCACGACGAAGAGGTCCTTACCGGGCTTCGCGAGCGATCCGTTGGCGGTCATGTTCAGCAGCAGGTGCCGCTGAGCGGTGGCGGTCATACGGCCTCACCTCCGGGTGCGGCGATCCCTGCCGTGTTCTCGACCGACAGCAGGGAGTCCTGCCGCCCCGAGCCCAGCCAGCGCACCAGGGCCACCAGAGCGAGGGCGAGGACCGCGAAGGCGATGAGGATCGCGCTGATCGCGGTGACGCTGGGGTCGATGTCGAAGGTGAGGGAGTTGTAGATCTGTACCGGCAGGGTGACGGTGTCGACCGAGGACAGGAACTGGGAGATGTAGAACTCGTCGAAGCTGGTGATGAAGGAGAAGACCGCCGCCGCGATCATGCCGGGGGCGGCGAGGGGGAAGGTGATCCGCCGGGCGATGGTCAGCCGTCCGGCACCCATGCTGGCGGCGGCGTCCTCCAGCCGTTCGTCGATCCCGCGCAGCGTCGCCACCAGGATCAGCACCGCGATCGGTGAGGCCAGCACGGTGTGGCCGAGGGCGATGGCGATCGGGCTGCCCAGCATGGAGGCCGGTTCGAAAAGCAGGAACAGGCCCAGGGCGGTGACGATCTGCGGGATGAGCAGCGGCCCGAGGACCAGGGCGTAGACCGCGGAGCGCAGCGGCAGTTCGCTGCGGGTCAGCGCGGTCGCCGCGGTCACCCCGATGACCAGCGAGAAGACGGTGCTCATAGCGGCGACCAGGGCGCTCAGTGACAGGGCGGCCGGCCATTTGCTGCCGTCGGCGAACAGCGCCTTGTACCAGCCGAGCGTCCAGGAGTCCGGGGGGAATGCGGCGAAGGCGTTGTTGCTGAAGGAGGTGATCAGGATGACGACGATCGGCAGCGCCAGGAACAGCAGGATCATGGTGGCGGCGGCGGTCAGGGCGATCCGTCCGGCGAGGGTTCTGCGCAGCTCCATCATGACGTCCTCCGCTTCTTACGGCTGGCGCCGAAGGAGGTCATGACCTTGACCAGCAGCAGTCCCGCGAAGGTCAGCAGCAGCAGCACGACGCCCTCGGCGGCCGCCCCGTTCCACTGGTTCTGCTTCATCACCTGCTGGTTGATCAGCGAGGCGATCATCGTCTGGTCGGGGCCGCCCATCAGGGCGGGGGTGATGTAGTAGCCCAGCGAGAGGATGAAGCTGAGCAGTCCGGCACTGGCCAGCCCGGGGGCGACCAGCGGCAGGTAGACCCGGCGGAAGATCGTCACTCGCCCCGCGCCCATGCTCGCCGCGGCGGCGAGCAGCCGCCGGTCCACGCCGCGCATCACGCCGTAGAGCAGCAGCACGGTGTACGGCAGCATCACCGAGGTGGTGCCGATGACCACGCCGATCTCGTTGTACAGCAGTTGGAACGGCGCTCCGGGGACCCAGAGCTTGGCCAGGGTCTCGTTCACCAGGCCCTTGTCACCGAGCAGGATGATCCAGCCGTAGGTGCGCACCAGGGCGCTGATGAAGTGCGGCACGACCACGATCAGCATCGCCACTCCCGCCCACAGGGGCTTCAGCCGGGAGATCGCGTTGGCCAGGACGAAACCGAAGACGAGACTGAACAGCGCCGTCTCCGCGGAGATCCGTACGGTGGTCAACAGAACGGAGAGGTTGAGGCCTGTCAGAGCTTCCACGTACCAGTGCAGGGTGAGGGAGCCGTCGGTGTTCTTCAGGCTGAGGAACAGCGTGCTGAGGATCGGGTAGACGAACAGCACCAGCAGGTAGACGACGACCGGCAGCGCGTAGAGGATGCCGACCCTTGTTCTGCGGGAGGCCAGCAGCTTGCGCGGACGGGCGGGGGCGTTGGCGGTCAGGGTGGCGGCCACGGCTCACCCGCCCTGTTCTACGGGGAAGAGGTTGACGTCCTCGGGGTCGACGGTGATGCCGATCCGCTCGCCGGTGACGGGCCCGCGGCCGGCCGGTACTTCGAGACGCAGCAGCGGCGCGTCCCCGCCGTCGATGCGCACACCCGCGCGGACCAGAGTGCCGACGTACGTGGCTGTCTCGACCGTGCCGGTACAGAAACCGTCGTCCGGTGCACAGGCCCGCAGCCGGCCCGGCTGCACGGCGACCTTCACCTCGGTGCCGGAGGCCAGCCCATGGCGTCGCGCCTTCAGCAGACCGCCGGACTGGTCGAGGCGGACCACGGTGTGTTCATCGGTGTGCTGCAGGACGCGGCCGGGCAGGAAGTTGGCCGCGCCCAGGAAGTCCGCCACGAACGGGGTCCTGGGCCGCTCGAACAGCTCGCGCGGCGTGTCGAACTGCTCGATCAGACCGTTGCGCATCACCGCGATCCGGTCCGACAGCACCAGCGCCTCTTCCTGATCATGCGTCACATAGATGACGGTCAGGCCGAGTTCCTGCTGGATCACCTTGATCTCGACCTGGAGCTGATCGCGCAGCTTCTTGTCCAGCGCGCCGAGCGGCTCGTCCATGAGAATGACCGGCGGCCGGTAGACCAGCGCCCGGCACAAGGCAACGCGCTGCTGCTGACCACCCGACAGTTCCCGGGGACGACGGCCGCCGAAGCCGGACAGACCCGCGATCTCCAGGGTTTCCCCGACCCTCCTTCGGATCTCGTCCTTCGGCACCCCGCGCAGGGTGAGCGGGAAGGCGACGTTCTCACTGACCGTCATGTGCGGGAAGAGCAGGTACTGCTGGAAGACGAAGCCGAGGTTGCGCTTTTGCGGAGCGAGCTTCGTGACGTCGCGGTCCCCGACGGTGATGGTGCCGGAGTCCGGTTCACAGAACCCGGCGATCATCATCAGGGTCGTGGTCTTGCCCGACCCCGAGGCACCGAGGAAGGTGACGAACTCCCCGGCGGCGATCTCCATGGACGCCTCGTCGACCGCGACGACGTCCCCGTACGTCTTGCGCAGGGCCACCACCGACAGCGCTTTGCCCGTCGCGGTGGGCAGCTTGCCCCCGGCCACCTCCACGGACGGTGTGACCACACCGAATTCAGCCACGAGCCCACTCCAACCAGCGCTTGGTGACCGAAGCCTCGTTCTTGACCCACCAGTTGATGTCCGCGTCGAAGCCCTTGTCGTAGTACTGCGGCGCACCCGCCAGAGCGTTGCGCTCCTCGTTGGTGAGCTTCTCGTAGGCCATCGGGGACGACGGGTTCGACGGGAAGGTCTTCGCCAGGCGGGCCTGCACCTCGGGCTGCAGCGAGTAGTCCATGAGCTGGTAGGCGGCGTCCACATGGGCGGCGCCCTTGGCGATGCCGTAGCCCTGGAACTGGCGGCGCATGCCGTTGAGCTGCCGCGCGACCGGGACGCCCTGCTTCTGCAGATCGGCGATCCGGCCGTCCCAGACGGTGGATATGGTCACTTCCTGACGGCTGAGGAGCACACCGGGGAGTGGGCCGCTGTCCCAGAACTTCTTGATGTCGGACCGCAGCCGGGTCAGCACCTTGAAGGCGCGGTCCACATCCAGCGGGTACAGCTTGTCCATGGGGACGCCGTCGGCCAGCAGCGCGAACTCCAGCTCGGGCAGGTCGGCGTCCGGGTTGCACATCGAGCGGCTGCCCTTGAACGCCTTGGTGTCCCAGAAGTCCGCCCAGGTCTCCGGCTTCTTCCCCCCGAAGGCGTCGGTGCGGTACGCCATGCACTGGCCGTAGAAGCTGTTGCCGACGGCATGGTCGGTGATCTGGTTCTGAGGGATCCTGGCGCTCTTCAGGCTCTTGATCCGGTCGGTGTCCAGCCGCTCCAGGGCGTCCTGGGCCGCGAACTTGATGTGTTCCATCATCGAGTTGTTGATGAGGTCGAACTGGGGGCGGCCCTGCTTGATCTGGGCCAGCATCTGGGTGCCCTGGAGGTTGACGACCTGGACGCTGATGCCGGTCTCCTGGGTGAACGGCGTGTAGATCGCCTTCTGGAGGGCCTCCCCGAAGGAGCCGCCGCTGTCGCGGACGACCACCGACTTGCCGCCGCCCTTGGCGCTGCTGGACGAAGCCCGGCTGGTGCCGGTGCCGCAGGCCGCGAGCGAGGGCACGGCGGCGAGGGCGGCCAGGCCGCCTGCTCCGCGCAGGAGCGCTCTGCGACCGATCATGGGATCACTCATGACAAATCTCCTGAAATTGGCGCGTGGGAACCAGCTGTTCGAGGTGAGTGGTGCTTCGAGGGGCGGGTCTGTGGGTGGTGCCGGTCAGTCGTGCGGCACCGCGATGGCGGCGAGTTCGGCGCCGGTGGCGACGGTGAGCCCGTTCATGCCGTAGAGGATCTGTCCGGTGGCGGTGGCGGTGACCTTGTGTTCGCTGCCGTCGGCCGGGTCGATGACGCGGCCGACGGCCTGACCTTCTGTCACCTCGTCGCCGGTCGCGGCGTCCGGGTACCACAGGCCGGTGGCCGGTGAGACGACGGAGCCGGTCCAGACCCAGTCGCGCGGCTGCGCGGTCACCGGTGCGACGTGGTGCGGCGCATCGATGACGCCGAGTTGATGCAGCAGCCGGTACAGGCCGTCGAGCAGGGCCCTTGCCTGGGCGGGGTCGCGTTCGCCGAGCTGGCCGGTCTCGATGAGGATCGCGGGGATGCCCTGCCGGGCGGCCGCGGCGTGGCTGTTTCCGCCTTCGGCGTTGCGGCCGAACAGGACTCGTTCGTAGCCGACGGCATGAGCCATGGCCCGCGTCCTGGCGTCCAGTTCCGCGTCGGAAGTGAGGCGGTAGCCGACGAAGTCGAGCAGGGTCTCGTCGATGCCCCCGCTGTGCAGGTCGGCGTAGGCGTCGGCGCCGGAGATGACGTTCTCGAAGAGCCAGGCCGCCAGCCGCTCGGTGGGTCCGCCGTCCTTGTCGCCGGGGAAGACGCGGTTGATGTTGACGTCGTCCAGCGGGGACTTGCCGAGGCGGCCGTCGTACACCGCCGGCGGGTTGGCCACGGGGCAGATCACCACCTGGCCGGTGACGTCGTCCGGCTCCAGGAAACCGGCCAGGCGGGTGGCCGCGTCGATACCGACGAACTCGCCTCCGTGGACGCCGCCGGTGATGACGACCCGGGGCCCGGGGCGGGAGCCGTTGACGAGGACGAGGGGGATCTCGACGGTCGTGGGTCCGAGGTCCACGGGGATCACCCCGCGGGTCTTGCGGCCCGGCTCGGCCCGGAGCCGGCCTACGGTGAGTGTCATGTCGTTCCTCATTCAGGCGGTGGTGCGGCCGAGCGTGCTGATGAAGTCGATCGGCTGGGAGGACGTGCCGTCCAACGCCAGGTCGGCGGCGATGTCCCCGAAGGCGGGTGAGAGTTTGAAGCCGTGGCCGGAGAAGCCCGCGAGCAGTACGACGTTGTCGGCGCCGGGCAGCGGGCCGATCAGCGGGCGGCTGCTCTCGGTGTAGCCCTCCATGTAGACGGCCAGGCGGGTCGGGTCCGGGTGCAGGTCCGGCAGGTGGCGGCGGATCTGCTCGGTGAAGATGTCCAGCTCCTCCGGCTGGACGGTGCGGTCCAGCGCGTTGGGGTCGCCGGCGGGCTTGTGCAGCGCGCGGGAGAGGCCGAGCTTGACGGAGACGCCGTCCGGGGAGGGCAGTCCGTAGCAGTGCGTGGGGGTCGTGCGGATGAACGCGGGACGCTCCTCGCCGAACCAGGCGTCGGTGGTGGGCACGTACCAGGCGCTGATCAGGCGGCGGATGTCCACCTCCCACGGCAGGTCGGGGAGCAGATCGTTCACCCAGGGGCCGACGGTGACCACGACCGCGTCGAAGCGCTCGCTGCCGGTGTCGGTGCGTACCTCCACGCCACCGCCGGCCGGGGTGATCTCCCGCACCGGCGTGTAGCGCTCGATACGGGCACCCAGCTGCTCGGCGCGCCGGGCCGCGGTCTGGACGGTGAGCTCGGGCCGGATGAAGCCGGCGCGGCGGTCGAGCACGGCCGCGTCGCCGTCCTCCAGCCGGTACTGCGGGAAGCGCTTGGCCATGGCCTCGGCGTCGAGCACCTCGTGATCGAGGCCGTGCTCGGCGATGGACTGCAGGACCGTGGCCATCTGCTGGTGCTTGGTGGACCCCATGAGCAGGCATCCGGTCAGGCGGCGCAGCTCGCGTCCGGTCTCCTGCTGGAGCCGCTCCCACAGGACGTCGGCGTGCTTGAGGAGCGGGACGTACCGGGAGTCCTCGAAGTGCGCGCTGCGGAAGATGCGGGTCTCGCCGCCGGCGGCGCTGCGGTCGTGGCCGGGGGCGAAGCGGTCGTAGGCGACGACTTCCGCGCCACGGGCCGCGAGGCGCCAGGCGGCCTGGCTTCCCATGGTTCCCACGCCGACGACGGCGACTCGCTTCCTGCCAGCTGACACGGGCTTTCCTTTCGTATCGCCGGGGCGCATGCTGAGCCCCGGCGTGAGGCTGTTCGATTCGAGGCGGTTCGGGCGGAGGGGGCGGGGCCTTCGGGGGACCTCGGCTCACGAACGCCCTGTCTCGGAGTTCCGGCTGTGTCCTCGGGATCTTCCGGCGAGCCGTGCCACAATGTGGAATGCTGTGCTAGTATCTGGCACAGAGAATGACAGCGGCTCCCAGGGGAGTCAAGAGGTGTCCGCCAGGGATTCTGAGGATTAACAGGGGGAAACCGGATGGAAATGAAGAGCGTCACCAGGTCGCTGCGTGTTCTGGAGGCGGTGGCCCAGCATCAGCCGGTCACCGTGGGGGAATTGACGAAGATCTTCGGCCTTCCGAAGTCGACCGTGCAGCGCACCCTGGTCACGCTGGCCGAGGCCGGCTGGCTGCGGGCCAACCGCAAGGACACCACCCGCTGGGAGATCGGCGCCCGCGTCCTGGCCGTACGGCCCGCCGCGCTCCAGGGGTCCAGCCTGTTCGCCGCCGCGCGCGAGCCCATGGTCCGCCTGAGGGACACGGTGAACGAGACGATCCACCTGTCGGTGCCGGACGCGTTGCAGTGCATGGTCGTGGTGGACCGCGTGGACTGCAGTCACGCCGTACGGACGTTCCACACCGTCGGCGACACCTCGCCCCTGCACGCCACCGCGACCGGGCGTGCCGTCCTGGCCCATCTGCCGAAGCAGGACGTCGAGGAGCTCATCGCTCAGGGGCTGGAGCGCTACAGCGAGACGACACCCACCGACCCGGACGAGCTGCGCGCCGAGCTGGACCGGATCCGCGTCGACGGATACGCGGTCAACCGCAACCAGTACCGGCCGGACGTCTGCGCGATCGCCGCGCCCGTCCTCGACGAGGAGGGCACGCCACTGGCGACCGTGGCCATCTCCATGCCCGACTCGCGCTACGACGCGGACCGGCTGCCCGAGTGGGGCCGCCTGGTCGCCGACGCCGCCGCGGAGATCTCAGGGCGCCGCATGGGCGCCTGACCGGGCACCGGCAAAGGGCCGGCCCTCACGCATCAGCGTGGGGGCCAGCCCATTTCTCACGTTCGGACGACAGCCGCCACCCTGCGCCCGGCCGGGGGGAGGGCCGGGCGCAGGGGGCCGCCCCGCGGGGGCAGGCGCAGTCAGGGTGCTACCGCCGTTCGTCACCGCGGGACCCTGGACGCATGCCGTAATGTGGAACGCCATGCTAATATCCGGCACGATCATGCCTGCGACCCCGAGAGGGAGTCAAGAGGTTGAGACCGACGAACGAAGACTGACGGGGCCTCGATGGAAATGAAGAGCGTGACCAGGTCGTTGCGCATCCTGGAGGCGGTCGCCCACCACCAGCCCGTGACGGTGGGCGAGTTGACGAAGCTCTTCGGCCTGCCCAAGTCGACGGTGCAGCGCACGCTGGTCAGCCTGAGCGAGGCGGGATGGCTGCGGGCGAACCGCCGGGACACCACCCGCTGGGAGATCGGTGCCCGGGTGCTCGCCGTACGTCCGGCGGCACTTCAGGGCTCCAGCCTGTTCGCGGCGGCGAGGGAGCCCATGATCCGGCTGCGCGACGCGCTGAACGAGACGATCCACCTGTCGGTGCCGGACGCCCTGCAGTGCATGGTCGTCGTCGACCGGGTCGACTGCGCTCACGCGGTGCGGACGTACCACGCGATCGGCGACACCTCTCCCCTGCACGCCACCGCCACCGGGCGCGCGATCCTGGCCCATCTGCCGCCCGCCGACGTGGACGAACTGGTCGCCCAGGGGCTGGAGCGCTACAGCGACGCGACCACGGTCGACCCGGCCGAGTTGCGCGCCGAGCTGAAGCGGGTGCGCACGGACGGCTACGCCGTCAACCGCAACCAGTACCGTCCCGATGTCTGCGCGATCGCCGCGCCCGTCGTCGACGAGAACGGCACACCGCTCGCCTCCGTGGCCGTCTCCATGCCCGACTCCCGCTATGACGCCGACCGGCTGCCCGAGTGGGGCCGCCTGGTCGCCGACACGGCGTCCGGCATCAGTGACCGCCGACTGGGCGCGTGACGGCGCCCCCTGCCGCCGCCGGTCGGCGGGGGGTGTGACCCGTTTCCGCGTCAGGGGCGGCCCGCGCTCTGTTTGTCCACCACTTCCGCGGCGCGGCCGTGCTCCCAGAAGTCGTCCTGGCCCGGGGTGTGACTCGCCATGATGCTTTCTCCGATGTCATGGGGCCGGTGCCCCGGCCGTGTCGGCCGTATGCCCCGTGCCCGGCCGGGGGGAGGGGGAGGCCGGGCACGGGGCGCCCGCGTGCGGCCCGGGGGGTGGGACGGTACGCGGGGGCTGTACCCGCGGTGCGTGATGGGAGACGTGCGTCAGGCGGGAAACGCCGTCACCGCACGGGCACCGCGACGTACTGGTACTCCAGGAACTCCTCGATGCCGACCCGGCCGCCCTCACGGCCGAGGCCGGACTGCTTGACCCCGCCGAACGGTGCGGCCGGGTTGGAGACGAGGCCGGTGTTCAGGCCCACCATGCCGACCTCCAGGCGTTCGCTGACGCGCAGGCCGCGGTCCAGGCCCTGGGTGAAGACGTAACCGACCAGGCCCCAGGGTGTGTCGTTGGCCCGGCGCAGCACCTCGTCCTCGTCGTCGAAGGTGAGGATCGCGGCCACGGGGCCGAAGATCTCCGTGTCCATCAGGCGGCTCTCGGGAGAGACGTCCGTGAGCACGGTCGGCGGGTAGAAGCAGCCCGGTCCCTCCGGCGTACGGCCGCCGACCAGCACCTGGGCGCCGCGCTCCACCGCGTCGGCGACGAGTTCCTCGACCTTGCCGCGTCCGGTCCGGTCGATCAGCGGGCCGACGTCGACTCCCTCTCGGGTGCCGGGACCGACCACGAGCGCGCCCATCCGCTCGGCGAGCCGCCGGCCGAACTCGTCCGCGACCGACCGGTGGACGAAGAAACGGTTCGCGGCGGTGCAGGCCTCGCCCATGTTGCGCATCTTGGCGACCATGGCGCCGTCCACGGCCACGTCGAGGTCGGCGTCGTCGAAGACGATGAACGGCGCGTTGCCGCCCAGCTCCATCGAGGTGCGGACGACCGTGTCGGCGCACTGGGCGAGCAGGATGCGGCCGACGCCGGTGGAGCCGGTGAAGGAGAGCTTGCGGATCCGGCCGCCGCGCAGCAGCGGCTCGCACACCTCTCCGGCGCGGGAGGTGGTGACGACGTTCAGCACGCCGTCCGGCAGGCCGGCCTCCTGGAGGATGCCCGCCAGCGCGAGGCTGGAGAGTGGGGTCTGCGGGGCCGGCTTGAGGATCATCGTGCAGCCCGCCGCGATGGCCGGGCCGATCTTGCGGGTGCCCATGGCCAGCGGGAAGTTCCACGGTGTGATCAGCAGGCAGGGCCCGACCGGGCGGCGGGAGAGCAGCATGCGGTTGCGCCCGTCGGGCAGCGTGCCGCAGTCGCCGTCGATGCGGACGGCCTCCTCGGAGAACCAGCGGAAGAACTCGGCGGCGTACGCCACCTCTCCCCTGGCCTCGGCGAGCGGCTTGCCCATCTCGGACGTCATCAGGTGGGCGAGCTCGTCGGTGCGCTCCAGGATGAGCTCGTAGGCGCGGCGCAGGATCTCGCTGCGCGCCCGGGGCGCCGTTCGGGCCCACTCCTGCTGTGCCTGGACGGCCGCCTCCTCCGCGAGCCGGGCGTCCTTGGGGCCCGCGTCGGCGACCTCGCAGAGGATCTCGCCGGTCGCGGGGTCGTCGACGGGCATGGTGGCGCCGTCCGCGGCGTCCACCCAGGCACCGCCGATGAACAACTGGGTCAGTACCTCGGTCATGTCGTCTCTCCTGGTCGGTCGGCGGCGGGGTCGAGGAGTTCCGCGAGGTGCAGGGCGCGGACGCCGCGGTCTCCGGCGAGATGGTCGATCTGGGTGGCGCAGCTGAAGCCGTCGGCCACGACGGTGCGTCCGTCGAGGTGGTCGATACGGGGTTTGAGGGCGAGATCGGCGACGGCCATCGAGGTGTCGTAGTGCTCTGCCTCGAAGCCGAAGTTCCCGGCGAGTCCGCAGCAGCCCTCGGCCTCGTCGACGCCACGTACGCCGAGCCGGCGCAGCAGGTCGGCGGGGCGGCGGCCCTTGAAGGTGGCGTACTCGTGGCAGTGGGTCTGGAGCACGACGTTCAAGGGCAGCGGCGGCGGGCCCCAGTCCTGGTCGGCGAGGTCGGTGAGGGCCCCGGTGAAGGTGTGGACGCGGCTCGCCACGCGCTGGGCGGCCTCGGTGCCGAGCAGTTCGGGAACGTCACGCTTCAACGCGGCCGCACAGCTGGGCTCAGCCACGATGATCGGCCGGTCGTCACCGTCGTCGAGCGCGGCGACCGTGCGGGCCATGATCTTGCGGGCGACGTTCAGCTGTCCGGTGCTGACCCAGGTCAGCCCGCAGCACAGTCCGTCCTGGGGCGCGCAGGGGATGCCGGCGTCGGCCAGCACACGGCTCGCGGCGCCCGCGACCTCGGGGCGGAAGGCGCGGGTGAAGCTGTCGACGAAGAGCACGGCCTTCGCGGGCCCTGGCGTCCTGGCCGCGCGCAGGGTCTTGCGCAGGGTGCGGCGGGAGGCGAAGGCGGGGATCCTCCGCTTGGTCGTGACGCCGCCGAGACGGGCCAGGAGCCTGCCGAGCGGCCCGCGCAGCAGTGCGTTGACCGGCCGGGCGGCGTAACCGGCAAGCGCGGAGGTTCTGGGCAGCCAGCCGAGGGAGTAGTGGGAACGGGGGCGCAGGCGGCCCTTGTAGTGCTGGTGGAGGAACTCCGCCTTGTAGGTGGCCATGTCGACGCCGACCGGACAGTCGCTGGAGCAGGCCTTGCAGGACAGGCACAGATCGAGGGCGTCCTTGACCTCGGTCGAGCGCCAGCCGTCCCGCACGGCCTCACCGCGCACCATCTCCTGGAGCATGCGGGCCCGGCCGCGGGTGGAGGCGTTCTCCTCGCCCGTGGCCCGGTAGCTCGGGCACATCACCCCGCCCGCGTCACTGCGGCAGCGGCCGACACCGACGCAGCGGCGCACGGCGCCCGCGAATCCGTCCTCGTCATGGGGGAAGCCGAAGGTCGTGTCCAGCAGCGGGAGTTCCCGCAGCGCGAGGTCGGCGTCCAAGGGGGCCGGGTCGACGATCACGCCGGGGTTGAGCAGCCCGTCGGGGTCGAAGGTCTTCTTGAACGCGGCGAACGCGGCGATCATGCGGTGGCTGTACATGACCTCCAGCAGCTCACTGCGGGCACGTCCGTCGCCGTGCTCTCCCGACAGCGTGCCGCCGTGCCCGACGACCAGGGCGGCCGCCTCGGTCAGGAAGCGCCGCATGACCGTCCGGCCGGTCTCGGTGGCCAGGTCGAAGTCGATGCGCACGTGGACGCAGCCCGCGCCGAAGTGCCCGTACATCACGCCGGTCAGTTCGTGCGAGGCCAGCAGCTTGCGGAAGTCGCGCAGGTAGGCGGCCAGGTTCTCCGGGGCGACGGCCGCGTCCTCCCAGCCCGGCCAGGACTCCCCGCCGTCCACGAGCCGGGCGGCCAGCCCGGCCCCGTCCTCACGCACCCGCCACAACGAGCGCCGCTCGGCCGGAGTCTCGACGACCCGGCCGCCGGTCATGCGCCCCCGGGCCTTGAGAGCGTCGAGGAGCTCGGCGGCGCGGGCGTTCACCGCGGCCTGGTCGTCGCCTTCGAGCTCGACGTACAGCCAGGCCCGTCCCTCCGGCAGCCCGGTGACGGAGTCCGGGCCGCGCCGGGCGCGCATGGTGGCGACGATCGCCTCGTCCATGCCTTCGACGGCGCTGGGTGACCAGCGCAGGATCTCCGGCACGTCCTGGGCCGCTTCGACCACGTCCTCGTAGCCGAGCGTCAGCAGGGTGGAGGCCTGTGCGGTCGCCACCAGGCGGACCGTCGCGGCGGTGACGACCGCACAGGTGCCTTCGGTGCCCACGAGGGCGCGAGCCAGGTCGAAGCCTTTCTCGGGCAGCAGGTGCTGCAGCTGGAAGCCGGAGACCTGGCGCGGGATGCGGCCCAGTTCGGTGCGGATCAGCGCGAGGTTGTCCTCGACCAGCCGCCTGAGGTCGGATTCGAGCCGGGCGACGCGCCGCACAGCTTCCGCGTCGCCCGGCTCCGCGGCACGCAGCCCGGAGTGGTCGGCCACGGCCCGCACGCCGTCGGCCGTCACGATCTCCAGGGCCTCGACGTGCCCGCTCGTCCGTCCATCACGGACGGACCGGTTGCCGCAGGCGTCGTTGCCGATCATGCCTCCGAGGGTGCAACGGCTGTGCGAGGACGGATCCGGTCCGAAGTCCAACCCGTGCAACGCCGTCGCCCCGCGCAGCGCGTCCAGGACGACACCGGCCTCCACCCGCGCGGTACGGCCCTCGACGTCGATGTCCAGGATCCGGTTCATGTACCGCGAGAAGTCCAGGACGACCCCGAGCCCGACGGCGTTGCCCGCCATGCTGGTGCCGCCACCCCGGGCCGTGACCGGGACGCCGGCCTCCCGGCAGGCCCGCAGCACCGCGACCACGTCGTCGGCGGTGCGCGGGAAGGCCACGGCTCGGGGCGGCACACGGTAGTTGGAGGCGTCGTAGGCGTAGGGGCCCGTCGCCCCCGGGCCGGTCTCCACCCGCAGACCGGGCGCGATCTCGGCGATCCGGGCCGTGAGACCCGCCAGGTCGCGGGTGGCGGTGGTCATCGCTCCGCCGCTCCGGAGGTGCCGGCCTCGACGGCGTTCGTCCAGGCCTGGAGGCCCTCGTCCACGCCCGCCTCGTCGATCACGAGCGCGGGGATCATGCGGACGACCTGGTTCCACGCACCGCACAGCAGCAGGAGCAGGCCCTCGTCGATGGCCGCGCGCTGCACGCGGGCGGCGGTCTCGGGGTCGGGGCCGCCGTCCTCGGTGACGAACTCGGTGGCGAGCATCAGGCCGAGGCCGCGGACGTCGCCGATGCCCGGGGTCCGGTCGGCCACCGCCTCCAGGCCGTGGCGCAGCCGCTTGCCCATCGTCTCGGCGTTCTCGACGAGCTTCTCGTCGCGTACGACGTCGAGGGTGGCGCAGGCGGCGGCGCAGGCGACGGCGTTGGCGCCGTACGTGCCGCCCTGCGAGCCGGGCCAGGCCTTGGTCATCAGTTCCTCGGAGGCGGCGATGCCGGAGAGGGGGAAGCCGCTGGCCAGGCCCTTGGCGGTGACGAGGATGTCCGGGGTGACGCCGAAGTGGTCGTGGCCCCAGAAGCGCCCGGTGCGGCCGACGCCGGTCTGCACCTCGTCGAGGATCAGCAGGAAGCCGTGCCGGTCGGCCCGTTCCCGCAGCCCTTCCATGAAGGCGCTGTTCGCGGGCACGTACCCGCCCTCGCCGAGCACCGGCTCGACGATGATCGCGGCCGTGTCGGCGGGCGAGGAGATCGTCTGGAGGGTGTAGTCGAGCTCCTTCAGCGCGAAGCGGGTGGCGGTCTCCTCGTCCCAGCCGTAGCGGAAGGCCGTCGGGAACGGGGTGACGACGACACCGCTCATCAGCGGGGAGAAACCGGACCGGAAGCGGGTCCCGGACGTGGTCATGGAGGCGGCGGCGACCGTACGGCCGTGGAAACCGCCGTGACAGACGATGACGTTGGGCCGGCCGGTGGCCTGGCGCGCCAGCCGCAGTGCCGCCTCGACGGCCTCGCTGCCGGAGTTGGTGAAGAACAGGCTGTCCAGGCCGGCCGGCAGCACCTCGCCCAGCTTGTCGACGAGGCGGCGCAGCGGCTGGTGCATGACGGTGGTGTACTGGCCGTGGATCAGCGTGCCCACCTGCTCCTGCGCCGCCGCCACGACCTTGGGGTGGCAGTGCCCGGTGCTGGTGACGCCGATGCCGGCGGTGAAGTCGAGGTAGCGGCGGCCGTCCTCGCCGTAGAGGTGGACGCCCTCGCCCCGGGCCGCCACCACGGGCGTGGCCTGGCGAAGGTGCGGCGACAGTGCGGTCATTTCGTCTCCCGGCCGTGCGTCGAGGTCTGATGGGTTGCTCAGCTCCGGTACCCGAGCATCCAAGCCGCCGCGGAAGGCGACAACGCGTGATCTGTCCAGCCGGAACGCGTTGTTCGGACGTTGTGTCAACCGCCGGACCCCTCGGTTCCCGCCCGCCCCTCCCGTGGGCAGCTCTTGCGCAGGTCAGTGCCGCTTGTCAGAGTGACCGGGCGAGCAGGGAGACACCGTGAACGAGAACCACCCGACGACCCCGGCCGGTCGCGCGCCGACGGTCGCCGACGTCCTCGCCCTGCCCGTCCTGGCCGCCGGACAGCCCCAGGTCGTCACCGGGCTGGCCCAGCTGGACCGGCCGGTGCGCTGGGTGCACATCACCGAGCTGACGGACCCGGCCTCCTTCCTCAAGGGCGGCGAGCTGGTCCTGACCACGGGCATGCCGCTGCCCGAGGACGCCGCGGGGGTGCGGCGGTACGTGGACGAACTCACGGAGGTGGGAGCGGCCGCCCTGGTCATCGAGCTGGTACGGCGCTACCACCGTCCGCCCGACGCCCTCGTCCAGGCCTGCCGGGCCCGGGGGCTGCCCCTGGTGACCCTGGCCCGGGACGTCAACTTCCTGGAGGTCACCCAGGTCGTCCACGCCCTCATCCTCGGCAGCCAGGCCGACGCGATGCGCCGGACGCAGCGTGTCCACGAGGCGTTCACGGCCCTGACGTTGCGCGGCGCGGGCCCGGAGGACGTGGTGCGCGCTGCGGCGGAGATGAGCGGCCGGACGGTCGTCCTGGAGAACCTGGTGCACCAGGCGCTGATCTGCGAGCCGTCGGGCAGCACGGTGCAGGAGGCGCTCACCGGCTGGGAGGACCGCTCCCGGGCCACCGCGCCCGGCGACCACACGGAGGTGGGCGGCCCGGAGGGCTGGCTCACGGCACCGGTCTCCTACCAGGGGGAACGCTGGGGCCGCCTGGCCATGCTCCCGTCCCCCGGCGAGGGGCAGGGCTTCGGGCCGGAGCACGTCACCGTCCTGGAGAGAACGGCGATGGCCCTGACCGTCGCCCGGCTCATCCACGCCACGCCGTGGGAGCACACGGCCCACCGCTCCGCCCTGCGGGAGCTGGCGGAGCAGCGCCACCACTCCCCCGAGGACGCCCGCGCCCGCTGTGCCGCGCTCGGCCTGCCCACCCGGGACAGCCGCTTCCTGGCGATCCTCGTCGACCTGGGCACCGGCGCCGGGGGGAGCGAACCCGAGACCCGGCTGCACGGGGAGCTCCGATCGGCGGGTGTCCCGGCGCTGGTCGGGGAACTCTCCCCCGGCCGCCTCGGCGTGCTGCTGGCCCTGCGCCCCTCTCAGCCGTGGCGCCCCGTGGCCGAACGGCTGAGCCGCACCGCGCTGAGCCTGGTCCCGGAGGCGATCGTGAGCGTCGGCTCGGAGGTGGCGGAACTCGCCGACACCGCACGCTCCTTCCGGGAGGCGGCCCGGGTCACCGAGGCCACCCCGCCCGGCCAGCCCCTCCCCGCGGACCGCTCCTTCCACGAGCTGCCGGACATCGACCTGCGCCGCCTGCTGTACGCCCTGCGCGAGGACACCCGCGTCCAGGACTACACCGAACGGCGGCTCGGCCGGCTCATCGACCACGACACCCGGCACGGCACGGGCCTGCTGACGACGCTGGGCCACTATCTCGACGCCGCGGGCAACAAGACCACCGCGGCCCGCCGCGGCGGCCTGTCCAGGGAGACCATGTACCAGCGTCTGCGCACCATCGAACGCCTCCTCGACACCGACCTCGAATCCGGTGAGCGGCGCACCGAACTCCACGTGGCGCTGACGGCGCTGCGCGTCCTGCGCGCCGAGTGAGCGTCACTCGGGCCGAGGCCCCGGCTGCCGGACCAGACGCCATTCCTGTAAGCCGTCCGCGGCCTCGTTCCGGAGGGTGAGCGGCGCCCCTCGGGACGCGGTCAAGACTCCGGCGCGATCCGTCCGTTGAGGGCCCGGGCTCAGGTGTCGAAGTCCACCGTCAGGGCTTCGGAGACCGGGAACGACTGGCAGGTGAGGACGTAGCCCGCGTCGACCTCGGCCGGTTCGAGGGCGAAGTTGCGGCGCATGTCGGCCTTGCCGTCGGTGACCAGGGCGCGGCAGGTGCCGCAGACCCCGCCCTTGCAGGCGAACGGCAGGTCGGGGCGGGTCTGCTGGGCGCCTTCGAGGATGGTCCGCTCGCGGGGCAGGGCGGAGGTGGTGGAGCGGCCGTCGAGGGTGACGGTGACCTGGCTGACCGGGCCGGAAGGGCCGGTCTCGGCGTGGTGGACCTCGCGTACGGGTTCGTCGTCGGCGTAGAACAGCTCCTGGTGGACGCGGTCGCCGGGAACACCGAGGCCGGCGAGGACCTCCTGGGCGGCGCGGACCATGCCGTGCGGGCCGCACAGCCACCAGTGGTCGGCGGACTCCACGTCGACCAGCGCGTCGATGAGCGCCGACAGCCGGTCGGCGTCGAGGCGGCCGGAGAGCACCTCGGCCTCGCGGGGCTCACGGGAGAGGACGTGGGCGAGCTGGAACCGCGTCGGGTAGAGGTCCTTCAGGTCGGCCAGCTCGTCGGCGAACATCACCGTGCCCGTGCGACGGTTGCCGTAGAGGAGAGTGACCGTCGAGCGGGAGTCGGCGGCCAGGACGGACTCGGCGATGGACACCATGGGCGTGATGCCGGAGCCGGCCGCGATCAGGACGTGGTGGCCGGGGGTGGTGAGGTCGGGGGTGAAGGCGCCGGTGGGGGCCATCACCTCGACGGTGTCGCCGGGCCGTACCTCGTGCACCAGCCAGGAGGAGAACAGGCCGCCGGGTACGACCCGGACGCCGATGCGCGGTGCCGTTCCGGCGGGCGAGCAGATCGAGTAGGAGCGGCGCTCGTCCCGGCCGTCGATCTGGCGCCGCAGGGTGAGCGACTGGCCGGGCGCGAAGGCGAACTCCTCGGCCAGCTCGGCCGGGATGTCGAAGCTGACGGCCACCGCGTCCTCGCACAGCGGCTGCACGGCGGCGACCCGCAGGGGATGGAAGACCGGACGCCGGCGGGCTCGCGCGCGCGGCGCCGGGGCGGGGGCCGGCTGCATCAGGTCCTCCATCAGATCTCCTTGACGTACTCGAACGGCTCGCGGCAGGCGAGGCAGCGCCACAGCGCCTTGCAGGACGTGGCGGCGAAGCGGGAGGTCTCCTCGGTGTCCGCGCTGCCGCAGCGGGGGCAGGGCACAAAGCGGCGGGTCGGCGACAGCACGAGCGGGACCGGTCCGGCGGCGCGCGCGGGCGCGGCGCCGGGCGGGGCTATGCCATGCTCGGCGAGCTTGCGGCGGCCCTGCGGCGTGATCCAGTCGCTGGTCCACGGCGGGTCGAGGACGGTGCGGATCTCCACGCGCGGGTAGCCGGCATCCTTGAGCCGGGCGGCCACGCCCGCGCGCATCTCGGCCATGGCCGGGCAGCCCGAGTAGGTCGGGGTCAGGCTCGCGACCACTGTCCCGTCCGGCTCCAGGGACACCTCGCGCAGCACCCCGAGGTCGGCCAGTGTGAGCATGGGCAGCTCGGGGTCGGGGACCTCCTCGGCGATGCGCCGGGCCCGTCGCGCGTCCAGGGCCGTCGTCACCATGTCGCCTCCGGGTGAGCGCGGGCCACGCCCTGCAACTCGGCCAGCAGCGGGGCGAGATGCTCGGTGTGCTCGCCGGTGCGGCCCGAGCCGGGCAGCGGCCGGTAGACGGGCATGGGCAGTCCGGCCGCCTCGGTGACCTGGCGCAGGACGGCGACGACCTCGTCCCGTACGTCGTACGCCGTGAACAACTCGCCGAGGTAGGGCGCCACCTGCTCCAGCGCCCTGCGCGTCCGGCGGTGGGACTCCTCGGTGCCGTCGCCCAGCCGCACCACCCACTCGGCCGCGTACTGCCGGTGGTAGGCCAGCTCCTTCACGCCCTTGGCGGCGATCGCCGCGAGCACCGGGTCGCGGTGGGCGGTGAGCCGCTCGAAGTGCGCGAGGCGCCAGCTCGCGAACACCAGCAGCCGCACGATCGAGAACGCGAAGTCACCGTTGGGCACTTCGGCCAGGCGTACGTTACGGAACTCGCCGGCGTCGCGGAAGTAGGCGTAGGCGTCCTCGCCCCGCCCGGTCCCGTCGACCTGGCCGGCGCGGGAGTACAGCAGGCGGGCCTGGCCGAGCAGATCGAGCCCGATGTTGGCCAGCGCCACCTCCTCCTCCAGCTCGGGCGCCCGGGTGGTCCACTCGGCCAGCCGCTGGGCCGAGACCAGGGCGTCGTCGGCCAGGGTGACGCACAGGGCGGCCAGTTCCCCGGCGTCCAGACCGTCGGGGACGGCGGTGTCCACGCCGTGCAGGGGGTCCTCGAAGCCGGTGCCGTAGGCCCAGCGGGCGTCGTCCTCGTGTCCCTCGGCGAGGGTCATGTAGACGTGGTCGTCGCTCATGCCCTCTCCTCAGATGTGCGGGACATCGTCGGGGATGTCGTAGAAGGTCGGGTGCCGGTAGACCTTGTCCGCGCTGGGCTCGAAGAACGGGTCCTTCTCGTCGCGCGTGGACGCGGCGATGTGCTCGGAGCGCACGACCCAGATGCTCACGCCCTCGTTGCGCCGCGTGTACAGGTCACGGGCGTGCGTGAGCGCCATGCGGTCGTCGGCGGCGTGCAGTGACCCCACGTGGACGTGGTTCAGCCCGCGCTTGCCGCGCACGAACACCTCGTACAGCGGCCAGTTCTGCTTCCCGTCGGTCATGCCACGGCTCCCTTCCGCGCGCGGGCGGCCTGTTTGACGGCGTGGGCGGTGGCCGCCTCACGCACCCAGGCGCCCTCCTCATGAGCGGTGCGGCGCCGCTCCATCCGCTGGGCGTTGCACGGGCCGTCGCCCTTGATGACCCGCATGAGCTCGTCCCAGTCGGGCGTGCCGAAGTCGTGGTGTCCGCGCTCCTCGTTCCAGCGCAGCTCCGGGTCGGGCAGCGTCACGCCGAGCTTCTCGGCCTGCGGGACGGTCATGTCGACGAACCGCTGACGCAGTTCGTCGTTGCTGTGCCGCTTGATTTTCCAGGCCATCGACTGCGCGGAATTGGGCGAGGCGTCGTCGGGCGGGCCGAACATCATCAGCGACGGCCACCACCAGCGGTCCACCGCGTCCTGCACCATCTCCCGCTGCTCCTGGGTACCCCGCATCATCGTCATCAGCAGCTCGTAGCCCTGCCGCTGGTGGAACGACTCCTCCTTGCAGATCCGCACCATCGCCCGCGCGTACGGCCCGTACGACGACCGGCACAGCGGCACCTGGTTGCAGATCGCCGCGCCGTCCACGAACCAGCCGATCACCCCGACGTCCGCGAAGGACAGCGTGGGGTAGTTGAAGATCGAGGAGTACTTCTGGCGGCCCTCGATGAGCCGCTCGGTCAGATCCGCGCGGTCGGCGCCCAGCGTCTCCGCCGCCGAGTACAGATACAGCCCGTGCCCGGCCTCGTCCTGGACCTTCGCGAACAGAATGGCCTTGCGGCGCAGCGACGGCGCACGCGTGATCCACTCGCCCTCCGGCTGCATGCCGATGATCTCCGAGTGCGCGTGCTGCGCGATCTGCCGCACCAGCGTCTTCCGGTAGCCCTCCGGCATCCAGTCGCGCGGCTCGATCCGCTGATCCCGCGCGATCGTCGCGTCGAAGTGCTCCTGGAGAACCGGCTCGGTCTCGTCCGCCCCCGGGGGGCTGGAGTGTGTCGTGTCCATCCGTCCCACTTCCCAACCGACCATTCGTTCGGTCCATCATAGAACGAGCACGCGCGCCTTGGTAAGACCCCACTGGCTCTTGACAGGCCTTGGGGCGGCTGGATTACTTGGCAGCGCCGAAGCTGACCGAATGGTCGGTCGGGTCACAGGATGATGCGATCGAGCCACAGGGTGGTGCGAACTGATGCTGCTGCTGGACGACGCCGAGCGCCTGACGCGCGAGGAGCTGCGCGAGCTCCAGCTCGACCGGCTGCGCCGGAGCCTGCGCCACGCCTACGACCACGTGGAGACATACCGGAGGAAGTTCGACGAGGCCGGGGTCGGACCCGACGACTGCCGGACCCTGGCGGACCTGTCCCGCTTCCCCTTCACGACCAAGGGGGATCTGCGCGACACCTACCCGTTCGGCATGTTCGCCGTCCCCATGGACCAGATCCGCCGCGTCCACGCCTCCAGCGGCACCACCGGCCGCCCCACGGTCGTCGGCTACACCGAGAACGACCTGTCGATCTGGGCGGACCTGGTCGCCCGCTCGATCCGCGCCGCCGGCGGGCGGCCCGGGCACAAGGTGCACATCTCCTACGGTTACGGCTTGTTCACCGGCGGCCTCGGCGCGCACTACGGGGCCGAGCGGGCAGGGTGCACCGTCATCCCCGCGTCGGGAGGCATGACCGCACGCCAGGTGCAGATCATCCAGGACTTCCAGCCCGAGATCATCATGGTCACCCCCTCCTACATGCTCACGCTCCTCGACGAGTTCGAGCGTCAGGGCGTCGACCCCCGCTCGACCTCGCTGACGGTCGGGATCTTCGGTGCCGAGCCGTGGACGGAGGAGATGCGCCGCGAGATCGAGGAGCGCCTGGACATCCACGCCGTCGACATATACGGCCTGTCCGAGGTCATCGGCCCGGGTGTCGCCCAGGAGTGCGTGGAGACCAAGGACGGCCTGCACGTGTGGGAGGACCACTTCTACCCCGAGGTCGTCGACCCGCTCACGGGCGAGGTGCTGCCCGACGGCGAGGAGGGCGAGCTGGTCTTCACGTCGCTGACCAAGGAGGCCCTGCCGGTCGTCCGCTACCGCACCCGCGACCTGACCCGGCTGCTGCCCGGCACGGCCCGGCCCGCCTTCCGCCGCATCGAGAAGATCACCGGCCGCTGCGACGACATGATCATCCTGCGGGGCGTGAACGTCTTCCCCAGCCAGATCGAGGAGATCGTGCTGCGCACGCCCGGTGTCGCTCCGCACTTCCAGATCGAGCTGACGCGGCGCGGCCGGATGGACCACATGACCGTCCGCGTCGAAACCCGCCCCGGCACGCCCGCCGGTCTGCGCGACGCCGCCGCCCGCGCGATCGCGAAGGACGTCAAGGACGGCGTCGGTGTCACCGTCGACGTGTCGATCGTCGAACCGGAGACCCTGGAGCGCTCCCTCGGCAAACTCCGCCGGGTCAAGGACCTGCGCGGCACGCCGTAACCCTGCCCTCACAGGGCGCACCGCGCCTCGGGAGCGGTCACCTTCTGCGGCATGCCGGTTTCGGAGGCGGCCGGTTTGCGGATCAGGAGCAGGGCCGCGTCGTCGTGCAGCCGGCCGCCCACATGGTCCAGCAGCTCGTCGTGGAGCGCGCCGAGGGTACGGGCCGGCTCGTGGGACACGTGTCGCTCCAGCCCATCAGCGAGCTGATAGAAGGCCCGCTCCTGGTCCCGGGCCTCGGTGACCCCGTCGGTGTAGAGCAGCAGCTGGTCACCGTCGTGGAAGGGCAGCACATGGAGCCCGGGCCCGTGGCCGGCGAGGGCGCGCAGCCCGAGGGGCGGGGACGGATGAGCGGGCTCCACCGGCGTGACCTGCCCGCAGGAGCGCACCAGCAGCGGCGGTGCGTGCCCGCAGTTCACCACCTCCAGGTGCCCGTCCCGCGGATATCCGGCCACCACCGCGGTGACGAAGTCGTCGTGACCGAGGTTGCGCGCCAGACTCCGCTCGATCCGGTCGACCACGGCGAGGAGGTCGGGCTCGTCGTGGGCGGCCTCCCGGAAGACACCGAGCACCAGCGCGGCGGTCCCCACGGCGGGCAGCCCCTTGCCGCGCACATCGCCGACGATCAGCCGCACCCCGTGCGGCGTGGGTATCAGGGCGTAGAGATCCCCGCCGATCCGGGCCTCGGCCGCGGCGGCGCTGTAGCGCACGGCCGCCTGGAACGGCCCGACGGTCGGCGGCACGGGCTTGAGCAGCGCGTGCTGGGCGGTCTCCGCGACCGAGCGGACGGCCGCGAGCACGCGCTCGCTGCGCACCCGCAGCACGCCGGCCAGGCCGCTCGCGAGGGTGACGGCCGTCAGCGCCGCCAGTACGGCGGTCAGTTCCCCGCCCGGCATACCGTCCCGGATGCCGAGCGTCAGGCCGGACACGACGGCGAGCAGGCCGACCCAGAGGACTCCGCGCGGGCCGTTGGTCGTGGCGGCGAGGGCGGGACCGGCCGCGAGCAGGGGCAGCCAGATCATCCCGGCTCCGCCGGCGAGGTCGACGAGCACGACGACGGTGACGATCAGCACCGGCAGGACGGGCGTACCGGCGGCCAGCCGCGCGAGAACGCGTCTGCGCGCCGAGCCCCCGGCACCGGCCACCCGCTTGCTGAACGGCCGTACGGCCCAGTGGTCGTCACCAAGGTCTCGGGTGTGGCTCATGTCGGTATCCGTGGTCCTCATCTGTGAGCGGGGCGCCGGCCTGGCGACGCACGCACCCCTGCAATGTCCGTTTCATCCAGAAAACGGGGTGAGCGGGGCACCGGCAAGGAGCGGATTTTCAGATAGTGAGCGAGAGGCTCCGCGTCACGCGGCTCGCGGTCGGCAGCAGCCGCGCGCTGATCTCCGGCAGCCGGGAGAGCCGGTTCGCCGGCAGGGAGACGCCGAGGGAGCCGAGGGTGTCCCCGCTGTAGACCGGGACGGCGACGCAGACCGTGCCGAGGGCGTACTCCTCCAGGTCCATGACGGCCGGGGCCAGGGGCGAGGTCTCCAGCCGCCGGAGCAGTTCGGGCGGGCTGGTGATCGTCCGCGGGGTGAGGTCGGCGAGGTGGTGGCGGGAGAGGTAGTCCTTGCGGGACTCCTCGTCCAGTTCCCTGAGCACGGACTTGCCCAGGGCGGTCGCGTGCCCGGCGTCCTCGAAGCCCACCCAGAGGTCGACGCGGGGCGTCCCGGGGCCGTCGACGATCTCGGTGACCCGGATCTCGCCCTCCTCGTAGAAGGTGAGGTAGGCGGGGGTCGCGAGTTCGTCCCGCAGCGCGGCGAGCGTGGGCCGGACGCGGCTGAGCAGGGCCTGCGCACGGCCCGTGGTCCGGAGGTTCTGCAGCTTGTCGCCGAGGACGAACCCGCCGTCGTCCAGCTTCCGCACGTAGCCGTCGTGCACCAGCGTCCGCAGCAGGTGATAGGCGGTGGCCAGAGGCAGCTCGGTCTCACGCGCCAGCTGCTTGGCCGGCGCGCCGTTCTGGTGTGAGCTCACCGCCTCCAGCAGCCGCATGGCCCGCTGGACGGAGGTGATGAGCGTAGGGCCGTCCTGCGCACCCATAGGACCAGGGTACGGCGCGGGCGGGGCGGCGACGAGACCGCTGCAGCCCCGGTGGCTACCGGGGCGGCGGAGGTGCGGTCGAGGCGCGGACCACGAGTTCGACCGGGGGGGTCGTTCGCCGGTGGCGGTTGTGCGCCGGGCATCTCGATGGCCTGCACCAGGAGCCGGAGTCCCTCTCGCGCCACGGCGTCGAACGGCCGGCGCACCGTGGTCAGCGGCGGGGTCACGTACGCGGCGACCGGGATGTCGTCGAAGCCGACCACGCCGACGTCGTCCGGCACGCGCCGCCCGGCCTCCGTCAGGGCGCGGATCACGCCGATGGCCATGTCGTCATTGGCGGCGAACACGGCGGTGAGGTCACGGTCGGCGGCGAGTGCGCGGCCCGCCTCGTGGCCCGACGCGGCCGACCAGTCGCCGACGAGCACGGCCGGCTGCTCGGCGCCCCGCGCGGTGAGGGCGCCGCGCCAGCCCTCCAGGCGGTCCCGGGCGGCGAACCACCGCTCGGGGCCCGCGACGTGGTGGACGGTCCTGTGGCCGAGGTCCAGCAGGTGTTCGGTGGCCGTCCGCGCGAGGAGTTCGGCGCCGACGCCCGTGGCGACGGTCCGGGTGCCGCCGAACGCGGCAGGCGCCCCGAGGACGAGGACCGGCACGCCGACGCTGAGGGAGACCGCTCCCTCGTCGATGGGCTCGGAGACGACGATGCCGTCCACGCCCTGCTCCAGCAGCGACTCCAGGCGCAGACGACACCTCGCGGGTCGCCCTCCAGGGTGGTGACGACCCGGAGCGCGTATCCGGCGTCCCGCGCGGCCCGCTCGACGCCGATCAGGAGCGACGCGGGCCCGTAGAGGGCGGTCCCGAGCGTGACCACGCCGATGGAGCGGGTCCGGCCGCAGGCCAGCGCCCGGGCCGCGCTGTTCAGCCGATAGCCGAGTTCCCCGGCCGCCTCCAGCACCCGCCGGCGCACCTCCTCGGAGACGTACCGCTCCCCGTTGAGGACCCTCGACACCGTCTTCTGCGAGACGCCGGCCAGCCGGGCCACGTCCACACCGCGCGGCGCGGCGCCGCCGGCCCGCCCTCCCTCTCGCGCCATGCGTCTCTCCCTGGGGCCTGGTGTCCTGCCGGACTGCGCAGTCATGCGTACGCGGCGAAACGGGCCGCGTCCATCATGTCCGCTGAACATGCCGTCGGAGCCTCACCTGTTGGCGAGGGTGCGGTCGAGGAGGGGCAGCAGGCGGTCCCAGTGGCGCCGTAGTCCGGCGGGGTCGAAGGCGTCGGTGTCGGACATGGTGAAGCCGTGGACGGTGCCGGGGTAGATCTCGGAGGTGTGGCGGACACCGGCGGCGTCCAGGGCCCGGTTGAGTTCGTCGAGGGCCTCGGGTGTCAGGTCGCTCTCGGCGTGGCCGAAGTGGACGTCGGCGGTGATCTCGGCGAGGGCGTCGGGGCCGTCCGCGCCCACGGGTCCGTGGAATGCGGCGACGGCGGCCACTCGGCCGGGGTGGGCCGCGGCGGTGCGCACCGCGAGCAGGCCGCCTATGCAGTAACCGGTCACCGCGACCGGTCCGGCGCCGACCTCGGGCCGGGTGGTGAGGAACCTGAGGTAGGCGTCGGCGTCGCTCAGGACCCGTTCGGCGGTGTGCGCCTCGATCAAGGGCATCACCTGGGCCATGAGCGCGGGCCGGGCCTCTTCTCCGATGTGGGCGGGAAGGTCGATCACCGGTGCCGGGCCGTGCCGGTAAAAGAGGTTGGGAACGAGCACGTAGTACCCGTGCCCGGCCAGTTCGCGGGCCATCTCCCGCAGCACGGGCCGGATGCCGAAGCCGTCCGCGTACATCAGCACCCCCGGGTACCGCTCGCCGTCGTGGGGGAAGGCGGCGACGGCGTCGGCCAGGCCGTCCGCGGTGGGGATCTGCAGCGCCTTGACGGGCATGTTCTGTTCTCCTGTCGTGGTTGATGTGCCGAAACCTGTGATCAACACGACGGAGGCGGAGCCCGCGCGGCAGCGCGAGGCCCTCGTTCACGCGGCGGGCCCGCACCGGCCCGTACGGCGCTCAGGAGAGCACCGGGTCACCGATCCGTGTGTGGCGCGACGCCGTCCCGGTATTCATGGAGGTGCAGCCTAGCCGAGCGGCCTGAAGACTGTCCGGGCGTCGGGAACGGACAGCGGGCGATCCGGATGGAGCAAGAGGCCCGCGAAGACAGGCGAAACGCCGCCGTGGTCCTTCTCGGGCCTCCCCGGAGCGGCGACCATGCGATGTCATGGACATCTTGCTCGTCGCCAGCGCGTTCAACAGCCTGTCCCAGCGCGTGTACGCGGAACTGTCGGACCACGGGCACCGTGTGGACGTCGTCCTCGCCTCCCACGGGCCCGACGCGGTCCGGGCCGCCGTACGCGAGGTGCGCCCGGAACTGATCGTCGCCCCGATGCTGAAGTCCGCCCTGCCGGAGGACGTGTGGCAGGAGCACACCTGCCTGATCGTGCACCCGGGGCCGCCCGGCGACCGGGGCCCGGCGGCGCTGGACTGGGCGATCGCCGAGGAGACGCCCGAGTGGGGCGTGACGGTGCTCCAGGCCGAGGCGGCGATGGACGCGGGAGACATCTGGGCCGACGGGTCCTTCCCGGTGCCGCCGGCCGGCAAGAGCGACGTGTACCGGGGCGAACTGTCCGACGCCGCCGCAGACGCGGTGCTGCTGGCCGTGGGGCGGTACGCCGACGGGTCGTTCAAGCCGCGGCCGCAGAGCGATCCCGGGATCCGTGTGGTGTGGCGGGACTTCTTCCGCCAGGAGCAGCGGCGGATCGACTGGGAGAACGACAGCACGGCAACGGTGCTGCGCAAGCTCCGCGGGGCCGACTCGCAGCCGGGCGTCCTGGACGAACTCTGCGGCCGGGAGGTGTTCCTGCACGGCGGGCATCCCGAGGACCGGCTGCGCGGACAGCCGGGCGAGCTGCTCGCGACCCGGTCCGGCGCTCTGTGCCGGGCCACCCGCGACGGCGCGGTGTGGATCCCGGAACTGCGCCCCCGCAAGAGCTCCGGCGATCCGGCCCCCTTCCGCCGCCCGGCGGCCTCGGTGCTCGCCTCCTTCCCGGCGCCGCCCGGCAGCGGCCCGGGCATGCCGGGTTCGAACGACCGCCCGTACTGGCTGCCGGAGATCGCCGCCCCGCTCGAACTGCCGCCGAAGCGCACCACCTGGTCCGACATCCGCTACCGGCAGCGGGGCGACGTCGGCTTCCTGTCCTTCTCGTTCCCGGGCGGGGCGATGAGCACCAACCACTGCCGCAGGCTGCTCGCCGCCTACCGGTACGCGCTCACCCGCTCCACCTCGGTGCTGGTGCTCGGCGGCGCCCGCGACTTCTTCTCCAACGGCATCCACCTGAACGTCATCGAGGCGTCGAGCGACCCGGCGGGCGAGTCCTGGTCCAACCTCGTCGCCATGAACGACCTGGTGGAGGCCGTGCTGCGCACCACCGACCGGCTGGTGGTGGCGGCGCTCGGCGGCAACGCGGCGGCCGGCGGTGTCATGCTGGCGCTGGCCGCCGACGAGGTCTGGTGCCGCACGGGCAGCGTCCTCAACCCGCACTACCGGAACATGGGCCTGTACGGCTCGGAGTTCTGGACGTACTCGCTGCCGCGGCGTGTGGGAGCCGAGACGGCCGAGCGGCTGACGAGCGAGGCGTTGCCGGTGAGCGCCGCGACGGCCGAGCGGATCGGGCTGGTGGATCGTCTGGTGCCGGTTGCTCCCCAGGAGTTCACCGGGGAGGTCGAGCGCCTGGCCGCCGAGGTGGCCGGCGACCCGGATCTCGCACGCCGGATCACCACCAAGGCCACGGCACGTCACGCGGACGAACTCCAGCGCCCCCTCGCCGAATACCGGCGGAGCGAACTCGCCCGCATGCGCGCCGTCTTCTTCGATCCGCAGGCCCCGTACCACGAGCTGCGGTCCGCCTTCGTCCGCAAGAACCCGACCGGCTCCGCCCGGCCGCTGGCCCCCGAAGGCGCGGTATGAGTGCGCGGCTGCTCGTGGCGGGCGTCGGCAACATCTTCCTCGCGGACGACGCCTTCGGCCCCGAGGTGATCCACGCCCTGGACCAGCGCCCGCTGCCGCCCGAGGTGCGGGTCCGCGACTTCGGCATCCGCGGCATGGACCTCGCGTACGCACTGCTCGACGGCTATGACACGGCCGTCCTGGTCGACGCCGCCGTACGGGGACACGAGCCGGGCACTCTGTCGCTGATCGAGCCGGAGATGCCCGGCCGCGCCTCGGCCGGTGCCCCGCCCGAGGCGCACGGCATGGACCCGGCGAAGGTCCTCGCCCTGGCCGCCCACCTGGGTGACGAGCCGGTCCCGCGCGTCCTCGTCCTGGCCTGCGAGCCGGAGCTGCGGGCACCCGCCGACGAGGACATCGCCCCGGGCATCAGCGCGACGGTGCGCGAGGCGGTCGGGCGGGCCGTCGCCGCCCTGCACGCCATGGTTCCGGTGCTGCTGGCCGACCCGGCGGCCACGCCCCCGTTGAGCCGCCCGGACGAATCCCCCGCCCTGTCCCCGCCGGGCTGCCCGGCGCTGTGAGAGATGGCGCCGAGGATCGGTGGCGGACCGATTTTTCCCCACCGACCGCGAGGAGCGGCGCCCATGTGCGATTCCGTGGACGAGGTCACTCAGGCCGTCCTGGCGAAGAACGACGGTCTGGCCGCGGGCCTGCGCGAGGAGCTGGCCCGGCGCGCAGTGAGCGTGGTCAATCTGCTGTCCAGTCCGGGCAGCGGCAAGACGGAGCTGCTCGGGCGGGTGCTCGCCAGGGCGGTGGAGCGGGGCCTTCCGGTGGCGGCGCTCACCGCCGACCTGGCGACCGAGAACGACGCCGAGCGGCTGGCCCGGTCGGGAGCCCCGGTGAAGCAGCTGCTGACGGACGGGCTGTGCCATCTGGAGGCGCGGCAGCTGCGCGGCCATGTGGAGGGCTGGCTGCCCGAGGACACCTCGCTGCTGTTCGTGGAGAACGTCGGCAACCTCGTCTGCCCGGCCTCCTACGACCTGGGCGAGAGTCTGCGGATCGTGCTCATGGCGGTGACGGAGGGCGAGGACAAGCCGCTGAAGTACCCGACGGCCTTCGGGTCCGCCCAGTTGGTGGTGCTGACCAAGACCGACCTGGCCGGACCCGCCGGGTTCGACGAAACCGCCTTCGACACCCATGTGCAGCGGGTCAACCCCGGGGTGGAGGTGCTGCGGTCCTGCGCCCGCACCGGCGCCGGCGTCGACGCGCTCCTGGAGCGGGTGCTCGCCGTACGGGACGGGGCCCCGGTGCACCGGCCTCCGCTGGCGCCCCGCCCGCACACCCACACCCATGAGGGCGCTGAAGCCGGCCTCGTCTCGTGACAGCGCCCGCCACACAGGCGGTGCGCCGCCGGGTCACCGTGCGCGGCACCGTGCAGGGCGTGGGGTTCCGGCCCTTCGTGCACCGCCTCGCCACCGATCTCTCGCTCGCGGGGTTCGTGAGCAACACGGCGAGCGGAGTCCTCATCGAGGTGGAGGGACCGCCGGACCGGGTCGCCGACTTCTGCGACCGGCTGGCCGCCCAGCCGCCGCCGTTGGCCACCGTCACCGGCGTCGGGGTCGAGGACCTGCCCGTCAGCGGCGCCGAGGGCAGCTTCGCCATCCGTTCCACCGACCGCTCCCCCGGCCGTACTCATCTCCCGCCCGACACGGCGACCTGCGCGGACTGTCTGCGGGAGCTGGCCGATCCGGCCGACCGCCGGCACCGGCACCCGTTCGTCACCTGCACCCACTGCGGGCCCCGCTTCACCATCGCCACGGGCATGCCGTACGACCGGGCGGTGACGACCATGGCCGGCTTCCCGATGTGCGCCGACTGCGCCCGGGAGTACGGCGATCCCCTCGACCGGCGCTTCCACGCCCAGCCCGTGGCCTGCCCCGGCTGCGGTCCCCGGCTGCGCCTGGTGCCCGCCGCCGACGGCGACGTCCGCCCGGCGCGGGACGCCGACGCACTCGCGGCGGCACGCGCACTGCTGGCCGCCGGGCGGATCGTCGCCGTCAAGGGCCTCGGCGGCTACCACCTGGCGTGCGACGCGACCGACGCGCGGGCCGTCGAGACGCTGCGCACCCGCAAGGCGCGCGGTGGCAAGCCGTTCGCGGTGATGTGCGCGGACCTGGACACCGTACGGCGGATCGCCGTGCTCTCCACGCCCGAACTGGCCGCCCTCACCAGCCCCCGGCGCCCCATCGTCCTCCTCCGCCGACGGGCCGGGCAGGCAGGCCTCGCGGCCGGCGTCTGCCCCGGCAGCCCCCACCTGGGCGTCATGCTGCCCTACACGCCCGTGCACACCCTGCTGTTCGGGCTGCCCGGCGATCCGCCGGGACCGCGTGTGCTGGTCATGACGAGCGGCAACCGCTCCGGCGAACCGATCGTCACGGACGACGACGAGGCGCTGACCCGGCTCGCCGGGCTGGCCGACGCGTGGCTCGCCCATGACCGGCCCATCGCCTCGCCCTGTGACGACTCGCTGCTGCGGGTGCGCCCCGACGGCACAGAGCAGGTGCTGCGCCGCTCGCGGGGGTACGTGCCCCGCCCGCTGCGGCTGCCGGTCCCGGTGCGGCCCGCGCTCGCCGTGGGCGGCGATCTGAAGAACGCCCTGTGTCTCGGCGAGGGCGACCAGGCCTGGTTCGGCCCGCACATCGGCGACATGGGCGATCTGACCACCCTGGAGGCGGCCCGGCGGGCGGAGGCGCACCTGCGGTGCCTGACCGGCGTCACCCCCGAGGTCGTCGTCGCGGACCGGCACCCCGGATACCACTCGGCGCGGTGGGCCGCCCGGCCGACCGGTCGAGCCCCGGTGCTGGTGCAGCACCACCACGCGCACATCGCCTCCGCTATGGCCGAGCACGGTCTCGACGGCACCGCCCCCGTGATCGGGGTCGCCTTCGACGGCACGGGCTACGGCGACGACGGCACCGTCTGGGGCGGCGAGATCCTGCTCGCCGGTTACAGCGGCTTCCGGCGCTACGCCCACCTCGCTCCCGCCCCGCTGCCCGGCGGCGACGCGGGCGTGGCCCATCCGCGCCGCCTGGCGCTGGCCCGGCTGTGGGCGGCGGGCCTGCCGTGGGACGCGGGCCTGCCCTGCGTCGAGGCCTGCCCACCCGATGAACTGGCGCTGCTGAGCAGGCAGTTGGAGCGCGGCCTGGCCTGTGTGGCGACCTCCAGCATGGGCCGGCTCTTCGACGCCGTGTCGTCGCTCGTCGGGGTGTGCCATCGCGCGGAGTACGAGGCCCAGGCCGCCCTGGAACTGGAGGCGGCGGCCGCTTCGGCCTGGGACGCCGAGACCTCGGCGTACGCCTTCGCCGGCGATTTCGACCCGGCGCCCGTGCTCAGCGCACTCGTCGCCGATCTGCGGCGCGGCACCCCGGCCCCCGTGCTCGCCGCCCGCTTCCACCGCTCGGTGGCACGGGCCGTCGCGGAGATCTGCCGGCGAGCGCGCCGGGACACCGGCCTGGCCACCGTGGCCCTCAGCGGCGGTGTCTTCGCCAACGCGCTGCTGGAGGAGGAGTGCGCACGGCTGCTGGACGACGACGGCTTCGTGGTGCTCCGCCACGGCGAAGTCCCTCCGAACGACGGCGGATTGGCCCTCGGCCAGCTGGTGGTCGCGGCGCACCTACGACAGGAGGAGTGACCCATGTGTTTGGCAGTGCCCGGCAAGGTCGTGGCCATCGACGACGGCGCGGATCCGCTCACCGGGCTGATCGACTTCGGCGGAGTGCAGAAACAGGCGTGTCTGGAGTACGTGCCCGAGGTGCGGGTGGGCGAGTACGTCATCGTGCACGTCGGCTTCGCGCTCCAGCGCCTGGACGAGGAGTCGGCCCTGGCCTCGCTGAAGCTGTTCGAGGAACTGGGGCTGCTGGAGGAGGAGTTCGGCGACGCCTGGGAGCAGGCGGCGAAGGAGGCGGGAACGGCGTGAAGTACATCGACGAGTTCAACGACCCGGATCTGGCCCGGCGGCTGCTGGACGAGATCCGGGCCACCGCGACCCGGCCGTGGGCCCTGATGGAGGTGTGCGGCGGGCAGACCCACTCGATCATCCGGCACGGCATCGACCAACTGCTCCCCGAGCAGGTCGAGTTGATCCACGGCCCGGGCTGCCCCGTCTGCGTCACGCCGCTGGAGGTCATCGACAAGGCGCTGGAGATCGCCTCGCGACCCGGGGTGATCTTCTGTTCCTTCGGCGACATGCTCCGGGTGCCGGGTACCGGCCGCGACCTGTTCCGGGTCAAGGGCGAGGGCGGCGACGTCCGCGTGGTCTACTCGCCGCTCGACGCCCTGGAGCTGGCCCGCCGCCACCCGGACCGGGAGGTGGTGTTCTTCGCGATCGGCTTCGAGACCACGGCCCCGGCCAACGCGATGGCCGTGCACCAGGCGCGCAGGCTGGGTCTGAGCAACTTCAGCCTGCTGGTGTCGCATGTGCGGGTCCCCCCGGCCGTCGAGGCGATCATGACGGCTCCGGCCTGCCGGGTGCAGGCTTTCCTGGCCGCCGGGCACGTGTGCAGCGTGATGGGCACGGCGGAGTACCCGGAGCTGGCCGAGCGGTTCAAGGTGCCGATGGTGGTGACCGGGTTCGAGCCGCTGGACATCCTGGAGGGCATCCGCCGGGCGGTCCGCCAGCTGGAACGCGGCGAGCACCGGGTGGAGAACGCGTATCCGCGTGCCGTGCGCGAGGAGGGCAACCCGGCGGCCGTGCGCATGATCGAGGAGGTGTTCGAGGTCACCGACCGCAACTGGCGCGGTATCGGCCGGATCCCGGCCAGTGGCTGGCGGCTGCGCGACGCCTTCCGCGCGTACGACGCCGAGCACCGCTTCGACGTCACCGGGATCCGTACCGAGGAGCCCGCGGAGTGCCGCAGCGGTGAGGTGCTCCAAGGGCTGATCAAGCCGACCGAGTGCGCCGCGTTCGGCACCACCTGCACCCCGCGCACCCCGCTCGGCGCCACCATGGTCTCCAGCGAGGGCGCCTGCGCGGCCTACTACCTGTACCGCCGGATGAACGTCCCGACGCCGCACGCCGGCCGGGCCACGCAGGAAGGGGTGGCTCCCGTTGCCTGAGCAACTCGCCGAGGTCGTCGACCCGGCCAACTGGACCTGCCCCGCCCCGCTGCGCGACCAGGGTGTCGTGGTGATGGGCCACGGCGGCGGCGGAGCCCTGTCGGCGGAGCTGATGGAGCAGGTCTTCACCCCCGCCTACGGCAACGCCACGCTCGCCGGTCTCGCCGACTCCGCCGTCCTCGAACTGGGCGGCGCGCGGCTGGCCTTCTCCACCGACTCCTACGTGGTCCGGCCGCTGTTCTTCCCCGGCGGCAGCCTGGGCGACCTCGCGGTCAACGGCACCGTCAACGACCTGGCGATGAGCGGTGCGCGGCCCGCGTATCTCTCCGCCGCGTTCGTGCTGGAGGAAGGCGTGGAGCTGACCGTCGTGGAGCGGATCGCCCGCGCGATGGGTGCGGCGGCCGAGACCGCGGGGGTCGCCATCGCCACGGGTGACACCAAGGTCGTGGAGTCCGGGCACGGGGACGGTGTGTACGTCACCACCGCCGGTGTCGGGCTCGTCCCGGACGGGGTGGACATCCGGCCGCAGCGTGCGCGGCCCGGGGACGCCGTGATCGTCAGCGGGCCGATCGGTCTGCATGGGGTGGCGATCATGAGCGTGCGGGAAGGGCTGGAGTTCGGCGTGGAGATCGCCAGCGACACCGCGCCACTGGCGGATCTGGTGGCGGCGATGCTGGCCGTCACCCCGGACATCCATGTGCTGCGCGACCCCACCAGGGGCGGCCTGGCGGCGTCGCTCAACGAGATCGCCCGTGCCTCGGGGACCGGGGTCCGGCTTCAGGAGCGCGCCATTCCGGTGCCGGACGCGGTGGCGAACGCGTGCGGGTTCCTGGGGCTCGACCCCCTCTACGTCGCGAACGAGGGCAGATTGGTCGCCTTCGTACCGCCGGCACAGGCGGAGGAGGTGCTCGCCGCGATGCGTGCCCACCCCCAGGGCGCCGGGGCCACGCTGATCGGCGAGTGCGTCGCCGAACACCCCGGGATGGTGGTGGTCGCCACCGGCCTGGGCGGGACGCGAGTGGTGGATATGCCGCTCGGGGAGCAGCTGCCGAGGATCTGCTGATCCGGTTGGGACGCGAGGGGGCCCAGCCGACCTGCTCGGCGGGGCCCCTTCACGCTATGCCGGGGCCGGTGACGGCTCGATCCCGGTGATCTCCAGTTCCCGGCCGCTGCGCAGATCGTTGGTGGGCTGGTCGCAGCGCGGGCACCAGAAGAACGGGGGCATGCCCACCGGGAACTCCTCGGCGCACGGGCCGCACCAGGCCTGGGCGGGGACCTGCTCGACCACGAGCCGGGCCCCGGCGAGGGCCGTGCCGTCGCGGGCCACCTCGAAGGCGAAGTCGAGGGCGTCGGGGACGACGCCCGCCAGTTCGCCGACCCGGACGGTCACCGCCGAGACGGCGACCGTCCCGTCCGCCCGGGCCAGCTCGCCGGCCCGCTCGATGATCGCGGCCGCGATCGACAGCTCGTGCACGGCCGGCTCACGGGTAGCGGTGGCCGGCGCGGAAACCGCCGGCCATCCGCCAGATCCGCATCTCCCGCCTCAGGCTGGGAAACTCCCAGCACAGCAGTGCCAGGGCCACACCGCCCACCAGGACGGCCTCGGCCTTCAGCATCCGCTGTCCGCTCATCCCGCCTCGCCTTCGCGCGACGGGTCTGCGTGCTCGTCGGACCTTCATTGCGGCGACTCCCTGCTCTCTCATGACGGCTCTCATCCCGGTTCCCATTCCGGCTCTCATTCCGGCTCTCATCCCGGCGAGATGTTCGGCATGGTCTCCGCGAGGGCGTCATGCCGCTTCCAGTGGATCCCCGTGGAGCGGCGCGCGTCGGCGGTGCCGTCCTCGTGGTGCCCCTTCTGCTCGTCGTACCGCCCCTTGTTGCCCTGGTGCATGCCGGCGACGTGCGTGGGCGTGTCGGGCTTCGCCTGCGCCCGGCCTACTCTGATGCTGCCCATGGGGTGCTCTCCTTCCTCGCCTCCGACCTGCGGAGACGTGTTCACGGCCGCTCGGTGAGCTCCTCGAAGAACCGCTCGACGGCCGGCCAGACCCGGCCACCGCCGGACAGGCCGCGCCACTCCCGGCGTACGACCGCGACCATCCGGTAGCAGTCGTCGACCGGCACGATCCAGTGGTGGTCGAGGCCGTGGACGGTGTTGACCAGCAGGGCCTCCACCTCGGGTTCCACGCCGGCGAGCTGCGGACACGTCCGGGCCAGCTCCTGCCAGGCCGCCGCGTCCACCTCCCACCGCATGGCCCCCGCCGGGCTCGGGCCCTCCGCCGTGACCGTTCCGTCCGCCCGGGGCACGAAGAAGACCAGGCCGACGGGTACGCCCAGCGCGGCCGTGTCGACCTTGGGCAGCCGGACCCGGCGCCGGGGCACGAGCCGGTAGTGCCCGGCGCCCGCCCCGGCCTCTGCGAACAGCACCGAGCAGGGGCCGCAGGCGCAGCGCACCTCCTGCTGCCCGGTGTCGTACAGGTGGGCGTGCTCGTCGGCGACCGGCGCGGCGCACAGGTCGCACCTCTCCACCCCGGCCGCCGCCGTACGGTCGGCCGAGGAGCGGATGAGGCGGGCCAGCGCCCCGTCGGTGGTCACCGCGCGCCTCGGTGCGTCAGTGTCGACAGCGGGACGAACGCGGGAGCCGGTGTGCTCGGCAGCGGCTCCACCGCCGTCAGTTCGGGAGCGACGGCGAGCACCGCCTCGCGGACCGCGTCGGTGACCTCGGAGCCTCCACCGCCGCAGCCGGAGCCGCAGCCTCCGCCGGTCGTCAGCCGCACCCGGCCGACCTGCCCTTGCGCACCGGCCCATTCCACGTCGCCGCCCCGTTCCCGTACGGCGGGCCGCAGCCGTTCGACGGCGCGGGCGGCCCGGCGTTCGGGGGGCTCGGGGTGGATGTCGTGCAGCACCAGCAGGTGGCCCAGCAGTTCGTCGTCGGCCAGGCGTTCCGCCAGCTGTTCGTCCGCTTGGTCCAGGACGCGGGCCAGGGCCTCGCCATAGACCTCGGTGAGCAGCCGGACCGCCTCCGTGGCGGCGCGGGGCAGGGGTTCGAGGTCTGCCAGCACCTCGTCCAGCCGGGCGAGGCGGGCCTCTACGTCAGGGTCGGCCAGCCGGGCGCCGGTGCCGGTGGACTCAGCCATGGTTCGCCCCGTACGTCGGCGAGTGCAGGGTGGTGAGCGTCTTGCCCTTGCCGACGTACATGTGCACGCCGCACGGCAGACAGGGGTCGAAGCTGCGGACGGTGCGCATGATGTCGACGCCCTTGAAGTCGTCCGGCCCGTTCTCCTCGAAGATGGGCTGGCCCTGGACGGCGTCCTCGTACGGGCCGGGGGTGCCGTACATGTCGCGGGGGCTGGCGTTCCACGGGGTGGGCGGGTACGGGTGGTAGTTGGCGATCTTCTTGTCCTTGATCACCAGGTGGTGGGAGAGGACACCGCGCACCGCCTCGTGGAAGCCGCAGCCGATCGCCTCGTCGGGCACCTCGTAGTTCTCGAACACCTTGGTCTCGCCCGCGCGCACGAGCCCCATGGCCTCTTCCAGGAACTGGAGGGCCATGGCGGCCGCGTAGGCGATGAAGTACGGCCGGGCGCGGTCGCGTTCGATGGTGTTGCTCCACTGCGGGATGCGCCATTCCAGGGTCGTCTCCGGCAGTTTCTCGCCCTTGGGCAGGGAGATGCGCACGCTGTGGCCGGTGGCCTTGACGTACGGTGTGTCGACCAGGCCGTTCAGCGCGGTCGACCACAAGCGGGCGAGTGGGCCGCCGCCGGTGTCCAGGGCGAGGTGGTCGCCGGTGCGCTGGTCGAACCAGCGCGGGCTCATGACCCAGCTGTACTTGTCGGCGAAGTCGCGCTTCTGCGGCACCGGGACGGTGGTCTGGTTCCACGGGTGGCGCATGTCGACGGGGTTGCCGAGCGGGTCGTGCGTGACGAAGGGCGATTCGTTGACCCAGTCCTCGTAGTACGAGCTGCCGAGCAGGATGCGCAGACCGAGGTTGATGTCGACGAGGTTGTTGGTGACCAGCTCGCCGTCGACGATGATGCCGGGGGTGACGTACATGTCCTTGCCCCAGGAGTTCATCGTCTCGTAGCGGTAGTCGACGGTCTTGGGGTCCTGGAAGGCGCCCCAGCAGCCCAGCAGGATGCGGCGGCGGCCGACCTCCTCGTAGCCGGGTAGCGCCTCGTAGAAGAAGTCGAAGACGTCGTCGTTCATGGCGACGGCCTTCTTCACGAAGTCGATGACCCGCATGAGCCGGCTGAGGTAGTCGGTGAAGGTGTTCGGCTGCGGCATCGTGCCGACGCCACCGGGGTAGAGCGTGGACGGGTGGACGTGCCGGCCCTCCATGAGGCAGAACATCTCACGGGTGATCCGGCTCATTTTCAGGGCTTCCTTGTAGACCTCGCCCTCGAAGGGGTTGAAGGCCCGCATGATGTCGGCGATCGTCCGGTAGCCGTGGATGTCCCCGTGGGGCGCTTCGGTGCGTTCGGCGCGGGCCAGCACACCGGGGTTGGTGGCCTTGACCATCGCCTCGCAGAAGTCCACGAACACCAGGTTGTCCTGGAAGATCGTGTGGTCGAACATGTACTCCGCTGCTTCGCCGAGGTTGACGATGTAGTCGGCCAGCGGGGGCGGCTTGACGCCGTAGGCCATCTGCTGGGCGTAGTCGGAGCAGGTGGTGTGGTTGTCGCCGCAGATGCCGCAGATCCGGGACGTGATGAAGCCCGCGTCGCGCGGGTCCTTGCCCTTCATGAACACCGAGTAGCCGCGGAACAGCGACGAGGTGCTGTGGCATTCCACGACTTCCCGGTTGGCGAAGTCGATCTTCGTGTAGATGCCCAGGTTCCCGATGATCCGGGTGATCGGATCCCAGGACATGTCCACGAGCTGTGGCGGTTTGCGCTCGGTGGGCCGGGCCTCGGTGGTCGTCATCTGCGGTACTGCCCCTCGCTGTCGGTGGTGGGATGGGTCGCGGGTCTCATCAGGGGCGCCAGTGCGGGTCGTAACCGCTGGTCAGCTTGCGCTTGTTGTGGCGCCACCTGGGCTCGTGGTTGACCAGTTCGTTGGTCATGCCGCGCAGGCGGCGGATGACGGCCCCGTACGGCTTGATGGCCAGGGACGACAGGGTTCCGCCGGGGGGTTCGTCCATGAACGGCATGAACGCGTCGGGGAAGCCGGGCATCGTGCAGCCGATGCAGATGCCGCCGACGTTGGGGCAGCCGCCGATGCCGGCCATCCAGCCGCGCTTGGGCACGTTGCAGTTGACGACCGGTCCCCAGCAGCCCGTCTTCACCAGGCACTTGGGCGAGTTGTAGTCCTTGGCGAAGCTGGCCTGCTCGTAGTACGCGCCGCGGTCGCAGCCCTCGTGGACCGTCTTCCCGAACAGCCACTGCGGTCGCAGCATGTGGTCCAGTGGGGGCGGGGGTGCGGAGCCCGCCGCGTGATAGAGGACCCATACCAGGGTCTCCATGAAGTTCTCGGGCTGGATCGGGCAGCCGGGCACGTTGACGATCGGCAGGCCGCCCAGGGAGGTGAAGTCCCAGCCCAGGTAGTCGGCCAGGCCCATGCAGCCGGTGGGGTTGCCGGACATGGCGTGGATGCCGCCGAAGGTGGCGCAGGTGCCGGCGGCGACCACCGCCCAAGCCTTGGGGGCCAGTTGGTCGATCCACCAGTTGAGGGTCTGCGGCTCGCCGGTCTCCGGGTCGTTGCCGAAGGAGGTCCAGTAGCCGTCGCCCTCGATGATGTTCTGGTTGGGGACGGAGCCCTCGATGACGAGGATGAACGGGCCGAGTTCGCCGCGTACGGCCGCCCGGTAGGGGGCGAGGAAGTCCTCGCCGCCCAGGCTCGGGGAGAGCACCTTGTTGACGAGGTTCACCTTGGGCAGGCCCGGGATCAGTCCGAGCACCAGGTCCTCGATGGAGGGCTGGCCGGCGGCGGTGAGGGAGACGGTGTCGCCGTCGCAGCTCATGCCTTCGGAGATCCAGAGGATGTGGATCTCCTCCACGCCCTGCCGTTCCTCGGAACGGTCGGGTTCCCTGCTGACTTCTGTGGTACTGCTGTGCGTGGTCATCACTCGGCCTCCGCTGCGGGGGTCTCGGAGTCGGTCGTGTGCCGCGAGGGGGCTGCGGCGGGAGCCGGTGCCGACGGCTCGTCCGGGGATCCGGCGGGTTCGAGGGGTTCGAGCTCGTCGGGCCGGAAGTAGTGGAAACGGCCGTACCAGGCGTGCAGTTCGGCCGCGGGGTCGTCGTCGAGCGTGACGGCGAGATGCACGCTGCCGTCCACGTCGTGGAAGACGGCCGCGACCTCGGCGGTACGGCCGGCCAGGAACATGTCCTGAGCGTCGGCGCCGCGTCCCCGGGGCCGCAGCCGGACGCGGCTGCCACCACCGAGCGGGACACCGTCGACGAGCACGGTGTCGGTGACCGGGGAGAGCCCGTCATCGGCCCCCTCCTGCCACCAGGTGGGGCGGTCGGTGGGGGTGGGGCGCGCGGAGGCGGGGGTCGCCGCGGCACCAGTCGCGTCCGGCTCCGCCCCCGGGGACGCGGCGCCGGGCGCCGGGGTCGCGGGGAATGCAGTCCCGGGCCCCGAGGTCGCGGGCGCGGCAGCACGTGGAGCCGAAGCCCCGGGGGCGGCAGCCCCGAGCGCGGGCGCCGAGGTCGCGGGCGCGGCAGTCCGGGGCGCCGACGTCCCGGCCGCGGCAACCGGGGGCGCCAGGGACCCGGGCGCGACACCCCCGAGCGCCGGAGCCCAGGGGACGGCAGCCCCGGGCGCCGAGGTCGCGGGCGCGACAGCCGCGGGCACCGAGGTCCCGGGCGCGGCAGCACGTGGCGCCGAAGCCCCGGGGACGGCAGCCCCGAGCGCGGGCGCCGAGGTCGCGGGCGCGGCAGTCCGGGGCGCCGACGTCCCGGCCGCGGCAACCGGGGGCGCCAGGGACCCGGACGCGACACCCCCGAGCGGCGAGGCCCCGGGGACGGCAGCCCCGGGCGCCGGGGGCGCCGCGGCAACCGGTGTCAGGGAGCGGACGGCGCCGTGCAGGCGTTCGAAGACCTCCTGCGGCATCGTGTCGACGCGGTCGAGGATCGCGGCCGCCCTCGGGTCGGTCGCCCGGGCCTCGCGCTTCTCCTCGTCGGTCAGCAGCATCGTGCGCAGCGTGAGGATCTCGTCGATCTCGGCGGCGTCGTGCAGATCGCCCGGGCTCTCGGGGGCCACCTGGGGGTGGTCGGGCAGGATGATCGGCGCGGAGAGCAGGACGTGGCCGTCGGCGTCGCCGAGGACGGGGAAGGTGAACTCGTTCCGGCATGAGCGGGCGAGTTCACGCAGGTCCGTCGGCGGGTCGGTCAGCGAGACGAACTCCACGCCGTCGCCGCCGATGAGGGTGTGGGTGGCGATGAGGGCGCGGCGCAGTGCCTGGTCCCGAGCGGTCCGCGGTTCCGGTGCGGGCCCGCTGTTCGTGGTGCGCACGCGGAGCCGGCAGAGGTCGTCCGAGAGTCGCTCGGCGGTGACGGTGGTGTCGGCCCGCACCTCGTCGCGGTGCCGCACCACCCGCCCGGCCCCACCGGGCAGCGGTTCGACGTCCACGCCGGCCGGCGCGACCACGGGAACGGTGCGTCCGCCCTGAAGGAGCTCGTCGAGCAGGACCTCGACCTCGTGGTCACGCGGCACGGCCTCGTCGAAGGTCAGATGCGTCGTGCCGTCGGAGGTGCGCAGTGACGCGACGGCGTGATGACGGCCCTCCCGGGTCTCCTCCACCTGCTTGCGCTGCATCTGGAGGTGACGGATCCGCACACGTACGGACGCGCTGCCGGGCTGCCGGATCCTCAGCAGGCACTCGGTCTGCTGGTACCAGGAGTCGGCGCTGCCGGAGACTCCGGGGACCACGGGGCCGTCCGCCTCGACCCAGTCCCTCGGGAACAGGACCCCGAACTGCCATCGGACGCGGTTCTTGGCCGAGGACCGGCGGTAGGGGTAGAGGAGGTAGCCCTCGTAGAGGACGGCGTCGGCGACGGCGCTCACCTGCTCGAAGGCGTCCGGGGTCCTGCCCGGGGGCACGTCGTCGCCACCTCCGGTGGCAGCGCGCGTCGTGCCGCCCTCGGCCAGTCCCTCCGCCATCGCGTCTCCTCGTCCGGGTGTGCACACGTGTTCAGGGGTTCACACGCATCCAGGTGGTGCGCAAGCATCCCTTCCACCACGGTCACACCGCTCATCCCCGATCGCCTCCTCCGGCGCAGTGCCGTTGGGCCGTTCGGGGCCGTCGCGTGGGACACGACGACGGCCCGTCCGCGGTGAGCGCGACGGGCCGGTGCCGGGATCGTGGGGGTCGAGGGCGTCACCTCCGCACGTGGGACAGCCGCCGTGCCACCAGGGGGATGATCACCGCGGCGGCCACGACGTGCGACACGGCGAGGACGATCTGGGTGGACGTGGCCGTGTGCGGGGCGACGGCCGGGCCGGCGAGGGAGAGTGCGGTGAGGGCGACGGTGGTCACGGTGAAGGTCCGGGCGGGCTGCTTGGCCCAGCGGACCAGCACCACCGCCAGGACGATCCCGGCGACCGACCAGAACACCACGCCGCCGCCGAAGCCGCCGACGGGGATCTCCGCGGCCTCCTCGGCCCCGGGGCTGGCCGCCTCCATCGGGACGCCCGCAGCCCAGGCGACGAGCGCGAAGGCCTCGGTCACGACGGCACCGGCGAGCGTCGCCAGGACGCCCACCAGCCATACGGGGCGCGTGGAGAGGAAGCCGGTGGTGGGCCGGGCGTCGGTCCGGGTCTGCGTCTGAGGGGTCGTCACGCTCATGTCGCCTTCTCCTGCTCGGTGTTTGGCTCGGTACGCCTTACGGAGAGGTGGACCGGGCGGGGCGCCGGAACTCATCGGTGCGCCGAGAACCGGCACGGCCCATCGGCCGAACAGCGCAAGTCGCCTGCACGAACCGATGAGTCCAGGGAAGGCGTCACCCCATGGACCAGACCCAGCACCCCCGCACGACCACCAGCCCCGCCCTCACCACCCTGGCCGACCCGCTCGTCAACAAGGGCACCGCCTTCACCCGGCAGGAGCGCGCCGAGCTCGGCATCGACGGGCTGCTGCCACCCGCCGTGGAAACCCTGGACGAGCAGGTCGCCCGCGCCTACGAGGCGTTCCACGGCTACGACAAGCCCCTCAACCGGCACATCTACCTGCGCCAGCTCCAGGACACCAACGAGGTGCTCTTCTACCGGCTGGTCACCGAGTACCTGGAGGAACTGCTGCCCGTCGTCTACACGCCGACGGTGGGCGAGGCCTGTCAGCGTTTCAGCGAGATCTACCGGAGGCCGCGCGGGCTGTTCCTGACGTGGGAGGACCGGCACCGCTTCCGGGACATCCTGCGCAACCGCCCGCACCGCGACGAGGACGTGGACGTCATCGTCGTCACCGACGGGCAGCGCATCCTCGGCCTGGGCGACCAGGGCGTCGGCGGGATGGGCATCCCGATCGGCAAGCTCAGCCTCTACACGGCGATCGGCGGCATCCACCCCGCCCGCACCCTGCCGATCCTGCTGGACGTCGGCACGGACAACGAGGACCTGCTCGGCAACCCGCGCTACCTCGGCCGGCGCGACCGCAGGCTGACCGGCGCCGACTACGACGAGATGATCGAGGCGTTCGTCTCGGCGGTGGAGGCGGAGCTGCCCGGCACGCTGCTGCAGTGGGAGGACTTCGCCACCGCTCACGCGTACCCGATCCTGGCCCGCTACCGGGACCGGCTGCTCACCTTCAACGACGACATCCAGGGCACGGCGGCCGTCACGCTCGGCGCCCTGTCCACGGCCGCGAACGTGTCCGGCACTGCGCTGTCCGGGCAGCGCCTGGTGATCCTGGGGGCGGGGTCGGCCGCCATCGGTGTCGCCGACATGATCCGGACGGCCATGATCGAGGAGGGCTTGTCCGAGGACGAGGCCACGGCACGGTTCTGGATCCTGGACGTCGACGGTCTGCTGGTGCGCTCGCGCTCGGAACTGACGCCGCAGCAGCGGATGTTCGCGCGCGACGACGACGAGGTGAACGGCTGGGACGGCACCGGCCTCGCGGAGGTGGTGCGCCGTGTCGAGCCGACGGCGCTCATCGGGCTGTCGACGGCTCACGGCGCGTTCACCGAGGAGATCGTGCGGCAGATGGGCTCGACCTGCGAACGGCCCGTCATCTTCCCGCTCTCCAACCCCACCTCCCACTCCGAGGCCGATCCGGCGGACCTCACCCGCTGGACCGACGGCCGGGCGCTGATCGCCACCGGCTCGCCGTTCCCACCGCTGACGGTGGACGGGCACGAGGTGCCGGTGGCGCAGTCGAACAACGTGTACGTCTTCCCGGCCATGGGGCTCGCGGTGACGGCGAGCCGGGCCAGGCGCGTCACCGACCGCATGATGGTGGCCGCCGCCCGGGCCGTCGCCGAGTGCGCGGTACGGGCGGCGCGCGGCGACGACGGTCCCGTGCCGCTGCTGCCGCCCCTGAACGGGATGCGCGAGTCCGCCCGCGAAATCGCCCTGGCGGCGGCTCTCGCCGCCGTGGAGGACGGGGTCGCTCCGCAGGCGACGGAAGAGGAACTGCGCAAGGCAGTGGCGCAGGCGCAGTGGACACCCCGTTACGAGGACTGAGCGCCGCCACGTGCGCCGGCCCCAGGGACAGCCCCTCACCGACGGCGCGCTGACGCGGACCAGGAGCTGGGCACTACTCGACGTTCATCCTGGTCGCCCCTGCGCGGCTGACAGCCATCGGCCGGAACGCCGACGTGGATCTGTGGGCCTATAGGGGCCGCAACAAGAGGGCTTGTTCAAGGCGGTCGGCTACCTCCTGCCCGCCGCGACGGGAGCCGCCGCCTGGGCGCATCCGGAGCTCGAGCCGCCGGGTGGCGACCTGTGGGTTCCGCGCCCGGCGGCGGAACAGCTGGACTCCATCGCGGGCTGAGCGGCACCCTGCCGGTCAGACCGTGGAGAGGTGCTGATCCCTCCAACTCGGTATGCACGCACGGTGAACAGGCTCAGCGGTGGCAGGTGGTGACACCCGCACGCCAGCGGCAGGCGATCCCGGCGAAGCCGCCGCCCTCGACCAGGTCCACGGCGAACGTGTCGCCGCCGCGCAGCACCTGCCGGTTCCTGACGAGCCCGTCGGGACCGTCCTGGATCGTTTCGACCAGCCACCTCCCCGAGCCGATGGTCAGCGGCACCTCGGCCTTGCGGGCGGACCCGGCGTACACCCCGCCTAGGAACCAGCGGTCGCCGCTGCGGCGGTCGAGCACGGCGTCCCGGCCGGGCCGTCCGGCGAGCAGCCGCGACCGACACCGCCGCCCACCTCACCACCCTGCCACTAAGAAGATTGCGGCTCACAATTTCAGGCGCCACTCGTGAATGTCGCTATTCGTGGAGCGTCGAGCTGAATACAACGGCCCGAGGCCGAGCTGCCCGTACCCCGGGGGGTACCCCGGCGACGTAAAACGAAAGCCGCCCGGGACCCCGCTGCGTCCACGTCTGCGGCGGCCACGGCATGTGGGGCATCGCCCTGGGACCCCTCAGCGGCAAGCTGCTGGCGGAGTCGATCGTCACGGGCCGTGGGGCTGCCGAGTTGGCGGCGCTTCATCCACTGCGGTGACGCACGGTCAGAGGCGGCCCCGGTCTGCGTGTGCTTCGGCGAGGAGGAGGTAGCTCGCGGCGGTCCAGGTGTAGGCGCGGTCGCGCAGACCCGTGCCCGTGAGGGCGTCGAAGTTCTCGGCGAAGCCGTGGGTCTCGCACAGGGCGCGGAAGCGGGCGCTGATGTCGTCGGCGAGCCGGTCGTGTCCGGCGCGGCGCAGGCCGTCCTCGATGAGGACGGTGGCGGGGGCCCAGACGGGACCGCGCCAGTAGCCGTCGGAGAGGTAGTGCGGTGAGGTGGGCAGTTCGGTGGCGAGGCCGTACGGGGTCAGATGGGCCTTGATGTGGTCGGCGAGCGCGCTGCCGACGTCGCCGGGCAGGTGCTCGCCCAGCACGATGGGCATCAGGTCGAGGAGGCTGGAGCTGCTCCAGGTGTGCCCGGTGGCGGCTCCCCGGGCGACGAACCGTTCGCCGGTCCACAGCTCGTCCAGCAGCGCCGACTGGACCTCGCGGGCCGTGCGGGTCCACCGGCTCGCTTCGTCCGGTTTGTCCAACTCCACAGCCAGGGCGGCGAGTTCGTGGAGTTGGAGGACGAGGAAGGCGGCCAGGTCGGCGGTGACGACCACCCGCTCGGGGTCGAAGGTGGTGGCGTTGTCCCAGCCGCTGTCGTTGCCGTGCTGGTAGTGGGGCAGGGAGGCACCGGGTCCGCGTCGCGCGCTGAGCCAGAAGTGGGTCCAGCGTTCCAGCCGGTCGTACGTCTCGGCCAGTTCCGCCCGGCCGGGAGGCACCGGCAGCCGTCGGCGCAGACGGCCCGACGTCCAGCCGTGGATGGGCGGTTTGACGAAGTTGTGGAGGACCTCGGAGTGGGTGACCGAGTCGGGCAGGGCTCCGCTGCCGTCCTGGTGGTCGAAGGGCAGGGCGAACTGGTCCACGGCCAGTCCGGGACAGCCCGGGGCCAGGGCCAGGGCGTTGAAACAGTGGTCCCAGCTCCAGACCTTGTCCATCCAGTGCTTGGACATGAGGACGGCGGGCCGGGAGACGAGTCCGGCCGGGCGTACGGTCGCCGACCAGAGGACGTAGGCGGCGAGTTCGGCGGCCGGGGTGGCGGACGAGCGCCAGGGGGCCACCGCGTCGACGAAGTCCGCGAAGGACCCGCGGGCCGCCGCCACGATCTCGCCGAAGGCGGCCGGGGACGCGTAGGCCGGGCGAGCGGTGTCGAGTTCCTCGACGGCGATCTCCCACTCACCGTCCGCCGCCGCGGCCACGGCGAGGCCGCGGTCGCCGGCGCCCAGGGCCTGGGCTCCGGCGGTGTGGGCGATACGGCCGGACAGGAGGGTGACGCGGTAGCGGCGTCCCGTCTCGTACGAGGTGAACACGTGGGCGTCCGCCGCCGGGTCGTGGAAGAAGTACGTCCCGCTGAACGGCGTCAGGACCTGCGCGGCCGCACGGACGCCGAGGCCCAGTCCGCTGCCCCGCAGGCGCACGGTGTCCGGCGACTCGTAGGCGAGGTCGACGCGCCCGGCCGGGCCGACCCAGCTGAGCAGTCCTGGGGTTGCCTCGACACGGGTGTCTGTGCGCTCGCCCGTCTCCGGGTCCAGGGGGACGAGGCGGAGGACGGCGTGCATGCCGTTCTGGTGCGAGACGAGGTGGAGGTCCTCGGCGTACGTCTTCTCCGCCACCACGGGTGAGATGCCGAACCAGGATCCGGACGTGCTGAACGGGATGTCGTGGACGGAGAAGGCAGGTCCGGACGGCGGGGCGGCGGTCATGGAGGCGTGACTCGTTTCTCGAGCAGGGATCGTCGGCAGAAGCGGGGATCGTCGGCGGAAGGGAAGGTCCGCGGGAGGTCAGGTCAGTCCTTGACGGCTCCGGCGGTCACGCCGGCGGCGACGTAGCGCTGGGCCAGGACGAGGATCACCGCGGCCGGCAGCGAGGCCACGACGGCCGTCGCCATGATGGCGTTCCACTCCTGGTTGTTGTTGCCGATGTAGTGGTAGATGCCGAGGGTGATCGGCTCGTGGGCGCCGCCGTTGACGAGGGTGCCGGCGAAGACGAAGTCGGACCACGACCACAGGAACGCGAACAGCGACACCGTGACGACGGCGTTGCGGCTCATCGGCAGGACGATGGACCGGAAGGTGGTCAGGGGCCCGGCGCCGTCCATCGTCGCGGCCTGGAGCAGTTCGCCGGGGATGCCGGACATGAACGCCGTGAAGATGAGCACCGCGAACGGGACGGCCAGGGTGGAGTCGGCGACGATCAGGCCGGGCACGGACCGCAGCAGGCCGAGCTGGAGGTAGATCGCGTAGAAGCCCATCGCCATGATGATTCCGGGGATCATCTGGGCGACCAGGAGGAGGAAGCCGAGCAGGCCACCGCCGCGCGGGCGCAGTTTGGCCAGGGCGTAGCCGGCGGGGGCGGCCAGCGCCACCGTCAGGACGACCGTGCCCAGGCCGATGACCAGGCTGGTCGCGAGGTAGGGCAACTGCTCGTCCAGGACGGTGCGGTAACCGGCCAGGGTGCCGTGCAGCGGCAGCAGGTCCGGCGGGCTCTTGCGCATGTCCTGGTCGCGGGTGAGGGAGACGTTGAGCATCCAGTAGACGGGGAAGAGCATGACCCCGGTCAGCAGCAGACCGATGGCCGTCTTCCACCACGAACGGCCGGTGCTTCGTTTCATGACAGCGCCTGCTTTCGCTGGACCCGGATGTAGACGAGGCCGAACACCAGCGCGGCGACGACGAGCAGGTTGCCGACGGCCGCTCCGGGGCCGAAGGCGGGCAGGAGGTTGCCGAAGCCGAGCTGGTAGGACCAGGTGGCGAAGGTGGTGGACGAGTCCGCCGGGCCGCCCTTGGTCATGATCCAGATGATGTCGAAGACCTTGAGTGTGTAGACGAGGCCCAGGAGCAGGGTGATCGCGGACACCGGGCGCAGCAGCGGGAAGGTGATGCGCCAGAAGCGGTGCCAGGCGTTCGCCCCGTCCAGTGCCGCCGCCTCGTACAGGCTGGCCGGGATGGACTGGAGGCCGCTGTGGAGCACTACCAGGTTGAAGGGGACGCCGATCCAGATGTTGGCGATGATCACCGAGGTCAGCGACCAGGATGGCGAGGTCAGCCAGTTCACCGGGTCGATTCCGACGGTGCTCAGCAGGGCGTTGACGATGCCGGAGTCGCTGTTGAGCATCCACGACCAGGTGGAGGCCGACACGATCAGCGGCAGCAGCCACGGCACCAGGAACAGGGCCCGCAGGGTCGCCGACAGCCGGAAGTGCTGGTGGAAGAAGACCGCGAGGGCCAGGCCGATGGCGTACTGGAAGACCAGGCACACGGCGGTGAACACCACGGTGTGGAGCAGGGCCGGGGCGAAGGTCGGATCGTCGAGGACCTTCGCGTAGTTCTCCAGGCCCGTGAAGGGCGCGTTGCCCTGGACGAAGGAGCGGACCGTGTAGTCGCGCAGGCTCAGGTCGAGGTTGCGGTAGAGCGGATAGGCGTAGAAGAGGACGAGGTAGAGGGTGACCGGGGTGAGGAACGCCCAGGCGGCCCATTGCTGGGAGGTCGGACGGCGTCGCGTTCCGGGACGGGCCGGCGGCGGGTCGGATACCACCGCCGGGCCGGTCGGCGTGCGCACGGGCCGGTGGTCCGGCGGATGTGCCGTCTGCTTCATCGGGCCCATGTCACTTGACCGCGGCCTGCGCCGACGTCAGCGCGTCCTCGGGCGACTTGGATCCGCTCAGGGCGGACTGGACCGCCTTCCACAACTGCTCCGAGATCTTGGGGTACTTGGTGCCGAGGTCGCCGCTGGTGCGCCCCTTGGCCGACTTGACCGCGTCGACCCACGGCTTCAGTGCGGGGTTCGCCGCCACCTGCTTGTCCTGGACCTCACCGGTGGGGGCCACGTAGGACAGGGTGGTGTCGGTGTCGTACAGGTTCTGGGTGCTGGTCAGGCAGGTCGCCAGCTTCTGCGAGGTGGCGTACCGGCCGGTGTCCTCCTGGACCGGGAGGGTGACGAACTCGCCGCCGGTCGGGGCGGCGGCGTGGCCCCCGCCGGAGCCCGGGATCGGCAGGACGCCGTAGTCGAAGCCGGCCTTCTCGGCGTTCGCGAGCTGCCAGGTGCCGTTCTCGGCGAAGGCGTAGTCGCCGCCGGCGAACTCCTGCCAGCTGGTCGTCTGGGTGTTGTTGATGACCGAGTTGGGGGCGTGGCCCTGCTTCAGCCAGTCCTTCCACAGTGACAGTGCGGACACGGCCCGGGCGGAGTCGAGTTCGGTCAGTTCCGCGCCCGCGCCCCAGAACCAGGGCAGGAACTGGAAGCTGCCCTCCTCGGTGCCGATCGCCGAGAAGGTGATGCCCTTCTTGCCCGCCTTCTTGACCTTCCGCAGCGCCGCCGTCAGCGACTTCCAGTCCTTGACCGAGGCGATGTCCACCCCGGCCTCCTTCAGCACCTTCTTGTTGTAGTAGAGGGCGAGGGTGTTGGCGCCGATGGGGGTGCCGTACGTCTTGCCGCCCGACTGGCCGGCCGCGAGCAGGTTGGGGTCCACCTTGGAGGTGTCCAGCTTGTTCTCGTCGGTCGTGGTGAGCACGCCCGCCTCGGCCAGGGTCGAGACGACCGGATTGTCGACGATCAGGACGTCCGGGGAGTTGCCCTGCTGGGCCGCGAGCAGCGTCTTGTTGGCCAGGTCGCTGGTGTCGAAGCCGGTCCGCTGGACCTTCACGCCGGCCTGGCTGCCGCACTTGTCGAGCAGCTTCGTCCAGGCCGAGCCCTTGGCGAACTGCGGGTACGGGTCCCAGATCGTGTAGGTGCCGCTGTCGGCGTCCTTGGCGTCGGTGCTGCCCGCGCCGGAGGAACAGGCGGTGCCGACGACGGCGACGACGGTCGACAGGGCCACGGCCGCGAGGCGCCGTCTGGAGGAGCTGTGCATGGCGGGTCCTTCGTTCTTGGCATACGGGTGCGGTGGGCGGGGTGACGAGGGTGTGCGAGTACGCCGAGGGGCGGCGTGGTGCCGGGTGAAGTGAGGAGAGCGCGAGGAGGGATCGAGGGTCAGGCGGGGGGCGTACCGCCGGCGGGACCGGTGCTCGCCCTCAGCGAGATGGGCGGTGCGAGAAGGTGGTGGCGAGGCGGCGCGCCGGGATGGTCGAGCCGTTCGATGAGCAGGTCGACGGCGCGGCGGCCCATCTCCTCGGCCGGTACGTCCGCCGCCGTGAGCTGCGGGGTCACCGTCTCCGCCCACCGGCCGGCGACGACTCCGGTGACGGAGAAGTCCCGCGGCACGCGACGTCCCGCCCGGGAGAGCCCTCGGTAGAGGCCGCCCAGGGCGGCTTCGTTCAGCGTGACCAGGGCCGTCGTCGCCGGATCGTCGTGCAGGATCTGTTCCAGGCAGGCCTGGCCGGACGCGGCGTCGTCCCCGCAGCAGTACGTCCGCACCGTCAGCCCGCGCTCGGCCGCCGCCTTGGTGAAGCCGTCCAGCCCCCGGTGCGCCGACTCGTACCCCGCCCGCAGGAGCTGCTCCGGCCGGTTGACGAAGGCGACCCGGCGATGACCGAGGTCCGCGAGGTGGTGCACGCAGGCCGCCGCCAGTGCGGTGTGGTCCAGGCCCACCCACCAGCCCCTCTCCGGGTGCGCGGTGCGGCCGATGGCGACGGCCGGGAAGTCCAGGGCGGCCAGGTGGTCGACCCGGTCGTCCTCCAGCCGGATCTCCATCAGGATCGCGCCGTCGACCCGCCGCTCCCCCAGCAGCCGCTGGAACGAGCGGTCGCTGTCCACGCCGCTCGGGGACAGCAGCACGTCGTAGTCGTGGGCCGCGGCGGCTTCGACGACACTGCCGATGAAGTCCAGTTGCATGCCCGTGTAGTGGTTCCCGGCGGGCGGGAAGACCAGGCCGATCGTGCTGGTCCGGCCGTTGGCCAGGGCGCGTGCGCTGGCGTTGGGCCGGTAGCCCAGTTCGTCGATGACGTCCTGGATCTTCCGGCGGGTCTCGTCCGACACCGGACGTTTGCCGCTCAGCGCGTACGACACGGTGCTCCGCGAGACACCGGCCCGCCGGGCGATCTCACCGATGTTCACGGGCGGCTCCTTGCGTGGACTGCCGAAGCGATGGCTGTCGAACCGGCGAATATCGAACCGGTTCGCGTGAAGTGAAGCTAGGAACTGCCCGCAGGCCTGTCAACACCCTGCGCAGCACTTCTTGGGCTGCGGCAGAGGTATTGCTGGGGGATTTCGCCGGTGCTAGCTTCCTGCGAACCGGTTCGACGGGCGGGTGGTCTCTGTGCGCCGCAAAGGACGACGGGCGGGTCGCAGCCCATTTCCGCGCGACTGGTCGAACCGGTTCGACTCCTTCAGCATCCGATTCAGCGTCCGAGCAGTACGGAACCCACGGAGACCTCAGTGCGACGAAGCAGAACGACTGTGGCCGGAGCCGTCGCGACGGCCGCCCTCGCCACGCTCCTGGCCGGCCCGTCCGCGGGCACCGCCGGGGCCGTGGAAAGGGAACGGCTCGTCATCGACCTCGCCACCGACACCGGCGCCTTCCACGGTGGCGCCGCCGGCTCGCTGTACGGCGTGTACGGCGACGGCGTGCCGAGCCGCAACCTCATCGAGGGCATGCACCTGCGCACGGTGTCGACGAAGGCGCAGGACGGTCCGCAGCACCCGGGAGCGGACGCGCTGGAGATGCTGCCGCCGTTCGTGGACTCGGGCGGCAAGGACGTCTACGTCTACATGACCGACATCTACCGCGGCTTCCCGTACCAGTGGCCGGGCGCCAACGGCCCCGAGCGGCTCGCGGACTTCAAGGCGAAGATCAAGAAGCAGGTCCAGCAGGTCCTGACCATGCGCGAGTACAAGGACCACGTCGTCTACGTGCCCTTCAACGAGCCCGAGGGCAACATGTTCGGGACCGGCGAGTGGAGCTACAACAAGGTCTCCTGGCTGAAGGACCCGCAGCACTACTTCGCGGCCTGGAAGGAGGTCTACCACCTCATCAAGGGCCTCGACCCGGACGCCCGCATCGCAGGCCCCAACACCAGCATCCTCTACGACCAGGTCAAGGGCTTCCTGCAGTACGCCAAGGCCAACGACGTGGTGCCGGACGTGATGACCTGGCACGAGCTGTCGTCACCCGCCGCGGTCCGCACCAGCGTGGCGAAGTACCGGCAGATGGAGAAGGACGTCGGCGTCGGCCCGCTGCCGGTCAACGTCAACGAGTACGGGCACAACTACCACCTGTCCGTGCCCGGCCAGGTCGTCCAGTGGGTCTCCGCCATCGAGGAGTCGAAGATCGACGCCGACCTGGCGTACTGGAACATCGACGGCAACCTCAACGACTCGGCCGTGGAGGCCAACAAGGGCAACGGCCAGTGGTGGCTGTTCAACGCCTACGGGCAGATGTCCGGCCACACGGTCCAGGTGACCGCCCCGCACCCCAACCAGCAGTACACCCTCCAGGGCGTGGCGACCCTCGACAAGGACAAGAGGCAGTCCCGGGCCCTCTTCGGCGGCAAGAGCGGCGACGCCGACATCGTCTTCGACCACATCGACCCGAAGCTGTTCGGGAAGACCGTGCGCGCCACCGTCCAGGAGATCCCCTGGACCGGCCAGGTCGGCGACTCCGCCCAGCCGTCACGGCTCGCGGACCAGGAGTTGACGGTCGGCGCGGACGGCTCGGTGACGCTGCCGATGACCGGCATGAACGAGATGTCCGCCTACCAGGTCATTCTCTCCCCGGGCGGCAACGGCGCGAAGCGGGCCGGCCCTTCGGTCAGTTGGCGCAAGACGTACGAGGCCGAGAACGCCGCCTACACCGGCAAGGGCTACTCCAGGAACGGCCCCGAGGGCACGCCCTCCGACGTCGGCAAGTTCGCCACGTCGGGCGCCTACAACGTGGGCGGTCTGCGCACCGGCTCCGACGGGGTCCTCGCCTTCGACGTCGAGGTCCCGCAGGACGGCACCTACGACCTGAGCGTCTTCGCCAACTCCTACAACCTGTACGACCTGGTCAAGGAACAGGGCCCGACCAACGTCTTCCTGCGGGTCGACGGCAAGGAGCCGCAGGAACTGAGGCTGCCGCTGGGCTACAAGTGGGTGGTCTGGGGCCACACCGACACGACGGTGAAGCTGACGGCGGGCAAGCACCGGATCACACTGGCCGCTCACGACCCCGACCTCGGGGTCACCAAGGGTGACGCGATCATCGACAAGATCGACCTGTCCCTGCGCGACGAGAAGGTGACCGCCCCGGCGATCTACGAGGCCGAGTACGCCACCCTTTCCGGAACCCGGCCGGGCTACACCCACCGCGGCGCCTCCGGTCCCGGTGCCGTGCCGCTGCCGAAGGGCGCCTCCGCGACGTTCTGGGTCCACTCCCCCGCCGACGGTGAATCGACCGTGTCGGTCGACCACTTGGGCGGCGGCCGGGCGAGTCTGGCCCTCAACGGCGAGAAGCTCGACCTGCCCAAGGCCGGCGGGACCGGGAAGGGCACGGACACGGTCCGGCTGTTCCTGTCCGGCGGCGTCAACAAGATCACCGTCACGGGTACGGCGGGCGAGCTGGTCCTCGACCGGCTGCGGGTCGCCCCGTCGAAGGGCACCCTGGTGCCCACGGTCTACCAGGCCGAGAACGGCACGCTCACCGGCGCGGCGAAGGTCACCGGCGCCTACCCGTTCGCCGCGAACGGCAAGGCCGTCACGGACATCGGCGACGGCAAGGGCAACGCCCTCACCGTCGACGTGGTGGCCGCCGGGGCAGGGCGGCACGCGCTGACCATCCGCTACTCCAACGCCGAGCAGGCACCCGCCACCCACTACAACCCCGACCCGATCGCCCGCCACGCCGACCTCTCCGTCAACGGCGGACCGGCCCGCCGCGTGCTGTTCCCGACCACCTTCCACTTCAACAACTTCTGGGACCTGACCGTCCCGGTCACCCTGAAGAAAGGCACGAACCGGCTCACCTTCACCGCCGAGGAACTACCCGACTTCAACGGCGACACCTACAACCAGTACGACCAGCGGTCCCCGTACGCACCCGTGATCGACCGGCTCGCCGTCACGCCGATGGCGGCCAAGTAGCCCTGGTGAACGCGAGGCGCCGATCCGGGAACCCGGTCGGCGCCTCGCCCCACGTGTCAGGCGCCGCGCGGCACGTCACCCACAGGTGTGATGAGGGAGGCCGTACGCCCTGGAGGCGGAAAAACCGGGACTCCCGGCGCCGGTACGTTGGCACGGTGCGGCGGATCGGGGAGTGCACCGTGGAACGGCGCCTCGGTGCCGGCGGGATGGGGGTGGTGTACCTCGCGCGCAGTGCCGCCGGGCGGCGCGTGCCGCTGAAGGTGATCCGGCCCGAGTACGCGGACGTGCCGCACTTCCGGGCCAGGTTCCGGCGCTAGGTGGCGGCGGCACGCAAGGTGAGCGGGGCGTTCACGGCGCCCGTCCTGGACGCCGACCCGGACGGCGATCCGCCGTGGCTGGCGACGCAGTACGTCGTCGGCGACTCCCTGGACGACCGGGTGCGGTCCGGTGGTCCGCTGCCGGTGGCCGACGTCATCCGGCTGGCCGGACAACTCGCGGAGGCGCTGCGCGACATCCACCGGCAGGGCATCGTGCACGCCGAACCGGGCCTCACCCTCACCGTCTGCACGGCCGAACCCGGCTCGCCCTCCGAGGAGAACGTCAACCTGCTCGCGACCTGGGCCGCCACTCAGGAGCCGGGCTCCGTCACGCGGTAGGCGGATCCCGGCCCGGTCGTCAGCTCTTGCCCGGCGCCGACGCGGTGGGGCCCTCCGGGCCGGCGCGGAGCATCGCCTTGTAGAGGGCGTCGTGTTCGGGTGGGTCGGGCAGGGGGCCGCGGGCGGGGGCCTGCAACGACTGGATCATCAGGGCGACCACGCGCCGCCAGGCGTCCGGCGCGGCGTCGCCCGTGGCGTTGACGACACCCGCGTTGGCCATGTGGATCAGTACCAGGTCCGAGGGGTCGAAGTCCTCGCGCAGCCGGCCGGCTGCCTTGGCACGGTCGATGAGGCGGACCATGGCCTCGTACGCCTCGTTGCGGCGCTGCTCCAGGGCCTTGGCGGTGGGGAAGGTCGTGGTCAGGACGTCGGCGAAGCCGTGGTCGGCAGCCTGCATCGCGCAGGCCGCCTCGATGTAACCGACGAAACCGTTCCAGGGGTCGGGGTCGTCCAGGGCCGCCGCGACCGCGTCGGCGTAAGCGTCCATGCGGTCGGAGAAGACGGCGTCGATCAGCTCCTCCTTCGTCGGGAAGCGGCGGAACATGGTGGCGATCCCCACGCCCGCCTCACGGGCCACCGACGCCATGGAGGCGCTCAGGCCGTCCCGCGCGAACACCGAGCGTGCGGCGGCGATGATCCGCTCCCGGTTGCGCTCGGCGTCCTTGCGCAGCAGCTGGGCGGCGGGACCGTCGGATGCTGGGCGCCAGGACTCATACCGGCCACTCTAGCGATCGGATCACCCCGTCCCGTTTCTCCCTCAGGGCATGGTCAGCACCTCCGGCAGCGGGCTCCGGCCGGTGAGGTTCTCCGGGCGCAGGATCGTGTCCAGTTGCTCCGTCGTGAGCAGACCCGCCTCCGTGGCCAGCCGCAACACCATCGAGCACCACGACGAACTCATCACCGTCTGCGCCGGCGGCGACGCCCGCGCCGCGGCCGAACTCTCCGGCCGGCACTGGTCGGAACTCGGCGGCCACATCAACCGTCTCTTCGACACCAACCAGTTCACGGAAGCCGGGGCAGGCTCCGCGTAGTGGCGGATGCCGTGTTCAGCGCCGCCAGGAACACGCCGCCGTTCCCTTGACCGGTACGGGACACTGAGTACCGCACCGAAGGCCTCGTCCGGGTTCTTCACGCCGTACCGGGCCGTGGTGATGAGGAGGCCGTAGTCGTCGGGGTGCAGGCAGACCGACGTCGGGTGCGGGGCCGGCACGGCCAAGGTGTGGAGCAGGCGGCCGTCTGGGTGGTACAGGCGGAACGCGCCGGCGCCCGACATCGCGACCCACAGACAGCCCTCCTCGTCGACGGTCATTCCGTCGGGGCTTCCTTCGTCCTCGCGCAGGCGGGCGAAGGTATCCGGGCCTGTGGAGAGGCCGCCCGAGACGGGGTCGACCCCGCAACGGAAAATCGTTCCCTCGGCCGTGTCGGCGAGGTACATGATCGTGCCGTCGGCGATGAAGGCCGGGCCGTTGGCGATGGTCAGGCCATCGAGGACGCGCACGACCGTGCCGTCGGGGTCCGTCCGGTAGAGCGAACCGGCGCCCTCGGTGCCGTCGTAGGCCATGCTGCCCGCCCAGAAGTGGCCGGCCGGGTCGGTGACGCCGTCATTCATCCGGCTGGGGAGCGGGGTGCGGTCCTCGGGGCGGTCCAGCCGTTCCAAGGAGCCGTCGGCGGAGAGCAGTGCGATGCCCGTGCCCGCGGCGGCGATCCAGGTGCCCGGCCGGTCCGCCACCGGCGCGACAGCCCCCAACGGCAGGCGCAGCCCTGCGAGTCGAACCGGACCTGTGGTGTCGCGCAGTGCGAAGAGCCGACCGCTGAGGATGTCGATGTACACGTACCGGCCATCGAACCAGCAGTCAAGCGGATAGGGCTATCCGAGTACTGATCCGGTGATCGATCCAGGATGCCTCTGTCCGGCCTCCATCAAGGCCTTACGAGAGGGTTGCCGTGACCAGCATCGCCATCGTCGGAGCCGGCCCCGGATGGGCCTGGCCATCGCCCGCACCTTCGGCACCCAGGGCTTCGACGTCGCCATGATCTCCGGCAACCGCGACAACCTCGACGACCCCGTCGGCACGCTCGGCCCCGACGGCATCACCGCCGCCGCGTTCCCCGCGGACGTCCCCGACCTCACGCTCTCGGACGAGTAGCGTCCACCGGAGTGCTGCCCCCGGTGCCCGCGGTGGTTACCGCCGGGGAACGCCATAGGGGAAGCAGTGTGTGGATCGGCTCCTTGGTGAGGAAGTCGAGAATGATCCGGTTGACCTCGTTGGGCTTCTCCATGAGCAGCGCGTGCGACGTTCCCGGCACGACGGCCAGCTGGGCTCCGGGGATCGCGCGATACAGGGCAATCGTGTGTTCGAGGGTCACCATGTCGTCGTCCCCGGCCAGGACGAGCGTGGGCGCCGTGATACCAGCCAGGTCCTCGGTGCGGATGTTCGGTTCGGTGCGGAACATGGCCGCCAGCTTGCCCACGACGACCGGCCAGTGGGCGGCGCCGTCGGGCGACACGGCTTCGTACGCCTCGCGGAACATGGTCAGGTCGGGTGCGTCGGGCGCTATCCGGTCGAGCATCTCCGGTGCCGCACCACTCTCCGGGCTCGGGAGGAAGTTGGCCCCGATGGCCACGACCTTCCGGACCAGGTCGGGACGGGCGATGGCGACGAGCAGGGCGACGACCCCGCCGTCGCTCCACCCGACGAGATGGGCGGGACCGCCGACGACCCTCTCGATGAAGGCGACGGTGTCGTCGGCCATGTCCTGGTAGGAGAGCGGCCCGTCGACATCGGGCGTGTGCCCGTGCCCACGGCGCTCGGGAAGCAGCACACGGAAGTTCGCCGCGAGATCGGCTCGCTGCGCCTCCCACGTCTCGTTCGTGCAGAGGCCGCCGTGGAGAAGGAGCAACGGGTCACCGGCGCCATCGGTCTCGTACCACGTCCTGACTCCGGGGAGCTCCACATAGTCACCCATCGCTCCGGGCCTTTCCGGGATGCCGCCGTCTGCCTTCAGTCTCCGCCGCGGCCCGGACGGCCTGCAATGCGAGGCCGTCCAGGCGAAGTGGCACCGTCAGAGGGTGGCGCGCAGATGGCTGACGGTCACGAAGTGGTAACCGCGGGCGGTCAGGGTGCGCAGGATCTGCGGGACCGCGGCGACCGACGTGGGGTGGATGTCGTGCATCAGGACGACGTCGTTGCGCCGCACCTTGTCGATGACGGTCCGCGCGACCTTGTCGGCGTCGCGGTACTTCCAGTCCTCGGTGTCCACGTCCCACAGCACCGGGGAGAGGCGGGTGGCGGCCCGGACGCGGTGGTCGACGGCACCGTACGGCGGGCGGAAGAGGGTGGGGGCCTTGCCGGTGGCGGCTTCGATGGCGGCGCTGGTGCGGTTGAGCTGGGAGACGACCTGCCCGCGGGCGAGCTTGGTGAGGTCGGGGTGGTTCCAGGAGTGGTTGCCGATCTCGTTCCCGGCGCGGACGGCGGCGCGGACCAGGCCGGGGTGGGCGGCGACGTTCTGGCCGACGGTGAAGAAGGTGGCGCGCGCCTTGTACCGCGCCAGGTAGGTCACCAGGGTCGCGGTCTCCGGCGCTGCCGGTCCGTCGTCGAAGGTCAGCGCGATGCACCGGACCTTCTTGCAGTCGGTGTCGTCGTCACCGGGAGCGGCGTGGGTGGGGACGGGCTGCGTGGGGACGTGCGTCGCGCCCAGGTCGAGCGACCGGCTGGGCGTCACCGTCTGCTGCTGGGCACGCTTCCCGAACGCGGACAGCCAGGGGGTGACCGTCTCCTCGGGGAGAGTCACCGTGACGGCACCGGCGGGCGGCACGGCCACGTCGCCGCGGTCGAAGGCCATCCGCAGTCCGCCGTCTGCGGTGAACGCCATGTCGTCCAGGACGGCGGCGCGGGAGGCCGGGTCGGAGAACGTGTCGTCCAGGGATGCGGCGTCCACGCCTTCGCGTCCCTTGAGCCGGTCCTTCAAAGCGCTGAGGAAGGCGTCCCGGGATCCGTAGGCGACGAGTCCGGGGGCCGTTCGGTACGCGCCCGCCTTGCCGTCGTACCAGTACGTCGTCGCCGACTGCCCGGACCCGGCGCTGCTGGGGTCCTGGGTGCTGAGCCGGACGCCGAGGACGTCGCCGGAGGCGACCAGGAACTGGTGACTGATGTTGAGCTCGCCGCTCTCCGCGCCGCCCGTGCCGTCCTGGCAGATCGCCGAGTCCGAGCGGAAGCCGGCCAGGCGCCGCTCCACGTACGTCTTCATCGCCGCCGTCATCGCGTCGGCGCCGGGCACGTCGGGATAGCTCGTCGCGAAGGGGCAGGACTTGTTCTCGCTGCTGTCGCTGACGATCTCCAGGCCCTTGATCTTCGACGGGTCGACGCTGCGCACGGGTGAGGGGCCGGGGGCGGGGCCGGGCTGCGCGGAGGCAGCGCCCGCGGACCCGGACGGACCGCCGGGTCCGGACGAGCAGGCCGCCGTGAAGGAGAGGGCGCCGAGCAGCAGAAGGGAGGGGGCCGAGGGGTGAATGCGCATGAGTGAGACCAGAACCTGACTGAGGGGATTCGCGGCACCGCCGACGGGACGCCGCGGTCGTTCTGGTCATGGAGCGTGCAGGTCAGAGGCGTTTTTCAGCGACCCGGAAGGGCGTGTGAAAAAAATCAATCCCCACAGACGGGCTCGTACGGCGCGTCAGGGACGTAGGTGCGCCACTGCGCTTCGGTCAGGCCGCCACCGGTACGGGCGCAGATGGTGCGGACGGCCTGGTCCGGGGCGACGGGGAAACGCTGGAGCGGCACGTACGGGCCGCTCGCGTACACCGTGCCGCCGTCCTCGGCGAAGGCGAGGGACCGGATCTCGTCGCCGGGTGTGGGCAGGTCCGACCCGAGGAGCTGCCGGCCCTCGGTGTCCCACAGCCGCAGGGTCCCGTTGGCGCCGCCCACGGCCAGGGTGCTGCCGTCGGACGAGAAGGCGAGCGCCTTTACCGCCTCCGGCTCGCCCTCAAAGACCGTGTCGGAGGTGCCGGTCAGCGCACCCGCGCGGTGCCGGAGGCCGCCGTCCCAGAGCGTGACGTGCCCGGTGGTGTCGCCGACGGCGAGCCGGGAGCCGTCGGGGCTGAAGGCCAGCGCGGTGACCTCGCGGCCGTCGGCGAGCGCCCGCCCGGTGACCTTCCCGGACACCGGATCGGCGTACTGGTCGTCGGAGCCCACGAGCAGACGTCCGTCCGGCCGTAGCGCCAGCGCCGCGGCGGACGGACCGGGCATGGCCCGCGACCGCCGATGGGTCCGGGTGTCCCAGACCTCCGTCGCGGAGCTGCCGGCGGCGTCGCGGACGGCCAGCAGCGTGCGGCCGCCGGGCCCCAGGGCGAGGGCGGTGGCCGGGCGGTCCGCCGCGCCGGAGGTGTCGAGGACCGTACGCACCCGGTGCCCAGCCACGTCCCACACCGTGAAGCGCAGCCGCAGCGATCCGTGCGACGACACGGTGTCGGCGACGGCCAGCGCACGGCCGTCCGGGCTGAACGCCAAGAGCGGGGTTTCCTCGTCGGACAGGTTCGACAGCGGGCCGAGCGTGGCGTGGGCACGGACGGTGCCGGTGCGTGTGGAACGCAGCTCGAAGCCGTAGCGGCCACCGGACCGGGTGACGGTGGCCAGAGCGGCACCGTCCGGGCTGAGCAGGCTCCCGTCGGCCGGCGTGCTCTGCCACCGCGGGGCGAGACGGTCGGTCAGGTCGAGGGTGTGGACCGTGGCGCCGTCGAGGTAGCGCAGGAGGCGACGGCTGCCCGCGTCCCAGGTCAGTCCCCTCATGTCCGCACCGGACAGCGGCCGGTGGAAGACCTGGGTGCCGCCGGTGGCCAGCCGCCATACGGCCAGCTCATGGTCGTCCGCCGTGGCCAGGAACTCCCCGTCGTGAGAGAGAGCCGCCTGCGTGAAGCCGGCGTCACCACCACTGGTGAAGTCGTCGAGTGTGCGGCCACTGACAACGTCCCACACCACGGCTGTCGTGCCGTAGACGGCGGCCAGCCGCTTGCCGTCCTGGCTGAACCGCAGCAGGCGCGAGCCGCCGTCCGCGCCGGTGCCGGTCCCGCACAGGGTCTTGTCGGCCTTCTCCCAGTCCCCCGGCAGTCGCTTTCCGCCGGCTGCGTCCCACATCTGGAGCGGCCCGTCGGCTGGGCAGAGGGCGAGCAGGCGTCCGCCGGCGCCGACGGCCCCCGAGGAGAGGGGGCGCGGAATGCCGGTGCTGAAAACAACCCTGCCGTCGTTCGCCCGGTGCAGCCGGACCGTGCCCGGCCCGTCCAGGGAACCGGTGAGGTACGCGCTCCCGTCGTCCGCGCTGCCCTGCAGCGACCCATCGCCCAGATCGGCGGCGGGCCTGCCCCGGGGAAGGCTCCACAGTTTCTCGTCCCCGTCCGGCCCCATGACGTCGAGGAAGCGGGAGTCGGGACCGGCAGCGGCCACTTCCGTACCGCTCGGCAGGTGGTGGGTGGCGGTGACCGTGTGGTCGGCGACGTTCCGGACGGTCACCGTGCCGTCGTCGACGCTGAGCAGGGTCCGGCCGCCGTCGGTGAGGAAGCGCCGGACGTCTCTGCCGACCCGGGGGTCGGTGAAGGCGTCGCGTTCCGGTTGCGCCAGAGCACCGAGCAGCGCCGAGCGGGACTCGGTGAGCGGGGCCGTCCGCCACGCGGCGGCCCCGAGCAGGGCGGCCGTGCGCGGATCGGTGGACCGGAGGCTGTCGGCCACGGTGGCCAGGCGGCGGGCGGTGGCCTTGGCGGCCTCTTCCTCACTCACCCGGTCACGCTGCCAGGCGACCAGGCCGGCGGCGAGCGTCAGCACGAGGCCCACGGCCAAGCCGACGACCAGGAACCGCGTCCGCCGAGCGGCACGGCTCTCGCCCTCCCTCTCGGCATCCCGGGCGGCGAGCGAAGCGGCGAGGAAGGCGCGTTCCAGGGGGGTGAGGTCGTCGTCGGGCTCGGCCGGTCGGGCGTGGTCGTCCTTCGGCTCAGTGGGTCGGGCGTGGTCGTCCTCCGGCTCAGTGAGCCGGGTGTGGTCGCCGTGCGACTTGGCCAGCCGGGGGTGGTCGCCGTCCGAGTTGGCCGACCGGATGTGGTCACCGTCCGATTCGGTCGGCCGGGGGTGGTCGCCGTCCGAGTTGGCCGACCGGATGTGGTCACCGTCCGATTCGGTCGGCCGGGGGTGGTCGCCGTCTGTCTGACCCCGCCGGGTGATGTTGCCGTCCGGCTGGACCGGCCGGGCGGGGCCGTCGTCCGACTCAGCCGACCGCGGATGGTCGCCGTACGGCCGAACCGATCGGGCGCAACCGTCGCCCGGCCGGTCCAGCCGAGTGGAGCCGCCGTCGGGACCAGCCAGCCGAGTGTGGCCGCCGTCCCCCTGAACCGGCCAGGTGGAACCACCGTCCGGCTGAACGAGCCCAGTGAGCCCACGGCCCCGCCGAACCGACCAGAAACGACCACTAGGACCACCACCCCGCCGCACCAGCCCAGTGACCCCACCGCCCCACCGAACCGCCCACGCCGGACCACCGCCCCGCCGAACCAGCCCCGTGACGTCGCCGTCCCGCTGCCGCGCGAACAGTTCCTCCGCCCGGGACAGCCGCGTCCCCCGGTACAGCGCGCCGGGGTCACGTTCCAGTTCCTCCCAGCCGCGCGCCGCCTCCCCGAGCCGGCGTTGCGCGCGCAGGCGGTCGCGGCCCTCCTCGATCCAGCCGGCCAGGCGCGGCCACCCGGTGATCAGCGCCTCGTGCGCGAGCTCCACCGTGTCGCCGTCCAGGGTGACCAGACGGGCGCCGGCGAGGCGCTCCAGCACGTCCCGCGCACCGCTGCCGAGTTCGGTCCGGGATGCCGGACGGCGAGTGTCGGCCGTGCCGTCGCCCGGCGCGATCAACCGCAGCAGAATCCGCCGGGCAATACGCCCCTGCGCCGCCGACAGTCCGCCGTACACCTCCTCGGCAGTGGCGGCGATCGCGCCGCGTACGCCGCCCGTCTCCTCGTACGCCGCCACGGTCAGCATCCGGCCGCGACGGCGCCGCCAGGTCTCCAGCAGGGCGTGCGAGAGCATCGGCAGCGCGCCCGGCTGGTCGACGACTTCGTCGATGATCCGAGCGGTGAGAGCACGTTCCACGGTCAGGCCGGCACAGGCGGCCGGCCCGGTGATCACCTCGCGCAGTTCGTCCCGGCCCAGCGGCCCGACCAGCAGGTTCGCCCGGCAGACGGCCTCGGCCAGTTCACGGTGGTCGGCGCAGTGACCGTAGAAGTCGCCGCGGACCGCGACCACCACGCGCAGCCGGCTCTCCGGCCGCGAGGCCGCCAGCAGCAGAGCGAGGAACCGGTCGCGTTCCGCGCGGTCGTGGCACAGGGTGAACAGTTCCTCGAACTGGTCGACGATCACCCAGGTCTCCGCGTCGCCGTCGCGCGCGACGAGCGCCTGCTCGTGCGTGCGCGCGGGCCGCTCCCCCGGTGTGAGCACCCGGATCACCGCCGGCCGCTCCGCCCCCGCCGCCTGCCGCAACCGCAGAATCAGTCCCGCCCGCAGCAACGACGACTTACCGCTGCCGGACGCCCCGAACACCGCCGCGAACCGGTGCTCGCGCACCAGCCCCATCAGGTCGGTGACGAGCGCCTCCCGCCCGAAGAACAGATCGCTGTCGTCCGGCTCGAAGCGGGCCAGCCCCCGGTACGGCGGCCTCTCGTCCGGCGCGGGCCCACGGACCTCGGCGTCCGTCGCCCGCCATCGCCGCTCCCACTCGTCCGGATCGCCGTTCAGCGCCTCGGCGTAGGCGCGCACCACCGCCAGGGACGGCAGCTGCTCACCGGCCGCCGCCTGGGACACCGCTGTGATCGAGTAGCCGGCCCGCTGGGCGATCTCCCGGTACGGGGGCTTGCCGGCCTTCTCCCGAAGCACCCGCAGATCGTGCGCAAGCCGCTGTATCGGACCGGCGTCGGGGTCGACCGGCTTCTCGCGTCGCCCCACCGGGACACCTCTCAAACACGCAGCTCGACGAACAGGCGTTCAAGTTACGTTTTCGCCCCATCTCTCGCAATCTCCGCGTGAGCGCAAGCCGAGAACGGCTACGCCAAGGCCTCCCAGCGGGACATCGCGGAACGGGCCGGCATCACCCACGCCGGACTCCTCCATCATTTCCGCAACAAGGACGAGATCCTCGCCGAAGTGCTCGCCGAGCGGGACTCCGAGGAGTGGCAGCACGGCGCCGCACAGGTCGACAGCGTCGACCAGCTCGCGTCCCTACCTCGACGAGCTCATCCGCCACCACCAGAAGGCGCCCGAGCTGATGCGCCTGTGGATCGAACTCGCCGCGGCGGCCTCCCGCACGGATCACCCGGCCCACGCCTACTTCGTCGAGCGTTACGAACGCGGGCGCACACAGTTCGCCGAGGGATTCCTCGACAAGGCGGCCCGCGGCCGGCTGCGCGAGGGGGCAGCCCGGCGGGCGCCGCGGCTCTCTTCCACGCCGTGCTCAACGGCCTCCAGTTACAGTGGGTCCTGGACCAGGACCTCGACATCATCGGACCGGTCAACGACTTCGTCCGTCTGCTGCTCGACCAGGGCGACGGAGGCGACCGGGACGACCGGGAAAACCAGTAAGGGAAGCGCCACCCGGGCGGACAAGAGCGCGGCGGGGCGCCCGCCCGCGAGCGCCGGGCCTGCTTAACGTACGGGAGAGATCACGAGCTGCCCGGGAGTTCCCATGATCGACACCCGCCGGAGAAGGCCGTCGGACGCCCTCGAGGCGATCGAGCCTCCGGGCAACCTGGAGCTGGCCGCCGGCGTGGTCGCGGTGACGGCCCTGGTGGAGATCCTGGGCGCCCTGTCGGGGTCCGCGGTGTGGCTCCTCGGCCTGCTGGTCTTCCTCCCGGGTACGGCGTCGGCGCTGTGCACCGCCGCGCAGACGAGGTTCGTCGCCGCCTGGACCACGGTCATCGTCACCCTCACCGTGCTGCTGCGCGGCAGTGACGTGGGCCGGTCGCTCGACCGCGCCCTGCTGGTCCTGCTGACCCTCGCCCTGGGAGTGACCTCCGTCTACGCCTGCCAGCGCCGCATCAGGCGCGAGCACGAGATGCTCCGCCTGCGCTCCACCGCCGCCGCCATGCAGCGGCACATCCTGCGCCCCCTGCCCCTGGTCACCGACGACGTCCTGGTCAACGGCGTCTACGAGCCCCTACAGGAGGACCGGCTTGTCGGCGGCGACATCTACGAGGTCGTCGCCTCGCCCTTCGGGACCCGGGTGCTGATCGGTGACGTGCAGGGCAAGGGGCTGGCCGCCGTGGGGGCCGCGTTCGCCGTGATCGGCGCCTTCCGCGAGGCGGCCCACCGGGAACTCACGCTCACCGCGCTCGTCGACACGCTGGACGCCTCGGTCGTCCGGCACAACTCCTACGCCGAACAGAACGGCGACGACGAGCGGTTCGTCACCGCGCTCGTCGTCTCCGTCGACGCCCACGCCGAGGCGCAGATCGTCAACTGCGGGCACATCCCGCCCCGCCTGATGCACGATGGCGTCGTCACGGTACCGCCGCTGGAGTCCGGTGTGCCGCTCGGTCTCGCCGAGCTGGCCTCCGAACCGACGACCGTGGGCTGGTTCGACTTCCCGGCCGGGTCCACCCTGTTGCTGACCACCGACGGCCTCACCGAAACCCGGGCCACGGAGGGCACGTTCTACCCGGTCGACGAACGGCTGACGGAACACCTCGCCCTCTCCCCCACCGAACTGCCCCGGGCCCTGTACGAGGACGCCCGCGCCTTCGCCGGCGACGTCAACCAGCACGACGACGTCGCCGTCCTGACCGTCCGCCGCTCTCCGTACCGCTGATTAGGTCCTGGAGCCGGCATGCCGAGGTTCGCAGCGAACCTGTCCCTGATGTACCCCTGTACCCCGAGCACGACTTCCGCGACCGCTTCGCCGCGGCCTCGGCGGACGGCTTCACCGCCGTCGAATACCTCTTCCCCTACGCGTACGACGCCGAGGAACTGCGCCGCCGGCTCGACGACCACGGCCTCGGTACGCCCCTCCCGGAGCGTGGGAGTCCGGAGAACGCGGGATCAGGCGACCTCACCACCCTCCGCCGCGACCTGCCGACCGGCCGGGTCGGTCATCTGCAGATCGCGGGTGTGCCCGACCGGCACGAGCCCGACCGGGGCGAACTCGATGTGAGTCACCTGCTCCGTGTCGTCGACGACCTGGGTTTCGACGGGTGGACCGGCTGCGAATACGTCCCCCTCGCCGGCACGAGCGAAGGCCTCGGCTCGCTGAGGGACTACCGTTGAACGACTACCGAGGGGACACCGCATGAGGATCGTCATCACGGGCGGCTTCGGCTTCCTTGGACGACAGGTCACCGGCACCCTGCTCAGGACGCGGACCTTCCGCGGCGCACCGATCGACCGGCTGGTGCTCGCGGACCGGATCGTGCCGCCCGGTGCCCCGGAGACGACCGACCCGCTCGTGGAGACGGTGCGGGGTGATCTGGCCGAGTGCCTCGACGACGTGTTCGCGGAACGGGTGGACGTGCTGATCCACCTCGCCGCCGCCGTCTCGGCCGAGTGCGAGGCCGACTTCGACCTGGGCATGAGTGCCAATCTGGACACCACCCGCGCGCTGCTCGAAGCCGCCCGGGCGCAGTCGGCCGCCGGCGGGCCCGCACCGCGCCTGGTGTTCGCCAGCAGTGTGGCGGTCTACGGCTCCGACCCGGCGCTGCCGCTCCCGCCGGTGGTCGGCGAGTCGACGCTGCCCACGCCCCGCTCCAGCTACGGCAGCCAGAAACTCGTCTGCGAGCAGCTCGTCGCGGACTACACCCGCCGGGGCTTCCTCGACGGGCGCGTGGCCCGTCTGATGACCGTGTCGGTGCGGCCCGGCAAGCCGAACGCGGCCGCCTCCGGCTTCCTGTCCGGCATCATCCGCGAGCCGCTCGCGGGCCTGCTCGCGGTCTGCCCCGTGCGTCCCGATCTGCGGGTGGCCCTGGCGTCGCCCCGGCGCACGGTCGAGGGGATCCTCCGCATCGCGGAGGCCGAGCGCGGTACCGGGAGGGGCCGGTTGGAGGGCGGACTGCCGGTCAACCTTCCGGGGCTCACGGTCTCGGTCGCCGAGATGCTGGCCACGCTGCGGCAGCTTGCGGGCGACGTCGTCGCCGACCTGGTGACGATCGCGCCCGACCCTGATATCGAGGCCATCGTGGGTTCGTGGCCTTCCGTCTTCGACCACACGCGGGCCGCGGCACTCGGGCTCCGGCCCGATCCGGACTTCGCGGCGGTGGTGCGGGACTACGTCGCCGACCACCGTGACGCGGTCCTGGTCGACGGGCCGCTCACGGCGGGGCAGCCGAGCGAGGGTCCATAGAAAACCTTGCTTTCCAAGGTGGGAGGGCGTCACCGGTCGCTGCCAGGCCGGGCTACTCCGACAGCGCGACCTGGACCCAGTCGTGGAACTCGCCGATGTGGTGCTCGCTGGGGACCAGGACGCCGCCCTTGGCGTACAGCCGGGAGCTCATCGCGGGCTGGCAGCGCTCACAGGCGTCGAAGTCCTGCCGGTTGACGCGGTCGAACAGCTCGACCGACCGGCTCACGTCCCGGCCGCTCTCCACCACGCCCTTCAGGTACAGCCAGTCGCACTCCACGATCGTGCGGTCGACCGACACCGGGAACATCCGGTGGAAGATCACGTGGTCGGGGACCAGGTTGATGAACACCTGCGGGCGCACCGTGATCGCGTAGTACCGGCGGTCCTGTTCCTCGGAGACAGTGGGGATGCGGTCCAGGCCCTGTGAGCCGTCCACGGTGAAGCCCTGGACGTCCGAGCCGAACTCGGCGCCGTGCCCCACGTAGAACTGCGCCGCGTAGCCGTCGGCGAACTCCGGGAGGACCTCCGTCAGCTCGGGGTGGATCGTCGCGCAGTGGTAGCACTCCATGAAGTTCTCGATGATGAGCTTCCAGTTGGCCTTGACGTCGTAGACGATCCGCCGGCCGACCTCCAGGCTCTCGACGTCGTACCGCTCGATGGACTCCACGTCGCCCAGGCGGGCGACCACGTCCGCGATCACCGACTGCTCGAACGAGGGCGGGTTCTCGGCCAGGCACACCCACACATAGCCGAGCCACTCGCGTACCGCCACGCTCGCCAGGCCGTACTCGGTGCGGCCGACGTCCGGCATCCTGGTCAGGTTGGGGGCCGCGACCAACTTGCCGTCGAGGCCGTACGTCCAGGCGTGGTACGGGCACTGGAAGGCCCGCTTCACCTCGCCGGACTCCTGCGTGCACAGCCTCGCGCCCCGGTGCCGGCACACGTTGAAGAAGGCCCGGACGGAGCCGTCCCGCGACCGGGTCAGCAGGATGCTCTCCCGCCCCACGTCCACGGTCCGGAAGGCGCCCGGCTTCGACAGTTCCGACGCGCGTGCCGCGCAGAACCACATGGATTCAAAGATGTGCTCCTGCTCCAGGCGGAAGATCTCCGGGTCCGTGTAGTGGTCACCGGGGAGGGTCGCGATCAGGCTCTCCGGCAGGCCGGTCGTCGTCATGGTTCACCTCGGAGTGAAGCGCCTCGGGGCAGGCGAGTGGTTGCCTCATGTGCAACGTGCTGCTTGCTACGCAACTCACGGTGCAGTCCGTCCGAAGCGCTGTCAAGCCCTTGACCGCGGACCGCCGCAGCCAGGATCATGTTGCGTATCAGTCAGCTCGTTGCGTAATACGCACTTCCCTCCGGGAGGGCTCCGTGTCTCTTCGACCCACAACCGGCCGCGAGTTCGTCCTCACCTTGTCGTGCCCCGACTGCTCGGGCCTCGTCCACGCCGTCACCGGCTTCCTGGTCCGGCACTCCGGGAACATCCAGGAGAGCCAGCAGTTCGACGACCGGCTGCAGGACCGCTTCTTCATGCGGGTGCACTTCGACGTATCGGAGCCCGGCACATCGCTGGAGGACCTGAAGTCCGGCTTCGCGCAGGTGGCGGAGGCGTACCGCATCTCCTGGCAGCTGTACGAGGCGTCGACGCCGACGCGCACGCTGATCATGGTGTCGAAGTTCGGGCACTGCCTGAACGACCTGCTCTTCCGCCGGCGCACCGGCGCGCTGAACATCGAGGTGCCGGCGATCGTCTCCAACCACCGCGACTTCGAGCCGCTCGCCGAGAGCTACGGGATCCCCTTCCACCACGTGCCCGTCACCAGGGAGACGAAGCCGGAGGCGGAGGCGCGGCTGCTGGAGCTCGTCGACGAGCTGGACATCGACCTGGTGGTCCTCGCCCGCTACATGCAGATCCTGTCGAACGACCTGTGCAAGCAGCTCGAGGGCCGGGCGATCAACATCCACCACTCGTTCCTGCCGAGCTTCAAGGGCGCCCGCCCTTATGTCCAGGCGTACGAGCGCGGCGTCAAGCTCGTCGGGGCGACGGCCCACTACGTCACCCCGGACCTCGACGAGGGCCCCATCATCGAGCAGGACGTCATCCGCGTGAACCACTCGCAGGGGCCCGACAGCATGGTCGCTCTGGGGCGCGACGTCGAGGCGCAGGTCCTGGCGCGGGCGGTGGAATGGCACAGTCAGAGCCGCGTCATGGTCAACGGCAACCGCACGGTCGTCTTCCGGTGAGGAATCCCCTGAGGTATCGCCTGAGGAATCCCCTGAGGAATCCCCTGAGGAAAATCATTCCCACCCCCTCACACCTGTTGCCCAGTTCACCTAGGGTTTCGCCATGAGCAACCACGGCGCTGAGACCTCAGGCGCTCCGAGTGGCGGAGTGCAATCCGTTGACCGTGCTGTCGCCGTGCTGGAGATCCTCGCCCAACACGGCGAGGCGGGCGTGAGTGAGGTGGCCGCGGCGATCGACGTCCACAAGTCCACCGCTTTCCGTCTGCTCGGCGCGCTGGAAGCCCATGGGATGGTCGAGCAGGAGAGCGACCGGGGAAAGTACCGTCTCGGCTTCGGCGTCGTACGCCTGGCCGGTGCCGTGACCGGCCGTATCGCCGTCACCAGGCACGGGCGCGGGATCTGCGAGCGTCTCGTCGACGACGTGGGCGAGACGATGAACATCGCCGTGCTCGAGGGCCACCACGCGATCAACCTCTACCAGGTGCGCGGCTCGTCGGCCATCGCCGCGCAGAACTGGGTGGGACGGCTGACGCCGCTGCATTGCACGTCGAGCGGCAAGATCCTCCTGGCCCACCTCGCCCGCGAGGAACGTGACGCGCTCCTCGCCGAGGCCGGCCTCCCCCGTCTGACACCGCGCACGGTGACCTCCAGGAAGAAGCTGGAGGCGGACCTGTCCGAAGCCCGTGAGCAGGGCTATGCCATCACGCTGGAGGAATACGAGGAGGGTCTCAACGCCCTGTCCGTCCCCGTGCGTTCGGACGGCGGCGAGGTCGTCGCCGCCCTCAGCGCGTCGGGGCCGGCCTTCCGGCTCACCGTGGAGCGGATGCACGAACTCGCGCCGCTGCTGGTCGCGGGAGCGGACGAGCTCGGCCACCGTCTCGCCCATGCGGACTGAGGTTCACGACAAGCGCCGAACAGGCCCCTCACGACAAGCGACGAGCGGCGGGGGGGGGGGGGGGGGGGGGGGGGCCCCCCCCCCCCCCCCCCCCGCCCCCCGCGCCCCCCCCCCCCCCCCCCCCCCCCCCCCCCCCCCCCCCGGGGGGGGGGGGGGGGGGCGGGGGGGCCCCCCCCCCCCCCCCCCCCCCGCTTCACGCTGCCCGCGTCAGCCCGTCCACTCCACGGCCGCGTCCAGCAGCCAGTCCGTCAGGTAGCCGGCGAAGGACGAACGGACCAGCACCCAGAACCCGGCCCTGGGCTCGTCACGGGCGACCAGGACGACCTGGGCGCGGGCCAGGTTCGTCTGGGCGCAGCGCCCCGGGCCGAAGAGCCGCGGGTGAAGATCGAGCGAGCAGCCGTGGGCCAGCAGGTCGCGGGCCCGGGGGCCTGCGACGAGGAGCGTGGTGCGCTGAGCCGAGACATCGATGACGGACACGGGCTCCTCGCCCGCGGCCTCACGGATCCGGCTCTCCAGGTCCCGCCCACCGCCCGGCGGTCCCACCACGAGCCATTCGTCGGGGCCGAGCCACAGCGCGGTCAGTTCCCCGGCCCGGACCACGGTGCCGGGTTCGACGGGGAGTGGGAGCCCCAGCGCCAGCCCCACGGCGTCCGCCGCGGCTCCCTTGGGGTCGAGACGCACATTGATCTGGGTCAGGAAGGGCAGTTCCGCCAGCCGGATCGCGCCCCCGGAGGCGCGGGTCGCGGCGGCCAGCCGGCCGGCGGCATGCGACAAGGGGCTGCGGAGCGGGGTGGTAACGGCGGTGTCAGCCATCGCGGCGGGCTCCTTCGGGGTCGTAGAGGACGGGGCTCGCGACGGTCACCGGGACCAGCCGGTCGCCCACGGGGGCGTAGAGGCGCTCACCGATGCGGTCCCGGCCGCCCTTGACGAGCGCCAGGGCGAAGGTCCGGCCGAGGGCCGCGCTGCGGTAGCTGGAGGTGACGTGACCGAGCATCGGGACGGGCGGCGCGGGCAGCACACTGCCGGTGACCAGGTGCGTGCCTTCGGGGAGGAACGTGCCCGGGTCCTCCGGTAGCAGCCCGACCAGGTGCTTGCGGTCGGGGCGGGCGGTGTCGGCGCGGGCGAAGGAACGCTTGCCGATGAAGTCCTTCTTCTTCTTGGACACCGCCCAGCTCATGCCGAGGTCCTGCGGCGTCACCGTGCCGTCGGTGTCCTGGCCGACGATCGGATAACCCTTCTCCGCGCGCAGGACGTGCATGGTCTCCGTGCCGTACGGGGTGATGCCGTACGGCGCGCCGGCCTCGTACAGCGCCTCCCACAGGGCGAGGGCCTCCCACGGTGACACGTTGATCTCATAGGCGAGTTCGCCGGAGAAGCTGATCCGGCACACGCGCGCGTCGATGCCGGCGACGGTCGTCTCGCGCCACGCCATGAACGGGAAGTCCTCGTTGGCGACGGCGAGTCGGGGCGCGAGCGAGCCGAGGACCTCGCGGGAGCGCGGGCCGACCAGGGCGACGGTGGCCCACTGTTCGGTCACCGACGTGCAGTGGACGCGCAGTTCGGGCCACTCCGTCTGGAGCCACTCCTCCATCCAGTCCAGTACGGCGGCGGCGTTGCCCGTCGTGGTGGTGACGAGGTAGCGGTCCTGGTCGAGGCGGATCACCGTGCCGTCGTCGAAGACCATGCCGTCAGGGCGGCACATCACGCCGTAGCGGATCATGCCGACCTTCAGCGTGCTCATCATGTTGGTGTAGAGCAGGTCGAGGAAGACGCCGGCGTCCGGGCCCTGCACGTCGATCTTGCCGAGGGTGGAGGCGTCCATGAAGGCGACGCCCTCGCGGGCGGCTGCGCACTCGCGCAGTACGGCCGTCTCCATGTCCTCGCCGTCCTGCGGGTAGTACCAGGGCCGCTTCCACTGGCCGACGTTCTCCAACAGGGCGCCGTGCGCGACATGCCACTCGTGCAGGGCGGTGGTGCGGATCGGGTCGAGCAGGGCACCACGGTCGCGGCCGGCGAGGGCGGCGAAGGAGACGGGGGTATACGGCGGCCGGAAGGTGGTGGTGCCGAGCGCGGAGATGTCCACGCCGAGCAGTTCGGCGACGACGCCGCTGGCCAGGACGCCGGAGGTCTTGCCCTGGTCGTTCGCCGTGCCGGCCGTGGTGTAGCGCTTGGTGTGTTCCACGGAGCGCATGCCGGCACCGGTCGCCCGGGCCAGGTCGTCGACGGTGACGTCGCGTTGCAGGTCGACGAAGCGTGGGGCGCCTTCGCGGCCCGGGACGGTGAAGACCCGCATGGGCGGCGTCTGCGGCGTGCCGACCACCTGGGGCGGGTGGGCCTCTTCCGGGGTGCAGCCCTCGGCCTCGATCGCGCGGGCTCCGGCGGCGGCCCCTTGCGCGAGAACTCGCGCCAGGTCGAAGACGCCGCTCGCGCCGCCCGCGACCTCGACGGCCTGACGGCAGGTGTCGGGGACGAAGGTGCCGAGTTCCTCGTCGTGGCGGAGCTTGCCTCCCGCCTGGCTGAACAGGTGCGCGACCGGGTTCCAGCCGCCTGAGACGAGGAGCAGGTCGGCGGCGAACTGGCGTCGGCCCGTTGTCTCGCCGTACGGGGCGACGGTCACGGCCGTGAGGCGGGGAGCGCCTTCCGTGCCGGTGACGGCGTGGCCCGCCAGCACCTCGATGCCGGCCTGCCGGGCACGCTCCGCCCACTCCCCCGGCTCGGCGCGCGTGTCGACGACGGCCTCGACGGCGACGCCCGCCGCGGCGAGGTCCAGTGCTGCCGCGTAGGCGCTGTCGTTGGTGGTGAAGACGACCGCGTGACGGCCGGGCAGGACGCCGTGGCGGTTGACGTAGGCGCGGGCCGAGGCGGCCAGCATCACGCCGGGGCGGTCGTTGTCCGCGAAGGCCAGGGAGCGTTCGTGCGCGCCGGTGGCGAGGACGACCCGGCGGGCGCGGATGCGCCAGACGCGTTCGCGGGAGACGTGCTCCGGGGCCTCGGCGCCGAGGTGGTTGGTGCGGCGCTCCACGGCGAGGAGGTGGTTGTCGTCGTAGTAGCCGAAGACGGTGGTGCGGCGCAGGACGCGTACGTCGGGGGCTGCGTCGAGTAGGGCGGTCGTGTCGTCCACCCAGTCGAGGAGTTCGCCGGTGCCGAGGAGGCTGCCGCCGGGTTCGGGCTGGTCGTCGGCGAGGATGACGCGGGCGCCTGAGCGGGCGGCGGCTGCCGCTGCGGCGAGGCCTGCCGGGCCCGCGCCGACGATCAGGAGGTCGCAGTGGGCGTGTACGGCGTCGTAGCGGGCCGGGTCCGGGGTGGTGGCGAGGCGGCCCTGGCCGGGGAGGCCGGTCGCGGCGAGGCCGTCGTAGAGCTCGACGGTGGTGGCGGGGAGCATGGGCTCGGGGAACGGGGCCTCGATCTGGACGACCGCGTTGGGTTCCTCGGCGCCGGCCGAGAAGATGCCGCGGGGGCGGCCCAGTTTGATGCTGGTGCCTGTCTGGATGACGCCGTTGGCGAGGAGGGCGGAGGCGAGGGTGTCGCCCTTGTAGCCCTGGTATGCGGTGCCGTCGAAGGTGAAGGTGATCGGGGTGTCGCGGTGGATTCGGCCGTGGGTGGGGTGGCGGAACGGCTGGGTTTCCTCGCCCCCGCCGCCCCTACCCGTCCCATCCTCCAGGGGCTCCGCCCCTTCGACCCCGCTGGGGGCTGCGCCCCCAGACCCCCGCGGGGGCTGCGCCCCCTGCACCCCCACCGGGGCCGCCGCCCCAAGCCCAGACACCGGGGGCTGCGCCCCCTGCACCCCCACCGGGGCCGCCGCCCCAAGCCCAGACACCGGGGGCTGCGCCCCCTGCACCCCGACCGGCGCTGCCGCCTCAAGCCCGGACACCGGGGGCTGCGCCCCCTGCACCCCGACCGGCGCTGCCGCCTCAAGCCCGGGCCCCCGCGGGGGCTTCGCCCCCTGCACCCCCGCCGGGGCTTCCGCCCCGGACCCCGCTTCGGCCTGAACGGCCTCGTCCTCAAACGCCGGACGGGCTGGTTGATCCGAACTCGCCTGGAAAGTGGCCGGAGGCGAGTCAACAGAGCCCGCACGCGATCCAACAGTGCTCGCACGCGACTCCACCGTTTCCGGGCGCTCCTCCCCCGCCCGGTACACCGTCAGGATCTCGTTCGTCGACGTATCCCGCACCGCGTTGAACCAGCGGCGGCAGCCCGCCGCGTGGGTCCAGCGTTCGGCGAAGGGGCCCCGGGGGTTGTCGCGGAAGAAGAGGTAGCGGGCCCACTCCTCGTCGGTGAGGGAGGACGGGTCCTGCGGGTACGGCACGTGGGCCTGGCCGCCGTAGTGGAACTCGGCCTCGTCGCGGGGCCCGCACCACGGGCAGGGGATGAGCAGCATGGGTCGGCTCCCTGATGGTCCTAGTGGGCCACCGCGGCCGCGCCGTGCTCGTCGACGAGCGCGCCGGTGGTGAAACGGTCGAGCGAGAAGGGGGCGTTCAGCGGATGCGGTGTGTCGTGGGCGATGGTGTGGGCGTAGACCCAGCCGACCCCGGGGGTGGCCTTGAAACCGCCGGTTCCCCAGCCGCAGTTGAGGTAGAGGTTGTCGACCGGGCTGAGGCCGATGATCGGTGAGGCGTCGGGGCTGACGTCGACGATGCCGCCCCAGGTGCGCAGGACGTGGGCCCGGGCGAAGACCGGGAAGAGCTCCAGGGCCGCCGACATCTGCTCTTCGATGATGTGGAAGGCGCCGCGCTGGGTGTAGGAGTTGTACGCGTCGATGCCCGCGCCCATGACCAGCTCGCCCTTGTGGGCCTGGCTGACGTACACGTGGACGGCGTTGGACATGACGACCGTCGGGTGGACGGGTTCCAGCAGCTCCGACACCAGCGCCTGCAAGGGGTGGCTCTGGACGGGGAGTTCGATGCCCGCCATGGCCGCCAGGACCGAGGTGTGGCCGGCCGAGCAGAGCGCGACCTTGCCCGCCGCGATCGGGCCGCGGGTGGTCCGGACTCCCACCACCCGGTTGCCGACGACGTCGAGGCCGGTGACCTCGCAGTTCTGGATGATGTCGATCCCGGCGGCGTCGGCGGAGCGGGCGAGGCCCCATGCCACGTGGTCGTGCTTGGCGATGCCCGCGCGTGGCTGGTAGGTCGCGCCCAGGACCGGATAGCGCACGTCCGGGGAGATGTTGACGATGGGGCAGACGTCCTTGACGCCGTCCGCGTCGAGCCATTCCGCGTCCACGCCGTTGAGGCGGTTGGCCTCGACGCGGCGCACGCTGTCGCGGACGTCCTGGAGGCTGTGGGCGAGGTTCAGCACGCCACGCTGGGAGAAGAGGATCGGGTAGTCGAGTTCCTCGGCCAGGCCCTCCCACAGCTTGAGGGCGTGTTCGTAGATGCCGGCGCTCTCGTCCCAGAGGTAGTTGGAGCGGATGATCGTGGTGTTGCGGGCCATGTTGCCGCCCGCCAGCCAGCCCTTCTCCAGCACGGCGACGTTGGTGATGCCGTGGTTCTTCGCCAGGTAGTGCGCGGTGGCCAGGCCGTGGCCGCCGCCGCCCACGATGACGACGTCGTACGAGCGCTTCGGCTCGGGGTTGCGCCACAGCCAGTCGGGGTGTTCGGGGAGCTCGGCGCCGGGGGTGCGGGGGCTCATCGGGCGTCTCCGTCCTCGGACAGGTGCGGGTAGAGCGGGTGCTTTGCGGCCAGGGCCTCCGTGCGGGCGCGCAGGGCGGCGACGTCCGGGGCCGGCTGGAGGGCGAGGGCGATCACGTCCGCGACCTCGGCGAAGTCCTCCTCTGTGAAGCCGCGGGTGGCCAGGGCCGGGGTGCCGATGCGCAGGCCCGAGGTGACCATGGGCGGGCGCGGGTCGAAGGGCACGGCGTTGCGGTTGACGGTGATGCCGATCTCGTGGAGCAGGTCCTCGGCCTGCCGGCCGTCGAGTTCCGAGTCGCGCAGGTCGACCAGGACGAGGTGGACGTCCGTGCCTCCGGTCAGGACACGTACCCCGGCCGCCGCCGCGTCCGCCCGGGTGAGGCGTTCGGCGAGGATGCGGGAGCCGGCGAGGGTGCGGGCCTGGCGTTCGGCGAACTCCGGTGACGCGGCGACCTTGAACGACACCGCCTTCGCGGCGATGACGTGCTCCAGGGGGCCGCCCTGCATCCCTGGGAAGACCGCCGAGTTGATCTTCTTGGCGAGGTCGGCCTCGTTGGTGAGGATGACGCCGCCGCGCGGGCCGCCGAGGGTCTTGTGGGTCGTGGTGGTCGTGACGTGGGCGTGCGGTACGGGGTTGGGGTGCAGTCCCGCCGCGACCAGTCCCGCGAAGTGCGCCATGTCGACCATGAGCAGGGCGCCCACCTCGTCCGCGATCCGGCGGAAGGCCGCGAAGTCCAGCTGCCTCGGGTACGCCGACCAGCCCGCGATGATCATCTTGGGGCGGTGTTCCTTGGCGAGGTGCTCGACCTCGTCCATGTCGACGAGATTGTCGCCCTCGGACACGTGGTACGGCACGATGTTCAGCATCTTGCCGCTGTAGTTGATGCGCATGCCGTGCGTGAGGTGCCCGCCGTGCGCGAGGTCGAGGCCGAGGACGGTGTCGCCGGGCTGGAGGAGGGCGAAGAAGACGGCGGTGTTGGCCTGGGCGCCCGAGTGCGGCTGCACGTTGGCGAAGCCCGCGCCGAAGAGGGACTTGACGCGCTCGATGGCCAGCCGCTCGGTGACGTCGACGTGTTCGCAGCCGCCGTAGTAGCGGCGGCCGGGGTAGCCCTCGGCGTACTTGTTGGTCGCGACCGAGCCCTGTGCTTCCATCACGGCGGTGGGCGCGAAGTTCTCGGAGGCGATCATCTCCAGGGTGGACTGCTGGCGGTGCAGCTCGGCGCGGAGCGCGGCGTGGACTTCGGGGTCCAGCTCCGCCAGGGGTGTGTTCAGCGCGTTCATACGGCGTTCGCATTCCTCTCGGCGGCCTCGACGACATTGGCGAGCAGCATGGCCCGGGTCATGGGGCCCACTCCCCCGGGCATCGGCGCCAGCCATCCGGCGACCCGGGCGGCGTCCGGGTGGATGTCACCCACCAGGCCCTGGTCGGTGCGGGTGATGCCGACGTCCAGGACGGCCGCGCCGGGGCGCAGCATGTCCTTGGTGATCAGTCCGGGCGAGCCGGCCGCCGCGACGACGATGTCCGCCTCGCGGACGTGCCAGGCCAGGCCCTTGGTTCCGGTGTGGCACAGGGTCACGGTGGCGTTCTCGGACCTGCGGGTGAGCAGCAGCCCGATGGGCCGTCCGACGGTGATGCCCCGGCCGATCACGCACACCCGCGCTCCCGCGAGCGGCACGTCGTGGCGGCGGAGCAGTTCGACGATGCCGCGCGGGGTGCACGGCAGCGGGGCCTCGACGCCGAGGACGAGCCGGCCGAGGTTGACGGGGTGCAGTCCGTCGGCGTCCTTGGCCGGGTCCATCCGTTCCAGTACGGTGCCCGCGTCGAGATGGCCCGGCAACGGCAGCTGGACGATGTAGCCGGTGCAGGCGGGGTCGGCGTTGAGCTCGTCGATCGTCTCCTCGACCTGCTGCTGCGAGGCGTCGGCGGGCAGCTCCCGCCGTATGGAGGCGATACCCACCTGCGCGCAGTCCCGGTGCTTGCCGCCGACGTAGGCGCGACTGCCGGGATCGTCCCCGACCAGCACGGTACCGAGCCCCGGCACCCGACCGGTGGTAACGGTCAACTTGTCTACGCGTTCGGCGAGTTCGAGCCGAACGGCGGCAGCGGTCGCCTTGCCGTCAAGGAGTTGTGCGGTCACCTGGAGTTCCTTCCAACGAGGCTGTGGCTGACGCCCCCAGGGGCGCGGGGAACTGCGCGACCAGCCACGACGAAGCCGCACCCGAAAACTCACCCGCGAAGACGGGACATGGCCGGATCGAACAGCGGCTCTTCGGCGACAACCGCCTCGATGCTCTGGTCGAAGTACCCGATGTGCACAACCGTCCCCGGAGCCGCAAGCTCCACCGGCAACCACGCATAGGCGACCCCCTTGCCGATCGTGTAGCCGTACGCCGCACTCGTGACGTACCCGACCGCACGGTCACCGTTGAACACCGGCTCCTTGCCCATCACGACGGCCCTCGGGTCCTCGATCGTGAGACACGTGAGCTTCCGCCGTACGTCGGCCCTGCGCCGCTCCAGCGCCGCCTTGCCGATGAAGTCGTCCTTGTCGAGCTTGACGGCGAACCCGACTCCGGCCTCGTAGGGGTCGTGCTCGTAGGTCATGTCGGTGCCGAAGGAGCGGTAGCCCTTCTCCAGGCGGAGGCTGTTGAACGCACCCCGCCCCGCCACGATGCCGCCCAGCGGCTCGGCCGCCCCCCACAGCGTGTCCCACAGCTTCTGCCCCAGGTCCGCGGTGGTGTACAGCTCCCAGCCGAGCTCCCCGACGTACGACAGACGCATGGCCGTCACCGGGACGGAGCCGATATAGGCACTCCGGGCGCGGAAGTACTTCAGGCCGGTCGCCGAGAAGTCGGCGTCGGTGAGCGGCTGGAGGACCTCGCGGGCGCGCGGCCCCCACAGGCCGACGCAGCACGTGCCGGGTGTGATGTCGCGGACCTGGACCGTGCCGTCGGCGGGGAGGTGACGTGTGAACCAGTCGAGGTCCAGGTTGCCGTTGGCGCCGACCTGGAAGCGGTCGGGTGCCAGGCGGGCGACGGTGATGTCGCTGCGGATGCCGCCGTCGTGGTCGAGCAGCAGCGTGTACGTCACCGAGCCGACGGACTTGGCGACCTTGCCGGTGCACAGCCGCTCCAGGAAGGCGGCGGCACCGGGGCCGCTCACCTCCAGGCGCTTGAGGGCCGTCATGTCGTACATCGCGACGGTCTCGCGGGTGACTTGGGCCTCGGCGCCGACGATGGGCGACCAGTAGCGCGCGGCCCAGTCGTTCGGGGTCGGGATGCAACGGCCTTCGACCAGGCCCGCGTTGGCCTCGTACCACTGCGGGCGCTCCCAGCCGTTGGCCTCCAGGAAGAAGGCGCCGAGCTCCTGCTGGCGGGTGTGGAACGGGCTCGTGCGGATCGGGCGCGGATCTCCCGACGGCTGGAGGGGGTGGAGGATGTCGTAGACCTCGACGAAGTTCTGACAGTCGCGGGCCAGCACGTACTCGGGCGAGAGCTGGTGCGGCTCGAAGCGGTTGACGTCGCACTCGTGCAGGTCGAACGAGGAGCAGTGGCCGTCGACCAGCCACTCGGCCATGGCCCGTCCGACACCCGCGGAGTGGGTGACCCAGACGGCCTCGGCGACCCAGAAGCCCTTGAGGTCCGGGGATTCGCCGAGCAGCGGCAGGCCGTCGGTGGTGAAGGAGAACAGGCCGTTGATGCCCTCTTCGACCTTGGCGTCCTTCGTCGCGGGAAGCAGGGACTGGGTCTCGCTCCAGGCCGCTTCGAAGTCCTCCTCGGTGAACTTCAGGACGGACGGCATGTCCTCGGACTCGCCCACGGAGAGGATGTCGTCGGCGGAGACCGGCATCGGGCGGTGGCCGTAGTAGCCGATACCCAGGGCGTCGAAGCGGTCGCGGTAGTAGAGGTCGGCGTCCTGGTGGCGCAGGATCGGGCGGACCGCCTCCTGCGTCTGGCCCGCCAGGGCCGGTACCGGGCCCGTCCAGGCGAGCTGGTGGGCGAGCGGCGTGAGCGGGAGGTTCATACCGGCCATGCGGGCGATCTTCGGGCCCCAGATGCCGGCGCAGCACACGACGATGTCGGCGGGAATCTCGCCCTGGTCGGTGAGGACGCCGGTCACCTCGCCGTCGGCCCGCCGGACGTCGAGGACTTCGTGGCGGGCGAGGAAGCGCACGCCGCGCTCGGTGGCCCGGCGGATCTGCGCCTCGACGGCGAGGACCGCCTTCGCGAGGCCGTCCGTGGGCACGTGGAGGCCGGCGAGGACCTTGTCCGGGTTGACGAGCGGGTGCTGTGCCACGCACTCCTCGGTGCTCAGCAGCCGGGACTCGATGCCCCAGGAGGTGAGCCAGCCGTGGCGCCGCTGGAGTTCCTTGACGCGCTCCGGGCTGGTCGCCACTTCCAGGCCGCCGACCTGGAGGAAGCAGGGCTCACCGTCGACGTCGAGCGAGCAGAGCTTCTCGACGGTGTAGCGGGCCATCTCGGTCATGGTCTTGGAGGGGTTGGTCTGGAAGACCAGGCCCGGGGCGTGTGACGACGATCCCCCGGTGGCGGGCAGTGGGCCCTGGTCGACGACGGTCACGTTGGTCCAGCCTCGCGCGGAGATCTCATCGGCGAGCGCTGCTCCCACGACGCCCGCTCCGATGATGATCACCCGGGGTCCCGCCATCGCCGCACCTCCGACGTTGAAAGCGATGCAGTTGCTGTCTGCGCAACAGAGTTCAGGTTGCGCAACTCAATGTGCCCGCCGTGGACAGGCGTGTCAAGGGGTCCGCGACGCCGGAAAGCCCCCGGAAGCGGCGGGGAGGAACCACCGGAAAACGCAGAGGCCCGGCAGGCTGGACACGCAGCCTGCCGGGCCTTTCCGGCGGGGTTCACACAGACAGTCGTGCGCCTACTTGATCCAGGCGTCGACCTTGCCGCGGTTGGCCTCGACCCACTTCTTCGCCGCGGCCTCGGGGGCCATCTTGTCCACCGCGATGTACTTGGCCACGGTGTTCTGGTCGTCGTTGGTCCAGCTGAACTTCTTCACCAGGTCATAGGCCGGGCTGCCCGACTTGGCGAACTTGGCGCTGACTATCTTGTCGAGGTTGTACACCGGGTAGTCGCAGGCGACCTTCTCGGCGTCGGCGTCGCAGCCCGTCTTGTACTCGGGCAGGGTGACCTTCTTGAGCGGCACCTCGGACATGAACCACTGCGGCTCGTAGAAGTAGCCGATCACCCATTCCTTGTTCTTCTCGGCGTTGCGGTACGCCTGGATGAGCGCGGTCTCGCTGCCCGCGTACACCACCTTGAAGTCCAGCTTGAGGTTCTTCACGAGCGCCTCGTCGTTGGTGACGAACGACGGGTCGCCGTCGAGGAGCTGGCCCTTGCCGCCCGACTCGGAGGTCTTGAACTTCGACGCGTACTTGTTCAGGTTCTTCCAGTCGAGGATGTCCGGGTGCGCCTTCGCCAGCCACGGCGGCACATACCAGCCGATGAGGCCCTTGTTGCCGGTCGGGCCCGCCTCGACGGCGGTCTTCTGCTGGGTGATGTACTTCTTCTTCAGATCGTCGTGGCCCCAGTTCTCGACGACGGCGTCGACCTCGCCCGTCCCGAAGCCCTGCCAGGCGATCTCCTCCTTCAGGTCCTTCTGCTCGACCTTGCAGCCGAGGTCGTGCTCGGCGACGTAGGCGAGGACCGCCGCGTTCGCCTCGTAGCCCACCCAGGGGTTGATCGCGAGGTTGAAGGTGCCGCACTTGCCCGAGCTGCCCGAGCTGCCCGCGCTGTCGTCACCGACCTTCGCGCCTGAGCAGGCCGTGAGGGTGAGGCCGAGGACGGCCAGGCCGGCAGCGCCGGCTCTGAAGTGTCGTGCCATGGTGTGGTGCTCCTTATGCGCCGGCGCGGCGAGCCGCTGCCTGAGTGATCCGGTCGAACATGACTCCGAGCAGGACGATGGCGAGCCCTGCCGCGAGTCCCTTGCCGTACAGCTGGCCCTGTGAGAACCCGGCCACGACGTCGTAGCCGAGGGCGCCCGCGCCCACCAGACCGCCCACCACGACCATCGACAGCACGTAGATCAGGCCCTGGTTGGTCGCGAGGGTCAGGGCGCCCCGCGACATGGGCAGTTGGACCTTCGTGATGATCTGCCAGGTGTTGCACCCGGTGGACGTGGCCGCCTCGACGGTGGTCTCGGGCACGGCCCGCACCCCGTCCGCGATGATCTTGATGGCGACCGGTGCCGCGTAGACGACGGCGGCGACGATGGCCGTGAACCGGGTCGCGCCGAACAGCGCGAGGAACGGCACGAGATAGACGAACGGCGGCATGACCTGGGCCGCGTCCAGGGTGGGCCGCAGCAGCCGGTCCACGAGCGCGCTGCGTCCCATCCACACCCCGAGGACGACGCCGAGCAGCATCACGAGCACCGTCGCCACCGCGGTGGACGCCAGCGTCGTCATGCCGTCCGACCAGACACCGGTACCGACGAGCAGGCCCACGCACACGGCCGTGGTGACCCCGGCGCGCCACCCGCCGAGCACCGTGCCGAGGGCGACGAGGGCGGCCCCGACGAGCCACCACGGGGAGTCGGTCAGCACGGTCTGGAACGGATTGAGCAGGCCGTTGGTGAGGGCGTCGCGGAAGGCGTTGGTCAGGCCCGACAGGTTGTCCTGTGCCCAGGTGGTCACATCGGCTGTCGTCTTGGCGATGCTGCTGCCGATGCCGCCGTCGCCGGGGAACTCGGCCGCCCACACATAGGTGTGCGACAGGTACGCCAGCACCAGCGCCGCCACCGCGCCCACTGCGAGCAGCTGCCGCCGCCACTTGAGGAAGGGACTGTCCGAGCCCCGGGCCGTCTCCGCCCGTGTGCTCGCCGCGGTGGTGACCCGGTCCAGCACGATGGCCATGACGACGATGGCCAGACCGGCGTTGAAGGCCGTGCCGACGTCCAGCGACTGCAGGGCCTGGACGACGGTCTTGCCGAGTCCGGGTGCGTCGATCAGGGCCGCGATGGTCACCATGGCCAGGGCGGCCATGATGGTCTGGTTGACGCCCATCACCACGGTCCGCTTGGACATCGGCAGCAGGACCTTGAGCAGGGCCTGCCGCCGCGTCGCGCCCATCGAGTTGGCCGCCTCGACCGTGGTCTGCGGTACGGAGCGGATGGCGTGCGCGGTGATGCGGATCGCCGGTGGCGCCGCGTAGATGGCGGTGGCGATCGTGGCCGAGGCGGGGCCGATCAGGAAGAACAGGGTCAGCGGCGCCAGATAGACGAAGGTCGGCATCGTCTGCATGAAGTCCAGGAACGGCGTGACGATCCGGTGGAACCGTTCCGACAGCCCGGCCCACACACCCAGGGGAATGGCGAACAGCAGCGCCACGCAGACCGCGGAGAGGGTCAGCGCCAGCGTGTCCATGCTCTCCTGCCAGAGCCCTTGCAGGCCGAGGAAGGTGAAGCCGGCCACGGCCAGCAGCGCCACCCGCCAGTTGCCCACCGCCCAGGAGACATAGCCGGCGATGCCGACGACACCGAGCCAGCCGATCTGCGGAACCGGGCGATCAGCGGACGGCTGGGAGATCAGCTCCTGGACGAAGGTCACCAGGGTGTCGATGACCAGGCGGATCTCGTTGAAGAAGTAGAGGAAGAGGGGGTTGGAGTTGCGGTCGGCGCCGATCGAATCGTTGACGTCGTTGAACCACCGGTGCAGATCGGTCAGGTCGGCCGCCGCGAGGGACAGGGTCTGCCTGCCGCGCAGCACGGCGAAGAGCACCAGCCACAGGAGCAGGATCGCGGCCACCACCACGGCGCGGTTGACCGTGCGCGCGGGCCGGGCGGGAGCGGGTGGCTCCGCGGTCCCGGTCTTCTCCGGTTTCTCCATCGCGACGGTCATCAGGCGTCGCCTTCCTGCCCGGCGACCACCGCGAGGATCTCCTCGTCGCCGACGATGCCGAGCAGCTTGCCGTCCTCGACGACCTTGACCGGCTTCTCGGCGGCGAGCACCGCACGCGTGGCCTCCTTCACCACGACGTCCGGACCGAGCTCGGGCCCGTCCAGCGGGTCGTCGGGCTCCGCCGGGCGCATGATCCACCGCAGGGTCAGGACGTCACCGCGGGGCACGTCCCTGACGAAGTCGCGTACGTAGTCGTCGGCGGGGGCGCCGACCAGTTCGTCGCCGGTGCCGCACTGGACCGTTCTGCCGTCGCGCATGATGAGGATGCGGTCGCCCAGCTTGAGCGCCTCGGACAGGTCGTGGGTGATGAACACCATCGTCTTGCCGACCTCGTGGTGCAGCCGGATGACCTCGTTCTGCATGTCGCGGCGGATCAGCGGGTCGAGCGCCGAGAACGGCTCGTCGAAGAGGAGCACGTCCGGGTCGCCGGCCAGCGCGCGGGCGAGACCGACGCGCTGCTGCATACCGCCGGAGAGCTGGTCGGGGTAGGAGTTCTCGTATCCGGAGAGGCCGACGAGTTCGACGACCTCCATGGCCCGCTTGGTGCGCTGGGCCCGGCTCATGCCGCGGATCTCCAGCCCGAACGCCACGTTGTCGACGACGCGCCGGTGCGGCAGCAGCCCGAAGTGCTGGAAGACCATGGAGAACTTGCTCCGGCGCAGTTCGCGCAGGCGGCCCGCGTCCGCGTCGCGGATGTTCTCGCCCTCGAAGAGGATCTCCCCGGCGGTGGGTTCTATGAGCCGGGTCAGACAGCGCGCCAGGGTGGACTTGCCGGAGCCGGACAGGCCCATGACGACGAACACCTCGCCCGGCGCGACGTCGAAGCTCACGTCGCGCACGGCGGCGGTGCATCCGGTGCGGTCCATCAGTTCGCGGCGGGTGAGCCCGCGCAGTTCCTCGGAGCCCGGTACCTGGTCCGCCTTCGGTCCGAACACCTTCCACAGCTCGCGTACGGAGATGACCGGCGTGCCTGCCGCGTCCTGGGGTGTGCCGCGCCGCTGCGGCACCTCGGTCGTTGCTGGGGTCATGTTCGACCTCTTTCGGCGTTCAGCCGCGGAACCAGTGCTGCGGCCTGGGTTGGATGTTCTGCCAGATGTGTTTGGGCTCCCGGTACTCGTCCAGGCCGGTCGGGCCCAGCTCGCGGCCCACGCCGCTGTGCCCGAACCCGCCCCATTCCGCCTGCGGCACATAGGGGTGGTAGTCGTTGATCCACACCGTGCCGTGGCGCAGTCGGCGGGCGACCCGCTGGGCCTTCCCGGCGTCCTGCGTCCAGACGGCGCCGGCGAGCCCGTATTCGGTGTCGTTGGCGATGCGTACGGCGTCGTCCTCGTCGGTGAAGCGCTCCACGGTGAGCACGGGCCCGAAGGACTCCTCGTGCACCACCCGCATGTCCTGACCGCACTCGTCGAGCACGGTGGGCGGGTAGTAGTGGCCGTCGGCGAGGGCCGGGTCGTCGGGGCGTTCGCCACCGCAGCGCAGGACGGCGCCCTCGGCGAGTCCGGCCGCGACGTACGCCTCGACCTTCGCCAGGTGCTGAGCGGAGATCAGCGGGCCGGTCTCGGCCTGCGGGTCGAAGGGGCCGCCGAGCCGGATCCGGCGGGCGCGGCGGACCACCTCGTCGACGAACCGGTCGTGCAGCGAGTCCTCGACGATCAGCCGGGCGCCGGCCGAGCAGACCTGGCCGGAATGCAGGAAGACGGCCGTGAGCGCGAAGTCCACGGCCGTCTCGAAGTCGGCGTCGGCGAAGACGACATTGGGATTCTTGCCGCCGAGTTCCAGCGCGACCTTCTTCACGGTCGCGGCGGCGGTGGCCATGATGCGTCTGCCGGTGTCCAGGCCGCCGGTGAAGGAGACCAGGTCGACGGCCGGGTCCTCGGCGAGGGGTGCGCCCACCTCGGGTCCGGCCCCCAGGACGAGGTTGGCGGCACCGGCCGGGAGCCCGGCCTCGGTCAGCGCCTTCATCAGCAGGACGGACGTCGAGGGGGTGAGCTCACTGGGCTTGAGGACGATCGTGTTGCCCGCGAGGAGAGCGGGCGCGACCTTCCAACTCGCCTGGAGCAGCGGGTAGTTCCAGGGGGTGATCAGTGCGCACACGCCGATCGGCCCGTACTCGACGCGGCTGACGGCGTCGTCGCGGCCGGTGTCGATCACCCGGCCGGCGTCGGTGCCGCCGAGCCCTCCGTAGTAGCGGAAGCAGGAGACGACGTCGGCGATATCGTACTCGCTCTCCACGAGCCGTTTGCCGGTGTCCAGCGATTCGGCGCGGGCGAAGGCGTCGGCGTCGCGTTCGAGGAGGTCGGCGGTGCGCAGGAGGAGGGCGCCGCGCTCGCGCTCGGGGGTGCGTGGCCAGGGCCCTTCGTCGAAGGCCCGGCGGGCCGCGGCGATGGCCGCCTCGGCGTCGGGGCGGGTGCCTTCGGACACCGTCACGGAGAGCGAGCCGTCGGCGGGGCAGCGGATCTCCCGCCGGCCGCCGGCCACGGGATCCCGCCATTGTCCGTCCACGTACAGGTCTGCCACGTCGAGGGCCCTTCGAGCTGAATCGCGTTGCGCATCGTGCATCGAATTGCTTGTGGTGGAACACTCTGGAGAAGGCGGCAACCCACGTCAAGGGGTTGACGGTGACGGTTTAGCCAAGGCGACAGCCACGAGGACGCAGCGCCGGCAGGCCCGGAACGCCTTGCCTCCGGGCCGGTCGGCTGTCTGAAAAGCGCTGGTTACGGCAGGGGACGGTGCCGGTAATAGGCGGCGGCGGACGGGGGCAGCGGATCCTTCCCGAGGATGAGGTCGGCCGCCTTTTCCGCGATCATCATCACCGGTGCGTAGATGTTGCCGTTGGTAATGTACGGCATCACCGACGCGTCGACGACGCGCAGCCCCTCCACCCCGTGGACCCGCATACTGGCCGGATCCACGACGGCCATCTCGTCGGTGCCCATCTTGCAGGTGCATGACGGATGCAGCGCGGTCTCGCCGTCCTTGGCGACCCAGGCGAGGATCTCCTCGTCGGTCTCGACAGACGGTCCCGGCGAGATCTCCCCGGCGTTGTAGGGAGCCATGGCGGGCTGGTTGAGCAGCTCGCGGGCGACCCTGACGGCCTCCACCCACTCGCGGCGGTCCTGCTCGGTGGACAGGTAGTTGAAGCGGAGCGCGGGGTGCTCGGCCGGATCCGTGCTCTTGATCTTCACCGAGCCGACGGCGTCGGAGTACATGGGCCCGACGTGCACCTGGTACCCGTGTCCGCCGGCGGGCACGGAGCCGTCGTAGCGGACCGCGACGGGCAGGAAGTGGAACATCAGGTTGGGGTAGGCCACGTCCCCGTTGCCGCGGACGAAGCCGCCCGCTTCGAAGTGGTTGGTGGCGGCGGGGCCCGTACGGAAGAGCCACTGGAGTCCGATGAAGGGGGCGCGCCACTTCGCGAGGTACGGCTGCATCGAGACCGGCTGCTTGCAGGCGTACTGGATGTACACCTCCAGGTGGTCCTGGAGGTTCTCGCCGACGCCCGGCAGATCGTGTACGACGTCGACGCCGAGGGCGCGCAGTTCCCCGGCGTTGCCGACGCCCGAGAGCTGCAGCAGTTGCGGGGAGTTGATCGCGCCTCCGCACAGGATGACTTCGCGGGCACGCACCCGCTGGGGCCTGCCGCGGCCCCGCCGGTACTCGACGCCGACGGCCTTCTTGCCTTCGAAGAGGACGCGGGTGACCAGAGCGCGTGTCCTGACCGTGAGGTTGGGGCGCTTGCGTGCGGGTTTGAGGTAGGCCTTGGAGGCCGACAGACGACGGCCGCGGTGGACGTTGCGGTCGAACCGGGCGAAACCTTCCTGCCGGTAGCCGTTCACATCGTCGGTGGGAGCGTGGCCCGCCTCCTCGGTGGCCTTCAGGAAGGCCTCGAAGAGCGGGCCGGCTCCTGGGCCGCGCTCCAGGACGAGAGGGCCGTCGTGACCGCGGAACTCGTCGTCCGGGTCGGCGGCGAGACAGTTCTCCATCCGCCGGAAGTACGGCAGGCAGTGCGCGTAGTCCCAGGTCTCCATGCCCGGGTCGGCCGCCCAGCGCTCGTAGTCCAGGGGGTTGCCGCGCTGGAAGATCATGCCGTTGATGCTGCTGGAACCGCCCAGCACCTTGCCTCGCGCGTGGTAGACGCGCCGGCCGCCCATGTGGGGCTCCGGTTCGGACTCGTACTTCCAGTCGTAGAACCGGCTGCCGATCGGGTAGGTCAGTGCCGCGGGCATGTGGATGAAGACGTCCCAGGGGTAGTCGGGCCGACCCGCCTCCAGGACCAGCACCTGGTTGCCCGGATCCGCGGAGAGCCGGTTGGCCAGCGCACTGCCGGCGGATCCACCACCGACGATGACGAAGTCGTACTGCAAGTCAGCCATGGGGCCTCGTCTCGCTCGCGCCGTTGAGAATGCGCGGCATGCTAGTACTCGTACCTCTATGTGCACCAGGTTGCGGAACGCGCAACTTCTCCGAGGCCTGCACAAGGCCTTGACCTGCATCGCTGGCCGCTATGTTTAACGCCCGTATAGTTGCGTTGTGAGCAACTACCATGCAGAAACGGAAACGACAACTGCACCGACTGGTGGGGTGCAGTCCGTCGACCGCGCCATCACCGTGCTGGAGATCCTGGCCCGGCGCGGCGAGGCGGGAGTCAGCGAGGTGGCCGCCGAGATCGATGTTCACAAGTCGACCGCGTTCCGGCTGCTCGGCGCCCTGGAGGTGCGCGGTCTGGTGGAACAGGCGGGCGAGCGCGGCAAGTACCGCCTCGGCTTCGGCCTCGTGCGGCTCGCCGGCGCGGTCACCGGCCGCATCGACATCACCCAGCAGAGCCGCCCGGTCTGCGAGCGTCTCGCCGAGGAGATCGGTGAGACCGTGAACCTCGCCGTGATGCAGGAGCACTACGCGATCAACCTGTACCAAGTGCGCGGTCCCGGCGCTGTCACGGCGTTCAACTGGGTCGGCCAGCTGACGCCGTTGCACGCCACCTCCAGCGGCAAGATCCTGCTGGCCCACATGCCACCGAAGGAGCGTGCCGCGCTGCTGTCGGAGGCGGGTCTGAAGAAGCTGACCCCCCGCACCCTGACCGCGAAGACGAAGCTCGAGAAAAACCTCGCCGAGGCGCTCGAACGCGGTTACTCCTGGACCCTGGAGGAGTTCGAGGTGGGACTGCACGCCATGGCCGCCCCGGTCCGTAACAGGGACGGCGAGGTCATCGCGGCGTTGAGCGCCTCTGGACCGGCGTACCGGCTCACCGAGGACCGGATGCACGAGCTCGCCCCCGTGCTGGTCAAGGGCGCGGACGAGATCAGCCACCGCATGGGCTACCTGGGCTGACCTCCTGCGGCCGCCCCACGCCCAGACGTTCCTGGACGAAGGTGTGGAACTCGCCGATGTGGTGCTCGCTGGGCACGAGCACCCCGCCCTTGGCGTACAGCCGTGAGCTCATCGCGGGCTGGCAGCGCTCGCACGCGTCGAAATCCTGCCGGTTGACCCGGTCGAAGAGCTCCACCGACCGGCTGACGTCCCTGCCGCTCTCGACGACATGCTTGAGGTAGAGCCAGTCGCACTCGACGACGGTGCGGTCCACGGCGACCGGATACATCCGGTGGAAGATCACATGGTCGGGCACGAGGTTGATGAACACCTGCGGCCGGACGGTGATCGCGTAGTACCGGCGGTCCTGGCCCTCGGTGATGCCCGGTATGCGGTCGAGTCCTTCGGAGCCGTCGACGGTGAAGCCCTTGACCTCGGAGCCGAACTCCGCGCCGTGTCCCACGTAGTACTGGGCGGCGTATCCGTCGGCGAACTCGGGGAGCACCTCGGTCAGTTCGGGGTGGATCGTCGCGCAGTGATAGCACTCCATGAAGTTCTCGACGATGAGTTTCCAGTTCGCCCGCACGTCGTAGACGATGCGCCGGCCGACTTCGAGGTTGTCGATGTCGTAGTGCTCGATCGACTCCGTGTCGCCCAGGCGCGCGACCACCTCCCCCACGACCTCGTCGAAGGGGGGCGGGTCCGCCGCGAGGCACACCCACACATAGCCGAGCCATTCCCGCACGGCCACAGGGGCCAGGCCGTACTCGGTGCGGCTGACGTCGGGCATCTTGGTGAGGTTGGGCGCCGCGACGAGTTTGCCCGTCAGGTCGTACGTCCAGGCGTGATAGGGGCACTGGAAGGCGCGCTTGACCTCGCCGGTCTCCGCTGTGCAGAGCTTGGCTCCGCGGTGCCGGCAGACGTTGAGGAAGGCACGGACGGAGTTGTCCCGTGCCCGGGTGATCAGGACGCTCTCGCGGCCCACCTCGACGGTGCGGAAGGCACCTGTCCTGGCGAGGTCGGCGGAGCGCACGGCGCAGAACCACATCGCCTCGAAGATGTGTTCCTGCTCCTGGGCGAAGACCGCGGGATCCGTGTAGGACGAGCCGGGGAGGGTGGCGATCAGGCTGTCCGGCAGGCCGGTCGAGGTCACTGGGCACTCCTCGGGGAGACGTGGTGGATCGCCCCTGTCAGGGCGCCTTGGCCGCGAGTTGCTTGCGCCAGCGCGTGAACAGCTTCGGCTGGTTCATCCCGAGTACGGCGACCGGGTGTCCGGCACGCCGGTAGACGGCGAGGACGTCGCGGTCGTCCGCGGTGCCCGCCTCGATCGTGACGCTGTCGGCGCGGGCCGCGTTGCCGGCGAACTGGATCTTCACGCCGTACTGGTCGGACCAGAAGTACGGCGGCCGGGGCAGGCCCGGTTCGCTCTCGCCCCAGGACAGCAGGGCGGCCACGGCCGCGTCGGGGCGTTCCCGGGCGCCGGTCCAGTGCTCGACGCGGCGGTGGGTGCCCGCGCGCGGGTCGTACCAGGAGGCGCAGTCGCCGACTGCCACCACCCCGGCCAGGTTCGTACGGCCGTCCGCACCGCACCGGACGCCGTCGTCGAGTTCTATGCCGGATCCGGCCAGCCAGTCGACGCAGGGACGGGCCCCTACACCCACGACGACGATGTCGGCGGGGATGCTGCGGCCGTCCTCCATCAGGACGGCGTCGACGCGGGTCTCGCCGCTCAGCCCCTTGACACCCACGCCGCACAACAGGCGTACGCCGTGGTCCGCGTGGAGGGCGGAGACGATGCGTCCCATGGCCGCGCCGAGCGGTCCGGCCAGGGGGGTGGGCGCCGCCTCGACGATGGTCACGTCGAGGCCGAGAGCAGAGGCGGTGGAGGCGACCTCGGCACCGATGAAGCCGCCGCCGATCACGACCAGGCGTCCACCCTGTGCCAGTTCGTCCCGCAGGGCGCGGGCGTCGTCCAGGGTGCGCAGGGTGTGCACACCGGCCAGTCCGTCCATGCCGGGCAGGGTCCGGGCGGCGGCGCCGGTGGCGATGACGACGCCGTCGGCCCGCACCTCGCGGCCGTCGGTGAGCCGCACGGCTCGGGGCGTGGTGCCGAGTCCGGCGGCGCGGGCTCCGAGCAGCCACTCCGCTCGCAGGTCCTCGTCGTCCGGCTCCAGTGCGAGCTCGGCTTCACCGATGCCGCCGGCCAGGAACTCCTTGGACAGGGGCGGCCTGTCGTAGGGGCGGTGGATTTCGTCGCCGATGACGACCAGCCGTCCGTCGTATCCCCGATTGCGCAAGGAGCGCGCCGCGGACAGGCCCGCCAGCGACGCGCCCACCACGGCCACTGTCCTCACGCGACGCCCCCGGCGAGCCGGGCGGCGATGCAGGGGGGCAGGTTCGGGGCTGCCGTGGACAGCCGGACGTAGATCATGCCGTCCTCGACGAAGACCTCGTGTGTGCGCACCGGGAGCTTGGCCGGCGGGGCGTCCACGGCTCCGGTCTTGAGGTTGAACTTCGAGGCGTGCAGCGGGCATTCGACCTCGCAGCCCTCCAGCCAGCCGTCGGCGAGCGAGGCGTCCTGGTGGGTGCATGTGTCGTCGATGGCGAAGAGTTCGCCGTCGTCGGTGTGGAACACCGAGACCGGCGGGTCGATGTCGAGCCTGTGGGCCTCGCCTCGGGGCAGATCCACGAGACGGCACGCGGCAATCATCATGACACCTCGGTGCGTATAGCGAAACGGATTGCGGTGAACGCAACGCCAGTTTGAGGGCGCCTTCAAACGCTTGTCAAGGAGTTCGAGGGACACCTGACGGCCTCATTTTCGGTTGCGCGATGCGAAACGCTCTGCGCCATAGGAAACGCAGGTCAGGGCATAGCACCTCTGAGAACCGGGGCGCGAGCGCCCCGGTCGGCTTGGCGGAGCTGGGTCACCAGCCGCGGGCGGCCCACTCCTCCAGGTGCGGTGCTTCGGCCTCGACGGTCGTCGTCCCACCGTGTCCGGTGTGGACGACCGTCTCGCCCGGGAGGGTCAGCAGCCGGTCACCGATGGAGCTGACGATCGTGCCGAAGTCGCTGTACGAGCGTCCGGTCGCGCCGGGACCGCCGGCGAACAGCGTGTCACCGCTGAACAGCGCGCCCAGGTCCGGTGCGTACAGGCACACGGCACCGGGAGCGTGTCCGGGCGTGTGAAGGACGCGCAGGCCGATGCCCGCCACCGTGAGTTCGGCACCGTCGGCGAGCGGGCGGTCGGGGCGCCGGCCGGGGTGCACCATCTTCCACAGGACCTGGTCGTCAGGGTGCAGGAGGATGGGCGCGCCCGTGGCCAGGGCGACGTCCGGCGCGGCGCGCACATGGTCGTCGTGGGCGTGGGTGCACACGATGGCCGACAACCGACGGTCACCGACGGCCGCCAGGACGGCGTCGGAGTCGTGTGCCGCGTCGATGACCACCACCTCGTCGTCGTCACCGACGATCCAGACGTTGTTGTCCACGTCCCAGGTCCCGCCGTCGAGGCTGAAGGTCCCGCGGGTGACGAGGTGTTCGACACGCGGTGCGCCGGCCATCACAGCACCACCACCGAGCGCAGCACGTCACCGTGGTGCATCTTCTCGAACGCTTCCTCGACGTCACCGAGGCCGATGGTCTCGGAGACGAACGCGTCCAGGTCGAAACGGCCTCCCAGATACAGGTCGATGAGGGCCGGGAAGTCGCGCGAGGGCAGGCAGTCGCCGTACCAGCTGGACTTCAGCGAGCCGCCCCGCCCGAAGACGTCGAGCAGGGGCAGCTCCACCTTCATCTCCGGGGTGGGCACGCCGACCAGCACGACCGTGCCCGCCAGGTCGCGGGCATAGAAGGCCTGCCGGTACGTCTCGGGGCGGCCGACCGCCTCCACGACGACGTCCGCGCCGAAGCCGCCGGTCAGCTCGCGCACCGCTTCCACGACGTCGTCCTTCGCCCCGTCGACCGTGTGGGTGGCCCCCATGGCCATGGCCCGGTCCAGCTTGCGCCGGTCGATGTCGACGGCGATGACCTTGCTCGCTCCGGCGAGCCTCGCCCCCGCGACGGCGGCCATCCCGACGCCGCCGCAGCCGATGACGGTGACGGAGTCGCCCCGACCGACGGCCCCGGTGTTCACGGCCGCGCCGAAGCCCGCCATGACGCCGCATCCGAGCAGACCGGCCGCCGCCGCGGGCGCTGCCGGGTCCACCTTGGTGCACTGTCCGGCGGCGACCAGCGTCTTCTCCGCGAACGCGCCGATGCCGAGCGCCGGCGAGAGCGGGGTGCCGTCGAGCAGCGTCATCGGTTGGGTGGCGTTGTGGGTGGCGAAGCAGTACCACGGCCTGCCCCTGCTGCAGGCCCGGCACTGGCCGCACACCGCACGCCAGTTGAGGATGACGAAGTCGCCGGGCTCGACGCCGGTGACTCCCTCTCCGACCGCCTCGACGCGACCTGCCGCCTCATGTCCCAGCAGGAAGGGGAACTCGTCGTTGATCCCGCCCTCGCGGTAGTGGAGATCGGTATGACAGACGCCGCAGGCCTCGACCTCGACCAACGCCTCACCCGGACCGGGGTCGGGGACGACGATCGTTTCGACGGAGACCGGTGCGCCCTTCTTTCGGGCGACGACGGCACGAACCTCGTGAGCCATGAGCTGCTCCTCAAGCGGGGATCCTCGCGAGCGCGTTGCCTCATTCGCTACACGCACCGCTATACGCAACCGAGCATCCCGGAGGAGCGCACCGAGGGTCAAGGGCTTGGTTCCACCCGGGCCGACTCGGCCATGGCCGGCGCCCGAGCCGCCGCTGCCGACACGTGTGCGGCCGATCGGATTCAGCCGCACACGGTCAGGCGGTCATTCGGTGATGCGGTCAGGCGGTCAGGCGGTCAGGCGGCGACGGGCTGCGGCCCGGCCACCTGAGCAGCCAGCCGGCCCGTGCGGTGCAGGCCGTACAGGGCGGCCGCGCAGGCGAGGCCCAACGCGCCCAGGCAGATCCACGGCAGCGCGGGCATCCCCGCCTCTCGGGCTGCGTCGAGCGACGCGCCGGTGAGGAGGTTGCCGAGGGTGATGCCGATGCCGCAGATGGTGTTGTACAGCCCGTAGTGGGTGGCCACGAGCCGGTCACCGGAGAGACGGACGATGGTGTCCATCTCGAAGGGGTAGGCGATCATCGTGCCAACGGCCAGCAGCAGCGCCGCCAGCATGGGCGGTACCGCGGCCGGCAGCCACAGGCCCACGCCCGAGTCCGCAACGGGCACCGCGGTGGCCAGCGACAGGGGCACGAAAGCCAGGCCCATGGCGGCCAGTCCCCGGGTCAGGGCCTGACCCGGCTCGTAACGGGCCTTGCACCAGGCGGTCACCCGCGTCTGACCGACGATCGTGCTCAGCCCTGACACGGCGAAGAGCGCGGCCACCGCCGCCATGCCGAACTCCCCGTCACCGCCGACCCGTCGTACCTCAAGCGGCAGCGCGAGATAGACCTGGAAGGAGAGGACGTACGAGCCGATCATCGCGCCGGAGAAGAGCAGGAACGGCCGGTTGGCGAGGATGCCGCGCCACTGGGCCAGGACGCCGTCGCGGTCCTGCCCCTCATTGCCCCCCTTGGAGTCGTCGGCCCGTCGCGCCGGCAGGGCACGGATCTGCACGATGCTGAGCAGCGCGAAGATCCCGGCCGCGACCAGGCAGGTGACGCGGAAGTCCACGCCGGTCAGCACCACGCCCACGAGGGGACCCAGCAGGATGCCGGCCTGGTAGAAGACGTTGAACAGGGCGAACGCCTCGACCCTGCGCTCCCCCGCGTCCGCGGCGAGATACGCCCGGACGGCCGGGTTGAACAGTGCCCCGGCAAGCCCCGTGGCCGCGGACGCGGCGATCAGAGCGGCCGGCGAGTCGACCATGCCGAGCGTCGCGAAGCCGGCCGTGCGCAGCACGCATCCGGCCACGATCATCGGCTTGTAGCCGTACCGGTCGGCGAGCGTCCCGCCGACCAGGAACATGCCCTGCTGGCTGAAGTTCCGCACGCCGAGGATCAGCCCGACGATCCAGCCGGCCAGTCCGAGGGTGCCGGACAGGTGAGCGGCCAGGTAGGGCATCAGCATGTAGAAGCCCAGGTTGATGGTGAACTGATTGACCATCAGCAGCTGGACGCTGCGTTCGTGACCGCGTACCTGTGCGAGGGTGCCCTTCACCGGTTCTCCTCCGCAGCGGCGTCGGCCAGGGTGAGCGGGTCGACCACGGTGGTGCACCGGGTCCAGCGTGCGACCTCCTTCTCGTCCGCGCGTCCGATCACCTCCGGTTCCGGAGCAGGAGGGGCGTCGAGGAGGCCGTGCGCGGCGCAGTAGTCGTCGTCGAACACCGTCCCGAGGTAACGCTGCGGGCCGTCGGGGAAGATCGCGGCGATCCGGCTGTCGGCGGGCAGGGTGCGGGCCAGCCATCCGGCGACCAGGGCGACGGCGCCGACGCTCCACCCGCCGGTGGCGTAGTGCGAGCCGGCCAGTTGGCGGCAGGTCCACACCGCTTCGGCCGGGGCCACCCAGTGCACCTCGGCGAAGTTGTCGTAGGCGACGTTGCGGGGGTGGATGCTCGACCCCAGGCCCCGCATCAGCCGTGGCCGGGCGGGCTGGCCGAAGATCGTGGAGCCGATGGTGTCGACGCCGACCACCTTCAGCTCGGGGTAGAGCTGCTTCAGCACGCGGGAGACGCCGGCGGAGTGCCCGCCCGTGCCGACACTGCACACGAGGACGTCGACGTGGCCCAGCTCGGACGCCAGTTCCAGGGCGAGCGGGGTGTAGGCGGTGGTGTTGTCCGGGTTGTTGTACTGGTCCGGGCACCACGCACCGGGGCGCCGCGCCATGAGCTGCTCCACGCGCTCACGGCGGGCCTGCTGCCAGCCGCCGGTGGGGTGCGGCTCGGAGACGACGTTGATCTGGGCGCCGTACGCGGTCAGCAGCCGGGTCATCGACATCTCCAGGCCGGGGTCGGTGACCAGGGTGACCGGGTGGCCGTACACCATTCCGGCCAGGGCCAGACCCAGTCCGAGGGTGCCGCTGGTGGACTCGATGATCCGGGCGCCGGGGCGCAGGTCGCCCCGGGCGCGGGCCCGTTCCACCATGTGCAGACCCGGCCGGTCCTTGATGCCGCCGGGGTTGAAGCCCTCCAGCTTCGCCCAGAAGCCGCGGTCCGGAGGCGTCAGTGGCTGGGACACCCGCAGCAGCGGCGTGTTGCCCACCAGTGCGGACAAGGCGGACCGCTCGGGCAGGGCGTCGGTGTTCGTCATCGACTGCATGTCTTTTCGCTCTCGCTCGATGATTACGCGGTGCACGGTCATCTCGCGCCACGACCACAGGGGGGACGGTCGGTCCGTCCGAGTCCGCGGGGCCGTGGCGCGGCAGCCGGGCGGGGCCGGCTGCGAGCGAGAGGTCTAGATACGCCACCGCGAGGTGCGGACGAGCGCGGTTCTTCCTGTACGTCTCGTGCGGGTTCGGAACTGCCGACGCCGAGGCCGCGTCCGTACCAGAGCCTCGGGGAGGGCGGCGAACACCGTCGCCCCGGCCTCGGCGGGTGGCTGGTGAGCGACCTGCGCCGTCATGCGGGCAGCCCCGTCCAGGCCGCACTCCTCGGCCTCATGGTGCCGATGCGGCCCGTGAGGCACCACATCGCCCGCCACCGCCGGCCGTCCGAAGTCCGTGGCGACGGCGGGTGTCAGCCGCTCCCGCTCTTCGAACTGTCCATGCGGGAGGCTGCACAGCCCGAGCATCACGAGCAGAGCCCCGGACAGCAGAGCGAGCAGCGGACGCCGCCGACGCGAGCCGGCCGGGGCGCGCAGGGCGGGCATGGGGGTACGGGAGTGTGCCGGCACAGGTTCTCCGTGCGCTCGTCCCCTTCGCCGCAGTGGCAGCCACGGCAGAGAGGAACGGCGGGCATGGGTGGGGGAAGTACGGCGTCGAGACGCGGCGCCCACGCCCGGTGGAAGGCGTGGCCGGAGCAGCCGCAGGGAGAAGCGGGCTGCTGTGTCTAGACCTGCTGGACCACGGACAATCTCAAAGCGGACGACGACGCGGCGGGCGGCGCCGGTCCGTCGAGGCTCGGCCTGCCCGGACCGCGCCCGACGCCGGTCGATTCGGCGACCGACACCGCGAGGCACGGCGGTGTCAGCACCGGACCCTGCTGCGGCTGGCCGGACACGCAGTGCTCACCGGTGTGCGAGGCGCCATGGCCGCCGTCCGGCTCATCTATCGCAACGAGCCGTGGAGGAGGCTGCTCGTCCTCGGCTCCGAGGGGCTCCTCGTCCGACGGGGTCACAGGCGCCGCCGCGCTGGTCACCAGGTGTCCTGCCGTGCTCTCGGCGCTCAGTCCATGGGCGGACACGATGCCGAACAGCAACACGACCATGGCCAGCACGCGAAGCAACGGACCCGCAGACGCGCGAGCCCGCACCAGGCGCGGGAGTGACCAGGCCGTAATCATGCCGTGATACTAACGGCTCGTCGACCTTGGTCCGCCAACTCGCGTGGTACAGCGCGTCAACGAGCCACACACATGACCGGTTCGCTTCGGCGGAGATCATGGACCGGGTCAACGGCCGGTGTCACAGCGGACGTCGCCGCGCCGCAGGGGCTTCAGTGGCCCTTCGAGGCCCGGCCTCGGCGGACGGCGAACCCTCCCAGAAGCGCGGCCTTCACCAGCACAAGGGCGAGAAGGCCGCCTGCGGCCCAGCCGGTCCACCGCCAGTTCGACAGGAGGACATCGCCGAGTCCCAGGTGGACAGCGAGGACGATGGCGATGACGGCCGCGATGCCCACCACCTTGAGACGACTGCCGCGCGCCCCGGAACCAGGCGCCGAGGGCAGCCCGTCGCCGACGCCACGGGCTGCGGGTGAACCCGTGGCAGAGTCGGTTGCCTCCCAGTTCACCCGCAGCCGGTCGCGCCGGCCGAACCTCTCCACGTGCCCGGCGACGAGGTCCCGCAGCCGCCGTAGGTCGTCCTCTTCGGCTGCCTCGACACGCAGAACCAGCATCCCTGGGACGGCACGCAGATCGATCTGTCCCCAGGGGAGGTCGACGTGCCCCTCGGCGTCGGACCACGAGACCTGCGCCCGCTCCGCCACGGCCCTCATCTCGCGGAGCGCCTGCCCATCGCCGCCCGGATGACCGTGGAGCCGCCGGCCGAGGTGGCGGCCCTTGGTGGAGAAGTGCTTGCAGAGCTGGACGAGGTACCGGCTGGGCCGTTCGGTCTCGACACGGGCTTCGGCGGTCGGCATGGCTTTCTGTCCTATCGTCCGGGTCCCCCGGTAACGGCCTCAGCTTTATCGAGACATAGTGTCTCTGTCAATGCACAGTGTCACGGCACTGCCGAATCGTATGCTGGGGCCGTGCCCAAGCTCTGGAACGAGACGATCGACGCGCACCGCGCCGCCGTACGCAAGGCGGTCCTCGAAACCACCGCGGCACTGGTGGCCGAGCACGGGCTGACATCGGTGACGATGTCGCGGATCGCCAAGGACTCCGGGATCGGCCGCGCCACGCTGTACAAGTACTTTCCGGATGTCGAGTCGATCCTCCTCGCCTGGCACGAGCAACAGATCAGCCATCACCTCGACCACCTGGCCGAGGTCCGCGACCGGACCGAAGGTGCCGGAGCTCGCCTGGAAGCGGTGCTCCGGGAGTTCGCCCTCGTCTCACGGCGGTCACGGCAGCACCAGGACGGCGAGATGGCCGCGTTCCTGCACCGTGACCGCCAGGTCAGCCAGGCCCGGCAGCGACTCCACAGGATGATCGAGGACCTGCTGGCCGACGGTGCGCGATCCGGCGACGTCCGCGACGACATCGCTCCCGGCGAACTCGCGAGTTACTGCCTGCACGCCCTCACCGCGGCCGGCGACCTGGCGTCCGAGGCCGCGGTGCACCGGCTCGTCACCGTGTCCCTCACCGGGGTGCGGCCGGGCGGCGTCGGCACATCGGGCACTCCCCCACACACCGACGCCACCGCGCAAGCGCCGCATCGCGCTCGGCACGGCGCAGCCCATGAGGGCCGCTCGGCCCGTCCGTAAGCGCGCCGACACCAAGACACAGCGGCCCTTCGAGCCGCACCTCCTTGCTGTGCCCGTTTCCGATACCGAGCATCTAGGAATATACCCAGGGGGGGTATATTGTTTCGGACTGTGGGGCTCAAGGAACGGGCCACAATCGACGGGATTGGGGAAGAAGGTCATGGACCACACCGATCACCACGCCGGAGCGTCCTGGGGAACGGCGGTCAAGGCGACACTGCACTGCCTGACCGGCTGCGCCATCGGCGAGATCCTCGGCATGGTCATCGGCACAGCCCTGACGTGGGGCAACGTGCCCACCATGATCCTGGCGATCGCGCTCGCGTTCCTCTTCGGCTACTCGTTCACGCTGTTCGCGGTCCGCCGGGCCGGCCTGGACTTCAAGACCGCGATCAAGGTCGCCCTCGCCGCCGACACCGTCTCCATCGCCGTGATGGAGCTCGTCGACAACGGCATCATCGCCCTCACGCCCGGCGCGATGGACGCCCAGCTGTCCGACGGGCTGTTCTGGTCGGCCCTGCTGGGCGGCTTCGCGGTCGCCTTCGTGATCACCACGCCGGTCAACAAGTGGATGATCGGCCGCGGCAAGGGCCACGCCGTCGTCCACGCCTACCACTGACGATCAGCCCTCGGCGAGCGCGCGGTCAGAACCAGTGCAGGCAGTGCGGGGGACGGTCGGCGCGGAAGAGGGCGTCGGCGAGGGTGGCCGCTCCCGGGTGGTGGGCCCGGATGTGTCCGGCACGCACCAGCGTGCTCGGGGCGGTGCCGCCGAGGTAGACCGAGCCCAAGTCGCGTACGTCCAGGGACAGGTCGGGCTCCCGGTCCGTCGGGATGCAGTCGGCCTTGCCCTCCTGGACGGTCAGCAGGTAGCGGCTTCGCTCGCCGAGGAACGGGTCGTCGACGTCGAGGACGAGTGCGCCGTCCGTGAACCAGCCACGTGCGGTCAGCGCCTGCGGGATGTCGAGGAGCCGTACCCAGAGCCAGTCCATGTCGTCGCCCACCTGACCGGCGCGGAAGTCCGCAAGCTGCCATCGCAGCGGGTGCTCGCGCGGGACGTGCTTGAACACGACCTGAGTGACCAGGTCGTGTCCGAGTACGAACCGGGCCAGGGCCGTGAAGGCGGCGTCGTCGGTGGCGATGGTCTCGTCGACCGTCAAGGTGTTGGTTTCGCCGATCGAGTAGCTGGCGTACCCGTCCGGGACACCGTCGACGTCACGGTGGACGGCGATGTAGCGCGGCGCCGGCGAGATCGGGGGCTGCCCCGCGCGCAGCGCCCACCAGCGATGCGGCCGGGACAGCGCGCCGGGCTGGGCGCGGCGGTACCGGTCGTACACCTCTTCCAGGATGTCGCCGCACTCGGCACGGCGCAGTACCTCGACCGAGTCGTCGTCCGAGCCGACCGCCGGGGCGCCCGCCATGGTGCGGGCCCGGGGAACGGTGAGGGCGGCCCGGTGGCGCGGCACCGTCAGCTGCTGCGTGTAAGTCGCCGGTCCGTAGCCGAACCTGCCGTAGATCGTGGCTTCGGAGGCCAGCAGCACGGAGAGGAATTCTCCTCGGGCCCGCAGCTCGGTGAGCTGGTGCCGCATCATCGTGCCGAGCACGCCTTGGCGCCGGTGGGAGGGCAGGACGCCGACGGCGGTCACCCCGGCGGCCGGGACGAGGGTCTCACCGGGCAGGGTGAGTTCGAAAGGGTGGGTGGCGGCGGTGCCGACGGGCCGCCCGTCCGCCGTCAGGGCGAGCAGGCAGCGGTCCATTTCGAGCGCCGACCACCAGAGCCCGCCGCCCTCGACCGGGGTTGCCGGGAAGCGCCCGAACGCGGCATGGACCGTGTCGACGAAGACGTCGAGATCCTCGTCGGTCGTGGAACGGATCTCCATTGCGGCGGCTGCCTCCTCGGGATACCTGCACCACGACTCGTGGTCTCCCGCCACAGTGCAGCGTCCGACCCGTGGCACGGTCAAACGAATTACGGCTCGGCCCGCTGGCGTTCCCGGGATATTTTCGTTGCGCGGGCGCGGTGTCGGGACTTGGCTGAACGCCATGTCTGCCCCCTCACCGATCTTCGTCGCGGGTACGGGCCGTTCGGGAACATCGCACCTCGCGACCATGCTCGGCGAACACCCGCGGGGTTCGGGCACGGCGACTGGCCTGCCGGGCCGTTCGAGCCTCGAAGTCACCGGCGGGTGGTGACGAGGAGCTCTTCTCCGAGGCGACCATCGTCCACATCAAGCGCCACCCGGTCGCGGTGGTCGCGTCCCATGTCGACCAGCCATGGGCACCGCCCACGGTCGACGGAGCGCTGGCATGGCTCAAACCGGTCTATGACCGATGGCTCGCCTGGAAGGCCACGGCCGATCTGACGGCCAAGCGGTACGTGGAGGTAAAGGCCCAGGATCTCGCGGCCGGCCGGCCCGTGCAGCGCCGCGCCCTGTTCGAACTGCTCGGTGTCGACGACTTCGCGACCATGTCGACGTTCCAGTCACACAGGCTTGACCATCGCCAGGGCCAATTCGACCGCGCGACCCGCGAGTTCGTCGAACGAGCACTTGGCGGCGTCGTCCCGGCCATGGGATACGCGTAGGGATCCCGTCACGGAAGCGGCGTGCTGAGAGTTCTCGGACAGCGCCCGCTACGGACGCGCGTCCAGGGGATCGAGGAACGTCAGCACCGAGGCGTCCTCCTCGATCAGCGGAGTGAGGGCGGCGTTGAACGGGGCGCCGTACGGGGCGTCCAGGTGTGCCTTGAAGGCGTCCTCGTCACGGTAGACCTCGAAGATCCAGTAGGCGCGCGGGTCGGCCGCCTTGGTGTAGACGTCGAAGGCCAGGTTGCCTTCCTCTTCGCGCACCTTCAGGGCGTACTCCCGGATCAGGCGGGCGACCTCGCCCTCCGCTCCCTCTCGGGCGGTGAACTCGGCGAGCAGGGTTTTTGTCATGGTTTCCAGTCCTTTCAGTGAGTGGAGTCGAGGTGCCGGACGACGGCCTCGTCCGTCGTGAGTGGCGCCAGTTGGTCCCGCCACGGCGGGTTCGGGCCGGCTGCCGAGCAGGTCAGGGCCGCGACCCGCGCGGCGAACAGGCAGGCCGCCTCGACATCGCCGAGACGCAGGTCCGTCAGCCTGCCGCCGAGGAGTCCGCGGGCGCCGAGGTGGTGCAGCAGTCCCGCCGTGAAGGAGTCCCCTGCCCCGACCGTGTCGACGACCTGCGCCGGCGCCGCCGGCACCCGCACCCGTTCGCCGTCGAGTGAGGCCAGGGCGCCGTCGGCACCGCGCGTGATCACGACGAGCCGAGCCCCCGCCGCGTGCCAGGTGTCGCACGCCCGCTCGGGCGGCGTCCCGGGCAGCAGGAGCTCCAGGTCGTCCTCGCTGAGCCGCAGCACATCCGCGAGACCGCACCAGTGCGCCAGCCGGGCGCGGTAGACCTCGGGGTGCACCAGGAGGGGGCGGACGTTGGGGTCGATGCTGATGGTCGCGTGGGGCGCGGCCGTTGCCAGGAAGTCCTCCACGACCCCTGCCCCGGGTTCCTTGACCAGGGCGAGTGACCCCGTATGGACGCAAGCGGTGCCGGCCGGATCCACCCCGGCCAGTTCCGCGCTCGTCCACTGCCAGTCCGCGGTGGCCTGGGCGTGGAAGGAGAACGCGGCCTGCCCCCGGTCGTCCAGCTCGGCCACGGCCAGGGTGCTGGGCTCGGCGGCCTCGACGGCGTGCGACAGGTCCACGCCGGACGACTCCAGGTGGGTCCGGAAGAGGCGGCCGAACACGTCGCCGGACAGCCGGGCGAGGAAGCGGGCCGGGGTGCCCAGCCTGGCCAGGGCCACCGCTGTATTGGCTGGTCCGCCGCCCGGCAGGACACGCAGGGCGAGTTCGTTCCGGGCCCCTGCGGATGCGGTGAACGCGTCGGCGACGCACTCCCCGAGGACGGTGATCCGAGGCGGGTACATGGGCGGCTCTTCTCTCGGACGCGCCGGTGAGACGGGCACGTTTCGGGCAGTCCCTGGAGGGGTTCGGGCGGGCGGCGGCCACGGCGTTGCCGATTTGTGACGGGTGAAAGGCATTGACGTTGCCTGAAGGCGGAGTCCATCATCCTCGCCAAGCAGTGTCAACGCTGACATGAGTCAACGATGACACCTCGGGCGGCATGCGCCCGATGCAGGCCGCTCGTCCGCAATCCCGCAGGAGTCGTTCATGTCACGTATCTCTCGTCTGCCTTCCTCCATGCTCAGAGTCGCCGCGTGCACGGGCATCGCCGCCCTCACCCTGACCGCCTGTGGATCCGGATCCGGATCGGGCACGGCGAACGCCGGATCGGGCAGCGTCAAGGTCGGTCTGATCACCAAGACCGACACCAACCCGTTCTTCGTGAAGATGAAGGAAGGCGCGGAGAAGGCCGCCAAGCAGAACGGCGTCCAACTCGTCACCGCTGCGGGCAAGTTCGACGGGGACAACGCCGGGCAGGTCACCGCCGTCGAGAACATGGTCGCCTCCGGGGTGAAGGGCATCCTGATCACGCCGAGCGACTCCAAGGCGATCGTGCCGGCGATCGAGAAGGCCAAGGCCAAGGGTGTGCTGGTCATCGCCCTGGACACCCCGACCGACCCGGAGAGCGCGGCCGACGCCCTGTTCGCCACCGACAACCTCAAGGCGGGCGAGCTGATCGGCGAGTACGCCAAGGCCGCGATGAAGGGCAAGACCGCGAAGATAGCCGCCCTCGACCTCGCGCCGGGTGTGTCCGTCGGCGTTCAGCGGCACAACGGTTTCCTCAAGGGCTTCGGCGCCACCGACAAGGACGTCGCCTGTGCTCAGGACACCGGCGGCGACCAGTCCAAGGGCCAGACCGCGATGGAGAACTGTCTCCAGAAGGAACCCGGCATCAACGTCGTCTACACCATCAACGAACCGGCCGCGCTGGGCGCGTACACCGCGCTGAAGGCCAAGGGCCGGGAGAAGGACGTGCTGATCGTCTCCGTGGACGGCGGCTGCACGGGCACCAAGGCCGTCAAGGACGGCAAGATCGCCGCGACCTCGCAGCAGTACCCGCTGAAGATGGCCGCCGAGGGCGTCAAGGCCGTCGCGACGTTCGCCAAGGACGGCAAGAAGGCGTCGGGTTACACCGACACCGGCGTCACACTGATCACCGACAAGGCGCAGGACGGTGTCACGTCCAAGGACACCGCCTACGGCCTGGACAACTGCTGGGGCTGAGCCGCCGGCCGATCCCCGGCTGCCGCCGTAGCCGCCGCCGTTCGACACCCCTCAGCGGGGCGGCCCGCCCCTCCTCCCCGACCGGGGACGGCCGCCCCCTCGTCCTCTTGCCACCCGACAAGGACTGACGTTCCAGCCCGACACGGACTGGTCCTCCCGTCCGACACGGACTGGTCCTCCCGTCCGACACGGACTGACGTTCAGATCCGACAAGGACCGGCAAGGACTTCTGTCTTCCGACAAGGACCTCGCATGACTGCCACGTCCACGCCACCCTCCACGTCCTCCCCGTACGCAGAGCTCAAAGCACCGACCACGGTCCGCAGACTGCTCACGCAACCGACCACCGGCCCGCTGGCCGCCCTCCTCCTGGCCTGTGTCTTCTTCTCCGTCTCGACCGACCAGTTCCTCACCGGCGGGAACTTCTCGCTGATCGTGCAGCAGGTCATGGTCGTCGGCACCCTCGCCATCGGCCAGACGCTGATCATCCTCACCGCGGGCATCGACCTGTCCTGCGGTGCGGTGATGGCGTTCGGCAGCATCGTGATCGCCAAGATGGCGGCCGAGGGCTCCCTGCCGCCGCTCGCCGCGATCGCGCTGGGCCTGGTGGTCTGCGGCGGCTTCGGCCTGCTCAACGGCGCGCTCGTGCAGAGGATCCCGCTCCCGCCCTTCATCGTCACCCTCGGCATGCTCAACGTGGCGTTCGCGCTGACCCACATCTACTCCGAGGAACAGACCGTCACCAACCTGCCCGGCCCGCTGACGGCTCTCGGCCAGACCTTCCCGCTCGGCAAGACCGACATCACCTACGGCTCGCTGGTCACCATCGCCCTGTTCCTCCTCTTCGCCTACGCGCTGAGCAGCACCAGTTGGGGCCGGCACGTCTACGCCCTCGGCAACAGCCCGGAAGCGGCGCGGCTGAACGGCATCCGCACCTCGCGGCTGACCATCGGCGTCTACACCGTGGCCGGCCTGATGTACGGCGTTGCCGCCCTGCTGCTCATCTCCCGCACCGGAGTCGGTGACCCCCAGGCCGGCCAGACCGACAACCTCGACAGCATCACCGCCGTGGTGCTCGGCGGCACCAGCCTCTTCGGCGGACGCGGCTCGGTCCTGGGCACGTTCATCGGCGTCCTCATCGTCGGCGTCTTCCGCAACGGCCTTCAGCTGATGGGCGTCGCCTCCATCTACCAGACCCTCATCACCGGTGTCCTGGTGATCCTCGCGGTGACCGTGGACCAGATCTCCCGGAAGAAGGCCCGATGACCTCCCCCACCCCTGTCCTTCAGGCCCGCGGTCTGGTCAAGCGCTACGGCCATGTCACCGCCATCGACGGCGCCGACTTCGACCTGCTGCCCGGCGAGGTCCTCGCCGTCATCGGCGACAACGGCGCCGGCAAGACCAGCCTCATCAAGGCCCTCACCGGCGCGGTGGTCCCCGACGCGGGCGAGATACGCCTGAACGGTGAGCCCATCACCTTCTCCGGCCCGCAGAGCGCACGCGCCCACGGCATCGAGACGGTCTATCAGGACCTGGCCGTGGCCGCCTCGATGGACATCGCCTCCAACATGTTCCTCGGCCGCGAACTGCGCCGCCCCGGCATCCTCGGCAGCGCCTTCCGCATGCTCGACAAGAAGCGCATGCGGAAGGAGGCCGCCGAGCACATGGCCGACCTGAAGATCGGGCTGCGCTCGCTGACCCAGTCGGTCGAGACGCTCTCCGGCGGACAGCGGCAGGCCGTCGCGGTCGCCCGGGCCGTGGCCTGGGCCCGCAGTGTCGTCGTCATGGACGAACCCACCGCCGCGCTCGGCGTCAAGGAGTCCGGACAGGTCCTCGACCTCATCCGCCGCGTCCGCGACAAGGGCATGCCGGTCGTCCTGATCAGCCACAACATGCCCCACGTGTTCGAGATCGCCGACCGGATCCACGTCCACCGGCTGGGCAGGCGGGCCGCCGTGATCAAGCCCTCCGACTACTCCATGGCGGAGGTCGTCGCCATCATGACCGGCGCACTCAGCGTCGACGAGGCCGGAGATACTGTCGTTGCGGATTCCGCGGCGGCGAAGGCCGCCGGAGTCCAGGCCACTTGACAGCTCAACCCCGCTCTCGCATGTTCCGGCCGAGGCCGCGGCCGGAACCCGGGAGCACTCAGGAGACGGTTTCCTCCATGGCAGCGAGCCGCCGCCCCACCCTTGCCGATGTCGCACGAGAAGTCGGCGTCAGCGCCAAGACAGTCTCGCGCGTCCTCAACGAGGACGGTCCCGTCTCGGCGCAGACGCGGGAACAGGTACTGGCCGCGGTGGCCAAGCTGGGCTTCCAGCCGAACCTCATGGCCCGCAACATGCGCGTCGGCGGCCCGGACACCACCATCGGACTGGTCATCCCCGACCTCGGCAACCCCTTCTTCGGAGCGGTGGCCCGCGCCATCGAGGACACGGTCCGCGAACGTGGACTGACCCTGCTCATGGGCTCGTCCGCGGACGACCCCGACCGCGAACGCGCCCTGACGGACAAGTTCCTCGCCCGTCGCGTCAGCATCCTCGTCGTCGTGCCGTCCGTCGGCGCCGACCACTCCCACCTCAAGCCCCACCGCAGGGCCGGACTGCCCGTGGTCTTCCTCGACCGCCCGGGAGCCGGCCTGCCCACGGACAGCATCGTCAGCTCCAACCGCGCCGGGGCCCAGGAGGGCGTCGCCCATCTCATCGCCCACGGGCACCGCCGCATCGGATTCGTCGGCGACCTGCCCGTCAAGCTGTACACCCGCCGCGAGCGCCTCGCCGGATACCGGGCGGCGCTGCGGGAAGCCGGCCTCCCCTACGACCGCTCGCTGGTCGCCAACGCTCATGACCAGCCGGGCGCCGAGGCCGCGACCGCCGGCCTCCTCGAACTGGCCGATCCCCCCACCGCCCTGTTCGCCGGCAACAACATCATGGCGCTCGGCATCGTCGCCCAACTCGCCCGCGGCAAGCGCAAGGACGTGGCGGTCGTCGCCTTCGACGACGTCTCCCTCGCCGAGGCACTCGAACCGGCCCTGACCGTCGTCGCGCAGGACCCCGAAGAACTCGGCCGCAGCGCCGCGAACACCGCACTGGCCCGCCTCGACGGCGACCGCTCCCGCGCTCGCACCATCACCGTTCCCACCCGGCTGATCGTCCGCGGCTCGGGGGAGCAGGCCGCGCCCCGTCGATAAGGGGGGCGCCGCCAACGCGTGATGAACCTGCACAAGGAGCTGGCCGACGCCGGCACCGGCACCGGCATCCAGGCCGCCCAGGTCGGCATCGGCCCCGCCGGGTGAGTTGCCCGGCGGGGTGACGGGGATGTGGGCGGTCAGCAGGGGGAGTTGGTCTGGGTGAGCAGGCTCATCCGCCAGGGCTTGGTGAGGTAGTCGCCGTTGGCTTTGGGGTCTATGCCCTGGTAGACGTACTGCAGTCGGCATGGATTGATGGTGAGGGTCTGGTCGTTGCCGGCGCGGACCATCTCGCCGTGACTGATGTCCTCGGTCCAGACGCCGTCGGGGAAGGTGACGTTGTCACGGCCGGCGAAGGGTTGGTTCTCCGTGGCGGCCAGGGGGGTCCAGTTGCCGGTGAGGCTGGTGGCGGTGAAGGCCTTGAAGTAGCGCCGCCATGTGGTGTTGTTGATGGCCTCCTGGAGCAGCAGGTACTGGTTGCTGCCGGCGACCTTGTACACGTTGGTGGCCTCGAACAGGTTGTTCTTGGTGTCCGACATCACCAACTGCGTGTTGCCGAATCCGTTCGGGAAGTTCGCCAGGCTGGTCTGGGCGCGATAGATGTGGCCGTTGTCGTCGCTGAAGAACAGGTGGCAGTTGGTGGTGTCACAGATGACCCAGAAGTCGATCCACGTGCCATCGCCCTTGTTGTCCTTGACGATCTGCGGCTCCTCGGACATGAGGAGGCGCGGCGCGGACCAGGAGTGGGGGTCGGCGGGGTTGGTGCTGGTGGAGTAGGTGGGCGGACCGGTCTGATAGACCATGTACCACAGCTTCTGTGGTGCGTTGTAGAACACCTGGGGCGCGGCCCGGTAGTTGCCACCTATGGGCGTGGTCTCGTCGAGGTAGGTGTGCGGCGCCGAGGCTGCCTGAGACCAGTCGGAAAAGCTGAACTGCGCCAGCCCCCAGTGGGAGGTGGGGCTGGCGGTGGTCGCGAAGACCAGCCACTGGTTGTTGTACCGCACGACCGAGAAGTCCTTGATCGCCGCCACGTCCGGGTGCTGGGCGTCCGGCTTCGGACCGGCCAGGACGCCGCTGGAGGACCACCGGAACGTCGACGGCAGCGCGTTGCTGCCACTGCCGACGCGGACCAGTTGCCATTGCTGGTTGGCCCCGCCCCAGTCGGTGAATTGCACGACCTTGGCACCGTCGGCGGTCGAGGCGTTCTGGACCTCGACGGCCTTGCCGCTGTTGCGGTTGATCAGCCGGATGTGACCGTCCGGTGAATCGGCCAGCCGGAACTGCTGGTTGACGCCGCCTGCGTCACCCCACTGCACGATGTCGGCGTGATCGGCGACGGAGAAGTTGTGGACGTCCAGGACCTTGCCCGAGTGCTGCGCCTTCAGCCGGTAGTAGCCGCCACCCGAGTCGACGAACTGGAAGCGCTGGTTGGCGCCGTCGTGACGGGTCCACTGCGACAGGGCCGCTCCGTCGGCGGTACTCCCTCCCGACACGTCGAGCGCCTTGCCGCTGCCCCGGTTGACGAGCACGTACCACGCGTTGGTGTCCACCGTGGCCGCCTGCGCCGTCCCAGCGGCACCCAGCCCGGTCAGGAGCGCCGCCATCAAGGCGGTCACGGCGGCGAGCACTCCCGTGCGTCTCCCACCTGCCCTGAGCATGCCCTTCATCCGTCTCTCCTTTGCGCTTCAACAGCGTGAGTGCCTCGCGGCAGGTGCGGGCCAGGGGCGGCCAGGGTTCTTTGATTGTTGGAACCTGTTCGGTTCCGTCGCAGGACAGTAGGCATGCGACATGCCCTCGTCAAGAGCTACCCGAGGTAATACATCCCATGATGGGAAGCAGGAAGCCGCTACCTGAGCCGCAAAACTCCGGGACGTCAGGGATTGACCCAGCCTGCACCCTCTAATACATCCCATGTATTACGGTCCTGGGCACCGGCTACGCCGGGGCGTTCCCACGGGGAGCGGTTCGCTTGAGCGCAGGTGTTCCCTCAGCCACTGCTCGGTGTTGCTCACGTGGAGGAGCGCGGCGGCCTGGCTGAGGGCGGCGTCGCGGGTGGACAGCGCGTTGAAGATCGCCTCGTGCTCGGCGAGAGTGCGGCCCGCGGCCTTGTCGTCGACCAGACCGCGCCAGATGCGGGCGCGCAGCGTCCGGCCGGAGATCCCTTCCAGGAGGGTGAGGAGGCTCTCGTTGCCCGTGGCCGAGACGACGGCGCGGTGAAAGGCGGCGTCGTGGGCGTTGAGCTGTTCGACGTCGTCGCGGGCGTCGCGCATGGCGTCCAAGTGCCGCTTCACCTCGGCCAGTTGGGCGTCGGAGATCCGGGTCGCGGCCAGCGCCGTGGCGACCGGTTCCAGGAGCCGCCGTACTTCCATGAGGTCCTGCAGGGCGACCGAGTCGCCCTGCAGCAGTTCCACCGCGCCGCCGAGACCCTCCAGCAGCAGGCTCGGCTGCAGGCTGGTCACATACGTGCCGTCACCGCGCCGGACCTCCAGGACCCGGGCGACGGCCAGGGCCTTGACGGCTTCGCGGGCGAGATTGCGGGAAAGGCCCAGCTGGACGGCCAGGTCCGGCTCCGGAGGGAGCTTGGAGCCCGGAGGCAGGGCACCGGTCCGGATCAGTTCACGGATCTGCTCGATGGCCTTGTCCGTCAGAGACACCGCTCGCCCCTCCCCCCGCCGTGCCCGTGAGCACGTCCGGCCTGATCAGCGTGACGCTGATGATACTGGGACGCGGGTGCGGGGCGGCGATCACCCAGACATGGAGCACTGCCAGACATGCCATGTCTGGTGATCGAAACACTCGCCACATCACCGCAAATCAGTCAACTCACCTACACCAATGGCCACTTTCATCCCTGCGCGCTGGTTGACATCCCAGGGCGGCATGACCGACCTTCATGCGTGGCCCTGCGTTCCCCTGCCCCTTCCGCATCAGGGATGTGTCCATGTCGAGCTCGATCAACAGACGCCAGTTCGTGGCCTCCGCAACCGGCGTGGCCGCGACGGCCGTTGCCGGAGATGTGTGGGCTGCCGGTGCCGCCGAGGCGGCGCCCCGCGCCTACACGCCCGACTGGGACTCGGTCGACCGGCACCCGCCGGCTCCGGAGTGGTTCCAGGACGCGAAGTTCGGGATCTACTTCCACTGGGGTGCCTTCAGCGTCCCCGCCTTCGACAACGAGTGGTACCCGCGCAGCATGTACCAGGCCGGGAGCTCGCCCAACAAGCACCACATCGCGACCTACGGCCGGCCGTCGGCGTGGCCGTACCACAACTTCATCGACGGAGCGAAGGACCTGGCGGGCAACGCGGTGAAGTTCGCGCCGAAGCTGAAGTCGGCCGGCGGGAAGTTCGACCCCGACGAGTGGGTGCAGTTGTTCGTCGACGCCGGCGCCAGGTTCGCCGGTCCGGTCGCCGAGCACCACGACGGCTTCTCCATGTGGGACAGCCAGGTCAACGAGTGGAATTCGGTCAAGAAGGGCCCTGGTCTCGACCTGCTGCGGCTGTTCTCCACGGCCATCCGCGCCAAGGGCCTGAAGCTGCTGGTGGCCATGCACCACGCGTACAACTTCACCGGTTTCTACGAGTACGCCCCCGCCCAGACGGACCCCAGCCTCAAGAAGCTCTACGGGCAGTTGGCGCCGGCCGCACAGAACCAGCTCTGGTTCGACAAGCTCAAGGAGGTCATCGACCGCGCCCGGCCCGACATCCTCTGGCAGGACTTCAATCTGGACGCCGTCGACGAGAAACAGCGCCTGAACTTCCTGGCGTACTACTACAACCAGGCGGACAGCTGGGGCCGTGAAGTCGTCGCCACCTACAAGGACGGCATGAACGGCAAGGGCGAGGTCTTCGACTACGAACGCGGCGGCCCGGCCGATCTCACCACCCCGTACTGGCTGACCGACGACAGCATCTCCAGCAGCAGCTGGTGCTACACCCAGGGCATCGGCTACTACACCGTCCAGCAGATGCTGCACTCGTTCATCGACCGGGTCAGCAAGAACGGCAACGTGCTGCTGAACATCGCGCCGATGGCCGACGGCACCATCCCGCAGGCGCAGAAGGACATCCTGCTCGGTATCGGGGACCATCTGAAGCGCTTCGGCGAGTCGGTGTACGCGACCCGCGCCTGGACGGCGTACGGCGAGGGCCCGACGAAGATGGGCGGCGGTTCGTTCACCACCCCGCACGCCGGTACCGCGCAGGACATCCGCTTCACCCGCAACAAGGCGAACGACGTCCTGTACGCCACCGTTCTGGGCTGGCCCGGCAGCTCTCTGACGATCAAGACTCTCGGCTCGGACCGGATCAACCTGTCCTCGCTGACCTCAGTGAAGCTCCTCGGCACCACCGCCGGCACCTACATCGACCTGCCCACGCCGGTCCGGAGTGCGTCCGGCCTCAAGGTCACCCTGCCGTCCTCGGCGCCGTACCGCGCCAACGCCTATGTCCTCAAGCTCACCTTCTCCGGCACGATCCCCGGCCTGCGGCCGCTCGCCGGAGCCGTCGCCTTCACGGACGTCCACTACACCGGCGGCTCCGCCGTCCTCGCGGTCGGCGACCACACCGCGGCCGACCTGTCCGCCGCCGGACCGGGCCCGCGCACCGTCTCCTCCCTCCGGCCGGCTCCCGGGTACCAGGTGGTCGGCTACTCCGGAGACGACTTCACCGGTACCTCCTGGACCTTCGCCGCCGACAACCCCGACCTCAGGGACACCGGCAACAACGACCAGATCACCTCGCTGAGGGTCCAGTTCAACCCGGCGACGTCCTTCCGGATCACCAACGCCACGAACGGCCTCGCCCTGGACAGCGGGGGCGACGTCGCCTCCGGCTCCGACCTCAAGCAGTGGACCTGGGACGGCAGTCCGAACCTGCAGTGGCATGCGGAGGCTGTCGGTGGCGGCTACTACAGGCTGGTCAACCGCACGAACGGCATGGTCGCCGACGGCTGGGGCGCCACCGCCGACGGCTCCCCCGCCCGGCAGGCCCCCTGGAACGGCGGCACCAACCAGCAGTGGACCGTCACCCACCGGGGTGGCGACCGCTATTCGATCGCCAACCGCACCACCGGCCTGGTCCTCGACGGCGGCGGCAACGTCCCCTCGGGCTCCCTCACCAAGCAGTGGACCTACGGCAACAGCACCAACCTGCTGTGGACCTTCACCGCGCTGTAGCCCGCAGGGAAGGGGATGGCATGCATATGGCATTCGACGGGTCGAGGCGGGTGGCGGGAGGCGTACGGGACGCCCCGGCGATCCGGCACGCCCCGACCGGAGCGCCGTGGAGCACGAGCCGACCTACGCTGGAAGCTGCGGCTGGAAACCGGTCCTGACGGGCTCAGGGTGTCCGGACGGAGGCGAGGCGCGTGGACATGGCCGATGAGCAGGACGTCCGCGCCGCCGCTCTCGTGGTGGACCCGGACGGCGTGGTGAGCGGCTGGAGCGAGAGCGGGCGGCTGCTGCTGGGCTGGACTGCCGAGGACGCGGTCGGGCGCCCCGTGACCGACCTGCTGGCCGCTCCCCCGCCACCCGGTTTCCCCGAGAGCTCCGGCAGCGGCCCCGACCACACGGCGCTCGTCCCGCTGCGCCACCGGGACGGCTCCACGGTGGATGCCCTGGTATCGGCTCACCCGCTGTTCGGCGCCGACGGCCGGGCGCTGGGCCATGCGGTGACCGTCCAGCGCTGGGAACGCCGCCCGGTGATCGCCGACCTGGCCTTCGAGCAGAGCCCCTTCGCTCTCGGCGTCTACGACCCTGAGTTGCGGTTTCTGTGGATCAACGCCTCCTCGGGCCGGGTGATCGCGCATTCCGAGGAGCAGGTGCTCGGTAAGAAGTACCGCGAGGTGCTTCCCGAATTCGACCGCGAACTGTTCCCCGAGAGGGACGACAAGCCCTACACCGACCAGCTGGCCGAAGTGGCGAGGACGGGCAAGCCCGCACGGCTCATCACCGTCTTCCGGCCGCTCGGCAGCAACTACGCCAACGCCTGGGCCACCAGCATCTGGCCCGTCCGGGATGCCGAGGGCAGGGTCCGCGCGGTCGCCAACTGGGGATTCGACATGAGCGCGGAGTACTGGGCCAGGCAGCGCCTGCTCATGCTCAACGAGGCCAGCCGCGGCATCGGCCGGACACTCGACGTGATCGGCACCGCCCAGGAACTGGCCGGGACCTCCGTGCCGGGATTCGTCGACTCCGTCACCGTGGATCTCTTCGACGAGGTGCTGCGCGGAGAGGAACCGCCTCTTTCCCCCGCCTCCGCCTCCGGCGAAGCCGTCGTGCTCAGCCGCGCCGCCCACCACAGCGCGAAGGGTGACACCGACCGGGCTCCCGGGCCCCCGATGCCGGTCAGTCACGCTCCCGGTTCCGTCGCCGTCCGCTGCATGGCCACCGGCAGGTCCACGGTTCAGCTCGCCGTCGAACCGGGCGAGGGAGGCGAATGGGCGTTCGGGCCCGGGCTCGCCGCCGACCCGGCCCACTGGCCGCCCGGCAATCCGTTGATCGACGATTCGATCGCCGCGGAGGGGCTGACCGGCCGGATCACCGTGCCGCTCCGGGCCCGCGGCGCGCTGCTCGGCGTGGTCGCGTTCTCCCGCAGCGACCGGCCCGAGGCCTTCACGGCCGACGACCTGATCCTCGCCGAAGAGCTGACCGCCAAGGCAGCCGTCGCCATCGACAACGCCCGCCGGTACTCGCGCGAGCGCACGACCGCGCTGACGCTGCAGCGCAGTCTGCTGCTGCAGCAGCTGCCCAGCCAGGAGGCGCTCGAGGTGGCCTCCCGCTACCTGCCCGCCGGGACCGGCGCGGAGGTGGGCGGTGACTGGTTCGACGTCATTCCGCTTTCCGGCGCGCGGGTCGCCCTGGTCGTCGGCGATGTGGTCGGTCACGGTCTGCACGCCTCGGCCAGCATGGGCCGGCTGCGCACGGCGGTCCGTACGCTCGCCGACGTGGACCTGCCGCCGGACGAACTGCTGACCCACCTGGACGACCTGGTCATCCACCTCGCCAGCGACCTCCAGCCCGCCGGCCACTTCCAGCCGACCGGCGAGTTCGGGGCGACCTGCCTGTACACCGTCTACGACCCGGTCTCCCGGCGCTTCACGGTGGCGAGCGCCGGGCATCCGCTGCCGCTGATCATCTCCCCGGACGGCACCAGGACCCCGGCGTCCGCGCAGCCGGGACCACCGCTCGGCATCGGTGGGCTGCCGTTCGAGTCCGCCGAACTCGAGCTGCCCGAGGGCAGCCTGCTCGCTCTCTACACCGACGGACTGGTGGAGAGCCGTGAGCGCGACGTCGACGAGGGGGTCGCCGAGCTGCTGCGGGTCCTGAACCATGGGGTCACCTCGCTGGAGGGCCTCTGCGACACGGTGATGGACGCTCTGCTTCCCGAACGCCGCACCGACGACGCCGCCCTGCTGCTCGCTCGCACGCACGCGCTGGATCCCCAGCATGTCGCCGACTGGGACGTCGAACCCGACCCCGAGCAGGTGCCCCGAGCCAGGAAGTTCGCCCTGGAGCAGCTGGAGGCCTGGGGCCTGGAGGAGGCGTCGTTCGTCACCGAACTGGTGGTCAGCGAACTGGTCACCAACGCCATCAGGTACGGCGAGCCCCCGATCATGCTGCGGCTGATCCGCGACTCCTCCCTGATCTGCGAGGTCTCCGACGCCAGCAACACCGCCCCGCACCTGCGCCGGGCGCGCGCCTTCGACGAGGGCGGCCGGGGCCTGCTGCTCGTCGCCCAGCTCACCCAGGGGTGGGGCACCCGGCACACCACCTACGGCAAGACGATCTGGTGCGCGCAGAGCCTCTCCTAGCCCCAGCCGTTCCCGCCCGGACAACAGGCTGTAAGCCGGTTGTCGAAGCGCTTCGACTCTGGCTCTTGGCTCTGGCGGACGTCAACGGACCAGCAGGATTAAGTGTTGTGCGGTAGAGACTCTTGTTTCGGATGAAAATTGTCCGTTACCTTGCGTCTGGGAGTGAAGCGCTTCGACAGCCGCCGAAAGGGCCGACATGTCCAAGGAACAAGGCACCTTCCACTGGGGGCACGAGGCCCTTCACCTCGAAATCGGCCTCGATGACGACGGCCGTCCGCGCCTCACGCACCTCGGACTGCCCGGCGAAGCGCAGGGCGCCGCCGGTGCGTCCCTGCCCCTGGTGGAGGTGACGGCCGCGGGTGACGGCCGTGGCTGGTCGGGGAACCGCCTCGTGGGTACCGATCTCGGCGGGCGGCTGCGCCACCGGGGCCACCGCGCGACCCGCGACGGCGACTGGCACACACTGACCGTCGAACTCCACGACCCGGAAACAGGGCTGGCCGCCGAGGTGACCTATCGGTCCCCGGACGGCATCCCCGTGCTGCGCGGCGAGGTGACCCTGCGCAACGAAGGGCGGACCACGCTGCACCTGGAGTCGGTCAGCTCGCTCGCGGTGGGCGGCCTCACTCCGCGGGACCCGGCGGCCATCGACGCCGCGGACCTGCTGTGGGCGGAGAACGACTGGCTCGCCGAATGCCGCTGGCAGCGACAGCCGATGCGCCGGACCACACCGGTCCACAGCGGACGCGTGAGCAACGGGCACGGCAAATCCGGCTTCGCCCTCAACGGACAGGGCACCTGGTCCAGTTGCGGGCGCCTCCCCATGGGCGGCCTGACGGACCGGCGTACCGGCCGCACCTGGGTGTGGCAGATCGAGCACAACGGCGGGGGCTGGCGCTGGGAGTGCGCCGAGTGGGACAGGGCGGCCTACGCGGCGCTGTTCGGACCCACCGACACCCACCACGGCTGGCGGCACCCCCTGGAACCCGGCGCCGTCTTCCGCACCGTACCCGCCGCCGTGTCCTTCAACGCCGACGGCGGCCCCGACGCCGCGTTCGCCGCGCTGACCCGCTACCGCCGCGCCCAGCGCCGCCCGCACAGCGATCACCAGCGTCTGCCCGTCATCTTCAACGACTACATGAACTGCCTGATGGGCGACCCCACGACCGAGAAGCTGCTCCCCCACATCGACGCGGCGGCCGACGCGGGCGCGGAGTACTTCGTCATCGACGCCGGCTGGTACGACGGCGACAACGGCGGCTGGTGGACCACCGTCGGCGCCTGGGAACCGGCCGCCTCACGTTTCCCCGGGGAGAAAGGGATCCACGAGGTGCTGGACCGCATCCGGGAGCGCGGCATGGTTCCCGGTCTGTGGCTGGAGCCGGAGGTGATCGGCGTTCGCAGCCCCATGGCCGAGTCCCTGCCCGACGAGGCGTTCTTCCGCCGCGACGGCGTCCGCGTCACGGAGACCGGCCGGCACCACCTGGACCTGCGCCACCCGGCCGCCCGTGCCCACCTGGACCAGGTCGTGGACCGCCTGGTCGGCGAGTGGGGCGTCGGCTACCTCAAGCTCGACCACAACATCGACCCCGGCTCCGGCACCAGCGCCCACCCCGGCGAGACCCCGGGCGCCGGCCTGCTCGGCCACAACCGCGCCCACCTCGACTGGCTCGACGGCATCCTCGACCGCTACCCGCACCTGGTGCTTGAGAACTGCTCCTCCGGCGGCATGCGCTGGGACGACGCCCTGCTGTCCCGTATGCAGCTGCAGTCCACGAGCGACCAGCAGAACCTCCACCTCTACGCGCCCATCGCCGCGTCCGCGCCCACCGCCGTCACACCCGAACAAGGTGCCGTCTGGGCGTATCCGCAGCCGGAGGACTCCCTCGACGAGGTGGCCTTCACCATGGCGAGCGCGCTCCTGGGGCGGATCCATCTCTCCGGCCGCATTCCCGAACTCGCCCCGGAAGCCCGTGCTTTGGTCCACGAGGCGGTGGCGGCGTACAAGGCCCTCCGCGCCGACCTGCCGCACGCCGTGCCGTGCTGGCCCCTGGGCCTTCCCGCCTGGGACGACCCCTGGACCGCCCTGGCCCTGCGCACTCCCGCCACCACCTACCTCACCGCCTGGCGCCGCCCCGGAACCTGCGCCGATGCGACGCTTCAGCTGCCCCACCTGCGGGACGCCGCCGCCCGTGTCGACCTGCTCTACCCCTCGGTCAGCCGGGCCGTCTCCGCCTGGATGCCCGGCACGGCCGAGCTGAGTCTGACCCTGCCCACCGCGCCGTCCGCCGTGCTGCTCCGCATCACCCCCACGGACCCGGCCGCTCCCTGAACCGCACCACCCACGCCCGCACCACGCATCGACGAGAGGACCATCGGGTGCCCCCTCTGCACCAGCCGGACGGACGCGTCGCCGGCCCCGTGAACCCCGTGATCCCCGGCTTCCACCCCGACCCCAGCATCTGCCACGTCGGCGACGACTACTACCTGGCCTGCTCCAGCTTCGAGTACTTCCCCGGGGTGCCCCTCTTCCACAGCCGGGACCTGGTGCACTGGACGCAGATCGGCAACGTGCTGGACCGGCCGGAGCAACTGCGTCTGCCGGCCTCCATGCCGTCCTCCGGCGGGATCTACGCCCCCACCCTGCGCCACCACGACGGCCGTTTCTGGCTGATCGTCACCAACTGCAGCGAGGGCGGCGGCAATCTGATCGTCACGGCCACCGACCCCACCGGACCGTGGTCGGACCCCATCCGGGCACCGGGCGTCCCCGGCATCGATCCCGACCTGGCCTGGGACGAGGACGGCACCTGCTGGTGCACGGTCGCCGGCGTCTCGCAGGTCCGCCTCGACCCGTCCACCGGGCAGACGTACGGAACACCGCACAAGCTCTGGTCCGGCGGTCCGGGCGCCAAGGCCCCGGAGGCGCCGCACCTGTACCGGATCGGCGACTACTGGTACCTGCTCATCGCAGAGGGCGGCACCGAACGCGGCCACGGTGTCTCGATCGCCCGCGGCCGTACGCCCGCCGGACCGTTCGAGCCGTGCCCGGCCAACCCGGTCCTCACCCACCGCGGCACCGACCACCCCGTCCAGAACACCGGGCACGCCGACCTGGTCCAAGGCCCCGACGGCTCCTGGTGGATGGTGCTCCTCGGAGTACGGCCGGGCGGCGGAACGCCGGGCTGGCACGTGCTGGGCCGGGAGACCTTCCTGGCCCCCGTGACCTGGGTGGACGACTGGCCGGTCGTCGGCGAGGTCGCCCTGGACCTGCCCGGGCTCCCGTGGCCGCTCTCCCCCGTCCCCGCCGAGGAGCACCGGGACGACTTCGAGCTCGCCGAACTACGGCCGTACTGGATCTCCCTGCGCGACCGGCCCGCCGAACTCTGCACCACCAAGGAGCGCCCCGGATGGCTGACGCTCCGCGCGCGGGGCCGCTCCCTCGACGAGCCCGACGTGGTGTTCACCGGCCGGCGCCAGCGGCATCTGTCGTGCCGGGCGCGCACGCTGGTCGATGCCGCGGAGGGCAGTGGTGGCCTCGCCGTCCGGCTCGACGAGCGGCACCACTACGAGATCGAGGTGTCCGGTACGCGGGTGCGGGTGGTCGCGCGGGTCGGCTCCCTGCGCACGGTCGTGGCCGCACAGTCCGTGCCGACCGGGCCGGTGGTCCTCGCCGTCACGGTCACGGAACCACCGTCACCGCACGGGCCGTGTACGGGGCCAGATGTCGTGTCCCTCGGCGTCGAGCAGCCCGACGGCACGTTCAGCGAACTCGCGACGCTCGACGGCCGCTACCTGTCGACCGAGGTCGCCGGCGGCTTCACCGGCCGGGTCATCGGCATGTACGCCGCGGCAGGCACCGTCCACTTCGACTGGTTCGACTACGAGCCCCTCGACGGCTGAACCAGGCCCCCTCCCGCTCAGCGCGTGAGGGGGCACACGGCACCCCAGCGGTTCCTCACACACGGGTCCACTTCTGGCTGGCCTGGCCGTTGCAGGCCCACAGCACCAGCGGGGTTCCGTTGGCGGTGCCGGCCCGGTCGACGTCGAGGCACAGCCCGGCGTGGACGTTGCGGATCGACCCGTCCGAACCGACGGTCCACTTCTGGTTGTTCTGACCGTTGCAGGGCCAGGTGACGACCCGGGTGCCGTTGACGGTGCCCTGGTTGCGGGCGTCCAGGCACTTGTCGCCGAAGACGCGGATCTCGCCGCCGGCCCATGTGGTCCACAACTGGTTGGCGGCCGTGTGGCAATCCCAGAGCAGGACCGTGGCCCCGGCCGCGGTGGAGGCGTTGTCCACGTCCACGCAGCGGCCGGACGCGGTGCCGCGCAGCCGCGAGGTGGTGGCGGCCAGCGGGCTGCCCCCGCTCACCCGGAACACGGCCACGCCGTGCGCGGGGACGTTCGCCGAGATCTGCCCGGACGTGCTCGACGTGCCGCCGGTCCACAGGTCGGTGAGGGTGAACGACCCGCCGGACAGGCCGACTTGCGCGGCCGTGGTCGTGACCGTCGCCGTGCCGCCTCCCCGGTTGAACAGGCCCACCGCGACCGAGCCGTCGGACAGGGGTTTGGCGAACACCTCGGTGTTGCCGTCGTCGCGCACCCTGCGCCCGCCCGCGCCCAGCGGGTCCTGGTTCACCGCCAGCAGACGCGGGTTGCGCAGGATCGCGCTCACGTCGGCGGACATGGTGCGGATGTCGTTGCCGGCCATGAGCGGTGCGCTCAGCAGCGCCCACAGGGCGAAGTGCGAGCGGGACTCGGTCAAGGAGAGTCCGGGGCGGCCGACGACCAGCATGTCGGGGTCGTTCCAGTGCCCCGGGCCCGACTGCGCCGCCAGCGGCGCGGTGACGTCCAGGACGTTGCCGACACCCATCGGATAGCTGTTGGTGTTGCCGTTCTGCCAGATGTCGAGCAGGTCCTCGGTCGTCCGCCACAGGTCGGCGACCTCGCCCCAGTTGTACGTGGCGCCGGTGATGGCGTGGAAGCTGTTGGGGTTGATGCTGTAGACGATCGGCCGCCCGGTGGCGCGCAGGGCGTCGCGCATCAGCTTGAACCGCGCGACCTGCTCGTCACGGGTGCCCTCGGAGGAGCACCAGTCGTACTTGAGGTAGTCGACGCCCCACGAGGCGAACGTGTTGGCGTCCTGGACCTCGTGCCCTCTGCTGCCCGTCGAGCCGGGATAGGCGCCGGTGGTCTGCGCGCAGGTGCGTTCGCCCGGCACCTGGTAGATGCCGAACTTCAGGCCCTTGCTGTGGATGTAGTCCCCGAGCGCCTTCATCCCGCTGGGGAACTTGGTCGGGTTGGCCCGCAGGTTGCCCGCCGCGTCTCGCTGCGGGTCGAACCAGCAGTCGTCGACCACCACGTACCGGTAACCGGCCTCCCGCATGCCCGAGGACACCATCGCGTCGGCGGCCTGGCGGACCTGAGCCTCGGTGATCCCGCAACCGAAGCTGTTCCAGCTGTTCCAGCCCAGCGGTGGGGTGAGGGCCGGACTGCCGGGCGCGGCCGATGCGGTGGAGTGAGCGGAGGCCGTCACGGACGCGGTGATCGTCAGCGCGACGGCCGCGAGGAGACGGAGCAGTCGTCTGCCTGATCGTCTGGGCACAGTGGGCTCCTTTGGTCGGCGGACCGACACGAGACAGGGGATGGCTGCTGCATTGTCGCCGAGATTTGGCAGGAACATGACATTTTCAGTCATTCGAAATTTCGGCCTGCTTTCGGTTCGTGACGCCACGGATACTAGGGAGGTTGCCGGGCTTGTCCACCTCCCCCACCCCAAGTCACCGAAAGGTTTCGGGCGATACCACGAATGATGCGAGACGTATTGACGGGAGCTCTGAACCCCCTAGCATCCAGGGTGCTCACCAGTCGATAGCTGTTCGTCATCCCGAACATCGCAGAGGGAGCGACACATGGATATGTCATGCCCTCGTCATTTCATGGGGCGCCGTCGGGCGTTGGCCGCCGGCAGCGGCCTGGTCGCCGGTGCCTTCCTGCCGCTGGCCGGAGCCTCCCGGACCGCCGCGGCCGCCCCCGCGTACACGAACCCGGTCATCTGGCAGGACTTCGCGGACATCGACGTCATTCGCGTCGGTGCCACCTACTACGCCTCCGCCTCGACGATGCACTACTCGCCGGGCGCTCCCGTCCTGCGCTCGTACGACCTGGTGAACTGGGAGATCGCAGGTCACTCGGTGCCCGTCCTCGACTTCGGCGCCAAGTACGACCTGACCGGTGCCCGTGGCTACGTCAGAGGGATCTGGGCGTCCTCACTGGCCTACCGGCCGAGCAACAGGACCTTCTACTGGCTCGGCCAGATCGACTTCGCCAGGACGTACGTCTACACCGCCACCGACGTCGAGGGCCCGTGGAGCCGGCTCACGACGATCAGCACGCCCTACTACGACGCGGGCCTGCTCGTCGACACCGACGACACCCTCTACGTGGCCTACGGGAACACCACCATCAGCGTGGCCCAGCTCTCGCGCGACGGGCGCACCCAGGTCCGCACGCAGCAGGTGTTCACCACGCCGTCGAGTGTCGGCACCCTGGAGGGCTCCCGCTTCTACAAGATCAACGGCCAGTACTACATCTTCCTGACCCGCCCCGCCAACGGTCAGTACATTCTCAAGTCGTCGAGCGGTCCCTTCGGCCCCTACACGATGCGGCAGGTCCTGCTCGACCTGCGCGGGCCGATCCCCGGCGGTGGCGTCCCGCACCAGGGCGGGCTGGTGCAGACGCAGAACGGTGCCTGGTACTACTTGGCCTTCGTGGACGCCTACCCCGGCGGCCGGATGCCCGCCCTGGCGCCGGTCACCTGGACTCCGGACGGCTGGCCCGTCGTGCAACTGGTGAACGGCGCCTGGGGCACCTCGTATCCCAGTCCGGCCGTACCCACGCCGCCCCGCCAGGTCACCCCCATGACCGGCGTCGACACCTTCGACGGCACGCGCCTCAAGCCGAGGTGGGAGTGGAACCACAACCCGGACAACACCAGGTGGTCCGTCGGCAACGGGCTGACCCTGCGGACCGCGACCGTCACCAACGACCTGTACTGGGCCCGCAACACCCTCACGCACCGCATCCAGGGCCCCACCTCCACCGCGACGGCCCTGCTCGACTTCTCGGCGATGCGGGACGGCGACCGGGCCGGACTCGCGCTGCTGCGTGACTCGTCCGCCTGGATCGGTCTCAAACGCGACGGCGGTACGGCGCGGGTGGCGATGGTCAACGGGCTGACCATGGACGGCAACTGGAACACCACCGGCACCGGCACCGAGGTCGCGAGCGCGCCCGTCTCCGGCGGCCGGATCTGGCTGCGTGCGAGCGCGGACATCCGTCCCGGCGCGGCCCGCCCGGGCACCTTCTCCTACAGCACCGACGGCACCAACTTCACCCGCCTCGGGCCCGCCTTCTCCCTGGGCAACGACTGGCGGTTCTTCATGGGCTACCGATTCGCCCTCTTCAACCACGCCACCCGGGCGCTCGGCGGCGCGGTCCGCGTCTCGCGGTTCGAACTGTCGACGCCCTGATCCGACCCCACCGACCGCACCACCCAACCCCCCACCGATCACGAGGAGAAGCATGAACCCGCTGAAACGGCTCGGCCGGCGCCGGGCGTCGGTGTTATCCCTGCTGGCCCTGGGCGCCCTGGTGACGCCCGGCGCCGCGCCCGACGCATCCAGCGCACCCAGCGCATCCGACGCCGTCCGGGCCGCCACGCTCGGGGCCCAAGCCGCCCAGTCCGGACGGTACTTCGGGACCGCCGTGGCCGCCGGACGCCTCGGGGACGGCACCTACACCGGCATCCTGGGCCGCGAGTTCAACTCGGTCACGCCCGAGAACGAGATGAAGTGGGACGCGACCGAGCGGTCCCGCGGACAGTTCACCTTCGGCGCCGCCGACCAGATCGTGAACGGCGCGTCGGCCCGCGGTCAGCGCGTGCGGGGCCACACGCTGGTGTGGCACTCCCAGCTGCCCGACTGGGTCAAGGGCATCCGGGACGCGAACACGCTGCGCGGCGTGATGAACAACCACATCACCACGGTGATGAACCGCTACAAGGGCCGGATCCACTCCTGGGACGTGGTCAACGAGGCCTTCGCCGACGGCGGCAGCGGCCAGCTGCGCGGCTCGGTCTTCCGGGACGTCCTGGGCACCGGCTTCCTCGAGCAGGCCTTCCGCACCGCGCGGTCGGCCGACCCGGCGGCCAAGCTCTGCTACAACGACTACAGCATGGAGAACTGGAACGACGCCAAGACCCAGGGCGTCTACCGCATGGTCCGCGACTTCAAGGCCCGCGGCGTGCCCATCGACTGCGTCGGTCTCCAGGCCCACTTCGGCGCCGGCGGTCCCCCCGGCAGCTTCCAGACGACGCTGTCGAACTTCGCCGCGCTCGGCGTGGACGTCCAGATCACCGAGCTGGACATCGCGCAGGCGTCGCCGAACGCGTACGCCAACACGGTGCGGGCCTGCATGAACGTGCGGCGCTGCACCGGCATCACCGTCTGGGGCATCCGTGACAGCGACTCCTGGCGCAGCGGGGAGAACCCGTTGCTGTTCGACCGCAACGGCTACAAGAAACCGGCCTACCAGGCAACGCTCAACGCCCTGGGCGGATAGGCCGCGGTACGGCTGCAACAGCCTGCCATGGCGGCTGGGTCTGCTCACCCGGACCGACTCCACCTGCTGATCCGCTGACGACGTGGGCCCCGCCGCTCGTGCGGGGCCCACGCCGGTGGTGGCCGGGCTCGCCGTCGCCCCGCTGGCATCAGCCCTTGATGGCTCCCGTGAGCATGCCCTTCTTGAAGTGCCGCTGGACGAAGGGGGAGGCCACCGCGACGGGGATCAGGGCGAGGACCATGACGGCCATCTGCAGTCCCAGGCTGGAGAGTTCACCGGCGTGGACCGCCTGCTGGAGGCCGGTCGGTGCTTCGGTCCCCTTCTGGACCAGCTGGATGAGCACGTTCTGCAGCGGCAGCATCTCCTGGTCGGAGAGGTAGATGGAGGCGTTGAACCAGGCGCTCCAGTAACCGACCGCGTAGAACAGGGAGATGACCGCGATCACCGCCCGCGACAGCGGCATGATGATGGTCAGCAGGATCCGCAGCTCGCCGGACCCGTCGATGCGGGCGGACTCGGTGAGTTCGGGAGCACCGAAGCCGTGGTTCTGCTGCCGGTCGGCTATTGGTGACCGGACGGAGGGGTCACCGGCCCTGGTGTCCGGAGGGGTGACGGGTGGACTCCGTGGTCTCGGTGGCGGCCCAGGCGGCAAGCAGCTGCAGGGCGTCCTGCTCGGGCGTGCCGGGCGCGGCACTGTACGCGGTGAGGGTCAGGCCTGGCTGGGCCGGCAGGTTCATGGCGTCGAAGTCGAGGGTGAGGACGCCGACGGCCGGGTGCCGGAACGACTTGCGACCGGTGTGGTGCAGGCGCACGTTGTGCTTGGCCCAGGCGACGCGGAACGCCTCGCTGCGGGTGACGAGTTCGCCGATGAGTCCGGTGAGCCCGCTGTCGTGCGGAGCGCGGCCGGCCTCGGTGCGCAGCAGGTCGACGGTGGTGTTCACCGACTGGTCCCAGTCGGGAAAGAAGTCGCGGCCGTTCGGATCGAGGAACTGGAAGCGGGCGATGTTGGCCGTCGCGGTGGTGGGGTCGGGGAAGAGCGGGGAGTACAGGGCGCGGCCGAGGCGGTTGGCGGCGAGGATGTCCAGGCGGCCGTTGCGGATGAAGGCCGGGGAGTCGGTCATGGAGTGCAGGACGCGCAGGACGCTGTCGGGCAGCGGGCCACCGGCGCGCCCCCGCCGAGTGGGGCGTTTTGCGGCGGCGCGGGCCAGGTCGTAGAGGTGGGCGCGTTCGGCGTCGTCGAGTTGGAGAGCATGCGCGACGGCGTCGAGGACTTCCTCCGAGGCGCCCGCGAGGTTCCCTCGCTCCAGACGGACGTAGTAGTCGACGCTGACGCCGGCGAGCATGGCGACCTCCTCGCGGCGCAGGCCCGGCACGCGCCGGTTGCCGCCGTATGCGGGCAGGCCGGCCTGCTGGGGGGTGATCCTGGCGCGGCGGGAGGCCAGGAACTCGCGGATGTCGCTCCGGGTACTCACGCCGTCCAGGCTAAGCCGGACCTCGCAGGTGTGGGGGGTTCTGTCAGTACCGGTAACGACAGGCCCTTCTCCACGTCATTGAGCTGCGGTTTCCTCGATTGCGGCGGCTGCCGGGGATGTCGGCGCCGCCTGATCCGTCCCACCACCCCCTGCATCTGGGAGACCCCGTGGAATTCGTCAAGCAGCAGGACACTGTCAAGGCCCCCGCGGACTGGTTCACCGGCGACGTCTGGTTCGACGTGCTCTACGCGGGCAAGGAGCCGTCCCGGATGCGTGCCAACCTGGTCCGCTTCTCCCCGGGCGCCCGTACCCACTGGCACGCGCACGTGCTGGGCCAGACCCTGCACGTCGTCTCCGGCACCGCCCTGATCGGCACCCGCGACGGCACCGTCCTCGAAGCGCATCCCGGCGAGACGGTCACCTGTCCTCCGAACGAGGAGCACTGGCACGGCGCCACCCCCGGTCGCTTCATGGAGCACATCGCCCTGTGGGAGGGCAAGGGTGACGGCAGCGAGGAAACCACCTGGAACGAGCCGGTCACCGACGAGCAGTACCACCGCCCTCGCAGCCGCTGACCACCCAACGGTCCGCCATGCGGCACCCGTTCCCCCGGCTGTGCTCCGCGGACCGGCGAAAGGACTTTCGATGACCATCCAGCCCCGGCAGATCGGCGGCGGACGCCGCACAATCGGCGACTTCGCTCCGAAGCTCGCCGAGCTGACCGACGACGTCCTGTTCGAGGACGTGTGGAATCGCACCGAACTGGCCGCCCGCGATCGCAGTCTGATCACCGTGGCCGTCCTCATCGCGGGCGGCGACGCCGACCAGCTGCACTTCCACCTCGGGCGAGCCAAGGAGAACGGCGTCACCGAGACCGAGCTCATCGAGGCCATCACCCACCTCGCCTTCTACGCCGGCTGGTCCAAGGCCATGACGGCGGTCACGGTCGCCAAGCAGGTCTTCTCGGTCTGAGCACCACGGAAGGGACACTCTCCCCAGGCGGGAACCAGTCATGATGCCGGAACCAGTCATGCGTCTTGTCGAAGGGATGATGCGATCGTGAGCCGGATCCTGGTGACCGGTTCCGCGGACGGTCTGGGACGTGCCGCGGCCGATGCGCTGTTGTCCGCGGGACACGAGGTCGTGGTGCACGCCCGGAACCAGCAGCGCGCGGCGGGACTCGACGCGCTGGTCAACCGTGGGGCCCACCTCTTGGTGGGCGACTTCACGGAGCGGGACGCCGTACGGCGCATCGCCACAGAGCTGAACGACGCCAAGCCGCTCGACGCCGTCATCCACAACGCCGGCGTATGGAGCGGACCGGCGGTCATGCCGGTCAACGTCATCGCGCCCTACCTGCTCACGGCCCTGCTGCGCGGCCCGCGCCGGCTGGTGTACCTCAGCAGCAGCTCGCATTTCGGGGGGCGCCCCTCGCTCGACGGGGTCGACTGGCGGGGCAGGAGCGCGGGCTCGTACGCCGACAGCAAGCTGTTCGTCACGGCGCTCGCCGCCGCGGTGGCCCGCCTGCGCCCAGAGGTGTTGAGCAACGCGGTCGATCCGGGCTGGGTACCGACGAAGATGGGCGGACCGGGCGCACCGGACGATCTGGAGCTCGGCCATCGGACACAGGAGTGGCTCGCCTCCAGCGACGAACCTCGGGCCCTGACCAGCGGCGGCTACTGGCACCACGGCGAGCGGCTGCGACCGCACCGCGCCGTCCACGACGAGGCGTTCCAGGACCTCCTGCTGCGGACGCTGGCCGAGGAAACGGGCACCGCGCTCTAAGTCTTTGCCGACCGGCCCCGTACACCGGACCGGGCCCCTCTTGCCTCCGACGGGACGGCACCGTACGCTCACCGCTCGTACCGACCAGCCGGTATGTCAGGCCCATGCGACCGTCGAAGGAGCCGCCGGAGATGAGCAGAATCAACCACCAGGTGCGTCTGGCCGCACGCCCCGTGGGCGAGCCGCGGCCCACCGACTGGGAGCACGTCGAGGAGCCGGCCGGGGAGCCGGGCGACGGGGAATTCCTGGTGCAGGTGCTCTGCCTGTCGATCGACCCGGCGATGCGCGGCTGGATGAACGCGGGGCGGTCCTACATCCGTCCGGTGGAGATCGGCGAGGTGATGCGCGCCGGCGCGGTGGGAAGGGTGATCGCCTCCCGGCATTCCGGGTTCGCGGTCGGCGACCATGTGTCGGGGTCGTTCGGCGTGCAGGAGTACTGCGTGTCGGACGGCCGCGACGTGACCAAGGTCGACCCGGAGGCGGCCCCTCTGCCGACGTATCTCGGGGCTCTCGGGATGTCGGGTCTGACGGCCTACTTCGGTCTGATCGACATCGGGCGTCCCGAGCCCGGTCAGACCGTCGTCGTCTCCGGAGCGGCGGGGGCGGTCGGCAGTGTCGTCGGGCAGGTCGCCAAGATCCTGGGCTGCCGGGTCATCGGCATCGCCGGTGGCGAGGCCAAGTGCCGGCTGGTGGTCGACGAGTTCGGCTTCGACGCCGCGATCGACTACCAGAAGGAGGACGTCCGCAAGGCGCTGCGCGAACACGCCCCCGGCGGCGTCGACGTGTACTTCGACAACGTCGGCGGTGACGTGCTGGACGCCGTGCTGCTGCGGCTGGCGCGCGGTGCCCGGATTGTCGTGTGCGGCGCGATCTCCCAGTACAACAGCACGACACCGCAGGGCCCCGCCAACTACCTGTCGCTGCTGGTGAATCGCGCCTCCATGACGGGCATGGTGGTGTTCGACTACGCCGACCGGTACGCCGAGGGCGTCGCGCAACTGGCCGCTTGGCGGGCAGAGGGCCGGCTGAAGTCCCTGGAGGACGTGGTGTCCGGCGGCGTGGCGGCGTTCCCCGACACCCTGATGCGGCTCTTCCGTGGTGAGAACCACGGCAAGCTCGTGCTGAAGATCGCGGACTGACCGGGCGGAGGGAGGGAGGAATCCGGTGAAAGCACTGAGCTACCACGGACGTCACGACATCCGCTACGGGGACGTCCCCGAGCCCGCCGTCACGAGCCCGGCCGATGCGGTCGTCCAGGTCACCACGGCCGGTATCTGCGGCAGCGACCTGCACATCTACCACGGCAACCCGTTCAGCCCGGAGCTGGGCTACACACCGGGACACGAGTGCGTCGGTGTGGTGGCCGACACCGGCGACCAGGTCACCCGGTTCAAGCCCGGCGACCGGGTTCTGGTGCCCGCCTCGGTCGGCTGTGCCGCATGCCGGTCGTGCGCGGCCGGATTCACCGCCCGGTGCGAGCGCGCCAAGTCCAGCACGGAACTCTGCTACGGGGTGAGCCCGCAGCTTCAGGGCAGTCAGGCCCAGGCCCTCGCGGTGCCGTACGCCGATGTCAATCTGGTGCACCTGCCCGAGGACATCTCCGACGAAGCCGCGGTCGTCCTGACGGACAACGCCCCCACGGCCTGGTACGGCTGCCGCCGTGCCCGCATCCGGCCCGGGGAGACGGTCCTGGTCGTCGGCCTCGGCCCGGTCGGCCTCATGGCCGCCCAGGGTGCTTTCGCGATGGGTGCCGCGCGGGTGCTGGGCGCGGACCTGGTCGCGGAACGCCGCGCCTTCGCCGCCACCTTGGGTGTCGAGCCGGTCGAGGGCGAGGACACACGGTCGGCCATTCGGGAGATGACGGGCGGGCGCGGGCCGGACGCCGTGGTGGAGGCCGTGGGCTCGGACGCCACCATCGAGCTCGCCCTGAAGGCCGTCCGGCAAGCCGGCCGGGTCAGTGTCATCGGAGTGAGCCAGAGCAAGGCGTTCCCCTTCCACATGGGGCTGGCGCAGGTCAAGGAACTGGAGTTCGCCATCGGGCTGTGCTCCGTGCACTACGAACTCCCTCCCCTGATCGCCCTCACCCGTGCCGGCCGCATCAAGCCCGAGGTGGTGGTCTCCCACCGCTATGCCCTCTCCGAAGGTCCGGCGGCGTACGAACTGTTCGCGGACCGCTCCGACGGCGTGCGCAAGATCCTCCTTGATCCCACCCGCTGACCCTGTTCAGGAGGGAGGACAGACGGTCAGACGGGCGTGCCGGTGAGTGGTTGTTCGGTCCACACGGTCTTGCCGTCCCGGGTGTAGCGGGTGCCCCAGCGTTCGGTCATCTGGGCCACCAGGAACAGGCCGCGCCCGCCCTCGTCGGTCGTACGGGCACGGCGCAGGTGGGGTGAGGTGTGGCTGGTGTCGCTGACCTCGCACACCAGACACTGCTCACGGATCAGCCGTAGGGTCGCGGGGCCGCCGGCGTAGCGGTAGACGTTGGTGACCAGTTCGCTGGCGATCAACTCGGTGGTGAACGCCAAGTGCTCCAGACCCCACTCGGTCAGCTTGGCCGAGGCCAGCGCCCGGGCCCGGCCGGCGCTGGCGGGCTCCGGCGGCAGACGCCAGGAGGCGACACTGTCCGGTGGCAGCACGCGGGTGCGAGCGATCAGCAGGACGACGTCGTCGCTGGGGCGCGAGGGCACGAGCGCGTCGACCACCGATTGGCAGGTGCGCTCCAGCGCGCCCGCCGGGCGGGCGAGCGCCGCACACAGCTTCGTCAGGCCCACGTCGGCATCCATGTGGCGCTGGCCGATGATTCCGTTGGTGTACAGGCTGAGCAGGCTTCCCTCGGCCAGTTCGATGTCCCGGGCCTCGAACGGCAGGCCGCCCAGGCCGAGCGGTGGGCCGGCGGGCATCTCGAGCAGAGCCACCTGCCCGTCCGGTGCGGTCACCGCCGGCGGTGGATGACCGGCGCGGGCCATGGAGCAGCGTCCGGACACCGGGTCGTACACGGCGTACAGGCACGTGGCACCGACGACCTGCTCCCCCAGGGGCCGCTCGCCGACTGCCTCCTGTTCGGCCGCCAGCAGGTTGACCAGGTCGTCCAGGCGGGAGAGGACCTCGTCCGGTTCCAGGTCGAGGCTGGCGAGCGTATGGACGGCGGTGCGCAGCCGGCCCATGGTGGCGGCGGCATGGATGCCGCGTCCCACCACGTCGCCGACGACGAGGGCGACCCGGGCCCCGGACAGGGGAATGACGTCGAACCAGTCGCCGCCCAGCCCCGGGCCCGCGCCGGCCGGCAGGTACCGCAGGGCCACCTCGACGGCCGACTGGTCCGGCACCGCCCGGGGCAGAAGGCTGCTCTGCAGTGCGAACGCGGTCTGCTGCTGCTGGGTGAAGCGCCGGGCGTTGTCGATGGCGACGGCGGCCCGCGAGGCGAGTTCCTGAGCGAGGGTGAGGTCGTCCGTCTCGAAGGCATCGGGGCGGCGCGAGCGCCACAGGGTCATCACGCCGAGCACCAGGCCACGGGCGGCGAGAGGTACCACGATCAGGGAGTGGGCGCCCAGATCCGGAGCCTGCGCCCCCTGACGGCCTGCCGCCGAGACCCAGTCGGGCGGAAGAACCGGCTCCAGGACGGGCCGTCCCTGGGCCAGGCATCCGGCCTGGGGTGTGCCGGGCCCGAACTCCACGGGCTCGCCCTCGGGGTGGGGCGGGCCGGGTTGCTGGGCCCCGACGCTGCAGGTCCCCAGCCGGACCACAGGCCCTGCCGCGGCGCGCGTCGGCTCCTCCCCGCGCGTCACCGCCTGAAGCAGGTCCACCGACGCGTGGTCGGCGAGGTGAGGCACCATCACTTCGGCCAGTTCCCGGGCGGTCTCGGCCACGTCGAGCGTGGTTCCGATGCGGCTGCCCACCTGGTCGAGGAGCGCGAGCCGCCGCTGGGCCCGGTGGCGTTCGGTGATGTCCTCGATCATCTCGGCCACACCCAGGACGCGGCCGGAGGGGTCCTCCATCCGGAAGGACGAGACCAGCGCGACCCGCTCTCGTGCCGGATCCTGCTCCAGGCGGACGAACTGCTCGGAATAGACCAGGGGTCTTCCGGTCTGCATCACCTGGCGCACACGGTCCACGGCCTTGCGCGCGTCGTCGGCGAGGAGCAGCCGGCCGGTGGACAGCCCCCGGAAGTCCGCCGCCGGGACGCCGCTGAACCGTTCGATGGCCCGGTTGACCCGGAGGATCCTCTGGTCGGGGCCGTGGATGACCAGGCCGATCGGGCACTGGCGGTACAGCCCGTCGAGAACCGCCCGGTCCCTCTGCCATTCGAGGACGTCACCCGCGGGTGCCCCCGCGAGAAACCACTCACGGCCCCCGCCATCGCGTGACAGCTCATGGACCCTGATGCCCAGCTCCACGAGCCGCCCGTCGCGGTGGCGCAGTGTGAGCACACCGAACCAGCCCCCGGCTCTCCTGCACTTCGCCGCGGCCTCGGTGACCGCCGGCAGATCAACAGGATCGACGAGGATTTCGAACGCCGGACGGCCGATCACGGCTGTGTCCGGATGGCCGAGCAGCTCCTGAGCCCGCCGGCTCCATGCGACCACTACGCCCCGGTCGTCGAGCACCACCAGGGCGGCGAGGTGCGGGGCGAACGGGTCGTCGTGGCCTTCGCTGAACTCCGTCATCGGCTTCTCCACCGCTGGACACCACCGTGTGCTCGGTCGCCGATGTCTCCTGCTGACCTTGTCAGCCTATGGAAACCCGCTCACTTCGCCAGCGGGCCGAACTCCTTGCGGGTGTCCACCGGCTTGCCGAACAGCTGCCACCGCTCCCCCTTGAACCGCATCAGCTGCATCGTCTCGATCGGGAAGGCGTCATCGGGCCCGGTGGAGAGTGTGACACCGGGGAGCAGCATGTCCACCTCGACGCCCTTCAGGTTGCGCACCGCGTCCCGCAGCCCCTCCCTGGTCGGGCACTTCATCGCGTCCAGGGCCTTGTGCAGGCTGGAGGCGGCGGCCCAGCCGTAAGCGTTGAACTGGTTGGCCGGGTCGGAGCCGGGCGCGTGCTCGCGCAGCGCTTCCCGGTACGTCTTCATCTCCGCGTCGTCCGCCCACTGCGGGTCGGCGGGGTCCTTGAAGTAGGTCGCCGAGACCACGCCCTGGACGTTCTTGAACCCGACCGGCTTCAGCACGCTGGCGGACGAGGACACGTTGTTGACGATGTGCAGTGGGTTCCACTTGGTGTTCTTGGCATCGGCGGCGAGGGCCTGGCTGCCGAACTTGGGCGTGGTGACGTCGAGCAGGACATCCGCCCTGGACCGGGCGAGGCTCGTCATCTGCGCCGAGACGGAGGGGTCGGTGACCTCGTAGCTCTCCTCGGCGACCACCTTGATGCCGCTGCCGGCGACGGCCTTCTTGAATCCGCCGAGCAGGTCCTTGCCGAAGTCGTCGTTCTGGTAGAGGACGGCGACCTCGGCCTTCGGCTTCTCCTCCTTGAGGTATTTGGCGTACACGCGTGCCTCGGCGATGTAGTTGGGCTGCCAGCCGGTGGTCCAAGGGTGCTTGTCGTCCGTCCCCCAGACGGAGGCGCCGGTGGCGACGAAAGGCTGCGGCACCTTCCGCTTGCCGAGGTAGTCCCACACGGCGGCCGTGGACGGGGTGCCCAGGGTCTGGAAGACGGCGAAGACCTTCTCCTGCTCGACGAGTCTGCGGGCCTCCTCGACCGCCTTGGGCGGCTGGTAGCCGTCGTCGCGGACGATGAACTCGACCGTGCGGCCGTCGATGCCGCCCTTGTCGTTGACGTGCTTGAAGTAGGCGCTGATGCCCTTGCTGATCGTGCCGTACGCGGAGGCCGGCCCCGACAGCGGGTAGATGCCGCCCAGCTTGATGCTCTTGTCGGTGATGCCGGTGGTCTGCTGGCCCCGGCACGCGCCGTCGGCGGCGGCGTCCTTGTCGTCCTGCCCGCGCTGGCTGGTGCAGGCGGTGGCGAGGAACAGGGCGGCGGACGCGGCCGCGGCCGCCCGCACAGTGGTCGTCTTGCGCATGTGATTCATTCCTTTTCCGTGCGGGGCGGTGCGCCCACGGGTTCGGCATCGGCAGGGGAGGGATCCGCCGGGGTAGGAGGCGGAGAGGGTTCGGAGTCGGACGTCCGGTCGTCGTCGGCGGCGGGGGTGGTGCGGGTGAGCCGACGGGCGACCGTGCCCCGGACACGGCCCGCCAGACCGGCCAGTCCCGTCGGCGCCACGAACATCACCGCGATGATCAGCAGGCCGAACACCACACCGGGCGCCGCCTCGCTGATGTCCTGGGCGACGCTCGGCACGTACATCACGAAGGCCGCCCCCAGCAGCGGTCCGTACAGCGAGGCGAGCCCTCCGACCACCAGGCCGGCCAGCAACGTGATGGACAGGACGAAGCTGAACGAGTCGGGTGAGACGAAGCCGATCACCCAGGTGTAGACGCACCCGGAGACACCCGCGAACAGCGCGCTCCACGCGAAGGCGAGCGTCTTGTGCAGCGACAGCCGTACGCCCATGACCTCCGCGGCGCTCTCGTTGTCCCGTACGGCGAGCAGTGCCCGGCCGACGCGGGACCGCAGCAGGTTGCGGGCGAGCAGCAGGGCCACCGCGGTGACGGCGAGGACGACGAAGTACGTCCACTGGTCCTCGGCCAGCCCGCTCCACACGGGCGGCTGCATCTTGTCGACGGTCAGGCCCATCGAGCCGCCCGTGACAGGTTCGAGCCGCTTGAGCAACGGCGGCAGGAACACCGCGAAGGCAAGGGTGACCAGGGCCAGGTACAGCCCGCGCAGCCGCAGGGCGGGCACCCCGAAACCGAGGCCCAGCAGGAAGCATCCGGCGGCCGCGACCGGCAGCGTGGCCAGGTGGCCGGTGTCGTACCGGTCGAGCATGACCGCCGCCGTGTAGGCCCCCGCGGCGAAGAACGCGCCGTGCCCGAGCGAGATCTGCCCGCCGAATCCGACGAGCAGGTTCAGTCCGGCCAGCGCCACGGCGTACAGCAGCACCATGGTCAGCTGGAAGACCTGGAAGGGGGCGAAGTAGAACGGTGCGCACACGGCGACGGCCGCCACGAGCAGCGCGGTGAGCGCGGCCCGCAGACGCCTGGCGCGGTCGGTGAAGAGTGGCGCGGCGATCGTGCTCATGCGCGTTCCACCGCCGCCCGTCCGAACAGGCCCTGGGGCCGCACCAGCAGCACCGCCAGGATGATCACCAGAGGGACGCCCACCTTCAGATCGGCACCGACCACGTCCACGTACGCTCCGGCCAGCGTCTCGGCGACGCCCACGCACAGACCGCCGACGACCGCGCCGACCGGGCTGTCGAAGCCTCCGAGCGTGGCCGCGGCGAACGCGTAGATCAGCACCCCGCCCATCATGTTGGGCTCGAGGAACAGCAGCGGCGCGACCAGCACGCCGGACACGGAGCCGACCGTCGCGGCCAGCCCCCAGCCGAGCATCAGCACGCGGCCCACCCTGATGCCCGACAGCCGGGCGGAGGCGGGGTTGCAGGCGACCGCCCGCATCACCAGGCCGCTGGAGGTGTGCTGGAACAGCAGGTACAGCAGCCCCATCACGGCGGCGACGACCGCGATGATCCCGAGCGTCGACCAGTCCACGCGCACCCCGGCCAGGTCGATCCCGCCGTCCGGGAACGGCTGCGGGAAGTCCTTTACGGTGAACGACCAGATAAGACCGGCCATCGCGTTGACGAAGATGAACAGGCCCACCGTGACGATGACCATCGTCAGCTCGGGCGCGTTCCGCACGGGACGGATGACGATCCGCTCGACCAGCATGCCGCCGGCGAAGGACACCGCCAGGGTGACCGGCAGCGCGAGCCAGAACGACATCCCGGACGCCACGAGCTGCCACGCCACGTACGTGGAGATCATGGCGAGCTCGCCCTGCGCGAAGTTCACGATCCCGGTGAACCGGTGGATCAGCACCAGGGCCAGTGCCAGGCTGGCATAGACCGCGCCGGAGCCGACCCCTTCCACCACTTGCTGGAGCAGTTCGGTCACGGCGCTCCCCCGTCCTTTCCGGAGCGGACGGAGACACCGAGGTACACCTCGGCGACCTGCCCGTCCTCGCGGATCTCCCGGGACGGCCCGGACAGCACCAGGCGGCCGGCCTCCAGTACGTGCGCCCGGTGCGCGACATCCAGCGCGAGCTGGGCGTTCTGTTCGACGACGACCACGGTGGTGTGTTCCTCCTCGTTGACGGCACGGACGATCTCGAACAGTTCCCGCGTGACCAGCGGCGCGAGCCCCAGCGACGGCTCGTCCAGGAGCAGCAGCGAGGGCCGCAGCATCAGCGCCCTGCCGATCGCGAGCATCTGCTGCTCGCCGCCGCTGAGACTGCCGGCGGCCTGGCGGGACCGCTGACGCAGCTTGGGGAAGTAGCCGTAGATGCGCTCCACGTCGGCCGCGACGGCCGCGCGCTCGGCGCGGTCCCGCTTCCATCGACCGGTGCGCACGTGGGCGCCGATGCGCAGGTTCTCCTCGACGGTCAGGTCGTTGAAGGTGCCCCGGCCCTCGGGTACGTGCGCCACGCCGAGCCGGGCGGCCTGCTCGGGCGAGCGGCCCAGCAGCTCCGTGCCGTCCAGCGTCACCGAGCCGCGTCCGCGGACCATGCCGCACAGGGCCCGCAGGGTTGTCGTCTTGCCCGCGCCGTTGGGTCCGAGGATCGCGCACACCTCGCCGCGGGCGACGGAGAAGTCGAGCCCCTGGAGCACGCGGGCCTGGCCGTATCCGGCATGCAGGCCGGCCACCTTCAGGAAGTCCGGCTCCGTATGCGCCTGTCCGGCCTCGGGGCTGTCGGTGGTGGGTTCCGTCATGCCGCCACCCCCAGGTACGCCTCGATGACCGCCGGGTCGCGCTGGATCTCCTCCGGCGAGCCCTCGGCGATCTTGCGCCCGAAGTCGAGACACACGACCTTGTCGCACAGGCCCATCACGAACCCCATGTGGTGTTCGACCACCACGAGCGTCAGGTCGAAGTCCTCACGCACCGACCGGACCAGATCCGCGAATTGGTCGACCTCGCCGTGGCTGAGCCCGTTGACGGGTTCGTCGAGCAACAGCAGCCGGGGCCGTACCGCGAGCGCCCGGGCGAGTTCGACGCGCTTGAGCGTGCCGAACGGCAGCCCGGAGGCGGGGTGGTCGGCGACATCCGCCAGGCCGAGGCGCCGTAGCAGGTCGTCCGCCTGCTCACGTAGTTCCCTCTCTTCCCGCCGAACGCGGGGCAGCCGGAGCGCCGCGGCGAGGTGTCCGGTGCGCCCCCGGCTGTGGGCGCCGACCATGACGTTCTCCCGGACCGTGAGCAGCGGGAACAGTCCCAGGTTCTGGAAGGTGCGGGCGATGCCGCGCCCGGCCACGGAGTGCGGCGGGAGGGCGAGCAGGTCCTCGTCCTCGAACCGCACCGTCCCCGCATCGGGGGTGCAGCGCCTGGTGAGGCAGTTGAACAAGGTGGTCTTGCCGGCTCCGTTCGGTCCGATGAGCCCCACGGCGGTGCCCGGCTCGACGGTGAACGCGACACCGTCCAGTGCCGTGATCCCGCCGAAGCGCACGCTGATACCGTCGACCGCGAGCATGAGTGACGCCCCTTCCGAGGTGCTGGGGGGTGGGCGAGCGTCACAGTAGGTGGGGGCCTTCCGAGCGCACATTGGGTACGAGCACCCAACTTCGTGGCCACCGACTTGTGCGCCGCGCCCAGCTCCCGCGGCATGTCGCCCGCCGAGCCTGTTGACGGGACACGAGGAGGGCGGCGACGATCGGCGCCATGTCACGCGGCCCCGCCCTGGGCGCCCCCGCACCCTCCGACCCGCTCAGCCGGGAGCGGCACCGGATCCTGCACGCCGTCCAGGACCGGCTCGAGGACGTGGCGAGTTCCGCCGTCGCGGTGATGCGCACGGAGATCCCGTCGTACGCGCTGCAGGACGAGCGGTTCTTCGACGATGTACGGGACCAGGTCCTCACCCACTACCGGATGCAACTGGCGGCGCTGGCCGGCGACCGGGACATCTCCCCCGAGGACCTGGTCTTCAGCCGCGCGGCGGCCATGCGCAGAGCACGCGCGGGGTTCGCCCTCGAGGACTGGATCAGTGCCTTCCGGGTCGGCCGGCAGGTGCTGTGGGACGTGCTGCTGGACTGCGCGGGCACGTCCGCCGAGGCGCAGCAGGCCGCGCTGTCCCTCGTCACACCGCTGATGCGGTACGTCGACTTCGCCAGCACCCATGCCGCGCAGGCCTATGTCGAGTACCAGCAGCACGTGGTCGCCGACGCGGACCGCGAGCGCCGGGACCTCCTGGACCAGCTCCTGGCCGGCGCGGCACCGGCGCGCGGTCCGCTGCTCGCCGCGGCGCAGGCGTACGGCATCGGGCCGCACTCGCCGATGATGGCGGTCGTGGCGGTGTGCGTCGGCGACACCCGCACCGGTGACGTGACCTCGGCCGAGCACGGCTACGCGACCAGCGCATCCATCGGCATCGCCGGGCCCTGGGCCGGCCGGACCCTGGTCGTCGTGCGCCACGGCGAGGTGGTGGCCGTGCCGGTGGTCCGCACCGGCATGGACGCGGAGGACATCTGCACCCACTTCGAGGCGGTGCAGCGGCGGCTCGCACGAGAGGGGACCATGCTCTCCATGGGCATCAGCACGGTCGCCGAGGGAGCCGGCGAACTGCCGCGCGCCTACGACGAGGCGCGGGCCGCCCTGGACCTGGTGCCGAGCGGGGGCGGGGTGGCGGCACTGCCGCGCCTGTCCCCCTTCGACTACCTGGCGCTGCGCGCCGACGACCTCGCCCGCCAGCTGGTCGATCCCCGCGTGCGTGCGCTGCTGGAGGAGGACCGCAGACGTGGCGACACGCTGGCGGCCACCGTACGGGCCTTCGCGGAGGCCGACCTCAACCTGCGGCTGGCCGCCGACCGGCTGCGGATACACCACAACACGGCGCACTACCGGTTGCGCCGGATCGAGGAACGCACGGGGCGCAATCCGCGCCGGATCGCCGACCTCCTGGAACTGCTGGTCGCCCTCGCCATCCGCGACGGGGCCGGGGAAGGCGGGGATCACCAGTGAGCGGCATCGTGGAGTCCGCGGGGACCGAAGAGACACCCACCAGGCAGGACCGAACGGTCCGCAGTGCGCTCCTGGACGCCGCCCTGGAGGTGTTCACCGAGCGCGGTTACGCCGACGCCGGGCTCGCCGAGATCGCGGCGCGCTCGGGGATCCCGGTGGGCAGCCTCTTCCAGCACTACGGCGGAAAGCGGGGGCTCTACCTCACTCTGTGGGAGGAGTTCCGGGAGGCACAGGAGCGCCGGACCGCGGCCACGCTGGCCGCCGAGCGAGGCCGTGGCGTGGACGACCCCATCGCCCTTTTCGTGGCGGGAGCCAGGGCTTACCTGGAGGGCGCCTGGGACAACCGGCGGTTCGGCAGGCTCCTCGTGGAGGACGACGGCCCCACGGGCTTCGACGCGCTGCGCCGCCAGTGGGACCGCGCGTGGGTACGGCGCAACGCCCGGCTCCTGAAGGTGGACGAGAAGCGACGGGCCGGCCGGGTCCGGGTGAGAGTGCTCACCACCGTGATCGGCGGGGCGGCACGCGAGCTGGGCGACTGCGGGGACGAGACGGAAGCCCTGGAGGTCGTGGACGAGGTGTGCGGCATCCTCATCCACCTGTCGGCACCACCCGGCTGAAACGCGTGGCGCATGCGCGCTCTTGACACTTCTCGACCTTGCCGGGAGGGTACCGACTGGTCGGTACGAAGAGCTGGAGCGATTGTCCCGCCCGTCGACTCTCCGAAGAGGTGACCCGATGCAGTCTGCCCGCGTAGCCTGGCGCCGTCTCGAGCCCGTCCACGGCATGATCTACTTCGTTCCCGAGGCAAGGCGACGGTACGCGGACCTCGGCCTGAGCGGTCGCGCCGGGTACTTCACCTCCAGGAGCGCCGCGTTCGGCCCGGCATCCGCCGAGTTGGTCATCTCGACCTTCTACAACTTCAACCCCGATCTCGTACGGCGGGCGGTCGACGGGGCCTGGGACGTGACGACGCCGCAGCAGGTGCTGGACGCGCGGTACGCCGCGGCGGGCGAAGCCCTGCGACGGGCGGGAATCCACGAGTTGCCCGGCCTGGAAGAGGTGCTGGCGCTGACGCGCCGGGCTGCCGAGGCGGCCTGCGAACACCCGCAGGGCCGCCCGCTGTTCGCGGCACACGCCGCACTGCCGTGGCCACAAGAGCCGGTGCTGCGACTGTGGCATGCTCAGACGCTGCTCCGGGAGTTCCGTGGAGACGGCCATGTCGCATGCCTGCTGAACGAGGGTGTCGGAGGCCTGGAGGCGCTGATACTGCACGCCGCGACCGGTGAGGTCCCCGTCGACTTCCTCAAGGCGAGCCGTGCATGGCCCGAGGAGCAATGGGCCGGCACCCAGGAACACCTGCGCGAGCGAGGCCTCCTGGACGGCGACTCCCTCAGCCCGGAAGGCGTACTCCTGCGCCGGCACATCGAGGACCGCACCGACCACCTGGCCTTTCCCGCCTACGCCGCCCTTGGTGACGCAGGCTGCGAGCGCCTCGCCGAACTCGCGGGCCCCTTCGGCCGCGCCGTCATGGAAGCCGGACTGCTGAATCGGGGCTGACGGGCCCTCACCTGACTGACGGTTACCTCACCGGGGTGGGTCGGGCAGATCGAGCCACACCGGCCGGGCGTCATCGGATGTGTTTCGCCGGGGCGAGGGTGGCGTCAGGGGAGATCCCCGTGTCCACCTCATCGCCCTTCCTGCCGTACCTCTTCTTCCATCTGAATCGAGCCGGTGTCGAAGCTGGTCGACGCCGGGGCCTCGTAGCGGCAGCGCATCACCATCGCCCGCGCCCTGCTGCGGCGGCCCCGGGCTGCTGCTGTTGGACGAGGCCGACGTCCTGCACGGCACCCTGTGGCGGGCCCGACCAAGGAATTCCGCCACTCAACCGGTGCCTGGCCGTGGCGGTGGCGGTGGCGGTGGCGGTGGCGGTGGCGCGGAGCTTTCCCGGACGACGAGTTCAGTGCCGATGAGGGTGACTTCCGGATTGCGCGGTGCTCCTCGCATCTGGGACACCAGCAGGTCGAGGGATCGGCTGCCCGCCGCCCCGAAGTCCTGGCGGACCGTGGTCAGCGGCGGCCAGAGGTAGGCGGACTCGGGTACGTCGTCGTACCCGACGAGGCTGACGTCACGGGGCACGTCGCGGCCAGCCTCGCGCAGGGCGCGCAGGGCACCGATGGCCATCTGGTCGTTGGCGGCGAAGACGGCGGTCACCTCCGGTCGCACGGCGAGCCGTCGGCCGAGTTCATAGCCGGAGCGAGCGGTCCAGTCGCCCCTCATCACCCGTGGCGGCGTGCGCCCGGCGCCGGTGTGGGCTTCCCGCCAGCCTCGCTCGCGCAGGTGTGAGGAATCCCAGTCGGCCGGCCCGGCAAGGTGCCAGACCCTTTCATGACCGAGAGCGAGCAGGTGCTCGGTCACTGTCCTGGCGCCCGGAGCCTGCGCCAGCCCGAGGACCGGTGCGAGCCGCTGGGGGCGCTCGACGTCGATGGCGACGGTCGGCATCCGCGGCGGCACACGCTTGAGCGCGAGCGCCGTCCACCGGTGCGGGGCGGCGATGAGCAGTGGCTCACACCAGCCTGGTGGGCGCGGCGATCCTGGGACTGGGGGCGGTCTCCGTGGCCTTCTTGCTCCCGGGGCATGGCCTCTCCCTTGGCAAGGCGGACTCCGCCCACCACCCGGAGCAGGTCACGCTCCGGCGTCACTCGGCTTCACCGGAGCCGATGCCCCTCTCCCCGGCCACGCGTCTTGACGTAGAGTGCGGTCGCTCTGCTGCTCAGAGGGTCCGTCACGCAGCGATCAGGGGGACGACCGGCCATGCCGTTCACAGCGTCTCAAGCGGTCGTCCGCCGGAGCGAGCACTGGTTCGTCCGGCAGGGGACGCCCACCATGATCGAGGGGTACGGCTTCGTCGATCACGTACTACCGCGAATGCTGCCGTCCCTCGTCTTCGCGGCGCTGGCCGGCCTGGCCTGGCTCGTCCCGCTCAGATCCGCGGGTTCACAGGCGTGGATCCTCCTCGGCGGCGTGGCCGTGACAACACTGGCCGTATGGGGCGTCGTGACCGCCTTCGTCCGCCGACTCCCCCGCTTCTCGCGCACCAGCGCTGTCGCGGTCCTCGTCGCCTACGCCGCGATGCCGGTCGCGGTGCCTCTCCTCCAGCTCGCCGTCGACGGAACGGTCACTCCGCCGGGAGGCCGCGTGGTCGGGCTGCTGGGGTTCGTGATCTTCTTCGCCACCGTCTTCATGGCCACGCTTCTGGGCACGACGTACGGCTTCGGCACCCTGCTGCGCCGGGCGGTCCGGCACTCGGTCTTCGACCTGCGCAACAGCGTGCACCTGCTGGGCCGCGCGCTGCCCGCGCTGCTCTTCGTCACGCTTTTCCTCTTCTTCACGGGCGAGTTGTGGCAGGCCATGAACCATCTGGAGTGGTGGCGGGTCCTGCTGGTCGTCGTCCTGTTCGGCGTGATCACCGTGCTCGCGGCCGCCGCCCGGCTGCGCGACGAGATCGGCCGCGTCGAACGGGATCTGAGCTTGCCCACACTGTCGGCGGCATGCCAGGGCACGCCCTTGGACGGTATGCCGGTGCAACGCCTGACGCCCGACGGTCAGCTGCCCGCGTTGCCGCTGACCGCACGGCAGGAGCGCAACCTGCTGCTGATGCTGGCCAGCCGGCAGCTCGTACAGGCGGCGGTGGTCGGCCTGGCCCTGTTCACCTTCTTCATCACCCTCGGCCTGCTCGTGGTCACGCCCGAGACGGCGGAACAGTGGATCGGCGAGAAACCCGAGACGTCGGCCCTATTGCCCGTGCTCCCGGTCGCGATGTTGCGCAACGCCACACTCCTCGCCGGCTTCGGCAGCATGTATTTCGCGGTTACCTCGATGACGGACGCGGACCACCGCCAGCAGTTCTTCGCCCCGATCATCGACGAGATCGAGCGCATCCTCACCGTGCACGCGGTCTACGTCGTCGTACACGAAACCGCCCCGACCCCGCCCGCTGGAGGGGACAGCCGCTGACCTCGGGGACGACTCGGACCTGACCGGCTCGGGTCCGGGCTTCCGGGGCATCCGCACGGACCGCTGGGCGGCGCTGCCCGTTGGGTCATCCTTGACTCAACCCTGACCCGCAATAGCACCCATATGGGACATAAGGGCTGGCAGTGTGGGAGTGCGCCCATCGCTCGCCGCCCATGGTGGGAGGTTCCACCTCATGGCTGACATCCCCCGTCCTCACTCTGAGATCCCGGCCCCCCGTCCGGACGTCGCCTCGGCCCGGGGCTGCGAGAGATGCAATGGCTGGGGCACTGTCGTCACCCCCGACGGCCGTCACGAACTCTGCGCGGCCTGCCAGCACCCCACCAGTGCCCCTCCTCCTGCGGTCACCACCCCGAATTCCTGAGGAGCGTTTCTGGCCGGGCTCGTCAGAAGCGCGTGTTGATCTACCACAGGCCCCGGGCCTCCGCCCGACCCACGTGGGTGATCGGCTCAGGCGGCGGTGGGTTCGTCGATCGTCCGGGCGAGCAAGGGGCATCGTCGCTCTGCCGTTGTCAGACCCCTCTGCCACGATCGGTGCATGGGATTCTTCGACGATCTGGTGTTACCGGAGGAACCGGCCCCCGAGCGGACGGCGTTGGTCCGGCTGGGCCCGCCGGAAGAGGACGCCGGGCGGTACGCGCCGCCGGTTGACTGGTTCGCTCCTGCGCTGCTGTCGCAGCTTGAGGTGCTCGGCGCCGGTCCGCACACGAAGGTGCTGCTTACGGGGTGGTCCGTATGGCCGCAGGCAGCCACCCTGCATCTGGCGGTCTTCCGTAGGACCCGCCAGCACAGCGCGGCTGCGGGACGGCAGTCCGGGTTGCGGGTGGGGCTGCTGTTCTCCGACGGCCGCCGGGTGACCTCGCTGGACGGCACGACAGACCGGAGGGTGGAGTTCACCGGTCCGCAGGGACAGGTGACCGTGGCGTCGACACCGCAAGCAGTCGGGCTGATCCCGCTGGATCCCGGCTTGCACCATTCCCGCCGGTCCCTCTTCAAGACCGACGTCGACCTGTATCTGGCAGAGCTCCCACCCGCCGGAGAGGCTCAGCTGGTGGTGGAGTGGCCGGACGAGGGGATTGCCGAGACCCGCACCTCGGTCGACGTGGCGGCCCTCCATGCCGCGTCGGCACGGGCGCTCGAGGTCTGGCCGGCGCTCGACCCGCCGGATCCGTCGGAGCAGCCGGGCACCTTCGGGTACGTGGAGGTGAGCGGACCGCCTGCCTTCCTGGCGCCGCCCCTGACTCGGCACCAGCGCGAGATGCTGCGCCGCCAGGAGGAAGCCCGCAAGCGCTATGTGCCGCGGGCCGACTGGCAGCAACTGGGTTACCAGGACTGGGGGGATGCGGCCCTGATCCGTGCTCGGCTGGACGCAGCGACACCGCCCGACGCCCGCGTCGGATGGCGTGGCACGACTCCGCTGCATTTGACGGCGGAACAAGGGGCAGCGGAGGCGGTCGCCGCGCTGTTGTCGCATCACGCGGAGGTCGACGCACGCGACGACGACGGACACACACCGCTGTGGTACGCCGCCTGCAGCGTAGACGAGGGCAGCGTCCAAGCGCTGATCGACGCCGGGGCCGATGTGTGGACGCCGCAGAGCGGGCCCTGGTCCCCGGGCCGGCTGCTGCTGACCACGTCGCTCGCGCCACTCGTCGCGGATCTGCCGGGGGCGGTGGAGCTGCCCGCCGAGGAAGCCGCGGCGTTTGCAGAGGCGGACGCGCTCATCGCGGCCTTCGGCGAGCAGGAGCTGTGGACCGAAGGACTCGGCATCTGCTTCGTGCCGGGCCTGAGCGAGGACGAGGTGATCCAGCGGCTCGGCGCGGACCCCGCGCAGTGCCCGAAAGCAGACTCCGAGCACGCGCCCTTCGATCCGATGGACTACGACGAGTCCCTCCGCTATGTGGGCGTAACGAGCGTGCCCGGGGCTCCCGGCGGCTGCGCGATCACACAGGAGGGCTATATGCCGAGCGACGACGCCCTACTGCGGGCGATATCGGCGGGCACCGCCGCCTACGGAATCTACTTCAACCCCAAGGGAGGGACCTTCGGCACCCTGGCCCGCGACGGCGAAGTCGTCGAGCACGAGGAGATAGGCCTCGGGCCGGACGGGCCCGACCCGGCCACGCACTGGCACTTCCGCTTCTGGCAGCGCCGGTCCGCCTTCCCGCACGACGCCGACACACTCGCCTACGCCTGTGCCGCGGCCGGGCTGAGGATCCACGACGGCCAGGATGTCGCGGATCGCCGCGCCCCACGCCGCTGGGTGCGGTTGCCTTCGCAACTCCAGCGCTGAGGCCTCGGCCATGGTCCGGGGAGTGCTGCCTCAGGCCGTGCCGGTTACACAGTCGGGCCCGGGCTGTGCGGCACCGTACCGCCGAGTGGTGAGTGTGCCGGAGATCCAGTCCGCGATGTACGCGCTCATGGCGTCGCTGTGCCGGACCCAACGGAAGTGGCCCAACCGGGCCCCCGTGGGCAAGGTCCTCGGTGTAGCGCCACCGGCTCACAGGGGCCGCCGGGATCTTCTGCAGCAGATGGTCCGTCGCGCCCGGCGGCGCCAGACTGTCGTTCTCCACGCCGACCGCGAGGACGGGAAGCCTCAGCCGCGCGAGCGCCGTCTCGTAGTCGGTGTCGTTTCCCGTCAGCGTGTAGCGGCCGGTGGCCGACCCGACCGCCGTCAGCACGACGGCGTGCACTCCTGTGAGCCGGGTCGTGCAACCGGGCGCCAGCCACCCCGACGTCCTGGTCGCCCAGCGCCGCGAACAAGCTCCGTCACGGCCTTTCGGGCTTGCGGGCCAGCAGGCAGGCGTGCGGTCTGTTCACCCGTCCCCCGGGCTCCTGCTCGAGTCTCGCGGCGATGGCGAGTCCTGCCTGCCCCAGCAGGCCGATCATGCGGTCCAGCGGCAGAAGGTACGACTCGTAGGACACAGGACGGCCATAGCCCTGGGTGGGCTGCAGCCGTTCATCGCCGACATAGTCTCCCCAGAGCAGGTAGCCGCCGGGCGCGAGCGTGCGGCGGAACTCGGCGAACACCGCCGGCAGCCACTGCGGGGGCGTGTGGTGGGTGGAGTACCAGGCCAGGATGCCTCCGAGCTCGTCGTCCCCCATCTCCAGTGAGGTCATCGAGCCCTCGGTGAACCTCAGGTCCGGATAGGCGTGCCGGGCCAGCCCGATCATCTTCGGTGACAGATCGACGCCGAAGGCGGACACCCCCAGCCCGGCCAGGTGCGCCGTCACGCGGCCGGGGCCGCATCCCAGGTCCGCTACCGGCCCCAGAGCGGCCATCCGCACGAGTTCGGCGAACCCTGCCAGCATCGCGCGTGACAGCGGGTCCATCTCGGCTGGAGGCGGGACGCGTTCAACATAGTCGGCGGCGACCGTGTCGTACGACTCACGCACAGCGGTCAGAAAGGCGGGCTCGGCCATGCGGGCGACCCTAGCGCGGGAAACTGACAGGCAAGGGCGCGACCTTGAGTTGGCCTGCGTGAGACCACCGCTGCGGCGGCCCGGCCGTCATACCCCTCCGTGATCGTTTCCGGTCACGGCACTACGGCTTGCCGTTCAGCCGTAGTGCCAGACGGCTGCCGCGGGGCAGGGTGAGCCATCGAGGACCAAGCGGTGGAGCTTGGCCCACCCTCGCCTTTGTCCACTCGGAAATGCGCCGATGAGCCGTCGCACCCGACGGCCTGAACAACGCGGACGGCACCTGCTGCCAAGTGCAGCCCGCGGTGGCCACGAAGACAATCCCAGCCAGCACCTCCCGATCACCGTGCCGACTGCGGCCACTCCCTGAGGCCGCGAAGGGGCACGAGCGACAGGTTGGCGACCAGGCCAAATGAGGTGGGTGTGGCTCGTCTGGAGAGAGTCCGACTGCGACCGCTCAGGGCCCGACGTATTCGTATACGCCCCCGTGAGGGTGCCGCAGCACCGCTCGGTGGCCGTTGGGGGTGGGTTGCACCGGCATCACCACGGCGGCACCGGCTGCAACCGCTTCCTCGACGGCAGCGGCCATGTCCGCGACCGCCAGCGTGGCATTCACTCCGGCGACCCTCTGCACTGCCTCGTCCGGGCCACAGAACAGAAGGAAGGGCCCGACACTCGCCAGTTGCACACCGGCGAAGTCGAAGCGGCCGGCCGGCTGGCCGGTCAGCCGTTCATAGAAAGGGATGGCCGCTTCCAGGTCGTCAACGCGCTGGCGTGCGATCACCGAGTCGATCTTCATCGGCATGCTGGAGCACCTCGTCGGGGTCAGGGTCTGTCCGTGCTGGATCAGGCGGCGCGGCCGACCTTGAGGAAGGCTGCGGTGTCGACGACGCGCCGGTCCTGGTAGCGGGCTGCCTGCAGGGCCACCTCACCGGGTGGACCGTCGGCGGCTGTGCAGGAGGTGCCGTAGGGGTTGCCCGACTGGAACTGGACGGGGTCAGTGTAGCTGGGGGGCATGCCCTGTCCCCACAGCAGCAGGAAACCCTTAACTCCCCCGGCGCGTGGCTGACGACCGTCGCCAGCCGTATCTGCCTCGACCTGCTCGGCTCGGCGCGGGCCAGGCGCGGGCGCTACGTGGGCGAATGGATCCCGGTGCCGCTGCCCGACCGTACGGAGCGGATCAGCGGGCGGCCGGGCGCCGGCACCGTCGACCCGGCCGACCGAGTCACCCCCGACGAGTCGGTCAACATGGCCTTCCTCGTCGTGCTCGAGGCGATGACCCCGGCCGAGCGCGTGGCGTTCATCCTGCACGACGTCTTCCGTTACCCCTTCGCCGAAGTGGCCGAGATCGTCGGCCGGACCCCGGCGGCCTGCCGCCAGCTGGCCTCTTCGGCCCGTCGGCGCATCCGCGCGTCACAGCCCGACGCGGCCTCGGGAACCCAGCGCGCCGACATCGTCAGAGCCTTCAAGCACTCATGGGAGGCCAAGGACGTGAACGGTCAGCCGGGTCTGGTGGCTCAACTGGACGGCGTCACGGTCTCGGTGATGGCATTCGACGTCACAGGCAACCGAATCCATCACATCTGGGCCGTACTCAGCCCCGACAAGCTCCGGTCCTGCCCACATGAGATGACTGATGAGCGGAGCCTCGTCAAGAGCCTTGGTAATTCCTGTGGATGGGTTGTCGGTCATGGACGGCGAATCCTGCCCTTGAACGATTAGCGCCTTCAGCCACACCTGAATTCTCTGACGGTGGCCCGGCGGACCGAAGCCTCGCACACCGGAGTATTCGACGAGTCAGCACATCGGAATATCCACCCGATGGGCCGGTCAACGACAGGCCAAAATCGCCTGATCCGTGCATTCGGCCGCCTACGCTCAAGCTCCACGGACGGACGCGTCACCTTCGACCGCCGGTGCGCCACTCAGCCCTCCGCTGTGGACGGCACGGCCGCACAGTCCTGTCCGCCCGTGCGTGGCCGGTGCGGACGAGGACTGGCTTCCGCATCTCACCTGACGTCCCACCTGAAGGCCACCAAGAATGAGCGATGACCGCAGCGGACCGCAGCCCCGTATGACACGTGCGGAGATCCGCAGGGCTGCCCAGGCGGCGAACCGGCGGTCGGCTCGCAGAGGGGCCGGAGGTACCCCAGGCCGGGCCACTCCCGCCTCACAGCGGCGGCCCGCCCAGAAGAAGAGGCTCATCAACTATCCACGCGCGGGCAGACGCGGCGTGCGGCGCTGGTTGCCGTCCTGGAAGCAGCTGCTCGGCCTGTTCGTGACGCTGTGCGCCGGCCTGGTCGGCGCGGCGGCCTACGCGTACGCGACCGTGTCGATTCCCAGCGTCAATCCGGACACGCAGACGCAGGCGAACACCTTCTACTGGTCGGACGGCTCACAGATGGCGGAAGTCGGCCAGGTCGACCGGCAGAACGTGACGCTCTCCGAGGTACCCGCGTCCGTCCAGTGGGATTTCCTCGCGGCCGAGAACGCCTCGTTCTACACCGACCCGGGTGTCGACCCGCAGGGGATCCTGCGGGCGGTTTACCACATGGCGGAGGGCGGTGAGGTGCAGTCCGGGTCGACCATCACCCAGCAGTTCGTGAAGAACACGTACCTCACCCAGAGCCAGACACTCTCGCGCAAGCTCGACGAGATCATGATCTCCTTGAAGATCGGCAGGAAGCTCAGCAAGCAGCAGATCCTGCAGGGCTACCTCAATACCTGCTACTACGGCCGGGGCGCGTACGGCATCGAGGCGGCGTCCGAGGCTTACTACGGCATTCCCGTGCGGAAACTGACCGTCAGCCAGGGCGCGTTCCTGGCGGCCACCGTGAACGCCCCGAGCGTGATGATGAACGCCGACGACCCGGAGCAGCGGGCACCGGCCGTGGCCCGCTGGAAGTACGTGCTGGGGCGGATGGCGGCCATCGGCAAGATCAGCGCGGCGCAGAAGGACCGTTACCTGCGCGCCGGTTTCCCGACGCCCCAGCCGATGCACGGACGAGGCTCCATGGGCGGGCAGGTCGGCTACCTGGTCCAGACCGCCGAGCAGTACGTCGAGCAGCATTCGTCGGTCACCGACCAGGGGCTGAACCAGGGCGGCTACCAGATCTACACCACCTTCGACAAGGACAAGGTGGCGGAGTTGAGTGCCTCGGTGGCCAAGATGGGCAAGCAGCACCTGGACCCGGCCCACCGGGCGGCCGACCGGAACGTCCAGGTCGGTGCCGCATCCGTCGACCCGACCACGGGCGCGATCGTCGCTCTGTACGGCGGGGACGGCTGGAACAAGGGCCACTACACCGACAACGCCAACACGTCCGGCGTACCGGTCGGCTCCACGTTCAAGCCCTTCGACCTCGCAGCCGCCTTGGACCACGGCGCGGTACTCTCCCCGGGCCAGTCACCCTCCCCGATCACGCCGGAGAGCAAGTTCGACGGCGACGACGGCATCACGATCAAGAACCAGGAGGGCAACGACCTCCCGGACGGCAGCGACCCCACGGGACTACTGCACCAGCAGAACGACACCCCCACCAAGTGGGGATACATCACCCTTCGCAAGGCCATGGAGCAGTCGGTCAACACCCCCTACGTCCAGCTCGGAGAGTACGTCGGGTACGGCAACGTGGAGAACGAGGCGCTGCAGGCCGGTCTGCTGCGCAACACCCTGCAGTACGACACCGCCGGCTTCTACATCGGCACCTCCACCCCTTCGGCCATCCGCATGGCGGATGCCTACGGGACGTTCGCCGACCAAGGCGTCCATCACGAGCCGTATTCCGTCACGAAGGTCGTGCAGGCAGGTCAGCCCCTGCCCGGCTTCCGGCCACCGGCAGGCACCCGGGCCATGCCCGCCTCGACCGCCGACACCGTCACCGACGTCCTCCAGGACGTCGTCCAACACGGCACGGGCACCAACGCCCTCGCCCTCGGACGGCCCGCCGCCGGCAAGACCGGAACCACCGACGACTACAAGTCCGCCTGGTTCATCGGCTACACCCCGCAACTGTCCACAGCGGTGGCCCTGTTCAAGGAGAACCCGAAGAACTCGGGCCTGCAGTCGATGGCCGGGGTCGGCGGCTACAGCAAGGTCTTCGGCGCCGACATGCCCACCCAGGTCTGGCTGGGCTACATGACCGCAGCCCTCCAGGGCCGGCCGGTCCTCTCCTTCCCCGCCGCACCGTACCTCGGCAAGGGCACGAACGAGAACGGCGCACCCTCTCCCGGCACGTCGGCGTCCCCGAGCACCGCCCCCTCCCCCGCCTCCACCCCGTCGGCACCCGGCGCCACACCGTCCATCACACCGTGCAGTGACATCCCCGGCGGATGCACCTCACCGTCCCCCGCACCCTCCCCCACGGCGACCGGTGCGGGCTCCTGGGGCGGTCTCTTCGGCCGGGGCAAAGGAGGGGGCCCGGGCAAGGGAGCCGCCCCATCGGCATCGATGCAGCCGCAGAACTGAACGCTCAGCAGGATCCCGGTTCACCACGGCACGCTGTTCTTCATGGTCCTGGTCACCATCCCCCTGGTGACCAGGAGATGGCCGTGCGGTTCGGCGCGCACACCGGCCGTGTGACCGGCAGACTAGTCCGCCGTGTTGCGCGCCAGCGCGCGGCAGCTTGCCCGCCTTCAGCGCTGCGTCGAAGTCGGTCAGGTCGTAGTTGTGGTTGGCCTGGCCGTTGTGGCCGATCTCGTTCACGCTCTTCGGCGGCAGGTGGTGCGGGTTGGCCGTCGACTTGTAGTACGCGAAGGGGTTGTGGTGCGGGCTGTAGTCGACCACGGAGGCGCCGCCGATGTTGGTGTGCGTGGTGTCGCACTTGGCGTACGAGCCGCTGTCGCCGTTCCACGCGGTGGAGGGACGGAAGCCGCCCTGGAACCAGCCCCAGCTCACCTTCTCGGCGTTGAGCAGGTCACCGATGTTCTTGCCCTGCATCGCCGCGAGCGCGTTGGTGCTGGTGTGGTCTTTGCCGGCGCAGTCGTCGTAGGCGGGGTCGGGGTCGTTGATGACGGTGCCGACGCCCTTGGCGTCCGGGGACTTGACCGTGTAGGCGTCAGGGGTGGAGGTCTGCTCGGGGTTCTCGGTGCCGGTGGACGGGTCGACGGAGATGACGCCGTGCGTCTGGCCGGAGATCAGGTTCAGGGCGCCGGGTGTGGAGGGGCCGTAGACCGAGCTGAAGGAGCGGCCGTTGAGGGAGTACTGCTGGGCGTAGTTCCACAGGCCGGTGACGGTGTTGCCGTCGTAGTAGTCCATCACCCTGGCCTGGGACGGGGTGAGGCGCTTGGGCGCGTACTGGTTCGGGTTCTTCGTCAGCAGCCCGGCGTGCGCGAGGGTGTCGATGTTCCTCGGGGTCTTCTTCGACGCCGTGAACTTCGTGCCGTCGGTGTTGGCGGCCTTCGGGTAGGTCGCGAAGTAGTGGTCGAAGGAGACGTTCTCGTCGTGGAGGACGACGACGTGCTTGATGGGCGTGGCCGTCGAGGAGTGGCCCTGGTGGTGTCCGGCGGGCACGGCGGCCCAGGTGGGGGCCGCGCCACCGAGGAGCGTGAGCGCGGCGGCGCCCGCCAGCGCCCCCGGACTCCGGATCGTTGAGGGCCTCCACCTCACGAGTCGCTCCAGATCACCCCGTCGCTATGGCTACCGGAGAAGGGGTGGGCATCGGGCTGGTGCCAGACGACGTCCTCGCTTAAAAATGCTGCCTGCCGGGTCCTATAATTACCACCGGTAACAGTCGCCTCAACACAACCAGTCAGGACGTGTGACGTGCCAGAGTTTCCGGCCTTCGATGTCATGACGGCGACTTGCCCGTCCCGCACCTCGCTCGCCCGCATCGCCAACAAGTGGACGGCCATGGTGGTCATCGCGCTCAGCGCAGGCCCCCTGCGCTTCCGCGACCTGCGCACCGGCGTCGACGGCATCAGCGCCAAGGTCCTCACCGAGACGCTCCGGGACCTGGAACGCGACGGAATCGTCACCCGGCACGTGTACGCCGAGGTCCCGCCCCGGGTCGAGTACGAGTTGACCGCACTGGGGCGCACTTTGTATGTCCCCCTTCAGGCACTGGGCCGCTGGGCCGAGGAACACTTCACCGAGGTACTCGCGGCACGCGAGAGCTACGACGCCCGCCAGCGACCGTGACTGGCTGCAAGAGGTAATGGTGGGCGAAACGTCGTGAAGGTGGACCCGACGGTGCGGCGTCCTGAACCCGTTGCGGTACGTGTGTTCGGGCGCGGCCTGCGCGGCATCGCCCAGGAGGACACCCGCGTGTTGATCTCGCAGCTCGTCGACCTGTTCAAACAGGGCGGATCCTGATCGTCGGCAGCGAATGCGTCGGCGCCGAGACGGCCGCCACGGCCCGCGCGCCCGGGCTTGCCGGACGACTTTCGCCTGGCCAGGATGCGGGCGGCCTACTCCCCCCAGAAGGCGTCCTCGGCCGCCTGGTCGCCGGAGAAGAGCCACATCTCGACGATCTTGCCGTCCTTGATGCGCAGAACATCCACGCCGTCCATGCTCATGGACGCGTCCTCGCGCCGACCAGCGAAGTGGATGGAGGCGGCCACTGTGTCGCCGTTGCCCATGAGAGCGTGGATCGTGTCGATGGCGAAGGAGCCTTGACTGGCCTCCATCATCCCGCCGAGCATCGCGAAGACGGCACCGCGCCCCTTGTGCTCACCGGAGAACCGGTTGGCACCCGGCTGATGCCAGACGACTTCCTCGTCCAGAAGCTCGCCCACCTTGGCCAGGTCACCCTTCTGTACGGCCTGGAAGTACTCACGCGCGATGTCGATGTTCTTGCTGGTCATAGCCACTTGCTCCTTACGCCCCCAACATAGAGGCAGTACGACAGACTGTTACAGCGGATGCGAGGCGCGACGCGCGCGACTCGGGGTGGGTCAAAGACGGCGGTCAGATTTCGGCGGACCCGCCCTCAGGTATTGCCCCGAGAGTCGTCCTCGCCCTGTTGGCCCGCCGAGAAGAGCCAGACCTCCGCGACGCGCTCGCCCTCGATCCGCAGCAGGTCGACGCCGTTCATCTCCATCTCCACGCCGTCACGCTTGGCCGAGAAGTGGACAGGTGCCGCGACCAGCGAGCCGTCCATGGCCGGCCCCTCTCCTTAGGTGAGTTCGTCCTGCTGCACCTCCATACTCACCATCGGTAACCAGTCACCTCAACGTAACCAATGGGATGACGTGACGCACGCCACACTCCCTTCAGCTTGTTGCCTAGGAGTAGCGGGCCTGGATGGCACCGGGTCGCCCCTTGCGAGCGCCCGCTTCGGCCTGCCGTCAAGTGCGGGAAACGCCCCAAGTGCGCCGTCAACTCGGCCTTCTGCACGGAGCCACCACGACCGTCATCTTGCGGCCCCTGCCGCCGCCCCTCGCCGCAGAGCACCGCGCCGGACACCGGCTCGCCGGACCGGCAGGTCACCGCGTGGGAGCCGGTGACCGACCTGACCACCTGCGCCCTGCTCGATGAGTAAGTCCCCGTGCTGCGACGGTTCTTCGACCACAGGCGCCCACCGACGGGGGCGGCGATGGCCAGGCCCAACTGCGTCATCAGCTTCCGCACTTGGCCTGACCGACGTCGGTCAATCACTGGCTCACGCTGCCTGTGGCCTGGTCGGAGAAGGTCACGGACAGCGCCTCGACCGCACCGGCGGCCGGGGCGGCCTCTACGGCCGCGCTGTTGGGCTTGACCGTGATGACCGGGGTGCCCTTGGAGACACGGGACTTGGTGGTGAAGGACGCGGCGAACACCGACTGCGTGGCCATCGGGCCCTCGTCGTCGGCCTCCAGGTCAACGGCGTCGGTGATGATGCCGGAGCCCAGACGCAGCGCCAGACGGGCGGCGATCTCCTCGCCCTCGGCAAGGAGGGGACCAGCACGGCGGCCGGGGACACTTCGGCGACCGCGGCCTGGAGGGCGTCCACCTTCGGTACGACCAGGTAGTCGGCGTACTCGGCGGCCTCCTGCGTGACGACGTCCCGCTTGCCTCCCTTCCTGCGGTTCTTCAGCAGTCTCAGGCAGCCCCCCTTGACGCCGGTCACCTGACAGCGGAGTCGTCGCGGTCTTCCCCCGTCGCCTGCTTCGGACGGTGCGCAACAGGTCAAGCGTCCAGGTCAGGACGCCTGCTGCCTGCTTCGGGAATGGGCAGCCCGCAACGTGCTCAGTGTCGCGGCAAACTGGGCCAAGGACTGCTAGGAGGCGGCCGTAGCGACCTGTGTCTGCAACTCCGCGTCGAAGACCTGACCCGCTCTCCTGACCAAGTCCTCTCCGTCAAGGGTCAGTTCGACGATCGCGGAGCCTCGTTCGACCAGACGGGGGGCCAGGATGCTGGACGAGAAACCGCATGGCCAAGAACCAGGTGACCGGCAGCCGTGCTCCTCCCGCAGTCGGGTTGAGTGTTGCCACAGTTCGGTCTCGAGCCACCCGTCCCCGAGATCCTGCGCACCCTCACTGCCCGCGGCTACCGCTTCGCCACCGTCAGCCATCTCCGCGCCACCCATCGTCGGTGGGCCGGCTGGGTGGCCGACTTCCTGATCACCGAGCACTCCGGGCGCCGGCCACTGTTGATGTCCTTGCCGGCGAATCCGCTATCCGGCCATAAGAGAGGCCGACCCTCTCACCGTTGCTCACCTGCCCCCTCGGCCATGACCGAGGGGGCAGCCTCCGGGGTGGGCACCGAATCGGCCCAGGTCGCCATGGCTTCGAGAACGTCGCGCAGCCCCTCGCCGAGGGGGGTGAGGCGGTACTCGACGCGCGGCGGGATCTCCGCGTATGTCGTGCGAATGACGATGGCGTGGGTCTCGAACTGACGCAGCCGACTGGTCAGAGTGTGAGGGCTGATGCCGGGCAGGGCCTGGCGCAGTTCCTCGATGCGGTCGACCACCTTGCTTGTCCCGCCGACCGTGATGCCGAACTCGTCCGCCACCCAACGCCTGACTCGACTGCCAGCCAGGTCAGCATTGGTCCGGACACCACCGAACCTGCAAACTCCCACGCAAGCGCCGAAGCTGGGATAAGAGCCCCTCCCCCACCCTGACGAGGCGTCAGCAAAGTCAGCGTCAGGTCAGCGAGAGTCCTACCGCAGCCGCCCACAGACAGCCACACTGTGGAATCGCCAACCGCGCCGACCTGAGCCAGCCGGCTGTTCGGACGCCTTCTGGCAGGCAGGCTGAAGGCAGTGAGATTTACCCGATCGCCCTTCGACCCAGGGGCCACCAACACTGACGCGTCCCCGCAGGTCAGCGCACCCTTCCCCGCGGTTTCAACGGCCCCGGCGGCAGTTCCGGTGCGGGCAGCGGATCACCGTCGTACCCCTTCACCTCCCCGAACCGTGTCCCTTCCATCCAGTCCCGACGCGCCTGCTCGATCTCCTCCTGGGACCGTCCGATCCAGTTCCAGAACATGATCAGTTCCTCCTCGAACGGCTCGCCGCCCAGGAGCATCAGGCCGGCGTCCGACTCGGCCCGCAGCGGCAGTTCGCTGCGGCCGCAGCCGAGGTAGAGCATCGAGCCGGGCAGGACCGGGACGCCGTCCACGTGGGCCTCGCCGGACATGGACAGGACGGCGTACTCGAAGTCCGGTTCCAGGGGGAGGCGTACGTCCGCGCCCCGGGTGAGGGCCAGGTCGGCGCCGGTGATCGGGGTGTACGCCGTGCCGGGCGAGGTCGCGCCGTCGAGGTCGCCGAGGATCAGCGTCGCCTTGATGCCGGGTGCCGTGACGACCGGCAGGTCGGCGTGGTGCTCGAAGCGCGGGTCGGTGTGGCGGTGGCCGTCCGGGAGGGCGACCCACAGTTGCGCGCCGTGCAGGAAACGGGCGTGCGAGCGCGGGCTCTCCTCCGAGTGACTGATCGCACGGCCGGAGGTCATCAGGCCCAGTTCGCGCGGCCGGATCGTCTGCAGGCTGCCGGTGGAGTCGCGGTGCAGCACCTCCCCCTCGTGCAGCCAGCTCACCGTCTGGAGGCCCATGTGGGGATGCGGCGGCACCTGCATGCCGGGTTCGTCGGCGATGTCGTCGGGGCCGTAGTGGTCGACGAAGCACCAGGCCCCGACCATACGGCGGCCGAGGTTGGGCAGCAGCCTGCGGACCTCGCTGGATTCGCCCAGCTTGACATGGCGAGGACTGAGGAGTTCGCGAACCGGCTCGGCTACGACGAAGCCGCGGCCACCGCACGGGGAGGGAGCCGCCTCGCGCTCAAGATTGCTCATGGCGCACAACCTAGTCGGGCGGCAGGGCCCGCGTCGCGCGTCATTCGGGCCGCGCCCGGCGCCCGCGTCGGTCGGCCGCCCTCACCGAGGGGCGGTCTGGCTCTGTAGTGGAATATTGAACCAATCCGTTCGGTTGTCGGCCTCGAAGGAGGCACGAGTGAACACGACCTACGACGCGACGTACTACGCCCACGGGACACCGGCGGAGCGCTGGGAGCGCGCGCAGATGTTCTTCGACGCCAAGGACTACGCCGCCGCCGCGCGGGTCCTGGGCGGGCTGGTCGAGGAGGTGCCCGAGCAGACCGGGCCGCGGCTGCTGCTGGCGCGCTCCTACTACCACTCGGCCCAACTCCGCCGTGCGGAGGCCGAGTTGCGGACGATCGTCGAGCGGGACCCGGTCGAGCACTACGCCCGGCTGATGCTCGGCCGGACGCTCCAGCGGCAGAACCGGCACGAGGAGGCGGAGTCGCACCTGCGGATCGCCTCGGCGCTCGCGGGCGACTTCGAGCAGAGCTGACCGGTACGTACCCGAAGGTGCCCGGCTCCGTGTGGAGCCGGGCACCTGTGCGTCGGCGGGTCCCCTACCGTATCGGCGGGTCCGCTACCGCGCCGGCGTACCCGGCCCGTACGTCCGCCGTCCCCGCCGGTAGGCGATCTCTCCCAGCAGGATGTCGACCGCCAGGAAGGCCGCCAGCGGGATGCCGAACAGGGGAAGGAAGGAGCCGAGTACGGCGACCCCCGCCAGTAGCGGTACCAGGATCTGTGGCGGTACCTGCTGCCAGGCGCCGCGTGGGATCGGGCGGCCGAAGGCGGTGCCGCGGCCGCGTTGCCACCACATGCGGTAGCCCCACACGATCAGCAGGATCAGACAGAGCGCGAGCAGCATCAGGGCGATCTGGTTGGCCAGGCCGAACAGGACGCCGGTGTGCAGGTCGATGCCCCACCGGGTGAGCTTCGCGAGCACCGGGTAGTCGGCGAACCGCACCACGTCCATGACCTCGCCGCTGGCCGGGTCGATCGCGACGGAGTCCTGCTTCTCGGGCCAGCTGCGCTGCACCTGCTTGACGACGTAGGCCGACTCCGCGTCCGCCGGCGGCACGATCTCCACCGGGTCGCCCAGTCCCTCCGCCCGGGCCGCCGCGAGGACCTTGTCGAGGCCCACCCCGTGCGCGGCGTCGCCGGCCTGCCCGGCGGCGGAGCCGTGGCCGGCGTGTTCGCCACCCGCCGACGACGACACCGCCGGGGTGGCCTGACCCAGTGAGGTCCGCAGCTCGTCGATGTTGGCTCCGGCGTAGGCCGACCAGGTCAGGCCGGTCGCCGAGAGGAAGAAGAAGCCGGCGGCCGCCCACGCGCCGACGCTGCCGTGCAGCCCGAGAGTGCGGCGCCGTCCGTTCGTGCCCCGCACCTTGCGCAGGGCACGGCGGCGGGAGAACCACAGCACCAGTCCGCCGGCCGAGATCACCCACAGCCAGCTGGCCGCCAGTTCGCTGTACAGCCGGCCCGACTCGCCGAGGTGCAGGTCCCGGTGGAACTCGTCGATCCAGGTGCGCAGCGGCAGCGCGCCGGTCGAGCCGTACTGCTCGAGGGAACCACGCACCTGCGCCGTGTACGGGTCCACGAACACGGCGAGCGTGTGTCCCTCGTCGACGCCCGGGACGCCGGACAGCATCACCCTGGTCGTCGCGTCCGCCTCGGGTGAGGGGCGTACGGCGGAGATCGTGCCCTCGGGGTGGGCCTTGCGGGCGGCGGCCACCTGCTCGCTGATCGGCAGCTTCCGCTCGCCCGGGGGGACGGTCAGTTCATGGTCGTACACGATCTTCTCGGCCTGGAAGGAGGCGGCGTACAGCAGGCCGGTGGTGGCGGCGACGAGGAGGAACGGGGCCACCAGGACCCCGGCATAGAAGTGCAGGCGGAGGATGAGCGGGCGCAAGAGGGCCCAACTGCTCTTCGCCGGGGGTGGGGTGGCGGATTGCGGGGCCTCGTCCGTGGTGGTCGAGGGAGCGGTGGTCATCGGCGGGTTCTCCCGGGGACGTCTTCGTGGCCGTTGCGGTGCAGTAGTCGGGCTGAAGGGGCGTCCAGTTCCCGGGGAGTGCGTGTGACGTGCCGCACACGAGGGTGGAGGGTGCCGTGTCATCCTGACGCGATGGGAACTCCGAGCGATCGCGCACCCCTGGCCGAGCGGGTCGAGGAACTCCTCGCCGGTGGCGGCCCGTTGACCATCGTGGCGGCCGGTGATCCGGTGCTGCGGCGCGGCACCGAGCCGTACGACGGTCAGCTGGGGCCCGCGCTGCTGGCCCGGTTCGTCGAGGCCCTGCGGATCACCATGCGCGCGGCTCCGGGGGTGGGCCTGGCGGCACCTCAGGTCGGTGTGCCGCTGAGGATCGCTGTGATCGAGGACCCGGCGCCGGTGCCGGACGAGGTGCGGCTGGCGCGCGGACGGGTGCCGCAGCCGTTCCGGGTGCTGGTCAATCCCGTCTACGAGCCCGTCGGCGGCGCGCGGACCGCGTTCTTCGAGGGCTGTCTGAGCGTGCCGGGCTGGCAGGCGGTGGTGGCGCGGCCCGCCGAGGTGCGGCTGACCGGGCAGGACGAGCACGGGCACGCGCTGGACGAGGTGTTCGCGGGCTGGCCCGCCCGGATCGTGCAGCACGAGACGGACCATCTCGACGGGATCCTGTATCTCGACCGGGCCGAGTCGCGTTCGCTGTCGTCCAACCAGGCGGTGGCGGAGCGCTGGGCCCAGCCGACGCCGGAGGAGGCCGCGCGGGCGCTCGGCTTCGAGTTGCCGTAGCGCACGGAGAGCCGGAGGCATGTGCGGAAATTCGGAGGCGCTCGGCGGGGCGCCTCCGTTACCGTGACGTCCATGTCCACGCCCCGAATTTCCTAGCCGAGGACCCACTTCCACACCACCCGTGTGTCCTCTTGCTTGTTCGGAGCGTTTTCTCATGATCACCGTTCGTGACGTCGACGTGCGCGTGGGCGCGCGTCTGCTGCTGTCCGGCGTCTCCTTCCACGTCTCCCCCGGCGACCGCATCGGCCTGGTCGGCCGCAACGGCGCGGGGAAGACCACCCTGTTGCACACTCTGGCGGGCACCCTGCGGCCCGCCGCCGGGACCGTCGCCCGCACCGGTGACGTCGGCCATCTCCCGCAGGACTCGCGCGCCGCCGACCAGTCGGTCACCGTCACCGACCGGATCCTGTCCGCGCGCGGCCTGGACCACGCCGTACGGGAGTTGCGCCGCGCCGAGGCCGCGATGGCCGACGGGACGGAGCGGTCGATGAACGCCTATGTGCGGGCCGAGGCCGAGTTCCAGGCGCGCGGCGGTTACGCGGCCGAGGCGGAGGCCGCCCGGGTCGCCGCCGGAGTCGGACTGCCCGCGGATCTGATGGACCGGCCGCTGCGCGCCCTGTCGGGCGGTCAGCGCCGGCGTGTGGAACTGGCCCGCATCCTCTTCGCCGGGCACGGCACGCTGCTGCTGGACGAGCCGACGAACCATCTGGACGCGGCCTCGGCCGCCTGGCTGCGCGGGTTCCTCACCACCTACCAGGGCGGGCTCGTGATGATCAGCCACGACACGTCCCTGCTGGCCGGCACCGTGAACCGCGTCTTCCACCTGGATCCGGGGCGTGCCGCGCTCGACGTCCACAACACCGGCTGGGACGAGTACCTGGCCCAGCGGGACGCCGACGAACGGCGACGGACCCGTGAGCGGGCGAACGCGGAGCGCAAGGCGGCGGCGCTGCACGCCCAGGCCGACAAGATGCGCGCCCGGGTGGCGACCGCGGTGGCCGCGCGGAACATGGCCCGCCGTGCCGACCGCATGCTCGCGGGCCTCGAACCGGCCCGGCGCGCGGAGAAGACGGCCAGGATCCGGCTGCCCGAGCCGGCGCCCTGTGGCCGGATCCCGCTCGGCGCGGTCAGCCTGACCAGGTCGTACGGCGGTCAGCACGTCCTGCGGGGTGTCGATCTCGCCGTCGACCGGGGCAGCCGCCTGGTGGTGCTCGGGCCCAACGGCGCCGGAAAGACGACCCTGTTGCGGATCCTCGCCGGGCAGGACAGGCCGGACGGCGGCCGGGTGGTCCACGGGCACGGGCTGCGCCTCGGCTACTTCGCCCAGGAACACGACACCCTGGACCCAGAACTGACGGTGCGTGAGCATCTGGCGGGTGCCGCCCCGCACCTCGCGGACGGCGAAGTCCGCCAGGTCCTGGGCGCGTTCCTGTTCTCCGGCGACGACGCCGGCAAGCGCGTCGGCGTCCTCTCCGGCGGCGAGAAGACCCGGCTCGCCCTGGCGGGCCTGGTGCACTCGGGCGCGAACGTGCTGCTCCTCGACGAGCCCACCAACAACCTCGACCCGGCCTCCCGTGCCGAGGTCCTGGCCGCGGTGGGCACGTACCCGGGCGCGATCGTCATGGTCACGCACGACGAGGGCGCCGTCGACGCGCTGCGGCCGGACCGGGTGCTGCTGCTGCCGGAGGCGGAGGAGGACCTGTGGAGCGACGACTACCGGGAGCTGGTGGTGCCGGAGCACGCGTGACCGTGCCGGATTCCGACCGGCCGCCGGAAACCCGGGGCGGTCCCGCGCCTGGCGGGACCGCCCCAGGGCAGGACGGCCGGACGTCCCGGAGGTCACGCGTCGCGGTAGGCCTCCAGCAGCCGCAGCCACACCTCGCTGATCGTCGGGTAGGACGGGACGGCGTGCCACAGGCGGCTGATCGGGACCTGGCCGGCGACGGCGATCGTGGCGGAGTGGATGAGCTCGCCGACACCGGGGCCGACGAGGGTCACTCCGCGCAGGATCTCGTCCTCCAGGTCGACGACCATGCGGGCGCGGCCCTTGTAGCCGTCGGCGTACAGGCCCGCGCCCGCGACGGTGGACAGGTCGACGTCGACGGCCTTCACCCGGTGCCCCGCCTGTTCGGCCTCGGCGAGTGACAGACCGACGGCCGCCGCTTCCGGGTCGGTGAAGACGACCTGGGGGACGGCCGCGTGGTCGGCGGTCGCGGCATGGGCGCCCCACGGCTCGGCGAGGAGGTTCTCGCCGGTGGCCCGTGCGGCGATGGCGGCGCCCGCGATGCGGGCCTGGTACTTGCCCTGGTGGGTGAGGAGGGCGCGCTGGTTGACGTCGCCGACCGCGTAGAGCCAGTCGTGGCCGGTGACGCGGAGGCTGTCGTCGACGTCGAGCCAGGAGCCGGGTTCCAGGCCGATCGTCTCCAGGCCGAGGTCGTCGGTGCGGGGTGCGCGGCCGGTCGCGAAGAGGATCTCGTCGGCCTCGACGCGGTCGCCGTTGTCCGTGACGGCGACGACGCTGCCGCTCTCGCGGGTCACCGATTCCAGTGATGTGCCGGTGCGGACGTCGGCGCCGGCCTCGGTGAGCGCCTCGGCGACGAGTTCTCCGGCGAAGGGTTCCATCCTGGGCAGCAGGCCCTTGCCGCGCACCAGCATGGTGACCTGCGAGCCGAGGGCCTGCCAGACGGTGGCCATCTCGGTGGCGACGACACCGCCGCCGACCACGATCAGGCGGCCGGGCACGTGCTTGGCGCTGGTGGCCTCCCGGCTGGTCCACGGCCGGACCTCGTCGAGTCCGGGCATCCCGGGCAGGGCGGCGCGGCTGCCGGTGCAGACGGCGACGGCGTGCCGGGCGGTCAGGACGCGGTCACCGCCGTCCGGGCCGGTGACCGTCACCGTGCGCGGGCCGGTGAGGCGGCCGTGGCCGCGGTACAGGTCGGCGCCGATGCTGTCGAGCCATCCGACCTGTCCGTCGTCCTTCCAGTCGGAGGTGTAGTAGTCCCGGTGGGCGAGGACCGCGGAGGCGTCGAGGGGGCCCTGCACCGACTGGCTCAGGCCCGGCACCCGGCGGGCGTCCGCGCGGGCGATGACCGGCCGCAGCAGGGCCTTGCTGGGCATGCACGCCCAGTACGAGCACTCGCCGCCGACGAGTTCGCTCTCCACGACCGTGGTGGTCAGACCGGCCGCGCGGGTGCGGTCGGCGACGTTCTCCCCCACGGGCCCGGCCCCGAGCACCACGACGTCGTACGCGTTGGTTTCCGTTTCCGTCATGGGGTCAGTCTGGTGGGTGGTGTGCGCCCTGGCCACACGGGTAGGGGCGCGGAATACGTACCAGGTCGGCCGTGTTGTGCCGACGGCTTGACCCACACCAGGAAGAGGGATTTACGCCATGACCAGCACCGTGGAGCTCACCAAGGAGAACTTCGACCAGACGGTCACGGACAACGAGTTCGTCCTGATCGACTTCTGGGCGTCCTGGTGCGGGCCGTGCAAGCAGTTCGCCCCGGTCTACGAGAAGGCGGCGGAGGAGAACCCTGACCTCGTGTTCGGCAAGGTGGACACCGAGGCGCAGCCGGAGCTGGCCGCGGCCTTCGGTATCCAGTCGATTCCGACGCTGATGATCGTCCGTGACCAGGTCGCCGTGTTCGCCCAGCCGGGCGCCCTGCCCGAGGCCGCCCTGACAGACGTCATCGGGCAGGCCCGCAACCTCGACATGGACGAGGTCCGCAAGGCGATCGCCGAGCAGCAGGCCCAGGAGGGCCAGCAGGCACCGCAGGGCTAGACGCCGCAGGGCTAGAACGGATACGGAGCCACGTCTCCGCGTACCGTCGTCCAGCGCAGTTCGGTGAAGGCCTCCAGGTTGGCCTCGCCGCCGAAGCGGGCGCCGGTGCCGGAGGCGGCGACTCCGCCGAAGGGTGCCACGGCCTCGTCGTTGACGGTCTGGTCGTTGATGTGGACGATGCCGGTCGGGATGCGCTCGGCGAGGTCCAGGCCGCGGGCCGGGTCGCGGGTGACGATGCCCAGGGAGAGTCCGTAGGGGCTCTGCGCGGCCAGGGCCGCCGCCTCGTCGGTGGTGGTGAAGGAGCGTACGGGCGCCACGGGTCCGAAGACCTCCTCCGTGTACGCCGGGGTGTGGTCGCCGACGTGGGCGAGGACCGTGGGCCGGTAGAAGAGCCGGTCGTGGGTGCCGCCCGCGGCGAGTTTGGCGCCGGCGGCCTTGCTGGACTCGACCAGGCCGCTGACCTTGTCGAGCTGGCCGGAGTCGATGATCGGGCCCAGGTGGACATGCTCGCGGTACGGGTCGCCGACGGCGAGCGAGTCGGCCTTGGCGGCGAGCCGCTCGACGTACTCGTCGTACAGGGACGCGTGCACCAGGTGGCGTCCGGTCGTCATGCAGATCTGGCCCTGGTGGAAGAACGAGCCCCAGGCGGCGGTGGAGATCACCGCGTCGAGGTCGGCGTCCGGCAGCACGATCATGGCCGAGTTGCCGCCGAGTTCCAGGTGGGCCCGCTTGAGGTGGCGGCCGGCGGCCTCGCCCACGGCCCGACCGGCCGGGGTGGAGCCGGTGAAGGAGACCACGGGTACGCGCGGGTCGGCGACCAGGGCCTGTCCGACGTCCGGGCCGCCGGGGAGCACGTGCAGCAGGTCCTGCGGCAGGCCCGCGGTGGCGAAGACCGCGGCGAGGGACAGCCCTCCGCAGACGGCGGTGCGCGGATCCGGCTTGAGGACGACGGCGTTGCCGAGGGCCAGGGCCGGTGCGACGGAGCGGATGGACAGGATCAGCGGGGCGTTGAACGGGGAGATCACGCCCACGACACCGGCCGGGACACGGCGCGTGTACGACAGGCGCGGCGCCTCGCTGGGCAGGACCTGGCCGGCCGGGCGGGAGGCGAGCGCGGCGGCCTCGTAGCACTCCTGGGCGGCGACGTGCAGTTCGAAGTCGGCCTTGCCGGGGACGGAACCGGACTCGCGGACGAGCCATTCGCGCAGTTCGTCGGCGTGTGCCGTGAACAGGTCGCCGGCCTTGCGGAGCACGGCGGCCCGGGCGAAGTGCGGGGCGCGGGCCCACTCGCGCTGGGCGGCGGAGGCCCTCTCGGCGGCGGCCTCGACGTCCTTCGGGCCGGCGAGGGCGAGGGTGCCGAGGGCTTGGCCGGTGGCGGGCTCGGTGACGGTGTACCCGGGGCCTGTCAGGGTCTGGGGCTGCCAGGTCCTGGTGTCGAGCAGGGGCATGACGGCTCTCCGATCGATCGGTCACCGGCTGACGGGTGAGCGGGACTCCCGTGAGTGTGCGGCCGGTTCGGCGGTCACAGGGCAGGACGCGCCGACCGAGCCGCAGCCGCGCGGGCCACGGCGGCGTGCGTACGCGCCCCCGTTTTGTTGAGCATGCAACATCCTAGCCATGCCACGGGCCGCAGAGCGGCCGAACGGGCTCCGCGGGGGGCCGTGCGGTCGGGGCGGGGGCCGGGGCCGTGCCGTCCGGCCCGGGGATCCCGGTCCGGATCGGGGGGCCCGCGGTCCGCCGGGGACGCGGTCGGGGCCGCACAGTCCGGGCCGATGACCCCGGTCCGGATCGGAGACCGCGCGGTCCGGCCCGAGGGCCCCGGGCGGATCGAGGCCGCGCAGCCCGGATCGGTGACCCCGGTCCCGATCGGTGGCCGCGCGGCCCGCCGGGGGCCCTGGCCGGGGCCGCACAGTCCGGGCCGGTGACCCCGGTCCGGATCGGGGCCACGCGAACTGACCGGCGATCCCGAGTAGCTGCCGAGCGGTGGCCGCGCGAGCCCAACAGGTCGGTGCGACCCGGACAGGCTCCGCGTCAAATCCCCAGCGTGACCGCAGGATCCCGACCGTGACCGCGGGATTCCGAGCAGCTGCCGCGCGAACCCGACCGGCTGCCACGCGAAGCCGAGGTGGTCGCCGCGCGAGGCTGAGCGGTGGCCACGCGAAGCAACCCGCCACCCAAACCCCACCGGCCACCACACGATCCCGAGCGGTCGCCACGCGAACCTACCCGCCGCCACCACAACCCGACCGGCTCCCCCGCGAACCGACCCGCCACCCGAACTCGACCGGCCACCACGCGAAGCCGAGCGCTGGCCAACGCGAACTCGGCCAGACGCCGGCCGCACCCGGCAGGGCCCGGCTAGCTCGACTCGCGGTGGAGCACCGTCGCGCCCAGCACCTTGTGCGTCTCCGGCTCGGTTCCGGGCTTGCGCACGGCTCGGTCGACCAGTTCGGCGAGTTCGCGGCCGGAGGGCAGTTCCAGGCGGACCGTGCTGAGCCTCGGCCGGAGCAGCCGGCCGAGCATGAGGTCGTCGGCGCCGATCACGGCCGTCTCCTCGGGGATGCGGATGCCCTCGTCCTGCAGGGCCCGCACGAGCAGCATCGCGTACTCGTCGTTGTACGTGAACACGGCGTCGAGGCCGAGGTCTCGGCAGCGGGCGGCGAGGCGTGCTGCGGCCTCCTCGTCGTAGGCGAGCGGCAGCTCGGTCACCGTGGCGTCGGTGCCCCGCACCGACTGGCGCACCCCGTCGAGCCGGGGCGCGGAGAACGCCTCCAGGCCGGGCTCCTGCGGGACGACGACGCCGATGCGGCGCCTGCCCCGGTCGTAGAGGTGAGAGCCCGCACTGTGGCCGACCACGTCGTGGTCCATGAGCAGGGCGTGCGCGCCCTCGATGGTCTCGGGGCCGAGGGTGACCACGGCCCGCGCCCCCGAGCGCTTGAGCACCGCCACCCCGCGCGGGCCGAGCCCGGAACCGGGCACGAGGACGGCCACGGGCCGCAACTCGGCCCAGGCGCGGGCGGCTTCGTCGCCGTGCGGGCCGCCGGTGCCGTACTGCACCACCGTGTAGTCCAGGCTGCCGAGCGCGCCCTGGAGGTCGGTGAGGAACCGGTTGTAGAGCGGGCCGACGGGGAAGGTCGGCGCGGGGATCAGGACCATACGGCTGTGCCCGGCGCGCAGGCTGCGGGCGGCCGCGTGCGGGACGTACCCGAGTTCCTTCGCGGCCTCGTGGACCCGGCGTCGGGTGGGCTCGCTGATCCGTACGGCGCTGGTGTTGTTGAGGACGTAGGAGACGGTCGCGCGCGAGACGCCGGCCAGGCGGGCCACATCGGCGCTCGTGGGCACGGAGCGCAACGGTGCGGGCGACGGGGGCGCGGGCGTTTTGGGTATCTGCACCATGACGTACGGCATCTTGGCAGAAGCCCCAATGCGCGGGTCGGGCGGGGGAGTTGTGAGGAAGCCGTGAGCGGTCACGGGGGCCCGGACGGGCGCTCAGCCGCCCGTGGCCGTGCCCGTGACCCGGTCGACGAGGTCGACCCAGGCGTCCTCCAAACGGGCCATGGGTATCCCGCACTGCCGGGTCAGGTGGTGGATCAGGGCCGGGTCGAGCTGGCCCATCAGGGTGTGGGAGAGCAGTTCGCAGTCCGCTTCCGGGACGGCCTGCCGCAGCAGCATGCTCACGTGGTGGCGCAGCACCCGGCGGGGCGGGGCGGTGAAGCGCCGGCCGGGGCCCGGCTCGGCCGCCAGTTGCAACTCCAGTTCGTCGGTCGAGCGGCGCAGCATCGCGCGGCCGAACGCGCGCAGCCGCTCCACGGGCGGCGCTCCGGGTCCGAGCGGCGGCGGCCCGGCGAGGAACGCGGCCTGGAACTTCTTCTCCGAGTGGTCCAGCAGCGCCGTCAGCAGGCCGGTGCGGTCGCCGAAACGGCGGAAGACCGTGCCCTTGCCCACACAGGCCTCGGCGGCCACCGCCTCCATCGTGACGGCGTCCGCGCCGCGCTCCGCGACCAGTCGCGCGGCGGCCTCCAGCAGCCTGGCCCGGTTGCGCGCGGCGTCGGCCCGCAGGCAGGGCTCGTCGGGCTCCAGAGCGGTGCCCAGCTGGAGCAGCTCCGGGTGACCGACGGACTCCTGAGGCGTCGGGAAAGGGGGCGGGACGGTGGCCATGAAGCCAGCGTAAAGCATCGGGAACAAAACTGGACCGCGGTCCGGTTAGGGTGCTACAACAATAAACGGACCTCGGTCCGGATCGTAACGGCAGTGTTTCGGAGCCGTCTTTCACCACCTGGGAGTCAGCATGTCTGTTCGTATCCTCGCCCTCGTCGGCAGCCTTCGCGCGGGTTCGCACAACCGCCAGCTCGCCGAGGCCGCCGTCAAGCTCGCCCCCGAGGGTGCGGAGGTCGAGCTGTTCGAGGGGCTGGCGGAGATCCCCTTCTACAACGAGGACATCGACGTCGAGGGCAGCGTCCCGGCCGCCGCCGAGAGGCTGCGCGAGGCCGCCAACGCCGCCGACGGCCTGCTCCTGTTCACGCCCGAGTACAACGGCACCATCCCGGCCGTCCTGAAGAACGCCATCGACTGGCTGTCCCGCCCGTACGGTGCCGGTGCCCTCAGCGGCAAGCCGGTGGCCGTGGTCGGCACCGCGTTCGGCCAGTACGGCGGTGTCTGGGCGCACGACGAGACCCGCAAGTCCGTGGGCGTGGCCGGCGGCAAGGTGCTGGAGGACGTGAAGCTGTCCATCCCCGGCTCGATGACCCGCTTCGCCGAGACGCACCCGGCCGACGACGCCGAGGTCGCCGCGCAGCTGACGGAGGTCATCGCCCGCCTGCACGGCCACGCCACGGAGCCGGCCGCTGCCTGATCCGCTCGCGCACGGTGCCACGGAGGGGCCGCGGCCGGTGACGGCCGCGGCCCTCCGGCATGTCGTCGGCACCCGCCCGTCGGCGGCACCGGCCTGTCGGCGGCACCCGCCCGTCTGCGGCTTCGGCATCTCGCCGGCTCCGACGTGTCGCCGGGGTGGTCGGCGCTCAGACCGGCTGCGGCAGCGGTCCGGCCGCCCGCTCGTCCCGGTGGATCGGAGTGTCCGCGCCGGTGAGCGGCCGGCCCGTGCCGCCGTGCCGCGCGGCGACGATCTCGGCCGCGATGGACAGGGCGGTCTCCTCGGGCGTACGGGCGCCCAGGTCGAGGCCGATCGGTGACCTGAGCCGGGCCAGTTCGCGCTCGCTCACGCCCGCTTCCCTTAGCCGCCGGCTGCGGTCCTCGTGGGTACGGCGGGAGCCCATGGCACCGACGTACGCCACGGGCAGCCGCAGGGCTTCGGTCAGCAGGGGGATGTCGAACTTGGCGTCGTGGGTGAGCACGCACAGCACCGTCCGCGCGTCCGTGTCCGTGCTCGCCAGGTAGCGGTGGGGCCAGTCGACGACGATCTCGTCGGCGTCGGGGAAACGGACCCCGGTGGCGAAGACGGGGCGGGCGTCGCACACGGTGACGTGGTAGCCGAGGAACTTGCCCGCCCGTACGAGGGCGGCGGCGAAGTCGATCGCACCGAAGACGATCATGCGGGGCGGTGGGACGGCCGACTCGACCAGCAGGGTGAGCCCGCCCGGGCAGTGCGAGCCGTCCTCGGACACCTCGACCGTGGCGGTGCGGCCGGCGTCCAGCAGGGCGCGGGCCTGAGCGATCGCCGTGCGGTCCAGCTCGGGGTGACCGCCGAGACCGCCCTCGTGGGTGCCGTCGGGGCGTACGAGCACCGACCGGCCGAGGAGGCCGGCCGGGCCCTGGACCACTCGGGCGAGCGCGACCGGCTCGTCGTGGGCGGCGGCCGACAGTGCGGCGGTCCGGGCCGCATCGTCGGCGTCGTACGGGGTGACCATGATGTCGATGACCCCGCCGCAGGTCAGGCCGACCGCGAAGGCGTCCTCGTCGCTGTAGCCGAACCGCTCGACCCGGGTCTGCCTGTCCTGGAGGGCCTGGAGGCACAGGTCGTACACCGCGCCCTCCACACAGCCGCCGGAGACCGAGCCGATGGCCGTGCCGTCGGCCGAGACGGCCAGGGCGGCGCCGGGAGGGCGCGGGGCGCTGCCGCCGACCGCCACGACGGTGGCGACGGCGAAGTCCCGGCCCTCCTCGGCCCAAGCGTGCAGTTGCCCGGCAAGGTCAAGCATCGCCGTCCGCCATGAGGACGCGGTCGGGGCGGATGGGCAGGTTCCGGTGGCGGACGCCGGTCGCGTGCCACACGGCGTTGGCGACCGCCGCGGCGGCACCCACGATGCCGATCTCGCCGATGCCCTTGATGCCGACCGGGTCGTCCGGGTCGGGGTCGTCGACCCAGTCGGCCTCGATGTGCGGGATGTCGGCGTGCGCGGCGACGTGGTAGCCCGCGAGGTCGGCGCCGTAGAGACCGCCCGTGGCCCGGTCCCGGACGGCTTCCTCGTGCAGGGCCATCGAGATGCCCCAGATCATGCCGCCGACCAGCTGGTTGCGGGCGGTGAGCGGGTTGACGATCCGGCCGGCCGCGAAGATGCCCAGCATGCGCCGTACCCGGACCTCACCGGTGGCCGGGTCGACGGCGACCTCGGCGAACTGCGCCCCGAAGGAGTGCCGTTCCTTCTGGGCGAGGGCGCCGATGGCCTCGGCCGTGTTCGAGCGTACGGTGATGCCCTCCGGCGGAATGTCGGCGCCCGGCGCGAGGCTCTGCCGCAGCTCCCCGGCGGCCGCCGTGACGGCCCACGCCCAGGAGCGGGTGCCCATCGAACCACCGGCGATCATGGCCGGGCCGAGGTCGCTGTCCCCGAGGCGCACCCGGACCCGGTCCGTCGGCACGCCCAGCGCGTCGGCGGCGACCAGGGTGAGCGCGGTCCGGGCGCCGGTGCCGATGTCCGCGGCGTTGATGCCCACCGTGAAGGTGCCGTCCGCCTCCGCGGTGACGGCCGCCGTGGAGGGCATGGCTCCGGAGGGGAAGGAGGCCGCCGCGGTGCCCGTGCCGACCAGCCAGCGGCCGTCTCGGCGCACGCCGGGCCGAGGGTCCCGGTCGGCCCAGCCGAACCTGCGGGCGCCTTCCCGGAAGCAGGCGATCAGGTTGCGGCTGCTGAACGGCAGCCCGGACACCGGGCCCACCACGGGCTCGTTGCGCACACGCAGCTCGATCGGGTCGATGCCGCACCGCTCGGCGAGCTCGTCGAGCGCCGACTCCAGCGCGAACGAGCCGGGCGCCTCCCCGGGTGCCCGCATCCAGGTCGGGGTGGGGACGTCGAGCCGCACGATCCGGCTGGTCGTGTGATGCGCGTCGGCGTCGTACATCGCCCGGCTCGCGGCGGCGCTCGGCTCCACGAACTCGTGCACGGACGAGGTCATGTTCAGGGACTGGTGTTCCAGGGCGCGCAGCCGGCCGTCCGCGTCGGCGCCGAGCCTGACCCGCTGGGCCGTGGGGCTGCGGTAGCCGGCGAGCGAGAACATCTGCCGGCGGGTCATGACGACCCGGACCGGGCGTTGCAGGACGGTCGCGGCCATCACGGCCGCCACCTGGTGCGCGCGCACGCCCTTGCTGCCGAAGCCGCCGCCGACGTGCTCGGAGCGCACCCGCACGGAGGCGGGGTCGAGGGAGAACAGGTTCGCGAGCTCGCCTGCGACCCAGATGGTGCCCTGGTTGGAGTCGACGACCTCCAGCCGGCCGCCCTCCCACAGGGCCGTCGCGGCATGCGGCTCCATCGGGTTGTGGTGCTCCTCAGGAGTGGTGTACTCCGCGTCCACCACGACGGCGGAGGAGGCGAGTTGGGCCTCCAGGTCGCCCTTCTCCACCACGCCCGGCGCATGCCCGTCGACCGGATACGCCTCGGTCTGCCGCTCGGCGGAGAACGCGACGTCGTGCGGTTCCTCGTCGTACGTCACGACGAGGGCCTCGGCGGCCTCCCTGGCCTGCTCGGACGTCTCGGCCACGACCAGCGCCACCGGCCAGCCCATGTGGGCCACCCGGTCGTTCTGGAAGAGGGCGACCGTCGGGTCCGGCCGGACACCCAGCAAACCGACGTAGTCGCTGTCGACGCGCGGGGCGTTGTGGTGGTGGAGCACGGTGAGGACGCCGGGCATGGCGAGGACGGGTTCGGTGTCCACGGAGCGGATGCGGCCGCGGGCGACGGTGGACAGGACCAGCCAGCCGTGGGCGAGTTCGGCGAAGGGGATCTCGGCGGCGTAGCGGGCGGCTCCGGTGACCTTGTCGCGGCCTTCGACGCGGGTGTGGGCGGTGCCGACAGAGCCCTTGGTGGCGGTGGTCATCGGGCGGCCTCCTCGGCGAGTTCACTCAAGCCGGCCACGACGAGGTTGCGCATCAGGGTCACCTTGTATCCGTTGTGGGGCAGCGGTTTCGCCTCGGCCAGTTCAGCGTCCGCGGCGGCCGCGAAGTTCTCGGCGTCGGCCGGGGCCCCGAGCAGGGCGCGTTCGGCCGCGCGGGCCCGCCAGGGGCGGGAGGCGACCGCCCCGAAGGCCAGGCGTACGTCCTGTACGCGGCCGTCCCGGACGTCGAGGGCGGCGGCGATGGAGCCGATGGCGAAGGCGTACGAGGCGCGCTCGCGCACCTTGCGGTAGCGGGAGTTGGCGGCCACCGGGGCGGGCGGCAGGGTGACGCCGGTGATCAGCGCGCCCGGCGGCAGGGCCGTCTCCAGGTGCGGGGTCTCCCCCACGGGCAGGTAGAAGTCGGCGAGGGGCAACTCCCCCGGCCCGTCGGCCGTTTCGTAGGTCACGACGGCGTCGAAGGCGGCGAGCGCCACACCCATGTCGGACGGGTGCGTCGCGACGCAGTGGTCGGAGGCGCCCAGGATGGCGTGATTGTGGTGCTCACCGGTGACGGCGGGGCAGCCGCTGCCGGGGTTGCGCTTGTTGCAGGCGGAGGTGACGTCGGCGAAGTAGCCGCAGCGGGTGCGCTGGAGCAGATTGCCGCCGACGGTGGCCATGTTGCGCAGCTGCCCGGAGGCCCCGGCCAGCACCGCCTGCGCCAGCGCCGGGTAGCGGAGCCGGACTTCGGGATGGGCGGCGAGGTCGCTGTTGGTGACGGTGGCACCGATGCGCAGTCCTCCGTCGCCGGTCGGCTCGATCTGGTTCAGGGGCAGTTCGCGGACGTCGACGAGCAGGGCGGGCCGCTCGACGCCGGTCTTCATCAGATCGACGAGGTTGGTGCCGCCGCCCAGGAAACGGGCTTCCCCGTCGCCGTCGAGCAGCGCCACGGCGCCGGAGACGTCGTAGGCGCGCTGGTAGCCGAACTCCCTCATGCGGCCGCTCCCTTGGTCTCGGCGGCCCGGGCCACGGCCTGGACGATCGACACGTACGCGCCGCAGCGGCACAGGTTGCCGCTCATCCGCTCCCGGATCTCCTCAGGGGTCAGCGGTGGCGGTCCCACGTCGGGGCGTATGTCGTCGGTGGCGGCGCTGGGCCAGCCCGCCGCGTGCTCCTCGATCAGGGCGATGGCCGAGCAGATCTGCCCCGGCGTGCAGTAACCGCACTGGAAACCGTCGAGGTCGAGGAAGGCCTGCTGCACCGGGTGCAGTCGATCGCCTTCGGCCACGCCCTCGATGGTGGTGATCTCACGCCCCTCGGCGGCCACGGCGAGCTGGAGGCAGGACACGGCCCGGCGGCCGTCGACCAGGACCGTGCAGGCACCGCACTGGCCCTGGTCGCAGCCCTTCTTGGTGCCGGTCAGATCCAGGCGCTCGCGCAGGGCGTCGAGGAGGGTGGTGCGGTGGTCGACGGTCAGCGTGTACTTCTCGCCGTTGACGGACAGGGTGAGGTCGCTGGACGTCGATGGGGGCATGGAAGCCTTCTTTCTCACGTCGCAAGGTCAGGCGGCAGGTGGTTCGTGGGTGGCGGGGCCGGTTCGCAACGGTGCAGGATGCGGGGCAGTCCGGTCGCGGCACGGCCGTCCGGGGCTGTCGGCACGGACGTCCCGCCGATACGATGGAGCAAGCGGACACTTGTCCGTTACCCGGAAACGTAACGGACAACTGTCCGCTTAACAAGGGCCGGGTTTCGGCCAAGGACCGCGAGGAGGGTGAGTGCGGCAGAAGAAGGACGCTCCTCTGCGCTCGGACGCGCAACGCAACCGCGAGCGCATCCTGGAGGTTGCGCTGGTCGAACTGACGCGTGCGGCGGACGCTCCGCTGAGCGCGATCGCCAGGAAGGCGGGCGTCGGGCAGGGGACCTTCTACCGCCACTTCCCGAGCCGTGAGGCGCTCGTCATGGAGATCTACCGGTACGAGATGCATCAGGTCGCCGACACCGCGGCACCGCTGCTGGAGTGCCGGGAACCGGACCGGGCGCTGCGCGAGTGGCTGGACCGCTGCGCGCAGTTCGCCATGACGAAGGCCGGTCTGGCCGACGCGATCCGCCAGGCCACCGGCGGGCCGGGAAAACCGGCGAAGCCGGCCCCCACCCCGCTGATGGAGGCGGCCGAACTCCTCCTGCGCGCCAACGAGAAGGCCGGCACCATCCGCCCGGGAATCACCGCGGACGATCTCTTCCTGGCCGTCGGCGGCCTGTGGACGATCGACCCGCACACCGACTGGCAGTCACGCGCCGACCGCCTGCTGGACCTCGTGATGGACGCGCTGCGGGTGGGGGCGCCGGGCGGTGACGGAGGTTCGCGCAGTTCCCCACGCCCCTGAGTTGCTTCAGGCGACTGCCGTGAGGGCCAGTTCGCGGAGTTCCCGGAGGGCCGTCGCCACTGCCGGGCGGGCGTGGCCGCCGCCGCGGGTGCAGGTCAGGAGCTTGCGGTGGGGGTTGCCTTCGCAGCGCACCCGGGTGATCGGGAGATGCGGCGTCAGCTGGGCGAGGCGCGGGATGAGGGCGACGCCGAGGCCGTGGGCGACGAGATGGGCGGCGACGTTCCAGTCGAGGGCGTGATGGACGACGTCCGGGGTGAAACCGGCCGCGCCGCAGGCGGACAGGACGTGCGGGCGGCAGGCGCTCTCCTCCACCGGCGCGATCCACGCCTCGTGGGCCGCCTCCGCGAGATCGATCCGGGCCCGTCCGGCCAGCCGGTGCCCGTCGGGGACGACCAGGTCGAACGGGTCGTCGAGCAACGGCTGCTGGTCGAACCGCGTGTCGCTCAGCGGCGGATTGTGCGGGGTCGACTCGACGATCGCCAGGTCGATGTCACCCTCGAAGAGGAGGTCGAAGCTCTCCGGGACGCCCGCCTCGGTGATCCGTACGGACAGCCGCGGATGCCGCTCCCCCAGCTGGGCCGCCATCGGCGCCAGCAACACCGAGATGGCCACCGGGAAGCCCGTCACCCGCAGCACCCCGGACGGCGCCCCGTGGTCCGCCCGCAGATCGAGTTCCGCCTGGTCCCAGCGAGCCTGGATGGCGTCGGCGTGCGCGAGCAGGCTCTCGGCGGCCGGTGTGAGGCGGACCCCGCGCCCCTGCGGCTCCAGCAGGTCGACGCCCAGGTCACGGGCGAGCTGCCGGATCTGCTGCGAGGCGGCGGACGGGGTGAAGTGCAGGGCTCGGGCGGCCGCGGTGACCGTGCCGTAGTGGGCGACCGCCCTCAGGACGTGCAGCCGACGCAGGTCAATCATGAAGCCCAAGCTTCACAATGCCGTCCACAAAGTCAACCTGGACGTGTACGGATCTTTCGGCGCACCCTGGCTGTGTCGCGACGGTCAACCAGCCACGATCACACGAGGAGTCGAGACATGACGAGCACCACCGGCACCGTCTGCCCGCACTGCGGCTGGCCGGACGGAGGCGAGCCGTTCCAGGTGCTGTCCCGGCACACCACCGCGACGGGCCGCACGGAGTGGACGCGCTGCGGATGCGGCTCGCTCCAGGTCCGGGTCGCCGACCGCTGCGGCACGCGCGTCGTCTCACGCAGCAGGCCACCGTCCGGACCGGCTCCGGCTCGGTCGGGCACGGCAAGCCACTGAGCGCTCAGGCCGAGCCGTGCCGGGCCAGCCGCTCCCCCAGCGGGCTGCGCCGGTAGAGGACGTGGCGGCCGTCGCGGGCGCGGGTGACCAGGCCCGTCGCGTGCAGGACGCGCAGATGCTGGGACACGGCGCTCGGGGTCACCCCAAGGCGCCGGGCCAGCTCCACCGTCGGCAGGGGCTCGGCCAGCAGCCGCAGCAGCGTGCTGCGGGGCGCGCCGAGCAGAGCCGTCAGGGCGGGGGCGTCCGGCTCGGGCTCCGGTTCCCACAGGGTGGCGGCGCCCCGGCCGGGGTAGGCGAGCATCGGCGGTTCCGCGGCACTGACCGGCGGCGCCGGCTGGTGCGCGAACAGCGACGGCACCAGGCGCAGGCCGCGTCCGGAGCCGTCCACGTGGTGGTGTCCGCGCATCCGGTCGACGTGCAGGACGCCGTCGTCCCAGCGCAGGTTGCGGTGCAGGTCGGCGAAGAGCAGCCGGGCGCCGCCCGTCGCCAGCTGCCGTGCCCGGTGGGTGATGTCGGCCTCCAGCACGAGCCGCATCCGGGGCCAGTACGGCAGCAGCGCCGACTCCCAGTACCGCCGCAGGAGTGCGCACAGCTCCTCCAGCAGCTCCGCGACGGCAGCGTCACCGGGCGCGGTGACCGCCCGCAGGGCCGGCGGCAGGGGTCTGGGTGCGTGGGCGGCGAGCAGGTCACGGCGTACGGCCTCGGCCGGTGTGGCGCGTACGACGGTCAGCTGCTCGTCGAGCGTGGGCGCGAAGGACGCCGGCCTCGGGGTCAGGAAGTCGGGCAGCGCCAGGGTGTCCCCCACCAGGGCCGCGAGCAGCCGGGCGTCGGCCGGGTCGAGCTGCTGGAGCACGGCGGCGCGCCACCGGACGTGCAGGGGGTAGAGCGCGGGGGCCCGCAGGGCACGCAGGCTGCCCATCACCTCGCGCAGGGGCGAGATCGCGAAGCGGGTGTCGGCTAGGTCCGCGACGTCGAGCCGGAAGCTGATCATTAAGGCTCCCGCTACATCCTTTGGCAACCGCCCGGCCATGGCGTGGACTTCGGTCCATGACGGATCGCGATCACCGGCAGCCTACAGCGCACCCGGGCGCGAGTCCCCGGGTGATTCCGGCCCTGGCGCTCGTCTGCGGCGCGGCCGTGGGCAACGTCTACTTCCCCCAGGCCCTCAGCCCGCTGATCGCGTCCGGGCTGCACGTCTCGCCCGACGCGGCCGCCGGCGTGGTCACCGCGACGCAGTTCGGCTACGCAGCCGGGATCTGCCTGCTCGTACCCCTCGGCGACCGCCTCCCGTACCGCCCGCTGCTGGTCACCCTCCTCACGCTCACCGGCCTCGGGCTGCTGGCGGCGAGTGCCGCGCCGGGGCTGGTGCCGCTGGTCGCCGCCAGTGCGCTGGTGGGGGTGACGACGGTGGCGGCACCGCTCGCCGGGCCGCTGGCGGCCGGGCTGGTGCCGCGGGAGCGGCGTGGTGTCACCGGCGGCACGCTGCTGAGCGGCTCCCTCGCGGGCATGCTGCTGTCGCGCACCGCCGGCGGCGCGCTCGGCGACTGGCTGGGCTGGCGGGCCCCGTACGTCCTGGCCGCCGTGCTGTCCCTGGCGGTGGCCGCGCTGTCGGCGCGCCTGCTCCCGCTGACGTCCCCGCCCTCCTCCCAGGGCTACGGCGCGCTCCTGGCCGAACCGCTGCGGCTGCTGCGCGCGGAACCCGGACTGCGCCGCTCCTGCCTGTACCAGGCCCTGGTGTTCGGCGGTTTCTCCGCCGTGTGGACGGGTGTCGCGCTGCTGCTCACCGGTCCGGTGTACGGCATGGGAGCGGGGGCCGTGGGGCTGCTCGCCCTGGTCAACGCGGTGACCATGGTGTGCACGCCGGTCGCGGGCCGCCAGGTCGACCGGCGTGGGCCGGACGCGGTCAACCGGGTGTGCTTCCTGGTGGTGGGCGCCTCGTCCGCGGTGCTGGCGCTGGGCGGTCTCGGCGGTGCGGCGGGGGTGGCGGCCCTGGTCGTGGGCACGCTGCTGCTCGACGTCGGCATGCAGTCAGGGATGGTCGCCAACACGGTGCGGATCCAGGCACTGCGCGCCGAGGTGCGCAGCCGGCTCACCACCGCCTATATGACCTGCGCGTATCTTGGTGGCGCCGTCGGCTCCTGGCTGGGCCTGCGGGCGTACGGCCGCTTCGGGTGGCTCGGGGTGTGCGCGCTGGTCGCGGCGCTCACGGCCGTGGCCCTCGTCCGCCACCGGGGCGGCACCCGCCGCACGGCGGGGAGGTTCCGCCGGACGGCGGCGCCCGGGTCCGGCGCGGCGAGACCGATCCTGGCAGCACGAGCCGCCGCGACCTCACCCGAGGAGACGTCATGACGCATGTTCCCGCCCCCGTCCGACCCGGAACTCGCCGGAGCCCTGGAGCTGATCAAGGACATGATCAGCCCGGGTCTCACCCTGGACGAGATCGCCGAGGTGCGCCAAGGCCCGGGTATACAGCTGCTGGCCGACATGGACCTGACGATGGGCGGGACGCTCGAGGTGGAGGACCGGCGGGTCCCCGGGCCGCAGGGCGAGCCCGACATCTCGCTGCTGATCTGCCGGCCGGCCGCTCCGGCGAGCGCCTGGGCGCGGCCCGTCATCTACCACGTGCACGGCGGCGGCATGGTCATCGGGAACAACCGGGTCGGCGTCGACGTCCCGCTGGCGTGGGCGCAGGCCCTGGAACGCGGTGGTGGTGTCGGTGGAGTACCGGCTGGCGCCGGAGTATCCCGGCGTCAGCGGCCACACGCCAGCAAGCCGCGTCACCAACCTCTCCGGACAGCACGCCTAGCCGCCGTCCGGCTGGGAGAGACTGTCCGGGTGCCGTCCGGTACGAGGTTCAGGAGCATGAGGCATGAGCGTGCAGCGGTATCCCCTGGCCGGGGTCACGGTGGTCAGCCTGGAGCAGGCCGTGGCCGCGCCCTACGCCACCCGGCAGCTCGCCGACCTCGGCGCCCGTGTCATCAAGGTGGAGCGGCCGGGCGGCGGCGACTTCGCCCGCCGGTACGACACGACCGTGCACGGCCACTCCAGCTATTTCGTGTGGCTCAACCGGTCCAAGGAGTCCCTCACACTGGACCTCAAGGATCCGCGGGGCCGCGAGATCCTGCACGAACTCCTGGACGTCGCCGACGTGTTCGTGCAGAACCTCGCCCCGGGCGCCGCCGGCCGGCTCGGTCTGGACGCCGCCACCGTCACCAGCCGCCGCCCCGGTCTGATCCCGTGCACGATATCGGGCTGGGGCACGACCGGCCCCTGGGCCGACCGCAAGGCCTACGACCTGCTCGTGCAGTGCCAGACCGGGCTGGTGTCCCTGACGGGAACCCCGGAGGGGACCGCCCGGACCGGGATCTCCGTCGCCGACATCGCCGCCGGGATGTACGCCTACAGCGGCATTCTCACGGCCCTGTACACCCGCGCCGTCACCGGCGAGGCCCACCCGGTGGACGTATCCCTGTTCGAGGCGCTGGCGGAGTGGATGGGCCAGCCCGCCTACTACACCCGGCACGGCGGCACCCAGCCCCCGCGCCTGGGCACCCAGCACGCCACCATCGCGCCGTACGGGACGTACGAGGCCGCCGACGGCAAGGAGGTGCTGTTCTCCATCCAGAACGAGCGGGAGTGGGCGGCCCTGTGCGCCGAGTTCCTCGGCCGGCCGGAGCTGGTCGGCGACCCGCGCTTCGCCACCGCGTCCGACCGGGTCGCCCACCGCGAGGAGCTCAACGCGATCGTCGCCGCACGCTTCGCCCGCTCAGGTTCCGAGGAGATCCTCAAGGACCTGGAGGCCATCGGCATCGCCTGCGCCGGGGTCAACGACGTCGCCGCGTTCCTGGACCACCCGGTGCTGGCCGCCCGCGGCCGCTGGACCGAGGTCGGGGTGCCGGGGGCGACGGTGGAGGCCCTGCTCCCGCCGGCCGACCTCGCGGGCCTGCCCGCCCGGATGGGCCCCGTACCGGCGGTCGGCGAGCACACCGGGGCGATCCTCGCCGAGCTGGGCCGCACCGACGAGGAGGTGGCGGCCCTGCGCGCGGACGGCGTCGTCTGACGCCCTCGGCCGGGAGAACCTACCGGGACCCGGTGATGCGCTCCGCCTCCTCGGCCTCCTGCTTCTTCGAGGACCGCAGGCTGGTGATCGTGGTGACGGCCAGGACCAGCACGATGAAGGTGAGCGAGAAGGGGATGCTGATCTCGGGCACGTGGACGCCCGACTCGTGCAGGGCGTGCAGCACCAGCTTCACGCCGATGAAGCCGAGGATGATCGACAGGCCGTAGGAGAGGTGGACCAGCTTCTTCAGCAGGCCGCCGATGAGGAAGTACAGCTGGCGCAGGCCCATCAGGGCGAAGGCGTTCGCGGTGAACACGATGTACGGGTCCTGAGTGAGGCCGTAGATCGCGGGGATGGAGTCGAGGGCGAACAGCACGTCGGTGGAGCCGATGGCGAGCATCACGACCAGCATCGGCGTCATGATCCGCTTGCCGTTCTCGGTGATGAACAGCTTGGTGCCGTGGTAGCGGTCGGCGACGCCGAAGCGCTGCTCCGCCATCTTCAGCAGCTTGTTCTCCTGGTACTCCTCCTCGTGGTCCTGCTTGCGGGCGTCCTGCATCAGCTTCCAGGCGGTCCACACGAGGAAGGCGCCGAAGAGGTAGAACACCCAGGAGAAGGCGGAGATGATCGCCGCGCCGGCCGCGATGAAGACGGCCCGCAGCACCAGGGCCATCACGACCCCGACCATCAGCACCCGCTGCTGGTACTGCGAGGGCACCGCGAACTTCCCCATGATCAGGACGAACACGAAGAGGTTGTCGACGCTCAGCGACTTCTCGGTGATGTAACCGGCGAAGAACTCACCGGTGGGCCCGCTCCCACCGAAGTACCACAGCCCCAGCCCGAACAGCACGGCCAGGACGATCCACACCACCGTCCACGTCCCGGCTTCCTTCACGGACACGTCATGGGGCTTGCGGCCGACGAAGAAGTCGACGGCGACGAGCACGCACAGAGCTGCCACGGTCAGCAGCCACACGGAGAGGGAGACGTTCACTGGTGCTCCTGTTGCAGATGTGGGGATGAACATCGTTGTCCGTCGTGGCTGATTTCCGCCACACCTGTCAGGTGAACAATCGATCACAGTTGCGCGTGCAGCGCGTCCAGGACGTCCTGGTCCGTCAGCTGGTCGAAGTTCTCGTACCAGAGGCCCACGGCCATGAACGCGGCCGGCTGGTACAGGCAGACCACCTCGTCGGCCTCGGCGCGCATCAGCTCGGCCGCCTCCGGGGAGCACACCGGCGCGGCCAGCACCACCCGTTCGGGCGCCTGACGGCGGACGAACCGCAGCGCGGCCCGGGCCGTGGAACCGGTCGCCAGCCCGTCGTCGACCACGATCACGGTGCGTCCGCGCAGGTCGGGTGCGGGACGGCCCTGCCGGTACAGCCGCTCTCGGCGGCGCAGCTCCTCGCGCTCCCGCTCGATGACGGGCGCGAGGGCGGCCTCCCGCAGGCCCAGGTGGCGCATGGCGTCCTCGTCGAGGAGCGGCACCTCGTCCCCGGCCATCGCGCCGACGCCGAACTCCTCATGGGAAGGCGCCCCGATCTTCCGTACGACCAGGACGTCGAGCGGGGCGTCCAGTGCCGCGGCGACCTCGCGCGCCACGGCGACCCCGCCGCGGGGCAGGGCGAGGACGAGTGGATCGGGCAGCGCCCCCTCGCTCTGCCGCGTGCGCAGTGTTTCGGCCAGTTCCCGGCCGGCCTGCCGACGATCACGGAACCGCATGACGGTCACCTCTGCTTCCCGCGCGGAGAGGGCCCTTCGCCGGTCCGGCTCCCGCGTACCCCCCGCCCACCGGACGATGCACACCTCGCCTACCGGACAATGCGCACCTTCCGGACCTCCGTCACACTCGGAACGCGGGGTGTTTCCGGCGGTGCGGCGCAGGCAACCCGTGCCCGTGCGGCACGGACCGCACGCACGGGCACGGCCCTCCCGCACCACCGGCGCAGCGCACCAGTCCACCGAGCAGACTCCGACGCGACGGGAGCACCCGGATGACCACTGCCCCTTCTCATCCGCAGCCCGCCCGGACGGGCCCGCGCATCGGCGTGCTGGGTTCGTACGGCGGCTTCAACATCGGTGACGAGTCGATCCTGACCTGCGTCCTGCGCTGTCTGCGCACCCAGCGGCCCGGAGCCCGGCTGGTCGTCTTCAGCCGGAACGCCGAGCACACCCGGGCCCATCACCCCTCCGCCGACGAGGTCGTGGACTGGGAGGGCGTCAGCCGCAACCACGTCCTGGACGCGCTGGCCTCGCTGGACGTGCTGGTCCTGGGCGGCGGCGGGCTGCTCTTCGACGGCGAGGCGCGCCGTTATCTGCGCCTGGTCCGGGCCGCCCAGGAGCGCGGCATCCGCACGTTCGCCTACGCCATCGGCGCGGGCCCGCTGCGCGAGGCCGACGACCGGGAGGCCGTGCGCACGGTGCTGGCGGACATGGACGACGTCGTGGTGCGCGACGAGGAGTCCAAGCTGGTGCTGGAGGAGGTCGGTGTCGAACGCGACGTCGTGGTCACCGCCGACCCGGCGCTGCTGCTGGAGCCGGAGCCGTTCACCGACGAGATGATGCGCCACGAGGGCGTGCCCACCGACTCGCGCCTGGTGGGGATGTCGGTGCGGGAGCCGGGCCGGGCGGCCGAGAAGCTGGACGAGGGCGACTACCACGCGCTGCTCGCCGACGTCGCCGACTTCCTCGTCCGCAGGCTGGACGCGCACGTGGTGTTCCTGCCGATGGAGCGGCACGACGTGCGTCACGCGCACGCCGTGCTGTCCCACATGACCGCCCCCGACAAGGGACGGATCCTGCACGGCGCGTACAGCCCGGGGCAGGTGCTCGGCTTCATGCGCCATCTGGACCTGGCGGTCGGCATGCGCCTGCACTTCGTGATCTTCGCGGCGCTCTCCGGGCTGCCGGTGCTGCCGCTGCCCTACTCCGGCAAGGTCTTCGACTTCGCACGCCGGATGGGCGCTCCGGCCCTGGTGGGCGTGGCGCGGGAGCAGGCCGGGCTGCTGCTGGCCGAGGTGGACCGGCTGTGGGACGAGTACCCGCAGCGCCGGGAGGAGCTGCACTCCCGCGTCCGGGAGCTGTCCACGCAGGCCCTGGAGACCTGCGCACGCTGCGGAGTCCTGCTGGACGAGGTCGACGGCGGCACGGAGGCGGCCATCGGCACCGCTCCCCTCCTGAACACGCAGGCAGAACCACCGCATCCGCCCAGTGCCGAACCCCGTCCGCTGGGCGTGTGACGCCGACGCCGAGGCCCCGCCCGCGGGAGGACACCGATGCCGATCCTTCAAGAACCGCGCGAGCCCCGCACCGTCACGTTGCCCGAACGGCCCGCCCAGCACGGCGGCCGGACACAGGTCCTGGTGGTCGGCGGCGGCCCGGCCGGGTTCGCCGCCGCGGTCGCGGCGGCCGACGCCGGGGCCGAGGTCGTCCTGGTGGAGCGCTACGGGTTCCTCGGCGGCAACGCGACCGCGGCCCTGGTCATGCCGCTGATGTCGTTCCACAACGAGCACAAGCAGGCCATGTTCACCGAGGATGGGGACGAGGCCCGGCTGCTGCCCACCGACCACGGCGAGGGCGAGCCGGTCGTCCAGGGCGTGCTGTGGCAGCTGCTGGACCGGCTCATGGGCCGCGGCGGCTGTCTGAAGCCCTCCCCCAGGACCGGGTACACGGTCCCCTTCGACCCGGAGCTCTTCAAACTAGTCCTGCTCGAGATGATGGACGAGGCGGGCGTGCGGATGCTGTTCCACGCCTTCGCCTCCACGGCGCTGCGCCTGGACGACGGCTGGCGTGTGGTGTTCGAGACCAAGTCGGGGCCGGTGGTGATCGACGCCGACGTGGTCGTGGACGGCACGGGCGACGGCGACGTCGCGGCGGCCTGCGGGGCGCCGTACGAGATCGGGCGGCCGGAGGACGGGCTGGTGCAGCCGATGACGCTGATGTTCCGGGTCGCGGACTTCGCGCGGCCGGACTTCGCGGCGTACGTGCGGGAACACCCTGACCAGTGGCGCGGGGTGCACGGCCTGTGGGACCTGGTCGAGGAGGCCCGGGCGGACGGTGATCTGCGGCTGCCGCGCGAGGACATCCTGTTCTTCGCGACGCCGCATCCGCGCGAGGTCAGCGTCAACAGCACCCGCGTGAACAGGGTGCTCGGCACCAGCGTGTGGGACCTGACGCGGGCCGAGTACACCGCCCGGCGCCAGCTCGCGGAGATCGACCGCTTCCTGCGCACCAGGGTGCCCGGCTTCGAGGAGTCGTACGTGGTGCAGAGCGGCACGCACATCGGCGTCCGGGAGACCCGGCGCGTCGTCGGCGACTACCACCTCACCGGCCACGACATCCTGGCCGCCCGCCGCTTCCCGGACGTCGTCGCGCACGGCGCCTACCCGGTCGACATCCACAACCCGCGCGGCTCGGGGACGGTCCTGAAGCGGGTGCCCGCGGGCAGCTTCTACGACATCCCGCTGCGCTGTCTCGTGCCGAAGGGCACGGAGCGGCTGCTGGTGGCGGGCCGCTGCATCTCGGGGACGCACGTGGCGCACTCGTCGTACCGGGTCATGCCGATCGCGATGGCGACCGGGCAGGCGGCCGGCGTGTGCGCCGCGCTGACCGTACGGCATGGGCACGGGCCGCGGGGTGTGCCGTACCGGCTCGTGCAGCGTGAACTGCTGCGGCAGGGCGCCCGGTTGCGCATCGATGTGCCGGTGAGCGGCTGACGCGGGCCGCCGTCAGCCCGCCGCGGTCCTCAGCTGGTCGTGGCACCACAGCCGGGCCACCTCGGTGACCTGGTCGAGCGTGCCCGGCTCCTCGAACAGGTGCGTGGCGCCGGGCACCACGTGGAGGGTGTGCGGGACGTGCAGCCGCCGGGCCGCTTCCTCGTTGAGCCGCAGCACATGCTGGTCCCGGCCGCCCACGATCAGCAGCACCGGCGCCCGGACGGCCTCCAGGGCGTCACCGGCGAGGTCGGGCCGCCCGCCGCGCGAGACGACCCCGGGCACCCGGTCGGGCCGTTCGGCGGCGGCGACCAGGGCCGCGCCCGCGCCGGTGCTGGCGCCGAACAGGACGACGGGCAGACCCCGGGTGCCGGGCGACTGTGCCAGCCAGTCGATGGCGGCCACCAGCCGGCGGCCCAGCAGGGGGATGTCGAAGCGGAGCTCGGCGGTGCGGAGGTCCAGCCGCTCCTCCTCCTCGGTGAGCAGGTCGATCAGCAGGGTGCCTAGCCCGGCGGTGCGCAGGCCGGCGGCGACCTCGCGGTTGCGGGGGCTGTGCCGGGAGCTGCCGCTGCCGTGGGCGAACAGCACGACCGCGCGGGCGGCCGGCGGCACGGTCAGATCGCCGGTGAGCGCGGCGCCGCCGACGGGCACGGTGACCGTCTGGGAGATCATCGCGGGCCTCCTCTCCCCCGGTTCGCTCGTCCTGCCGCCCGCCTACCCACCCTGCGGCGGCCGTCCCGCTCACAGGCCCCGCATGGCGCGATCCGTGGGGTGCGTGTCGTTGACGCCATACCCGGGGCCGGAGGAGCGTGGAGAGCATGACGTCCCGCCGTATCGTCTTCGTCGTCTTCGACGGCTTCCAGCCGCTCGACCTCACCGGCCCGCACGAGGTGTTCCACAGCGCGGGCGACGACTACGTCTGCGAGGTCGTGGCGCCCCGGGCGGGCCCGGTCAGGTCGCTCAGCGGGCTGCTGGTGCACGCCGGGCACGGCGTGGCGGACCTCGGCCCGGCCGGGATCGACACGCTGGTGGTGGTCGGCGGCCGGGGTGTCGACCGGGCCCGGCAGGACGAGGCGCTGGTCTCCTGGATCGCCGCCGCGGCGGCCGGTGCCCGGCGCGTGGCCTCGGTGTGCAGCGGGGTGTTCCTGCTGGCGGCCGCGGGGCTGCTGGACGGGCGCCGGGTCACCACGCACTGGGCCCGCGAGGAGCAGTTGGCCCGGGAGCACCCCGAGGTGCGGGTGGACTGCGAGCCGATCTTCGTGCGGGACGGGCCGGTGTGGACGTCGGCCGGTGTGACGGCCGGGATGGATCTGGCGCTCGCCCTGGTGGAGGATGACCTGGGCCGGGACGTGGCGCACGCGGTGGCCCGCCGGCTGGTGCTGTTCCTGCGCAGGCCGGGCGGCCAGTCGCAGTTCAGCGTGGCACTGTGGTCACGGCAGCCGACGACGGACCCGGTGCGGGCCGCCGTCACCGCGATCCACGCCGATCCGGGCGCCCGGCACGACATCACCGGCCTCGCCGCGCACGCCGGACTGAGCCCACGGCACCTCCAGCGCCGTTTCACCGCCGAACTGGGCGTGCCGCCGGCCGCGTACGTCGAGCGGGTGCGCGTCGAGGCGGCCCAGCGCGCCCTCACCGAGGGGGACGAACCGGTCGAGGCCATCGCCCGCCGCTACGGCTTCACCACCGCGGAGACCCTCCGCCGCACGTTCCACCGCCGGCTCGGCACCGCGCCGTCGGACTACCGCGCCCGCTTCCGCTCCACCGCGGAACCCGCCGACGCGCACCACGTCGCGTCCGCGGTGGACAGGAACGCTCACCACGTCTCACAGAAAGGGGAACCCGTATGACGACATACGGCCTGCTGGTCTTCGAGGACGCCGAGGAGCTCGACTTCGTGGGGCCCTGGGAGGTCTTCACGGTCTCCGCCATGCTCCTCGGCGGCGCCGACTCGGCCGTGCTCGTCGCCGAGCACCCCGGCCCCGTGCGCTGCAACAAGGGCCTGCGCGTCCTGCCCGACCACACCCTCGGCGACCATCCGCCGCTGGACGTGCTGCACGTCCCGGGCGGCCGGGGCGCGCGCGAGGCGCAGCTGAACAACCCGGTGGTCACCGACTGGATCGGGAAGACGGCGGAGCGGGCCGCGTGGGTGCACGGCGTGTGCACCGGCACATTCCTGTTGCACGCCGCGGGTACCGCGCACGGGCGGCGGGTGGCCACGCACTGGAGCCAGGAGGACACCCTCGAGGCACGCGGCGACGTGACGGTCGTCCGGGACGTCCGCTACGTCGTGGACGGCAACCTGGTCACCAGCCAGGGCGTCTCGGCCGGTATCGACAGCGCGCTGTGGCTGGTGGGGCGGCTGCACGGCCGGGACCACGCGCGGGCCGTGCGGCGCTACATCCAGTACGACCCGGCGCCGCCGTACCTCGCGGACGAGCCCGTCTGATCTACCGCCTGGCCGGTCGCTGCATGGGTGGGGCAGCCTCGGGCAGTCGATGTTCATGGGCGGTGACAGGGGCGACGACGGGCAGGGACGGCAGGCGGGCGAGTGCGGGCACCGGGCGGTGCCGCATCCGGAGAACATCCGGATCGAGGCGTGGGCGTCGTGCCGGGAGCACTGTCTGGCGGAGGCCGTCCTGGCGATGGTGGAGTGCTTCGCGGACGTCTCCGGTGTGCGTCCGACCGCCGTGGACCGGGTGCGGCTGGCCGAGGCCAGCGACGACGACCTGCTCGCCTCGCTGTTGGACGAGGTCATCTTCCGGCTGGAGGTGTACGGCCAGGTGCCGGTGGACGTGGAGGCGGACGAGGCCGACGGCGGGCTGGACGTACGGCTGGCGGTCGCCGGCCTCGCGGACGTGGAGATCACCGGGGCGGTCCCGAGGGCGGTGGCGTGGGACGAGCTGCGGATCGGGCCGGGCCCGTACGGGTGGTCCTGCGCGGTGACGGTCGACGCCTGACCCCGCCGTCCGGGGTGCGCCTACCGTGGAGGGGTGGGCGGCGGCGTCGTGACGCTGTTCCTGTGCGGTGACGTGATGCTCGGGCGCGGCGTCGACCAGATTCTGGCGCACCCCGGTGATCCGGCACTGCGGGAGGCGTACGTCGAGGACGCGCGGTCCTACGTCCGGCTGGCGGAGTCGGCGCACGGCCCGGTGCCCGCGCCCGTCGCTCCGTCCTGGCCGTGGGGCGAGGCGCTGCGCGTGCTGGAGGAGGCCGCCCCGGACGCCCGGATCGTGAACCTGGAGACGTCGGTGACGTCCGCGGACACGTTCGCCCCGGACAAGGAGATCCACTACCGGATGCACCCGGCCAACCTGCCCGCCCTGGCCGTGGCCCGGCCCGACGTGACCGTCCTCGCCAACAACCACGTTCTGGACTTCGGCCGCCCCGGCCTGCTGGAGACGCTGGACGCGCTGGCCCGGGCGGGTCTGCGGACTGCGGGTGCGGGTCGTGACGCCGAGGAGGCGTACGCGCCCGCCGTGATTTCCCTCCCCGGTGGCCGCCGGCTGCTGGTCTTCGCCCTCGGCGCGCGCTCCAGCGGCATCCCGTCCGGCTGGGCGGCGACGGCGGGCCGGCCCGGTGTGGCGTACGTGCCCGAGCTCTCGCCCGCCGCGGCCGACACCGTACTGCGGCACGTCCGGCGGACCCGCCGGGCCGGTGACCTGACGGTCGTGTCCGTGCACTGGGGCACGAACTGGGGGTTCCGCGTGTCCCGCGAGCAGGTCCGTTTCGCGCACGGCCTGGTGGACGGCGGGGTCGACGTCGTCCACGGCCACTCCTCGCACCACCCCCGCCCGCTGGAGGTGTACCGGGACCGGCTCATCCTGTACGGCTGCGGTGACTTCATCGACGACTACGAGGGCATCACCGGCTACGAGGAGTACCGCGACGACCTGCGCCTCGCGTTCCTCGCCTCGGTCGAGGCGGACAGCGGGCGACTGGCGGGCCTGCGCATGGTCCCGTTCCGCGCACGCCGGATGCGCCTGGAGCGAGCGTCCGGCGCGGACCGCACGTGGCTGCGGACGACGCTCGACCGGATCAGCGGCGGGGTGGGGGTGACGCCGGCACCGGACGGCTCGCTGACGCTGACGGGCGGGTGAACCGGAGGTGGCGGCTCGGCTGGCCGCGCAGGCAGGGCCGCGCGCGGACGAACCGGCGGCAGCTCAGGCGACCGGCGGGACACCGCCCCGCGCGGATGGCCGGGGGGCAGCTCGGGCGGCCGGTGGGGGCGCCGCCCGGCCCGGATGGCCGGGGGCAGCTCGGGCGGGGTGGGGCACCGCCCCGCCCGGAGGCCGGGGGCAGCTCAGGCGACCGGCGGGACACCGCCCCGCCCGGATGGCGGCAGCTCAGGCGGCCAGTGGGGGCGCCGCCCCGGGCGGATGGCCGGGGGCAGCTCAGGCGACCGGTGGGACACCGCCCCGCGCGGATGAACCGGCGGCGGCTCGGGCGGCCGGTCGGACAGCGCCCGCGGGCGGATGAACCGCCGACGGCTGACCGACCGCCGACCCGGCCACCGGACCACAGCGCCGTCAGCCAATGGACCCGGGGGGCGGCTCCGCTGCTCGACCCGGCAGCCGCCGGCGGAGAACCGGTGGCGGCTCGCCCGGCCACCGCACAGCGCCGTCAGGCGGCGAGACCGCAGTCGGCTCGACCGGCCGGCCCAGCAGCCCCCGCGTGAGTCGGAGGTCAGCCTGCCCAGGCCATCAGGCGGTCACGGTTCTCCGGCGCCCGTAGGCGGGCGAGGGACTCCTTCTCCAGCTGGCGTACCCGTTCGCGGGTCAGGCCGACGCGGCGGGCGACCTCGTCGCGGCTGCGGGTGTGGCCGTCGTGCAGGCCGTAGCGGAGGCTGAGGATCATGGCCTCGCGGGGCGCGAGCGTACCGACGGCCTCGCGCAGTTCCTCGGCGAAGGCCTGGTACTCGGCGACCTCCGGGGCCTGGAGCACCTCGGTGTCGGGGATGAGGTCGCCGACGACGGTCTCGCCGGTCTCGTCCACGGGCGTGTCCAGGCTGACGGCCTGCCGGCCGGCGCGGCGCAGCCAGCCGATCCTGTCGGCGGCGAGGCCGCTCTCGCGGGCCACTTCGTCGACGCTCGGTTCGCGGCCCAGGTCGAGCTGCAGCCGCCGTTCGATCTTGGCGACCTTCTGGAGCTGCTCGACGACGTGCATCGGCAGCCGTACGGTGCGCGCGTGCGCGGCCAGGCCCCGCTCGATCGCCTGGCGGATCCACCAGGTCGCGTACGTGGAGAACTTGAAGCCCTTGGTGTGGTCGAACTTCTCCACGGCCCGGATCAGCCCCAGGTTGCCCTCCTGGATGACGTCCAGCAGGGGCAGCCCCCGGTGGGCGTGCCGTTTGGCCATCGACACCACGAGCCGGAGGTTGGCCCGGACCATGTGGTCCTTGGCGGCCTGCCCGTCCCGTGCGGCCTCCTCCAGCTCTCCGCGCCGCTCCGGCGCGAGGTCGATCTCACCGGAGTCGGCCCGTTCCAGTTCCTCCAGCGCCCGCACGCCGGCCTGCATCCGCCGGGCCAGCCGGACCTCGTCCTCCGCCGTGAGCAGCGGTGTCGCCGCGATCTGCGTGAGGTACTGGCCGAGGAGGTCGGGCTCCTCGTCGGGCTCGGGGATGCGGGTGCGCAGCCGTGCGGTGCGGGCGGGGGCGCGGCGGTCCTCCCGGGCATCCGCCGCGCGGTCATCTGCCAGGGGAGACATGCTCGTGGCCTCCGTCCCCTACTTCGTTCGGGAAGAGTCTCGGGTACCCGGGGGAAACGGCCGTGAACCGTGTGTCCGGGTGGTTCGCCGGGGGTACCCCGGGCCACATGACCGGCATCGAACTGCGCAGCGACGCGTTCAACGACCACTCCTTCATCGCGCGCCGGTACGCGTACGAGGGACCGAACGTCTCTCCGCCGCTGACCTGGAGCGGCGTACCGGACGACGCGGCCGAACTGGTCCTGCTCTGCGAGGATCCCGACGCCCCGTCGGGCACCTTCGCGCACTGGGTCGTCGTCGGCATCGACCCGCACAGCGACGGCGTCGAGGCCGGGCACTGCCCGCCGGGCGGCACGGAACTCGTGAACGGCTACGGGCAGCGGGGCTGGGGCGGCCCGCACCCTCCGCCCGGGGACGACGCACACCGCTACTTCTTCCGGCTCTACGCCCTGGCCGAGCCGTGCGTCCTGCCCGACGCGCCCCGCGCGGACCAGGTGCACGAGGAGGTCGAGAAGCGCCGTATCGCGGACGGCACGCTGGTGGGTCTCTACCAGCGCTGAGAAGGCCCGCGTACGGGACCGTCCGCCACCCGTGACACAACCGATCGTTGTGGCACGGGTGAGGGACGGTTGTTTGCCCGGGCGCCCCGCCGCCCGCTTGGATGGCTGCCGGTCAACACCGGGTTGTCCGCGGGAGCTGGGGGTGTGCGCCGGGTATGGCGGGCAGGCGGTCGCTGGGGCGGCGGTTCGGGTGGCTGTGGGGCGCGTACGCGGTCAGCACGGCCGGCACATGGCTCGCGTTCGACGCGTTCGCGCTGCTCGCGGTCCTGGTGCTGGACGCCGGCCCGACGCAGGTGTCGCTGCTGGCAGCGGTGGGACCGGCGGTCGGCGCGGCCGTGTCGGTGCCGCTCGGGCCGTGGGTGGAGGTCCGCCGCAAACGCCCGGTGATGATCGCGACGGACCTGGTCCGGTGCGCGGTGCTGCTGAGCATCCCCGTGGCGTACGCCCTGGGCCGGCTGAGCTTCGTACAACTGCTGCTGGTGTCGGTGGCGGTCGCGGCGGCCGACATCACCTTCAACGCGGCGGCCGGGGCGTTCCTGAAGGATCTGGTGCCGCGGCGGGACCTGCTCGTCGCGAACGGCCGGTTCGAGGCGACGACCTGGACGGCCAGCATGGTCGGGCCGCCGCTGGGCGGGGCCGCGATCGGGCTGTTGGGCCCGGTGACGACCGTGGTGGCCGACGCGGTGAGCTATCTGCTCTCGGCGTTCGGGCTCCGGGCGATGGGCGGCGAGGAGAAACCCCCGGTGCGCCCCGCGGCCGGCGGGACCCGGCCCCGGGCGGGCGACCTGCTGGAGGGCTGGCGGTACATCCTGGCCGACCCGGCGCTGCGCCCACTGTTCTTCAACACGGTCCTCGCCAACTCCCTGATCCTGGCGGCTTCCCCGCCGCTCATGGTCCTGATGGTCGGTGAGCTGCGGTTCGCCCCCTGGCAGTACGCGCTCGCCTTCGCGGTGCCCTGCACGGGCGGCCTGCTCGGCTCACGTCTGGCACCACGGCTGGTCGCGCGGTGGGGCCGGCACCGCGTCCTGATCACGGCGGGGGTACTGCGGGCCTGCTGGTCGCTCGGGCTGGCCTTCGTCGGCCCCGGTGCGGCCGGGCTGGCGCTGGTCATGGTGGTCGAGTTCGGGCTGATCACCTGCTGTGCGGTATTCAATCCGGTGTTCGCCACCTACCGCCTCGACCGGACCCCCGCCGACCGGGTCACCCGCACCCTGGCCGCCTGGTCGGCCACCGGCAAGGCCACGACCGCGGCCGTGACCGCCCTGTGGGGCCTGGTGGCCCACCTGACCGGCCCCCGTACGGCCATCGCCCTCGCCGGTGCCTTCCTGCTCTTCACGCCCGTCCTGCTCCCCCGCCGCGACCAGGGACCGACGGGCACCGGCGGTCCCGAGCCGGCTCCCCTCGCCCTGAAGGACGATGCCTGAACGGCCGGCCCCGGGGCCGGGGGCAGCTCGCCGGTCGGCGAACGCCCCCGGCCCGGGCCGGCTCAGATCGCCCCGGGCACGTCCTCCGTGACGCCGTTCAGCGGTGAGGACGGGTCCGCGCCGTACGGGCGGGTGATGATCTCCAGGCCGTGGCCGGCCGGGTCGAGGAAGTACACGCCCCGGCCGCCGTCATGGCGGTTGATCTTGCGCGGGTGGTTGCCGTGCGGGTCGGCCTGGATCGGGATCCGGGCCGCGACGAGCCGGGCGAGGGCCTCGTCGAACTCGTCCTCGGAGACGAGGAACGCGTAGTGCTGCATGGGGATGTCGGCGTCGATGGTGAGGAAGTCCAGCGTGACGCCGTTGGTGGTCGTCACCGGCAGGAACACCCCGGCCGGTGCCCCGACCTCCAGACCCAGGATCTCCGCGAGAAAGCGGGCGGACTTCTCCCGGTCACGGGACAGGACGATGGTGTGGTTGAACTCGACAGACACGGTTGAATGCCTCCATGGGCATCTTCGCGGCGCCTCCATGCCTCACCCGGCCGGTGACCGACACGCGATGCCGCGCGGTGGATCGTAGACAGCGGCGGGTGTGGTCGTCGAGCGGTTTTCGGCCGTATCGCGCGGCTCCCGTCCGGCAGCCCAAGTGCCCGCGCCCGTCCCCCTGTTGTCCCACGCGACCCTGACAATGTCAGGGACCGCGTCGCCCCTGCTCTCCCTACAGTTCTGAGCGTCGGCCACACCTCAGGGGGAACTCGACATGTGCACTCGCATCTTCGCCAGGGCCGCGCTCCTCGGCGCCGGGGCGCTCGCACTGCTCGGCCCGCTCACCGCGGGGACCGCGACCGCGTCCGCCGCCGGCGAGCAGGGCGGCGCCCGCGTCATGGCCGCGCCGTACGCGGTCGTGCCGTACGAGACCGTCAACGTCCGCTATCGCCCGGGCACTTCCTACGGAATCCTCGCGACCGTTCCGGCGGGCCAGCCGCTCGGCGCCTACTGCTGGACCCGCGGCGAGCGCATCACCGACAACGGCTACTCCAACGACGTCTGGGTGAAGCTCCTCGAGGGCTACGTCAGCGCCGTCTACCTCAAGGGCGACGAGTACGGCGGCCTGCCGGCCTCGGCGCGCTGCTGACCCGGACCATGACCACGCCCGACCACACCATCGTCCTACGGGGGACAGACACATGAAGCGAATGATCAGCCGTACCGCCATGGGCCTCGCCGTGGCCGCGCTCGCCGTCGGCGGTCTCGCCACCACCGCCCAGGCGGTCCCGACTGCCGCTGCCAACGGCGGCGACCCGACCCTGACCGACGTCTACGTCTGGGCCACCGACGTCAACCTGCGGCAGCAGCCGACCTCCGACTCCCCTCGTCTCGCGGTCCGTTCGCAGTGGTGGGCGGACGCCGTGTGCCAGACGCAGGGCCAGACCGTGCGCGACCCGGCCGTCGGCACCAACAACTGGTGGACGGCGGTCCAGGAGTTCGCCGGCAGTGACATCGCCTGGGTGAACAACCTGTACATCCGGGGCGGCCAGAAGATCGCGGGAGTCCCGGACTGCTGACGCGCCATGCGCCACAGGGGGCGGACCGGAGCACCGGCCGCCCCCTGTGGCGTGTGCGCGGCTCAGTACCAGCCGGTCTGGGTCAGGTCGTGGCCGTCGCACGCGAGCAGGGCGCGCGAGACGCGGCCGTTGAGGTTGTTGCCCATCTGCGTGTAGGCGTAGGTGATGCCGGAGTCGACGGTCTCGGAGACCCAGCCGTCGACCCGTCCCACGCCGCTGTCGGAACGCTGGAGTACGGCGGCGCAGCCGGGCCGGGAGTTCTCGATCCGGGCGAAGGAGCCGCACTTGTCGGAGTAGAAGTACTTCAGGGCCATGCCTTCGGCGTACTTGGTGGCCCCGATCTGCCGGAACGTGCCCGAGCAGTAGTTCGTGGTGGGGTACTGCCCCTCATTCCCGTAGGCCCCGTAGTTACCGCCCGAGTGCGGCGCGGCGTGGGCGGTGGTCGGGAGAAGCGCCATCACCGCGGCGGCGCCCCCGGCGGCCAGCAGTGTCCTGAGCGATCGGTGGCTCATGAGCCCCCTCTTTCGTGTGTGTCGGCGGATGTCGTGGTCGTGCGCGGGCGGGCCGGCGGTCCGGCCGGCGCATCGCTCACTTGGGTGACCGTACGGACGGCACCAGGCCGGCGACACCTGACATTTATCAGGGTCGACCCAAGTGGTCAGCGTGCCGCCCTACACCAACGAGTGGTGGGCCTATCTGCCCCAGTACGGCGGCTACATGTCCAACATCTACATCAGCTCGCCCGGCAACCGGCTGCCGGACGTCCCGGAGTGCGGCTCGGGAGGTCAGCGCTCGTAGGCGGCGAGGTAGCCCAGCACCTTGTCCACGTGCGGGCGTACCCGTGCGGGGACGCCGCCCTCCTCGATGACCGTGCGGTCGCTGGTGCGGTAGCCGGCCGCGACCAGCGCGGGCAGGTCCTTCTTCGGCAGTCCTTCCTGTTTGAAGCGCTGGTCGAGCCAGCACACGTACAGGCTCATGGTGGCGATCGCGTCCGGCGGCGACATGTGGTCCTTGTCGCCGTCCCCGTCGCCGTCCACCGCCCAGGCCCGGAACACCGACGGCGTCCACATGGCGATGCCGTACTCCTCGCTCTCCGGGCGGGCGGCGTTCACGTCGAAGCCGCTCTCGGCCTTGAGCAGGGCGGCGAGGAGGGCGGGGGTGATCTCCTCGTCGGTGCAGCGGTGGGCGGCGCGGGCGATGACGGGGCGCAGCGCCTGGGGGACGTCGGAGTCCTCCGGGATCTCACCGGGGGCGGGGCTGTGCGTGCCGGTGACGGGGGTGGGGGCGCCCCGGTCGCGGTCGTCGTCCTGGGTGTCGCCGAACCCGCCGAGGAGTGCCGCCCCGGCGAGTGCGGCGGCGGTCAGCACGGCGAGCCCGGCCGCCACGGCCGGCACCAGGCGCCGCCGGCTGGGGCGCGGACCGCGGGTGAGGTCCTCGACGCGGGCGGCGACGTCAAGGGCCGTGTGCGGGAGCCGGGTGGTGTGGTCGGGCGCCAGGCAGTCGGCGATCAGCCGCCGCAGGCCGTCATCGAGGCCGGCGTCGAGCCGCAGGGGTGCGGTGCCGCGCGCGTAGGCCTGGGCGGCGAGGGAGCGGGCCCGGGCCGTCGCGCCGGGGAAGGGGTGGAGCCCGCCGGTGAGCACCTGGTGGGCGAGGACACCGAAGGCCCAGATGTCGGCGGTGGGCCGGACGACGGCGCCCTGGGTGCCGGTGCGCTGGGACCACCACTCGGGCGGCAGGTGGTCGAGGGTGCCGAGCGGCGGCAGATGGGCGTGGGTGCCGTCGAGTTCGGCGGCCAGCCCGAAGTCCGCCAGCCACACCTGCCCGGCCGGGCCCAGCAGGACGTTGGCGGGCTTGAGGTCGCCGTGCACCCAGCCGGCGTCGTGCATGTGGGCGAGCCCGGCGGCGACTCCTCGCAGGACGCGGTCGGCGCCGTCGATCGGACCGCCGGTGGCGGCGGCGTCCAGGACGTCCTTCAGGCTGGCCTCGGCACGGTCCATGACCAGTGCGAACGCACCGTCCAGAGTGGGCAGTTCCGGTGCCTCGACGGTGCACACGGCGTGGGTCCGCACCAGGTGGGGGTGGTCGGCCTCGGCGCTGAACCGGACCTCCCGCTCGACGAGTTCACCGAGCGCGGCGCGCTGCCCGGGCCCGAGGGCGCCGGTCGGGAGCACCTTCACGGCCACGGGCGTGCCGTCGGCGACGGTGCGGGCCTCGTACACGGTCCCCCAGCCGCCGGAGCCGATGACCGCGCCCACCTCCCAGCCGTCGATCCGGAAACCCACCGGGAGGCGGGGCGGCCCGGGTATCTCCAGGTCGTCCGCCATGTCGTCCGGGACGCCGGGTCTCGTCATGCGCCGGCCTCCTGCGGCGTGGGGCGGCCGGCTGCGCGGGACGGCAGCAGGCCGAGGTGTTCCTCGCGCACCAGGCCGAAGCGCAGGGCGACGGAGGCGAGCCGGGAGCGCTTGGCTCCGGTGCGACCGCCGTCGGCTCCGGTCGCGGTCTCCTCGCCCAGGTCCAGGCGCAGTTTGGCGAAGGCCAGGTAGTCGATGTGGTAGTTGACGGCGGAGCGGGTCAGGTCCCGGCAGGACTCCAGCGGCCGCAGCCGCTCCACGATCTGCCCGACCCCGGGCAGCGCCGAGTCGGAGGGGTCGCGCAGCCGGGGTTCACACAGGGCCACGAGCACGAGGAAGTACTTCGACGTCGGGTCCAGGGCGAAGGGGTGGACGGTCAGTTCCCCGCCGCCCGGCGCGGACCGCTCGCCGAGGTAGGCGTGCTGCGGTGCGAACACCTTGAAGGCCGCGGTGCCGGACAGGGCGGGGAGCACCACGCGCGAGAACTCGAACGGCACGGGCGCGCCGAGCCGACCCGGGGCGACGGTCAGGTACTCGCCGGCTCCCTCCAGGTTCTCCACGACGTACGACACGCTGCGGCTGAAGTTGGACAGCCGCCAGTAGTCCCCGGCCGCCTCCAACTGCCCGGCGCGGCGCGAGATCCCGGGATCGGCCAGCATGATGCGCACCCCCGCCCCGCCGGGCGTACCGCGGCCGAAGTCGGCGATGTCCCCGGGCCCGAGATGGATCAGGTCGGGCCTGCCCGGCTCGTCCCCGCCGCACCGGGCGGGCCCGGGCAACTGCACGATGATGGTTTCCACGCGGACTCCCCCGCTGCCGACGCCCCCGATTTGGTCGCCAGGATTGTACGGGCGGACTCCCCCTACGCGGAGGCGGCAGGGCCCGCGTCAGCGGGCTGTTCGCGGACGCCGTGCGACGAACAGGAACTCCCGCCCCGGCCGGTCGGGCGCGTCGCGCACGCCCTCCACGGCATAGCCCTGCGCGACGAGTTCCGCCTCGACCTCGTCCCGCTCACGGAAGCGCAGTGTCGACTCCGACGTCAGCACCTGCCCGTCCGCGGCGAACACATAGGTCCAGCGGAACGTCACCAGCGGCCCGCGCACATCGAGCAGATCGACCCAGGACTCGACGTCGCCCACACCGAGGACGTCCGTCACGGCGTACGTCGCCTCACGGTTCCACTCCTCCCAGGCACGGCGGTCCGGCACCCGCGTCTCGAACACGAAACGGCCGCCGGGCCGCAGGGCCGTACGGGCCCCTCGCAGGGTCCTTCGCCAGTCCTCGGGATCGACGACCGCCTGGGCGGCGTTGCCCGTCATCGTGGCGAGGTCGGCGGTCAGGGGCGGGAGGGTCGTCGCATCACCGTGGATCCACCGCACCCGCTCGCCGCCCGGCTTGCCGCGGGCCACGTCCAGTGACGCGCCGGCGGGATCGACACCGACGACGTCGACGCCGCGTTCCGCCAGCAGCAGCGCGAACACGCCCGTGCCGCAGCCGACATCGAGCACCCGGCGCGCCCCGAACTCCTCCGCCATGCGCAGGTACGGTTCGAGATCGGCGCGGTCGGGGTCGAGCGGGTCGTAGACCGCGGCGAGCCGCGGATGCCGGAAGCACTCGTCTGCCATGCGTCCGAAACTACTCAGCCCAGGCAGATGACGAGCAGGCAGAGTTCTTTGGAGTTGGAGCCGGAACCGGAGTCCGAGGGCGGTGTCGCGGCCGGGGTGGGGCTCGCCGTGGTCGGGGTCGTGTCGGGGGACGTGGCCTGCTGCGAGTCCTTGCCGGTCCCGGCCGCGGGCGGGGTCGTCTGCTGCTCGGTCACCGTCGACGTGGACTCGCCGGCGCCGCCGGCGACGGAGTCCGGGACGCTGGTCCTCGGCTGCGTCGTCTTCGGCAGCTCGCGGGGTGCTGCGGCCGCGTCCGTCCGCGGGTCCGCCGGTGTGCTGCGAGGCGTGGTGGCCCGGGGCTTTTCGCGCTGCGAGGTGCGGTCGGCGTGCGGCGGAGTGGTGGGCGTGGCCACGGACCGCGCGGTGTCGCTCCGGGTGGACGCCGGTTCGGTGTACTCCGGCGCCCGACCGTCGGCGCCGCCCATGGCCGTGTCCCCGGGCGCCGCGGCCGACGGCACGCCGTTCGTCGAGTCGCCCTTCATGGCGGCGACGGTGAGGCCGCCTCCGACGAGCGCGACGGCGGTCGCCACGACAGCCCGGCGCTGGCTCTTCTTCCAGCGGGCCATCTGACGACGCCGTGCCGCGCGCCCCTGCTGCGGGGCCTGGTAGCCGTCGGTCGCGGCCTGCGGGGCGTCGTGTCCGTCGGACGGGTCCGTGGCCGGGGTCTCTTGGCCGCCGGACGAGCTGAAGCCCAGGGGCCCCTGGCCGTCGGACGGGTGGGCGCCGGGGCTCTCGTGGCGGCTGCCGGAGGATCCGGTGTGTGCGAGGGGCAGCTCCCGCGTGCCGGCGCGGTTCGTGTCCCACGCGCTGCCGTCGTCCCACAGGTTCTCGTCGCGCCACGCACCGGAGGCGGCCGGGTACTCCCATGCGGCCGGGCCGGTACGGCCGTCGGCGGCGGGGTCGATGTCCGGGGCGTAGGCGCCGCACCCCGGGCAGACCAAGGCGCCGTTGAGGTGCCGACGGCACGAGGAGCAGTAGTCCATGTGTGGTCTTCCCGATCTGGCTGTGTCGGCGGCTCGCCGGCCGCGACCTGGTCACGTTCGCACGTGGGATCGAGCCGTAACGCTAACGAGACTTTGGAAGGGGGATGTGCAGCATGTGTGACACCCCTGAGCAGATCCTCGGGATCTCGCGTGCGCTGTAAGCGACTCGTGACTAAACGCGGCGGAGCGTGGGCATCCTCGGGCCCCTGCCGCTCGACGCCACCCGGCCCCGGCCCGCCGAGCGGGATTCTCGCGCGCTCGCGCTCCCCAACTCGCCTGATTTTCCCGGGAACTGACGCACAACCCTTTGAGCGTCCGGCGGGTCACATCATGCAGGAGCAACCACTCGAAGAGTTGCAAGGGGGAAATATGCGATTCACCCGTTCCGTCCTGGCCGCTTCGGCTCTGGCGGCGCTGACCGTGGGGACCACGACCGCCCTGGCGTCACCCGCCTCCGCCGCGCCCAACACCACTCCGCAGAAGGTCTGCGGAAGCGCCTACAAGACCGTGAACTCGGCGGCCGTCGGCTCGCTGGGCACGGTCTACCTGACGTACAACGCCGCCAACGGGAAGAACTGCGTCACGACCATCCGCAACAACCCGGGCACCGCCGTGGACATGTCCGCATGGGTCTACGTCCCCGACACCGAGACGGGAGACTCGGACGAGGGGCGGTACACGTCCTACGCCGGACCGACCTACGTCTACGGCAAGGGCCACTGCGTCGACTGGGGCGGCAGCATCAACAACGTGTACGTGGCGGTCTACGGCTCCAACTGCGGCGCCAAGAAGGAACACCGGGTCACGTTCACCCGCTGACCGGGGCCTGACCACCCCGGACTGCCTCGAACCACCGTGAAACACCCCCAGCCGGGCCATCACGCTCCCGCCGCCGTCGCGCGGGAGCCGTGGTGGCCCGGTGCCGTTCCACGGGACACGGCCGAGCGGTCGTGACCCTTCACGCCTCGCCGCGTACCTTCAGCACGACCTTGTTGAGCACCCACAGCCCGATGCCGATGGCCACCAGCACGCCCGCCCGGATGTAGACCTCCGCGGGCCGGTCGGACAGCGGGCTGGCCAGGATCAGGGCGGTGATCGCGCCGAGCACCGGCAGGGCGGTCGGCGTACGGAAGTGCTGGTGCGCGACGCGGTCGCGGCGCAGGACGAGGACGGCGATGTTGACGACGGCGAAGACGCACAGCAGGAGGAAGGCCGTGGTGTCGCCGAGGCCCTCGATCTCCCCGGTGGAGACCAGGCCGATGGCGAGGAGCGAGACGAAGACGATGCCGACGACCGGGGTGCGGCGCCGGGGCAGTACGCGGCCCAGGGCACGCGGCAGGATGCGCTCGTTCGCCATGCCGTAGCAGAGGCGGGACGCCATCATGATGTTGATCAGTGCCGAGTTGGTGACCGCGAACAGGGCGATCAGGGCGAAGAGTTTGGGCGGGAAGTCGATCCCGCCGGCCTTGACGACCTCCAGCAACGGGCCGCTGGAGTCCTCCAGTACGCGGTAGTCGACGAGCAGCGAGGAGACCAGGGCGACCAGGACGTAGATGGTGCCGGTGACGGCGACGCCGGTGAAGATGGCGCGCGGGAAGGTCCGCACCGGATCCTTGGTCTCCTCCGCCATGTTGACGGAGTCCTCGAAGCCCACGAAGGCGAAGAAGCCGAGGGCCGTCGCCCCCAGCACGCTGGTGAGCAGCGCGTAACCGCTGCCCTCGGCCTGGAACTCACCGAGCCGGGAGGGTTCGCCGTCACCGGTCAGGACGGCCCAGGCGCCGATCGTGAGGATGACGAGCAGGCCGGTCAGTTCGACCACGGTGAGGACCACGTTGGTCTTCACGGACTCCGACACGCCCCGCAGGTTCAGGGCCGCCAGGGCGAGGATGAACAGGATCGCGACGAGGGTGGGCGGGAGGACGTCCGTGAACTCGGACAGGTAGTCGCCGCTGAACGCGCGGGCCGCCGCGCTCGCCGAGGACAGGCCCGAGCACATGACCATGAACGCGACGATGAACGTCAGGAAGGGGACCTGGAACGCCTTTTGGGTGTAGAGCGCGGCTCCGGCCGCCTTCGGGTACTTGCCGACGAGTTCGACGTACGAGGCGGCTGTCAGGATGGCGACGACGAACCCGATGACGAACGGCAGCCACAGCGCCCCGCCGACCTTTCCGGCGACCTGACCGGTGGTGGCGTAGATGCCGGTGCCGAGGATGTCGCCGATGACGAAAAGGATCAGGAGTCTGGGGCCTATGGCGCGCCGCAGCGGGGTGTCGTCCCCTCTGCCCGGCGCGGCGGTATCCCTGTCGGTTGTGGACACGAAAGCTCCCTGAGGCGTTCGATGGACACGGACCGGAACACCGTCTCCCTGCCCGGTAGGCCGGGAGTGATGCCTCGGTGTCCATCACTCGCCCCCGCGCGCTGCCTGAAGCGCCTTGGCGCGCCAGAAGTCCTTCGTGCAGGAGGACGCGTTGAGCTCAGTTGGTGCGGTCGGACCAGCCCGGCGGGAGGTCTCCGGGGGCCGTGGAGATGACCGTGTCGTCGTCGGGGCCGACGTACTCGAAGAGGGTGATCTTGGCGAATTCCGGGACGACGTAGATCGGATAGGTCGGGCCCTCGTCGCGGTACTTGCGCATCTCGTCGAGGTGGTCGTTCTGGTAGAGGACGGTGCGTTCGCCGTGTTCCTCGACCCAGCGCGGGAAGAAGATCACGCCGTGCAGGCGGCGCTTGCCGGGCATGACGTTGACGGAGACCGACGTACCGGTGGGCTCGTTCCAGGAGATCTTGTAGTGGTCGTCGTCCAGTTGGACGAGGTCGACCGGCTGGTCCTTGACCCAGCGGCCGCCCACCATGCCGGAGTGGATCCGGTAGTCGATGGTGGTCGGGTTCTTCACGTACATCTCGTACTGCCAGCCGTTGGCGTAGGTGTAGATGAAGCGGTGGCCGACGATCCCGGCGAGCTCCTGCGCGGGGACGGGGTTCTCGACGGTGGTCACGTGTGCTCCGTTGCTGGCCATGGGGGTACCTCCTTGCTGCCGCGCGTGTCACTGCGGCGGACCGTACGAGTAGCCCCGTTCGCATAGGCTCAACATCGTTGCGGCCCGAGGGTTCGGAAGGCGGAGACATGAGGCGTGACGAGCTGATACGGCCGGTGCCCGAGCTGTTACGGAGCCACGCCGAGGTGGCCGGGCAGCGGGTCGCCTACTCCGACTCCGCCCGCAGCGTCACCTACGCCGAGTTGGAGCGGCGCACGCGCTCACTGGCCGTCCACCTCACCCGGACAGGGCTGCGGCGCGGCCACCGGGTCGCGATCTGTCTCGGCAACCGCGTGGAGACGGTGGAGAGCTGCCTCGCCGTCCTGCGCGCCGGAATGGTCGGCGTCCCGCTCAATCCGCGCTCCTCCGACGCCGAGTTGGCCCACTTCCTCCAGGACAGCGGCGCGGCGTTCGTCATCACCGACGCCGCGCACCTCGCACAACTGCGGCGCCTGGGACCGCCGTACGACGGCCTGGGCGCCCTGGTCACCGGGAGCGGACCGGTCCCGGACGGCGCCCGGTCGCGTGCCAGTTCCTCGGCCGTACGGTGCTCGAACACCACTGCGGCCGACAGCCGGAGCTTCAGCGCCATGCTCAGCCGGTTGCGGAGCGAGCCGTGCGCCGCCTCCCCGACGCCGACGATCTGCGCAACCCCCTCTACGAGTCCGAGACGTTCCGGCAGGTGTTCCAGGAGGGAACCGTCCTGCAGGAACGGGGCCTGTTCGGCGGCCCGTTGGAAGCCGAGGCACCGCTGCGCCCCGGCGGTCTGGTGGCGTCGGAGGACGGGCTGGCCTGGGTCGACCCCGGGGCGTAGACCACTCGGGGTCCGCTCTGTCCGGCCGGACGGCCGCCCGCACGGCGCCCCTGGCCCTCCCTCGTCCCAGAAGGCCTGTTTTACGCCTGTCCCCCTCCGCCCCGTCCCGACACACTGGCGTCCCGGACCAGACCTGACCGAGGCCCGGGCCCGTCCAAGAAGGGGGAAGGACGCATGAGGTTACGCATGCTGCTCGCCGGGGGTGCCGCCACCGTCGCGGCTCTCGGCCTGATGACCGCGCCGTCGAGCGGGGCGGACCAGGAGTCGACCGGACTGCAGTTCGGGCGGTCGGCGCAGGCCTGGGAGTGTCCGCAGGGGTACGTCTGCTTCTACTCGGGCGCCGACGGCACCGGCTCCTGGTGCAGGTCGGAGTCGTCGATCTCCGACTCGAGCTGTGGCACTCGCCGCTCGTTCTTCAACAACGGCTACGCCTCTCCCGGCCAGGATCACGTGCGTGTGTACAACAACGCCAACTACACGGGCACCATGCACGGGTGCCTGCACTACGGATGGGCCGAAGGGCGCGGCAACTTCGCCGGCGCCGTGAACATCGGCTCCTACCGGTGGGGAGGCGAGTGCTGATCGCTCGGTGACACACCCGTCCGGCGGCCGTCGTCCTGGGGTGTACCGCCCTGGGGCGACGGGGCGGTGGCCGTCCTGTGGCCTGGGGTGATGTAGGTTTCGGCAACGGAACCGTCGCGCGGGAGGCGCCCACCCATGAAGACGCCGCCACGGCCCCCTGGAGCGGAGCGGACGGACGGATCGGCCATCCGGATCGGTGCTCTCGTTCCGCTGACCCGGCCCGGGTGGGTCGAGGCGGGCCGGCACCTGCTCGCCGGGCTGGAACTGGCCGTGGGCGAGGTCAATGGCGCGGGCGGGATCGCCGGAAGGCCCCTGGAGCTGGTGGTCCGGGACACCGCGGCTGATCCGCGGAGGGCTTCGGCGGCCGTGGACGAGTTGGCCGGCCTGGGCGTGGCCGCCCTGGCCGGGGAGTATCACAGCGTCGTCGCTCGTGCCGCTGCCGCCAGGGCGGACGCCCTCGGGCTGCCGTTCCTCTGCTCGTCAGCGGTACTCGACGCGCTCACCGAACAGCCGACGCAGTGGGTCGCGCGCCTCTCCCCGCCGCAGTCCCGCGGCTGGCAGGTCTACGCGGACTTCCTCCTCGGCGCGGGCCACAGCCGCATCGCCGTAGCCGCCCAGCCGAGTGTCTACTGGGCGTCCGGAATCCGCGTTCTGCGGGACCACCTCACTCCGCGCGGCGGCACCGTCATCGAGCTCGACGCGGGCGTGCTCACCCCCGCGGCCGTCTGCGACGCACTCGTCGACCACCGCGCGACAGCCCTCCTCCTTCTGGTCGGCCATCCGGAACCGGCCGTGCCGATCGTCCGGTCCGTCCGCCGCGACCAGCGCCTCGCCGAGGTCATGATCGGTGCCCCGGCCGGGCAGCCGGAGTTCACGGAGTGGGCGGCGCTGCTGGGCGCCGACGGCACCGCGATCCCGTTCCTGCGCTACCGGCCCGAGCGTCTCCGCCCACTCGGTACACGAGTCGAGACGACCCTCCGCGAACGCCTGGCCGCAGCGCCTTCCTTCGTGGCCTTCGAGGGCTACGACACGATCACCGTCCTCGCCGACCTGCTGCGCACGCACGGCACGGACCGGGCACGCACGGCCGCCGCCTGGCCACGCGTGGATGTGGCAGGCACGCGCGGCCGGATCCGGTTCTCCCGCATGCCGGGCATCAACGTGTGGCAATGGGCCGCGCCACCGATCCAGGTCGTCGACCGAGACCCGACGCATCCGGACGGCTTCCGGATCCTCCACGCCTGTTGAGAGAGTCCCCGGGAGAGGCTGACGGTGGTGTCGCCAGTACCGTAGCGTCGGCGCCGTGCAGCTCTCACCCACCACGCTCAGCCTCTGGCGTCACCAGCTTGGGGAAGTGCCCGCGTCGGTCTGGCGGCGAACCGAGCTGGAAGTGCTGATACTGGCGGACAACGGTCTCACGGATCTGCCTTCCGAGATCGGACTGCTGCGCCGGCTCACGACCTTGGACCTCGGCCACAACCAGCTCACCTCGCTTCCTGACACCCTCGGTGACCTGGCCGAACTCAGCGGCTGCCTCTATCTGCACGACAACCGCCTGTCCCGACTCCCGGATGCGCTGGGGAACCTGACCCGGCTGCGCTATCTCAATGTCGGGGAGAACCCTCTCACCACCCTGCCCGAAACCATCGGCGGGATGGCGGAGCTCGTCGAACTGCGCGCTCAACACGGCAGGTTGACCGCTTTGCCCGCCGGCATCGGCTCCCTCCGCAAGCTGCGCGAACTCTGGCTCCGGGGGAACAAGCTGACCGGTCTGCCGGGCTCGGTCACCGAACTGGGCGAGCTACGGCACCTGGAGCTGCGGGAGAACGCGCTCGGCGAGCTGCCGGAGCCCCTGATGCGTCTGCCCCGGCTCCGGCAGCTCGACCTGCGCAGCAACCGCATCGGCCGACTGCCGGACTGGGTCGCCCGGATGCCCGCGCTGGAGAAGCTGGATCTGCGCTGGAACCCCTGCACGCCCTCCCCGCAGCTGCTCGCGGAGCTTGAGAGGCGCGGCTGCGTGGTCCTGCTGTGAAGTGACTCAGGCCTCGTCCGCCCCGGTCAGGGCTTCGGTGATCATGCGGGTGGCGAAGTCGCGGTCGTCGGTGAGCCGGTTGATGTGCTCCGCGAGGAGGAAGGCGGTGGCTTCCAGGGGATTCATCTCGTCCATGGTCCAGTCTCCGTACTGCTTGCGCCACAGGCTCGGGCTCAGGCCGGTGCCGGCCGCGACGAGCAGTCCGGCCATGGTGGGGATGGCCTCGGGTCGGACGCTCCTGGGCATCATGCGCATCGTGGCCACGAGATTGGGCACCACGCACTCGATGACGTCCTTGTCGTGGTCCTGGTAGGCCATCCGCAGCCACTGCATGAACATGTAGATGAGCGTGCACGCGCCGTCGAGGATGTCGTCGACCCCGCGCGGCCCCAAGGACACGGCGAACTGCTCGGTCAGCGCTTGCTGCTCGGCGTCGGTCCCGGACCTGCCGTCGTAGACGGCCTTGAGCCGGGAGTCGATCATCATGAGTGCCGCGCCCACATCTCCGGCGGGAGCGTGCTCGGGGTCGCAGGGCGATGACACAGGTTTCCTCCTCGGTCGACCGAGAGCAGCGCGGCGTGTTCGTACAGTAGCCCTCCCTCAGGAGTCGAGCGCCTGGTCGGGCTGAGCGGCACGGTGACGATTACGGTCAGTGCATCGGTGGTTCGTACGTCGCCGAGGCGATCCGTCACGGGACCATGGCCGGGACCGATTGGGTCGTGGGTTGTTTTCTTGAGGGACAGAGGGCGCGTATGGACGTTCGGCAGCTCGAGTACTTCCTGGCGATCGTTGATCGTGGGGGGTTCAACCGTGCGGCCTCGGCTCTGTACGTGTCGCAGCCGTCGCTGTCACAGGCCGTGCGGGCGCTGGAGCGTGATCTCGGCTCCGAGCTGTTCCATCGCATCGGGCGCAGGGCAGTCCTGACGGAGGCCGGACGGGCTCTGATCGAGCCTGCCCGGGAGGCCGTGCGGAGTCTGGAGACGGCGCGGGCCAGTGTCGCGGCGGTGCATGAGCTGCGTGAGGGGCGCCTGGATGTGGCGTCGATGCCGTCGCAGGCGGTGGAGCCGCTGACGACCTTGGTGAGTGCCTTCAGCCACCGGTACCCCGGCGTCTCGGTGGCCATCAAGGCGGCGTTCACCTCGCGTGATGTGATCGACATGGTGCGCACGGGTGCTGTGGAGCTGGGGCTGCTGGCGTCCGCCGGTCCGGTCTCCGACAAGGAGGTCGTCTCCCATGCGCTGGGGCGGCAGCGTTTTGTGCTGGTGGTGCCGGGCGACGGCCCCTTCGCTGATCGGACGGCGGTGGAGTGGCGGGAACTCGCGGGGCAGCGGCTGATCGTCGGGCAGCCGGGTACCGGGATGCGCGCCTATGTCGACGCGCTGCGGGAGCAGGGCATCGAGTTCACCGTCGCCGCCGAGACCGAGCACCGCGTGTCGCTCATGCCCCTGGTACTGGCCGGGGTCGGGCTCGCGGTGGTCACGGATTCCTGGCGGGACGTCGCCCGGCGACTGGGCGCCCGCGTCCTGGACATCGAGCCGGAGACCACCTTGGACATCGCCCTCGTCAGCCGGCGCGGCAGCCTGTCGCCCGCGGCCGCCGCGTTCGTCACGGCCGCCACCTCGGCCGCCGACAGCACCGCTTAGACCAAGCCGGTCAGGTGTGCAGCCCCGTCAGGGACAGGAACTCGGCGCGTGAGCGGGCGTCGTGGCGGAGTGTGCCGAGGAGGGTGGAGGTGAGCGTGCTGGAGCCGGTGGCCTGGACGCCACGCAGGGTCATGCAGCTGTGCTCGGCCTCGATGACGACGCCGACGCCCTTGGGTTCGAGATGGGCCTGGAGCCAGTCGGCGACCTGCTTGGTCAGGCGTTCCTGGACCTGGGGCCGGCAGGCGAAGTGCTCGACCACGCGGGCCAGTTTGGACAGGCCGAGGATGCGGTGGCCGGGGAGATAGCCGACGTGGGCGGTGCCGGTGAAGGGCAGCAGATGGTGCTCGCACACCGAGCGCACCGGGATGCTGCGGGCCAGCACGAGCTCGTCGTAGCCCTCGTCGTTGGGGAAGGTCGTCAGGTCGAAGGGGCGGGGGCTGAACAGTTCGGCGTAGGCGCGGGCCATGCGGCCCGGTGTGCCGTGCAGGCTCTCGGTGCTGGTGTCGATGCCGAGTGCGGCGAGGAAGCGTGCGGCGGCGCGTTCGGCTTCGGCCAGGTCTATGCCGTCGGTGTCGTGAACGACGCGCAGTGGGGTGGGGGCGGGTGCCGCCGTCTGCGGGCGGGGAATGCTCGCGGAGGGGGCGGGCAGGTCGGCGGTGCCCGATGGGTGGCTGCCCGATGCGTGGCTGTTGATCGATCCGGCGAGATCCATGACGTACCTCTCGTGTGACGGGGAAGGGGGCTGGCGGGCGGCGAGTGGCGTCAGGGACTCGCGGTCGCGGGCGGGGCGGAAGCCGGCTCCAGACGGACACAGCAGTGGCCGGGGCTGGGTGCCAGGCGGGCGTGGAGACTGCTGTCCTCGAGACCGTCGAGGACGCCCCGGAGCAGGTGGAGGTTCATGCCGCACACCGTCTGGGTGTGTTCCCGGGCGAGCGCGTGGAAGGGGCAGTTGCCCAGCACGATCGCGTCGCCGTCGATGCGGGGCTCGAACCCGTGCCGCTCCAGGAGGTCGAACACCCCTGAGCCGCCCTGCCCGGCGAGCCGGCCGCCGAGACGGTGGGCCTTGCGGTGCAGGACGGCGCGGACCGGTTCGCCCGTGGCCTCGGATTCCTCCAGGGCCTGGGCGAGGAGCCGTCCGGCCAGCTCGTAGTGGCGCTCGGGCAGGCTGACGGTGACCTGCTTGGCGGAGCGCTTGTAGAGCTTGGCCGGCCTGCCCGCTCCCGGGCCGGTACGCCCGCTGCGGCGTTCGTAGACGACGTCGAGGAGTGCCTCGTCGGCCAGGCGGTCCAGGTGGAAGGCAGCGGTCTGGCGCGCCAGGCCGAGAGCGGCGGCGGCCTCGTCACGGCTGACCGGCCCCGGCTGGCGCACGACGTGGTCGTACAGCCGCCTGCGGGTCGGCTCGTCCAGGGCGGCGACGGCGGAGACGTCCGGGTGGGGTGCTTCGTTCGGGTGGTCCACGAACACCAGTGTAAAACCCATGGGCATTGACTAAAGAAGCTGCCCGCGCTTCTATTGATAGCGAGAGTTGTCGATAGAAGGAACGGTGCGTCATGACGTCCACAACCCACCCCTCCCCGTCCGTCGGCTCCCGGCGGGCCGCGCTCGGCGACCCCGGCTACCAGGCGTTCGTCATCCTGCGCGTCGGGTTCACGGTGGCGCCGATCCTGTTCGGGCTGGACAAGTTCACCAACCTGCTCGTGGACTGGCCCGCCTACCTCGCGCCGTGGATCGACGACATCGTGCCCGGCAGCGCCCAGGCCGCCATGTACGCCGTCGGTGTCGTCGAGATCGTCGCCGGTCTCGCCGTCGCTCTCGCCCCGCGCTTCGGGGCCTGGCTGGTGGCCGGCTGGCTGGCCGGCATCATCGTCAACCTGCTGACCATCCCGGACTACTACGACATCGCGCTGCGCGACTTCGGCCTCCTGCTCGGCGCGGTCGCCCTCGCCCGGCTCGCCCAGCGCTACCACGGCGAGCGGCAGCCGCACTGACTGACACGGCGGCGCGGACGGACGGGGGAAGGCGGGTGAGCGTCGAGCGGCTCACCCGCCTCACCCACGTCCGGTCCCCCGGCCGGGTCAGGTGCGGACGGACGGCTGCCGGGGCGGGGTGCGGTGGTGGAGCCGGATCGCCACCGGGGCGGCGGTGAGGACGGAGGAGTACGTCCCGACCACGAGGCCGATGAGCAGGGCCAGGGCGAAGTCGGTGAGCGAGGACCCGCCGAGCAGGGCGAGGGCGGTGAGGATGAACGCGGCGCCCAGACCCGTGTTCACGGTCCGGGGCAGGGTCTGCACGACGGCCCGGTCGGTGAGGTCGGGCAGCGGCACCTCGGGAGTCCTGCGGGCGAGTTCCCTGATGCGGTCGAAGAGGACCACGGAGTCGTTGACCGAGTAGCCGATGACGGTGAGCAGGGCCGCCAGGAACACCCCGTCGACCGGCCTGCCGAGCCAGGCGAAGACACCGACGAGGATCACCACGTCGTGGGCGAGGGCGACGACCGCCGCCGTGCCGAACACCCACCGGAAGCGTGCCGCGAGGTAGACGAACTGGGCGCCCAGAGCCACGGCGAGCGCGATCAGCGCGCCCCGGCGCAGTTCCTCCCCCAGGCTCGGGCCGACCAGCTCGTCACGGACCTTGTCGGCTCCGCCCGCGAGATCGCGCACGGCACCGGTGACCTCCGTCTCCTCGGCGTTGGTCAGCGGATCGGTGCGCACGGTCAGGCCCGCTTCGCCGGAGGACTGGACGACGGCCCGGGGGAACCCGGCGTCGGCCAGCGCGGTGCGGACCCGGTCGGGGTCGACGGGGTTGGTGGTGGCGTACTCGATCAGGCGGCCACCGGTGAACTCCACGCCGAGGTCGATGCCGCGCACCGCGATGCCCGAGCCGGCCAGCACCAGTGCGGCGGCCGACACGGCCAGCCAGCGGCCCGGCCGGCGCATCAGCCGGGGGTTGCGGCGGGTGAGGCGGTCGCGGACCGCGCCGGTGCCGGCGATGCCGGTGAGGCTGGGGCGGCGGCGTACCCGGGGACGGCTCACGGCGACCTCGGCGAGCACGCGGGTGATCACCAGCGCGCTGAACAGGGAGGCGAGCACACCGATGCCCAGGGTGACGCCGAAGCCGCGCACCGGCCCGGAGGCGAGGAAGAACAGCAGAGCGGCCGCGATCAGCGTGGTGATGTTGGAGTCGGCGATCGCGCTGAAGGCGTTGCGGAACCCGGCGGCCAGCGCCGAGCGGGTACTGGGGCTTCGGCGGGCCGCGTACTCCTCGCGGGCCCGTTCGAAGACCAGCACGTCGGCGTCCACGGCCATGCCGATCGCGAGGACGAAACCGGCCAGGCCCGGCAGGGTCAGGGTGGCGCCGAGCGCGGCCAGGGCGGCGTAGGAGACGAGGCCGTAGCAGACCAGGCCGACGGCGGCCAGGACACCCATCAGCCGGTAGACGCCGATGATGAACAGCGCGGTCAGCGCGGTGCCTATGGCCGCCGCCCAGGCGCTCGCGGTGATGGCCTGCGCCCCCAGGGTCGGGCCGACGGTGCGCTGCTCCACGGTCTCGACGGGCACGGGCAGGGCTCCGCCGTTGACGAGCAGGGAGAGTTCACGGGCCTCCTCCGGGGCGAAGGAGCCCGTGATCTGCGTGGCCCCGTCGCGGATGCCGGTCCGGCAGGCGACGGACGGGTCGACCTGCGGCGAGGAGATGACCTTGTCGTCGAGGACGATGGCGACCCGCCGCGCCGGGTCGCCCGCCGGGTGACAGGCGGCCTCGCCGGTCAGCCGGGCCCAGCCGGCGCGGCCGTCCCCCTCGAAGCCGACGGTGACATGCCATCCGGCTCCACCCTGCTGGTCGAACCGGGCGGCGGCCTCCTTGACGTCCTCGCCGGTCAGCGCCGCGGCCCCGAGGCGCAACGGCGTGCCGGACTCGTCGGGCAGGACCCGTTCCCGGGGCGGTTGCTTCGGCAGCGGCGGGGAGGCCTCGTCGGGGCGGCCGGTGGGGCGGTCGGCGGTGGGGTCGGCGGTGCCGAGCACCGGGTGGAAGGTGAGCTGCGCGGTACGGCCCAGCACCTCGGCCGCGCGCTTCGGGTCCTGCACGCCGGGCAGTTCGACGATGATCCGGTTCTCGCCGGAGCGGACGAGCGTGGGTTCGGCGACGCCCAGTCCGTCGATACGGCCGCGCAGCACCTCCAGGGTGCGGTCGGTGGCCTCACGGCCGGCGTCGGTGGTGGGCGTGGAGCGGGTTTCCAGCACGAGCTGCGTACCGCCGCGCAGGTCGAGTCCGAGGCGGACCGGCACGGTGACGGCGATGTAGAGGGAGAGGGTGATCACGGCGAGGGCGAGCAGCGCCCTCGCGCGCACGGAACGGTTCAACGGGGGCCTCCGGCATGCGCGACCACGGCCACGCGGGCATGGCCGTGGTGCTGTCGGGAGAGGAAAAGGGTGGGTGTGGGGGTGTCAGATGCCGGAGGACACAGGGGGTGCTCGCCCACGGTCACGGAGTGCGTGGGGATCCGAGGAGGGGATGTGCGCGGCCGGTGCTGGGAGTCGCAGGGCGGCGGGTGGCGTGACATCCGTGCTGGGGGTGCAGGCGGTGGTGAGGTGCCCGCGCGGGGCGGGGTGCTCGCGCGGCGCGTTGGTGCAGACGGTGTCGTATCCATCGTCGGCACGCGGCCCGTTGGCCCCGACAGCTTCACACCCGTCGTCGGCACAGGGCCCGTTGCCCGCGTGTCGGTCGACCGCTGCCACGGCGGTGGCCACGGGCTCGGTCGTCGTGCCGGGTGGCGGACCGGCGATGCCGAGTGTGGCCAGCAGCGCCAGGACGACGGCCGCCAGGAACGTGGCGGGGGTGGTGCGCGCGGTGTGGTGCATGCACCGTCCCCCTTTCATCGTGGTGCGCGGCCTTTCATCGTGGTGCGCGGCGCGGGCCTGCGGCTCAGGCTTCGATCAAGCCGGCACGGATGGCGTATCGCGTGAGTTCGAGGCGGTCGCGCAGGCCGAGTTTCTGGAGCAGGTTGGCGCGGTGCCGCTGGACGGTCTTGATGCTGATGAACAGCAGGTCGGCGATCTCCTTGGACGAATGCCCCTCGGCCACCAGCTTGAGGACCTCTTCCTCGCGGGGTGTGAGGATCCGCTCGGGCGTCTCCTCGCCGTGGCGGGCCCTGTCGAGGTAGTTGCGGATCAGTGCGGTGACCGCGCCCGGATACAGGAAGGGCTCGTCCCGCATCGCGGCCCGGCACGCGGCGACCAGGTCCCGGTCGGCGACGGACTTCAGCACGTACCCGTTCGCGCCGGCCTTCAGGGCCTGGAAGAAGTACTGCTCGTTGTCGTGCATCGTGAGCATCATGATCCGCAGGCCCGGCTTGAGAGCGGCCAGTTCCCGGGCGGCCTGGAGGCCGGTCAGACGCGGCATGGCGATGTCCAGCACGGCCAGGTCGACTTCGCGGATGCGGGCCATCTCGATGGCCTCGGCGCCGTTCCCGGCCTCGGCGACCACTTCGAGGTCCGGTTCCCGGTCGAGGATGAGCCGCACGCCGCGGCGCACCAGCGCATGGTCGTCGGCGAGCAGGATGCGGATCCTGCTCGTCCCCGACGTCGCGGAAGTGACGGTCGTGGCGGTCATGGCCGTCGTGGTCGTCGTGGTCGCTTCGGGCATGGTCAGGGCTGCTTCCTGGATACGGGCGCGGTGAGCTGGACCCGGGTGCCGGTGTCGGGTGCCGGGGTGATCTCGAGGCTGCCGCCGATGAGCAGGGCCCGCTCGCGCATGCCGCGGATGCCGGCGCCTTCTCGGGGGGCCTCGACGCCGCAGCCGTCGTCGGTGACGGCCAGCACCACCCGGTCATCGGTGTGGTGCAGGGCGACGGTGACCCGGGTGGCGTCCGCGTGCCGGGCGACGTTGGTCATCGACTCCTGGGCGACGCGGTACAGGACCAGTTCCGTCTCCGGCCCCAGGACCGGCAGGTCGGCATCGAAACGGCGGGTGACCTGCAACCCGGTGTGGGTGGCGAAGTCCTCGGTGAGCGACGTCAGCGCGCTGACCAGGCCCAGGTCGTCCAGCACACCGGGCCGCAGCCTGCGCGCCAGGCGGCGGACCTCGTCGAGGCTCTCCCGGGTGATCTCCTGCATCTCGTGCAACTGCTCGCGCAGCGGCGGCGGTGCCTCGTCCGAGGCGCGCTTGAGCTCCAGCAGGATCGCGGTCATGCTCTGGCCGACCTCGTCGTGGAGTTCCTGCGCGATGCGGCGCCGTTCGGCCTCCTGGGCCAGCAGGGCCCGGGCACTGCTCGTGGCCCTTTCGTGCTCCAGCCGCTCCAGCATGGCGTTGAAAGTACGGATGACCTCGGTGATCTCGCCGCCGCCGGATGCGGGCAGGCGCTGGCCGGGACGCAGCAGGTCCACGGTGGTCATCAGCTTCGTGAGCCGGCCCAGCGGGGCCAGGCCGAGCCCGAGCAGCGCGGCGTTGGCGACCAGCATGACGACCAGACCCCCGACGAGGATGATCGCCTCGGTGAGCAGGACGGGCACGGAGACGGTCACCGGGGCCCACAGCAACAGGGCCGTGGCCGTGCCCAGCACCACGGCGTTGAGGGCGAAGATCCGCCAGAACAAGGACAACCGCCCTCAGCCTCTCTCCTGGAAAACGCCGGGAACCCCTGGAACTCCCGGAACTCCTCGAACCCCTGGAAAGAGCCTGCCCGGTCTCGAACGCCCCGTCGATGGGGCCCGACCCCCATTTCGCCGGTCGTGCACCATCCACGACGCGGCCGCGTGGATCCCCCGCCCCGGCACAAATGGGCCCCGCGCCCGATAGGTATCGGCCACCGGCCCGGCCAGGGTGGCAGAGACACGAACCGCCCAGGTATGCCGCCTGTGCCGCCGAGAAAGGGACCGATCATGTCGCTCGATGTCACCCGGGCCGAGCCCCGTCTGCACGACGCCCGTCAACGACTGGAACACGCCCGCACCTCACGGCTGGCGCAGTTGCGGGCCCTCGACGAGACCGGCCCCAGCGCCGACGACGACCCCCTGCTGGCCGTCCAGAAGACCGCGATGGAGCGAGTCCTCCAGGAGATCGAGGAAGCGTTCGCCCGCATCGAGGACGGCACCTACGGAACGTGCCTCGGCTGCGCCAAACCCATCCCCGCGGAACGCCTGGAGATCCTCCCCTACACCCGCTACTGCGTCGCCTGCCGCCGCCGCACCGCCTGACCGACCGACTGCCCGACGCCCGTACCGACCTTCTACGCCCTGCCTCGAAGGGGTGACGTGGTGACCGACCAGACCATCGGCGAGAGCACGACCCACCTGTCGGCCGACGACCTCGCCGCCCTGCGCGAGAACCTGCACGAGCAGCGTCTGTTCCGCCAAGAGCAACTGCGCCAGCTCGCCGGACCCGCCACCTCCCGTGCCGAGGACCGGAACCGGCGGCAGACAGCCGCGCAGGCGGAGGTCCGCGTCAAGCTCGCGGCGTCCGCCCGTATGGTCCTCGCCGACGTCGAAGCGGCCCTCACCCGTATGCGGCAGGGCTCCTACGGCACCTGCCAGCTGTGCCGGCGCCCCGTCGACCGGCAGCGGCTGATGATCGTGCCGCAGGCCCGCTACTGCGCCCGCTGCCAGCAGGTCAAGGAGGCGCTCCCGTGACCGTCAGCGAGGCGGGTGGGACGGGAGGGCGTCGGGGCCGGCGTTCTCGGCCTTGGCGGCGTCGGCGAGGGCCGCGGCAGCGGCTTGCGCCGCCTGTGCGGTGTCGTCGGCGGCCTGGGCGGCCATGTCGTCCGAGGGTTTCTCGACGGTGGCTGGGGACCGGGGCAGCACCTCGGTGAAGGCGCGGGACATGCCCTGGAGCGCGGCGGTGATCTCGCTGGGGATCACCCAGAAGTTGTTGCCCGGGCCTTGCGCGAGCTGGGGCAGTGTCTGGAGGTACTGCCAGGCGAGCAGCTTCGGGTCGGGGTCGTTGCGGTGCACGGCCTGGAACACCTCGTCGATGGCCCGGGACTGGCCCTCGGCCTGGAGGATCGCGGCCGTGCGGTTTCCCTCCGCGCGCAGGACGGCGGCCTGCTTGTCGCCTTCGGCGGTGAGAATCTGCGACTGGCGTTGCCCTTCGGCCCCGAGGATCGCGGCTCGCTTGTCCCGCTCGGCTCGCATCTGCTTCTGCATCGCGTCCTTGATGGACTGTGGGGGGTCGATGGCCTTGATCTCCACCCGGTTGACCCTCAGTCCCCACTTGCCGGTGGCCTCGTCCAGCACGCCGCGGAGCTGGCTGTTGATGGTGTCCCGTGAGGTGAGGGTCTTTTCCAGGTCCATGGATCCGACGACGTTGCGCAGGGTGGTGACGGTGAGCTGTTCGACCGCCTGCAGGAAATTCGCGATCTCGTAGAAAGCCGCTCGCGGATCGGTGACCTGGAAATACAGAACGGTGTCGATTTCGACGACCAGGTTGTCCTCGGTGATGACCGGCTGCGGTTTGAAGGAGACGACCTGTTCCCGTAGGTCGATCACGGGGTGAACACGGTCGATGTAAGGGATCACGAGGCTGAGGCCTGGATTCAGGGTCCGGTGGTAGCGGCCGAGTCGCTCGACATTACGCGCGCGTGCCTGCGGCACGATGCGGACCGCCCGCACCACGGTGAAAACCGCGATCAGCGCGACGATCAGGCCGGCAATCAGGAACGCCGAGGTTTCCATGGTTTCAGTCCCGGGGGTAGACGATCGCGGTGGCGCCGCTGATCTCCATGACGTCCACGGTCTTTCCGGCAGGAATCACCAGCGTTTCGTCGTAGGCGCGGGCCGTCCACTCTTCGCCGTCGATGCGGATCCTGCCGCCCAGGCCCGTCACCTCCGAGACGACATAGGCGGCCCTGCCGACCAGTGCGTCCACGCCGAACCGCTGCGTCTGGGGCTGGAAGACGTGGCGCAGCGCGATGGGGCGCACGAACAGCACGGTGACTGTTGCGACGACCGTGAACACCAGGAATTGCAACGGCAGTGGCAGCCCGACCGCGGCGGAGCCCGCCGTGACCAGCGCGGCCGCACTGAGCATTCCGAGCGCGGCGGTAAGGGTGAAGATCTCCGCCGCGGCCAACACGGCTGCGATGATCAACCAGATCAGCCATGGGTCCATTGCGTGCCTCTTCTGACGGCGCCGGCGCGGAGAGCCTGACTCCTACCATTGGACCCCCGAATCGGACGGCCGCGATAGCCCTGGGGAAGGAAATCCTGACGGCGGAGGTCCGGGCCGATCCGTCAGACTCGGGCGAGTTCGGCGGCGCCGAACGACACGTCGAAGCGGTCGCACCAGATGCTCACGCTGCCGTAGCCCGACGGATCCACGTCAGGGGGCAGGGCGTAGTTCTGACTTCCCTTGTTGCCCTTCAGTTTGCCGAGGCTGACGTACTTCCCGTCGTCGAAGACGTGCCACCCGGCCTGCCCCTGCTTCACCGGCGCGTCGGTCAGCCAGACGCGCAGGTCCGGTCCGTTGCTGGTGTCGAGGTTCTCCAGCCGGAGGACATGGGAGCCGTCGGTCAGCCGTACGAGCTTCACCGTGCCCGATGTCGCGTGCTCGTGGCTGATCAGCTCGCCACGGGCCAGCGTCTGCGGGCCCGTGGCCGGGGAGGGCGGCTCGGACGGTCGGCCCGAGGGCGCCGCGGCGGGAGGAGCGGAGTTCTCCACGACCCCGGGCAGCGCCTCTTGGACGGTCTCGTCCTGCCACAGCTTCCACGGCTGGAACCAGTACAGCCCGAAGCCGACCCCGGCGACCACCGCCACCAGCACCGCGATGGCCAACGGCCCGGTGAATACCTTGCGCACGCGCCCCATCCCTCCTCGTCTCCTGAGACGTTCCTGTTGCTCTCCCATTCAACGGAGGCCGGCGGCCGGGCAGTACCCCGCAGCCGATGACGAAATCCTTACGCCGCACCGTCGGCCACGGGGATGGAGAACAGCGGGACCCCGGTCCCGCTCAGCGATGCTCGGGGTTGTCCGCCCCTGGTCGGCAGCCCGCGTCCCACTCCGTGCGCTGGTTGCCGTGGGCCGGGATCCCTCCGGCGCGTTTGAGCAGGGCCGCAAGGTGCATCAGGTTCCAGGTCATGAATGCGGTGTTGCGGTTGGTGAAGTCGTTCTCCGGGCCGCCCGAGCCGGGGTCCAGGTACGAAGGGCCGGGCCCCGCAGCGCCGACCCAGCCGGCGTCGGCCTGCGGCGGGACGGTGTAGCCGAGGTGCTGGAGGCTGTAGAGGACGTTCATGGCGCAGTGCTTGACGCCGTCCTCGTTGCCGGTGATCAGACACCCTCCGACTCGTCCGTAGTAGGCGTACTGTCCCTGGGAGTTGAGCAGGCTGGAGCAGCTGTACAGGCGCTCGATGATCTGCTTGGTGACGGAGCTGTTGTCACCCAGCCAGATGGGTCCGGCCAGGACCAGGATGTCCGCGGCCATCACCTGCTCGTACAGCGCCGGCCAGCTGTCGGTGGCGAAACCGTGCTCGGTCATGTCGGGGTAGACGCCCGGCGCGATGTCCTCGTCGACCGCGCGGACGAGTTGCGTGGTCACCCCTTGCGCGTCCATGATCGCCCGGCTCTTGTCGACAAGTCCCTGGGTGTTACTGATTTGGGGCGATGGCTTGAGCGTGCAGTTGATGAAGAGGGCGTGCAGGTCGTCGAAGCGGTATCCGTCCTCGGCGGACGGGGCCGGCGGTGCTGCCATGGCGGACTCCGGGGGAGAGCGGTCAGGGGTGAGGGGCGGGTGCCAGGGGTAGCGTCTCGCGTCAACCGCGTGCTGCCCGGTTACGACGCACCGGCCGGGTGGCCGACCTTGCGTTTCCGTCCGCCACCCCGGGAAACCCGCCGTGTGTGGTCGCGTACGGAGCCGAGCAGCGGGTGCGCGTTCCCGCGCTTCGGGCCGGCTGGCTGCGGCAGACGTTCGTCCACTGGGCCTTTCCGCCGGCCGCGGTCCAGGCGCTGTTGCCCGAGGAGCTGGTGGTGGACGAGTACGAGGGGGCGGCCTGGGTGGGGCTCACTCCCTTCGTGATGGCGGATGTGCGCCCTCCCGCGGTGCCCGCCGCGGTGCCGGGGCTCCCGGCGTTCGCGGAGACCAATCTGCGGACCTTCGTCCGGCACCGGGACGGGCCCGGCGGGCTGTGGTTCCTGTCCATCGAGGTGGCCTGCCCGTTGATGCTCGCGGCCCGGGCCGTCGGCGCGCCGTACCACCCGGGCACGCTGAGCGTCTCCCTGGACGGGGACACCTTTTGGTACGCCGGGTCCAGGTGGGCCGGCGAGGCCTCCTACCGCCTGGTGGTCCGGCCCGGCGACCCGATCACACCCACCGAGCGGGACGTGTGGCTGACCTCGCGCTGGCGGGCGTACACCCGTCGGCTCGGCATGCTCTGGGAGACGCCGGTCGAGCACGAGCCCTGGCCGCTGGCGGACGCCGCCGTCGACGTGATCGAGGAGACGCTGACCGCCGCGGCAGGCCTGCCCGCGCCCACCGCCCAGCCCCTGGTGCACTTCTCGGAAGGAGTGCGCCACGTGCGGCTGGGGGTGACGAGGCCGCGTGGCCCGGCTCCGGGCCAGGCCGGGGAGTAGCACCGTGAGCCGCACGCGCGGCACCCGCGGAGGGCGCTCGCGGCTGCGCTTCGACGGCTGGATCGCGGGCGTGGGCACCTCCTCCGGGACGCGCGTCGTGCTGGGGCACTGGCAGCGGTCGCCGTTCGGGGCGTTCAGTGACGTGATGATCGAGCGGGCCGACGGGGAACGGCTGCTGCTCGCCCCCTCACACCGGACGGCGGACTTCGTCAGTGCCACCTACGGCTTCGACACGGTGCGTGTCGTGCCGGTCGAGGTGAGCGTCGCGGACGACACCTGGACGGTCACCGCGGGGCCTCTCGAGCTGGTCTTCACCGTGGGCCGGCGACGGCCAATGGGTGTCCTCCTGGCGACGGTACCCGGCCTGCTCGCCGCCCGCCCGGCGTGGGCCGCCCTGACGAACGGGCCCGCCCACCTGCTGCCGACCCACGTACGCACCCGCGGCCGTACCGGCGCGCGACGCCGCGAGTGGTACGGCGTACGGGACATGCGGCCGGTCGGAGCGGTGTCCGCGGTCTTCGAGGACCGCGACCTCGGTGTGCTGGCGCCGGTCGAACCCCCCGTGCGCTTCGGGTTCGGTTCGGTGCCCCGGAAGCCCACGCTCACGCGGGTCACGACGACGGTGGAGCTGGGCCGGCCTAGTGCCAGTCGCTGATCCGGACGTCGTCGGGTGCGGGCCTGCCGCGTCCGGTCTCCACGAAGTCCTTGAGGCTCAGCAGGAAGGTCGCCCACTTCGTGCCGCAGTGGTGCATGAATTCGACCGGCTCACGCCAGCCCTCGTGCTTGAACAGGACGATCGTGTAGTCGTCGCGCCGGCTGAGGTTCCAGTCGATCTCGGTCCCGATCCACTCCGCGGGGCCGTCCGTGACGCGCCACCGCACCCGGCCGACCGGGTCGAGCTCCAGGATCTCCATGTCGAAGCCGCCGACGTCGCCGAAACGGAACGCCAGCTGACCGCCGACCTCGCTCTTGCCGGTGGTGTCGGTCGTCCACCAGCCGGCGATGCCCTCGGGCGTCGCGATGGCACGGTAGACGTCGTCCAGCGGCGCGACGGCGCCGATGCGATGCAGGATGTCGGGCATCTTCATTCCCCTTCGGTGTGGTCACGGCTGCGTTCGATCGCCTCCGCGATGTGCTTGATCCGGCGCAGTCGGGCGTCCCAGGACGTGCCGACCGCGGCCAGTTGCGCGGCCGCGCGGGCGAGTTGTGCCTCGTCGACCCGGTAGCGCCGCTCGCGGCCGGCCGGCTCGGCACGGACCAGCCCGACCCGGTCGAGGACGGCGAGGTGTTTGGACACGGCCTGCCGGGTGAGGGGCAGGCCCGCGCTCAGTGAGGTGGCCGTTCCGGCTCCGGACGCCAGAAGCAGGTCGATCAGCGTGCGCCGGGTGGGGTCACCGATCGCCGACCACAGCTCGTCGTCGACCGGCGTGCTCATGAGGCCGACACCAGCCGCGCGATGTACGCGTCCAGCCGGGGGATGTAGTGGTCCCAGCCGCTCACGTGATCGCGGTACTGCTCCTCGAGAACGGCGACCTCCCAGCCCATCTCGCGGAACCCGGTCTCGGTCATCCGCACCCGCGTCCCCTGCTCCGTCGGCAGCAGGTCGAAGGTGACCAGCAACGAGTCCCCGCCCCGTTCGGCGCCGGTGTAGCACCACCTGAACGAGAACCGGGACGGCGGATCGACCTCGACGACGGTGAGCGCGACGGTCATGGTCTCGCCGGTCGTCTCGTCCCGCCAGAAGAGCTCACCGGGCGCGCCCGGCACGGACTTGAACCGCGCGTCGTCCGGCCACCACTCCCGCATGTGCTCCGGCTTGCTGACGACCTCGAAGACCACCTCCGGTGACGCGTCGACGTGGATCTCGCGCTCGATGCTGCCGTATTCCATGCCCGAACCCTTTCGCAACCTTTAGTTGCGTATCAGCGTACGACAGCGAACGTTTACGCGCAACGTTTGGTTGCGTCTCGGCTCGACGTCGTCATCAGCTGTCGGCGACGCCCGTGCGCGGCTGCCGGTAGGGCCGCAGCGCGCGGCGCGCTATGGCGAAGCGGTGCGTCTCCGACGGGCCGTCGTAGATGCGGAACGGCCGCACCTCCCGGAACAGGCGGGCCAGCGGGGCGTCTTCGGCCGAGATGCCGAGCGCTCCGCAGATCTGCACCGCGCGGTCGACCACCCGGTTCACCGCCTCCGCCACGAAGGTCTTGGACACCGAGGTGAGCTGCGAGGCGGCTGCGGAGCCGGTGTCCAGTTCCCAGGCCGTGCGCAGGATCAGGGCGCGGCTGGCCTCGATGTCGATCTCGGAGTCGGCCAGCATCTGCTGGACCATGCCGAGGTCGCCCAGCGCCGAGCCGAACGCCATCCGGCTCCCCGCCCGCTCCAGCGCCACGTCCTGGGCGCGGCGGGCGGCTCCCAGCCAGCGCATGCAGTGCGTCATCCGGGCGGGGCCGAGCCTGACCTGGGCGCCCTCGAAGCCGTGGTCCACCGCGCCGAGCACCTGCTCCTCCCCCACGACGCACTCCTCGAAGGCGATCTCGCTGTGCCCGGCGAAGAGCGACTCGTCGAGGGTCTCGATGGTCCGGACGAGGTGCATGCCGGGGTTGCCGGCGTCGACCAGGAACATGGTGGCGCCGCCCGGGTCGCCGGGGCTGCCGGAGGTACGGGCCATGACGATGGTGAAGCCGGCTCCCTCGGCACCGGTGATGAACCACTTGCGCCCGTCGATGCGCCAGCCGCCGGGGACCCGGGTCGCGGTGGTCCGCAGGGAGCGGGGATCGGCACCCGCACCAGGCGCCGGTTCGGTCATGGCGAAGCAGGACCGCGATTCACCCGCGGCGAGCGGACGCAGATACCTCTGCTTCTGCCCTTCGGTGGCCACCTTCTCCAACAGGTGCATATTGCCCTCGTCCGGGGCCGCGCAGTTCAGCGCCAGCGGGCCGAGCAGGGAGTAGCCCGCCGCTTCGAACACCACCGCCTGCCCGCGCAGGTCGAGCCCGTGTCCGCCCCAGCGCGCTGGCACGTGCGGAGCGAAGACCCCCGCGTCAAGGGCGGCCTTCTGCAGGGTCTCCCGCAGGGCCTCGGGGGCGTCGTGCACGGACCCGCCGCACTCGCGCTCGGCCGGGATGACCACCTCGCGCACGAACTCGGCTGTGTCCGAGGCGAGTTGAGTGACAGTCGGAGAATCATCATGAACGTCCAACTGACCTCGGTCGACACGACCCTTGTCGTGGCGGCCCGTACCCTCGCCGCCGACGGCGTCGTCTCCCTCACCCTGCGCCGCCCCGACGGCGGGATGCTCCCCGCCTGGACACCGGGCTCCCACATCGACGTATTCCTGAACGGTGACGACGGGGGCCTGATCCGTCAGTACTCACTGTGCGGAGATCCGGCCGCGCGCGACTCCTGGCAGATCGCCGTGCTGCGCGAGCCGCAGGGCCGCGGAGGCTCCGCGTACATCCACGACCACCTGCGCGAAGGCACCGTCCTGCGGGCCCGCGGACCGCGGAACAACTTCCCGCTGCGGCCCGCCGCACGCCATCTGTTCATCGCCGGCGGCGTCGGTATCACGCCCATCCTCCCGATGGTGGAGGCCGCCGAGGCCGCGGGGGCCGACTGGCGTCTGCTGTACGGCGGGCGCACCCGTACCTCCATGGCGTTCCTGGACCGCCTCGCCCCGCACGGGGACCGGGTCCTCGTCCGTCCGCAGGACGAGTACGGTCTGCTGGACCTCGCCGCCCACCTCGGCGTACCCGAGGAGGACACGCTGGTGCACGCCTGCGGTCCCGAGCCGCTGTTGCGGGCGGTGCAGGAACACTGCGGGCACTGGCCTCCCGGCACGCTGGGCGTCGAGCGGTTCGCTCCGGTAGGCACGGACGCGACCGGCCAGGCCGAGGCCTTCGAGGTGGAGCTCGCCCGGTCCGGGCTCACCCTCACCGTGCCGGCGGACCGCTCGGTGCTCGAAACCGTGGAGCAGGCCGGTGTCGCGGCGGACTTCTCCTGCCGGGAAGGCACGTGCGGCACCTGCGAGACCGACGTACTCGACGGCAAGCCCGACCACCGCGACTCCCTGCTGACCGAGGACGAGCGGGCCGCCGGTGACACCATGCTCATCTGCGTCTCCCGCTCGTGCGGAACTCGCCTCGTCCTGGATCTGTGACGGCGATCACCCCCTGCGATTTACTAGGACGTCCTAGTATCTCTTCTGTCGGCAGTACCCCCGCCCCGTCCGGGAAGGCCCCCATGAGCGATCTGCACCGACCCGTGCACCCTGTCCGCCTGGTCACGGCTTCGGCTCTGTTCGACGGGCATGACGCGTCGATCAACATCATGCGGCGCATCTTCCAGTCCCAGGGCGCCGAGGTGATCCACCTCGGGCACAACCGGTCGGTGCGGGAGGTCGTGGACGCCGCTGTGGAGGAGGACGCCCACGGTGTCGCCGTCTCGTCGTACCAGGGCGGGCACGTGGAGTACTTCGAGTACCTGGTCGAGTCGCTGCGCGCGGCGGGAGCCGACCACATCCGTGTGGTGGGCGGCGGAGGCGGCGTCATCGTGCCCGAGGAGATCTCCCGGCTGCGCGGCAGCGGGGTGACCATCTTCTCCCCCGAGGACGGGCAGCGGATGGGCCTGGCCGGGATGGTCAACTCGGTCGTGAAGGACTGCGACTTCGACCTCTGGGACGGCAAGCCGACCGACGCGTCCGCCGTGCTGGCGGGCGACCGGTTCGCCATCGCCCGCGCCATCACCGGCGCGGAACTGGGCAAGCTGCCCCCGGATCTCCTGGAGCGGCTGCGGGCCGCCGCCGCGGCACGTGTCATGCCGGTGCTGGGCATCACCGGCACGGGCGGCTCGGGCAAGTCGTCACTGACGGACGAGTTGGTGCGCCGCTTCCGCCTCGACCAGCAGGACAAGCTGCGGATCGCCGTGATCGCGGTCGACCCGACCCGCCGCCGCGGCGGCGGAGCACTGCTCGGCGACCGGATCCGCATGAACTCCCTGGACGGCAGCCGGGTCTTCTTCCGCAGCCTGGCCACCCGTGGCAGTCGCGAGCTGCCCGAGCACCTCACCGATGTCATCGACGTGGTCAAGGCCGCCGGGTTCGACCTGGTGATCGTGGAGACGCCGGGCATCGGCCAGGGTGACGCGGCGATCGTGCCGTTCGTCGACACCTCGCTGTATGTGATGACACCGGAGTTCGGTGCCGCCTCGCAGCTGGAGAAGATCGACATGCTCGACTTCGCCGACGTCGTGGCGATCAACAAGTTCGAGCGGCGCGGCGCGCAGGACGCGCTGCGTGACGTGGGCCGCCAACTGATCCGCAACCGGGAGGCGTTCGGCAAACGGCCCGAGGACATGCCGGTGTACGGCACGTCGGCGGCGACGTTCAACGACGACGGTGTCACCGCGCTTTACCAGCACCTGAAGACGGGCCTGGCGGAGAAGGGCCTGCCGCTGTCCGAGGGCGCGCTGGCACCGGTCGCGGTACGCCACTCCTCCGGCATCCGACAGGTCGTCCCCGCAGGCCGGGTGCGCTACCTCGCCGAGATCACCGACACGGTCCGCGCGTACCACGCCGAGACCGCGCGCCTGGCCGAGGCGGCCAGGCGGCTGCAGCGCCTGGAGGCGGTGAGGGACGAGCTCGTCGAGGCCGGCTCCGACGCTGTGAACGTGCACTCGCTGCTCGACGACGCCCGCAAGCAGCTCCCGCACCAGATCACGGAGCAGATCGGGAACTGGCCCGCCGTCATCGCCTCCTACTCCGGGGACGAGCAGGTGGTGAAGGTCCGGGACAGGGAGATCCGCACCAAGCTGACCCGCGAGTCCCTGTCCGGGAACAAGGTCCCGCGCGTCGCCCTGCCCCGCTTCACCGACCATGGGGAGCTGGTGCGGTTCTGGCGCGGGGAGAACCTGCCCGGCTACTTCCCCTTCACGGCAGGGGTGTTCCCCTTCAAGCGCGACGGCGAGGACCCGGCCCGGATGTTCGCCGGTGAGGGCGATCCGTTCCGTACGAACCGGCGCTTCAAGCTGCTCTCCGAGGGCCAGCCGGCCACCCGCCTGTCCACCGCCTTCGACTCGGTCACTCTCTACGGCCGCGACCCGGACGAACGCCCCGACATCTACGGCAAGGTCGGCACGTCCGGCGTGTCGGTGGCCACGCTCGCGGACATGAAGGCACTCTACGACGGCTTCGACCTGACCTCACCCACGACCTCGGTCTCCATGACCATCAACGGCCCCGCGCCGACGATCCTGGCGTTCTTCCTCAACACCGCGATAGACCAGCAGACGGAGAAGTTCCGGGCCGCCGAGGGCCGCGACCCGTCTCCCGAGGAGGCGGCCGAGCTGCGGGCCCACGCGCTCGCGAACGTGCGCGGCACGGTGCAGGCCGACATCCTCAAGGAGGACCAGGGCCAGAACACCTGCCTGTTCTCCACCGAGTTCTCGCTGCGGATGATGGCCGACATCCAGGAGTGGTTCATCGCCCACAAGGTCCGCAACTTCTACTCCGTGTCCATCTCCGGCTACCACATCGCCGAAGCCGGCGCGAACCCCATCAGCCAGCTCGCCTTCACCCTCGCCAACGGCTTCACCTACGTCGAGGCCTATCTGGCCCGGGGCATGCACATCGACGACTTCGCCCCGAACCTGTCGTTCTTCTTCTCCAACGGCATGGACCCCGAGTACTCCGTCCTCGGCCGGGTCGCCCGCCGGGTCTGGGCCGTCGCGATGAAGGAGAAGTACGGGGCGAACGAACGCAGTCAGAAGCTGAAGTACCACGTCCAGACCTCCGGACGCTCCCTGCACGCCCAGGAAATGGACTTCAACGACATCCGCACCACCCTCCAGGCCCTCACGGCCATCTACGACAACGCGAACTCGCTGCACACCAACGCCTACGACGAGGCCGTCACCACCCCGTCCGAGGAGTCGGTGCGGCGGGCGCTGGCGATCCAGCTGGTCATCAACCGCGAGTGGGGCCTGGCGATGAACGAGAACCCCCTCCAGGGATCGTTCATCATCGACGAACTCACGGACCTGGTGGAGGAGGCCGTCCTCCAGGAGTTCGAGCGGATCAGCGAGCGCGGCGGTGTGCTGGGCGCGATGGAGACCGGCTACCAGCGGGGCCGCATCCAGGACGAGTCGATGCTGTACGAGCAGCGCAAGCACGACGGCTCCCTGCCCATCATCGGCGTCAACACCTTCCTCCGCCCCGGCGGCGACAGCCGGCCCCAGGAGCTGGAACTCGCCCGGGCCACCGAGGAGGAGAAGCAGTCCCAGCTGGAGCGCGTGCGGGACTTCCACGCCGGCCACCGCGACCAGGCCCACGACGCCCTTGCCGCTCTCAAGCGCGCGGCGACGAGCGGCGACAACGTCTTCGCCGTCCTCATGGACGCCACCCGGGTCTGCTCGCTCCAGCAGATCACCGAGGCCTTCTTCGAGGTGGGCGGCCAGTACCGCCGCAACGTCTGACCCAGCCCCGTAGCCCGGAAACCACCCCGCAGCGCCTCACCAGATAGGACCTCAGATGGATCCCGTTACTCGCATCGGCGTGGTCGGATGCGGCCTCATGGGCTCCGGCATCGCCGAAGTCGCGGCCCGCAGCGGCATCGACGTCCGAGTCGCCGAGGCCACACCGGACGCGCTGGAGGCAGGCCGCCGCCGGCTCACCGCCTCACTCGACCGAGGCGTACGGCGTGGCAAGCTCGGCGAGGAGCAGCGGGACCAGGCCCTCGCCAGGCTCTCCTTCACCCACGACCTCAGCGACCTGGCCGACCGCCAGTTCGTCGTCGAGGCGGTCGCCGAGAACCGCGACATCAAGACGGACGTCCTGCGCACCCTCGACAAGGTGGTCGAAGACCCGGCGGCGGTCCTGGCCACCAACACCTCCTCCATCCCCATCGTCGATCTCGCGGTCGTCACCGAGCGGCCCGCGCAGGTCATCGGCATGCACTTCTTCAACCCCGTGCCCGTGCAGCAGCTGGTGGAGCTCATTCCCGCCCTCACCACCAGCGCGGACACCGTGCGGCGCACCCGCGGCTTCGCCGAGCAGCTGGGCAAGCAGGCCATCCAGGCGCCCGACCGCTCCGGCTTCGTCGTCAACGCCCTCCTCGTGCCCTACCTGCTGAGCGCGGTACGGATGGTGGAGTCGGGCGCCGCGCGGCCGGAGGACATCGACCGGGGCATGGAACTCGGCTGCGCCCACCCCATGGGGCCGTTGCGGCTGCTCGACCTCATCGGCCTCGACACCGCCCAGGCCGTGGCCGAGTCGATGTACGAGGAGTTCAAGGAGCCGCTGTACGCCCCGCCGGCCCTCCTGCGCCGCATGGTCGCCGCGGGCCACCTCGGCCGCAAGAGCGGCCGGGGCTTCCACACTTACGACGCCTGAACGACGCGCGTGGGGGCCAACCCTAGGCAGATCCGCATTTTGGTCAGCGGCCACGTCAGCGGCGCCGAGTCGGCAGCCGTGCCGCGGGCGTCGGTCACCCTGATCTCGCTCGGCGGGCGGCAGGAGGGCCGCGTGGTGGCCCACCCGGACGGTTCGTACACCGTGGACGCGCCGGGCGCGGGAAGCTACGTGCTCATCGCCTCCGCCGAGGGCTACCAGCCACAGGCCTCCACGGTGGTGGTCGGCGAGGAGCCGGTCCCGTACGACATCCTGCTCTCCGGCACCAGCGGCCTGGCCGGCACGGTCAGGTCGGCGGATCACCAGGAGCCGGTCTCCGGCGCCATGGTGGTCGCCGCCGACGTGCGCGGCGACGTGCTCGCCGCCGGGCTGACCGACGCGGACGGCACGTTCGGCTTCGCCGAGCTGGTGCCCGGCCAGTTGACCCTCGCGGTGACCGCATCCGGCTACCGGCCGGTCGCGCTGCCCGTCGAGATCGCCGCGCGGGGCGTCACCAGGACCGAGGTCGAACTGTACTCCTGCGGATGCAGGGCGTGGTGCACGCCGCGGGCCGGCCGCTGGGCGATGCGCGGGTCACGCTCGTCGACGCGGCCGACAACGTGGTGGCCCCCACGACCACCGGCGAGGACGGCGGCTACGCCTTCACCGACCTGGACGGGGGCGAGTACACGGTGATGGCGGCCGGCTACCCTCCGAAGGTCCCCACCCTGACCGTGCGCGGCTCGGGCGTGGAGAGCCACGACATCGAGCTCTCCCACCCGGGCCAGTGACAGTCACCGGGCCGGACGCGCCGAGAGCGGAAGCGCGCCCGGCCCGGCGGTGAGAGACCCGGGCCGGCGGTGAACCCGGGCCGGGCGTCCCGCCGAGCGCCGGCGGGCTTCGGCGAGCGTGCCCTGGGCGGCCGTCATACTCGTCCGTCAGGCCCGTCAGGCGCTCGACCGGACGACCAGCCGCGTGGGCAGGATCAACGGGGTGGGGTCGTGTCCGTTGACGACCGTGACGAGCATGCGCGCCATCTCCCGCCCGAGAGCCGCTATGGGCTGATGGACGGTGGTGAGGGGCGGATCGGCGACCTGGGCGACGGTCAGGTCGTCGAAGCCGACCACAGCGACGTCGGCGGGGACCGCCCGGCCGGCCGAGCGCAGCGTGCGCAGCGCGCCCGCCGCCATGTTGTCGTTGGCGGCGAACACCCCGTCCAGGTGGGGATGGTGCGCCAGCAGGACGGCCATGGCGGCGGCTCCACTGGGCTCGGTGAAGTCCCCCTCCTGCGGCGGCAACGGATCGAGCCCGGCCGCCAGCAAGGCGTCCCGGTAGCCGCGGTACCGGGCCCGCCCGGCCTCGGTGTCCAGACGCCCGCAGATCGCGGCCACGCGAGTCCGGCCGCGTGACACGAGGTACTCGGTCGCCTCGCGCGCTCCGCCGACGTTGTCGACGTCCACGTACCACCGGGGAGTCGAACCGACCGGGCGCCCTCCGAACACGACGGGCATCTCCGCCTCCTCGGCTATACCGGCCAGCGGGTCGTCCTCGCGCAGCGCCATCAGCATGACGCCGTCGGCGCCCTTGGTCCGGAAGAGCTCCTCCACCCGCTTGCGGCCCCGGTCGGAAGCGGCCAGGCACAGCATCAGATGCAGGTCGGCCTCCTCCAGAGCGGTCGACGCCCCCACGATCACCTGGGCGTAGAACGGATCCGCGAAGATCGACGGATCCTCTCCCGAGACGACCAGGGCGGCCGCTCCCGTCTGACGCGTGGCCAGGGCACGGGCGGCCGGGTTGGGCACATAGCCGAGTTGCCGGACGGCCCGTTCGACCGCCTCCCGTTTGGCACGGCTGACATGCGGAGCGTTGTTGAGGGCGCGGGAGGCCACGGAGCGGGAGACACCGGCGCGTTCGGCCACCTCGTCGAGCGTCGGCTGCCGGCGCGGCGCGGCTTGTGCCATGGACCACGAGCCTTTCCCTCAGGGAGAGTTCTCGACCCTCACAGGACTGGGATCGCTTCCAGTCCAAGGCTTCATCAAGGCGTGTTCTCGCCATACGCATCGCATTGAGCATCGGCTCTTGACACCTCAACTACCCCGCCACACCATACCGAACACACCCCGACGACTTTCCACTGTTGTTGGGACCGCTTCCAATGGGAGCGCTCCCAAGATCCGGTCGTCACACCGCTCCTGCTCAGGTCGCACGCTCGGGACGAGAGCGTGCGACGTCCCCCTGCCAGGAAATCGAGGTTCAGTCATGCGCAGACTCCGCGCCTTGGCCGCAGCCCTGCTCGCTCTGCCGCTGGCGTTCGCCGCCGCACCGTCCGCCCACGCCGCCGACCCGACCGGCATGACCAGCGGGTTCTACGTGGACCCCGACTCCAGCGCGAAGAGGTGGACCGCCGCCAACCCCGGTGACGGCCGGGCCGGCGCCATCAACGCCTCCATCGCCAACACCCCGATGGCCCGCTGGTTCGGCTCCTGGAGCGGCACCATCGGCACCGCCACGGGCGGGTACGCGGGAGCGGCGGACCGCGTCGACAAGCTCCCCCTCCTCGTCGCCTACAACATCTACAACCGCGACTACTGCGGCGGCCATTCCGCCGGCGGGGCCTCCTCGCCGTCCGCCTACCGGAGCTGGATCGCGCAGTTCGCCGGCGGTATCGCCAACCGCCCGGCCGTCGTCATCCTGGAGCCGGACTCCCTCGGGGACTACGGCTGCATGACCCAGGCCCAGATCGACGAACGCGAAAGCATGCTGACCGGCGCCCTCGCCGAGTTCAACCGCCAGGCCCCCAACACCTGGGTCTACATGGACGCCGGCAATCCGCGCTGGGCCGACGCGGCGACCATGGCCCGGCGCCTCCACGAAGCCGGACTCCGACAGGCCCACGGCTTCTCGCTCAACATCTCCAACTACATCGCCACCGCCGAGAACACCGCCTACGGCAACGCGGTCAACCGTGAACTGAGTTCCCGCTACGGCTACACCAAGCCGTTCGTCGTGGACACCAGCCGCAACGGCAACGGCTCCAACGGCCAGTGGTGCAACCCCTCGGGCCGCCGCATCGGCACCCCCACCCAGCTGGGCGGAGGCGCCGAGATGCTCTTGTGGATCAAGGTGCCGGGCGAGTCCGACGGCAACTGCGGCGTCGGAGGCGGCTCCTCGGCCGGTCAGTTCCTCCCCGAGGTCGCCTACAAGATGATCTACGGCTACTGATCCCGGACTCCCATGGCCCGGTTTCAGGGAGCTGAAAGCACCCTGAAACCGGGCTGAATGCGCCGTGCCGCAACCTCTGCGGCATGACGACGACATCCCGCTCACTTGCCATCGCGGCCAAAGGGCTGCGCAAGGCGTACGGGGACAAGACGGTCCTCGACGGCATCGACCTGGCGGTGCCGACGGGCACCGTGTTCTCCCTGCTCGGTCCGAACGGCGCCGGCAAGACCACCGCCGTGAAGATCCTCTCCACCCTCATCACCGCCGACGCCGGCGAGCTGCACGTCGGCGGCCACGACCTGGCCACCGCGCCGCAGGCGGTGCGGGCCGCGATCGGTGTCACCGGGCAGTTCTCCGCCGTGGACGGGCTGATCACCGGCGAGGAGAACATGCTCCTCATGGCGGACCTGCACCACCTCTCCCGCAGCGAGGGCCGCCGTACCGCGGCCGAAATCCTCGAGCGCTTCGACCTGGTGGAGGCGGCGAAGAAGCCCGTCTCCACGTACTCGGGCGGCATGAAGCGCCGCCTCGACATCGCCATGACACTGGTCGGCGACCCGCGGATCATCTTCCTCGACGAGCCGACCACCGGCCTCGACCCGCGCAGCCGCCACACCATGTGGGGCATCATCCGCGAGCTGGTCTCCGGCGGCGTCACCGTCTTCCTCACCACCCAGTACCTGGAGGAGGCCGACGAACTCGCCGACCGCATCGCGGTGCTGAGCGACGGCAAGCTCGCCGCCGAGGGAAGCGCCGACGAGCTGAAGCGGCTCGTCCCGGGCGGGCACGTGCGGCTGCGGTTCACCGACCCGGCCGCGTACCGGTCCGCCGCCGTCGCCCTGCGCGAGACCACCAGGGACGACGAGGCGCTGTCGCTGCAGATCCCCAGCGGCGGCAGCCAGCGCGAGCTGCGCGCCATCCTCGACTGGCTGGACTCGGCCGGCATCGAGGCGGACGAGCTGACTGTGCACACCCCCGACCTGGACGACGTGTTCTTCGCCCTGACCGGCGACACCACCGTCCCCGACCAGCCCAAGGAGACCGTCCGATGAGCGCCCCCCTGGCTCCTGCCCGCCCGACGCGGATCTCCCTCGCCGTCCGCGACTCGAACACGATGCTGCGTCGCAACCTGCTGCACGTACGGCGCTACCCGTCGATGACCCTGAACCTGCTGCTCACGCCGATCATGCTGCTGCTGCTCTTCGTCTACGTCTTCGGAGGCGTGATGAGCACGGGCATCGGTGGCGGCGGCGCCGACCGCTCCGACTACATCGCCTATCTCGTCCCGGGCCTGTTGATGATGACCATCGGCTCCACCGTGATCGGGGCCGCGATCTCCGTCTCCATGGACATGACCGAGGGCCTCATCGCCCGCTTCCGTACGATGGCGGTCTACCGCGGGTCCGTGCTCATCGGGCACGTCGTCGGCAGCGTGCTGCAGGTGCTCGCCAGCCTGGTCCTCGTCGGTGCCGTCGCCGTGGCCATCGGCTTCCGGTCCACCGACGCCACGGCCCTGGAGTGGCTGGCGGCGTTCGGACTGATCGCGCTGTTCACCCTGGCACTCACCTGGATCGCGGTCGGGATGGGCATGGCCAGCCCGAACCCCGAGGCGGCGAGCAACATGACATACCCGCTGATCCTGCTGCCGCTCATCTCCAGCGCCTTCGTCCCCATCGACGCGATCCCGGGCTGGTTCCAGCCGATCGCCGAGTACCAGCCGTTCACACCGGCCATCGAGACCCTGCGCGGCCTGCTGCTCGGCACCGAGATCGGCGACAACTGGTGGATCGCGCTCGTCTGGTGCGTCGGCCTGACCGCGCTCGGCTACCGCTGGTCGACCTCGCTGTTCAACCGCGACCCGAAGTAACCGGCATGACCGCGCGGGCCGCCTCCCGCAACTCGCCCCGCCCCAGGGCGGCGTACTCCGACACCGCGTCGGCGTACGCCGCCCTGTCGGCCTCCTCGGCCGCCTTCCGGGCGCGGTCCGCCGACATCGTCGGCTGGAAGTCACGCATCACCCGCAGCCGTTCGGCCAGCGCGATCATCCGTACGCCGGTGGTGTCGCCGGACGCGAGCCCCGCCATACCGAGGGCGTGCAACACCGTCCCGATCACGGGGAGTTCCATCGGAGAGCCGGGCGGACCGGAGAGCAGGGTCCGCAGCCCCTGCCGCAGCCGGCCGACAGGCTCCGAGACGAGTTCGAGACGGCCGGCGTGGGCGTGCGCCGTCACGGCCACCGAAAGAATCTGCAGCGCCCACCGGTCGAAGAAGGGGTCGCCGCCGTGTACCGAGCCGACCGCGGGCAGCGGCTGAACGGCGCTGCGCCACAAGCCGAGCCCGACCTCCGTCAGTCCGCGGGCGAGCGCTATCTCGGCGCGCCCGAGGAGGTCCATGCCGTAGTTGTCCTGCTGCGTGGTGCCGGCGACCTCCGCCTGCCGCAGCCAGTACTCGGCCTCGTCGGCGTCGCCGCGCTGCAGGCAGGCGAGGACGAGGCCCCAGCGGACGCCGATGAAGTCGTGCTCGTCGCCGAGTCGCGGCAGCACCTCGAGCGCCGCTTGGAGGTGCCCGTACGCTTCCTCGCCCTGCTCCGTCTGCATGCACAGCTCGCTCAGCCGGGCGTGGCCCATGAGCTGAAGGAACGGGTTGTCGACCGGCGTCAGTTCGGCGATGATCCGGCGCGCCGAGGCGAGCGCGCGGTCGATGTCCTGCTCCGACTCCCAGACGTAGGTGGCGACGCACTCTGCGATGCCGGCGAGCAGCGGCTGCTCGCTGCCGCACAGCTTGTGCAGCGCTTCGTAGTCGGGCGGCAGCATCTCAGGGACCGTGCTCAGCACTGTGGCGATGGCCCGCACCAGCGTGTCCGGCGGGGCCGGGGGCAGCCGCCTGAGGGTGACGAGATGGCGTACGGCGACCGGGCCGTAGCCCATGAACAGGTTCGCCGTGCAGAACACCGCGGCGGCCCGGGCGACTTCGACGTATTCGGGCTCGGGGTGGTAGTGCGACAGCGGCGGGCCGGTGTCCGCGGCGAGGGAGACGAGGCGGGGGTAGTGGGAGCCGGTGGACCACAGGGCGGCGAGGACGGCCGTGAGAGCGGCGGTGGTGGGGCTGTCCGTACGGGCCAGGGCGTGCCGCAGGGCCAGGACGAGGTTGTCCTGCTCCGCTCTGATCAGCTCCCAGGCGGTCAGCGGTTCCGAGCGGAAGAGCCAGTCGTGGTGCGTGACCCCGAAGTCCCGCGCCCAGGCGAGAAACCGGCCGATGGTCTCTTCCTCCTCACCCGCCTCCGCGCGCCGGACCGCACTGAACTCCCGTACGGTCTCCAGCATCCTGAACCGCACACCGGCCGGAGTCTCGGCGACGGTGAGCAGCGACTGATCGGCCAACTGCTCCAGCAGGAACAGCGCGTCCTCGCCGAGCACCTGCTCCGCCGCCTCACCGGAGAAGCCACCGGGGAAGACGGACAGCGTGCGCATCGCCGCCCTGGCCTCCTCGTCGAGGAGATTCCAGCTCCACTCCACGACCGCGTGCAGTGTGCGGTGGCGTTCCGGTGCGTCCCGTGCCCCGCCGCGCAGCAGCGCGAACCGGTCGCCGAGGCGGCGGGCGATCTCCGGTACCGACAGCACCCGCACCCGGGCCGCGGCCAACTCCACGGCGAGCGGCAGCCCGTCGAGGTGGCGGCACAGCTCGGCCACCGCGTCCGGCGGCAGCTCCACACCGGTCCTGGCGGCCCGGGCCCGCTGTGTGAACAGCTCGACCGAGGTGTCGAGACCGAGCTCCGGCAGCGCGTACACCGCCTCCGACGTGAGGCCGAGCGGGGCCCGGCTGGTGGCGAGCACCCGCAGGTCCTTCGAGGACGAGACCAGGGCCTGTACGAGGCCGGCGGCGCCCTGGACGACCTGCTCGCAGTTGTCCAGCGCCAGCAGAGCGGGCCCGGAGCCGAGCACGCCGAGGATGCCGGACACCGGGTCGGCCGGGGTGTGGCCGCCCACGGCGCCGGGCCGCCTCTCCCCCGCGCCGAGCGCGGAGGCCACCTCCGCGGCCACGTCCTCGTCCGCGGTGACGGCGGCGAGCGGCACGAAATACACCACCTGCTGCTCGGCCCGGCGGCTGACGGCGTGCGCGAGCCGGGTCTTGCCGAGGCCGCCGGGGCCGACGACCGTGACGGCGCGGGAAGCCCGCAGCAGCCGCTCCACCTCCGCGATGTCCTCGTCCCGGCCGAGCAGCGGGTTCGGCTCGTGCGGTACGCCGTGCCTGACCACCGGCGCCTCGCCGCGCAGCAGCTCCCGCTGTACGGCCTTGAGCCCGGGGCCCGGATCGGTGCCGAGCGTCTGGCGCAGCTCACGGCGGTACGCCTCGTACCGCGCCAGCGCGGCGGACGGGCCCGCCGTCGCCGCCTCGACGCGCAGCAGCTCGACGAGTATCTCCTCGTCGCGCGGATGCTCCGCTGCTGCCACGGCCAGCGGCCCGGCCGCCTCCGCGTGCCGTCCGAGGCGGGCGAGTGCGAGCGCCCGCGCGCGGACGAGCGTGCCGCGGACGGGGGCACGCTCGGCGCGCAACACGGCCACGGGGTCCTCGGTGTCACCGGCCTCGTCAGGGGTGCCCTCCCACAGCGCGAGTCCGGCCTCGGCCGCGGCCAGCGATCCGGAGTGGTCCCCGGCCCTGGCCCGGTCCGCGCTCGCGGCGGCGTGCAGCAGCAGGGCGGAGCTGTCGACCTGGTCCTCGGCGAGGGTGAGCCGGTATCCGGTCGGCGTGCTCGCGATGACGTCGGCGCCCAGCTGCGCCCGCGCCCTGGACACGAGGACCTGCACCGCCTTCGTCGGCCGCTCCGGCAACTGGTCCGGCCACAGCCCGGCCACCAGGCGCTCGGTGCTGCAGCCCGTGCGCAGGTCGCCGGCGAGCAGCGCGAGGAGGCCGCGGAGCCGGGGCGCGGTGATCTCCTGTCCGCGATGGGCGACACGCGGCAGGAGGGTGAGGTCGGTGGTCACGCGTGCAGATTAGCCAAGGCACCCGCCCCGCCGTCTCCTCGCGCACCGCTGGAACCTCGCAGGCTGCGGTCAGCGTGCCGAAGCGGAGCTGGTCGTAACCGCCGCTGTTGGGGCCGTAGTTGCCGCCGCCCGCCGAGCATCACCCACACGGGGCGGATGCCCACGCGGCCGTGGTCGGAGATCGCGGGCGATGTACTGGGCCGCCTTGAAGAAGCGGTTGTCGTCGTAGCAGTACAGGTCGACGCCCTGGTGGTAGGCCATCTCGCAGATGGCGCCCAGCTGGCCGGTCCCACGGTCCGCCGAGCGGTGAACACAGCCAGTGCGCTGCGTCGTCCGGCCGTCCGGAGCGGACGCCCCGAGCACCGGGCCGGGGGCGGCCGGTGAACCTGACCCGTGGCGAAGACCGTGAGGGTGCCCATCAGGGCGGCCCGGTGGTCGTACCGCTGGGTGCCCGGCCGCCCTTCCGTGTGCTTCCTGTCTCTTGTGCCTCCTGGGCCTCCGCGTGCCGGTCTACTGGTGGCCGGCCGCCCGGGCCAGGCTCTCGCCCAGGCCTTCGCGGCGGATGCGCTGGTCGATGTAGAGCAGAGTGCTGACCATCTGTGTGAAGGCGGTGGCGAGCAGCTGGACCACCAGCGCGACGACGACGGTGAGGATCAGATAGGTCCACAGGCCGGGCAGCGCGTCGCCGTACACGTGGGTGAAGAACTCGCCGATGTCGGAGGGCGGTTCGTCGGACGGGCCGTAGGCGTCGTACGAGGGCTGCGGACCGGCGAACAGCAGCGGGATCTGCACGACCCACCCTCCGACGGCCACCATGGCCCAGGTGAGCAACAGGATGCCGAACGTGCGCCACCAGGCACCGCGGACCAGCCGGAACGAACGCTTCAGGGCGGTGACCGGGCCGGCCGACTCAAGGACCGCGGCGGCGGGCGCGAACGAGAAGCACACCACCAGCCACATCACCAAGGGCAGGATCAGCAGCCCGAGCAAGAACACGAGCCCTGGCGCCATCAGGGGACTCTCGGCCGCCACCAGCAGGGCGATCAGGCTGACCCAGACCAGGAAGAAGAGGGCGATCGGGATCGCGATCAGCAGATACATGAGGAGTGTGATGCCGAGCACCGACGGTGTACGGGCCCAGGCGCGGCGCCATACCGCACCGAAGGTGGTGCGCCGGCCCAGCACGGCGTGTTCCAGGACCACCGGGCTGACAGCGGAGAGGAACGAGTTCACCAGCAGGGTGAGCAGCATGAGCACCAGGTACGCCACCACGACGGAGATGGCGATCGGCCTTGCCATGGCCCAGGTCGGTTCGTCGGCGTGGATCAGTACCTTCCAGTCGTCCTCGACGCTGAGGTAGGCCACCGCGAACGCGCCGGCCGCCGCGGCGAGGAGCAGGGCGAGGCCCGCGCCCATCGCGCCGAACAACTGCCGCGCGTACCGCCCCATCGTCGAGAACGCACCGCTGTAGACGGCCCCGAGCCCGAGCGGTGCCAGCGGTATCACGCCCGGTCTGGGCGGTGGCGGCTGCCAGCCGCCCCAGCCGTAGGGACCGTACGGCCCCTGCGGACCGTTCGGTCCTTGCGGCCCGTTCGACCCCTGCGGTCCCCACCCCTGGTGCGCCATACCGTGTTCCGTTCTTTGTTCGGGACGGCATACGTTAGCCCAGGTCGAGCGGGGGTCAGCCGGGGGTGTAGCGGACACCTGCCTGAGCCGATGCCAAGGCCCCCGGACCGCTGCCGTCACCGAAACCACGCGTGAGTGGAGAGCTCCGGGCGTACGCCGCGCTGCGTGCGGCCGAGGACGACGGCACTGGACAGCAGCCCGACGTGGCTGAGTGCCTGCGGGAAATTGCCGAGGAAGGAGCGGTCTGCGGGGTCGATCTGTTCGGCGAACAGGCCGAGCGGGCTGGCGTAGGAGCACAGCTGCTCGAACAGCTCGGACGCTTCGTCGACGCGCCCCTGGCCCGCGAGGTTGTCCACCAGCCAGAAACTGCACAGCAGGAAGGCGCCCTCGGGCTCCTGGATGCCGTCGGGTGAGTCCTGCGGCAGGTAGCGGTACAGCAGGCCGTCGCCCGCGCCGAGGCGTTCGGTGATCGCCTGGGTGGTGGCGATCATGCGGGGATGGTCGGCGGGGAGGACGCGTCTGAGGGGCAGGGCGAGCAGGGAGGCGTCCAGGCCGCCTCTTGCGCCGAGGTGCTCTGTGAAGGAGTGCGTGTGCTCATCCCAGGCGTCGTGGATGATCCGCCCGGCGAGGTGGCGGGCCTCCGCAGCCCACGTGGAGGCGTCGTACGGGAGATTCAGGCGGGTGGCGAGTCGTGCGGCACGGTCGAGCGCCACCTGGCACATCGCTGCCGAGTAGGTGAACGGGCGTCCGTGGGTGCGTACTTCCCAGATGCCGTGATCCGGTCTCCTCCAAGCGGTGCGGGCCTGCTCGGCCAGGCCTGCCAGTCGGTGCCAGAGGCCGGCGCTCAAGGTCCGGCCTGTGGCCGCCCATTGGAAGGCGCAGTCCAGCAGTTCTCCATAGACGTCGTGCTGGAGCTGTTCGGCGGCGGCGTTTCCCCACCGTACGGGTGCGGAGCGGCGGTAGCCTTCCAGCTCCTCGTCGATCACTTCCGGCGGCGGTGGCCGGCCGTCCACGTCGTACAGCACGCGCAGCCGCCCCTCCCGCCAGGCGGCGGTCAGCGCCCAGTCGAGGAAGCCCCCGGCCTCGTCGGGAAGGCCGATGCGGCGCAGGGCGAAGACGGTGTACGCCGCGTCACGGATCCACGCGTAGCGGTAGTCCCAGTTCCGGTCGCCTCCGATGCGTTCGGGCAGGGAGGACGTCGCGGCGGCGACGATGGCGCCGTTCTCGACGTAGTCGAGGAGCTTCAGGGTGATGGCCGAGCGGCGTACCAGGTCAGTGCGGGGAGTGTCGTCCACTACGAAAGCCGACCAGCGGCGCCACGCCCGTACGGTGCCGTCGATGGACTGGGATACTGATCGCCCCGAGTCGGCGCCCCGTCGTTCACTCCAGCGCATACGGAACCAGAAGTCCTCGCCCTGGTTCAGGGACAGGGTGCACCGGGGACCGGGCAGTGGCCGCGAGGCGGTCAGGTGCAGCTTCAGGGCTTGCCGGGGGCACGTCAGGTGCCAGCCCGCGGCCTGACGCTCGACGTGGGTTTCACCCCGTGGCTGCACCGCCACTGCCAGATCGACAGAGCCCTGTGTGACGCGCGCGTGCCGGACCAGCTCCCCTGTTCCGACGGGGGCGTCCACTTCCAACCGCGCACCTGGCTGCAGGAGGAACGCGTCGGTGATCTCGACGACTCCGGTGTCCGCACGCAGTTCTGTCACGAGGACGCCGGTGTCCTCCATGTAGTGCTGGCGGCTCAGCCGCAGTCCCTCTGGTGCCAGCAGGAAGGAACCGCCGCGGTGCCGGTCGAGCAGCGAACAGAACAGGGGCGGGGCGTCGAACCGCGGGACGCACATGAAGCTGATGGCGCCATCGCGGCCCACCAGGGCGCACCCCCGGCCGTCGCCGATCAGGCCGTGGTCCTCGATCGGCAGGTACCCCTCGTGTGGCGCCGGCGACCACTCGTTCATGCGTGACTCTGTACCCACCGGGGGCGGACCGGATCAGGCGCCGAGTGCGGCGGTTTGCACGATGTACCGCTGGTCGGGGACTCGAGATCCCCCGACTCGCCGCACACCCCCTAGCGGGGCGGCCTGACCTCGCGGCGCTGGACGGCCGCAGTGCCTCCGAGGTCGTCGAGGAGGTCGGCGAGCAGGGTGCGGGCGGCGTCGAGGGCCGTGGTGCCGAAGCGCTGCCGGAGTCGTTCTTCCAGTGCTGCCCGGGCATGGCGGGCGGCGGCGACGGCTTCGTGGCCGCGGGGGGTGAGCGTGACGCGGCGGATGCGGGCGTCGCGGGGGTCCGGGAGGCGTTCGGTGTAGCCGAGGCGTTCGAGTTCGGCGACCGTTTTGGAGGCTCCCTGCTGGGTCATGTCGAGCTTCTCGGCGAGATCGCCGATGGTGGGCTGGGCGTGGAGGAGGTGCTGGAAGACGTAGCCGTGGGACATGCGCAGGTCGGAGAAGCCGTGGGCGGCGAGTTCGTCTTGGACGGCGGCGGTGGCGGCGAAGCCCGCGAAGAGGGCGAGCGTGCCGGTGTCGAGGTCGTATGGGTCGAGTGGCTGCTGCATGGGCCCACTCTGCCATTGAACAACACCGGTTGCACAACTATGGTTGTTTACATGTCGGAGTGGAGCTCCTGGTGACCAACCCGGGCCGTCCGGTCACACAGAAGCGGCTCCTGCAGGAGGTCTGAGGACCGTCCTCAGGAAACAGGACCAACTATCTTCGGGTGTACATGGCCCAGCTCAGGCGCAAACTCGAAACGGACCCTTCCCATCCGCGCTACCTGATCACCGAGCCCGGCACGGGTTACCGCTTCGAGGCCTGACCACCTCCCCGAATCCACCCCCGCAAGGAAACCCAGAGACCAGTCCATGGCACGCGGCAAGCTTCGGATCTACCTCGGCGCGGCACCCGGCGTCGGCAAGACCTACGCCATGCTGTCCGAAGCCCACCGCCGTATCGAGCGGGGCACCGACTGCGTGGTCGCCTTCGTCGAGCACCACGACCGGCCACGCACCGAGGTGATGCTGCACGGCCTGGAGCAGGTACCGAGGAAGCAGCTGGAGTACCGGGGCACGACGTTCACGGAGATGGACGTCGACGCCGTCCTCGCACGCCGCCCGCAGGTCGCGCTCGTGGACGAACTCGCCCACACCAACATCCCCGGCTCCCGTAACGCCAAGCGGTGGCAGGACGTCGGGGAACTGCTCGAGGCAGGCATCGACGTCGTCTCGACGGTCAACATCCAGCATCTGGAGTCGCTGGGCGACGTCGTCGAGTCGATCACGGGGGTACGGCAGAAGGAGACGGTTCCCGACGAGGTGGTACGCCGCGCCGGCCAGATCGAACTGGTCGACATGTCACCCGAGGCGCTGCGCCGCCGGATGGCGCACGGCAACATCTACAAGCCGGACAAGATCGACGCGGCCCTTTCCAACTACTTCCGGCCCGGCAACCTCACCGCCCTGCGAGAGCTGGCTCTGCTGTGGGTGGCCGACCGGGTGGACGAATACCTGCAGCAGTACAGGGGCGAGCACGGCGTATCGAAGATCTGGGGATCGCGCGAGCGGATCGTGGTCGGTCTCACGGGCGGTCCCGAGGGGCGTACGCTGATCCGCCGCGCCGCACGCCTCGCCGAGAAGGGCGCCGGTGGCGAGGTGCTGGCCGTCTACATCGCGCGCAGCGACGGCCTGACGTCGGCCTCGCCCAAGGAACTGGCCGTCCAGCGCACCCTGGTGGAGGACCTGGGCGGCACCTTCCATCATGTCGTCGGCGACGACATCCCGACCGCACTGCTGGACTTCGCGCGCGGGGTGAACGCGACCCAGATAGTGCTCGGCGCCAGCCGCCGCCGGTCCTGGCAGTACATGTTCGGCCCCGGCGTGAGCGCCCTCGTGGCCCGCGAATCCGGCCCGGACCTGGACGTCCACATCGTCACCCACGACGAGGTGGCCAAGGGCCGCGGACTGCCGATCGCGCGCGGCGCCCGGCTGGGCCGTGCCCGCATCATCTGGGGGTGGCTGGTCGGCGTACTCGGCCCGCTCCTGCTCGCCTTCGTCCTCACGCACATCGGCACCGGGCCGGACCTGACCAGCGACGTGCTGCTGTTCCTGGCCCTGACGGTCGGGGCCGCCCTGCTCGGCGGGCTGCTGCCCGCCCTGGCCTCGGCGACTGCCGGCTCGGTGCTGCTCAACTGGTACTTCACGCCGCCGGTCCACACCTGGACGATCTCCGATCCGGAGAACATCGTCGCCATCGCCGTGTTCTTCGCGGTCGGCGTCTCCGTCGCCTCGGTCGTCGACCTGGCGGCCCGTCGTACGCACCAGGCGGCCCGGCTCCGTGCCGAGGCAGAGATCCTCTCCTTCCTGGCGGGCAGTGTGCTGCGCGGCGAGACCAGTCTGGAGGCGCTGCTGGAACGAGTCCGCGAGACGTTCAGCATGGACTCGGTCGCGCTGATGGAACGGGAATCGGACGTCGCCCCGTGGACGGTCACGGCCGGCGTCGGAGACAGCCGCCCCATGACGCGCCCTGAGGACGCCGACGTCGACATGCCCGTCGGCGATCACATGGCCCTCGCCCTGTCCGGCCGCGTCCTGCCGGCCGAGGACCGCCGGGTGCTCGCGGCGTTCGCCGCCCAGGCCGCCGTCGTCCTGGACCGGCAACGCCTGCAGCACCAGGCCGACCAGGCCAAGGAACTGGCCGAAGGCAACCGCATCCGCACCGCCCTGCTGGCCGCCGTCAGCCACGACCTGCGCACCCCGCTGGCCGCGATCAAGGCCGCGGTCACCTCGCTCCGGTCCGACGACGTCGACTGGTCCGAGGAGGACCAGGCCGAACTCCTCGCCGGGATCGAAGAGGGCGCAGACCGCCTGGACCACCTCGTGGGCAACCTCCTCGACATGTCCCGGGTGCAGACCGGCACCGTCGCTCCTCTGATCCGGGAGATCAACCTGGAGGAGGTGGTGCCGATGGCGCTGGGCGGCATACCGGACCCCGAGGAGAGCGTGGAGCTGGACCTCCCCGAGACACTGCCGATGGTCTCCGTGGACCCGGGGCTGCTGGAACGGTCGGTCGCCAACATCGTCGAGAACGCGGTCAAGTACAGCCCGCCCGGTGAGCCGGTGCTCGTCTCGGCGAGCGCCATCACCGACCGGGTGGAGATCCGCGTGGTGGACCGTGGTCCGGGCGTCCCCGACGAGGCCAAGGCCCGTATCTTCGAGCCCTTCCAGCGGTACGGCGACGCCCCGCGCGGCGCCGGCGTCGGCCTCGGCCTGGCGGTGGCGCGCGGCTTCGCGGAGACGATGGGCGGCACCCTCGACGCCGAGGACACACCGGGCGGCGGACTCACCATGGTGCTCAGCCTCCCGTCGGCTGCGGGTCGCCCACCCGTCCCGCACGGACCCGACACCTCGAAGGCGGTCAGTGCCGTCTGAGTGTCGATCCGTCGGGAGAGGCCGGAGCCGACCGTGCTTCAGGACCGTACGGATTCCCTGATCCACCAGGCGCGACAGCGCAGGATTGGCCGGTCCGCCGGCATCGCGGTGCCGGCTGTGGGCGGCAGGGGCGACCTGCCGTCCTCCCTGCCGGTACCGGGCCTGCCGGATGTGTCCCGCAGCGCCGATCGACCATGCCGGAGCCGGCCGGCGATGATCGGCCAGACAATGATCAATGTGAAGGTGTCCGGCGCGCACCCGCCTGTCCACCTTTCTGGCGGGCTCCTTCCTGATGGTGCTGTGCATCGTCTTCGGGCTGCCCTGGTGATGGTGATGGTGTCCTTCGCGACCTTCGACTGGCACACCGTCGCCCCGAAGACCCCCAAGCGGATGCCCGCCGGGGAGATCACCGTCATGGTCATCACCGTCGCCTGCGTGGTCGCCACCGACAACCTCGCCATCGGCGTCGTCGTGCCGCCCATATCTGGGACGCCATCGAGACCAAGTACGCCCAGCGCGGCAAGAGCGTCGAGATCATCGGCCTGAACAAGCCGAGCGCCCAGATCCACGAAAGGCTCAGCGGCGAACTCACCGGCAGCCACTGACGCCTATCAGGCCCACGCGGGCCGCCCAAGGCTTCAACAGGTTGACCGAGAGCCATACTTGACCATGGGGGCAACCACCCCGTGATGGCTTGACGTGGGAGAGGCAGCGATCCGGTGAGCAGCGACAGGCAGTACGTAGGGAAGGCCGAGGTGCGGCTCAAATGGGACCCGAGTCCCTGGAATCAGCCGCCCCACCATCTCGACATCATCGCCACGACCTACTCGGCGGAGGCCCCCTACGGGCGGCCGGTGTACGTCGTCCACTTCGACAGCCGCTCACCGGACGGCACCATCAACATGAGCCGGCACAGCCAGACCGGCCAGGGCTTCGGCTACGTCGAAGTGATGACCCTGGAACTCGATCGCCTCGCCTCCTCCTTCGCACGGGTGGTCGTGGGCGTAGCGATCCACCAGAACAGCGGTCCCAAGACCTTCGGTGACATGTCGAACGCTGGAGTGCTGGTCGTCGAGGGCTACAAGGAGCTTCTGAAGGACGACTTCGCGCAGGTCTCCGCATCCACCGCAGCGACAGTCGCGGAGTTCACCCGGCTTCCCTCCGGGGCATGGGAGTTCCACGAGATGGTCCGCGGGTTCGACAGTGACCCCACGGTCTTCACCGCGGAGATGGGTGGCGCCCCACAGCCCTGACCGCGGAGCCCGGGTCAGCAGCGGTGCAGGTCACGCCCAGGCAGCCACCGGCACGAACGAGCTGTCCTGGCGGAACAGGTCCGTCCCGTCGGCGCGTTCCACGCGGAGCTGGTAGGCGTAGTGGCGCAGGTAGTGCCCGGGGTAGTTGTACGACTCGAAGCGGACGGCGCCCGATGCCGTGCCGGTCCGGAGGACGAACGTGGCGTCCTTGGCGAACGTGCTCGTGCCGTCGTTCGGGTCGAAGCGGGCGCGGAAGTCCCAGTGGCGCAGGTAGTTGCCGGCCGCGTCGCGGAAGGAGCAGCCGCTCGCGTCGGCCAGGCCGGCGACGACCGTGAAGGTGGCGGCCTGCTTCTCGGCGGTGGTGCTGGAGCCGCTGACCACGGGCAGGTTGAGGAGCCCGGACTGCTGCTGCCAGTAGCGGGTCGAGTAGTTGGCCGACCGGAAGGAGCGGGTGGTGTTGCGGGCGAGACTCGGGCCGCCGGAGACCGTCTCCTTGACGACCGTGAAGTGCCGGGCCGTACCGGAGATACCGGGGAGCGCGGCCGGTGCCGTCCAGGTGACGAAGGTGTCGTAGCTGTCGGAGTAGTAGTAGCTGTGGTCGCCGTAGCCGTCGAAGAAGATGCGCCAGCCGCCGTTGTCGAGCCGCACCAGCGCCGGACCCTCGCGGTAACTGCCCCAGCCCGCCCAGTCGCCCGTCCTGCGGATCGTGTACGGGCCGGTGAGGTTCGAGGCGGTGGCGTACTCGATGTACTTCGTCGTCTCGTTCTTCGGGAAGGCGTGGTAGGTCGAGCCGATCTTCACGATGAACGTGTCGATGTGGTTGGCGCCGATGCCCGCGAGCGCGACCGGTGTACTCCACGCCGTCAGGGCCGAGTTGGTGGCCCTGAGCAGATACGGCGTGAAGATCCACTCGTCGTTCGTGGTGGAGCAGGACACGATGACGCTGACGCTGCCGTCGCTGTCGACGAACCACTCGGGCGCCCAGGCGCGGGAGAGGTTCGCGACGGGGACGGTGTAGTCGTACAGGAACGTCCAGTTGACACGGTCGGAACTGCGGGCGAAACCGATGGTCCTGCTGGTGTCCTGCCAGGTGTGCGTGGTGTAGGTGACGTAGTAGTAGCCGTCGGTGTGTCTGATGACGCTCGCGTCGCGGATCCGGTTCGCGGGTGGTGTGTACGCGGAGGAGCGCAGCAGCCGGAAGTCGGTGGCGTCGTCCGACTGGTAGACGTTGACCGTCCCGTCGTCGCTGTCGAGGAACGGCACGATCGTGTAGCGGGTGGCCGAGCCGTTCGGCGGCGCGGCGGCCAGGGCGCTGCCGAGCAGTCCGGGCGCCTCGCCCAGGAGCACCGCCGTGGCGGGCAGGGCTGCCAGGGCGCGCAGGAGCGTACGGCGGGACGGGGCGGCGGGGTGTGAGGTCACGGGCGGCTCTCCCTGAGACACAGGGATCGATATACCGAACAAGGTTCGGCAACTCGATCAGACGTGAGGGATCAGAAAGTAAGGGCGAGGCGGAGAGGCGTCAATGGTTTGAACAGGAGCGGAAGAGCCCAGTGAGGTAGATGTGGCCAGTGGGTGGATTTGCACTTCCGTCGTCGGCGTTCCGCCGTCGGCCATCGGACGTTACCGTTCGGTAGAGAGGTTGCTTCCGGAGGTGTCCGTATGACGCTCGACCGTCCCGCAGGCCTGGCGGAGACCGCCCGTGCGCTGGCCGCCGGGGATGTGACGTCCCGGGCGCTGGTCGAGCGGACGCTGGCGCGGATCGAGGCCACACAGGGCAGCATCAACGCCTTCCGGATCGTCCGGGCGGAGGCGGCTCTCGCCGAGGCCGAGGCCGCCGACCGGGAACTCGCCGCGGGTGTGCGCAGGCCGCTGCTCGGGGTGCCCGTCGCCGTGAAGGACGACATGGACGTCGCCGGTGAGCCGACCGCCTTCGGCTGCTGCGGGGAGTTCCCGCCGGTCGCCGAGGACGGCGAGGCGGTGCGGCGGCTGCGCGCGGCCGGAGCCGTGATCGTCGGCAAGACCAACACCTGTGAGTTCGGGCAGTGGCCCTTCACCGAGGGGCCGGCCTTCGGCGCCACGCGCAATCCGTGGAGCACGGCCCATACGCCGGGTGGTTCCTCGGGCGGTTCGGCCGCCGCGGTCGCCGCCGGTCTGGTGCCCGCCGCGCTCGGCTCGGACGGGGCCGGCTCGGTGCGGATCCCGGCCGCGTGGACCCATCTGGTCGGCATCAAGCCGCAGCGCGGCCGCGTCTCCACCTGGCCGCGCGGCGAGTCCTTCCAGGGCATCACCGTCAACGGCACCCTGGCCCGTACGGTCGCCGACGCGGCCCTGCTGCTGGACGCGGCGAGCGGCAACCACGCGCTGGACCCGCACCGGCCCCCGGCCGTCGACGCGTCGGCGGCCGTCGGCCGCGACCCCGGGCGGCTGCGCATCGCGCTCGCCCTCAAACCGCCGTTCACGGCCGTGCCCGCCCGGCTTCTGCCTGAGGTGCGGACGCGGGTCGTCGAACTCGCCGAGCGGCTGGCGGCGTTGGGGCACACGGTCGAGGAGGCGGACCCACCGTACGGGCGGATCGGGCTGACCTTCGTGCCGCGCGCGACGGCCGGGATCGCCGAGCGGGTGGCCGAGGCGCCCTTCCCGGCACTCCTGGACCGGCGCACCCTGGGAGCGGCGCGGCTGGGGCGGCTGCTCGGCGGGGCACCGCTGCGGGCGGCCCGGCGGGCCGAGACCGTCCTGCACGGCCGTATCGGCGGGTTCTTCACCTCGTACGACGTCGTCCTCGCGCCCACCACCGCCGCTCCCCCGCCCCGGATCGGCGCCCTGCTGGAACTCAGCGGCTTCGCCACCGACCGGGCGATGATCGCCGCCTGCCCGTACGCCTGGCCGTGGAACGTGCTGGGCTGGCCGGGCGTCAACGTACCCGCCGGTTTCACGGCGGACGGTCTGCCCGTCGGGGCCCAGTTGCTGGGCCCGGCGAACAGCGAACCGCTTCTGGTGCAGGTGGCCGCGCAGTTGGAGGCGGAGCTGCGGTGGCACGAGAAGTGGCCTGCGCCGCCGGTCGCCGAACGTTCGGCCGCCGCCTGAGCGACCGTGCGGGGTTTCGCCGGGCGGACCGGTCGGTGGCCGGGTGCATGGGAGCAGCGTCTAGGGTGCCCGCGTGACCGCGTTTACCGATGAAAACGTCCCGGGCCGCTTCGGCCCCTCCGCCACCACTCAGGCCGATTCGCGCGAGGTGGGCCGGGTGCGCACCGAGTACTCGCCCGCGCACGACGGCGACCCCGACCCCGGCGAGATCGTCTGGACGTGGGTGCCCTTCGAGGAGAACGACGGGCGCGGCAAGGACCGCCCGGTGCTCGTGGTCGCCCGCGAGCCGGCGGGGACGTTCCTCGCCGTGCAGTTGTCCAGCAAGCGGCATGACGGCGATCGGGAGTGGGTGCCGATCGGCAGCGGACCGTGGGACCGGTCGGGCCGCGAGTCGTGGGTCGATGTGGACCGGGTCCTGCGTCTGCACGAGGACGGCATGCGCCGGGAGGCCTGCGCCCTGGACCGTATGCGGTTCAACCTCGTCAGGCACCGGCTGCGGGAACGCTACGGCTGGAACTGAAAGCCTGTTCGAAGGCGCCCCGCACCGCGGCGCCGGGCGTCCGGTCCAGCACCCCGAAGACGACGTGCTCGAAGGCCCCCGCGAAGCGCCCGCCGGGTTCCAGCAGCGTCCGGAACGCCCCAGCGACCTGCGCCGGATCGTTGCGGAAGACGCCGCATCCCCAGGCGCCCAGCACCAGACGCCGGTAGCCGTGGGCGGCGGCCGTCTCCAGGACCCGTTCGGCGCGGACGGCCAGCGCCCGCGGCAGTTCGGGGGCCCGCTCGGGTGCCGTGCGGTGGACCACGCCCGCGTTGGGCGCCGCCGCGGTCAGGAAGCCGGCGGTGTACGGCTCGTCCAGCAGGCGGCCTCGGTCGTCGCGGAAGACGGGCACGCCGGGTGAGTGGATGACACGGTCCGTGTAGAACGGGTCACGGTGGGCGCGGTGGTGGTCGTAGAACGCGCTGGCCCGGAGCAGGCAGGTGTACAGCGCGGAGGCCCGGCACAGGGCCTCTTCCTGGGCCTGGGCGCCGTTGAGGTAACCGCCGCCGGGGTTGCGGGCGGAGGCGAAGTTCAGTACCGCCACGTGTCCGCCGAGCCGGCGGGCGGCCTCCAGGCTGCTCTCGCCCGTGACCTCGGCCAGCGTCCGAGTCACCTGAACGGAGGGCACGGGCACCGGCACCGGTTCCGGACCGTACATGCGCGTGCCCTCGCGGGCCGCCCGGAGTTGGGCCGCGAGGGACACCTCGCGCCCGTCCGGCGCCCGGTAGGCGCCCGCCGCCACGATCTGTTCGGTCTGCTGCGCGACGCCGCGCAGGCGCGCGCTCACGGCGCCACCCCCGTGTGCGCCGTGACCGCGTGCCTGCGCGTCGGTCTTGTCGTGCTCACGCAGGCATGGTGGGTGATGCCGGACGTGCGGTGCAACGCAGTTTTCGCCACGGGAGAACACCGGGGAGAACACCGGGGAAAGCACCGGGAAACGCCCGGCCGGCCCGGATGGCCGCCCCGGAACGCCCCGGTACGCCCCCTTGTGCCGAGCGACACGAGGGACTTGGGTGGGACGAGTGATCCCGGCCCGGGCCGCCGAAGTGCCCGAACCGGTGGCATGGTGGAATCTCAGGAGGATCCCGACATGTCCGATGCGCCCACTGCCCCGGCGGGTGGCTGTACCCAGCCGCACACCGCCCTGTCCGAAGCCGAGGTCGAAGCTCTGGTCCGCGGCATCTGCTTCAAGACCGGCCCGCCGCGCCGCCTCGGCGTCGAGGTGGAATGGCTCGTCCACGAGCTGCGCGCACCGCAGCTCCCCGTCACACCCGAACGACTCGACGCGGCCTACGCCGCACTGCGGCCCCTGTCCCTGAGGTCGGCGCTCACCGTGGAGCCCGGCGGCCAGCTGGAGCTGAGTTCGCCCCCCGCCGACTCGCTGATGGAGGTCATCGCCACCGTCTCCGCCGACCTCGACGCCGTCCGCGCGGTCCTGCGCGGACACGGCCTCACGCTGGTCGGCCTGGGCCACGATCCCTGGCACGAACCCCGCCGGTTCCTGCGCGCACCGCGCTACGACGCCATGGAGGCCTGCCTCGACCGCAACGGCCCCTCCGGCCGCGCCATGATGTGCGCCTCCGCCTCCGTGCAGGTGTGCGTGGACGCCGGCCACGAGGAGCCCGGGCCCCTCGGCCATGTGCGGCGCTGGTGGCTGGCCCATCACCTGGGCGCGGTCCTGGTGGCCGTGTTCGCCAACTCCCCGCTCGCCGGTCACCGGCCGACCGGCTGGCTGTCCACCCGGCAGCTGATGTGGACCCGGATCGGCGCCGGCCGGGCGGGCGGACCGCCCCTGGACGCCGACCCGCGCGGCGCCTGGGCCCGGCACGTGCTGGACTCCCCGGTGATGTGCGTGCGGCGCGACGGCGGGCCCTGGGACGTCCCGGAGGGGCTCACCTTCCGCGAGTGGATCCGCACGGGCGTGCCCAGGCCGCCCACGCGGGAGGACCTCGACTACCACGTCACGACGCTGTTCCCGCCGGTCAGGCCGCGCGGCCATCTCGAACTGCGCATGATCGACGCGCAGCCCGGTGACGACGGCTGGATCGTGCCGCTGGCCGTGACGGCGGCGCTGTTCGACGACCCGGAGGCCGCCGAGACCGCCTACCGCGCCGTGAAGCCGCTGGCCGAGCGCACCCTCGGGCTGGCCGCGCCGCACAACCCGCTGTGGGTCGACGCGGCCCGCAACGGGCTGGCCGACGCCGAACTGCGCGAGGTGGCCGTCACGTGCTTCACGGCCGCGCTGGAGGCCCTGCCCCGGCTCGGCGCCGGGCCCGAGGTCGTCGAGGCCGTCACGGCCCATCTGGACCGCCATGTCGTCCTGGGCCGCTGCCCCGCCGACGACCTGCTCGACCGACAGCGCGGCACGGACGGTCGCGCCCACGGGAAGGACCCGCGCTCATGACCGACACCAGCCCGGCCGTCGACCCCGGCACCACCGACCCCGAGGTCCTGCGCGAGCGGGCGGTCGCCTCGCTGGTTCTCGCCCGCGACCGCACCACCCTGCTGACGAGCTGCGTCGAGGACCCGGACCTGACAGCGCAGCACTCGCCGCTGATGTCGCCGCTCGTGTGGGACCTGGCGCACATCGGCAACCAGGAGGAGCAGTGGCTGCTGCGGGCCGTCGCCGGACACGAGGCGATACGGCCCGAGATCGACGGCCTCTACGACGCGTTCGAGCATCCGCGGGCCGAGCGGCCCAAGCTGCCCCTGCTGTCGCCCGCCGAGGCACGCACGTACGCGGCCGATGTCCGTGGCCGCGCCCTGGACGTGCTGGAGAAGGCCGCGTTCCACGGGACGCGGCTGACGGAGGCCGGGTTCGCCTTCGGGATGATCGCGCAGCACGAACAGCAGCACGACGAGACCATGCTGATCACCCATCAGCTACGCCGGGGTCCGCAGGCGCTGACCGCGCCCGACCCGGAACCGGTGCCGCTGTTCACCGGCCCGTCCGAAGTCCTGGTTCCGGGCGGCCCGTTCACGATGGGCACCTCCGACGAGCCGTGGGCCCTGGACAACGAACGGCCCGCGCACCGGCGCGAGGTGGCGCCCTTCTACATCGACACCACGCCGGTGACGAACGGCGCGTACCAGGCCTTCATCGATGACGGCGGCTACGACGACCCGCGCTGGTGGACGGCGGACGGCTGGGCCCACATCCGCCGCAACTCCCTCACGGCCCCGCTGTTCTGGCGGCGGGACGGCAGGCAGTGGCTGCGGCGGCGCTTCGGCGTCACCGAGGTCGTACCGCCGGACGAGCCGGTGCTGCACGTGTGCTGGTACGAGGCCGACGCCTACGCACGCTGGGCGGGACGCCGGCTGCCCACGGAGGCCGAGTGGGAGAAGGCGGCCCGGTACGACCCGGCCGGCGACCGCTCCATGCGCTACCCGTGGGGCGACGCCGACCCGGGGCCCGAGCACGCCAACCTCGGCCAGCGGCATCTGCGTCCGGGGCCCGCCGGGAGCTACCCGGCCGGCGAGTCACCGCTCGGCGTACGGCAGTTGATCGGCGACGTGTGGGAGTGGACGGCGAGCGACTTCCTGCCCTATCCGGGGTTCAGGGCGTTCCCGTACAAGGAGTACTCGGAGGTCTTCTTCGGGTCCGACTACAAGGTGCTGCGCGGCGGTTCGTTCGCCGTGGACGCGGTGGCCTGCCGGGGCACGTTCCGCAACTGGGACCACCCGATCCGGCGGCAGATCTTCTCCGGGTTCCGCACGGCCCGCTCGGAGGACGTCTGATGTGCCGTCATGTGGCGTACGTGGGACCGGCTCAGCCGCTCGGCCGGTTCCTCGTGGAGCCCCCGCACGGCCTGTACCGGCAGTCGTGGGCGCCCCGGCGGCAGCGGTACGGGACGGTCAACGCCGACGGTTTCGGCGTGGGCTGGTACGCGGAGGGCGATCCGGTGCCGGCGCGCTACCGGCGGGCCGGGCCGATCTGGGCGGACCTGTCGTTCGCCGATCTCGCCCGGGTCGTACGGTCCACGGCACTGCTCGCCGCGGTGCGCGACGCGACGCTGTCGGGCGCGGACGCGGAGGCCGCGGCGGCGCCGTTCGCGGCGGGGACCTGGCTGTTCAGCCACAACGGGGCGGTCAAGGGCTGGCCCGGATCGCTGGCGCCCGTGTCCCGCACGCTGCCGCCGGAGGACCTGCTGTCGCTGGAGGCCCGCAACGACTCGGCGCTCGTGTGGGCCCTGGTCCTGGCCCGGCTCAGGAGCGGCGACGAGCAGGGTCAGGCCCTGGCCGACACGGTCCTGGAGGTCGCCGCCGCGGCCCCCGGCTCCCGGCTCAACCTCCTGCTCACCGACGGCGACACCGTCACCGCCACCGCCTGGGGCGACACCCTCTGGTATCTCACCCGGCCCGGCGGCGGCACCGTCGTGGCCTCGGAGCCCTACGACGACGATCCGCACTGGCAGGAGGTGCCCGACCGCACGCTGCTCGCGGCGAGCCGCACGGACGTGCTGCTCACGCCGCTGAAGGAGCCGGCCGACACCTTCGTGCCCGCCTCACCCAAGGAGCCCCGTACGTGAGCCCGTTCCACCTCACCCGCACACTGCCCGAGGACGCCACGGACGCCGCGCTGCGCGCCGACGTCCACCGGGGTCTGACCGGCCGTCCCAAGACGCTGCCGCCGAAGTGGTTCTACGACGCGCACGGCAGCGACCTCTTCGAGAAGATCACCGAACTGCCCGAGTACTACCCGACGCGCGCCGAACGGGAGATCCTCGTCGCGCGGTCGGGCGACATCGCCGCGGCGACCCGGGCCCGCACCCTGGTCGAGCTCGGCTCCGGCTCCTCGGAGAAGACGCGGCATCTGCTCGACGCGCTGACGGACCTGCGCACCTACGTCCCCGTCGACGTCAGCGAGAGCGCCCTCACCCAGGCCGGGCAGGCACTCGCCGCAGAGCGGCCGGGGCTCGACGTGCACGCGCTCATCGCCGACTTCACCGCGGAACTGACGCTGCCGGAGACGCCGGGGCCCCGGCTGGTGGCGTTCCTCGGCGGCACGATCGGCAACCTGCTGCCGGCCGAGCGCGCCGCGTTCCTGGCGTCCGTGCGGGCCCTGCTCGCCCAGGGCGACGCCCTACTGCTGGGCACGGACCTGGTCAAGGACGAGGAGGTGCTGGTCCGGGCGTACGACGACGCGGCCGGGGTGACGGCCGCGTTCAACAAGAACGTGCTCACGGTGATCAACCGGGAGCTGGGCGCCGACTTCGAGCCGGCCGCGTTCGACCACCTGGCCCTGTGGGACGCCGAGCACGAGTGGATCGAGATGCGGCTGCGCTCCCGTACGGCGCAGACTGTGAAGGTTCCGGCGCTCGACCTCGCGGTCGACTTCGCGGCGGGCGAGGAGCTGCGCACCGAGGTGTCGGCCAAGTTCCGGCAGGAGGGTGTGCGGAGCGAACTGTTCGCGGCGGGGCTGGACCTGGCCCACTGGTGGACGGACGAGGCGGGCCGGTTCGCGCTGTCGCTGAGCGTGGTGCGCTGACGTCCCTGCGCCGCCTGGCGGCGGGGCGGGAGACGACGTCTCGCGCTTCGCCGCCGTTTGGGGCACGGTGGAGTCACGTGTGACACCCGTCACTGAAGAGGAGCAGCGGCATGTCGAACCACACCTACCGGGTCACGGAGATCGTCGGCACCTCCCCCGACGGCGTCGACGAGGCCATCCGCAACGGCATCGACCGGGCCTCGCAGACGCTGCGCAACCTGGACTGGTTCGAGGTGACGCAGGTGCGCGGGCAGCTCGAGAACGGGCAGATCGCGCACTGGCAGGTGGGGCTGAAGGTGGGCTTCCGGCTGGAGGAGTCCGAGTAACCCGCCGCGCTGCGAACGGCCGGCTCAGTCCGGCAGGGGTGCCGAGGCGGAGCGGCCCGGCTGTCTGCCCTCCGGCGGGTAGTCGCAGTCGATGCGGCTCACCTCCCGGTCGCCGTCCCCGGAGTCGACGATCGCCACACCCGTGCAGGCCCGGCCGCTGCCGGGCTTCGCACAGCCGGTGAGCAGTGCGGCGCCGGCGAGTGCGGCTGCCGCGAGCGCGCCCCCGCGACGTCCCTTCATGGCATCCCCCGTATGTCCGCTGTCCCCTGTGCCCGGGGACACCCGGCGGAGGTGAACACTCCGCCGACGCGAACTCTCAGGTGCGCCCTTCCCGCTCCTGCGCCACCTTCAGCTCGGCGGACCTGGCCGCCCAGTCGGCCCGTACGACGGTGAAGCCCGCGCGCCGGGCGTCCTCACAGACCAGTTCGTCGTCGTCCACGAGGACGCGGATCTCACGCGTGCGGGCGAGCCGCCGCAGGATCTCCAGCTTGGTGAACCGGGCGGGCCGGCGGTCGGCGTCGCGCCGCATGTACACGCGCCCCTCGGGCAGTTCCTGAGCGGCGAGCCAGTCGAGCGTGTCGCGCCGGCAGCGCTCGGGCCGGCCGGTGAGGTAGACGATCTCGCACTCCCGCGCGCTCTCCTTGACCAGCGCGATGCCCTCCGGGAGCGGCGGGTCCTGGGGCGCCGCCGAGAAGAACCCATCCCAGTCCCGCGGCCTGCGCTCCAGGAACCGCTGCCGGTGCGCGGTGTCGGCGAGGGTGTTGTCCAGGTCGAACACGGCCAGCGGGTCCGCACGGCGATCGTCACTCACGCTGTCCACCCTAGGCCGTCCGGCGGTCCTCGCCGTCCGCCCCGGGTGGCTGACCGTGTGCGACGGGCCCACTGCCCGGGCCCTGGCAAGGCGGGAACGCCGCACCACGCCCGGAGCCGGCACGCCCCCCGGCCCGCGCGTCGGCACTACGGCCCAGGGCAACGGGTTGCGCCCACGCCCCACCGACACCCAGGCGCGGGCCACTGCCCGGCCCCCCGTCCACGCGGACGCCAAGCGGCACCGAAGTCCATTCCCCGCCCGCACCACGGCCCACCAACGGCGACGAGACCCCTGCCCGGGCCCTGGCAGGCGGCAACGCCGCACCACGCCCAGAGCCGGCACGCCCCCCGGCCCGCGCCGCCTCCCCCGGCCGGGGGAACGGGGCTGCGCCCACGCCCCACCGACACCCAGGCGCGGGCCGCTGCCCGGCTCCCCGTCCGCGGGAGCGCCAGGCCGTCCCCTGCGCCCAGTCCCCCTCCCGGCGTCCATATGCCAGTCCCCTGGAACCGGGTCATGCCCCCAGCCGGGGCAGAGCCCCGTTCCCCGCCCGGGCCCCAGTTCCGACGAGGGATGCCGTGCCCATGCCCGGCACCTCCGCCGCCCCGCCGGCGATGTCCGGCAGCTTCGCTGTGTGCCCGCAGTTCGTGACCCCGCCCACATCCCGTACCCCGGCAACCTTCACCCCCCGGGCGGCCACTGGTCTGCGACACACACTCAGGTACAGGCAGGAGGCCGTATGCGCAACGCGAGGATCTGGTCGGTGGCGGTGGCGGGGGCCGTCGTGGCCATGACGCTGGGCGGGCCGGTGGGGCCGGCGGTCGCGGCGGGGACGACCCTGGTCGTGGCGCCCGGCGGGGACGACTCCGGCCCGGGCACGCTCGACCGGCCTCTGAGGACGATTCAGCGGGCGGTGGACCTGGCGAGGCCCGGCGACACCATCAGCGTGCGCGGCGGGACGTACGCCCTCACCGACAACATCACCATCACCACCTCGGGCACCGCATCCCAGCCCATCACCCTCGCGGCCCACCAGGGCGAGCGTGTGGTCGTCGACGGGGAGAAGCTGCCCGCCGGCCACACCCCGGTCGGCGGCAGCATCCCGCGTGCCGAGCGCGGGGCGGTGCACATGGAGGCGTCGCACTGGCGGATCTCGGGCCTGGAGATCGTCAACGGCCCGTACGGCGTGTACTGCGACGGCTGCGACAGCAATGTCTTCGCGCGCCTGAGCACCCACGACAACTACGAGTCCGGCTTCCAGCTCCAGGGCGCCTCCAGTGACAACGAGATCCTGAACCTGGACAGTTACGGCAACCGCGACCCCCGCAAGAACGGCGAGAGCGCCGACGGCCTCGCCATCAAGGAGGGCAGCGGTTCGGGCAACGTCGTGCGCGGCGCCCGGCTGTGGAACAACGTCGACGACGGCTTCGACGCCTGGAAGTTCACCTCCCCGGTCACGATCGAGAACACGGTGGCGTACGGCAACGGCTTCAACCGCTGGAACTTCCCCGACTTCGCGGGCGACGGGAACGGCTTCAAACTCGGCGGCGGCAGCCCGGCCCCGGCCGTGGCCCACACGATCCGGGGCAGCGTCGCGTTCAAGAACGCCAAGCACGGATTCACCGACAACGGCAACCCGGGCGCCCTCGCCCTGAGCCGCAACTCCACGTTCACCAACGCCGGTACGGGCTTCGACGCCGACGTCTCGGGCGGTACCGCCAGGCTCACCGGCAACCTCTCCGTCGCGGACCAGCGCCCGGCGGCCGTCGGGTCCGGGACGGTCGCCAGCGGCAACTCCTGGAACGTCGGCGGGACTTGGAACGCCGCCTCTGTCCTGAGCACCGACCCGGCCCCGCTCACCGGCCCTCGTGCGGCGGACGGCTCGCTGCCGAAGGCGCCGGCGTTCCTCGTCCCCCGGTCCGGCACCGCCGTCGGCGCCCGCTTCTGACCAGCCCGGGGGAGAAATGGTCCGTACTACTTACCGCCCACCTTCAACTGTGGCGTGAACGAGCCATGAACAACCATCAATTGCCCCTCACAGTTGATGGCTCAAGCGTCGCACTGACATACTCCGCATTCAGCCTCGCCCCCACCCGTGGGCGGGGCTGGCCGGGGATCTCCACACAGAACCCCGAGGCAGTCCGCGTGAATCCGAACAGCGATTTTTTCGGTTTCACGAGACCCCCACAGAGCCCGCACCCCCGCAGTGCGCCCGGCGTCCCTCCACCCTGCGCGAAAGCCGGACGAGACCACTGACTCGAAGGGGTCGAGTGCGGGGCACGAAGCAGCGAAGAAGGTGCGCCTGTGCCCGAATTTCCACCGCGACGGGATGACACTCCCACATTTCCGCTTCCGCACTTCGAACACACTCCGCCGTCTCGTATTTCCGATCATCCAGAATTTCACTCTCTGCGTCGCGCGCAGCGCCGGTTCGGCACCCGGGCGACGATCCTGTCGGTCGGCGGATTCCTGCTGTATGTGCTGTTGTCGAGTTTTGTGCCCGCGGTGATGAACCAGCCGCTGTTCGGCCACCTCACGATCGGGCTGACCCTCGGCCTCGGCCAGTTCGTCATCATGGGCGTGACCGCGTGGTGCTACGTCCGGCACATGCGTACCCGAGTCGATCCACTCGCCCGCGGCCTGAGGTCCCGGCAGCACGAGAACGACAGCCGCCGCGCCCGCTCGGCGGCGGCGCCCCCTCAAGGGGCCGGGCAGCCCGCCCAGCACGGCACGAGGGGGTTCCGCACGTGGTGACGCTCGCCGCCATCGACGACAGCAGCCTCCAGCTGACGTTCGTCCTGTTCCTGACCGTGGTCGTGATCACCCTGTTCACGGCACTGCTGACGGCGCCTCAGCGCGACGAGATCAGCGAGTTCTACCTCGGCAACCGCGCCATGTCGCCGTTGCGCAACGGCCTCGCCATGTGCGGCGACTACCTGTCCGCGGCCACCCTGCTGGGCAGCACCGGACTGGTCGCCCTCACCGGGTACGACGGGCTGATGTACCTCGGCGGCACGACCGTCGCCTGGATGATGGTGCTGCTGCTCATCGCCGAACCCCTGCAACGCACCGGGAAGTTCACCCTGGGCGACACGGTGGCGTTGCGCCTGCCCCGGCAGCAGCGGCCGGTCCGGGTGGCGCTGGCCGTCTGCATCCTGGCCATCACGACCCTCTACCTGGTGGCCCAACTGGTCGGCAGTGTCGCCCTGTTGACCCAGTTCACCGGCGCGCCGAGCGACACCACCCGCACCCTGTGCGTCGTCGTGATCGGTACCTTCGTGATCCTCTACGCCTCACTCGGCGGCATGCCCGGTGCGACGGTCATCCAGATCATCAAGGCCGTGATGCTGATCGTGGGCGTGCTGTTCACCGCGGGCTGGGTGCTGTACCGCTTCGACTGGAACCCCAACGCGCTGCTCGAAAGGGCTGCCGACCGCAGCGGAACGGGCCTGAGCTTCCTTGAACCCGGGCTGCGCTACGGCGGCACCGTCAGCAACAAGCTGGACTTCCTCAGCCTCGAACTGGCCATCGTCCTCGGCCTCGCCGCCCTGCCGCACGTACTGATGCGCCTGCTCGCCCCGCGCAGCACCAGCGTCCTGCGCCGCTCCGTGGTGTGGGCCATCGGCCTGGTCGGCGCGGTCTGCTTCGGGGCCGGCATCCTCGGCCTCGGCGCCACGGCGCTCCTCGGCCGGGACGCCATCGAGAGCACGGACCGCACCGGCAACGCCTCCGTCCTGCTGCTCGCGCACGAGCTGGGCGGCAGCGTCCTGACCGCGCTGCTGACCTGCCTGGCGTATCTGACCCTGCTCGCCGTGGCGGTGGGTCTCACCCTTGCCGCGGCCTCGTCCCTCGCGCACGACCTGTACGGCGAGGTGATCCGCAAGGGCCGGGCGAGCGAGACGGAGGAGCTGACCGTCGCCCGGCTGACCGGGGCGGTCATCGGCATCCTCGGCATCCTGCTCGCTCTCGTCGCCTGGGGGGCGAACACGGCGACGCTGGCGTTCCTCGCCTTCGCCATCGCGGCGTCCGCGATCCTGCCGACGATCATCTACACCCTCTTCTGGCGCCGCTTCACAGCGAAGGGAGCACTGCTCAGTCTCTACGGCGGCCTGCTCTGCTCGGTCCTGCTCGCCGTGTTCTCCCCCGTCGTCTCCTCCGCCCCGGCCTCGTTCTACCCCGAGGTCGACTTCGCCTGGTTCCCGCTCCAGAACCCCGGCATCGTCTCCATCCCGGTGGGCTTCCTGCTGGGCTGGCTCGGGACGGTGCTGGACAAGGGCCCGGCCGAGGAGAGCACCACGCACGAGGAGTTCGAGGTGCGGATGCTCGTGGGCGCCGACGACTGACGCACTGGACGGGCCATCGGTGACCGGGCATCCGGGACGGATTGTTAATGGGATCCATTTTCATGTAGCGTCCTCGGTGCCTGCCCACCGAGGAGGAGTCCCATGGCTGTCCCGAAGCGGAAGATGTCCCGCAGCAACACCCGTCACCGCCGCGCCCAGTGGAAGGCCGCCACGCCGACGCTGGTCCCGGTCACCGTCGACGGCGTCCGTCACCTCGTACCGCAGAACCTGGTCAAGGCCTACGAGCGCGGCCTGCTGCGCCCCGAGGGCTGACACCGTGTCGTACGAACGTCTGCCCGTCACCGTGCTCTCCGGATTCCTCGGGGCGGGCAAGACCACGCTGCTCAACCACGTCCTGGCCAATCGCGAAGGTCTGCGCGTCGCCGTCATCGTCAACGACATGAGCGAGGTCAACATCGACGCGGCCCTGGTGCGCGGCGGCGATGCCGCCCTGTCGCGGACCGAGGAACGCCTGGTCGAGATGACCAACGGCTGCATCTGCTGCACGCTCCGCGACGACCTGCTGGACGAGGTGGACCGGCTGGCCCGCGAGGGCCGGTTCGACCATCTCCTCATCGAGAGCTCCGGCATTTCGGAACCCATGCCCGTCGCGGCCACCTTCGCCGTCGCCCGTGACGACGGCGCCACCCTCGACGACGTGGCCCTGCTGGACACCATGGTCACGGTCGTCGACGCGGCCGACTTCCTCACCGAGCTGGACAGCGGCGACGACCTCGCCGAGCGGGGGCTCGCCCCGTACGAGGACGACGAGCGCACGGTCAGCGATCTGCTCGTGGATCAGGTCGAGTTCGCCGACGTCCTCGTCCTCAACAAGCTCGACCTGGTCGACGAGGACGCGGCGGCCCGGCTGCGGGCGGCCCTGACCCGGCTGAACCCGCTCGCCCGGCTGGTCCCGGCGACGCACGGCCGGGTGGACCTCCGCCAGGTGCTCGGCACCCGCCTGTTCGACCTGGAACGCGCCCAGCAGGCGCCGGGCTGGGTCCGGGAACTCAACGGCGACCACGTCCCCGAGACCGAGGAGTACGGCATCTCCTCCACCGTCTTCCGCTCCGAACTCCCCTTCCACCCAGGGCGGTTGTGGACGTTCGTCACGGAGGAACTGGACACCGGTGCCTACGGGCGGATCCTGCGCTCCAAGGGCTTTTTCACCCTGGCGAGCCGCCCGCACGTGACCGGCCTGTGGTCACAGGCCGGCTCCGTCGCCCGCTTCGAGCCGTCAGCGGCCCGCGACACCGACACCTCGCACGCGCAGGAGCTGGTGTTCATCGGGACGGGCCTGGACACGACGGCCCTGCACGCCGCCCTGACCTGCTGCCTCGCGGCGCCCGGCGAAGCAGCCCCCTCGGCCGACGACCCGTTCCCCGCCTGGGACACGTACGGCATCGACGAGGCGTGCGACCACGAGCACGCGGCGTAGCGGCGGGCGCGGTGCCGGGAATGCCATGGCCTCGCACGCGTTGAACCCCGTGTGAGCTCCCTGATCGCCTCGACCCGTTTCTCCGTCCTCGACCGCTCCCGCACCCGCGACGGGCACACGCACCACGAGGCGCTGCGTGACACCGTGCGGCTGGCCGGGGAGTTGGAGAAGCTCGGGTACCACCGGCTGTGGGTCTCGGAGCATCACGGGGTGCCCGGGGTCGCCGGTTCCGCACCGACCGTGCTCGCGGCGGCCGTCGCCGCCGCGACGCGGACGATCCGGGTCGGCACCGGCGGGGTGATGCTGCCCAACCACCGGCCGCTGGTCGTGGCCGAGCAGTTCGGGGTGCTGGAGTCGCTGTTCCCCGGGCGGATCGACATGGGTCTGGGGCGGTCCGTCGGCTTCACGGACGGGGTACGCAGGGCGCTGGGCCGTGACAAGGAGGACGCCGAGGACTTCGAGGGGCAGTTGCGGGAGCTGCTCGGGTGGTTCCGGGGCACCTCCCCGACCGGGGTGCACGCCCGGCCCGCCGAGGGACTGGCCGTGCCGCCGTTCGTCCTGGCCATGGGCGAGGGCGCCGGCATCGCGGCCCGCCTGGGCCTGCCCATGGTGATCGGCGACCTGAGGAACCGGGACAAGATGCGGCGTGGCATCGACCACTACCGCGACGCTTTCCGTCCCTCGGCCTGGGCGAGCGAGCCCTACGTCGTCATCTCCGGCACGGTCGCCGTGGCCGCCACACCCGAGGAGGCCCGGCGGCTGCTGATCCCCGAAGCCTGGTCCATGGCGTACTCCCGTACCCACGGCGCCTTCCCGCCCCTGCCGCCCGCGGAACGCGTCGAGGCGCTCAGCATGACCGCCAAGGAACGCGGCTTCTACGAGTCCGGGCTGAACGGGCACATCGCCGGCACCGAGGAGCAGGTCGCGCACGAACTGGAGACGGTGCTGGAGGAGACGGGGGCACAGGAGGTCCTGGTCACCACCAGCACGTACGACCGCGAGGCGCTGCTGGACTCCTACCGGCGGCTGGCCGCGATCGCCTCCGGTTAGAGTCGTTGCCCATGCACGACCCACACGGCCCCCACGACCCGTACGTCCGTGTCCGCGGCGCCCGCGAGCACAACCTCAAGGGCGTCGACGTCGACATTCCCCGGGACGTGCTGGCGGTGTTCACCGGCGTGTCCGGCTCGGGCAAGTCGTCGCTGGCGTTCGGCACGATCTACGCGGAGGCGCAGCGGCGCTACTTCGAGTCGGTCGCGCCCTACGCGCGCCGGCTGATCCACCAGGTCGGCGCCCCGAAGGTCGGGGAGATCACCGGTCTGCCGCCGGCCGTCTCGCTCCAGCAGCGCCGCGCGGCTCCCACCTCGCGCTCGTCGGTCGGCACCGTCACCAACCTCTCGAACTCGCTGCGCATGCTGTTCTCCCGGGCCGGCACCTACCCGCCCGGCGCCGGGCGCCTCGACTCCGACGCCTTCTCGCCCAACACGGCGGCCGGGGCCTGCCCGGAGTGCCACGGGCTCGGCCGGGTGCACCGTACGAGCGAGGAGCTGCTGGTCCCCGACCCGTCGCTGTCGATCCGCGAGGGCGCGATCGCCGCGTGGCCGGGCGCCTGGCAGGGCAAGAACCTGCGGGACGTCCTCGACGCGCTCGGGTACGACGTGGACCGGCCGTGGCGGGAGCTGCCCGCCGACGCGCGTGAGTGGATCCTGTTCACGGACGAGCAGCCGGTGGTCACCGTGCACCCGGTGCGGGACGCGGACCGGATCCAGCGGCCGTACCAGGGCACGTACATGAGCGCCCGGCGGTACGTGATGAAGACCTTCTCCGACTCCAAGAGCCCGACCCTGCGGGCGAAGGCCGAGCGGTTCCTCACCAGCGCGCCCTGCCCTGCCTGCGGTGGCAGCCGGCTGCGGCCCGAGGCGCTGGCGGTGACGTTCGGCGGCCGGACCATCGCCGAGCTGGCGGCGCTGCCGCTGGTGGAGCTGGCCGCCGCGCTCGACGCGACGTCGGAGACCGCCCGCGTCCTCACCGACGACCTCACCTCGCGCATCGCGCCGATCGTCGAACTCGGCCTCGGCTACCTCAGCCTCGACCGGCCCACCCCCACCCTCTCCGCGGGCGAGCTGCAACGCCTGCGTCTTGCCACGCAGTTGCGCTCCGGCCTGTTCGGTGTCGTCTACGTCCTCGACGAGCCGTCGGCCGGGCTGCACCCGGCGGACACCGAGGCGCTGCTCGGTGTGCTGGAGCGGCTGAAGGCGGCCGGGAACTCGGTGTTCGTGGTCGAGCACCACCTCGATGTCGTGCGCGGTGCCGACTGGCTGGTGGACGTGGGTCCGCACGCGGGCGAGCACGGCGGGCGGGTGCTGCACAGCGGCCCGGTCGCCGGGCTGGCGACCGTCGAGGAGTCGGCGACGGCCCGCTACCTGTTCGACCGCTCCCCCGCCCCGGCGCGCGCGGTCCGCGAGCCGAGCGGCCGGCTGAAGACCGGCCCGATCACCCGGCACAACCTGCGCGGTGTGTCCGCCGAGTTCCCGCTCGGCGTGTTCACCGCGGTCACCGGGGTGTCCGGCTCCGGCAAGTCCACGCTCATCGGGGAGATCACGCAGGACACGGCCGGGGTGGGCCGGCTGGTCTCGGTCGACCAGAAGCCGATCGGACGGACCCCGCGCTCGAACCTCGCGACGTACACGGGTCTCTTCGACGTCGTGCGCAAGGTGTTCGCCGCCACCGACGGGGCGCGGGAACGGGGCTTCGGCGTCGGCCGGTTCTCCTTCAATGTGGCGGGCGGGCGCTGCGAGACCTGCCTGGGCGAGGGGTTCGTCAGCGTGGAGCTGCTGTTCCTGCCGAGCACGTACGCGCCCTGCCCGGACTGCGGCGGGGCCCGGTACAACCCTCAGACGCTGGAGGTGACGTACCGGGGGCGGAACATCGCGCAGGTGCTGGATCTGACGGTGGAGAGCGCGGCGGAGTTCTTCGCCGACACCCCGGCCGTGGCCCGCAGCCTGGGCACGCTGCTGGACGTGGGCCTCGGCTACCTGCGCCTCGGCCAGCCCGCGACCGAGCTCTCCGGCGGCGAGGCCCAGCGCATCAAACTGGCGAGCGAACTGCAGCGCGGCCGTCGCGGGCACACGCTCTACCTCCTCGACGAGCCCACGACCGGCCTCCACCCGGCCGACGTGGACGTCCTCATGCGCCAGTTGCACGGCCTCGTCGACGCCGGGCACACCGTGATCGTCGTCGAACACGACATGTCCGTCGTCGCGCGCGCGGACTGGGTCGTCGACCTCGGCCCGGGCGGCGGCGACGCGGGCGGCCGGATCGTGGCGGCGGGACCGCCGGCGGAGGTGGCGCGGTCCGGGCAGAGCAGGACAGCGCCATATCTCGTCCGCACGCTGTCCGGGGCGGGCTGAGGCCGGTCGAGGAACGACCGTCCCGCCCCTGCCGCCAGGCGGGAACGGGCAGCCTCCGCGGGAGGGCGACCCCCTCGGCACCACGCATGCCCCTTGGCCCCTCGCGGCGGCCGAAGAGGAACGGCCTCGGCACACCGCGGTCCCCGCGCCGCCGCCGTGGCCGGTCGCGGCGAGCGCCAGGGCGATCCGCTCACCGAGCCCGCTGCGGGCCGGACACGGACTCCCGCCGGACCGGTACGCGCCCTACGCCACCAGCACCGTGTGCGTCCACGCCGGCGCCGCCGTCTCCTGTGGTTGGGCGGAGTGGGCCAGGGAGCGGCGGTCGGGGCAGGTGCCCGGGGGGATGGGGGTGCGGACCTCGACCTCCGCGACCAGGCCGCGGGCCGTCGCCACCCGCCACAGGGAGGCGAGCAGGGTGTCGTCGCCGACGAACGCGGGGGCCGTGGTGGTGGTTCCGCCGGTGAGCCGGTAGCGGATCCGGACCGGCTGGACCGGCACCCCGGCGTCCAGGGCGGCCTGGAAGACGGCCCGGCGGAAGGTGCCCTGGGCCCGGCCGCACCAGGTGCTGCCCTCGGGGAAGGCCGCGACGGCGGCGCCCTCGCGCAGGGCCCGGGCGATCCGGGCGACGGTGTCCGGGAGCGCCCGCAGCCGGTCCCGGTCGATGAACAGGGTGCCGCCGCGGGCCGCCAGCGGCCCGGCGACGGGCCACCGCCGCACCTCGGTCTTGGCCAGCATCCGGGCGGGGCGTACGGCGGCGAGCAGCGGGATGTCCAGCCAGGAGATGTGGTTGGCGACCAGCAGCAGTCCGCCGGTGGGGACGGCGGCGCCGGTGACGCGGACCCGGACCCCCGCGGCCCGCACGATCCACCGGCACCACCGCCGGATCAGGGACGCCGGTGTCCGGGCGCCGAGCGGCGACAGCGCGATCCCCGCGAGCAGCAGCAGGACGACCCCGGTGAGCCGCAGCACCGCACGCGGCACGGCCCGCGCCGGCACCCCCGCCGGCACCTCGACACAGGCCCGCGGTGTGCAGGGCGCGGTGGGCAGCCAGGCACTCATCAGGCGGGCACGAGGGACAGGAAGTGCCGCAGGTAGCGCGCGTTGACCCGGCTCATCGGCAGCAGCACGTACAGATCGGCGACGCCGAAGTCCGGGTCGTGGGCCGGTTCGCCGCACACCCATGCACCGAGGCGCAGGTAGCCGCGCAGCAGGGCGGGCAGTTCGACGCGGGCGGCGGGCGCGGGGCCCGGGACCCACGGCAGCAGCGGCCGGACGCGGTACTCCTTGGGCGACAGGTGCTTGGCGCTCACCCGGTCCCAGGTGGCGGAGGCCAGGGCGCCGCCGTCGGCGAGCGGGACGGAGCAGCAGCCGGCGAGCCACTCGTGGCCCCGGTCGACCATATAGCGGGCGATCCCGGCCCAGATGAGGCTGATGACCGCACCGTCGCGGTGGTCGGGGTGCACGCAGGAGCGGCCGACCTCGACGAGCTCGGGCCGGATCCCGGCGAGGGAGCCCAGGTCGAACTCGCTCTCGGAGTACAGCCGCCCGGCGACCGCCGCGCGCTCCGGCGGCAGCAGCCGGTACGTGCCGACGACCTGGCCGGTGGTCTCCTCGCGGACGAGCAGGTGGTCGCAGTACGCGTCGAACGGGTCGACGTCCAGCCCCGGTTGGGAGCCGGCCAGCAGGGCGCCCAGCTCCCGGGCGAAGACATCGTGCCGCAGCCGCTGCGCGGCACGCACGTCCTCCTCGGTCCGGGCGAGGGCGACGGTGTAGCGGGTGGGGGCCGTGGGCTGCGCGGGGCGGTCGACGGTCAGTACGCCGGTCATGGCTCTCTCCTGGTCACGGGCCGGGGCGGCGAGCGGTGCCGCCACCCACTGTTGTGCCCATGCCGACTGACCACCGCGTGACCACTGCCAGGAGCGCGGATGCCAGGAGATTGAATGCCAGAAGTGCAGCGCCCTGCTTCCAGGGGCGCGGGGCTGTGCCGACATGCGGCTCCGCCGCGTGGGCGGGCCAAGCCCCCACACACCCGCACCCGGCGTACTACCGCTTACCCACCCGCCGAGTAGCCCGCAGCCACTCCTTGTTCATGCTGGTGATGGACATCAGCGGAATCCCCTTGGGACAGGCCGTCGCACACTCCCCGGCGAGCGTGCACCCCCCGAACCCCTCCTCGTCCATCTGCGCCACCATGTCCAGCACCCGCGTCTCCCGCTCGGGCGCCCCCTGCGGCAGCACGTTCAGATGGTTGACCTTGGCGGACGTGAACAGCATCGCCGCCCCGTTCGGGCACGCCGCGACACACGCCCCGCACCCGATGCACTCGGCATGCTCGAAGGCGAAGTCGGCGTCCGGCTTCGGCACCGGCGTCGCGTGCGCCTCGGGCGCCGCACCCGTCGGCGCGGTGATGTACCCGCCGGCCTGGATGATCCGGTCAAACGCCGACCGGTCGACGACCAGGTCCTTGATCACCGGGAAGGCGGAGGCCCTCCACGGCTCGATGTCGATCGTGTCGCCGTCCTTGAACGACCTCATGTGCAGCTGGCAGGTGGTCGTCCGCTCGGGCCCGTGCGCGTCGCCGTTGATGACGAGCGAGCACGCGCCGCAGATGCCTTCGCGGCAGTCGTGGTCGAAGGCGACCGGGTCCTCGCCCTTGAGGATGAGCTCCTCGTTGAGGGTGTCGAGCATCTCCAGGAACGACATGTCGGGCGAGATGCCGTCCACCTCGTACGTGGACATGGCGCCTTCGGCGTCGGCGTTCTTCTGCCGCCAGACGCGCAGGGTGAGCTTCATGCGTAGCTCCGGTGGGTGGGGTGGACGTACTCGAAGACCAGGTCTTCCTTGTGCAGGGTCGGAGCCTCGCCGGTGCCGTTGAACTCCCAGGCGGCCGCGTACGCGAACTCGTCGTCCTTCCGGGCGGCCTCGCCGTCGGGCGTCTGGGACTCCTCGCGGAAGTGGCCGCCGCAGGACTCGCCGCGGTGCAGCGCGTCGAGGCACATCAGCTCGGCCAGCTCCAGGTAGTCGACGACGCGGTTGGCCTTCTCCAGCGACTGGTTGAACTCCTCGCCGGTGCCGGGGACCTTGATGCGCCGCCAGAACTCCTCACGGATCTGCGGGATGCGCTCCAGCGCCTTGCGCAGCCCCGAGTCGGTGCGGGCCATGCCGCAGAACTCCCACATGAGTTCGCCGACCTCGCGGTGGAAGGAGTCGGGCGTGCGGTCGCCGTCGACGGACAGCAGCAGGTTGAGCCGGTCCTCGGTCTCGGCCAGCACCTCCTGGACGACCGGGTGGCCGGCGTCGACCCGGTCCCCCAGCGGGTTGCGGGCGAGGTAGTCGTTGATGGTCGCCGGGAGCACGAAGTAGCCGTCGGCCAGTCCCTGCATCAGCGCGGAGGCGCCGAGCCGGTTGGCCCCGTGGTCGGAGAAGTTGGCCTCGCCGATCGCGAACAGGCCGGGGATGGTGGTCTGCAGGTCGTAGTCGACCCACAGGCCGCCCATCGTGTAGTGCACGGCGGGATAGATCCGCATGGGGACCCGGTACGGATCCTCGTCGGTGATCCGCTGGTACATGTCGAAGAGGTTGCCGTACTTGGCCTCGACCGCCTTGCGGCCCATGCGCTCGATCGCGTCGGCGAAGTCGAGGTAGACGCCCTGTCCGCCGGGGCCGACGCCCCGCCCCTCGTCGCAGACGTTCTTCGCGGCGCGGGAGGCGATGTCGCGCGGCACCAGGTTGCCGAAGGACGGGTAGATGCGCTCCAGGTAGTAGTCGCGCTCGTCCTCGGGGATCTCGTTCGGCGGGCGGTTGTCGCCCTTGGCCTTCGGCACCCAGATGCGGCCGTCGTTGCGCAGGGACTCGCTCATCAGCGTCAGTTTGGACTGGTGGTCGCCGGTGCGCGGGATGCAGGTGGGGTGGATCTGGGTGAAGCAGGGGTTGGCGAAGTACGCGCCGCGCCGGTGCGCCCGCCAGATCGCGGTCGCGTTGGAGTTCATGGCGTTCGTCGACAGGTAGAAGACGTTGCCGTAGCCGCCGCTGGCGAGGACGACGGCGTCCGCGAAGTACGTGTCGATCCTGCCGGTGATGAGATCCCGCGCGACGATCCCGCGCGCCCGCCCGTCGACGACGATCAGGTCGAGCATCTCGGTGCGCGGGTGCATCTCGACGTTCCCCGCGGCGATCTGCCGGCTGAGGGCCTGGTAGGCGCCGAGCAGCAGCTGCTGTCCCGTCTGGCCGCGGGCGTAGAAGGTCCGCGAGACCTGGACGCCGCCGAAGGAGCGGGTGTCGAGCAGGCCGCCGTACTCGCGGGCGAACGGCACGCCCTGGGCCACGCACTGGTCGATGATCTCGACGGAGATCTGCGCGAGGCGGTGCACGTTGGACTCGCGGGCCCGGAAGTCGCCGCCCTTGACGGTGTCGTAGAACAGCCGGTGGACGGAGTCGCCGTCGTTGCGGTAGTTCTTCGCGGCGTTGATGCCGCCCTGCGCGGCGATGGAGTGGGCGCGGCGCGGGGAGTCCTGGTAGCAGAACTGGACGACGTGGTAGCCCTGTTCGGCGAGGGTGGCTCCGGCGGAGCCGCCGGCGAGGCCGGTGCCGACGACGATGACGGTGTGCTTGCGCCGGTTGGCGGGGTTGACCAGCTTGGCCTCGAAGCGCCGCTTGTCCCAGCGCTCGTGGATGGGCCCGGACGGCGCCTTGGTGTCGACGACCGGCTCACCGGTCGCGTAGTCGGCGTAGGAAGTCATCTTCAGCTCACCACTCCGGTCATGACGCCCACGGGTACGGCGATGAAACCGGCCGTGAGCAGCAGCGCGAGGACGTTTGCGACGGTCTTCAGGGCCCGGTCGCGGGTGCGGCTGCCGGCGCCGAGGGTCTGGGCGGCGCTCCAGAAGCCGTGCCGGATGTGCAGGCCGAGCGCGAGCATCGCGACGATGTAGATGACGTTGCCGTACCAGGTGGAGAAGGTGTCCACGACGTTCTGGTACGGGTGGCCGGGCCGGAAGCCGGGGTGCACGGTGCCGGTCGTGAGGTCCAGGATGTGCCAGACGATGAACAGCCCGAGGATGACCCCGCCCCACCGCATGGTGCGCGTCGCGTAGCTCGCCCGCGGCCTCTTGTGGACGTACTTGCTGGGCCGCGCCCTGATGTCGCGGCGGCTGAGCTGGTACGCGGAGACGGCGTGCGCGACGACGGCGACCACCAGCACGACGCGGATCAGCCACAGCGTCCACTCGTAGTGCATGAACGGCTCGCCGACGGTGCGCAGCCAGTGGGCGTAGTGGTCGAACTCGCCGGCCCCGAAGAAGATCTTCAGGTTTCCGATCATGTGGACGACCAGGTACAGCAGCATGATCAGCCCGCTGACCGCCATCACGGTCTTCTTGCCGAGGGTGGAGTCCCACACGGTGCGTGCCATGGACGGCCGTCGGTCCGTCCGCGTTGCCAGAGCCATGTCACAGCACGCTACGGACGCCGAGCCGATCGGTCCAAGACATGGTGCGGCTTGATTCCATAGGCTGCGGCTATCGTAAGAGGATGCAGTTCCACCAGCTCCAGTACTTCGTGGCCGTCGCCGAGACCCGGCACTTCACCCGGGCCGCCGATCTGGTCCATGTCGCGCAGCCGTCGCTGTCACAGCAGATCAAGGCACTGGAGCGGGAGCTGGGCGCGGACCTGTTCCTGCGGGCCCGGGGCAACATCACGCTCACGGACGCCGGGGAAGCCCTGCTCCCGCTGGCCCGGCGCATCCTGGCCGACGCGGACACGGCCCGGCACGAGGTGCTGGAGCTGGCGCAACTGCGGCGGGGACGGGTGCGGCTCGGCGCCACGCCCAGTCTGTGCACGGGCCTGCTGCCGGACGTGCTGCGCGCCTTCCACGACCGCTACCCGGGCATCCGGCTGCTGATCGAGGAAGGCGGTTCGCACGACCTGGTGCGGGAGCTGGCACGCGGCGCGCTGGATCTGGCCCTGGTGGTGCTGCCCCTGCCGACGCCGTCCCCGGCGCTGACCACGGTGGAGCTGCTGCGCGAGGACCTGGTCGTGGTCTCCTCCCCCGACGCGCCGAAGCCCGGCCGGGGGCGGCGTACCGTGCGCGTCGCCGACCTGGAGGGCGAGCGCCTGGTGATGTTCCGGCACGGCTACGACCTGCGCGAACTGACCGTGGCGGCGTGCCGCGCGGAGGGGTTCGAGCCGGACTTCGCGGTGGAGGGCGGGGAGATGGACGCGGTGCTGGGGTTCGTGCGGGCGGGGCTGGGAGTTGCCGTCGTGCCCCGGATGGTGGCCGCGCGCTCCGGCCGTGGACTGAGGGTGACGCCCCTGGACCGTCCCGGTCTGCACCGGACCATCGCCCTGGCGCACCGCAGCGACGTGGCTCCGCCGCGAGCGGCCCGGGAGTTGCAGCGGATGCTGCTGGAGCGGTGAGGCGCCCGCGGGTCCCGGCCTACGGCTGCGGCTGCCGCGCCGGGGGGTGACCGACGGCCGGCCGGTGGGAGGACGCCAGGCGCAGGAGCTCGTCGACCGGCCACTGGTCGTAGACGTGCTCGCCGTACTTGGCGGCGATGACCCGGCCCTCGGGGCCGATGAGGAAGTCGGCGGGCAGGCCGAGCCTGCCGCCGGGCTGGCTGGTCGCGGGGAGCCGTTCCCGGCCGCGGAAGACTTCCCACCCGCCGCGCAGCACCGCCCTGGCGACCGGCCCCCAGGCGCGCGGGCCGAGCAGGGCACGGGGAGCCGACTCGACGCCGAACTCGACGTACAGCCGCTTGCCGGGGTCGGCGACGACCGCGAAGGGCAGGTCGGCGGTGTACCGGCGCAGCTCCTCGGCAGGCGAGTGGAAGACCACGACCTCACGGATGCCGGCGGCCTCGATCTCCGCGTGCCTGCGGACCACCGACCGCAGGTGCAGATGGCACACCGGGCAGCCGGCGAACCGCCGGAACTGGAGGTGGACCAGGCGCTCGGGATCGGGGACGGCGACGGGGTCGCCGGAGACGGTGGCCAGCCGGCGTCCGGTGACGGTGGAGCCGGACTCCACCGGCCGGGTGGGCCTGCGCATGAGCATGAGTGTCCCTTCGTAGGCGTACGGCGTACTCCTACCGAGTGTAGGCGTATGTCGTACGCCTAACAAGGTTGGTGTATGGCGTACGCTGAACGTCGTCATGCCACGCCCCCGCTCACTCAGCCATGCCCGGCTGGCCTCGGCCGCCCTCGCCGTGATCGACCGCGACGGGCTCACCGGGCTGTCCATGCGCTCGGTCGCGAAGGAACTCGGGATGAGCACGATGGCGCTCTACCGGTACGTGGACGACAGGCAGGAGCTGGAACGGCTCGTCGTCGACCTCGTGCTCGGCACCGTGGACACCGAGCCGCCAGGCCCCGAGGTGTCCTGGCAGGAGCGCGTCGAGGTGCTGGTGCGCCGGCTGCGCGACGCCGTGGCCGCCCATCCTGAGATCGTGCCCCTGACCGTCACCCACCGGCACCGGTCCCTTGCCGGGCTGCGCTGGTCGGAGTCCGTGCTCGGCGTGCTCACGGAGGCCGGATTCGACTGCGAACAGCGGGTGGTCGCGCTGCGGGGCCTGCTCGGGTACGTCATCGGCGCCATCCAGCTGGAGCACCTCGGCCCCCTGGCCGGCGAGGGCACGGTCGCCATCACCGAGCTGCCGCCCGACGCCTTTCCGCACATGACCGAGACCGCCCGCAACGCCCGGAAGGTCAGTGCCGACCGGGAGTTCCTGGGCGGTCTCGCGCTGCTGCTGCGCGGGCTGGGCACCTGACCCGGCACCTCGCAGCGGTCCACCGGTTGGGTCAGCCCGTCGCGTCCGCCAGTGCCAGCTCGTGCAACCTGTCCGGCGGGCCCGGGCGGGCGTAGTACCAGCCCTGGGCCGTGTCGCAGCCCAGGATGCGGAGCTGCTCGGCCTGGGCCCCCGTCTCGACGCCTTCCACGGTGACCGCGAGGTCCAGGCTGTGGGCCAGCGAGACGATCCCCTCGACGATCTTCAGGTCGACGGGGTCGGCCGGGAACTGCTGCATGCTCCGCGTGAAGGAGCGGTCCAGTTTCAGGATGCTGACCGGCAGGCGGCGCAGGTTGGCGAGGTTGGAGTAGCCGGTGCCGAAGTCGTCCAGGGCGATGTCGACGCCCATCTCCGCCAGGCGGCGCAGCGGCTTCAGCAGATCGTCGTCCGCGCCGATCAGCGCCGACTCCGTGACCTCCAGGCAGAGGGCGTCCGGTTCGATGCCCGTGCGTTCCAGGATGTCGACGGTGTCCTGGACCAGACCGGGGTGGGTCAACTGGCAGGGCGAGAGATTGACGTTGATCCGCAGCGGGCCCACGGCCTCGGCCCCACCGTGCAGTTCCCGCCACTCGCGGGCCTGCCGCACCGACTGTTCCAGGACCCACCGGCCCAACGGCACGATGAGCCCGGTGTGTTCGGCGAGCGGGATGAACTGGTCCGGGCCGAGCACCCCGTGCTGCGGATGCAGCCAGCGCACCAGGGCCTCCGCCCCGCGCACACTGCCGTCGCCGAGATGGACCAGCGGCTGGTACTCGATGAAGAACTCGCCCCGCTCCAGGGCCGTCGGCAGCGCCGTGGTCAGCCCGTGCCGGGTGATGGCGCGGGCGTCCGCCTCCGGGTCGGCGAGTTCGAAGCGGTTGCCGCCCGCCGACTTGGCCCGGTACATGGTGATGTCGGCGCTGCGGAGCACCTCCGCCGGGCTGCGCTCCCCGGCCGGGCCCTCGACGATGCCGATGCTGCCGCGCACCGTCAGCTCCCGGCCGTCGACGCTGATCGGGGCGAGCAGCGCGTTCATGATGCGCGTGGCGAGCTCGTCGACCTCGCGCTGGGTGTCGGGGCCCGTGGTCAGGGCCACGAACTCGTCGCCGCCGAGCCGGGCGACCATCTCGCCGGGTGCGGTGGCGCAGGACTGGAGCCGGTCGGCGACCTCCACCAGCAGCCGGTCGCCGGCCGCGTGGCCGAGGCTGTCGTTGATGGTCTTGAAGCCGTCGAGGTCGAGGTAGCACAGGCCGAACCGCTGGCCCTTGCCGGCGCTCAGCGCCTTCTCCAGGCGCTCGAAGAAGAAGGTACGGTTCGGCAGCCCGGTCAGCGCGTCGTGCGTGGCCTCGTAGCGCAGCCTCAGGTTGAGCAGCCGCCGCTCGGTGGTGTCCTCCATGAGCGCGAGCTGGTACTGCGGAGAGCCGTCGGCGTCCCGCAACAGGGAGACCGTCAGATTGGTCCACAGGACCGTTCCGTCAGGGCGGTAGAACGCCTTCTCCAGGTGGTAGTGCTCGCGCTCGCCGCGGACGAGTTCGTCGTAGAGCCGCCAGGTCTGCGGCGCGTCGTCGGGGTGGGTCCACTCCATGACGTTGCGGCTGCGCATCGCCTGCTCGGAGACCCCGAACATGCGCAGCAGCGCGCCGTTGACCTGGAGGATGTTGCCGTCGAGGTCGGCCATGCCGATGCCTATGGCCGCGCCCTCGAAGACGGCGCGGAAGCGGGCCTCGGTCGCGTGCAGGGCCTGCGCCACCACGCCCTGCGCCCGGAGGGCGGCCTGGGCGATGGCCTCCTGTTCGGCCAGGGTCCGTTCGCGCAGCGCCTGCGCGAAGCCCGCGGCCATCGCGTGCTGGAGGCGTGCGGAGCGGGCGCGCAGGTCCTCCCGGTCGCCGTCACCGCCGCAGTACAGGACGAGGTACGCGTCCACGCAGTCCAGCGTGCGGCTGAGCGCCTCCGGGTCGGTGCAGTGCGCGTCCACGAGGGCGGCGCCCACCGCCCTGCCCTCGTCGGCGTCGAAGGCGCGGGCCAGCAGCGCCCGGCTCAACCGCCGGGCCAGCGGCAGCAGTTCTTCCTCGAACTCGGGCCGGGTCGACGACGTCGAGGTGACCGGGAAGACGGCCCGGCTCCAGATCGTCGCGAACCGGCGCAGTCTGTCCTCCGGCCCGTCCGGTTCGGCGATCACGCCGTACGCCCCACGCCCGCGAAACCGGAGAACGCGTACGGATCCTCGTCCTCCGGTGCGGTGTCGGGCCGCCAGCGCGGCATCGCCACCAGTCCGGGTTCCACCATGTCGTACCCCTTGAAGAACCGCGCGATCTCTTCGCGCGAGCGCATGATCAGCGGGTTGCGGATGTCCTGGTACACGCTCACCGCGCCCCCGGCCCGCTCCGGCGGCAGCGGGACGCCCTCGTACGAGGCATGGGTGAGCACGAGCAGGCTGCCGGGCGCGAGCGCCTCGCCCAGCTCGGCCACCGCCCCGTACGGGTCGTCCTCGTCTTCCACGAAGTGCAGTATGGCAACGAGGAGCAGCGCCACTGGCTGATTCAGGTCGATCAGCCGCTCCACCTCGGGGCTGCGCAGGATCTCCCGGGGCTTGAGCAGGTCCGCGGCGACGACGGCCGCGTCGTCGTTGCCCTTCAGGACCGCCTCGCTGTGCGCCACGGCCACCGGGTCGTGGTCGACGTACACCACACGCGCGCCGGGGCGGGCGGCCTGGGCCACCTCGTGCACATTGCCGAAGGTGGGTATGCCGGAGCCGATGTCCAGGAACTGGCCGATGCCCTGGCCGGCCGCGTAGCGCACGGCGCGGCGCATGAACGCCCGGTTCGCCTGCATGATCTTGGGGAGCCCCGGCATGAACTCCATGGCCCTGCGGGCCGCTTCCCGGTCGACCTCGAAGTTGTGCGATCCGCCCAGGTAGTAGTCGTACATCCGGGAGACGCTGGGCACCGAGATGTCGATGCTCCGTGGGGCCCAGGCGGGACGCTCCATCTATCTCTCCAAGGCGTAGGCGATCCGGTGTTCGAGCAGAGGCTACTGATCGCCCGCCAATGGAGCGACCCGAAACGGAAATTGACCATCCGTTCCCGGTCACTGCCTGCGGCACGTGCCGAATTGATACCCGCACGCACACCCTTCGAACACATGACGAACGGTGTTTGAGCACGTCAAAACGGTCCGCCCCTCCGTGAGTCACGGAGGGGCGGACCGGGTCGGCTCCGTCGGGTGGACGAGACGATCAACCCTGGGGAGGTTTCTCTACTTCTCCGACGCGCCGACCAGCTTGCCGTCGGGCCGCACGGCGTACCAGGTGCCGCCGACACCCTGGCCGTTGGTGTCACCGGGAGCCTTGTCACCGGCGAAGGTGTAGATCGGCGAGCAGTTGATCGTCTGCTGCTTGCCCTTGCCGTCGGTCCGGTCGAAGACCATGTAGCCCTTCTCCTGGATGCCCTTGGTGTCGGCGTAGTCGACGGGCTCCACGAGCGGCCACTTCTCCAGGCACTCGCCGGTGCAGTTGGAGACGGGCTTGGGCCAGGCCTCGTCCTTCTTGAACCGGTAAACGGTCATGCCGTTCTTGTCGACGACGATCTCGCCGAGCTTGGGGTCGTTGCGGGTGGACAGCCCGGGCTGCGCCCCGGCCTCCTCGCCGCCGCCGGCCCCGCCGCCCTGCGCCTTCTTGCCGTCGGGGGCCAGCGCGTACCACTTGCCGCCCACGCCCTGGCCCTTGACGTCACCGGCGTTGACGTCCTTGGCGTAGCGGTAGGCCGGCCAGCCGGCGACGGTGAGCTGCTTGGTGCCGTCGGCGCGGGTGACCGAGCCGAGCAGCGACTTGTCGATGCCCTCGCCGGCCTCGGCGTCGTCCGCGGGCACCGGCGGCCAGGTCTTGGCGCAGTCGCCGTCGCAGTTCGACTTGGGCGGCTGGTCCGTGTCCTGGTCGAACCGGTACAGGGTGAGGCCCAGGCTGTCGGTCACCACCTTGCCGACCTCCTCGGCGGTGGCGACGGAGAGCTTGCCCGCGGGGTTGGACGGGCTGGAAGGGCTCGGCGCGGCCTGCTGGCCGCCCGCGGTGCCGGCGACCCCGTTCCCGGTGCCGATGCTTCCGTAGTCCCCGGGCGCTGCCGAGGCACCCACGTTCTGGCTGGCCGCCGGAGGGCTGTCCTGACCACACGCCGTCGTCAGCGCCAGGACCGCCGCGGCGCTCGCCACGAGTGAGGCGCTCCGCCAGGAGGTCTTCATCGTCAACTCCCCATAATCGCAAGGGTGTTGCAGCGCCCTGCTGCGCCGCCGCACGGTCATGAGTACGCATGGCGGGCGGGTTTGTGTTCAACCACCGGCCAAATTTCTTTCCGGAGCCTGTGACGGCGCCGCCCGCCACCGCACACGGGTACGGGCCGGAAGCGCCGCGGGCGACCCTCCCGGCAAACCGGCGGCGCCCGGATATCCCTCTTTCGGGGCAATCCCCTTGCGCTCCGGCACGTCCCGGCGGCAGAAGGTTCATGATCTCCGTCGTGCATGGACCCGTATCGACTCAATCCGCCCTCGCCGCAAAGGCCTTGACGGTGGCGACGCTGACGTGGGCGCTCGTCGGCGCACCGTCCGGAGTGGCGGCGGCCGACGCCTGCGCGTACGCCTCGACGGGGCCGGACGGCACGGAGGCGGTGGCGGTCGCCGGAAGCAGGACCTGGCCGAAGCCGCCGTGCCCGACACCCACACCGCCCCCCACGCCCACGCCCACCCCGACGCCGCCGCCACCCCCGCCGCCCCCGCCACCGAAACCCCCGCCGCCGAAACCGACTCCGAAGCCGCCGCCCCCGAAACCGGCCCCCACGGTCAGACCGGAGCCACCGCCCCCGCCTCCGCCGCCCCCGCCACGCCCGGCACCACCGCCCCGGCAGGCCCCTCGACCGGCCCCTCCCCCGCCCCCCGCCCCGGCACCGAAGCCGTCGGCGAAACCCACCCCGCGTCCGTCCGCGTCGCCCGTGCACTACCCGCGGTACCGGGCCGCGCCGCGGCCACGACCGGTGAGCCGCACCATGTCGCCGCTCACCTTCGTCCTGCTCGTCACGGTGCCCGCGGTGGTCGCCGTCGCCGCGCTGCGCGCGCGCTGATCCATGAAGCCCTGGAGGCATCTCTTGCCGGAATGGCTTGTTCTCACCCTCGCGATGCTGGCCGCCGGTGTCGTGGTGGTCGTCGTCACCCTCGTACGCCACCGCACGGCGTCCGACGACGAGGACCCCAGCGAGACCCCGGACGTCATCGAGTACATGACGATGTGGATCGGCGTGGTGTACGCCATCGTCCTGGGTCTGGCGATCGCCGGTGTGTGGGAGGGGCGCAGCGCCGCCCAGGACCACGTCCAGGCGGAGGCCACCGCGCTCCACGAGATCTCGGAGCGGGTCCGGGTCTACCCGGACGACGTGCGCGACCGCATCCGGGAGGACATCCATACGTACGTGAGCCACGTCGTCACCACCGAGTGGGACGCCATGGCCGACCAGGACCAGGTCACCGAGCGCGGCGGTGAACTCTTCGAGCGCGTGCGCCAGGACGTCACGGACTACGAACCGAGGACCGACTTCGAGGCGCAGGCCTACCAGCCGCTCGTCGACCAGGTGACCGCGGCCAGCCAGGCCCGGATCGCCCGGTCGGAGTCGACCGGGGAGACCATGCCGGGCGTGGTGTGGTTCGGGCTGATCGCCGGAGCCGTCGTCACCATCGGGATGATCTTCGTCCTCCAGATCCGCAGAACGACGCGTGAACTGATCCTCGCCGGGCTGTTCTCGGCGCTGATCGCCTTCCTGCTGTTCCTGATCTGGGACTTCGACTCGCCCTACAGCAGGGGCGTGACCGCCTCGGCGGAACCGTTCCTGAACCTGTTCCCGGGGGTCGGGGACTGACGGCACACGCATCACGGAACCCGGCCGGGGGGGCGCGCGACACACCGTCGCCGTCCCCCGTTCGCGTCAACGCGATTCACCCTGGCGGCCCACACGTGTGCCCCATTCGCGCGACTGCGATCGCGCCGCCGCGCGCACGTTCTTAGCGTTTCGGGCATCGAGGTGCATTTCTGACGTGAGCGGAACAGGTCCGCGGTTGCTCCTCGGGGACCCGGAGGATTCACCATGCGCGCGATATGCGTCGCCTCGGCCTCGGCCGTACTGCTGGGCGCCGGCGCCCTCACCTCCTGCGTGCCGGCCGCCGACGCGGCCATCAAGACCGATTTCGGCTTCAGCGTCGAGCCCTCCACCGTCGCGGCGGGCGGCCGGGTCACGCTGCGGGTGGAGCGCAACGAAGCATGCGAGGGGGAGGCCGCGGTCTCCTCACCGGTCTTCGACGTGGTCGTCATCCCGCCGGAGGAGTCGTGGGCGTCGGCCCAGGTCGACTGGGACGCCAAGCCCGGCGCCGTGTACGACGTGGAGTTCGTCTGCGACGAGTCGAGCGGCACCGCGCGCCTGACCATCGCCGGCGGCCGTCCGACGCACCACCCCACGCACCACCACGGGCATCACCCGCCGCACCACCCCCGCCACCCGTGGAAGGGCGTGCACGCCGGAGAGGGCGGCACCCTCGGCGGTCTCGACCTCAAGGAGATCGGCCTCGGCGCCGCGCTGATCGCGGGCGCGCTGGGCACGGCCTACCACTTCGCCCGCCGCCGCACCGACGAGGACACCGGCTGACCGGCCCCGCGCACCGCGCGGCACCCACCGCACAGGTCTTCGCCCCGGATCCGTCGAGGGATCCGGGGCGAAGACCGTTCACGTGCGAGACGGCTCGTCGAAGGGGTCCAAGGAGCGTGAAGCGAGGCGTCAGGCGCGGCGCTCGGCGCGGCGGCGCATCCAGAACACCCCACCGCCGACGACCGCGGCGGCCACGAGGCCACCGCCGATGGCCATGTCGGTCGGGGTCGCACCGGTGGTGCTGCTGCCGCCGACACCGCCGCGGACACCGCCGATGACGGTGAAGGCCTGGGGCTTGGTCAGGCTCCTGCCGTTGCACGTGACGGTGATGTCGTACGGCCCCGGGCGGGCGCTGTTCCTGATGGTGGCGGTGCCCCTCGCCGTCTCCCCCTTGGCGTGGGAGACGGGCGAGAGCGTCGCCGGCATCGTGAACGCGTTGGAGGTGGCCGTGCCACCGTGGCGGCAGCCGTCGACCGTGATGGTCAGCTGGCCGCCGCGGGCGATCACACTGGGCAGGACGACGATGTTGCTGGGTGTGTCCCACGCGACGGCCGCGGGGGCGGAGAGGCCGAGGGCGGCGACCGCGGCGCCGGCGACCGCCAGGGCACGAGTGTTACGCATGTGAACCTCCGCGGAAGACGCCCCGGGACCCGTCCCCGGTCGATCGGCGAGAAAGCGCCTCCCAGAAAGACAGTCAGTTGCCTTGGCCGCACCCGCATTTCGGGAATGGTCCGTCCTGGTGAGAGAAGGCATCGCGGGGGAACCGCGCAATCGGATATCACCGCAGGTCACGGACCGTCGGAAATTTCCTCGCGGCGGCAACTCGGATGGCGCACCTCATGGCTTCGAAGCATCGGACGGCCCGTGACCACCGCGGACGGCCCCCACCACCCGTTCGCTCCCGCCCCGTCGCCGGTTTCGCGCGCGGCACTTAGCGTTCTGATATGCGCGAACGACACGGCGACGGCCGCGTCGAGAGGGGATGGCCCATGTCTGCGTCCGAACTGGCCGAGGCGGAAGAGGAGGCGCGGCGCAAGAAGCGCGCCCCGTGGGGCGTGATAGCGCTGGTTCTGCTGACCGGCCTCGCGCTCATCCGGAATGGTTCGGGGGAATTCGACGAGGGCCCGCCGCAGCCGGCGACCGCGGCCGCGGCGGACAGCCGCGTGCCCGCGGCCACGTTCGCCGGGTCCGTCAAGCCCCTCCCCTACGCCCTCCCGGACCGGGTCCGGATCCCGGCGATCCAGGTCGACGCGCCGATGATTCCCGTGGGCCTGGACGCGGACGGCTGGGTCGGCGCGCCGCCCCCGGAGGACCCGAACCTGGCCGGCTGGTTCACCGGTGCCGTCACCCCCGGCGAGAAGGGCACCGCGGTCGTCGTCGGCCATGTCGACAACCAGCAGGGCCCCGCCGTGTTCTACGGGCTCGGGGCCCTGAAGAAGGGAAACCGCGTCGAGGTCGCCCGGCAGGACGCGAAGACCGCCGTGTTCGAGATCTACGGCATCGAGGTGTTCGAGAAGAGCAACTTCCCCGGCGACCGTGTCTACGCCTCCAAGGGGGCGGCGGAACTGCGGGTCATCACCTGCGGCGGCGGTTTCTCCCAGCAGAACGGCTACGAGGGCAACGTCGTCGCCTTCGCCCGCCTGGTCGAGGTGCGCTGAGCGTTCCCCGGCCGCGCGGGCGAAGGCCCGACTGCGGTCTCACGCGTAGTCCCGCCGCGGCACGGTGACGTGGTAGCCGGAGTCCAGTAGTTCGGGCAGATAGCGCCGCAGGGCCCGCACGCTCTGCGAGCGGTCGCCCCCGGCGTCGTGCGCGAGGACCACGACACCGGGGGCGGCGCCGTTCTCGACCCGGTCGACGATGGACCGGGTGCCGGGGGTGGTCCAGTCGAGGGTGTCGAGCGTCCAGGCGAGGGGTTCCATGCCGAGTTCGGCGCCGAGTTGGAAGGTGGCGCGGTTCCAGGCGCCGTAGGGGGCGCGGAACCACTCGGGGGGCTCGCCGTAGGCCTCCTCGATGACGTCGCAGGTGCGTTCCAGCTGGGAGCGGATCTGCCGGTGGGTGAGGCGGGTGAGCAGCGGGTGGGACCAGGTGTGGTTCCCGACGACATGGCCCTCGTCGGCCATCCGGGCCAGCAGCACCTTGTGGTCGGCGGCCATCTCCCCGCACACGAAGAACATGGCGCGCACGTCGTACTCCGCCAGGGTGTCGAGGATCGACGGGGTGTAGCGGGGGTCCGGGCCGTCGTCGAAGGTCAGCACCATGGTCCGGCCGCGTCCGGAGACGCGCAGCAGCGGTTCGCGGCGTACCAGGGTCCGGCGGGGCGCTGCCTGCGGCGGGCCGTATCCGGTCAGGGGCTGGAGACGGTACGCGGAGGAGCCGAGAGGGCGGCGGGGCTGGGGCCCCGCGGCCGGGACGGACCCGGCGGGGCCTTCCCCGGTGACCGCCGTGAGCACACCGGCCGTGGCGGCCGCTCCCACGGCGCCGGTGCCCGCGATCAACAGCCGGCGGCGGGTGAGCAACTGATCCTTCTTCATGACTCATCAGTCGCCCGGCGGAAGGCCGACGCACCTGAGCAACACCGGTGCGGCGGCATGGATTCACCCGAACGGCCCAGGTAAAAGGGTCAGTGGCGGCGCACCAGGGGGAACGGCAGGGTCTCGCGGATCGTCAGTCCGGTGAGGAACATGACCAGCCGGTCGACGCCGATGCCGAGGCCGCCGGTGGGCGGCATGGCGTGTTCGAGGGCGTCGAGGAAGTCCTCGTCGAGTTCCATCGCCTCGGGGTCTCCCCCGGCGGCGAGCAGGGACTGTGCGGTCAGGCGGCGGCGCTGCTCGACGGGGTCGGTCAGCTCCGAGTAGGCGGTGCCCAGTTCGGTGCCGAAGGCGACGAGGTCCCAGCGTTCGGCGAGGCGCGGATCGGTGCGGTGCTGCCGGGTGAGCGGGGAGACGTCGGTCGGAAAGTCCTTGTAGAAGGTGGGAAGCTGTGTCCGCTCCTCCACCAGCCGCTCGTACATCTCCAGGACGATGTCGCCGTGGCCGTCGTCGGCGGTGTACGGCACGCCGGCGCGGTCGCAGAGCCGCTGCAGCTCGGGCTGCCCGGTGCCGGGGTGGATCTCCTCGCCGAGGGCCTCGCTGACGGCGCCGTAGACGGTCTTGACCGGCCACTGGCCGGAGATGTCGTACTCCGTGCCGTCCTTGTGGGCGACGGGTCTGCCGAAGGCGGCGGTCGCGGCGCCCTGAATCAGTTCGCGGACGAGGTCGAGCATCACGTCGTAGTCGGCGAAGGCCTGGTAGGCCTCCAGCATCGTGAACTCGGGGTTGTGTTTGTAGGAGACGCCCTCGTTGCGGAAGGTGCGGCCCAGCTCGAAGACCTTCTCCAGGCCGCCGACGCACAGCCGCTTGAGGTACAGCTCGGGGGCGATGCGCAGATGGAGGTCGAGGTCGTAGGCGTTGATGTGGGTGGTGAAGGGGCGGGCGTTGGCACCGCCGTGGATCTGCTGGAGCATCGGTGTCTCGACCTCCAGGTAGCCGCGTTCCAGCAGGCCCTGGCGCAGCGCCTGGACGGCGGTGGAGCGGGCGCGCACGACCTCGCGGGCGTCTGGGCTCGCGACGAGGTCGAGGTAGCGGCGGCGGACCTTGGCCTCGGGGTCGGCCAGGCCCCGGCGTTTGTCGGGCAGGGGGCGCAGGCACTTGCCGGTGAGCTGCCAGGAGGTGACGAAGACGGTCGGCTCGCCCTGGTCGCTGACGCCGGCCCGGCCGGTGGCGGTGATGTGGTCGCCGATGTCGGTGTCAGCGGTGAAGCGGTCCAGGGCGGGTCCGGAGCGGTCGCGTGTGAGGGCGAGCTGGTGGTCACCGGACCAGTCGCGCAGGACGACGAAGACGATGCCGCCGAAGTCGCGGACCAGCATGATCCGCCCGGCGACGGTGACGTCCTGGCCCTGCTCGACGCCGGCGAGGGTGTGGGTGGGGGCCGGGATGCCCACGGGGTAGGGGTCGGTGCCGGCGGCGCGCAGCCGGTCGAGCTTGCGGTGCCGGACGCGGACCTGGTCGGGCAGGCCGTCGAGGGGGTCGGCGGGCTCGGTCCCGTCCCCTCCGGCGAGGCCGAGCGCCGCCAACGACGGCAGCCCGCGCGTGGTGACGGGCCGCTGTCCGCCCTTCGGGTGCCCTCTTCCTCTTCCCCACAACGTGCGCATCGACGGTACGGAGACGAAGCCCTCGGCGATTCCGGAGGCGAGGCCGACCCGGGCGAGCGAGGCGGCGTCCGCGTAGCAGAGGAAGCGGGGGTACCACTCGGGGCGGTACTTGGCGTTGGACCGGTACAGGGCCTCCAGTTGCCACCACTTGGAGAAGAACAGCAGCATGCGGCGCCAGAGGCGGAGCACCGGTCCGGCGCCGATGCGGGCGCCCTCCTCGAACACGGAGCGGAAGACGGCGAAGTTCAGCGAGATCCTGCGCACGCCCAGTTTCGGTGCGGCGTGGCACAGTTCGGCGACCATGAACTCCATGACGCCGTTGGGTGCGGTGCGGTCACGTCGCATCAGGTCCAGGGAGACGCCGTCCCTGCCCCAGGGAACGAACGACTGGAGGGCCAGGAGACGGCCGTCCTCGTCGTGGGCCTCGACGAGGAGGCAGTCGCCGTCGGCCGGGTCGCCGAGCCGGTCCAGGGCCATGGAGAAGCCGCGCTCGGTCTCGGTGTCGCGCCAGGCGTCGGCCCGTTCGACGATCTGCCGCATCTCCTCCTCGGAGAGGGTGCAGTGGCGGCGGACCCGGCAGGTGACGCCGAGGCGGCGGACCCGGTTGACGGCCTGGCGGGTGACGCGCATGTCGCGGCCGTCGAGGTCGAAGTCGCGGACGTGCAGGATCGCCTCGTCGCCGAGCTGGAGCGCGCCGAGCCCGGCCCGGACGAAGGCCCTGGCGCCCTCCTCGGAGGCGCCGATCACGGCCGGTACCCAGGCGTACCGGCGGGCCACCTCCTGCCAGGCGGCGATCGCGTGCGGCCAGGCCTCCCGGTCGCCCACCGGGTCGCCACTGGCCAGGCACACCCCGGCCTCGACGCGGTAGGTGACGGCGGCCTTGCCGCTGGGCGAGAAGACGACGGCCTTGTCGCGGCGGGTGGCGAAGTAGCCGAGGGAGTCCTGGTCGCCGTAGCGGCCGAGGAGGGCGCGGATGCGGGCCTCCTCGTCGTCGTGCAGGGCGGCTTCCAGGCGCTGCGAGCGGAACAGGGTGGTGGCGGCGTTCAGCAGGGCGAGCGCGCCGAACAGGCCGAGCAGGAAGAACAGGGCGTGCGGCGGGCGGCCGTCGAAGCTGCCCGCGGGCACGAGACCGCCCAGGACCCGGTTGGCGGCCCAGGCGAGGCGCTCGCCGCGGGGCAGGGTGTCCGGGAACGCCTCGACGAGGCCCCAGCCGGCCAGGATCGCCACGACAAGACCGGCCACCAGGACGGCGAGCGCCCGGCGTACGGCGGCCCGGCGCGAGGCGGCGTAGAACTCGCCGCGGGCGACGATCAGCAGGGCCAGGGCGAGGCCGCAGACCACGAAGGACGGGACGGACTCGGCGAACTCGCCGACGGCCATGCCGAGGATGTCGGTCAGGACCAGCAGGCCCAGGTAGACGACGACCAGCCACCAGGCGATCTTCTTGCGGGCGCCGGTCGCGGCGGCGAGCAGGAACAGGAAGACCGCGTAGGCGAGGTTGGCGCTGACGGGGACGAGCAGCAGGTCGAGGAAGCGGACGAGGGGGCGGAGGCCGGTGCGCAGCGGCGGGACGACCGCCAGCAGGGCACAGAACAGGCCCAGGGCGCCGAAGAGGACCGCGAAGGCCTCGGGCACCCGGCTCAGGAAGCCGTGGGCCCGGCGGCGGGACGGCCGTATCGGACCCGTGGTGTCCCTCTCGGCCGTCCCGGTCTCCGCGGAGGCGCTCATGTTCCGACTCTAGGAACACCCGCGTCCTCTCGCCCCTCGAGGGCTCCCGCCCCCGGACCGGAGCTGTGGCCTCCGATAACCTCGCGGCGTGACGGAACAGCACTCCCCTCAGTTCGAACGGGGCACGGACGGGCCGAAGGTGATCGTGGCCGGGGTGGACGGCTCCGACTCGTCCCTGCGGGCCGCGGCCTACGCCGCCGGCCTGGCCCGCCGCCAGCACGCGCTGCTCGCCGTGGTGTACGTGCAGCCGGTGCTGGCGGCGGGAGCGGCGCTCGGGGCGCCGGTGGCCGAGACGACCGACGAGATCGCCGAGGACCTGGTGGCGTACATCCGGGACGCGGCCGAGCGGCTCAAGGGGATATTCGAGGTCCGCTGGGAGTTCCACACGTTCCGCGGGGACCCGTACGGCGGCCTGGTGAAGGCGGCGGACGAACTCAAGGCGGACGCGGTGGTCGTGGGCGCGTCCGAGCAGGCGGGCCACCGGTTCGTCGGATCGGTGGCGGTGCGTCTGGTCAAGGCCGGCCGGTGGCCGGTGACGGTGGTGCCGTAGGCCTTGAGCCGCCCCCGGGAACCTCTCGTACACCGAGTCGGCGGGGGTCGTGCGCGGTCTCTTCCGTCGCGGGGGTGCCTGGGCCATCATGATCCGCCATCAGCCGTTTGCCGATCGCGAAGAGGTGAGGCGCATGGCCGGGCTCCGGATGGGACAAGGGATTCTCCGTCGCAAACCCATCGAGCTGATCGAGGAGACGGAAGTCGGCAAGGGCACCCAGCTGGAACGGTCCCTGGGGCTGTGGCAGCTGACCGCCATCGGGGTCGGCGGCATCATCGGCGCCGGCATCTTCACGCTCGCGGGAACGGTGGCCAACGGCACCGCGGGTCCGGCCGTGCTCGTCTCGTTCCTCATCGCGGGCGTCGCGAGTGCCGCGGCCGCCCTGTCCTACGCGGAGTTCGCGGGGCTCATCCCGAAGGCCGGTTCCGCCTACACCTACGGCTACGCAGTGCTCGGCGAGCTCGCGGGCTGGTTCATCGGCTGGGACCTGCTGCTGGAGTACACGGCGATCGTGGCGGTGGTCGCGATCGGCATCTCGGGCTACTTCAGCTTCCTGGTCGGCGAGATGGGCGCCGACCTGCCCAACTGGATGCTGGGCGCGCCCGGTACCGGCGACGGGCACAGAGTCGACCTGTTCGCGGCGCTGCTGTGCCTGCTGATCGCGTATCTGCTCACCCTCGGCATCAAGAACGCGGCCCGGTTCGAGACGGTCGTGGTGGTACTGAAGGTCCTGGTCGTGCTGCTGGTGATCGGGGTCGGCGTGTTCCACATCGACACGGCGCACTACAACCCGTTCTTCCCGTACGGGGTGGGCGGGGCGTTCACGGGCGCGGCGACGGTGTTCTTCGCGGTGTTCGGCTACGACGCCATGTCGACGGCGGCCGAGGAGTCCAAGGACGCGCAGCGGCACATGCCGAAGGCGATCGTCTACTCGCTCGTCATCTCGATGGTGCTGTACGTGGCGGCCTGTCTGGTGCTGACGGGCATGCAGGACTACAAGGACATCGACAAGGAGAGCGGCTTCTCGACGGCGTTCAAGTCGGTGGGGCTGAGCGGGCTGGCGGACGTCATCGCGGTGGGCGCGATCATCGGCATCCTCACGGTGATGTTCACGTTCATGCTGGGCGTCACCCGGGTGTGGTTCTCCATGTCCCGTGACGGGCTGCTGCCCAGGTGGTTCGCCAAGACGCATCCCACGCGGCACGTGCCCACGCGTGTCACCTGGATCGTGGGGGTCGCCTCGGCCGCCATCGCCGGTTTCCTGCCGATCGGCGAGGCGGCCGAGCTGACCAACATCGGCATCCTGCTGGCGTTCGTGATGGTGTGCGCGGCGGTGATCGTGCTGCGCTACCGGCAGCCGGACCTGCCGCGCACGTTCCGTACGCCGTGGATGCCGGTGGTACCGGCGCTGGGCATCGTCTTCTCGATCTGGCTGATCACCTTCCTCCAGTGGCAGACGTGGGTGCGCTTCGCCGTCTGGTTCGCGATCGGGCTCGTGATCTACTTCGCCTACTCCTACCGGCGCTCGGAGCTGGCGCGGCGCTGAGCGGGCGGTTCTCGTCTACTCCCCCATCACCAGGCCGTCCTCGGCCGCGCCCCGGCTGAGCACGATGTCGCGGATGCGGTCGCGGACGGCCTGTACACCGGCGCCTTGGGCGATCGCCCGGTTGAGGTTGACGACCCGGCCGGCGTCGACGTCGAACCACTGCGGGACGAACTCGGCCTTCGTCACCTCCCAGCGGCCGCCCGGCCGTGCGGGCGGGGCGAAGGTGAAGCGGCCGAGGCTGGACTGGTTGCCGCGCGGGTCCTTGGCGCCCTGGTGGTTGGTCATCTCGCCGGCGATCTGGTCGCCCATGCCGTAGATCACCCAGGTGCCGTTGACCTTCTCGTAGGCCTGCGGGACGTGTGCGTGGGTGCCGAGGATCAGGTCGATGTCGGGGCGGCTCCCGCTGCGCGCGGCGGTGAGACTCCGGGCCAGGGTCAGCTGCCGTTCGTCGGGGGCGTCCTGCCATTCGGTGCCCCAGTGCAGGGAGACCACGACCACGTCGGCGCCCGCCTCGCGCGCGGCCCGGGCGTCCGCGAGGACCGTGGCCTCGTCGATGAGGTTCACTGCCCAGGGCTGCCCGTCGGGGAGCGGGATGCCGTTGGTGTCGTAGGTGTAGGCGAGGTGGGCGACCTTCGCCGGTCCGGCCCTCAGGACCGTCACCGTGCGGGCCTCCTCCTCGGTGCGTGCCGAGCCGGCGTGCCGGACGCCCGCGCGGTCGAGGGCGTCGAGGGTGCGGCGGATGCCGTCGGCGCCGTCGTCGAGGGTGTGGTTGGAGGCGGTGGAGCAGCCGTCGTAGCCGGTGCCGGCGAGGGCCGGGGCCACCTCGGGCGGGGACTTGAAGGTGGGGTAGCCGGTGTACTCGCCGTTCGCGCCGTACACGGTCTCCATGTGGCACAGGGCCACGTCGGCGCGGGAGACGACGGAGCGGATCCCCGCGAGCATCGGCCGGAAGTCGTAGCCGGTGCCTCCGGCGTCGAAGCGGGCCCGGTCGATGATCGTGCTGTGCGGGAGGACGTCTCCGGAGGCGACCAGTGTGAAGCCGCGGGATCCCACCGCGGAGGGTGCCGGGCGTCCGTGGCCGGACGGTTCGTGGCTGCGGGCCTGGCAGGCGGCCCCCGCGGCGAGGGCGACGGTCAGGGCCAGGGCCACCTGTCGACTGCGTGCGATCATCCATTCACCCCACTGTGGGCGTTGTAGTCGTATTTACACACGAACAGGAAAGAAGGCACACAGCGCCCCACGCGGCTCCGACACGCTCTTCAGCCCGTCCGGCACCCGCATGGACGGACGTCCCGACCGTTCGTCGAACCGTTCGTCGACGCGATCGACCGTCCGCCGCACAGGCGGGTACGTGGCCTGTCCCCCCGGTCGCGCCCTGCGGTGGCATACGGCCATGACGGCCGGATCCACTCTCACGAACGGGACGACCGCCGAGCACGAGCTCGCCGCACTGCAGCGGGAGCACGGCCGGCCCCTCTTCGCACTCCTGCTCCGGCTCTGCGACGGCGACCGGCAGCGCGCGGAGGACCTGGTGCAGGAGACGCTGGTGCGCGCCTGGCAGCACCCCGAGGCCCTGCGCGCGGACGACTTCGACTCCGTACGGCCCTGGCTGATGACCGTCGCGCGGCGGCTCGCGATCGACGCCCGGCGGGCCCGGCAGGCGCGTCCCGCCGAGGTCGGCGACGCGGTGCTGGAGAACGCGCGGGTCATCTCCGACCACGCCGAGCGGGCCGCGGCGATGCTCGACGTCCGCCAGGCTGTGAAGACACTCACTCCGGAACACCGTGAAGTCCTGGTGCTCGTGTACTTCCAGGGGGCGAGTGTGGCGGAAGCAGCGGCGACCCTCGGCATCCCGCCCGGTACCGTGAAGTCCCGCGCGTACTATGCGCTGCGCGCCCTGCGCCGGGTGCTTCCGGGATACGCCGCCGACCTGCGCTGAAACCAATGGTCGAGTCAAGCCTCCGTAAAGCGCCTTGCTGAGGACCCCGGTTGAGTAATCGGCTGTTCCCATCCGTGTTCCGGATGGGGCCGCCGGCGCCCCGGGGCCCGGTGTCGGGCGACGCGCACGTAGCGGAGGAAGGCAGGAAGGGATGCTGCACAGAAGCGAAGAGGGCACGGACGGCGCGGACGGTGAACTGACCGTCCCCATGGCGTGGTTGTATGCCGAGTACATCGCCGACGAGCTGCTGCGGACCGGCGATCTGATGCCGCCGACGTCCTTCGAGTTCCGCGCGGGGCGGGACGCACTGGCACTGACCATCTTCCTCTCCGACACCGAGGGAGAGCTGTCCGGCATCCGGGTCGTCACGCAGCTGGAGACGTGGCTGTCACTGACGGCGTACGACCAGCCGTGGCAGGAGTGGGTGCGCGAGCGGCTCGCCGAGCTCGCCGCCGCGGCCGCGGAGTCGGGCCGGCCCGCGCCGGACCTGGACCTCGCGGAGGAGGCCTGGCGCTGGCTCCAGGAGACGGAGCTGCTCGCACCCGATCTGAACGCGGTGCCGGGCGGCGCTCCGGTGGCCGGGGAGGACGAGGGGCCGAAGGTCTGGACGCCCGCCTGGCAGCTCGGACTGCCGCTGGGACACCTCGCCATCCATCTTTTTTAGATTTCCGCGGCCCCGGACCAATCCGCGGGCCGGAGCGCTCCGAATCCTTTGGTTGCGATTGTGTCACCGGCTTGAGTGATTCCGCTGCCTGGTCCGTACCGGTGGGAGCAAGGAGTAACCCCACCCGCACCCAACGGCACGAGGATTCGGCATGAGGTCCCTGGAAAGGCATCGCGACGTCGGCGCCTACGCGCTCGGCGTGCTGGACGAGGCGGAAGCCTTCCGCTTCGAGGACCACCTCATGGAGTGCCCTCGGTGCGCCGCAGAGGTGACGGAATTCGGCCCGACGACACGGCAGTTGATGCTGTACCGGCGGACGACGCCACGGTTCGTGCACCCGATGGCCCAGCCCGGGCCGCGCATGCTGGACCGGCTGCTGGCCGAGGTGGCGACGCGGCGCCGGGCCGGCCGCCGGCGCATGCTGTTCGGCCTGGCCGCGTCGGTCGTGATCGCCGTATCGGTACCCGGCGTAGCGATGATGGCGCGGGGCGGCGCCGAGGAGCCGGTGCGGATCGCGGCGACCGACGCACGGTCGGGTGTCTGGGCCCAGGTCACGGTCGAGGACAAGGCCTCGGGCAGCCAGGTCGAACTGAAGGTGAAGGACGCGGCCGGTCCCCGCCCCTGCCACCTGGTCATCGTCGGCCGGGACGGCAGCGAGGAGACCGCGACCAGCTGGCACGGGCCCGGGCACGACGACCGGCCCAGCACGATGATGGCCAGCTCCTCCAAGCATCCCGACGAGACCGCCCGCTACGAGGTCCGCTCGGCGTCCGGAGAGGTCCTGGTGAGGCTCCAGCCCCAGTAGGCCGTCTCCCTGCCTCCGTCCGCGAAGGTGCTGTCGTCCGTACGCCCCTGTCGCCGGGCACCCCGTGCGCCCCGGTATGAGACTGCTGGACGACGCAGCCGGAAGGCCCCGGGTGCCCGCGGTCCCGGCGAGGGGAGACGAGGTGACGACGGCAGAGACCGGGGACGGCCGCCTGGAGGCGTTCCTCGCCGACCCGGAGACCGCGGCCCTGGACCTGACCACCGCGGCGGCCCGCTGCACCAAGGCCCTGGGCCTGCAGCACTCCGTGGTCTACCTCGCCGACATCCAGCAGCGCCGGCTCGTCCCGCTCAGCGACATCACCCCGCCCCTGCTCGTCGACGACTCGCTCGCCGGCTGGACCTACCGCACCCGGTCCCTGCGCGTGGAGGACTCCGAGGCGGGCGGTATGACCGCCTGGGTCCCCCTCGTGGACGGCGCGGAACGCCTCGGCGTCCTCGCCGTCGCTGACGCCGGCCGTCCTGCGCCGGGGCAGGGCTCTCGCCACCCTGCTCGCCATGATGATCTCGTCGGCCCGGGCGGCCCAGGACTCCTTCGTCCGGCGTACGCGCACGCATCCGATGGCCCTGCCCGAAAAGATGCTGCGGGCCTTCCTGCCGCCCCGCACGATCGGCACCGGGCTCGTCGTGTCCACGGCCGTGCTGGAACCGGCCTGCGAGATCGGCGGCGACGCCTTCGACCACTGCCTGACGGAGACGACCCTGCACGCCACGGTCCTCGACGCCATGGGCCACGACCTGGCCTCCGGGCTCACCACGGCCGTGGCGCTGGCCGCGTGCCGCAACGCCCGGCGGACCGGGGCGGACCTGCCCGACCTCGTGCAGTGCGTCGACGACGCGCTGGCGCACTGGCTGCCCGACCAGTTCTGCACGGGCGTCCTGGCCCAGCTGGACCTGCTCTCCGGGACGCTGCGGTGGAGCAACTGCGGGCATCTCACGCCGCTGCTCATCCGCGACCAGCGGCTGCTCGTCGACGCGATGCGGGGTGAGCCGGATCCGCCGCGATGGGGCTGCCCTCGCTGCTGGCCGGGCGGCAGCGGCAGACGCACGAGATCACGCTGAGGCCGGGCGACCGGGTGCTGATGTACACCGACGGGGTCACCGAGGCCAGGGGGTCCGACGGCGCGGAGTTCGGACTGGAGCGGTTCGCCGACTACATCATCCGGGCGACGGCCGCGCGCGAGCTGGCGCCCGAGACGCTGCGGCGCCTCATCCACTCCATCCTCGACTCGTCCACGAGCCGGCTGCGGGACGACGCGACCATCCTCATGTTCGAGTGGTCGCACCCGCCCCGGTGAGGGCGGGCACGGGATCCGGCGGGCACGGGCCCCCTTGCGCGGCTCACTTCAGCAGCCGGGACATCCTGCGGTCCGCCAGCGGCTTGCCGCCCGTCTGGCAGGTCGGGCAGTACTGGAGCGAGGAGTCGCTGAAGGACACCTCGCGGATGGTGTCGCCGCACACCGGGCAGGGCTCGCCGGTGCGGCCGTGCACGCGCAGGCCGCTCTTCTTCTCGGCCTTCAGCCGGCCGGCCGCCACGCCCCGGGAGCGTTCGACCGCCTCGGTGAGCGTGTCGCGCAGGGCCGCGTACAGCCGACCGGTCTCCTCCTCGCTCAGGGACGCGGCCAGCTTGAAGGGCGACATCCTCGCCGCGTGCAGGATCTCGTCGCTGTAGGCGTTGCCCACGCCCGCGATCAGGCCCTGGTCGCGCAACGCGCCCTTGAGTTGCCGCCGTTCACCGGCCAGGAGTTCCGTGAAGCGCCGCTCGTCGAAGTCGTCGGCCAGCGGGTCCGGGCCGAGCCGGGCGATGCCCTGGACCTCCTGCGGGTCCGCCACGACGTACACCGCGAGCCGCTTCTGGGTGCCGGCCTCGGTCAGGTCGAACCCGGCGCCGGTCTCCAGGGCCACGCGCAGCGCGAGGGGACCCTTGCCGGGGCGGGGCGGGCCGTCGGGCAGCCGGTCCTTCCAGTGCAGCCAGCCGGCGCGGGCCAGGTGCGTCACGAAGTGCGGTCCGTCCGCGGCCTTGATGTCGAGGAACTTGCCGTACCGGCGTACCGCGGAGACCTCGTGACCCTCCAGCGCGGACAGGGGCGGGTCGTACGTCTTCAGGACGCTGATCGCGACGGGCAGCACCCGTACGATCTCGTGGCCGACGAGATGCTCGGTGAGGAAGTCCTTGAGCGCCTCGACCTCGGGGAGTTCCGGCATAAGACCAGAGTGCCACGCGGGGTCAGTCCTGGCCGGGCACCACGAACTCGCACCACACGGCCTTGCCGCCGCCGCGTGCCTCCACGCCCCACACGTCGGTGAGCAGCTCGACCAGCAGCAGGCCCCGGCCGGAGACGCCCGACTCGCCCGCCTCGCGGCGGCGTGGCAGGGCGCTGGAGGAGTCCTCGACCTCGACGCGCAGCCGTCGCTCGGAGCCGGTGAGGGTCCGCAGGGTGACGATCGCGGAGCCCTCGGTGTGCATCAGGGCGTTGGTGATCAGCTCGTCGGCGACGAGTTCGATGTCGTCGGCGCGCTCCCGGGCTCCCCAGACGCCGACCGCGGTGCGGATCATGTGCCGGGCCTCGGCCAGGGCCGCCGGGTCGCCGGGGGCGACGTGCCGCTGGAGCCGCCGGCCGGACCGCGGGGTGTCAGGGCCGCGCCGGCGCAGCAGGAGCAGTGCCACGTCGTCGTCGCCGCCGCGCTCGGCGGCCACGTCGATGAGCCGGTCGGCGAGGTCCCGTACGTCGTCGGGGCCGGTGTCGACGAGGGCGGTGAGCGTGCGCATACCGTCGTCGAGGTCGGCGCCGGGCTGCTCCACCAGGCCGTCGGTGCACAGCAGCAGCGTCTCGTCGGGGTCCAGCTCCACGGTGCTCACCGGGTAGTCGAGGCGGCCGAACTCGGCGGACAGGCCGAGCGGCAGGCCGCCCGGGACGGTGACGCGGCGGCAGGAGCCGTCGGTGTGCCGCACGAGCGGATCGATGTGGCCGGCCCGGACCATCTGGAGCACGCCGGTGGACAGGTCGGCCTCCGCGTAGAGGCAGGTCGCGGAGCGGTCGGTGTCGAGTTCGTGCAGGAAGACGGAGGCGCGGGCCATCACGGTCGCCGGGGTGTGCCCCTCGGCGGCGTAGGCGCGCAGCACGATGCGCAGCTGGCCCATGACGGCCGCCGCGTGCGTGTCGTGGCCCTGGACGTCGCCGATGACGGCGCCGACCCGGCCGCCGGGCAGCGGGATCAGGTCGTACCAGTCGCCGCCGATGTCCCGGCCGACGGAGCCGCCGATGGTGGCGGCGCGGTAGCGGACGGCGACGTCGGCCCCGGGCACGCTCGGGATGGTCCGGGGCAGCATGGCCTGCTGGAGACCTTGCGCCAGGTCCATCTCCTGCTCGTAGAACATGGCCCGCTGGAGGCTCTGCGCGATGCTGCTGCCGAGGGCGACGAGGATGTTGCGCTCCTCGGGGGTGAAGCCGCGCCGGTCGCTGTAGAGCAGGCCGATGGCGCCGATCGGACGTGCCTGGACGATGAGCGGCAGATAGGCGGCCGAGGTGATGTTCAGGCCGGTGAGGTGCGGCCAGAGGATCGGGTAGCGCTCGGCGAACTCCTCCGGCGACTCGATGAAGCAGGGGCCGAGGGTCCGTACGGCCTCGCTCATCGGGTAGGGCTCGTCGATCCGGGTGATGCGGGTGCCGGGCACGAAGCTGTCCGCGGGGCCCTCGGCGACCAGGCGGATGCGGCCCGCTTCGACCAGGCCCATCACGAGGCTGGTGGCGCCCAGGTGGGTGAGGCCGTGGGTGTCCTTGAGGACGTCGATGACGTCCTGGACGGTGCGGGCGTGCGCGAGGGCGGCCGTGGTGAGTTCGACGACGCTGGTCTGCTGCCGGCGGGCCTCGCCCCGGGCGGCCTCGTCGCTGCGGGCGTCGCTCTCGGCGAGTTCCGGGGTGGCGTCCCGGACGATGCCGATGATGCGGCGGGGCCGTCCGGTGTGGTCGCGGCGGATGTAGCCCTGGGTGTGGGTCCAGCGCAGGGAGCCGTCGCGACGGCGGATGCGGAAGTAGGCGCCGTAGTTCTCGCTGCCGTCCTTCAGGGCCTGGGAGACGGCGGTGTCCAGGCGCCGGGACTCACCGGGCGGGACGCGCTTGGCGAGCGTCTCGGGATGGTCGTCGTACTCGTCGGGGCGCACGTCGAAGACCTCGTGGGCCTGGGCGTCCATGTGCATCAGGCCGGTGTCCAGATCCCAGTCGAAGCTGCCCATCCGGTTGAGCGCGAGGATCGGGTCCGGGTGGGCGGGCCAGTCGTCCGGGACGGACAGGGCGCTCACTCCCCGATCAGCCATGGGCCCACCTTGCCAGGATTCGTCCGATTCTTCGACCGGATGCGCTGAGTTTACGGGCCGCTCCGCCGAAGCGGCCCTCAGTTACCGAAGACGTCCGTGGGGCTGCCGAGGATGACGTCGGCGGCCCGGTCGTCGGGAATCAGCCCGGCTCCGTCGGGCGGATCGGGACTGTCCGGCACGGCGTCGGGGCCGACCTCGCCGACCTCGCCGGCGTCGGGGCCGACGGGTTCTTCGGAGTCTTCGGGGGACGGTTCGTCGGGTGGCGGGCCCGGCTCGTCGGGCGGTGGTGCGTCCGTGACGGTGAGCGGGGAGCTCGCGTCCCAGGGGGACGTGCTGTCCGGGTCCGCCGAGATGCCGGACTCGCGCGGAACGGGGGGCGGTGACGCCGACGACACCGGAGCCGGTGGCGGCGGGTCCGTCGCCCAGACCGGTGGCGGCAGGGCCCGGTCGTGGCGTACGTCGTGGCCGGTGCGCCGTTCGATCCAGGTGCGGGTGGTGACGTCGACGATCGTGAAGGTGGTGATCGCCTGTGGGGCGGGGGTCACCACGACGACCTTGCCGGGCCGGTAGCCGGGCCAGGGGGTGCCCTTGGTGTCCGGCGTGCCGCGCAGCGCCGCGGGAGGGCGGAGGGGGTTGCCGCAGGCGCACCGGACGCGCGGCACACCCCGGTCGTCGACCAGGACGGCGGTGCCCGCCTGGAGGACGGCCTGGTGACCGACGGCCCGGCCGGTGTGGAAGCCGTGGTCGGTGACGCGGGTGTCGGCGCGCAGCACGACCGGGGTCAGTCCGCGCAGGTGGTCCGGGACGGACGTCGGGGAGACGCCCGCGACCCGGGCGAAGGCGCGCGTCCTGGCCGGGTCGCGGCCGAAGTGGCCGATCTGCCGGGCGACGTCGCAGCTGCCGGTCCGCTCGATTCCGCCGTACAGGCCGGGTGTTCCGCCGGACAGCGAGCGCAGGCCGCTCAGGTCGGCGGAGACCGGGACCGCGTCGCCCGCGCCGGCCGTCTCCGGCGTTCGGGGGATGGGGGACGGGGTAGCCGTCGTGGTGGCCGTGGAGTCCGTGAAGGGGTTCGGCCCCTGGGCCGCGGCCGGCCGGAGGAAGAGTGCCCCGCGGGTGCCCGCGGCGTCGCCGTCGCCGCCGCTGTCGCCGCCGCAGCCGGAGAGGAGGAGCGCCACCGCGAAGAGCGCGCAGGCCGTGACGAAGGTCCCGGTGGGTGTCCGCACCTCGTCCTCCAGCTCACTTCGTCACATGTCACATATAGGCACTTCGTCACTATTGTTTGCTTCACTCACTCGGGTTACGCAACCGGAGCGGTGGCACACGGAGCGTGACACCGGGGTCCGGCGCCGCACTGGGAGGAACGCACGGCCGTGGACTGGTTCACCGCATCCGACTACTGGCTGAGCCGGCTTGTCTTCCAGCGGGCGCTGGCCGCCGTGTACCTGGTCGCGTTCCTGACGGCCGCGCTGCAGTTCCGCGCGCTGCTCGGGGAACGCGGCATGCTGCCGGTGCCGAAGTTCGTCGAGCGGGTGCCCTTCAAACGGGCGCCGAGCCTGTTCCAGCTGCACTACTCGGACCGCTTCTTCGCCGTCTGCGCGTGGACGGGCTGCGCGGTGTCGGCGGCTCTGCTGGCCGGGCTCGACTCAGCTCTGCCCCTGTGGGGCGGCATGCTGCTGTGGCTGGTGCCGTGGGCGCTGTACCTGTCGATCGTCAACGTCGGACAGACCTGGTACTCGTTCGGCTGGGAGTCGCTGCTGCTGGAGGTCGGCTTCCTCGCCGTGTTCCTCGGTAATGACGAGGTGGCGCCGCCCGTCGTCGTGCTGTTCCTGCTGCGGTGGATCCTGTTCCGCGTGGAGTTCGGCGCGGGGCTGATCAAGATGCGCGGCGACGAGTGCTGGCGCAAGCTGACGTGCCTGGACCACCATCACGAGACGCAGCCGATGCCGGGCCCGCTGAGCTGGTTCTTCCACCATCTGCCCCGGCCCCTGCACCGGGTCGAGGTGGCCGCGAACCACGTCACGCAACTCGTGGTGCCCTTCCTGCTGTTCACCCCGCAGCCGGTCGCGTCGGCCGCCGCCGCGCTGATGATCGTCACCCAGCTGTGGCTGGTGCTGTCGGGCAACTTCTCCTGGCTGAACTGGATCACGATCGTGCTGGCCCTGTCGGCGGTGCAGTTCCCCACCGATCCGCCGTCGGTGCCCGGGGCGCCGCTCTGGTACGAGGTCGTGGTCCTCGCGTTCGCCGCGCTGCTGCTGGGGCTCAGCTACCAGCCGGTCCGCAACATGATCTCCCGCCGGCAGGTCATGAACCGCTCCTTCGACCCGCTCCATCTGGTCAACACCTACGGCGCGTTCGGCAGCGTCAGCCGGGTCCGCTACGAGGTGGTCGTCGAGGGCACGGCCGACGACGTGCCCCGCGAGGACTCCGACTGGCGGGAGTACGAGTTCAAGGGCAAGCCCGGCGATCCCCGGCGCTGGCCGCGCCAGTTCGCGCCGTACCATCTGCGCCTCGACTGGCTGATGTGGTTCGCGGCCCTCTCCCCCGCGTACGCCGGGTCGTGGTTCGGCGCCCTGGTGGAACGGCTGCTGGAGAACGACCGCGACACGCTGAAGCTGCTGCGCCACTCGCCGTTCCCGCCGGACGAGCCCCCGCGGTACGTGCGCGCCCGCCTGTTTTGCTACCGGTACACGACCTGGCGCGAGCTGCGGGAGACGGGCGCGTGCTGGGAGCGGACGTACGTACGGGAGTATCTGCCGCCGACACGGCTGACCGGGGTGGTTCAGAGGTCGTAGACGCGGGTGGCGGTCGCCCCGAAGATCTCTGCGTGGTCGGACGGGCCGGTCAGCCGGCGTGCGGTGTCGAGCACCTCGCCGTAGGAGGCCGCGAGGGTGCACACCGGCCAGTCCGAGCCGAACATCAGGCGGTCCGGGCCGAAGGCCTCCAGCACGGCGTCGGCGTACGGGCGCAGGTCGTCGATCGTCCAGGACGCGATGTCGGCTTCGGTGACCATGCCGGAGAGCTTGCAGACGGTGTTGGGCAGCGCGGCGAGGGTGTGGAGGCCGGACGCCCAGGGTTCGAGGGTGCCGGAGGTGATGGGCGGCTTGCCCAAGTGGTCCAGGACGAAGGTGAGGTGCGGCAGGGATACGGCCGCCTTGGTGCAGGCCGGGAGCTGGTGGGGCAGCACGACCAGGTCGTACACCAGCCCCGCGTCGGCCACGGCGTTCAGGCCCCGGCGCACGTCCGGACGCAGCAGCCACTCCGGGTCCGGCTCGCCCTGGACCTGGTGCCGGATGCCCTTGAGGTACCGACCGCCGGGCAGTTCCCGCAGCCGGGCCAGCTCGTCGGCCACGTCGGGGCGGGTGAGGTCGGTCCAGCCGACGACCCCGGCGATCAGCTCGTGCTCGTCGGCGAGGGCCAGGAACTCCGGGGTCTCCTCGGCGACGGTGACGGTCTGGACGAGGACGGTGCGCTCGACGCCCGCCGCGCGGGCCTCGGGTGCGAGGTCCCCCATCGTGAAGTCACCCCGGAGCGGGCTGTCCTCCGCGATCCAGTCCTGGTCCCGCACGGACAGGTCCCACACGTGGTGGTGGGCGTCGACCACGGTCATGACGGCAGCTCCCAGACCACGGGCAGGCCGGCGTCCGCGCCGTCGCCGGAGTAGTCGTGCACCACGTCCAGCAGTTCGGCCATGCGAGCCTGCCAGGCGACGTTGACCGGCAGTTTCTCCAGCTCGGCGAGGAGACGGGCGTAGTCCTCGCACTCCAGGACGTGGAACAGGTCGGTGCCGCTGCGCCAGATCGTCCAGGAGGTGGCGCCCGCGGCGCGGATGGCGTCGGTGAGCTCCACGGGCACCTCGCGGTGGGCGGCCTCGTAGTCGGCGATGCGATCGGCGCGGACCTTGGTGTGCAGGGCGACTCTCATGACGGCTCCTTGGCCGAGGCCGTCGTGGAGGACGGCTCCTCACCGGGGACGGGGGCGTCGGCGGGCAGCAGGCCCTTGGCGCGCAGATCCTGCCAGAACCCGGCGGGCACCCGGGCGGCGAACTGGTGGGCGCAGTCGCGGACTTCGTGTGCCGAGCGGGCTCCGACGAGGACGCTCGCGACGGCCGGGTGGGCGGCACAGAAGGCCAGGGCGGCGGCGCGCAGCGTGGTGCCGTGGCGGTGGGCGACGGACTTCAGGCGCAGCGCCCGCTGGACCAGGTCGGACGGTGCGACGGTGTAGTTGTACTTCGCGCCCGGCTGCGGGTTCGCCAGCAGGCCGGAGTTGAAGGCACCGCCGATGACGACGGACTTCCCGCGTTCGTGGGCGGCGGGCAGCAGGCCGGTGAGGGCGCTCTGGTCCAGCAAGGTGTAGCGGCCGGCGCACAGCACCACGTCGACGTCGGTGTCGCGGACGAAGCGGGTGAGCATCTCCGCCTGGTTCATCCCGGCGCCGATCGCCCCGACCACGCCCTGCGAGCGGAGCTTCTCCAGCGTCGGGTAGCCCTCCCGGAAGGCCCACTCGGCGTGCTCGTCCGGGTCGTGGAGGTAGACGACGTCGACCCGGTCGAGTCCGAGGCGTTCCAGGCTGGACTCCAGGGTGCGGCGGATGCCGTCGGCGCTGAAGTCCCAGACGCGCCGGTGGGTGGCGGGCACGGCGAAGCCGCCGGCGAGGTCGTCGCCGGTGCCGTCCGCGGGCTCCAGGCGGCGGCCGACCTTGGTGGAGATCGTGTACTGCTCGCGGGGGTGGCCGCGCAGGGCGGCGCCGAGGCGGCGTTCGGACAGGCCGAGGCCGTAGTGCGGGGCGGTGTCGAAGTAGCGGATGCCCCGCTGCCAGGCGGCCTCCACGGCCTCGCGGGCCTGTTCCTCGCCGACCTCGGTGTACAGGTTGCCGATCGCGGCGGCGCCGAAGGACAGGGCGCTGACCCGGACGCCGCTGCCGCCGAGCCGGTTCACCGGGCCACCGGCCGCAGCCGCAGGCCCTGCATGCCGCCGTCGACGGCGAGCGCGGTGCCCGTGGTGGCGCCGGACACGGGGCTCGCCAGGTAGGCGATGGCGCCCGCGACCTCGGCTGCGCCGACCAGGCGGCCGGTGGGCTGGCGGGCCTCCAGGGCGCCGCGTTCGGCGGCCGGGTCGGGAGCGGCGTCGAGGAGTCGGCCGACCCACGGTGTGTCGACCGTGCCCGGGTTGACGCAGTTGACGCGGATGCCCTCGCGGACGTGGTCGGCGGCCATGGCGAGGGTCAGCGAGTACACGGCGCCCTTGGTGGCGCTGTACAGGGCGCGCTGCGGCAGGCCCGCGGTGGCCGCGATGGAGCAGGTGTTGACGATCGCCGCGTGCGCGGAGGCGCGGAGGTGGGGCAGGCAGGCGCGGGCGGTGCGGACCATACCGACGACGTTGACGTCGTAGACGCGGTGCCAGTCGTCGTCGGAGTTGTCCTCGACGGTGCCCTGGGCGCCGATGCCCGCGTTGTTGACCAGGACGTCGAGCCCGCCGAGGCCGGCGACGGCCGCCGCGACGGCCTCGCGCACGGACGCGTCGTCGCTGACGTCCGCGCGGTAGGCCAGCAGGGGCTTGTCGACCGGAGACGGGTCCAGGTCGAGGACGGCGACCTGCGCGCCGCGCTCGGCCAGCAGTTCCGCGGTGGCCCGGCCGATGCCGGAGGCGCCGCCCGTCACCAGGGCCCTGATGCCCTCGAAGTCGCTCATGCAGCCCGACCCTTCTTCTGTTCGTCGAGGTCGGCGGCCCAGAACTCGCCGCCCGGGTAGGTGTACCGCGCCAGCGACTCGGGCCGCATGGCGGCCGAGAAGCCCGGCGCGGTGGGTGCCGTGTAACGACCTTCGCTGATGACGACCGGGGCGAGGAAGTGGTCGTGCAGATGATCGACGTATTCGATGACACGGTCCTCGGTGGTTCCGGTCAGGGCCACGTAGTCGAACATCGACAGGTGCTGGACCAGTTCGCACAGGCCGACGCCGCCCGCGTGCGGGCAGACCGGGACACCGAACTTGGCCGCGAGCAGCAGGATCGCGAGGTTCTCGGGGACGCCGCCGACACGGGCCGCGTCGATCTGGACGACATCGAGCGCGCCGGCCTGGAGGAGCTGTTTGAAGACGATCCGGTTGTGCACGTGCTCGCCGGTGGCGACCTTGACGGGGGCGACGGCCCGGCGGATCGCGGCGTGGCCGAGGATGTCGTCGGGGCTGGTGGGTTCCTCGATCCAGTAGGGGTCGAACTCGGCGAGGGCCTTGGTCCAGCGGATGGCCTCGTCGACGTCCCAGCGCTGGTTGGCGTCGATGGCCATGCGCACGTCCGGGCCGATGACGGACCGGGCCACTCGGCAGCGGCGGATGTCGTCGTCGAGGTCGGCGCCGACCTTGAGCTTGATCTGCCGGAAGCCGTCGGCGACGGCCCGGTCCGCGAGCCGCGTGAGTTTCTCGTCGTCGTAGCCGAGCCAGCCGGGCGAGGTGGTGTAGGCCGGGTAGCCGTGTTCCAGCAGCCGGGCCGTGCGCTCCTCGGCGCCCTGTCTGCCCCGGCGCAGGAGGGTCAGGGCCTCCTCGGGGGTGAGGGCGTCGGTGAGGTAGCGGAAGTCGACCTGGCGGACCAGCCATTCGGGTTCGGCCTGGGCGAGCAGCCGCCACAGCGGCAGGCCGGCGCGCTTGGCGGCCAGGTCCCACACGGCGTTGACGACCGCGCCGATCGCCATGTGCATCACGCCCTTCTCGGGGCCGAGCCAGCGCAGTTGGCTGTCGCCGATCAGGTCGCGGTTCAGAGTGGACGGGTCGGCGCACAGGTCGTCGACGGAGCGGCCGGTCAGGTGTCCGCGCAGCGCTTCGATCGCGGCGACCTGCACCTCGTTGCCCCGCCCGATGGTGAAGGCGAATCCGTGCCCCTCGTGCCCGTCGGCGGCGTCCGTGCGCAGGACGACGTAGGCCGCCGAGTAGTCGGGGTCCGGGTTCATCGCGTCGGAGCCGTCGAGCTCGCGCGAGGTGGGGAAGCGGATGTCGTGGGTGTCGACCGCGATGATGCGGGCGGGCGTCGGGGACACGGAGGGCCTTTCGGGTCGGGTGCGGAGACGGGCGGTTCAGTCCTGGGCGCGGCCGGTGGTGACCCGGGCGATCATGAGGGCGACCAGGATGATCCCGCCGTAGATGGCCTGGATCCAGAACGACGGCACCTGGGCGAGGGTGAGCAGGTTCTGCACGACGCCCAGCAGGAGCACGCCGGTCAGGGCGCCGAACATGGTGCCCTTGCCGCCGTCGAGGGCGATGCCGCCGATCACCGCGGCCGCGAACACCGTGAAGATCATGTTCTGGCCCTGGTTGGCGCTGATCGCGCCGACGTACCCGGTCTGCATGATGCCGCCGACGGCGGCGAGGACGCCGGCGACGACGAACACGCCGAGCATGACGCGCTCCACGCGGATGCCCGCCGTCCGGGCCGCGTCCGCGTTGCCGCCGATGGCGTACAGGGCGCGGCCCACCCGGTGGTACCTCAGGACCAGCCCGGCCACCGCGAAGGCGATCGCGGCGAGCCACACCGACAGCGGCACGGTGAGGAAGGTGGTGGTCGCCAGCGAGTAGAAGCTGTCGGGCATCCCGAACAGCGTCTTGCCCTTGGTCGCGCCGACCAGCAGGCCACGCAGCACGATCAGCATGGCGAGCGTCACGATGAACGCGTTGAGTTTGAACTTCACGACCAGGACGCCGTTGAAGGCGCCGACGGCGGCACCCGCGACCAGGACTGCCGACAACGCGAGTGCTGCCGGGAGTTCGGTGCCCCAGCCGGACTGGGCGGCGGGCAGCACGAGCAGGGCGCCGACGGCGGGGGCGATGCCGACGACCGATTCCAGGGACAGGTCGAACTTGCCGGTGATCAGCACGAGGGACTCGGCGAGCACGACCATCGCGAGCGCGGCGGAGGCACCGAGGATCGAGATCAGGTTGCGCTCGGTGAGGAACGAGTCGTTGACGATCGTCCCGAGCACGATGAGGAGCAACAGGGCCGGTACGAGGGCCAGTTCGCGGGCCCTGCGCAACAGCACGGTCCTCGCCGACCCGGTGCCGGTCACGAGCACCGGCTTCACCGGCGGGGCCTTGGTGTCAGCCATGGTCCACTCCTTCGATGGAGGCGATGAGCTCGTGGTCGCGCCAGCCCGCCGGGTGCTCGGCGACGACACGGCCGTGGAAGAGGACGAGGACCCGGTCGCAGCGCCTGAGGTCGTCGAGTTCGTCGGAGACGACGAGCACGGCGGTGCCGTCCTCGCGGGCGCTGTCCACCCGGGCGAGCAGGGACTCCTTGGACTTCACGTCGACGCCCGCGGTCGGGTTGACGAGGACGAGGAGCCGTGGGTCGGAGGCGAGGGCCCGGGCCATGACGACCTTCTGCGCGTTGCCGCCGGACAGGTCCGAGACGGGCTGGTCGGGGCCCTCCGCGTGGATGTCGAGGCGGTCGATCAGCGCCGTGGCGACACCGCGCTTGCGGTCGGTGCCGACGAAGCCGAACCGGCCGAGCCGGTCCAGGACGCTGAGGGTGGCGTTGTCGCCGATGGACATGCCGAACACCAGGCCCTCGTGGTGCCGGTCGCGGGGGACGAAGCCGACACCGGCCTTCAGCGCGGCCTGGACGTCGCCGAACGGCAGCGGGGCGCCGTCGATCCGGGCCGTCCCGCCGGTGGGGGTGTGCAGTCCGGTGAACGACTCGGCGAGTTCGATCTTGCCGCTGGCGCTGGATCCGGCGAGTCCGACGACCTCGCCGCGGCGAACGGTGAGGTCGACGTCCTGGTACGCCGGCGAGGTGAGGCCGTGGACGTCGAGGAGGACGGGCCCGGCGGCCGCGACGGTCCTTCGCCGCTCGGCCTGTTCGGCGGTCGTCTCCCCCGCCATGGCCTCCACCAGGGCCTGGCGGGGCAGGTCGGCGACCGGCGCGGTGGTGATCCAGCGGGCGTCGCGCAGGACCGTGACGGTCTGGCAGACCTCGTACACCTCCTGGAGGTGGTGGGAGATGAACAGGAAGGTGACGCCCGAGTCCTGGAGGGCGCGCATGCGCGTGAACAGCCGCTCGATCTCGCGGTTGTCGAGCTGGGCGGTGGGTTCGTCGAGGATGATGAAGCGGGCGCCGAAGCTGAGGGCCCGGGCGATCTCCACCATCTGCCGGTCCTCGACCTTGAGGTCGGCGGTGCGGGCCTCGGGGTCGACGCGCACGTCCCAGGTGTCGAGGAGCCGGGCCGCCTCGGTCTGCAGGCGGCGCCAGCTGATGAACCCGCGCCGGAGCGGCTGCCGGTTGATACTGCGTTCATCCGGGGGCCAACCCCCGGCCCCCCGGCCGGAGCTGCGATTCCGCCTCGTCGGCCGGACGGCGTGGAGCTCGGCCATGAACAGGTTTTCGGCCACCGACAGTTGCGGGACGAGAGTCGGGTGCTGGTAGACGCAGGCGACCTTGCGGCGCCAGGCGTCGCGGTCGGTGAGCGGGGGCGCGGGGTCGCCGTCGAAGCGGACGGTGCCCTCGTCGGGGGCCTGAAGGCCGGTGAGGATCCTGACGAGGGTCGACTTGCCCGCGCCGTTGCGCCCGACGAGGCCGTGGGACTCGCCCGGCAGGACGGTGAGCTGCCCGTCGGCGAGGGCGGTGGTGGGGCCGTACCGCTTGACGACGCCCCGCGCTTCAGCCAGTGGGGTGCGTGGGGTGCTCATTCGACCGTGTTGCCCCAGAGCTTGGGGTCGTCGACGTTGTCCTTCGTCACCAGCGGCGCGGGCAGCTGGTCCTCCAGGATGCCGCTGGGCAGTTTGACGATGGTCGAGTCGTGGTCCGTCGGGCCGGGCTTGAACGTCTTCCCCTGCATCGCCGCCTTGATGTAGTACATGCCGTACTTGGCGTAGGCGTCGGCGGGCTGGGAGACGGTCGCGTCGATCTCGCCCTTGCGGATCGCGTCGAACTCCTGCGGGATGCCGTCGTTGGAGACGATGGCGATGTGGCCCGGCTGTCCGGCCTTCTTCAGCATGCCCTTCGACTTGAGGGTCTGGAGGGTGGGCGCGAGGTAGACGCCGCCCGCCTGCATGTAGATGCCCTTGATGTCGGGGTTGGCGTTGAGGAGGGTGTCGAGTTTCGAGGCCGCCGTGTCGGACTCCCACTTGGCGGGGATCTCCAGGACCTTCAGCTTCGGGAAGTTCTTCTTCACGCAGGCGCGGAACGCCTCGGAGCGGTCGCGGCCGTTGACCGAGGCGAGGTCGCCCATGATCTGCACGACCTTGCCGGAGGTGATGTGCTCGCCGAGGTACTGGCAGGCCTTCTCGCCGTACGCCACGTTGTTCGCCCGGACCACCATCGCGACCTTGCCCTTGTCGGGCGCCACGTCCACGGCGACGACCGGCACGCCCTTGCGCTCGGCCTGGTCGAGGCCCGCCTCGATGGCGGCGCTGTCCAGCGGCGCGACGACCAGGCCCTTGACGCCCTGGTTGAGCTGGTTGTTGATGTCGGTGATCTGCTGCGAGGGATCACTGTTGGAGTTGACGGTCTTCATCGCGTCCACGCCCTCGGACTTCGCCATCTTGGGCACGTAGTCGTTGTACGACTGCCAGAACGGCGAGGTCAGCAGGGGCAGGACGACCCCGACCTTGCCGCTGCCGTCACCACCGCCGGTACTGGAGGCGCCGGTGTCCTTGGTGCTGCCGCACGCGGCGAGCACGAGACAGGCACCGGCGGCCAGGGCCACCGTGCCGACGATCCGGGACCTGTTGCGCTTGGGCACTGTGCTTCCGGGCATCCGAGGGTGCTCCCATCGACCGGTGTTCCAGCAGATGCCCGCATACTTATCAGACCACTCGCCCGCCAGAACACCCTGCGGCACCAGATTTTCGTGCTTCTGGCGCGTAGTGGTCCGACCACCTCGCCGATTAGACTGCGCGCAGCCGGTGATCGGAGGAATGGCGTGGACGACGAGACAGCCCCGCAGAAGGGCACCGTGACGCAGCGCGCCATCGAGCGGATCAAGGCGATGATCGGCGAGGGCCGGCTGGAGCCGGGCCAGCGGCTGCCGACCGAACGTGACCTGGCCGCGCAGCTCGGCATGTCCCGCAGCTCGATGCGGGAGGCGATCCGCGCGCTCACGGTGCTGGGCGTGCTGGAGGCGCGGCACGGATCGGGCATCTACGTCACGCAGTTGGAGGCCGGCGACCTGCTGGAGACCTTCGGGGTCGTGGCGGACCTGTCGCGCGGCCCGCGTCTGGTGGAGCTGCTGGAGATCCGGCGGATCCTGGAGTCGACGGCGACGGCACTGGCCGCCGCCCGGATCACCGCGGACCAGCTGGCCGAGGTCGAGAAGCACCTGGCGGCGATGAACGCCACGGACGATCCGGAGGAGATCCTCGCCCACGACCTGGCTTTCCACCGCGAGATCGCGGCGGCCGCGGGCAACGAGACCATGGCCGCGATCCTGGAGGGCCTGTCGTCGCGGACGTTCCGCGCCCGGGTCTGGCGCGGCTACCAGGAGGAGGGCGCCTTCGCCCGCACCCGCCGCGAACACGCCGCGATCCACCGCGCCTTGGCCGCCCGCGACCCGGAGGCGGCCCGCACGGCGGCGGCCGCGCACGTGGGCGAGGTGGAGGAGTGGCTGCGCGCACAACTCGGGTCCTAGGGACAGACAGTTCCCAGGACCCTATGTGCCGCGGCTACTTGAACTGACCGGGCTGGTAGTCGCCCGCCGGCTGCTGGAGGACGACGTTCAGCCGGTTCGCCGTGTTCATGAAGGCGATCAGGGTCACCAGCGCGACGAGCTGCTCCTCGTCGTAGTGCTTGGCGGCCCGCTCCCACACCTCGTCCGGCACCCCGCCGGCGCCGTCCGCGATCCGGGTCGCCTGCTCGGCCAGCTCCAGAGCGGCACGCTCGGCCTCGGTGTAGACCGTGGCCTCGCGCCACGCGGCGACCAGGTTGATGCGTACGGAACTCTCGCCGGCCGCCGCGGCCTCCTTGGTGTGCATGTCGATGCAGACCGCGCAGCCGTTGATCTGGCTGACCCGGAGCGAGACCAGCTCCCGGGTGGCGGCCGGCAGGGGTGAGTCCACGACCAGCCGCCCCAGGGACATGAACTGCTTGATGACCTTGCCGGCGCTCGGGATGGCGAAGACGTCCAGTCGCGCGTTCATGGTGAACTCCTGTGTCGTTGTCGGTGCTTACGCCCTTATGAGTCGGCGGCACGGCCCGATGTGACATCACGGAATGTGACGTGCGTCTCCCGCAGGGCGACAATGGGCCGTATGCGACTGCGGGGCACGGCCTGGGCCACCGCCGGACTGCTGGCGGCCGTCGCGATCGGCTGTACCGGCGGCGGGGACGAAAGCGCGCCCGGGGCCTCTCCGACGTCCACCCGGGCCACGAGCGAGCGGCCTCGCACCACGCCCTCCCCCACCGCGGCCGACCCCGTCTCCCTCCCGGCCCTGATGCAGCGCGAGCACACCGGCTCCGACCTGCGGCTCGGGAACGTGCTCGACCGGACCTCCGCCTACACCCGCTACGCGGTCACGTACGAGGCGAACGGTCTGACCATCTCCGGGATCATGAACATCCCGGAGGGCAAGGGCCCGTTCCCGGCGCTGGTGCTGGCGCACGGGTACATCGACCCGGACGTCTACGTCAGCGGCCAGGGCATGCCCCGGGAACAGGACCGCCTGGCCCGCAGCGGCTACGTCGTCCTGCACACCGACTACCGCAACCACGCCCGCTCCGACGACGACCCGGACAACGACGTGGACCTCCGCCTCGGCTACACCGAGGACGTCATCGGCGCGGCCCTGGCCCTGCGGGACTCCGGGCGCCCGGAGATCGACGGCGACCGGATCGGCCTGTTCGGCCGGTCGATGGGCGGCGGGGTCGTGTACAACACCCTGGTCGTGGCGCCCGGCCTGTTCGACGCCGCGGTGGTGTACGCGCCGGTGAGTGCCCGCCCGGAGGAGAACATCGACCACTTCCAGCGACCCGACGGCGACCCCGTCGTGGCCGAGATCGAGGACAGGCACGGCACGCCCGAGGAGAACCCGGCGTTCTGGCGCGCCGTGTCGCCCCTGACGTACGTCGACCGTGTCACCGAACCCCTGCTGATCCAGCACGGCACGGCGGACGACACCTGCCCCCTCACCTGGTCACGGCAGGTCGCGGCCGCGTTCGAGAAGGCGGGCAAGGACGTGGAACTGCGCACCCACGCCGGCGAGGGACACACCTTCGGTCCGCGGTGGCCGGCCTCGATGGACCTCACCGAGACCTTCTTCGCACGCCACTTGCGCTGAACCGCTCGGATCATCGAGCCGCCGAGGGCCTCGACGTGCGCCCCCGGCCGGTGCAGAGTTCTCCTACGTACTCGCCAGTAAGCCCGTCCTTCCACTCCGGGGAGCCTCTGTGACCACCTGGGCCGGCCGCACCGCCGCCGAGATATCCGCCGCCGTACGCGAGAAGCGGGTCACCCCGCGCGAGGTGGCCGCCGAGCACCTCGCACGGATCGAGCGGCTCGACGGCCGTGTCGGGGCCTTCCGCACCGTGCGCGCCGAGGCGGCGCTGGCCGAGGCCGAGGAGGTGGCCGCACGCGGCGACTTCGACCGCCTGCCCCTGGCCGGAGTGCCCGTGGCCGTCAAGGACAACCTCGCCGTGCGCGGCGAGTCCACGCGTGTCGGCTCGGCCGCGACACCGGACACTCCGGCCGACCGGGACCATGTGACGGTGGCCCGGTTGCGGGCGGCGGGCGCGGTGGTCGTGGGTCTGACGAACGTGCCCGAGCTGTGCGTCTTCGGCACGACGGACGGCGTGCTGGGCATCGCCCGCAACCCCTGGGACCCGACGCGCTCGGCGGGCGGCTCGTCGGGCGGCAGCGCCGCCGCGGTCGCCGCCGGGATGGTGCCGATCGCCCTCGGCAACGACGGCATGGGCTCGCTGCGCATACCCGCCGCCAACTGCGGCCTCGTCACCATCAAGCCGGGACACGGAGTGGTCCCGGCGGGTGACGGTGACGGCGGCTGGTTCGGCTTGTCGGAGAACGGACCGCTCGCCACGACCGTCGAGGACGCCCGTCTGATGCTCTCGGTGCTCGCGGACGACGAGCCCGCCCTCCGCGCCGAGCCCGGCCCCCTCAGGGTCGCCGTGTCGCTGCGCAGTCCGGTCGCCGGTGTCACCATCAGCCGGCCGTACGCGGCGGCCGCGCGGGAGGCGGCCGGGGTGCTGATGAAGGCCGGTCACCAGGTCCGGCGCGCCGACCCGCCCTACCCGATGTCGCTCGCCACGACCTCACTGGCCCACTGGGCGGCAGGCACCGCCGCGGACGCCCAGCACCTCGACGCCCGTCTGCTGACCCGGCGCACCCGGACCCACGCGAGACTCGGCCGACTCGTCATGGGCAGGGTGCGCTCCGGGGAGGCCCGGGAGCAACTGCGCCGGCGGCTGGAGCCGTTCTTCACCGAGTACGACGTGCTGCTCACCCCCGCCCTCGCCCGCCGCTCCCCCAAGGCCGCGCCCTGGCACGAGCGGGGCTGGCTGATGAACGTCCTGGCGAACACGAACTACTCGCCGCTGACGCCCCCGTGGAACCTGACCGGCTGGCCCGCGATGTCGGTCCCCTGCGGAACCCTCCCCTCCGGCGCCCCCTGCGCCGTGCAGCTCGTGGGACGCCCCGGCACGGAGTACCAACTCCTGGAAGTGGCCCAGCAGTTGCAGGAACGTAATCCGTGGCGGCGTACGGCGCCGATGAACTAGAGTCGGCCGGGTGACTGCCGGGTCGGCCCTAGGCCATGCACGAGTGAGGCGCCCGGCCTCGGAGTGAGCGCGGCGGGGGTGACCCCGCCCGGGTCCGCCCGAGAGCCGGAGAGGGCACGAGCCCCGCCTCCCGTCTCCGTGTCCTCGTCCCCTCGCGCCCGCTGCGGCGCTTCACCACGGATCCCGAGACCCGGAGACCTTTCAGACTCATGTCCCACGCACAGCACACACCCGAACTTCCGGCCAATGTCGCCCGTCTCGACCACACTGTCGTCTTCGCCTCGGACCGCCAACTGTCGGCGGAGTTCCTGGCGGCGGTCCTGGGCCTGAAGGTGGGCGCTCCCTTCGGGCCGTTCCTGCCGGTCGACCTGGGCAACGGCGTGACCCTCGACTACTACGAGAGGCGCGACGAGCCGATCCAAGGGCAGCACTACGCGTTCCTCGTGCCCGAGGACCAGTTCGTCAGCATGATCGCCCGGCTGGAGGCGCTGGGGGTCACCTACTACGCCGACCCGAGCCACACCGAGCCCGGCCGGGTCAACGACCTCTTCGGCGGCCGGGGCGCCTACTTCGACGACCCGGACGGCCACAACATGGAGATCATGACGCGGCCGTACGTCCGTCCCTGACGGCCGCCCGGATCACAGCGCCCGGTACATGATGTGCAGCCCCACGAGGCCGTGCCGGGGATGTTCGAACGCGTCGGGCACCGTGCCGAGGATCGTGAAGCCCAGTGAGGTCCACAGCTTCACGGCCGGGTTGGTCTCGACGACGGCGTTGAACACCATGCCCCGGTAGCCGGCGGCCCGGGCCTCGGTCAGGAGGTGTTCGGCCAGGGCACTGCCGTAGCCCCGGCCGCCCCGCTCCGGGTCGACCATGAAGCCGGCGTTGGCGATACGGGCGGCGGGCCCGCCGTAGTTGGGGGTGAGGTACGCGGAGGCGACGACACTGCCGGCGTCGTCCTCGACGACGTAGACGCGTTTCGCCGGATTCATCCACAGGACCCGGGCCTCCTCCTCGGAGGTGCCCGGGTCCCATGCGTAGGTCTCGCCCGCGGCGACGATGCGGTGCCAGAACGGCCAGATGCGCGGCCAGTCGTCAGCCGTTGCTTCCCTGATCAGCATGGGCGTGAGTCTGGCACGCTCATGCGCTCGCGAACGCGGAGGGGCCGCGCGCGGTCAGTCGACGCTGGGCAGGATGTGGGGCTCGGCGAGGTCCTCCTCGTAGCCCGCGAGGCGGATGGGGGCCGAACGGGCCCACACGTCGAGGCTGCCGAGCTCGTCGGACCGGCGGCCCTTGCGCTCCGTGCGTTCCTTGGGGCGTTGCTCGCGATTCGTCTTCTCCGGTGTCACCGCGCACTCCTTATGTGTCGGTCACCCTCGGGACGTGTGCGCCATCCTGCTCTGCGCCTGACGCCCGCTCGGGTCTGATCCAAATGCAGTTCGGACGCGGTGGCGCCGGTAACTCGCGGGAGCGCAGGCCGTGGTGTACCGGCTAGTCCCATGACGGACCGTGGGTGTGGGTCCCGTCCTGCTGTCCGTCCGCCTCAGGTTAACCAAATGAGCGGCCCCCCGCTCGATGGGGCTGAAAACAAGCGGTAACGATCGCGCGTCACCCCGTGTTCAGCTCGGGTTTACGCACTGATTTGCCCACGGAAGGACGTTTTGCGGGTCACCCGAACGGGGTAGACCCGCACCGGCGGTTTCCAGACGTGAGCCGGGAAGCCGGGAAGCCCTACCACTTGCCCGGCGCGTAGTCCTTCAGAAAGACCCCGTACAGATCCTCCCCGGCCTCACCCCGCACGATCGGGTCGTACACCCGGGCAGCACCGTCGACCAGGTCCAGCGGCGCGTGGAACCCGGCCTCCGCGAGCCGCAGCTTGTCGTAGTGCGGCCGCTCGTCCGTGATCCACCCCGTGTCGACCGAGGTCATCAGGATCCCGTCGGTCTCGAACATCTCCTGCGCACTGGTCCGCGTCACCATGTTCATCGCGGCCTTGGCGGCGTTGGTGTTCGGATGTCCCGCACCCTTGTAGCCGCGGCCGAACACGCCCTCCATCGCCGAGACGTTCACGACGTACGCGCGTCCGCTCGCCGCCTTCTTCGCGGCCTCGGCCATGACCGGGCGGAGCCGGCTGATCAGGATGAACGGCGCCGTGTAGTTGCACAGCTGGGTCTCCAGCAGCTCCACCGGGGAGATCTGCTCGATCGTCTGCACCCAGGTGTTGGAGTCGACGACGTCGGGGACCAGCCCGCCCGCGTCGATCGCCGTGCCGTCCAGGTGCCGCTCGACGCTGGCGTTGCCCGCGACCAGGGCGAGGTCGGCGACCTGCTGGGCGTCGAGGCCGCTGGTGCCCAGGGGCAGCGCGGCCAGGCCGTCGACCGCGCCGGAGTTGAACGCGCCGATGACGTGGTGGGCGGGCAGCTCACCGGCGGGCAGCGGGGCGCTCTCGCCCTCGACCAGCGCCGCGTAGGCGGAGGGCAGGCGGCGCACGGTCTGGGTCGCGTTGTTGACGAGGATGTCGAGCGGGCCCGCCTCGGCGACCTGCTCCGCGAGGGCCACGGCCTGGGCCGGGTCGCGCAGGTCGATGCCGACGACCTCCAGGCGGTGGATCCAGTCCGCGGAGTCGTCCATCGCCTTGAAGCGGCGGATCGCGTCCTTGGGGAAGCGCGTGGTGATCGTGGTGTGCGCGCCGTCGCGCAGCAGCCGCAGCGCGATGTACATGCCGATCTTGGCGCGGCCACCGGTGAGCAGCGCGCGCTTGCCGCTGAGGTCGGCCCGGACATCGCGCTTCTCGCGGTTCACGCGGGCGCAGTCCGGACAGAGCTGGTGGTAGAAGTAGTCGACTTCCACGTACCGGGTCTTGCAGGTGTAGCAGGAGCGCGGGCGCTGGAGTATCCCCGCGATCCGGCCCTCCTCGGTGCGCGAGGAGGGCAGCAGGCCCTCGGTCTCGTCGTCGATGCGCTGGGCGGAGCCGGTTGCCGTGGCCTCCGTGACCGCCTTGTCGTGGGCGGTCTTGGCGGCCCGGCGCTCCTGGCGGCGGCGCTGCTTGACCGTGCGGTAGACGCCCGCGGTGGCCCGGCGCACGGCGACGGCGTCCGGGTGGTCGATCTCCAGCTTGTCGAGCTCCTCGAGCACGCTGAGGCAGACGGCCAGCCGCTCCGGGTCGATGCCGGGTCCGTACGAGAGCCCGCTCGCCTCGTCCATGGCCTGCGGGCCGTCCTCTGTCACCGTCATCGCCGCTGTCGTTCCCTGCTCTGCTGTGGTGGCGCGCCGGTCGCGCCCGCTTTCGAAGGGCGAATTTTACGCGAGCGGCGGGCCACACCGCCAAACCCGCCCCATTCAGGACCGGCAGGCGATGATCAGCGTGCGCACCTCGTCAGTGACGGCCGCGGCGAGCCGGTCGAGGTCCGGCACGGCATGGCCGTCGGCGACGAGCCCGTAGTGGACGCTCCCCCGGTACGTCGAGACCGCCACCGCCAGGGAGTGGCCGGGGGCCAGCGGGGCGAACGGGAAGACGGCGGTGAGCGGGTTGCCGCCGAGCTTCAGGCCGAGACTGGGCAGCGGCACGCTGGTGACCAGGATGTCGAACCAGAGCCGGGCCGCCTGGCCGACCAGAGGGCCGCCCAGCCGGTGGGCCAGGGCCGGGACGTGGTCGGCGAGCAGGGCGACGGCGCCCGCGCCCCGGTTGGGGCCGGCGTCCTTGTTGCGGTCCATGGCGGTGCGGACCGAGGCGAGGCGGGCCAGCGGGTCCGGATCGTCCACCGGAAGCCGTATCAGGTAACCGGAGAGCCGGTTGCCCTGCGGGTACGCGGTGCGCGGGCGGCGCTTGGAGACGGGGATCAGGGCGCGGGGCGCGACGTCCTCGCTGCCGTCGCCGCGCTCGTCGAGCCAGCGGCGCAGCGCGCCCGCGACGACCGCGATCAGGACGTCGTTGACGGTGCCGCCGACGGTCTTGCGGACGCGGTGCACGTCGTCGATGTCGAGCAGCACTCCGGCGGTGCGGCGGGTGCCGCTCGGCTCGCAGGTGAGCGCGGGGGCGGAGCGCACGTCGAGGGAGGAGCGGGCGACGGAGGCACCGATGTCGAGGGCCCGGGCGGCGTCGGACAGGGCGCCGCGCACCATCCCCGGCAGCTCGCGCACGTCCGGCACCAGGCCGCGCGCGGGCTCGGCCGGGCGGGGCCGGGGCGCGGGCATGTCCATCGGGTCCATGACGCCCGCGGCGAGGGTCAGCGCCCGCAGCCCGTCGGCCAGGGCGTGGTGGAACTTGAACAGCACCGCGAAGGAGACCCCGTCCTCGCCGGGCAGCACATGGGCCTCCCACGGCGGCCGGCCACGCTTCAGCGGACGTCCCATGAGCCGGCCCGCGACCGTGTGGAAGTCACCGGTCGGGGCGTGCAGCCGCACATGGTTCAGGGGGTCGAAGTCCGGGTCGGGTTCGCGGGCGGCGCCGCCGAAGGCGAGGGGCCGGCGCAGCGCGGCGGGCAGCGGCTGCCACACGTTGCGGATCCGCATCCGCAGTCCGGGCACGCCGGCGGCGCGGGCCGCGAGCAGGTCGGCCGCGTGGGCACCGGCGGCGGGCGAGTGGGCCGAGAAGATCCCGAGTGCGCCGAGGTGCATCGGGTGGTCCGCGGACTCGATGTTCCAGAACGCCAGGTCGAGAGGAGCGAGCAGGTCAGCAGTCAAGGGCTTGCCTCGCGTCGACGACGGGTGGGCCAGCAGTCAATCGCCCTCAGCCGATTACGGTCAAGTACGATCAGGCTACGTACAGTTAACAGCAGATTAAGTCCCGCCCCGATGAAAGGGGCGGGACTTATGGTGCATGTGGGGTCAGTCCAGCACAGGACGCGGCGCCGGGCACCCCGTGGGAGTCACCCGGGAGGCGTCACGGATCAGCGCCTGGTGGGCTGACTTCAGCCGGGCGGTGTCCGGTTTGAGTACGGCCCGGTCGTACGTCAGGAAGCCGTTCAGCTCGCCCTCCACGTCGGCGATCTGGGTGTACACGGCCCCGTTGCCGCCCCGGCACACCAGCGCCCGGACCTCGTCCAGCTTCGCCAGGTAGTCGTCCGTGTAGGTGGCGGGGTCGACGTCGACGTACGACTGCTGGACCGACCAGGCGTGGCCGGGCACCGCGAGGCCCAGGCCGCCGTACTCGCCGCTGACCAGAGCGCGCTCGCCGTCGGGGCGGGGCGGCAGGGCCGGGCTCGGGTAGCCGTGCTCGTCCATGATGTCGCCGGTGCCGCCGTCGGCGCCGAGGTTCAGCCCGGACTGACCGTTGACCAGCCGGGTGGGGTCCCACGCCTTGGCCTGCTCGGCTATCCGGCCCACGTCGTACTGGCCCCAGCCCTCGTTGAAGGTCACCCACATGACGACCGACGGGCTGCTGACGTGCTCGTCGATCATCTCCTTCAGCTCGCGCTCGTAGCGCGCGCGGGAGGCGGGGCTCGGGTTCACCCCGGCCGTCATCGCGGGCATGTCCTGCCACACCAGCAGCCCGAGCCGGTCGGCCCAGTAGAACCAGCGGTCCGGCTCGACCTTGATGTGCTTGCGGACGGAGTTGAAGCCGAGCCGCTTGTGCGCCTTCAGGTCGTAGGCGAGGGCCTCGTCGGTGGGCGCGGTGTGCAGGCCGTCCGGCCAGAAGCCCTGGTCGAGGGTGGCCATCATGAAGACCGGCTCGCTGTTGAGGACCGTGCGCGGGACGCCGTTGACCTTCTCGACGGCGATCGAGCGCATCCCGAAGTAGCTGCCCACGCGGTCGGCGCCGACCTTCACCTTCAGGCCGTAGAGGAACGGGTCGTCGGGCGACCACAGGTGCGGGTCACGGATGGTCAGCGTCAGCGGGCTGCCGGTGCGGCCGCTCGCCGTGGCCACCTCGCGCCGGCCGTCGTACGCCGTCGCCGTGATCGGTACGCCGTCCCGGACGCCCCGGACCTGAACGGTCAGCTTCTCCCCGGCCACGTCGGGGACGAGCTTCAGGGAGTCGACGTGGTCGCGGGCCACCGGCTCCATCCAGACCGTCTGCCAGATGCCGGAGGACGGGGTGTACCAGATGCCGCTGGGGTCCAGGCGCTGCTTGCCGAGCGGCGGGTTCTCACCGGAGGCGGCGTCGGTCGGATCGTAGACGCCGACGATCAGCTCCTGGGTACGGCCTGGCTTGAGCGCGTCGGTGATGTCCGCGCTGAACTTGTCGTAGCCGCCCTCGTGCTCGGCGACCTTCGTGCCGTTGACGTACACCTCGGAGCGCCAGTCCACGGCTCCGAAGTTGAGCTTGAGCCGCTTGCCGGAGCCGATGTGCCAGTCGGGCGGGACCGTGAAGGTGCGGCGGTACCACATGCGGTCCTCGTGCCGTTCGATGCCGGAGAGCTGGGACTCCACCGGGTACGGGACGAGGATGCGCTCCTTCAGCGTCCTGCCCACGGGCGGCTGCTCGCCCGGTTCGGCGGCGGCGAACTGCCAGCGGCCGTTGAGGCTCTGCCAGGCGTCCCGCGTCAGCTGCGGGCGCGGGTACTCCGGGAGGGCGTTGCCCGGTCCGACCTCGTCGGCCCAGCGGGTGCGCAGCTGGTAGGTCGAGCGGTTGGGGCCGCTGGTCCAGAACTCCTTGACAACGTTGCCGTCGGCGTCGGTCAGGCCGCCCCGGCCGTCGTAGCGGACGTCGGCGGTGCCGCGGGCCGTGCCGGTCTTGTTGCCGACGACCGGTTCCTCGAGGGTGACCAGGAGGGACGTGGGGTCGGACGGGTCCGGCCGTGCCGCGCCCAGGGGCCACACGGCGCCGCCGATCACCGCCTTGAGGTGGTCGGTGAAGCTCGCCGGGGGCGCGGCGAGGGGCTGGGCGAAGTCGAGCTTGAGGGTGCGGCCGGAGGGCTGGACCGTGGCCGCGAGGGCGCCGTCGTAGTCGAAGCCGCCGGGGAGGCGGAACGCCGACTGCGGGACGGGTTCCTTGCCGCCGCCGGGCTGGGTCCAGCGGAGGTGGAGGTTGGAGCCGCCGTAGTGCTCGAAGTACTCGAGCTTGATGTCGTAGGGCGTGCCGGCGGTCAGCTCGACGGGCTGCGCGGTCTGCTCGCGGTCCCAGTCGTCGACCCAGTGGTCGATGGCGAGCCTGCCGTCGATCCAGAGGCGGAAGCCGTTGTCGCCGATGACCGAGAAGGTGTGGGGGCCGGTCTTCTCCGGGACGAGCTTGCCGGTCCAGCGGACGCTGACGTCGTCGGACTGGCCGGTGGTGAAGTTCAGGCGCGGTTCCAGGTTGTCGAAGTCGAGGTCCTGGTCGAAGGTCGTCGCCTTGAGGGTGTGGAAGTCGAAGGCGCCGGGGGCGGAGTGCGTGTAGTACTCGCCCTTGAGGCCGTGGATCTCGGCCGGGTCGTCCGCGAGGGCGGGTGCCGCGGTCAGGCCGGTGAGCGCGAGGAGCGCGGCGAGCAGTAACGCGAGTCGGGCTCTGAGGCGTCTGGTACGCACGGAACCTCCATAACAACGTTGTCATGGACAGGAGTCGGCATGACAACATCACGGATTCCGTTCTTCGTCCAGAGGCAGGACAAAGTCCCCCGGGCGCTCCTCGTCAGGTGACGCGCTCCTCGTCAGGTGACCAGCTGCCCCTTTCCGAGGGCGATGACGCCGCCCTTGGACACCGTGTACAGCTCCGCGTCGCGCTCCGGGTTGACGCCGATCGTCGCGCCCGGCGGCACCTCGACGTTCTTGTCGAGCACGGCGCCGCGCACCACCGCGCCCCGGCCGATGTGCACGTTGTCGTGCAGCACGGACCCCTGCACGACGGCCCCGGGGTCGACCACCACACCCGGCGACAGCACGGACCGCGTGACCTGCCCGCGGATGAGGCAGCCGGCGCTGATGATGGACTCGCTGGCGATGCCCCCGGCGTTGAAGCGGGCCGGCGAGAGCTGGTACGAGTGCGTGTAGATGGGCCAGCTGCGGTTGAACAGGTTGAAGGCCGGGCGCTCGGCGATCAGGTCCATGTGCGCCTCGTAGTAGGCGTCCAGCGTGCCGACGTCCCGCCAGTAGCCCTGGTCGCGGGTGGTCTCGCCGGGCACGTGGTTGGCGCTGAAGTCGTACAGCGCGGCCTCGCCCCGGTCGGTGAGCTGGGGCAGGATCGAGCCGCCCATGTCGTGCACGGAGTGCTCGTCCTCCGCGTCCCGCTGGAGCGCCTCGATGAGGGCCTTCGTGCTGAAGATGTAGTTGCCCATGGAGGCGAAGACCATCTCGGGGTCGTCGGCCAGGCCGGGCGGGTCCGTCGGCTTCTCCAGGAAGCGCTCCACCGTCTGGCCGTCCGAGCCCGGCGTGATCACGCCGAACGCGGAGGACTCGGTGCGCGGCACCCGGATCCCGGCCACCGTGACGCCCGCTCCGCTGTCGATGTGCTGGGTGAGCATCTGGCGGGGGTCCATGCGGTAGACGTGGTCGGCGCCGAAGACGGCCACGTACTCGGGGCGCTCGTCGTAGATCAGGTTCAGCGACTGCAGGATCGCGTCGGCGCTGCCCAGGTACCAGCGAGGGCCCAGGCGCTGCTGGGCGGGCACGGGTGTGACGTAGTTGCCGAGCAGGCTGGACATCCGCCAGGTGGTGGTGATGTGCCGGTCCAGCGAGTGCGACTTGTACTGCGTCAGGACGCAGATGCGCAGCACGTCGGCGTTCACCAGGTTGGACAGGACGAAGTCGACCAGGCGGTACGTACCGCCGAAGGTCACCGCGGGTTTCGCCCGGTCCGCGGTCAGGGGCATCAGACGCTTGCCCTCTCCGCCCGCCAGCACGATCCCCAGGACCGAAGGACCACCACGACGCATGGCCGCTCCCCTCACGCAGATTTCCCGATGCCTGCCCCTGAGCAGCTCGTACTAAGCCTGTTTCAGGATCTCCTCGTAGAGCCGGACCGTGCGGCGGGCCACCGCGTCCCAGCCGAACTCGCCGACCGCGCGTTCCCGCCCGGCCTCACCCATCCGCCGGGCGGCCGCCGGGTCGCCCAGGACGGAGTCCATGGCCCGGGCGAGTCCCGCCTCGAAGCCGTCGCCGGGCGGGACCAGCAGGCCCGTCCTGCCGTCGTCCACGACCTCGGGGATGCCGCCGACCGCCGAGGCCACCACGGGCGTGCCGCAGGCCATCGCCTCCAGGTTCACGATGCCGAGCGGCTCGTACACCGAGGGGCAGACGAACAGGGCGGCGTGCGTGAGGAGCTGGATCACCTCCGGGCGCGGCAGCATCCTCGGAATCCAGAACACGCCGTCCCGGACCCGGCTCAGCTCCCCGAACAGCTCGCGGAACTCCTGGTCGATCTCCGGCGTGTCCGGTGCGCCCGCGCACAGCACGACCTGCGCGGCCGGGTCGATGTCGCGCACCGCCCGCAGAAGGTGGGGCACGCCCTTCTGGCGGGTGATGCGTCCGACGAACAGCACGTACGGACGGGAGCGGTCGAGGCCGATCCGGTCCAGGGCGTCCGTGCCGTGGTCGGGCCGGTACAGGCTCGTGTCGATGCCGTTGTGGATGACGTGGACCCTCTCCGGGTCCAGGGCCGGGTAGCAGCCGAGGATGTCCTCGCGCATGGCGCCCGACACGGCGACCACCGCGTCGGCGGCCTCGATCGCGGTGCGCTCGGCCCAGCTCGACAGCTCGTAGCCGCCGCCGAGCTGCTCGGCCTTCCAGGGGCGCAGGGGCTCCAGGGAGTGGGCGGTCATCACGTGCGGGATGCCGTGGAGCATCTTGGCGAGGTGGCCGCCGAGGTTGGCGTACCAGGTGTGGGTGTGGACCAGCTCGCGGCCTTCGAGGGCGGCGGCCATGGCCAGGTCGACGGAGAACGTCCGCAGCGCGTCGTTCGCGCCGTCGAGCGCGGACCAGGGGCGGTGGCGCAGCACGCCGTCGGTGCGGCCCTCGCCCCAGCAGTGCACGTCGAGGTCGACCAGTGGTCTGAGCTCCCGGGCGAGGAACTCCACATGGACGCCTGCACCGCCGTACACATCCGGCGGGTACTCCCGGGTCAGCAGTCCGACGCGCACCCGCAACTCCCTGCTCTCAGCGGCCGTTCCCTTTCATGGTCACCCAGATGGGGCCTGTGGGGAAGAGCGGGGCGGCCGTGTGAAGCAACAGTCACCACACAGGCCCCCGCCGGGCACGCGGTAGTAGAGGCAGCAGCTGCGGCGCCGGAAGGCCGTACCGGTGAGGGTTCCGGCGCCGGTCAGCAGGGGGTGCGCGAGGAGTTCCGCGGTCAGGGAACGGGCCCGGGCGGCGGTGTCCGCACGGCCGTGCCGCAGGGCCCAGCGGTCGAGTTCCCGGGCGGCGCCCGCCAGCGCGGAGGCGGCGTTGCCCCGCAGCAGGCCCGGGGCGAGGCGGTGGTGGGCGCGCAGGGCGGCCGAGAGGGGGTCGAGGTGGCCGTGAAGGATGAGGTCCGCGAGGGTCTGCGCGTTCCCGGGGAGCGGCCGTACGTCCGAGAGCCACAGGTCGTCGGGGGTGCCCGCGTCGGCGTCCCAGTGCAGCAGCCGGGGGTCGAGGTCGGGGACACGGCCGTAGAGCGCGGCGCAGCCGAGTGCCACGGACCAGAGGCGGGCCGCGAGTCCCAGGTGGGCCACGGACGCCGCGACGCGCAACTCCGAGGCCTGCAGGGCGGTCGCGACCTTTCCGACACGGAAAATCAGGGGATTTCCGCATACATCCGGTGCCATGGAGGCATAGGCCTGTGCGAGAGTGGGAAGAGGCCCCGCCGCCGCTCCTCCCGTGCGCAGCACGAAGTAGCCGCCGAGCGGGCGGAGCGCGGCAAGGTCGGGGTCGAGGTCCACGGAGATCAGTAGTAGCAAGGCCCCTAAGGGATGCGACCCGGTGACCCCCGACCGGGGCGCCCACCCTGGGGATGACGGGGGTTCCCTCGTACTCCATCGGCAGTAGGACCCAATGAGTGCTCAGGGACGACGACGGGAAGACCCGGACACGGCAGGGTGTTGGTCATGAAAGCCCACCTTTCGCCGCGCCGGGCCGAGCGCCCCCGCCTGACGCAGAGGAGCAGCCGATGAGCGCCCTCGCGTTGTCCGTGCTGCTGTCTCTGGTGTCCGCGTTCGCCTACGCGGGCGGGGCGATCGTGCAGGAGCGGGTGGCGGAGTCCTCGCCGGACGAGCAGTACGCGCCGCTGCGGCGGCCGGGCTGGTGGGCGGCGGTCGCGCTGAACGGCCTCGGCGGTCTGCTGCACGTGGTGGCGCTGGCGTACGGTCCGCTCAGTCTGGTGCAGCCGCTCGGCGCGCTGACCATCGTGGTGGCCCTGCCGATGGCTGCGCTGTTCGTCGGCCGCAGGGCCGGTGCCACGGCGTGGCGGGGCGCGATCATGGCGACGGTGGGGCTCGCGGGTCTGCTGTCCCTGGTCGCCGCGTCCGACGCGCGGTCGCTGGACACGGCGCAGCGGGTGGCCGTGGCCCTGGTCACGGCGGGTGTGGTCGTGGCGCTGATGATCGCCGGCCGGGCCGCGCACCGGCACGCGGCGGTCCGCAGCATGCTGCTGGCGACGGCCTCGGGTATCGCGTTCGGCATGTCCTCGGTGTTCACCAAGACCGTCGCGGTCGACTGGACCGGCGGTGTGTCGGCGGCGGACGTGCCGTCCCTCGCCGTGATCGGTGTCCTGGCCACGGCGGGCATGCTGCTGTCGCAGGCCGCGTACCGGGGTGCCGGCCTCGCGGCCCCGCTGGCCACGCTGACGGTCGTGAACCCGGTGGTGGCGGCCGCGGTCGGCATCACGATGTTCGGCGAAACCTTCCGCTACGGCACGACGGGCACGGCGCTGGCCCTCAGCTGCGGCGTGGTGGCGGCGGGCGGCCTGATCCTGCTGACGACGGAACGGCTCGCCCACGCCCAGCCGGAGCGTGCGGGAGCCGCCGGGCTGGAGGTCGCCGGGTCGCCGGTGGACGCGCTGCTTCCCGAGACCGTGGACTCGCTGCTTCCCGAGCCCGTGGGCGCGTCGCTGCCCGGGACCGTGGGTGCGCCGCCCGTCGCCGTGGGGGCGCCGCCCAGGGCGATGGGTGCCGAGGCCGGCCGAGGGGCGTCAGGGGACGTGCCGGTGCCTGCGGTTGCCGGTGCCGGTACTGGTGAGACCGAGGCCGGAGGACCGGACGTCGCGTACGAGAGCGGGGAACGCCCGCTCTCCTACGCTGTCTCCTACGGCATCCCGTACGTGCCGATGCCCACGGTGGACCGGCACCGCACGCGTATCAGATCCTGACGCCGCCGGCCCTCAGGTAGGCGATGGGGTCGACGTCCGAGCCGAAACCGGGCCCCGTCCGCACTTCGAAGTGCAGATGCGGGCCCGAGCTGTTCCCGGTGGAGCCGGAGCGGCCGATGCGCTGGCCCGCGCTCACTGTCTGCCCGTCCCGCACGGAGATCGCCGACAGGTGGGCGTACTGGCTGTAGCGGCCGTCGCCGTGCCGGATCACGACCTGGTAGCCGTACGAGCCGCCCCACCCCGCGCTGACGACACTGCCCGAGGCGACCGACTTCACGGACGTGCCGGTGGGCACGGGGAAGTCGACGCCGGTGTGGTAGCCCTTCGACCAGGACGAGCCCGCCTTGCGGTAGGGCGTCCCCAGGGAGGCGTTGACGGGGGCGACCAGGCCTTCCCGGGTGGCCGTGGACCGTGCGGCGCGCTCCTTGCTCTCCGCCTTGGAACGGTCCTCGGCACGGTCCGGGGCTTTCGATGACGGTTTCTTCGCCGGCTTCTTCGTCGACGGCTCGGCCGACGGGGTCGCGGCACGCTCGGGCGCGGGACGCGTCTTCGTGGCGCCCTCGCCGCGCAGCGCGAGCCGCTGGCCGGGCACGATCAGATCGGGATCGCCCCCTATGGCCGCGCGGTTGGCGGCGTACAGACCTCGCCAGCCGCCCCGCACCTGACGCTCCTCCGCGATCCCGGAGAGCGTGTCGCCCCGCACCACCGTGTACATCTCGGCGCTGCCGGCCCGCGACTGCGGCGTGGACTGCGGCCGTACGTCCTCGATGGAGGTCTTCGGCCTCTGCTTCCGGTCCGCCTTCTCGCTCTTCCTCGTGCCCTCGGCGGCCGGCCGGATGTCGGGCTCGGCTCCGCCCCGGGTCAGTCCGGCCCGTGCGGAGCACACCGGCCAGGCGCCCGGGCCCTGCCCGTCGAGCACCTTCTCGGCGACGGCGATCTGCTGGTTCTTGGTGGCCAGGTCCGCGCGCGCCGCGTAGGCCCGGCCCCCGTACGCCTCCCAGGTGGACTGCGTGAACTGGAGCCCGCCGTAGAACCCGTTGCCGGTGTTGATGTTCCAGTCGTTGCTCGACTCGCAGGCGGCGACCTTGTTCCAGGTGTCCACGTCCGCCGCCTGGGCGGTGCCGGCGCCCATGAACGGGAGCGCCATGCCCGCGCCGCCCGCCGTGACGGTGAGTGAGGCGCGGTTGATCCTGTTCGGCTGATGCCGGCGATGCCGGCCGCGTACGGCCATCGAGAGCCCCCCTAGACATGCGTCAGGAGGGGCAAAAGTAAGCGCTGCGAACCGGCCAGGACAAGGCGGCTATCGGCCGCCCGGTTGCCCAAATGGCCGGGATGAGGCCCCTGTTGCGCGTCGTGCGCCTCGGCGGTGCACCGTGTACGTCACCCGGTGCGCGGGTGCGGCGCACGCGGGGACGCGTACCTCGGGTGAGTGCGACGGGGGCTCTTGTGCGTATCTGCGGGCGCGACGTCGTACGACCCGCGCGTGCGGACGTAGGAGCGGCACGTCAGGATGGGCGACGGGGGCATGCTGGTGGACGCTGGTGGACACGCTGGTCGACACCGTCCGCAGCACCGATACCGAGGTCTTTAGGAGCCAACCGAATGAGCAGTACAGCGCAGATCGGCGTCACGGGTCTCGCGGTCATGGGCCGCAACCTCGCCCGCAACTTCGCCCGCAACGGCTACACGGTGGCGGTGCACAACCGGACGCCCTCGCGCACGCGCGCCCTGGTCGAGGAGTTCGGCGGGGAGGGGGAGTTCGTCGCGTGCGAGACCGCCAAGGAGTTCGTGGCCGCGCTGGAGCGGCCGCGGCGGCTGGTCGTGATGGTGAAGGCCGGTGAGCCGACGGACGCGGTGATCCAGGAGTTCGCCCCGCTGCTGGAGCCCGGCGACATGATCATCGACGGCGGCAACGCGCACTTCGCGGACACCCGGCGCCGGGAGCGCGACCTGCGCGAGCAGGGCATCCACTTCGTCGGCATGGGAGTGTCCGGCGGTGAGGAGGGCGCGCTCAACGGGCCGAGCATCATGCCGGGCGGCCCGAAGGAGTCGTACGACTCGCTGGGCCCGATGCTGGAGAAGATCTCGGCCAAGGCGGCCGACGGTTCGCCGTGCGTCTCGCACGTCGGTCCGGACGGTGCCGGGCACTTCGTGAAGATGGTGCACAACGGCATCGAGTACGCGGACATGCAGCTCATCGGCGAGGCGTACCAGCTGCTGCGCGATGTCGCCGGGTACTCCCCCGCCCAGATCGCGGAGATCTTCCGCACCTGGAACCAGGGCCGCCTCGACTCGTACCTGATCGAGATCACGGCCGAGGTGCTCTCGCACGTCGACGCGCAGACGGGCGAGCCGTTCGTGGACGTGGTGGTGGACCAGGCCGAGCAGAAGGGCACCGGCCGCTGGACCGTGCAGATCGCGCTCGACCTGGGTGTGCCGGTGTCCGGTATCGCCGAGGCGGTCTTCGCCCGTTCGCTGTCGGGCCACGCGGCGCTGCGCGAGGCCTCGCGCGGGCTGGCCGGCCCGACGGCGAAGCCGCTCAGCGAGGCGGAGGCCCGAGCCTTCGCCGACCGGGTGGAGCAGGCGCTGTACGCGTCGAAGATCGTGTCGTACACGCAGGGCTTCCACGAGATCGACGCGGCGCGCGACGAGTACGGCTGGGACATCGACCTCGGTGCGGTGTCCGCGCTGTGGCGTGGCGGCTGCATCATCCGCGCGGCCTTCCTTGACCGGATCCGCTCCGCCTACGACACCCGGCCGGATCTGCCGAGCCTGCTGTCGGACGCGACGTTCGCGCGGGAGATCGCGGACGCCCAGGACGACTGGCGCGAGGTGCTGGTCGCGGCCACCCGTCAGGGCGTGCCGACGCCCGGTTTCGCCGCGGCGCTCGCCTACTACGACGCCCTGCGCGCGGAGCGGCTGCCGGCGGCGCTGACGCAGGGGCAGCGGGACTACTTCGGTGCGCACACCTATCGGAGGGTGGACCGGGACGGGTCGTTCCACACGCTGTGGGGCGGGGACCGGTCGGAGGTCTCCGCGTAGCGCAGGCGCTTCCGCGCTGACGGAAACGGCACGGGGCCGGTGGACAGCTGCGACGGCTGTCCACCGGCCCCGTTCTCGTGCGGGTTCTCCTGCCGCCGCTCAGGACAGCGGCGGGCCCGGTTCGGGGTTCGGTACGGGTTCCGGTCCCGGCGGGATCGGGGACGGGTCGGGTCCCGGCACCGGGTCGGGGCCCGGGGGTGTCGGTGGAGTCGGCCCGGGGGGCGTCGGACCCGGGGGCGGGACCGGGGCCGGGGGCGGCGGGGTCGGCTCCGGGCCCGGCGGCGGCTGCGGGTTCGGCACCGGATCGGGGTGCGGCTCCGGGGGCTGGGGCTCGGGGCCCGGCGTCGGCCCCGGCGGAACGGGGTCGGGATACGGATTCGTCATGAGGTCCTCCAGCCAGTCGCTCGACTCCGGCTCTGGACTACTCCCCCGCCTACCCGTCGGCTCCTTCCCCAGTCACCCCCGCGCAGGACGGGGAGCGGCCAGGTGGAGGTAGCGGGGGGCGGGTCCGGGCACCACGTGTCCCGGCTCGGGAGTCCGGATCCGGGAGTCCGGATCCGGGAGTCAGAAACGGCCGGGGTGTTCGGCCAGCCAGTCCTTCGCCGCGGACAGGAGGGCCTGATCTGCCGGTGGGGCCTCGTCGGGGTGGCGTTCGGACCACTTGGCGACATAGGGGCAGAGCGGGGCGACGGCGCTGTGCTCGCGGGCCGCGATGCCGTAGAGCTCTCGCGCCAGCGCACGCGCGATGCCCTGACCTTCGTGGGCCGGTTCGACGATCGTGTGCACGGGCACGAGCGCGCGTTCGGGGCTGTCGAGGACGAAGTACTCGACGCGGCCGACGACTTCACCGCCGGACACCGCCTCCAGGCGGCCCGCCTCGCGGTCGTCGCGGATCACCAGGTCCCTCATATGGACACGCTCCTGTCCCCTCTACGCCGGTCAGGCCCGGACGGCCTGCGGACTGCGCTGCTGGTCCGAACCAGGTACCGGCTCGGACGGGTCGGCGCCGAGGTCCACGATCCGGTTGCCGCTGTCCACGTGCACGACCCGGGGGGTGAGTGCCCGGGCCTCGGCGTCCGTCACCTGGGCGTAACTGATGATGATCACCAGATCGCCGGGGTGGACCAGATGGGCGGCGGCCCCGTTGATCCCGATCACGCCGGACCCGCGCTCGCCCTCGATGACGTACGTCTCCAGCCGGGCGCCGTTGGTGATGTCCACGATGTGAACGAGCTCGCCGGGCAGGAGGTCGGCGGCGTCGAGCAGGTCGGCGTCGATGGTCACCGATCCCACGTAGTGCAGGTCGGCCTGGGTGACGGTGGCGCGGTGGATCTTGGACTTGAACATGGTACGCAACATCGGGGTACTCCCACAAGTAGGCTCCCTGCCTGCGTTTTTGCAGGTCAAGGGCTGTTTCCATACCCTACAACGAGTCGCATCCTCGGGCAGCTTTCCCTAGGTTTTTCAGGACTCCTGCTGACCCAATGCTGACTTTTCTGACGATGTATCAGGCGCCTGGAGGAGCGGCCGGGGTCGCCCTCACTCCCCGGGGCCGCCCCTCACGAACGGCCGCGATCAGGGTACGCAACAGCCCCCGAAGACTCTCGTGACGATCGCCACAGCAGGGCTCGACCACCCGACCATCAGGTCGAACAAGATCCGTCGTCTGATCCGGCGGCGCGCGACATAGCCGCGCATCGCCGGTTAGCCAAACCGGAGATGTTCCTGATCATTGTTTCGCCCTCGCGGTGACGCTTGGCGATGGCACACGACGGGCGCCACCCAACCTCGAGAAACAAATGTCGAGCCGAAGCCACAATTGCGCTTCCGGCCGATGTCAGGGAGCAAGCCGGCCTTGAAGCCCCGCGACGCTGCCGACGAAGTCTCCCGCCGATCCATTCCGCCGTGCGATGGCCGCCGAGTGGAGCCTGTCCTCATCGACACGTCTGAGGTTGCAAGGCTGCTCAGCATGTCCACCAGCTGGGTCTGCGGAGAAGCGTCGAAGCTGGGGCTGAAGGGCTACAAGCTCGGTCGTGGCAGGAATGCCAAGGTTCTTTACAAGAAGACCGACGTCTTCAAGTGGCTGGAGCAGCAGAAGATCCACTAGATCTGCGCCACAGTTCCGGCGCGGCGTCGGTTTTCGTAGGAGGAGTAGCTGCCGATGAATGTGCTACACCACTGCCAGTGGCTCATGGTGAGGAATGTCCTGCCATCGTACGGAGCGTTATAGCAGTCCGTCATCGACGCGGAGGGGAAGTCTCCCGCGCTCCGAGGTCCGAATTCCTTGTCTTGCTGGATATTCTCCACATACTTGTTCCTCTTCAGGAGTCGCGCTGGCGCCTCCTGCTGGGATCGCTTGGCGCGCTCCTTGAGGTTGTGCGGAGCTTCCGGCCACTTGATGGGGCTCCCATCAAGGTTTGTGACGGTGAACTGGCCGGCGTGCTTCCCTTCTTCCCGTGCGTGAGCCGCAGGGGCCATCAGGGATAACAGGACGGAGAACATGATCACAGTCAGCCATGTCGATCTTCGGTTCTCGAGCGTTCTGGATCTTCGCAAGCGGAATCCCTCCACACTTTTCAGGCAAGCCGAAGTACGCCATAGGCAAATGCCGATGACGCGAGCTGATCTTCACACAAGAGCGCCACAAAGACGGAAGGGTTGATCGAATTCACGCAGACTTATATGGCTCGGGTTTGCAAGATCACCATGGAGAAGGCGCAGACCGCCCGCGCATTGAGATCAAGGGGTGGCAGCGTTGGCTACGGCCAGGTCACGGGCGTCGGCCAAGGTCTGGTGCTGAGGTGCAACGCTCGGCCTTCACCAGGCTCGATTACCTGCCAGGCGTCCCGGTCGGCAACTGAAGCGGGCCGGGTGATCGACTCACCCGGCCGCACGTCAGGCGGGTGGCCCACTGGTGTTGAGTAGCACCCTTGGGGCCGACTGGCCAACCTCTGGGGAGGGGCCGTCACATCGAGCCCGCGCCCTCCCGGTACGCGAGCACACCGGGAAATTGTCTCAATCGCGGCGCCGCTGGGACTCGCGTCATCAGAGACTGGCGGTGCACCGCCTCAGCGTTGTATCGCCGGGGCTTAGCGACTGCCGCTTGGACGACTCGACTCAAGACTCTGAAGGTAATCAATTCGCCTCCGCGCCTGTTCGGGCGTCTCGTCCTGAGTCCAGGCTTCGCGCTCCCCGGCGGTGCGAGGGTTGGCCGAGGGAGTGCGTCCCTGGCCATCTGTCACCTCGAACCGCCCCCCTTGCCCATCTCCGTCACGAGCGTCCTGGCTCGCAGTCGCCGAAAGGATCGACAGGCAAGCGATCACAACTCCGACAACGACGCTGAAGAGTATGGCTCTTCGGTGCATGGCCATCTCGGTCCACCCTGCAACTTGGGAGATGACAGTCTATCGACGCCAGGTATCTCGTGGCGACGGTAAGTACCACAGCGTTCGAGACATCAGATGGGGGCCAGTGCACTGTTCAGCCAGGACGGTCCTGCGTGGCTCTATCCTGACGCTCCTCGTACATGCGCTTTAAGCCGCTGCGATCACGAGTAATTGTCAATACCTGTGGATCAGTTGAGCTCACCATCACTTGGGTGAGTTGATCGCGACGAGCTCGACCTCGAAGCCGTCGTCGTTCTCCAGGTAGGCCGCGAAGTGCTGGTCTCCGCCGGCGTGCGGGTGGAGCTCGGGGAACATCAGGCTCCACCCGTGCTGGGCCGCCTCGATGACCAGCTTCTCGATGGCGGCGGCGTCCTCGACGTGGACGGCCAGGTGGTTGAGCCCGGGTCGGCGGCCGGGAAGTGCCCCATGCGATGCAAGATCTCCCAGGCGCCCAGGGCTGCGAAGCGGGTGGTGTTATTGATGGCGCCGGGAGTGAGGCCGAGCTGCTTGTTCTCCAGCGAGTAGTGCAGCAGGGCGGACGGCGTCAGGTGTTCCAGTGCGATGCCCTGCGTGGTGAGCGCGCAGTGAGGTCGAACTTCGCCCGCCGGCGGTGGATTAGGTGCAGGTGCGGCTGGGCGTCGACCGTCTTGAAGAACTCGTCCAACCGCGGGTCCTTCTGAATGATTCGGAACGGCTCGGCGTAGTCCGTGAACTTGTTGGCCCTGAATCCCGGCAGGGACGGCTGGATGATCGAGCTCGCGCAGGTACGACGCAACGTGTTCGACGACGACGCCGGAGGCATCGAGGACGGCATATCGGGGATGCACGGTCTCCAGCTCGACGACAGAGCCGACACGGGGCACGCTGGCCCGCCCCTCGATCAGCTCACGATGTCGCTCCTGCAACTCTGCCTCCCTGGCGTTCAGTTCCACCACTCAACAAGCCAGAGAAGGTGCAGTTAACACACCAGCTGTCGGATCCGTCTGGGGTGTGGTGTTCGGCGAGCGCGGTGAGCATGTCCTGCTCGATTGCAATCGCGTGCCAGAACGCCTCTTCGGTCCGCTCGTCGGCGGCATCGCCATCCAGGCGTAGGTCCAGTTCGGATGAAGGCATAGATCCTCTCGGTAAGCGTGCAGAGCCAGAGGCCGGGCGGTGCGGCACCGGGCCATATCCCGGGCGGAGCGGCGCCCTGTGAGGGGGTCCGTGCCAGGCCGCGGCTGGCGGCGGTGGGGACGGCCCGGCTCGCGTCAGTCCGGAGTCGTGGGCGACGTCGCCACCGCTGAGCCGATGCAGGAGGGTGCGGTAGAAGGTGACGCCGCCGGTTTCGGCCTCGGCAAGCTTGTGTCAGCGGAGTTAGGGGTCCTTGCAGAATGATCTTCCTGTGGCACGGTGGAGATGGAAGTGATTCCGTCTTTGTGGGAGTGGCCCGTGGCACGGCGGAAGCCGTGGGAGATCAGTGACGAGCTGTGGGCGGTGATCGAGCCGCTGCTGCCGAAGCATGAGCGGCGGTTCCGCCATCCGGGACGCAAGCGGATCGATGACCGCAAGACCCTGCAGGGTGTGCTGTTCGTCCTCTGCACCGGCATCCAGTGGGAGTACCTGCCGCAGGAGTCGGGGTTCGGTTCCGGTCCTACCTGCTGGCGGCGGTTGGCCGAGTGGCAGGAGGCCGGGGTGTGGGAGGAACCCCAGCGGGTGCTGCTGGACCGGTTGCGGGCGGCGGACCGCCTGGATTTCTCCCGCGTCGCCGTTGACGCTTCCCATGTGCAGGCCAAGCGGGGGCGAAGCAGCCCAAAAGCCGGTCCGAGTCCGGCTGACCGTGCACGGCCGGGCTCGAAGCACCACGTGCTGACCGAGGCGCACGGTATCCCTCTGCGGGTGTCGTTGACGGGCGGGCACCGCAACGACGTCACGCAGCTCCTGCCGCTGGTCGACGGGGTGCCGCCGGTGCGGGGCAAGCGGGGCCGGCCTCGGCGCAAGCCCCGGGCGTTGTATGCCGACCGCGGCTACGACCATGACAGCTACCGCCGTCGGCTGCGCGAGCGCGGCATCGTCCCGAAGATCGCCCGGCGCGGACAGCCACATGGCTCGGGCCTGGGCCGTGTGCGTTGGGTTGCCGAGTCGGCCATCGCCAGGCTGCCGGGATACCCGGCGATGTGAAGTTCGCGACCAAGCCCCGCCTGGCCGGCCAGATGATCGAGGCCGCGCTGGACGCCGGCATCACCGCTTCCTGGGTGACCGGCGACTAAGCCTACGGCCAGGACCCGCACCTGCGCACCGCCCAGGAGACACGCGGCATCGGCTACGTGATGGCCGTCGCCTGTTCCACCCGGGTCCGGATCAACCAAGGCCGCACTCCCATCCGCGCCGATGTCCTCGCAAGCCGTCTGCCCGCCACGGCCTGGCAGCGGCACAGCGCCGGGATCGGTGCGAAGGGCCCGCGCTACTACGACTGGGCCTGGATCCACATCGGCACCGGCTACCACCGCCACCTGCTCATCCGCCGCAACCGGACCACCGGTGAACCCGCCTTCTACCTATGCTGGTCACCCACCGAGGCCACGCTGGCGGAACTGGTCCGCGTGGCCGGCACCCGCTGGAGCGTCGAGGAGTGCTTCCAGGCCGCCAAGAGCCAGGTCGGACTCGACCACTACCAGGTCAGGCACTGGACCTTATGGCACCGGCACATCACCCTTGCCATGTTCGCCCTGGCCTTCCTGACCGCCGTCGCCGCCAGCACAGCCACGGGCCAGCCCGCCGATCCGCACCACCCCACCCGCAGCAACGACCCGATCACGGTGACCGTCCCGGAGATCCGCCACCTACTCTCCGTCGCGTTCAACACACCAGCCACCTCCGCGACCAGACTGCTGCACTGGTCCAACTGGCGCAGACGCCACCAGGCAACAGCCCGACGCAGCCACTACCGACGACGATCAGCCGACGAACCTGCTGGATAGATCACGAAACCGCACTGGAGTATGGGTCTACGCTGTGACGCGCGGTCATCGCATGATATTCAGTCTTCACACACCGATGATCACCGGTGGCCGCACCCGTCTTCACGGCCCCCTCGGTCACGACGTGCGAAGACGGGGCCGCATCCCTTCCGTGTCCCGCACGGGGCACGCAGCGTTCGCCCGCCGTCTCGTGCCAGGAGGACACATGCAACGCGGCGAAGTCTGGTGGGTCGACTTCGACGAGCGACGCCCGGTCGTGCTGCTTTCGGACGAGGAGCCATCCGGGTTTCAGGCGATGCAGGTCGTTGCACCAGCGGGCGTCGACATCAGCGGCCTGGGCGTTGAAGTGGCCGTAGGAGCCCCGGAAGGACTGCCCTTCAAAGGCGTGCTGCGGTTCGCGTTCCCGCGTCCAGGCTTTACTCCGTGCACATGGCTGACCACCGTGGCCCGGGACGACCTGATCGAGCGGGCGGGCGTGTTGTCCTCCGCGAAGCTCAGCGAGGTTGGAGAAGCCCTCCATGCCGCTGGACAGAGGAGGGAGTGGACCCCGATGACAGCTGCCAGGATCAGCGAGATCAAAGATGCCCGCCGTCTCGAAGGACTCGAGTAGCGGACGCCTCTGCCGCCCAGCTCGATCTCGTCGACGACCGACGGCGGCCTCTCTCCACCGCACTCCAGCAACAAGATCACGATCTACGGCTGGAGTACTAGGGAGGACGCGCTGGGCGTCGCCTGGAGGTTGCGCCTCAGATGACTGCGTCCGTTCCCGTCCCGCAGCTCCGGGAGCGCCGCACCAAGCCCTGCCCATCACACCTGCTGTCTGTACGGCCGCGCAACGTTGATCACCATGGATCGAAGGTGACATGGGCCCGCCTTGGAGAGGCTCGCAGCTTGGTCCCGTAGATCGACCAGGAGCGTGTCAGGATGGAGCTTTTTCGCCTGGGTCTTGCGGCTGTCCCTCTTGGCATTCCAAAGCTAGATCGGATACCAGCCAACGATGTAGATGCCTGCATCCGTTCCAGCTTCGGGCAGATACCGGCCCGCCAGCTGTTCATCTTGCGCCGTCGGAACTTCGTCGTTCCAGGCACCCTTGACCTCGATGACCAGTTTTACGGACCCGCTTGAAGTGATGTAGGCGTCGTCACCCGGTGAGGGCATCGCCTCGACGAGAATGTCGGTGCGGTCGCCCGCGCCGTATGGATCGGTGGGATGGATCAGCACCTCCCGGTTGACCGCGACACGGTGGCCGGCCAGCCGCAGAGTCAGCTCGTGTGTGAGGTAGGCGCACAGGGCTGCTTCGGGTTTGGGGCGCCATTCATCCGGGATGGCTGGGTTGTCTGCGGTCGGCTTTCGAGGGCTCTTGCCCGGTGTACGGTCCCATAGCAGTTCGCAGTGTGAGGGAAGCGCCCGGCTCACATCCTCAAGGGCCTCCTGTACCACGTCCAAGAGGTCTGTGCTGGTGCGGATGACGCGCCGCGCTGGGTCGCCGTCAGCAGGGGCGCGCGTACCCCGGCGGGAGCGGCACGTATGCTGCGCTGGGCGGGGTGGGCGCTGAGGGCGTCCTGCCTGGTCTTCGCGGTGAGCGGGGGCCACGGCGTGCTCCTGGACAGCGCGGCCCTGCTGGGCGGTGCGCTGGTGCTCGTCCTCGGCGAGCTGTGCCAGGCGTCGGCGAGCTGGGGCCTGTCCTTCGGGCTCGCCCCGGCGGGCCGGCAGGGGGAGTACCAGGCGGTGTTCTCCCTGGGGCGCGGGCTCCAGCAGTTCGCCGGGCCATGGCTGATGACCTCCCTGGTCGTCGGCGCGGCGGCGACCGGCTGGCTGGGTCCTCGCGGCGCTCTTCGCCCTGCTCGGGCTCGCCGCGCCGCCGTTGGTGCGCGGCCTGGAGAAGGCCCGCGCGCGGACGGAGCCGGCGCCGGCCTGAGCGGACCGGCCGGCGCCCGTCCGGACCACATGCGTCACACCCGTCCGACCGAAACAAGTAGGCGAGCACCATGACCGTACAGCGACGACACGACCCGGACGAGCGCGGCTTCGCCAGCGACAACTACGCGGGTGCGCACCCCGAGATCCTTGCGGCGATCGCCCTGGCCAACGGCGGCCACCAGGTCAGCTACGGCGCCGACGTCTACACCGAGCGCCTCCAGGAAGTGGTGCGCGGCCACTTCGGCCCCACCGCGCACACGTACCCGGTCTTCAACGGCACCGGCGCGAACGTGGTCGCGCTGCAGACCATGCTCGACCGCTGGGACGCCGTGGTCTGCGCCGAGTCGGCCCACATCAACGTCGACGAGGGCGGGGCGCCCGAGAAGGTCGCCGGGATCAAACTCCTGACGGTGCCCGCATGGGACGGCAAGCTCACCCCTGAGCTGATCGACCGTCAGGCATGGGGCTTCGAGGACGAGCACCGGGCCCGGCCCAGGGTCGTCTCGATCGCCCAGTCCACCGAGCTCGGCACCTGCTACACGCCTGATGAGATCCGTGCGATCTGCGACCACGCGCACGACCTCGGCATGCTCGTCTACCTGGACGGCGCCCGGCTCGCCAACGCCGCAGCCACCCTCGGCGTGTCCCTGCGTGAGATGACCACCGACTCCGGCGTGGACGTCCTCTCGCTCGGCGGGACCAAGAACGGGCTGCTCTTCGGCGAGGCGGTGATCGTGCTCAACGAGGACGCGGTGCGCGGCATGGCTCACCTGCGCAAGACGAGCATGCAGCTTGGCTCCAAGATGCGTTTCATGTCGGTGCAGTTCGAGGCGCTGCTGGGCGGCGACCTCTGGCTGCGCTCGGCGGCCCGCTCCAACGCGATGGCCCAGCGGCTGTACGAGGCGGTGCGCCAACTGCCGGGCATCGAGATCCCCCGCCCGGTGCAGGCCAACCAGGTCTTCGCCGTCCTGCCGCCGGCCGTCACCGAGCGTCTCCAGAAGCGTTTCCGCTTCTACACCTGGGACGAGCAGGCCGGTGAGGTCCGCTGGATGACCTCCTTCGACACCACCGAGGGCGACGTGGACGCGTTCGCGGCGGCGATTGCGGAAGAGCTGGCGGCGGAGCGAGGCCAAGGGTCGGCGGGCGCGCTGACCACGGCCGAGCGCGAGGAGCTGGTGCGACTGCGCCGCAAGGTCCGCGAAATGGAAGAGACGATCGAAGCGCTGGGGAAAGAGCCTGCCTTCTCCGCGAACCGCGGGACGAAGTAGCCGGCGGCGGAAGCCCGGGGGGCACGCGAGCACCCCAGGGCGATAGGCGGCGCGCGAGGCCCCTGCCGTAGGTGCAGGTCAGCAGGCCGGACACCGCCCGGCCTGCTGGCACACCCCAGCCGTCAACAGGAACTGCCGCAGGATGACGAACTGCTGCCACAGGACGACGAACTGCTGCCACAGGACGACGAACTGCTTCCGCAGGACGACGAGCTGCCGCAGGATGACGAGTCGCTGCCGGAGCAGGAGGAGGAACCGCCGCACGAACCGGACGGCGAGGGGTCGCAGGCGTCACCCGCGGCGTACCAGGACGAGCTGCTGGACGCCGTGCCGACGCCTGCTGTCGCTGATGCCGCACCCGTACCGCTGATCGCCGGCCCCGCCCCGTACCGCTGCCCACTCCCCCGGCCGTACCCGGCCGCCTGCCAACCCAGATCGGCCCAGGCACGCCGCCAAGCCCGACGCACGAGCCAGGTACACAGAACAGCCATCAGTGGCATGACAACGGCCACCACGATCAAAGCAGTCACGATCACTTCCCCCCTTCACCGGGCCAGGCGCACCGGTTGCCCGGACCATGCCCCCCGCCCTGGCGACTTCAATCTCCCCTTGAGGAAGCCAAGAGGTTCCTGCAGACAGCGGCAGCGGGGAGGGCGTGCGGAACGTGCTGGATTTTGCTCGTTTGAGGGCCATAAAACACGCAATCAAGCGCTGTGGTTCCATGGAAGTGCGCACATCGTGGCGCAAATCGTCGACAGGGAGTTGTGAGAGATGGCGGCACCGCAGGCCCGGTGGAGCGCGCTGCTGGAGATGCTGACGCGCGACGGGCGGATCGAAGTCGAACCGGCTGCCGAGGAGTTGGGGGTCTCCGCCGCGACGATCAGGCGCGACCTCGACGAGCTTGCCCGCCAGCAGATGGTCACCCGCACCCACGGCGGCGCCGTGATCAACGCGATCGCCTACGACCTGCCCCTGCGTTACAAGGCCGCGCGCAAGGCTCCGGAGAAGGAGCGGATCGCGAACGCGGCCGCCGGGCTGGTCAAGGCCGGCGCCGTGGTGGGGCTCAACGGCGGCACCACGACCACCGAGGTGGCGCGGGCGCTGGCCACCCGAGCCGACCTGAGTTCCGGCAGCACGGAGACGGCGGTCACCGTGGTGACCAACGCCCTGAACATCGCCAACGAACTGGTCGTACGGCGCCATGTGAAGCTCGTGGTGACGGGCGGGGTGGCCAGGCCGGCGTCCTACGAGCTGATCGGTCCGCTGGCCACCGAACTGCTCGCGGAGATCGCACTGGACCAGGTCTTCATCGGGGTGGATGCCATCGACGTGACGCACGGGGCGACCGCGCACCACGAGGGCGAGGCAAGCATCAACCGGGCGCTGGCCCGCCGCGCGCAGCAGGTCGTCGCGGTCGCGGACTCCTCCAAGCTGGGCCGGCGGGCCTTCGCCCGCATCTGCCCGGTGGAGGACATCGACGTCCTGGTCACCGACAAGGCCGCCTCGGACGAGCTGACCGAGGCGTTCACGGCGGCCGGCGTGGAGGTCATCCGCGCCTGACACCACCCGCGGTCCGGCCGGCGACGAGGTGGCGCTCCACGGAGCCGGGAATCGCCTTCCGGCGTCGCGTCGGTCACCGGGCCGCCGCTGTGCCGTCGACGTACGTCGCCACCACCTCGATGTCGCCGATGCGGGAGGTGTCGACGCTCCGCGGGTCGTCGCCGAGCACGACCAGGTCGGCGCGCTTGCCCGGGGAGAGGCTGCCTGCGCTGTCCTCCCAGTGGCAGGAGTAGGCACCGGCCACAGTGTAGGCGCGCAGCGCCTCCTCCACGGTGACGCCCTCGTCGGGGCCGATCAGCTGGCCGGACGCGGAGGCGCGCTCGACCATGAACTGGACGGCGCGCAGCGGGGATCCGTCGGTGACCGGCCGGTCGGAGCTGCCGACGAGGGTGATGCCGTGGTCCAGGAACGCCTTGCCCCGGTACAGCCACGGCACCCGCTCCTCGCCCATGATCGCCGCGTAGTCGTCGCCGAAGTAGCGCAGGAAGTTGGGCTGGACGACCGCGCTCACGCCGAGCCGCGCCATGCGGGAGAGCTGGTCGGGGCGGATGAGGCCCGCGTGTTCGACACGGTGCCGGACGCCGTGGCGGGGCCGGAGGCGCTGGGCCCGTTCCAGGGCGTCGAGGGCGACGTCGGCGGCGCGGTCGCCGATGGCGTGCACGGCGAGCTGCCAGCCGGCGAGGTGGCCGGCCACGATCGTCTCGGTGAGCGTCTCCGGGTCGTCCTGCAACTGGCCCGTGTGCTCCAGCCCTTCGTACGGGCTGCTCAGCGCGGCGGTGCGGGCCATCATCCCGCCGTCGGTGTAGATCTTCAGGGCGCCGACGGAGAGCCAGTCGTCGCCGAAGCCCGTGCGCAGGCCGAGGTCGAGGGCCCGGGGAATGCCGTCGGCCTCGTGCGTGGCGACGGGCCGCAGGCGGTCCGCGGCGACCATGAGCTGCACTCGCAGCGGCAACAGACCTCTTTCGCGGGCGAGTTGGTAGGCGCCGAGTTCGACGGGACTGTGCCCGAAGAGGGCGCCGCCGATGCCTGCCTCGGCGCAGGCGGTGACGCCTTCGGTGACGCAGGTCCGGGCGGCGCGTCCGATGGCCTCGGCGAGTTCCTCCTGGGAGTACGGCAGGCGCAGTGCGCGGGCGGCGCCCATCGCGCCCTCGGCGAGGAAGCCGTTGTCGTGGGGGATGCCGGCGGGGAGCCGGTCCAGGACCGCGGTGTTGACGACGCAGCCGTGTCCGGAGTCGTGCAGCACGAACACCTTGCGCCCGTGGCTCACCCGGTCGAGTTCGGCGGCGGTCAGATGGCGGCCCAGGGCCCGCTGGTCGTAGCCGGCGATGCTGACCCAGGCGTCGGGCGAAGCCGTACGGCGGACGGCATCCGCCACGATGGCGAGCACGTCGTCGATCCGCGTGCGGCCCGCGATGCTCGGCGTGTTCTGCTTGAAGCCCGTCCAGGCAAGATGCACATGGGCGTCGATGAACCCGGGCAGAACGGTGGCGCCCTGAAGGTCGATCACCTCCCGCGCGGGCAGCGAGGTCACGGCCTCGTCCAGGCCGACGATCCGGCCCCGCCAGATGCCCAGGTCACGGGCGACGGGGTGGGCCGGGTCCATGGTGACGAAGCGGGCGTTCGTCAGTCTGGTGCAGAGCATCGGGGCGTCAGGCGTCCATGGACTCGGCGAGGGAACGGGGGCGCAGATCCGTCCAGTTGGCCTCGACGTACTCCAGGCAGGCGTCCCGGGTGTTCTCCCCGAAGGCGATGGTCCACCCCCCGGGCACATCCGCGAAGGACGGCCAGAGCGAGTGCTGGCCCTCGTCGTTCACGAGGACGAGGAAACGGCCGTCGGCGTCGTCGAAGGGGTTGGTGCTCATGTGCCGTACCTCCTGTGAACATTAGGTTAGGCTCGCCTAATCGCAAGTGAGCTTAGCCTTCTGCCTTTTCGCTCCACAAGGAGACGTCCATGAGGTTGGTGGGGGACGACACGTTCGCCGCGTTCGGACTGCCCGGCACACCTGGCACCGACGCGTTCTGGGCGGCCGCGCGGTCACCCGCGTCGATACCCGACGGCGGCGGCTGGACCACCCTCTTCCTGTGGCGTGGGACCGGTGCGGCGACCGTCGACTTCGAGAGCTGGTCCGAGCCCGTGCCGCTGGCCCGGTTCGGAGACACGGACTGCTGGTACGCCGAGGTGCGCATGCCCGCGCGGCTGCGGGTGACGTACCAGTTCCGCGTGGGCGAGGAGGCGTACGCCGATCCGCTCAACCGGGTCGGGGCCGGCGGCGACCGGTCCATCGCCGCGACGCCGGACGCGCCGGCCCAGCCGCACTGGCCCGCCGTCGGCGCCGAGGGTGTGCTGCCCCTCCCCCGTACCCGGATCCGCTGGGCCGGTGAACGGCTGGCCGGGCGGCGGACCGTGCGAGTGCATCCTGCGGGTGGTGGCGGGCCGGTGGTCCTGCTGCTCGACGGGGACGACTGGCTGTATCTGCACCCGGCCATGACCGCGTTCGACTCGGCGGTCGCCCGTGGGGAGATGCCGCCGGTCACGCTCGTCTTTCTGCCGGCCAGGGACAGGGAGGCGGAGTTCGCGTGCCGACCCGAGCTGTGGGAGGCGGTCCGGGACGAACTGCTGCCGCTGGTGACGGAGTCGGGCGTGAACGCCGACCTTGACCGACTGGTGGTCGCCGGGCAGAGCCTCGGGGGGTTGAGTGCGGTGTACGCGGCGCTGGAGTTTCCGGAGTTGGTGTCGCGTGTGGCCTGTCAGTCGGGGTCGTTCTGGTGGACGCCGGATGCGATGGGTGCGGCGGATCCGTTGGGGGGGCCGGTGGGTGGGGCGATCGCGGCGCGGCTGCGGGAGGGGGCTGATCTGTCGGGGGCGCGGGTCGCGTTCGATGTGGGGGAACACGAGTCGCGGATGCTGCCGCATTGCGAAGCGGTGGAGGTTTTGGCCGAGCGGGCCGGGGCGGCCGTGCGGGTTTCACGGTCGGCCTCCGGGCATGATCGGGCGGGGTGGCGGCATGCCCTGCTGAGGGATGTCGCTTGGACATTGAGGGCTCCGTAGTCGTCTGCGGGGCGGTGGGGGCTGGTCGCGCCCGCGCGGCGGAGCCGCGAATCGAAACAGCCCCGCGCCCCTGAAGGAGCGCGTCAACGAGCCACCGCCGAGCAATAGTTCTCGTCCGTCGCGAGCAAGTTCCGGTGCGTGTCCTCGGCCGTGACGACCCCGTCGTCCAGGACGAGGACCCGGTCGGCGGCGTCCAGGAGGGCCGGGCTGCTGGTGAGGACGATGGTGGTGCGACCCCGGCGCAGCTTCGCGACGTTGCGGGCGATGAGCTGTTCCGTGACCGCGTCGACAGCCGTCGTCGGATCGTGCAGGACGAGCACGTCGCTGTCGGCGGCCAGGGCGCGGGCCAGGGAGAGTCGTTGGCGCTGTCCTCCGGAGAGGTTGGCGCCGCGGTCGCGGACGGCGTAGTCGAGGCCTTCGCGGTGCAGGGCGACGACGTCGGTCAGCATGGACGCCTCGACCGCCTCGGGGACCATGCGGCTCGTGCCGGACGGGTCGATGTTCGAGCGGAGCGTCCCCGCGAAGATCTCGGCGTCGTAGGGGTTCACCAGCACGTGCTCGCGGACCGCCGCGACCGACAGGTCCGCGAGGTCCCGGCCGCCGATCCGCATCGCTCCCTCGTACGCGCCGGGCGGGACGTTCACGGCCAGGATCGACGCGAGATCGGCCGCCGCGCGCGGCTGGTAGGCGGCGATCGCCACGAACTCCCCCGCTGACACCTGGAACTTCAGCTTGCGCAGGGTGCCGTACCGGACGCAGTCGAGCTCCACGTCCCCGCTCTCGGCCGGGCGTTCGGATCCGGGCGTCATCACCGGCGGCGCGGTCAGCACCAGTGCCATGCGCTCGGCCGAGGCGCGCGCCATCATCACGTACTTCGGCATCTCCGAGAACAGTTTGAGCGGTTCCATGATGAACTGCGCCAGGCCCACGGCCATGACCAGTTCGCCGATGCTGATCCGGCCGTCGAACGCCAGCCAGCCGGCCAGCAGCGTCACGGCGCCGGCGAGCACCGCGTTGAGGGCCAGGGCGGTGCCCGCGTAGGCGCCGTTCACCTTGGCAACGGTGATCGCCTGGACCTTCGCCTCCGTGCTGACCTTCCGGTAGGACCGGAACGCCGCGTGGTTGCCGCCGAAGCCGTGCAGCGGGCGCAGGCCGGTGATCAGGTCGGCGACCTTCGCGCCCGCCCGTGCCACCCGGGCCTGCTGTTCCTGGGTGCTGATGCCGATCTTCTTGGACAGCACGCTCAGACACGACAGGATCGCGACGGTTCCCACGATCACCAGCAGGCCGAGCCGGATGTCGGCCAGGCCGAGGGCGACCGCCGCGACCACCACCGCGACCAGCGAGCTGATCAGCAGCGGCACCACCTCGATGATGTCGGCGGTCTGGTCCGCGTCCTCGGTGGCGATGGTCAGCACCTCGCCGGACTTGAGGTCGACGTCCCTGGCCACCGGCTGGAGCCCGCAGGCCGCGACCTTGACGCGCCAGCGGTGCGCCTCCGTCGTGTTGGCCTTCTGCAGGATGCGCATCCCGAACCGCCAGGACAGCGACACGGTCGTGATGATCACGGCCAGGACGGCGATCGAGAGGCCGAGCGCGCCGAGGCTGCGGTCCCGCATCGTGTGCTCGACGATCAGGCCGAGCGCGATGGGGAAGGCCGTCTCGCCCGCCTGGTACAGGCCCATGAGGCAGGTGCCGCTAGCCATGGCGCCGACGTTGCGGCGCAGGGCGGTGCGGAGGATGTCGGACCCCGAACGGGGCCGCTGCGTGTCAGGAGTTGTCATCGATGTGGCGGGCAATCGCTTCCGGGGTGCGCAGGGTGAACAGATCACGGATCGTGATCACTGGACCGTACTCGCGGCGGAGCAGCCCGGTCAGCCGCACCGCCAGCATGGAGTGTCCTCCGAGGGACACGAAGTCGCTCACCGCGCTCACCTCGTCGTCGTCCAGGTCCAGTGCCTCGGCGAAGTACTCGCACACCACGGTCTCGGTCTCGGTCGTGGGGCCCCGCTCCCCCACCGTGGTCAGCGCGCCCAGCGGCTTGGCCTCCGGCAGCGCCTTGGTGTCAGCCTTCCCGTTCACCGTCAGCGGGATGCTGTCGACCTGGGCGTAGTGCGTGGGGCGCAGGAAGTCCGGCAGTCCGGCGCCCACTTCGGCCGCCACCGTCGCCAACTCCGCCCCGTCCAGCACCAGGTAGGCGGCCAGCCGATGTGAACCGTCGACCTGCGGGTCGGGCTGGGCGACCGCGGCGGCGAACCGCACCGCCGGGTGCGCCGTGAACACGGCCTCCACCTCGCCGAGTTCGACGCGGTGCCCGCGGATCTTGACCTGCTGGTCGGTGCGGCCCAGGTACATCAGGTTGCCGTCGGGCCGGCGTACCACCAGGTCCCCGGTGCGGTACATGCGCTCGCCGGGTTCCCCGAAGGGACAGGCGACGAAGCGGTGCGCGGTCTGGGCGGGCTGCCCGAGGTAGCCGCGCGCGATGCCGATGCCCGCCACGTACAGCTCACCGGGGACGCCGTCCGGCAGGGGGCGCAGCCAGGGGTCGAGGACGTAGACGTCGGTGTTGTCGATCGCGACGCCCACCACCGGGTCCTGGCACTCGAAGGTGCCGACGCCGAGGGTGTTGATGGTGTACTCGGTGGGTCCGTAGAGGTTGTAGCCGACTGTTCCCTCGGTCTCGGCGAGGCGCTGCCACAGTGTCGGGGTGACGGCCTCCCCGCCGAGCAGCACCAGTGGTGGCCGACGGTCCGGGTCGTCGAGCAGGCCCTCGGCCACGAGCTGCTGGGCGTAGGTCGGGGTCACGTTGACGACGTCGATCCCGTGCTCCAGGCAGTACTCGACCAGCCGGGGGGCGTCGCGGCGCAACTCCTCGTCGCAGATGTGCACTTCATGCCCGTCGGCGAGCCACAGCAGCTCCTCCCAGGACATGTCGAACGCGAACGACACGGTGTGCGCGATGCGGAAGATCCGGTGGCCGTGCTCGGCCAGCACCGGTTCGAAGATCCGGCGCTGATGGTTGATCAGCATGTTGGTGAGTCCGGCGTACTCGGTCACCACGCCCTTGGGCTTGCCGGTCGATCCCGAGGTGTAGATCGTGTAGGCGGGGTGCCGCAGGCGGTCGGGGTCGTCCGGTGTGAACGTCACATACGGCTCGGCCTCGGGCAGCGGGCGGTCCAGCTCGATCAGGTCGGCGTCCAGCGAGACCAGCCGGGGTGACACGCCGCTCAAGGTGAGGATCACCTCCGGGCGGGCGTCCTCGACGATCGCGGCGATCCTCTCGTCCGGGTGGTCCAGTTCCAGCGGCACGTACGCGGCGCCGACCCGCAGCACGGCGAACAGCGCCACGATCGAGTCGAGGGAGCGCGGGATCGCGAGCCCCACGTTGGTCTCGGGGCCGATGCCCCGCCGGGCGAGCACGCCGGCCACCGCGCGGCTGCGGTCCCGGAGTTCGGCGAACGTCATCGTCGAACCGTGGGCGACGAGCGCCACCCGCTCCGGCGCGCGGTCCGCCGCCTGGTCGAACCGGTCGACGACGGTGTCCGTGCCGACGTCCGTACGCTCGCCCCGCGCGGGCTCGGGCCCCAGGCCCCGCAGCGCGCCCACGGGGCCGGTCGACCGGGCGAGGTCCTCCAGCACGCGCAGGTAGTCGTCGAGGAGACGGCGGGCGCCCGCGGTGTCCTGGTCGCGGTACTCCAGCTTGACGGTGAGCCGGTCGCCGGGCGTGACGACCCAGGTGAACGGATAGTGCGTGGAGTCGTCGGCCTTCACCGAGGTGATGCCGTGCCGGGCATGCATCTCGGCGAAGGCGTCCAGGTCCAGGAAGTTCTGGAGCACGAACAGGTTGTCGAACAGGGTGTCGTGCCCACTGGCCCGCTGGATCTCGCCGAGCCCCAGGTGCTCGTGCTCCATCGCCTCGACCCTGGCCGTCTGCACGGCCGAGAGGTAGTCGCGGACCGTGTCGTCCGGCCGGGGCCGCGTCCACATCGGCACGGTGTTGAGCAGCACGCCGACGATGTCGGACAGCCCCTCGCCCTCGCGGCCGGAGACGGTCACGCCGAACACGGCGTCCCCGCGGCCCGTATGGGCGCCGAGGAGCAGGCCGAACGCGCCGGTCAGCACGGAGTTCAGCGTGACGCCGTGCGTCCTGGCCGCCTCCCGCAGCAGGTCGGACTGCTCGGCGGACAGGGTGTGCACGAGCGCGCGCGGCAGGTCGTCCGAGAAGGACGGCGCCGGTCCGGCGAGCAGTGTGGGGCCGGGCAGTCCGGCCAGGTGCTCCGCCCAGAAGCGCTCCGAGACGGCGGAGTCCCTGGCGTCGAGCGACCGGGCGTAGTCCTCGAAGCCCGGCCTGGCCGGAACCGCGTCGAGGGGCCGACCCGCGACGGCGGCCTCGTAGGCGTCGAACAGGTCCCGCAGCACGATCTCGCGGGACCAGCCGTCCCACAGCAGCAGGTGGTAGCTGAGCAGCAGGCCGTCGCGGTCGCCCGGCAGACGCACCACGGTCAGCCGGATCAGCGGCGGTTCGCCCGGGTCGAACCCGGTGTCGCGGTCCCGGGCCCGCAGGGCGTCGACCTCGGTGTCCGCCGCCAGCTCGATGGTACGGACGTCGACGCGCCGGCCGGCCTTGAGGACCTGGACCGGGTTGCCGTCGGTGTCGGTCGTGAAGCCCGCGCCGACCACCGGGTGACGGGCGATCACGTACGCCATCGCCTCGGCCAGCGCGCTGGTGTCCAGGCGCCGGTCGAACGTGAACCAGCTCTGCGCCACGTAGTGCCCGGCCGAGCCCGCCATCTGGGCCTGGAAGTACAGGCCCCGCTGGAGCGGGGTGACCGGTGCGGTGCGCTCGGCTGTCGTGGCGGCGTCCGCGATGTGCTGGAGGGCGCGGTGCCAGTGCTCGGTGATCTCGTCGGGGATGCCCTCGGCGAGGGTGAACTCCGCGTGCAGGCTGCCGGTGGTCTCGTCGAGCCAGGCGTTGACCTCGACGGCGTACGGGCTGCCCTGGTCGCCGCCGGTGAGGTGCACCGCCTGGGACTCGCTGCCCCGGCCGAGGTAGTTGAACAGCACGTGCGGGTGGGCGGAGTTGAGCAGCGGGGCCGTCTGCGAGTTGAGATACCTGAGCTGTCCGTAGGCGACGTGGGCTCGCTCGTCCGGCTGGCGTTCGGCGACCTCGCGGGCCGCCGCGACGGGGTCGGTGTGCGCGGTGAGGCGTACGGGTGCGATCGCGGTGAACCAGCCGACCGTACGGGTGTAGTCGTGGTGTTCCAGCACCGGGACCCGGCCGTGCCGCTCCAGGTCGATCGCGAGGTCGGTGGGCGAGGGCTGGATGTGGGTCAGTGCGGTGCGCAGGGCGCCGCACAGCAGTTCCGTGAGGCCGACGCCGAGTGCGGCGGGCGCGGTGCGCGTCACGCGGTCGGTGGCTTCGGGCGGGAGGACGACCGTGATCTCCCGCAGTCCCTCGACGGCGGGGAGCAGCGGGGGCGCCTGCAGCGTGGTGAGCCAGTACCCGAGGTCGTCGGTCGCGTGGGCGGACCGGAGGGCCAGGGCTTCGGCGTACTCGGCGTACGACGTCGTCGGAGCGGCCAGGGCTTGCCCGCGCAGGGCGGCGGCCAGGTCGTCCAGCAGGATCAGCCAGGACACCGAGTCGACGGCGAGGTGGTGCGCGGTGACGACCAGGGTCCGGCTCGCCTCCAGCCACGCGAAGGCGACGACCTCGCCCGACTCGGGGTCGAGCCGTCCGGCGGCGTCGTTCGCGGCGGTCGTGGCGTCGGGGGTGTCCGGGCGTACGACGGTGATGTCACGGGCGGGTTCGGTGCGGAGGGTCCACACTCCGTGTTCCGTACCGAGGCTCAGTCGCAGGGCCGGGTGTGCGGCGACTACGGCGTTCGCGGCGCGTTCGACATCGGCGAAGGAGCTGTCCGGGACCACGAGCGTTCTGGCCTGGGCGAAGCGGGTGAGTGAGCCGCCCAGGTCGCGTTGGCGCAGGATGATCGGCGTCGGGGGGAGGGGGCCGTCCTCGCGGTGGGTGGGGGCGGTGGCTTGTGGTGTGCGCGTTGGCAGGTGCTCGGCGAGCGCGCGGGGGGTCTTGTGCAGGAACACGTCCCGGGGGGCTATGGGCAGGCCGAGTGTCCTGGCCCTGTTCACGACCGTGATGGCGATGATGCTGTCGCCTCCCGCGTGGAAGAAGTCGGTGTCGGCGGTCACCTCCGTGCCGGGCAGCGTCTCTGTGAAGATCTTCGTGATTGCGGCTATAGCTGAGTTTTCGTCCGCGGGTGCGTCGTGGCTGGTCGCGCAGTTCCCCGCGCCCCCAAATGCCCGCTCCGCCAAAGCCTTGCGATCCAGCTTGCCGTTCACCGTCAGCGGCAGGGCGTCGATCGTGAGCACCCGCCCAGGCACCATGTGCGCGGGCAGCTTCACGGCCAGTTGCTCGGCGAAGTCCCCCGGTACCCGGCCCACCACGTGCGCCACCAGGTGATCCCCGCTGTCCGCTACCGTCACGGCCACGTCTATCACGCCGTCGAGGTCGCGGATCGCGGTCTCGACCTCGCCCAGCTCGATGCGGAAGCCCTTGAGCTGGACCTGGTCGTCGGCGCGGCCGATGAACTGCAGCTCGCCGTCGAGGGTGCGGCGGGCGAGGTCGCCCGTGTGGTACATGCGGGAGCCGTCGCCCGCGAAGGGGTTCGCCACGAACCGGCCCGCGGTGAGGCCGGGCCTGCCCAGGTAGCCGAGCGACACCTGGTCGCCGGCGACGTAGATGGCGCCGACCCGGCCCGGCGGCACCGGGCGGAGCCGGCCGTCGAGGAGGTGGGTGATCAGGCCGGGTATGGGGCCGCCGATCGGGCTGACGTCGTCGCCGCGGCCGAAGTCCTCCTCCGTCAGCACGCGGTGGGTGACGTGGACGGTGGTCTCGGTGATGCCGTACATGTTGACCAGCTCGGGCGAGCCGGTGCCGTGCCGCTCGACCCAGCCGCGCAGCCGCCCGAGGTCCAGTGCCTCGCCGCCGAAGATGACGCGGCGCAGGGCGGGCATGGGCTCGTCGGCGTGCCGGTCTGCCTCGATGAACTGGTAGAAGGCGGACGGCGTCTGGTTGAGCACGGTCACCCCGCGCTCGCGGACCAGCCGGTGGAAGTCGACCGGGGAGCGGGTCAGCCCGTACTCCGGCACCAGCAGCTCACCGCCGTGCGCGAGTGCTCCCCACAGCTCCCAGACCGCGAAGTCGAAGGAGAAGGAGTGGAACTGGACCCAGACGTCGTGCGGTCCGAAGTCCATGTCCGGTTGGGTGTTGGCGAGCAGCGTCACCACGCTGGAGTGCGGGACGACGACGCCCTTGGGCCGGCCGGTCGATCCGGACGTGTAGATCACGTACGCGGGGTCGTGCCAACCGGCCCCGGGGCCCGGCTCGATCGTGGCCTGCGGAAGGTCGTCGCCCTGGACAAGAACGCGGGCCTGTACGCCCGTACGGGCCAGGAGTTCCGTGAAGCGGTCACGCTGCTCACTGTCCACGAGGACGACCTGCGGGGCGGCGTCGGCGAGGATGTACTCCAGCCGTTCGTCCGGGTATGCCAGGTCCAGCGGTACGTACGCGCCGCCCGCGGTGACGATGGCGACCAGGGCGACGACCTGCTCGACGGACCGCGGGACGGCGACGGCGACCCGTCGGCCGGGGCCGACGCCGGCAGCGCGCAGAGCCGAGGCCAATTCGTTCTTTGTTTCCGCCAGTTCGCCGTAGGTCAGGGATCGGGTGCCGCCGTTGAGGCCGCATTGAGTGACGGCGGTGGCGGCCGGGTCGCGTCGCGCTGCGGCGTCGAACAGGCTCCCCAGGGTCGTCGGCGTGATGCGCGCGGGGCGCCGGTCGCCCTCGGAGGTCACGTCGTCGACCAGGGTGTCCGGTCGGGTGAGCAGGGCGGTGAGGGTGGAGGTGAACGTGCGCAGGATCGCCTGGGCTGTGGTCTCCGGCAGCAGCTCGCCGTCGTAGATCAGGTTGAAGAGCGGGCGGCCGTCGAGTGCGCGTTCGACGACCAGGGTCAACGGGTAGTGGGGTGCGCCCTCGTTGACGAGGTCGGTGACGACCAGGGTGTCGCCGGGACGGCGCAGTGCGTCCACGTCGGTCGCGACGTCGAAGACCACCAGGGTGTCGAACAGGGAGCCTGCGTCGGTCTGGCGGCCGATCCTGGCGAGTGAGACGTGCTGGTGCGGCAGGACCGCGCCCATGTGTTCCCGGACCGAGGCGAGCAGGTCCCGGGCTGTGGTGGTGGCGGTCCAACGGGCGCGCACGGGGATCGTGTTGATGAACAGGCCCACCATGTCCTCGATGCCGGGGACGTCCGCGTCGCGGCCGGACACCGTGGAGCCGAACACCACGTCCTGTCCGTGCAGGATGCCGCCCAGCGTCACCGCCCAGGCGCTGTGCACGGCCACACTCAGCGGCACGCCCGCCGACCGGGCGGCCGCGTCGATGTCCTGGTCCGGGCGCACGGCGGTGTCGGCGAACCGGTCGGACGGGGTGTGGCCCTCGGCGACCAGCGACGGGCCGGGCAGGTCCGCGAGCTGCTCGCGCCACACCCGGTCGCTCTCGTCGGCGTCGCGTCCGGCGAGCCAGCGTACGTAGTCGGCGAAGCCGCCGATCGGGTACACGGTCCCGGGCTTGTGGTACTCGGCGAGCAGCGTGCGGAGCATCGGCGGCACCGACCAGCCGTCGGCGATGATGTGGTGCACGGTCTGCACGAGGACGTTCCGGCCCGGGCCGCCGCGGACGAGGGTGTACCGCATCAACGGCCCCGTCGCCAGGTCGAATCCGGCGCGGCGGTCCCGCTCGGCCAGGTCGCGCAGCTCGGCGTCGGTAATGCCGGGGCGGTCCAGGGTCGTGAAGGGCGCCTCGACGCCGCTCTCCAGTACGGAGACCACGCGGCCGTCGGCGAGGGCCACGAACCGTGCGGCCAGGTTCGGGTAGAGCGCGAGCAGCCGGGTGGCCGCCGCCGCGAGCCGGTCGGCGTCCACCTCGCCGTCCAGGGCGAGCAGTTGCTGTTCGACGTAGGCGCCGGCCGAGTCGTCGTCGAAGACGGAGTGGAAGTACAGGCCCTCCTGCAAGGGCGTCAGCGGCAGGATGTCCCGCAGCGCCGGGCCGTCCAGAGCGTCGACGTCGGCCTGGGTCAGCGGCACCAGGGGGAAGTCGCTGGGCGAGTGGCCGCCCCGCGGGTCGAGCGCGGCCAGTCCGGCCAGGGCGTCCCGGAAGTAGCCGCCGATGGTGGCGATGTCCTCGTCGGTGAACATGCCGTCGGGCCAGGAGATGGTGGTGACCAGGTCGTAATCGCCGGTCGGGGACGGTTCGGCGATCGCGTTGAACTCCAGGGCGCGCGGCAGGCGCATCCGCGGATCGCGCTTCTCGCCCAACTGACCGGTCGTCTCCGCAAGTTGCCAGTCTCCGGGCTCGCCGGCGGCGAAGCGGCCCAGGTAGTTGAAGAGCACCTGAGGTGCGGGCGCGTCGAACTCGGTGTCGGTCAGGTACCGCAGGGCACCGTAGGAGACGCCGTTGTCCGGCACCCGGGCGAGGTCTTCCTTGACGGCCTTGAGGGCGGCGGTCAGGTATGCGGGTGAGGTGAAGTCGGCCGCGGGGCCGGGGTCGACGGTCACCGGGAAGAGGGTGGTGAACCAGCCGACGGTCCGTGACAGTTCGGGCTCGAAGCCGGCGGATGGCGCCACGAACTGTGCTTCGCGGCCGTGACCCTCCAGTTCGATGTGCGCGAAGGTCTGGTCCTGTCCCAGGTCGCGGCGCCAGCGGGCGAGCGCGACGGCGAGCCCGGTCAGCAGGACGTCGTTGACGCCCGCGTGGAACTTCGCGGGGATCTCGCCCAGCAGCGCGGCCGTGACCTCCGGGCCGGCCGCGACGGTCCGCAGCCGCTCCGTGGCGACGGTGTCGGCTTCGGACAGCGCGCGCCTGCCCACCGGTTGGTCCGCTGCCAGCAGCGGGCGCCAGTAGTAGGAGCTGTCCGCGTCGAACGCCGCGCGCTCCAGCAGTTGCGTCCAGCGCCGGAAGGACGTGCCGACCGGGGGCAGTTCGATCGGGGTGTCCGAGGTGAACTGCCGCCAGGCCGTGGCCAGGTCGTCCATCAGGATCCGCCAGGACACGCCGTCGATCACCACGTGGTGGGCGACCAGGACCAGCTGCCGGGCCGCGCGGCGCCAGACGGCGCGCAGCATCACGCCGTTGTCGGGGTCCAGGGCGTCGGTGGCGAGTGCGACGCACGCGTCGAGCGGCCGGTCGCTTCCCTGCCATCCGGCGACGGCCCGGTCGGGCTCCGGGATGTCGAAGCTCCAGCGGCTTCCGCGCACCAGCCTGGCGCGCAGCATGTCGTGCCTGCGGACGACGGCGGTGAGGATCTCGTCGAGGGCGTCGGCGGTCAGGTTCGGCGGGGTGTTCAGCACGACGGACTGCACGAAGCCGTCGATCGCGTCGGTGGTCTCGCCGAGCCACTGCACGATCGGCGATCCCACGACGGACCCGGTCGCGACATCGCGGTGGTCGACCGTGGAGACGTCCTCCCGGCTCGCGACCGCGGCCAGGGCCCCCACGGTGCTGTGGGTGAAGATCTGCCGTGCCGTGACGTAGAGGCCCGCGTCGCGCAGCGCGGTCAGCAGCGAGATCGCCAGGATGCTGTCGCCGCCGAGCTGGAAGAAGTCCTGGTCGACGCCGACCTCTTCGAGCCGCAGCACGGACGCGACGGCCGCGCACACCGCGCGCTCGTCGTCGGTGGTGGGCCGTACGAGCGTGCCGGTGCCGATGACGGGCTCCGGCAGGGCGTTGCGGTCGAGCTTGCCGTTGGCGGTGAGGGGGAACTCCGTCATGACGACGATGTGGGCAGGCACCATGTACTCGACCATGTGCTCGGCGGCCCACGCCTTGACCTCGTCCGCCCGCAGGTCCTCGCTGCCGGCGGCCGGGATGACGTAGCCCACCAGGTACGTGCCGCCCGCCGTGTTCTTCCGGGCGACGACGCAGGTGTGCCGTACGCCGGGGTGCTCGGCGAGGCCGGCCTCGACGTCCTCGATCTCCAGCCGCATGCCGCGGATCTTGATCTGGTTGTCGGCGCGGCCGAGGAAGTCGAGCGATCCGTCCGGGGCGAAGCGGGCGAGGTCGCCGGTGCGGTAGAGGCGGGAGCCGTCGTTCGCGAAGGGGTTGGCGACGAACCGGGATGCCGTCAGACCGGGCGCGTTGACGTAGCCGCGCCCCAGGAGGAAGCCGCCCACGTACAGTTCGCCGCCGACGCCGACGGGGACCGGACGCAGCTCCTCGTCGAGGACGTACAGCTGGGTGTTGGGGTTGGCCTTGCCGATGGAGGTCGACAGGCGCTCCGCCTCTCCCCGGTAGATGACGTGGGAGACGCCGATGGTCGTCTCGGCCGGGCCGTAGCCGTGGTACATGGGGATGTCGAGCTTGGTGCGGAACCGCTCGTACAGCTCCGGGGTCAGCACCTCGCCGCCGCACCACACGTGCCGGAGGCTGTCCAGGCGGCCGGAGTCGCCGGCGATCTCCAGCAGCACGTCCAGCATCGACGACACCAAGTAGGTGAAGGTGACGCGCTGTTCGGCGATGACGCTCAGCAGGTGGTGCGGGTCGCGTTCGCCGTCGGGGCGCAGCACCACGAGCCGGGCGCCGGACACCAGCGGCAGGAATATCTCGTTGATGGAGATGTCGAAGGACAACGGCGCCTTGAACAGCGAGGCGTCGTCGTGGCCGAAGCCCAGGATCTCGTTCACCTGCCACAGCAGGCGCTCGCTGATCGCCTCGTGCCGGATCATGGCGCCCTTGGGCCGTCCGGTGGAGCCGGACGTGAAGATCACGTAGGCGAGGGCGTCGCCGTGGACGGTGACGCCGGTCCCCTCGGTGGGGTGGGAACCGTGGCGCCAGTCGTCGAGGTCGACGGCCACGGCCGGCGGTTCGGCCGGGTCGCGCTCGCCCGAGGCGTTGAGCTGTACGGCGACCCGGGCGTCCTCGATGACGACGGCCCGGCGCGCGGCGGGCCACTGCGGGTCGAGCGGCACGAACGCGCACCCCGCCTGGAGCACGGCGAGCAGCCCGACGACCATCTCGGCGGAGCGGCCCAGTGAGATGCCGACGACCTGTTCGTGGCCGAGGCCGTGCTCGATCAGGTGGTGGGCCAACTGGTTGGAGAACTCGGCTGCCTGACGGTAGGTCAGTGAGCGGCGTTCGTCCACGATGGCGACGGCGTCCGGCCTGCTCCGCGCCTGTTCGTGGAACATCTCGACGATGGTGGGGCGGCTCCGGCCGGCCCCGGTGTCGTTCCAGCGGGCCAGGAGTTCGAGTCTCGCGGCCACGCCGGCCGGGCCGATGGTGCCGAGGGGCCGGTCCGGGAAGTCGGCCAGGTCGTCCAGCGCGAGCTGTGCTTCGGCCGGCGAGACGCCGTCGGGCACGCGGATGCTCCGGCCGTCCGCGCCGACCTCCCAGTCATCGGGTCCGGCCCCGCCGTTGTCGACCCATCCGAGGACGTCGGCGAACAGGGTGCCGGGGGTGAGGTCGATGCCGTCGGGGCTCTCGCCCGTCGTCCAGTACGACAGCCCGATGGCGCAGGCTTCGGTGATGGTCCTGTCGGAGTGGTCACCGGTCCGCCGGCGTACGTCGGCCAGGCGTGCGGGAGAAAGTCGTACGAGACGAGCGCTCGGTTCCATCATCGAAGACTCAGCACCCTTTCAAGGAAACCAGAAATCAAGCCCGGCCCGACTCGGGCCTGCCTAACTACCCTCGCGCCATGCCTGCCACAGCCGGGCGTACCGGCCGCCCAGAGCCACCAACTCGTCGTGTGTGCCCTGCTCGACGACGCGGCCCGCGTCCAGCACGGCGATCCGGTCCGCCGCCATCGCCTGGGTCAGCCGGTGCGCCACGAACAGGGTGGTCCGGCCCGCGCACGCGGCCACGACCGCGCGTTCCAGCTCGGCGGCGCCCTCGCTGCCGGCCTCCGCGGTGGACTCGTCGAGCACCACCACGGGCGAGCGGGCCAGCACCAGCCGGGCCAGGGCGATCTGGGCGACCTTGGTGACGTCGAGGCGCTCGCCGCCCTCGCCGACCCTGGTGTTCAGCCCGTCGGGCAGCGCCTGGACCCAGGCGTCGGCGCCGACCGTGCGCAGTGCGTCCGTCAGTTGGGCGTCGCTCGCCCCGGGCGCGGACAGCCGCAGGTCGTCGGCGAGCGGGCCGGAGAACACGTGGGTCTCCTGCGTCAGGATGCTCACCAGGGCTCGCGCTCCGGCCTCGTCCAGACCCGCCAGGTCGGTTGCGCCGATGTGCACCGACCCGGCCTCGGGAGTCGCGATGCCCGCGATCAGCGCGGCCAGGGTCGTCTTGCCCGCACCCGTCGCGCCCACCAGCGCGAGCGAACCCCCGGCCGGGATCGTCAGATCGACGTCCCTCAGCACCGGTTCCTCGGCGCCGGGGTAACGGAACGTCAGTCCCCGCACCGTCACCGGCAGCGGCTCGGCCTCCGCCGGCGCGACGGCCGGATCACCCACCAGCCGGCCCTCACCGGCCTCCCCCAGCACGCCGACCAGCCGGGTCAGGCTCGCGCCCGACTTCTGTGCCTCGTCGAAGGTGAACATGATGAGGCCCAGCGGGCCGAACAGCCGGTGGAACAGCAGCGGAGCCGCCGACACCTCGCCGAGGGTGGCGGCGTCGGCCTCCAGCAGGGCGTACCCCACCACGATGATCAGGACCAGCCCGATGAACTCGGCGCGGTTCTCCCGGCCGACGAACCGGCCGAAGAACCGGAACACCTCGATACCGAGATCGCGCACCCGCCAGGACTCGCTGGTGACCTTCTCGCGGAAGGCGCCCTCCAGGCGGTACGCACGGACCGTGTCGATCCCGTTCAAGCCGCTGATCAACGCCTGCGCGCGGTCGGCCTGGGCCACGCGCTGCTTGCGGTAGAGCGGCGCGGAGCGGGGGAGGTACCAGCGCAGGGCCAGCGCGTACGCGGGCAGCGCGCCGGCGCCCGCCAGTCCGAGCCGCCAGTCCAGGCCGAACATGCCGAACGTGGCGATGGCGACCAGCACTCCGGCCGAGAACACCGTGGGGATGGCCGTTCGGATGCCCTTGGAGATGACGGCCACGTCGTCGCCGACCCGGGAGAGCACGTCTCCCCGGCCGACCTGTTCGATGCGGGCGCTCGGCATCCCCAGCACCGCCCGGACGGCTCCTTCCCGCAGCCGCGCGAGCAGGTCGGCGCCCAGCCGGCCGATCAGGTACGTCGACACCGCGGTGGCCGCCGCGCCGAGCAGCGCGGCGGCCCCGATCAAGACCCCGATGGTGACGAGGACCGAGCGCGACTCGCCCTCGACCACGCCGTCGACCACCCGGCCGAGCAGCAGGACCGGCAGCACCTGGAGCGCCGCGCCGGCCACCGTGGTGAGCACGGTGGCCGCCGACAGCCAGGGCACCTCGCGGCAGTGCGCCGCGACCCATCGGGACGCCTCGCGCCCGGTCGCCGTGTGCAGCGTCGCCGGGGCGGGGCGGGTGGCGGTCGCGCTCACACCGCGACCCGGGCGGGCAGGGGACGGGACAGGGTGACCGGCATCGCTACTCGGCCGCCGACTTCACGAGCTCGTCGACGGCGTACGGCATGGACAGCAGGGTGCCCTGGGAGATGGCCGCGCCGACCGCCGGGCCCTCGCTGTCCAGCAGGTAGGACACGTTGCCCTTCTTCACGGCGTCGAGGTTGGCGAACAGCTTGAACTTCTTCAGGGCCGCCGTGTCGGCCTTGTCGTTGATGACGAAGATGCGGTCGACGTCGACCATGTCGACGCGCTCGGGCGAGAGCTTGGTGTAGAAGCTGCCGTCGGCGACCTTGTCGATCTCGGTCTGGTACTGGAAGCCGATGCCCGTCACGAGCCGGCCGCGCACATCGGTGGAGGTGAACGGCGCGACCGAGTTCTCGTACCAGGACAGTACGACGGCCTTCTGCTTCGCGAACCCGGGGTGCGCCTTCTTGGCCGTGTCCAGCTTGCCCTGGATGTCCTGCACCATCCTCTCGCCCTCCTCGGCCTTGCCGAGTGCCTTGGCGATGTGCAGGGCGTTGTCCTGCCAGGGGGCGCTGAACGGCTCCTTCTCGGCCTTGGTGCGGGCCACCGTCGGCGCGATCTTGGAGAGCTTGTCGTAGCCGGCCTGGTCGATCTCGGAGTAGACCGCGATGATCAGGTCGGGGCGCAGGGCGGCGATCTTCTCGTAGTTGGGGCCGGTGTCACCGTTCTTCATGATGACCTCGGGCTTGGTGTCGCCCCACTTGTCCTTCACCCAGGGCCACTGGGTGTTGATGTCGGGGCTCTTGCCCGCCGGGTTCGGGTACTGGTCGGTCATGCCGACCGGCTTGATGCCGAACGCCAGGACGCTCTGGTCGTCGGTGTAGCCGACCGTGACGACCCGCTTCGGGGCCTCGGTGACCTTCGTGGTGCCGAACGCGTGCTCCACGGTGACCGGGAAGGCGCCGGCCGCGGCGGTCGAGGTGGTGTCGCCGCCCTTGTCCGCCGAGTCGGATCCGGAGCCGCACCCCGCGAGGAGGCCGACGCCGAGCGTGGCGACGGAGAGCAGTGCCGCGACCCGCCGCCATGGCTTCCTGCGCGACGTTCTGTGGAGGAGCATCCGTCAATCCCCTTGCTTTTTCGCACGGTCCAGTACGCCCCCGGGTAAGGGCATGCAAACCGTATCGCAACGCGGTAAGGTTAGCCTAGCCTTACTTGCGTAACTTTCTGGCGAACTAGTCGAGTTGGACATGCGTGCGACCGATCGGGACGATGAGCGGCCGGTCCCCCACCGGATCGTCGATGATCTTGGCGTGCAGTCCGAACGCCTCTTGCAGCAGCTCGGCGGTCAGCACGTCACGGGGATGCCCCTGCGCCAGGATCGACCCCTCCCTCATCACGATGAGGTTGTCGCTGTAGCGCGCAGCCAGGTTGAGGTCGTGCAGCACCATCACCACGGTGCATCCCGACTCGTGCAGATCGTCGACCAGATCGAGCACGTCCATCGCGTGCGCCAGGTCGAGATAGGTGGTCGGCTCGTCCAGCAGGAGCAGATCGGTGCCCTGGGCCAGGGTCATCGAGATCCAGACGCGCTGCCGCTGTCCGCCGGACAGCGCGTCGACCGGGCGGTCGGCCAGGTCGGACACCCCGGTCATGGCCAGCGCGCGTTCCACGACGTCGGCGTCGTCCGAGGACCACTGCCGCAGCCAGCTCTGGTGCGGATGGCGGCCCCTGGCGACCAGGTCGGCCACCGTCAGCCCCTCGGGCGCGACCGGCGCCTGCGGGAGCAGGCCGAGTTTCCTCGCCACGTCCCTGGTCCGGAGCCGGGCGATGTCGTCGCCGTCCAGCACGACCGTCCCCTTGGACGGCTTGAGCAGCCGGGACAGGGTGCGCAACAGGGTCGATTTTCCGCAGCCGTTGGGGCCAATGATGGTGGTGATCACGCCCGGGGGTATCGCCACGTCGAGATCGTCGATGACGGTCCGGGCGCCGTAGCCGACCGTGACGCCCCTGGCTGCCAGCCGTGAGGCGGCTTCATCGGACTTCGACTCGACCCCGGTGACGGACTGAGTGACCACAAGGCCCCCTTACTTAGGCTCGCCTGACTTTGTACCAGCTATCTGCGGTTCGCCCGTACCAGCAGATAGACGAGGAAGGGGCCGCCGATCGCCGCGGTGACCACGCCGACCGGGAGACTGACGGGCAGAGCCGTGCGGGCGACCAGGTCCGAGCCGGTCAGCAGCAGTGCGCCGACCAGCGCGGAGGCCACCACGGGCGGCGTCGGGCAGCGCGCCAGACGCATCGCCACCTGCGGGGCCACCAGCGCCACGAACGGGACCGGGCCCGCCGCGCTCACCGCCACGCCGGCCAGCAACACCGCGCACAGCAGGAGGACCGCCCGCACGGCCGAGTAACGGACGCCCAGGCCCGCGGCGACGTCGTCACCGAGGTGCATCGGCTTGAACTGGAACGCGGCGCCCGCCACGACGACCAGGAGGACGAGCGTGCCCCACAGGGCCACCTGGACCTCGTCCCACGACCGGTCGTCCAGCGAACCGACCAGCCATGCCTGGGCCTGGGCGACGTCCCTGATGTCGGCCCTGACCAGCAGCCAGGTCGTGAGGGCCTCCATCACGGCGCTCACCGAGATGCCGATGAGGATGAGCCGCAGGCCGTCGATGCCGCGCCGCCAGGCGAGGAAGTACACCAGCAGGCCCGTGCCGAGACCGCCCATGAGCGCCGCCGCCGACAGGCCCACGGAGTCGACGACCGCCGCGGCCGTCCCGCCCGACACCGTCACCAGGAACACCGCGACGGCGCTCGCGCCGTTGGTGATCCCGAGGACATCCGGACTGGCCAGCGGGTTGCGGGCGATGGACTGCGTGAGCGCTCCGGACACCCCCAGCGCGATGCCCACGACGAGCCCGGCCAGGGCCCGCGGCATCCGCAGGTCCATGATGACGAACTCGTCGACCCGCTCGCCCCGGCCGAAGAGCGTGGCGATCACCTGGGGCAGTCCGATGGGGAAGTCCCCGACGCCGATGGACAGACAGAACACCAGGAACGTCGCCGCCGCGAGCAGCAGCGAGACGCACACGATCCACGGCCGCCACACGAACGACACCCGGCCGAGCCGCACGCCCGGCGTCACCGACGGCTTCACGCCTGTCCTGTTCATGCGCTCTTGAACTTTCCGCGCCACACCAGAGCCGCGAAGAACGGGGCGCCCAGCAGGGCGACGACGACCCCCGCGTCCAGCTCGCTCGGCCGCACCACCAGACGCCCCGCGATGTCGCAGACCAGGAGGACGACGGCCCCGAGCAGACCCGCGTACGGCACCAGCCAGCGGTAGTCGGGCCCGGTCAGGTACCGGGCCACGTGGGCCACCATGAGCCCGAGGAACGCGATGGGCCCGCAGGCGGCCGTCGCGGCGCCCGCCAGCAGGGTGATGGCGGTGATGCCGATGGTCCGGCTCAGCGCGATGTTCACCCCGAGCCCGCGCGCCACGTCGTCGCCCAGGTTGAGCAGGTTGAGGGCGGGCAGCGTGATCAGGGCCAGCACCAGTCCGGCCGCGATGAACCCGGTCACCGGCCAGATGACGCCGAATCCGACGCCGGCCACGGAGCCCGCGTTCCAGAACCGCAGCGCGTTCAGCGACTTCTGGTCCGACAGTGCGATCGCCGTGGTCATCGCCGCGAGGAACACCGTGACTCCCTGCCCGGCCAGGGCGAGCGTCAGCGGGTTCCCGGCACCGCGGCCGATGCTCGCAAGCCCGAACACCACGACACCGGCGACCGCCGCCCCCAGGAACGCGAACCAGAGGTACTGGAACGGGTCGGAGAGCCCGAACACGGCGATCACCGTCACGACGGCGAACGAGGCACCGGAGTTCACGCCCAGCAGGCCCGTGTCGGCGATCGGGTTGCGCGTGTACCCCTGGATCAGCGCCCCGCCGACCCCGAGGGCGACGCCCGCCACGATCGCGAGCACCGTCCGGGGCACCCGCACGGTCTCGACGATGAGCCTGATCTCGGTGAGCCGCCGGTCGGACTCCGGCGCCGCGAACAGCGCGTGCCACACCTCGCCGGGGCTCAGCGCGCGCGCCCCGACGGCCAACGACAACGCCCCCGCGGCCACGAGGACCAGCACCAGCGCGCCAAGTCCCACAACTCGTCGCCGACGGGCCTGAGTTGTGACCTCGGATGCGGGGCGCTCCACTGCGATCGTGCCCATGTCGACGTACGTTATCCCTTTGATCAACGAGAACGGCAGCGCCCCCAAGAGGGCGGGGAACGGCGCGCCCAGCCACGTTCGGCCCGCAGACGCAATACGGCCTCGCCGGCGGAGCTAACGCGCCGTGCTGCCCGTTCCGTCGGCGACCGTCCGGGCGGCGTCGGAGACGGGCTTGCGGCTCCGGTCGAGGAGCGAGTCGAGGATCTCGCCGACCCTGATGGCGGTGTTGGACAGCAGTGACGACGTGATGCCGTGCGTGTGCTCGGTGCCGCCCTGGAGGTAGATGCCGCAGTGCAGGTCCGGCTCCGTCGCGATGCGGTAGTCGCGCTCGACACGGACCCGGCCCTCGTCGTCACGCAGGCAGCGGTCGGCCACCTCGCCGAGCAGACCGACCGGGTCGGCGGGGCTGTAGCCGGTGGCGAAGACCACGACGTCGGCGTCCAGGAAGGTCTCCTCGCCGGTGACGAGGGAGGTGACGGCGGCCGTGACCTTGTCCGGTGCCTCCGTGACACCGGTGAGCCGGGATACGTTGAGGAAGCGCAGGCGTTCGGTGCCGAGGACCTTCTCCTGGTACATCTGCCGGTACAGGTCGTCGATCAAGTCGATGTCCACCACGGAGTAGTTGGTGTTGCCGTGGTAGTCCATCAGCCGGCGTTTGACGTCCTTCGGCGCCGCGAAGAACTCGTCGACGGCCTCGGGGTCGAAGATCCGGTTGGCGAAGGCGCTGTCGTCGGCGGGGCTGTAGCCGTAGCGGGAGAAGACGGCGCAGACCTCGGCCCCGGGGAAACGCCGGTGCAGGTAGGCGACGTTCTCGGCGGCACTCTGCCCCGCTCCCACGACGACGAACCGGGACGGCGAGGTGCCCTCCAACGCGTCGACCCGGCCCAGCAGTTCGGAGTTGTGCCAGACGCGGTCGCTGCGCTCCACGCCCTCCGGCATGAGGGGACGCAGGCCGGTGCCGAGGACGAGGTTGCGGGCCCGGTGGACCTCCAGGCCCTCCCCCGAACGGACCGTCACGTCCAGGTACTCCACCGCACCGTCGCGCAGGACGGGCATGACGCCGACGACCTCGTGGCCGTAGGAGACCATGTCGTCGACCTGGCCCGCGGCCCACTCGAAGTAGTCGTGGAACTCCACCCGCAGCGGGAAGAGGTTCTTGTGGTTGATGAAGTCGATCAGCCGTCCCTTGCTCTTCAGGTAGCACAGGAAGCTGTACTCGCTGGCCGGGTTCCGGAGCGTCACCAGGTCCTTGAGGAAGGACACCTGCATGGTCGCGTCGTCGATGAGCATCCCTCGGTGCCAGCCGAAGCGCGACTGCTGTTCGAAGAAGTGCGCGGAGACCGCCTCTTCCCCACCGGCGCGCGCGTTGTGCTCGCTGAGCGCGATCGCCATGGCCACGTTGGACGGCCCGAAGCCGATGCCAATGAGGTCGTGGATCAAAGGGGCGTCGCCAGGACGAGCCTGTGCCATGTCACTCCCATCGTACGAAAGTCGGGCACGCCGAAAGAGGCACCACCCAAAACTTAGGTAAGGCTAAGCTCATCCCATAGGGCTGTCCATAGACAAAACGGACTCGCAAGGAGCACCCGATCGTCAACACGCCCGCAAATCAACCCCGTTGACCACTTAGGTAAGCCTTGCTTTACTGGCCATGGCCATTCCCTGCCTCGAGGAGGAACCCCATGCGGGTCGTCATGTTCGGTTACCAGACCTGGGGCCACCGCACCCTCCAAGCCCTCCTGGATTCCGAGCACGACGTGGTCCTGGTCGTGACGCACCCCAAGAGCGAGCACGCCTACGAGAAGATCTGGAGCGACTCGGTCGCCGACCTCGCCGAGGAGAACGGCGTACCGGTCGTGATCCGCAACCGCCCTGACGACGAACTGTTCGAGCGCCTCAAGGAGGCCGACCCGGACATCATCGTGGCCAACAACTGGCGTACGTGGATCCCGCCGCGCATCTTCGACCTGCCGCGCCACGGCACGCTGAACGTGCACGACTCGCTGCTGCCGAAGTACGCCGGCTTCTCGCCGCTGATCTGGGCGCTGATCAACGGCGAGCCCGAAGTGGGCGTCACCGCGCACATGATGAACGACGAGCTCGACGCCGGCGACATCGTGCGGCAGGAGGCGGTGGCGGTCGGGCCGGCCGACACGGCGACCGACCTGTTCCACAAGACCGTCGACCTCATCGCCCCGGTCACCATCGGCGCGCTCGGCCTCATCGCCTCGGGGCAGACGGAGTTCACCAAGCAGGACCGCTCCCGGGCCAGCTTCTTCCACAAGCGGTCCATCGAGGACAGCCGCATCGACTGGAGCTGGCCGGCCGAGGACCTGGAGCGGCTGGTCCGCGCCCAGTCCGAGCCGTACCCCAGCGCCTTCACCTTCCACAGGGGCAGGCGACTGGAGGTGCTGGCCGCCGTCGTCTCCGAGGGCCGGTACGGCGGCACGCCCGGCCGCATCTTCTACCGCGAGGGCGAGGGCGTGGTGATCGTCGCCGGAGCCGACGCCCGCACCGGCCGCAACCACGGCCTGGCCATCACACGCGTCCGGACCGAGGACGGCCGGGAGCTGCCCGCGAGCGAGTACTTCACCGCCATGGGCGGCTACTTGACCAACCAGCCCTGAGTCGCTGTGAAATTTCTGTGGAACGCGTGCGACTTCAAGTTTCAAGATTCCGTCGGCGGGCGGCGGCTGCGACAGTGAGTCCCATGGGGGCAGTACATGACGTCGAGTCGAATCACCGGGACGACAGTTGGCCTACCACGACACGTACCACCGGACCGCCGCCGCGCTCCTGAGCCCCGTCCTCGGCTGGGTCCTGGCCCTCACCGGGGCCGTGGTGCTCCCCCTGACCGTCGCGACGGCCCTCGAACCGGAACCCCGGCAATGGCATGACCAGAGCCCCGGCCTGTACACCGTACGGATCGCGGAGGACGCATCGGAGAAGCCGGGCGTCCCGACGCAGAGGACCGACAGCGCGCGGTAGCCAGGGGATCACGCTCGCCAGGCGTACCGCCGTTCGGGCCGGCCGGCGACGCCGTAGCGGAGGGACACCTCCGCGCTGCCGGTGCCGTGGAAGTACTCCAGGTAGCGGCGGGCGCTCACCCGGGACACGCCGGTCAGCGCGGCGCACTCGGACGCGGACAGGGTGCCGTCCGCCGCGCGCAGGGCCCGCTCGACGAGTTCGGCGGTCTCCACGCTCATGCCCTTGGGCAGCGCGGGGGCCGGTGCGGGGACGCCGGCTCCGGCCAGCACCCGGTCGATGTCGGCCTGGCCTCGCACCACCGCCGTGAGCAGCCGGCCCCGCTGCGCGGCGTAGCGCTCCAGGCGGGGGCGCAGATCCTCGAAGTCGAAGGGTTTCAGCAGGTAGTCGACGACACCCTGCCGGACTGCGCCGCGGACCGTGTCGGTCTCCTGCGCGGCGCTGATGACCATGACGTCGCAGTCGTGGCCCGCGGTGCGCAGCCGGGGGATGACGTCCAGGCCGAAGAGGTCGGGGAGATACAGGTCGAGCAGGACGAGGTCGGGGCGCAGTTCGTCCACGGCCTCGATCGCCTGTCCGCCGGTGTGCGCCACGCCGACGACCCGGAACGGCTGGACACGTTCGACATACGCGCGGTGAACCCGGGCCACCATGAAGTCGTCGTCGACCACGAGGACGTCGATCGTGCCCGCCTCGGCGCCTGTTCCGGTCGGGTCGTCCCCTCCGGCCATGTCGCCCGCCCTGATCATGTCGCCCGGTCTGGTCATGTCGCCCGCTCCGGTCATGGGGCCGCTCCTTCCGCCACCGCTTCGGGAAGGTGGCTGACGGTCATGCGTGCGGTGAACACGGCCCCGTCGGGGGTGTTGGCCACCGAGATCTCTCCCCCGTGCCGTTCGCAGACCAGCTTGGTCAGGGCCAGTCCGATGCCGCGCTCGCCCTCGCGCGCGGCCTTGGTGGTGAAGCCGTGGGAGAACACCTCGCGGGCCAGTTCGGGAGCCACGCCCGGCCCAGAGTCGCGTACCGCGATCTCCACGCTGGAGGCGTCCTGCCGCAGCGCCACCTCGACCCACCGTTCACCGGCGTGCGCCGCGGCGTCGACGGCGTTGTCCACGAGGTTGCCCACCACGGTCGCCACGTCGGCGGCGTCCTCCGGGGCCAGCCGCTCCAGCGCGGTGTCGTCCGAGATGCGCAGGCTGACCTTCCGCTCGGCCGCGAGGGACGCCTTCGCCATCAGCAGCGCGGCCACCGCGGTGTCCCGGACGCGGCGGCTGAGGGTGACGTCCAGGGACTGGCGGCGCTGGTTCAACGCGCGGATGTAGCGCACGACTTCGTCCTGCTCGCCGATCTGGATCAGCCCGGAGATGGTGTGCAGCTGGTTGGCGAACTCGTGCGCCTGCGCCCGCAGCAGCTCCGAGGAGCTGCGGAAGGAGCCGATCTCCCGCTCCAGGCGGGCCAGTTCGGTGCGGTCGCGCAGGGTGGTGACCGAGCCGAGGAGCCGGCCGTCCTTGGTGACGGTCATCCGGTTCATCACCAGGACCCGGCCGTGGCGGACGACGACCTCGTCCCGCCGGCCCGCGGCGGTGCCGGCCAGCACGTCGCGCAGCCGTCCGTCGATGCCCAGGCCGTCCAGGCTCTGGCCGACACAGTCCTCGGGCAGGTCGAGCAGGCGGCGGCCCATGTCGTTGACGAGGGTGAGCCGGTGCTGCGGGTCCAGGGCGACGACGCCCTCGGCGATGCCGTACAGCATCGCCTCCCGGTGCTCGGCGAGTCCCGCGATCTCCCCCGGCTCCAGCCCGAGGGTCTGCCGCTTCACCCGCCGCGCGAGCAGCCAGGAGCCGGCCACGCCGAGCCCGCTGGCGATGCCCAGATAGGCGAGCAGATACGAGGAGGCGCCGCTGAGCCGCTGCCAGACGGTCGGGTCGGCCTCGCCGATCATCACCGTGCCGAGGATCCGCCCGAGGTTCTCCTCCGTCGCCCCGAGGACGGGGACCTGGGCGGCCAGTTCGCGGCTGCCGTCCAGCGTCAGCTGCCCCGACCAGCCCCGCGCCTGGTCGGCGCCCGGCTCGGCGGGCAGCCGCCCGCCGACCACCGTCGGGTTCGTGGAGCTGACGATCCGGCCCGAGGCGTCGGCCACCGTCACCGAGGTCACGGCGGACTGCGCCTGCGTGGCGAGCACCAGCGGGGCGAGCGTCTCCCCGGGCGCGTTACGCACCAGCTGGCTGCGCACCAGAGGGTTGGCGGCCAGCTGTTCGGCCAGCGCGCTCACCCGGCGTCCCTCGACCCGGTTGAAGGTGGCCTGCGACTGGGCGAGCGAGACCGCGGCGACCGCCAGCAGCACCATCACGACGATGGCGAGCTGGAGCACCAGCATCTCGCCCGCGAGCGAATGGCGACGAAAGGTGGCGACCACAAGGAACTCACTTCGATGCCGACACAGGTGGGGCGGCTCATGTGCCGAGTCGCACCATCATGACCCCGGCCAGGCAAAACCGGAAGTGAGGTGTCAGGAGAGGTCCCGGACCGCGGCCCGAGCCGACGGCTGGTTCCGGCCCGGGCAGCGGGACGTCAGGAGGCGTTCACGCTCGGGCCGATGCCTCGCAACGTCCTGACCGTGCCGCCGAGTTTCGCGCGGAGGGGGTGCAGCATCTCCGGCTTGGCGCTGACCACCCAGCGCATGCCGACGAGGTACTTGCCCCCGTAAACGCTGGCCGACTCCAGCCACGTCTCCTTGAGCTTCTCCTCGGGGAAGGTGGTGATGAGGTAGTCGCCCTTCTTCGTGTGGCAGACGCCCTCGCGCAGTTCGTCCGCCTCGGTGCGGATCTTCACCTTGCAGCCGGTCAGGCCGGCGATCACCTCCACCTTCGCCGGCGCGACGACACCGGCGGCGGGAGCGGCGGACCCGCTCGGGGTCGCCGTCCGGCCGCCGGCGGCGGGCTTGTCGTCGTCACCGCCGCCGCAGGCGGTGGCCAGGGGGAGCATCACCAGCGCGGCGGCCGGCGCGGCGGCGCGCAGCCGCAGGGCGCGGGAAAGGGGACGGCGGCTGGATCGTGCGTGCGGTTGCTGCTGGGACACGTCGTCTCTCCGGATGCGGACCGTCCCGCCCTCGCGGGCGGGCAGGAGTACTCGTCAGGGGTACGAACGCGCACCCGGAGCCGTTCACCGAGGTCGGGCGGTTACGCGGCTTACGGCTTACGCGGCGGCCTCGTCCACGACCGTGCTCTCCGTCCCGCCGAACTGGGTCCGGTACAGCTCCGCGTACCGCTCCCCGGCCGCCAGGAGTTCCTCGTGCGTGCCGCGTTCCACGATCCGGCCGGCCTCGACGACCAGGATCTGGTCGGCCGTGCGGACCGTGGAGAGCCGGTGGGCGATCACGACCGCCGTCCTGCCTTCGAGGGCTTCGGCGAGTGCCTCCTGGACGGCGGCCTCGGAGGTGTTGTCCAGGTGGGCGGTGGCCTCGTCGAGGATGACGACGCGCTGACGGGCCAGCAGCAGCCGGGCGATGGTCATGCGCTGGCGCTCCCCGCCGGAGAGCCGGTAGCCGCGTTCGCCGACCACCGTGTCGAGACCGTCGGGCAGCGACCGTACGAGGTCGTCGAGACGGGCCCGGCGCAGGGCGTCCCACAGGTCGCTCTCCGTGGCCGTGGGGCGGGCCAGGAGCAGGTTGGCGCGGACGGTGTCGTGGAAGAGGTGCCCGTCCTGGGTGACCATGCCGAGGGTCTCCCGCAGGGAGCGCGCGCTCAAGTCACGGACGTCGACGCCGCCGACGCGTACGGCGCCCTCGTCGACGTCGTACAGGCGCGGCAGCAGCTGCGCGACGGTCGACTTGCCCGCGCCGGAGGAGCCGACGAGCGCCACGGTCTGTCCCGGTTCGGCGCGGAAGGAGATGCCGTGCAGGACCTCGTCACCGCCCCGCTTGTCGAGTGTGGCGACCTCCTCCAGGGAGGCCAGGGAGACCTTGTCGGCGGCGGGGTAGCCGAAGCGGACCCGGTCGAACTCGACCGCCACGGGCCCGTCGGGCACCCGGCGGGCGTCCGGCTTCTCCTCGATGAGCGGCTTCAGGTCGAGCACCTCGAAGACCCGCTCGAAGCTGACGAGGGCGCTCATCACCTCGACCCGCGCCCCGGCGAGGGCGGTCAGCGGCGCGTACAGCCGGGTGAGGAGCAGCGCCAGCGACACGACCGCGCCGGGTTCCAGCGTGCCGCGCAGGGCGAGGGCGCCGCCGAGGCCGTAGACCAGAGCCAGGGCGAGTGCGGAGACCAGGGTGAGGGCGGTGATGAACGCGGCCTGGGCGGTCGCCGTCCGGACGCCGATGTCCGCGACCCGGCGGGCGCGTTCGGCGAACTCCGCCGACTCTTCCTCGGGGCGCCCGAAGAGCTTGACCAGGGTGGCGCCGGGTGCGGAGAAGCGCTCGGTCATGCGGGTGCCCATGGCCGCGTTGAGCGTCGCGGCCTCCCGCTGCATACGGGCCATCCGGCTGCCCATGCGCCGGGCCGGGATCACGAACACCGGCAGCAGCACCAGCGCGAGCAGGGTGATCTGCCAGGACAGCGTGAGCATCACGGCGAGGGTGAGCAGCAGTGTGACGAGGTTGCTGACCACTCCGGACAGGGTGTTGCTGAATGCGCGCTGGGCGCCGATGACGTCGTTGTTGAGTCGGGAGACCAGGGCGCCCGTACGAGTGCGTGTGAAGAACGCCACGGGCATGCGCTGCACATGGTCGAAGACGGCGGTCCGCAGATCGAGGATGAGGTGCTCGCCGAGCGTCGCCGACAGCCTCCGGCCGAGGATGCCGAGCGCCGCCTCCGCCACCGCGATCAGCGCGATGAGCAGGGACAGGCGTACGACGGTGCCCTCGGTGCCGTCCGAGACGATCGCGTCGACGACGCTCCCCGCCAGGACGGGGGTCGCCACGGCGAGCAGGGCGGTCCCCACCCCGAGCAGGACGAACAGGGCGATACGGCGCCGGTGCGGGCGGGCGAACGCGCCGATGCGGCGCAAGGTGGCGAGGGCGAGGGGGCGGCGCTCCTCCTGGGCATTCATGACGCTGTGCAGTTGTGTCCACGCTGTGGTCTCCATACTCATGGCAGAGAACGTAGAACCTCAAGCAATCTTGAGGTCAAGGCGCTCGCACATCGCCGCGACATCCCGCACAATCGGCCCGATCCCCCTCTTCCCGCTCCCCGACTCTCCCCGATCCCGTCTCCCCGCTCCCCGACTCTCCCCGATCCCGTCTCCCCGCTCCCCGACTCCCCGATCCCGTCTCCCCGTTCCCCCCGCAAAGGCCCCGATGACGCTCTCCTCCCAGCCGCTCCCCGTCCGTAAGACGCCGTCCGCACGTCCGCAACCCGCCGTTGGCGGGACATGGGAAGCCTCTGCGGACGTGACAGCGGTACAACTCCCCGAAATCCGCCCGGGACGGCTCCCCCGTCGCGTCCCGGTCCGCCGCCTGCGTCAGATCCTGTGTCTGCTTCCGCTCCTGCTGGTCACCGTGGTCGCGGTGCGGCACCGGTCGGTGCTGGCCGAGGGCTTCGCGCATCTGGGCGACGCCGAGTGGCCGTGGCTGCTGGCCGCGGTCGGCGCGACCTGTCTGACCTGGGTCGCCGCCGCCTGCACCCGGCAGGGGGCGGTCGTCGAGCGGCTGCCCCGACGGCGGCTGCTGGCCACGCAGTTCGCGGCCGGCGCCGCCAACCACCTGCTGCCGACCGGGCTGGGCGCGAGCGCGGTCAACCTGCGGTTCATGACGGTGTGCGGGCTGCCGCTCGCCCGTTCGTCGGCGGCTCTCGCGCTGTACCTGCTGGCCGAGAGCATCGGCCGGGTGGCCCTGCTGGGTGCCCTGCTCGTCGCGTTCCCCGACGCGCTGCGGCTCGGCACGCTGGTTCCCGAGACGGCGTTCGGCCCGCTGCTGGCCGGTGCCGGTGTGGTGTTCGTCATCGCGGTGTCCGTGCTGACCCTCGTGCGGCGGGTGCGCTCGGCCGTGCTGTCCTTCCTGCGGACGGCGCTGGGCGAGGCCCGGTCCGTGCACACCCGTCCGGCCCGGGCCTTCGCCCTGTGGGGCGGATCCTTCGCGTTCCCCGCGTTGCAGGCGACCGTCCTGGTGCTGGTGGGCCGGGCGATGGGGCTGGACGTGCCGCCCGCGCACATGGCGGTGGCCTACCTGGCGGCGACGGTCGCCGTCGCGCTGGTGCCCACGCCGGGCGGGATCGGCTCGGTGGAGGCGGCGCTGGTCGTGGCGCTGGTGGCGGCGGGCGGCCCGGCCGCGGTGGCCACGGCCGTGGTCCTCGCCTTCCGCGTCATCACGGTCTGGCTGCCGCTGCTCCCGGGTGCGCTGACGCTGGCGGCGCTGGTGCGGCTGAAGGTCATCTGACGGCCCGGCAGGCCCCGCGGTTCCCTGGCGGTGCTCCCTGGCTCGGCCCGTTCCCCGGTACGAAACCCCGTGCGGAATGCGGCAGGATGAACGGTCGTGCCGACCGCAGGTCAGGGTGGCCGGGTACGGCGGAACATCCCGCAGGACGAACAGGTGACGACGTGACGAAACTTCACATCCGGCGGCCGGAAACGGCGTTCGCCGCAGTTCTTCTTCCCGGAGGTGACAAGTGAACCGGGCGCTCACCGCGGACGATCTGGTCTTCGCCGGCATCGCCCTGGCGTCGGGCCTGCTGGCCGCCTTCGCGCTGCGCATGCTGCTGCGCTGGCTGGGCGGGCACGCCGACCGGACCCGCTGGAGCGGTGACGACGTCATCGTGCACGCGCTGCGGGCCGTGCTGCCGTGGGCCGCGGTGGTGGGCGGCGCGGCGGGCGCGGCGGCGGTGCTGCCGCTGAACCGGACCGTGCAGCACACCACCAACCAGGTGCTCACCGTGCTGCTGATCTTCGTGGCGACGGTGTCGGCGGCGCGGGTGGTGGCCGGCCTGGTGCGCACGGTCACCCAGTCCCGTTCCGGGGTGGCCGGCTCGGCCACGATCTTCGTCAACATCACCCGGATCCTGGTCCTGGCGATCGGCTTCCTGGTGGTGCTCCAGACCCTGGGGATCTCCATAGCCCCGCTGCTCACCGCCCTGGGTGTCGGCGGTCTGGCGGTCGCGCTGGCGCTCCAGGACACCCTCGCCAACCTCTTCGCGGGCATCCACATCCTCGCGTCCAAGACCGTCCAGCCCGGTGACTACATCCGTCTCAGCAGCGGTGAGGAGGGCTACGTCGAGGACATCAACTGGCGGCAGACCACCATCCGCAACCTGTCCAACAACCTCGTCGTGATCCCCAACGGCCAGCTCGCCCAGGCGAACATGACCAACTTCATGCGCCCGGAGGAGCAGCTGACCATCCTGGTCCAGGTCGGCGTGGCCTACGACAGCGACCTGGAGCAGGTGGAGCGGGTGACCAACGAGGTGATCGCCGAGACCATGACCGAGGTCGAGGGCGCCGTGCCGGACCACGAGCCGATCATCCGGTTCCACACCTTCGGTGACTCCCGCATCGGCTTCACGGTGATCCTGGGCGTCGGGGAGTTCAGCGACCAGTACCGGATCAAGCACGAGTTCATCAAGCGGCTGCACAAGCGCTACCGCGCGGAGGGCATCCGCATCCCGGCGCCGGCCCGCACGGTGGCGCTCCAGCAGGGCGGGGTGGTCATCCCCCAGCAGCGCACGGGCGAGATCGAGCCGAACGAGATGTCCTCGGCCCGGTTCGACTGAGCCTCGCGGGGCCGCTGCGCTGCTCTTGATCAGGTGGTCGGCCACCGTGACCTGCACCACCCGGGGCGCCGAGCCGGCCGCCGACAACGTGCGGAGCCCGTCGGCAATCCAGCCCCGGGCGCTCGCGGGAAGCAGACCAGCGGGCGAGGCGCCGGAAGACCCGGCCGAGGGCAGTCGCGGGGGCGCCACCCGCCGCAGTGGCCTTCCCGGCCCGGGCGCCGGGGCGGTCGGTGGCGCGAAACTGAGCGTGGACCCCTGTCGAGACCAGGTCGGTCAGGAGATATCTTGATGTCGAGCAATGTTGCAGACGTGGAGCGGAGCACCCGGTGACTGACTCGACCATCATCTATACGCACACTGACGAGGCCCCGGCCCTGGCAACGTATTCCTTCCTGCCGGTGGTCCAGGCGTACGCCTCGCAGGCGGGTGTCGCCGTCGAGACCCGCGACATCTCGCTGGCCGGGCGCATCATCGCCCTGTTCCCGGAGTACCTCACGGAGGACCAGCGCATCCCGGACGCGCTCGCGGAGCTGGGGCAGCTGGCCAAGACGCCCGCGGCCAACATCATCAAGCTGCCGAACATCTCGGCGTCGATCCCGCAGCTCAAGGCCGCCATCGCCGAGCTCCAGGGCCAGGGCTACGCGCTGCCGGACTACCCGGACGACCCCAAGACCGACGAGGAGCGCGAGATCCGCGCCCGCTACGACAAGGTCAAGGGCTCCGCGGTGAACCCGGTCCTGCGTGAGGGCAACTCGGACCGCCGGGCCCCCGCCTCGGTCAAGAACTACGCCAAGACCCACCCGCACCGCATGGGCGCCTGGTCCGCCGACTCCAAGACGAGTGTGGCGACCATGGGCCAGAACGACTTCCGCTCCACCGAGAAGTCCGTGGTGATCGCCGAGGACGGCGCGCTGCGCATCGAGCTCGTCGGCGACGACGGCACCACCACCGTGCTGCGCGAGTCCGTACCCGTCCAGAAGGGCGAGGTCGTCGACGCCTCCGTGATGCGGGTCGCCGCGCTGCGCGAGTTCCTGGCGGCCCAGGTCGCCGAGGCCAAGGCCCAGGGCGTGCTGTTCTCGGTGCACCTGAAGGCGACGATGATGAAGGTCTCCGACCCGATCGTCTTCGGCCACGTGGTGCGCGTCTTCTTCCCGAAGACGTTCGCCAAGTACGGCGACAAGCTGGCCGCGGCCGGCCTGACCCCGAACGACGGTCTGGGCGGCATCTACAAGGGCCTGGACGCCCTGCCGGAGGGCGCCGAGATCAAGGCCTCCTTCGACGCCGAGCTCACCGAGGGCCCGGAGCTGGCGATGGTCGACTCCGACAAGGGCATCACGAACCTGCACGTGCCCTCCGACGTCATCATCGACGCCTCCATGCCGGCCATGATCCGCAGCTCCGGCCACATGTGGGGCCCGGACGGGCAGGAGCACGACGCCCTGGCGGTCATCCCGGACTCCTCCTACGCGGGCGTCTACCAGGCCGTGATCGAGGACTGCAAGGCCAACGGCGCCTTCGACCCGTCCACCATGGGCACGGTGCCGAACGTCGGCCTCATGGCCCAGAAGGCCGAGGAGTACGGCAGCCACGACAAGACCTTCGAGATCCCCACCACGGGCACGGTCCGCCTGGTCGACGACAGCGGCACCGCGCTCATCGAGCAGACCGTCTCGGCCGGTGACATCTTCCGCGCCTGCCAGACCAAGGACGCGCCGATCCGGGACTGGGTGAAGCTGGCCGTCACCCGCGCCCGCGCCACCGGCGACCCGGCCGTGTTCTGGCTGGACGAGACCCGTGCGCACGACGCCAACCTGATCGCCAAGGTCAAGGCGTACCTGCCGGAGCACGACACCGAGGGCCTGGACATCCGGATCCTGAACCCGGTCGAGGCCACGAAGCTGTCGGTGGAGCGCATCCGCCGCGGTGAGAACACCATCTCGGTGACCGGCAACGTGCTGCGCGACTACCTGACCGACCTGTTCCCGATCCTGGAGCTGGGCACCAGCGCCAAGATGCTGTCGGTCGTCCCGCTGATGGCGGGCGGCGGCCTGTTCGAGACGGGTGCGGGCGGCTCGGCGCCGAAGCACGTGCAGCAGCTGATCAAGGAGAACTACCTGCGCTGGGACTCCCTGGGTGAGTTCTTCGCCCTGGTGCCGTCCTTCGAGCAGTTCGCCAAGGTGACGGGCAACGCCCGCGCCCAGGTCCTCGCCGACACCCTCGACCGCGCCACGGCGACCTTCCTCAACGAGGACAAGTCCCCGACCCGGCGCGTCGGCGGGATCGACAACCGCGGCAGCCACTTCTACCTGTCCCTGTACTGGGCGCAGGAGCTGGCCCGGCAGACCGACGACGCGGACCTGGCGAAGGCGTTCGCCCCGATCGCCGAGACGCTCGCCGCCAACGAGCAGAAGATCGTCGACGAGCTGGCCGCCGTCCAGGGCAAGCCGGTGGACATCGGCGGCTACTACCAGCCCGACCCGGCGAAGGCCGCCGAGGTCATGCGCCCGTCCACCACGTGGAACGAGGCGCTGGCGTCCCTGAGCTGACGCCCCGGGTCCCATCGGCCCACCCGCTCCGCCCCGGCCGGCACACCGCCCGGCCGGGGCGGAGTTATGTTCGAAGAGGCCGGGCTTTCGAGCGAAGCCCCCGACCACGTCCCCGTGGAGCCGCCGCGTGACCGACGACCCCCCGTCCTTCGACTCCCCGTACTCCGACTCCCCGTCCTTCGACGTCCTGCCCGGCGCCGGGCACTCCCCCGTCATCCTGCATGTCCCGCACTCGGCGCGGGAGATACCGCCGTCCGTACGGGCGGACATCGTGCTGGGCGACGACGAGCTCGCGCGGGAGCTGGACCACATCACCGACGCGCACACGGATCGGATCGCCGAGGCGGCGGCCCGGGCGGCGGGCGTCGTCCCGTGGCGGTTCGTCAACCGGCTGTCGCGACTGGTCGTCGACCCGGAGCGCTTCCCCGACGAACGGGAGGAGATGCGGGCCGTCGGCATGGGCGCGGTCTACACCCGGACCACCCACGGCGGTGTGCTGCGGTCCGGGGACGTCGAGGCCGGGCCACTCGTCGCGCGGTACTTCCTGCCGTACGCGCGGGCGATGACACAGGCCGTGGCGGACCGGCTGGCGGCCACCGGACGGGCCGTGATCATCGACGTGCACTCGTATCCCCGGGCCCGGCTGCCGTACGAGCTGCACGGGGAGGGCCCCCGGCCGCCGGTGTGTCTCGGCACCGACTCCTTCCACACCCCTCCCGGGCTGGTGGAGGCCGCGCGGCAGGCCTTTGGGGGCATCGGGGAGACAGGGCTCGACAGCCCCTTCCGAGGGGCCTACGTGCCGCTCGAGTTCTACGGGACCGATCCGCGGGTCGAGGCGCTCATGGTGGAGATTCGCCGGGACACCTACATGACCGAGCCGGGCGGCCCTGCCGGTCCCGCTCTTGAGCGGCTCGCCGCCACGCTGGCCCGCCTGGTCGACGCCGCCTCCGGCTGACCGGCACCTGCTGAAGCACTCCCGCGCGACAAGCGGCGGAGGCGCGGTGAGGGTGGTGGGATGAGGGAGGAGACCACGACGCTGACCGGCCAGGCACCGCCCCCCGTACGGGACTGGCCCGCCCTCGACCTGGACGGGACGGAGTTCACCCCGGTCCTCGCGGAGCTGATGCGCGAGGAGCCGCTCACCCGGATCCGGCTGCCGTACGGCGTGGGGTGAGCGTGGCTGGCCACCCGCCACGACGAGGTGAAGCTGATCACCAACGATCCGCGGTTCGGCCGCGCGGAGGTGACCGGGCGTCAAGTGACGCGAATGGCACCGCAGTTCAAGCCGCGGCCCGGTTCGCTCGCCTTCGCCGACCAGCCCGACCACAACCGGCTGCGCAAGGCCGTCGCGGGCGCCTTCACCGTCGGTGCGATGAAACGGCTGCGGCCGCGCGCAGGAGATGCTCGACGAAATGGTGGACCGGGTCGTACGGGACGGCCCCCCGGCCGATCTGATCGAGCGGGTCCTCGAACCCTTCCCCATCGCCCTGGTCAGCGAGGTCATGGGCGTGCCCGCCGCCGACCGGGAACGGGTGCACGGCTGGACCCGGCAGATCAAGGCCTACGCCCGCAGCCACTCCGTCACCACCACGTCCTCACCGGTCCGCAGCCGGAGGGCGAACGGGCCCGACGGGGGTGTGGCGGCGGTGAAGCGGCCCAGGTCGTCGGCCGTGAGCGGGGAGCCGGGGCGTGGTCCGGCCAGGACCTCGATCGTGGCCGGCTGCGGCGGCAGTACCTGGCCCATCAACCCGTGGGCGGTGACCTCGACGTCGACGGTCACCTCGCCCGCCTGGAAGGTCAGCATCCGGGGCGCGTCGCCGGCTCCCCGGACCGGGAGGGCGTCGACCAGTGAGTCGAAGGTGAGCTCCGCGACGCGGGCGTCCAGGTCGTGCAGTGCGTAGGCGTCGACGGCGATCTGCTGGAGCTCCACCGGCAGGGGGTCCAGGACGGCGGCGGCGCGCCGGAGCTCCTCCTCCAGCAGTCCGGTGTCCAACTCCTCGTCCCCCCAGTCCTCTTCGTCGAACAGCTCGTCGTCGTTCATGTCGCTCACATCGCCCCCCGCGCTTCGAGCCGGGCCCGCAGGCGCCGCAGACAGCGCTGGCGCAGCGGGCCGATGCTGCCCACCGCGATCCCGAGCGCGGCGGACACGTCCTGGTAGCTGGGCGGCGGCGTGGCCATCAGTACCCGCAGCAACTGCCGGCACCGCTCGCCCAGTTCCTCGAACTCCTGCCACAGCCGCCGTACGCGTTCGCTCTGGGCGGCGGCCTCCTCGGAGTCGAGCAGCGACTGTTCCGGCGTGCCGTCCTCGCTGACCCGGTCCAGGAGTTGCGGGTCGTCCGTAAGGGTCAGCCGCTGCGAGCTCCGGATGACCTTCAGGCACTCGTGGCGCGCGGTGCTCGCCAGCCACGCGCCCGCCTTGCCCGGTTCCCGGATCCGGCCGAGGTGCTGGGCGAAGCGGAACCAGGCGGTCTGGTACACCTCGTGGGCGTCCGCGTCGGACAGCCGGTGGGCCCGCACCACGGACCACACCAGGGGGCTCAGCCCTTCCACGAGCGCCTTCCAGGCCGCCGCGTCACCGTCGGCCGCGGCCTGGACGAGCGCGTCGGCATCAGTACGGTCCACGGCAGCCCCACCCCTCGAGTACGGCACGTCATCGTACGCCGTGGAGGGGGCGGTTCCGGCCCTCACGGCCCGGGGGTGGGGCGCACGACCGGGACGGGGCGCCAGGTCGGCGGGCGCAGCGCGGGTACCTGCGCCCCGCGCACGTCCGCGACCCCGGTGACGGCGGCGAGCAGTTGGCGCCGGGCCGCGCGCGGGTCGTTCTCCTTGTGCGCCGTCATGTGGGCGGCGACCAGGCCGGCGGTCACGGGTGTGGCGAAGGAGGTGCCGCTCCACTGCGCGTACCCCTCGAACATCACCTGGTCGGGTTTGGCGGCGGCGTTCTCGTCGCTGAGCACCCCGGTGTGGCGGGGGCTTTGGCAGGTGCAGCCGTAGGTGGAGCCGTAGCGGCAGGCGTCGTACGTGGAGTGCTGGTACACGTACGGGACGGGCGTCTCGAAGCCGGTGAGGGCGCTGGTGAGGCGCTCGCCGGGGGCGTAGACCTTCACCCACGGGCCGTGGTTGGTGAAGCAGGCGCCAAACTCGCCGTCACTGCGCAGCGCGCCCACCGACAGCACGGAGTCCTCCCAGCCGGGCAGGTCGGCGTAGGCGGCGGGCCAGAAGGGGGTGGCGCTGCCGTTGTTGCCGGCGGCGGCGACCAGCAGGGTGCGCTGCTCGCGCAGTTCCCGCATGAAGTTCTCCACGCCGAGCAGGCCGTCGGTGCGGCCGTTGGAGGTGCCGGCGGAGAGGCTGAGGACGTCGGGCCAGCCGCCGGCGTCGACGGCTTCGAAGAGCTTCTCGCCGAACTCCGACTCCAGGATCGCGCCGGCGTCGTTGAGGCTGCCGCGCACGGTGATGTCGGTGTTGGGCGCGACGGCGGCGACGAGCCCGGCGATGAACGTCCCGTGCCCGACGTACTGCTGGAGGATCCCCTGCTCGTCGCACTCCTGGACCTGGGCGTCGCCGTCGGTGTGGGCGAGGAGCGCGCAGGAGCGGTAGTCGTGCGTGAGGCCGGTGTCGACGACGAGGACGCCGACGGCGCTGTCCGGGTCGTACGCCGTGCCCGCGGCGGCCGGGTTGGGCGGCTCGTTCACCGGGACGGGCACGGGTTCGTCGCCGGGGCAGGCGTTGACCGCGATGTGCACGACGTGGTTGCGGGCGACCATCCGGTGCCCGGCCCGGGCTTCGCGCTCGCGTACGGCCCGCAGCGCCTGTGCGACGGCCCTGTCGGTTCCCCGGCTTCCCTCACCGGGGTCGCCGACCCGGATCCGGGTGACGCCGCTGCGGTTGGCCCGCGGGCCGGCCCGGCGGACCTGGTTCTGGTCGAGGTCGGGTGCCGCCGTGAAGTGCGCCCGTACGGCGTCCTCGACGACCCGGGCCTCCTCGCCGTCGCGGACGAGGACGACGCCCTTCTCGTACATGAACTCGGCCGAGTCGTACGGTCCCATCGCCAGGGGGACGTCGGGCATCGAGCGCTGGATCTGGTCGAACTGCTCGTGGAATCGCTGAGGTGCCATGCGGGTCCTCCCACTGGGCGACGGCGTCGGTCGGTGCGGCGAACGGTCGTCGGTGCTCGTCGACTAGAGCCGGCGGGCGGCTTTTTGATACAGAGCCAACCCTGTGTGCCGCGGTTCCGGGGCCACTACCATCCGAGGAGTGACAGCGGGAAGCGGCTCGGTGCAGGAACTGCTGCCGATGGTGTTCGCCGACCCGGGCGAGGCTCTCGCGAGGGCCCGGGCGCTGCTCGACGCCGATCCCTTGCCGCTGGACGCCTCCGTCGCCCACCAGGTGATCGGCATCTGGCAGCGGGACTTCGGTGATCTGCGGCTCGCGCTGAAGCATCTGCGGCGGGCCCGGGAGTTCGCGGCGCGGGCGGACTCGGCCGACCGGGAAGCGGACGTGCTGGCCACCCTGGGGGTGGCGCTGGTGCACGCGGGCCGTACCCGGGAGGGCCTGTCGGCGTTCGAGCGGGGGGTCGCGCGGGGCGGCGGGCACACGCGGGCGCGGGTGCTGTACCGGCGGGCCTACGTGTGGTGGGTGCTCGGTCACCATCGGGAGGCGCTGGAGGACGTACGCCGGGCGATTCCCGTGCTGCGGCAGGCGGAGGACGTGATCTGGACGGCGCGGGCGCTGACCCTGCGGGCGACCGTGCACCTGGCGCTGGGGGCGGTGGAGCGGGCCGAGGCGGACTTCGCCGCGGCCGAGGCACTGTGGGACACCACCGGCCAGGAGCACGACAAGGCCGACGCGGTGGAGAGCCGGGGGCTCGCCGCGTTCCGGTCCGGTGACGTGCCGGCGGCGCTGCGGCTGCTCGACGAGGCGGAGGAGCGCTACGCCCGGCTGGGCACGCCGACGTTCATGCTGAACATCCGGCGCTGCGAGGTGCTGATGGCGGCCGGGCTGGCGCCCGAGGCGCTGGCCGAGGCGGACGCGGCGATCGGGAGGCTGGACGGGATCGGCGGGCAGTCCACCCGCAAGGCGGAGCTGCTGCTGGCCGCCGCGCGGGCCGCCCGGCTGGCCGGCGACCCGCACACGGCGATCGCCCGTGCCGCCCTGGCGGTGCGGCTGTTCGCCGGGCAGCGCCGCACCTGGTGGGAGACGCACGCCCGGCTGGTGCTGATCGAGGCGCGGCACGCGGCCGGGCGCGGCTCGGGGCGGCTGGTCGCGGACGCCGCCGCGGTGGCCGAGAAGCTGGCCGCGTTCGGCGCGCCGGCCGCACCTGAGGCGTCGCTGCTGGCAGGACGTATCGCGCTGGGCCTGGGCTGGACTGCGGACGCGGAGCGGCACTTGGCGGTCGCCGCCCGCAGCCGGCGCAGCGGCCCGCCGCTGGCGCGGATGACGGGCTGGGCGGCGCAGGCGCTGCGGGCCCGGGCCGCCGGGTCCACCCGGGGCGTGCTGGAGGCGTGCCGGCGCGGCCTGGACGTGCTCGACGACCACCGGATGACGCTGGGTGCCTCGGAGCTGCGGGCCCGTGCCACCGAACAGGGCGCGGAACTGGCCGCGTTGGCGCAGCGGGCCAGTCTGGTCTCCGGCGGGCCGCGGCGGCTGCTGGTGTGGAGCGAGCGCTGGCGGGCCACCGTGCTGTCCACCCCGCCGACCCGGCCGCCCGCCGACCCGGAGCTGCTCAGCGGCATGACCGCCTTCCGCGAGATCGCCTCCCGGGCGGAGGCCGCCCGGATGGAGGGCAGGCCGGTTCCGGCACTGGAGCGTGAACAGCGGCGCCTGGAGCGGCAGATCCGTTCCCGGACCCTGCACATGCGCGGCGAGGCCCCCGGTGGCGGCGACCGTTTCGACGTCGGCCGACTGCTGGAGCAACTGGGCGACGAGGTGCGGCTGGTGGAACTCGCCGTGCTCGACGGGCGGGTGCAGGTGCTGCTGTGCGGGCAGGGGCGGGTGCGCAGGTTCGAGGCCGGGCTGCTGGCCGAGGCGGAGACCGAGGCCGAGCACGTGCAGGCGGGGCTGCGGCGGCTGGCGCACCCCGGGGCGGAGGCGCGGCTTGCGGTGGTGGAGGCCGCGGGGCGGCGGCTGGAGGAGCTGCTGCTCGGGCCGGCCGCGGCGCATCTGGGCGGCGTTCCGGTGGTGATCGTGCCGCCGGGGCGGCTGCACCGGGTGCCGTGGGCGCTGCTGCCGTCGCTGCGGGAACGGGTGCTCAGCGTGTCGCCGTCGGCGGGCAGCTGGCTGCGGGCCCGGGAGACCGAGCCGCCGCCGGACGGCCGCCAGGTGCTGGTCCGCGGCCCGGGCCTGGCCACGGGCGGCGCCGAAGTGCCCGAACTGGCCGGCCTGTACGCCTGCGCGACGGTCCTGGAGGAGGACGAGGCGCGGGTTCCGCGCGTGCTGGAGGAGCTGGACGGGGCCGCGCTGGCGCACATCGCCGCGCACGGCACGTTCCGCGCGGACAGCCCGCTGTTCTCCTCGCTGCGGATGGCCGACGGCCCGATCGTCGTGCACGACTTCGAGCGTCTGGACCGCAGCCCCTACCGGATCATCCTGTCCTGCTGCGACACCGCCCTCCTCGCCTCCGTCGGCGCCGACGAACTGCTCGGTCTGGTCACCGCGCTGCTGCCGCTCGGCACGGCCGGGGTGGTGGCGTGCAGCGCGCCCGTCAATGACGCCGCCGTGGTGCCGCTGATGCTCGCGCTGCACAAGGGCCTGGGTGCCGGGCTGTCTTTGGCGGAGGCGCTGCGCGACGCCCGGGCCGCCCTGCCGGGCGACGCGCTGCACCAGGCCACGGGCTGGGCGTTCTCGGCGTTCGGGGCGGCCTGACCCGTCCCCTGTTCGGGTCAGGCCGCCGGTCCTGGGAGCCGCGCCTAGGCCGGCTGGGCTTCCGGGACGTCCGTCAGCCAGGGCAGGGCGCCGCGGTCGCTCGCGCCGAGCCGGGCGTAGGCGCTGTACAGGTGGTTGCCGACGGTCCGGATGGACAGGGTGAGGCGCTCGGCGATCTGCCGGTTGCTCAGACCGGCCGCCGCGAGCGTGACGATCTGCCGTTGCCGGGCGGTGAGTTCGCCGAGGACCAGCCCGGACAGGGCCGGTGTGCGGGCGCCCTGGCAGCGCCGGGCCAGGGCGACGGCCCGGGTGCGGGAGTGCCGGGCGGCGCTCGGATCGCGGTGGGCGCGCACGGCCTGGGCGTGCGCCTCCGCGGCGAACAGCGTGAAACCGCGCCGCTCCAGCTCCTCGGCCACCTCGTCCAGGGCCGGGCCGTCGGCTTGGGTGAGCGCGTCGGCGTGCCGGGCGAACACGCCGGTCAGCCGGTCGATGACCTTCTCGGGACAGCCGAGGCGCACGGCGTCGTAGGGGTCGGCGAGGGCGTCGAGGTCCAGGTCCCCGCCGCTGTCCACCAGTGCGCAGGCGCGGGCGAGTTCCGCCCGGCACGCGGCGTCCCCGGGATCGCCCCGCAGGCCCTCCCGCGCCCAGGCCGCGGCCTCCCTCAGCTCTCCCCGCAGCCGGGCGAACCGGGCGCGCACGGCGGCGTACCGGCCGGGCAGCGGGCCGCCCTCGGCAACCAGCCACTCCCCCACCGGCGTGGACATCGCCCGGACGTCGTCCTGGTCGATCCGGCGGGCCAGTGCGGCCGACTCGGCCTCGAGGGCGGCGGCGTACGCGTCCGGTGTCCGGGCCAGCCGGCGTGCCCGCAGCCGGCCCGCCGCGGCTCTGAGCACCGGGCCGTGGAGGGGGTGGGCCAGGCGGACGCCGCCCAGGTCGTCGACCTCGATCAGGCCGTCGGACTCCAGGACTTCCAGCGCCCCGAGGTCCACAGCGTCCAGGGGCGACGACAGCGGTTCGGCGAAGGCGAGGCGGTCGAGGGTCTCCCGTTCGAGCGGGTGGGCGAGGCCGAGGACGGGGGCGGTGCGCTCACGGACGGCCGTGGTCAGCGGCACGGGGCCCCGCCACGCCCGTTCACCGGTGTCCGGTTCGAGGGTGAGCCGCCCCCGCACCGCCCCGAGCAGGTCCCGCAGCAGCCGCAGGTCACCCCGGCTCAGACGCAGCAGCCGGTTGACGGTGAGCGCTTCGAGAGGCCCGGCTGCGGCGGTGAGCAGCTGCGCGGTCTCCTCCTCGGGCAGCGGCTCCAGAGCGAGCCGCGGCAGGAGTTCCCCCGTCCACAGCCGGGAGATCGCGCCCGGCACCGGGGTGCCGTCCGTGGCGACGACCACCAGGCGGGTGCGGCCGTGCACGGCGAGCTGGTGGACCAGGGCGGCCGAGGCGTCGTCGAGCAGCTGGGCGTCGTCCACGACCAGCGTCCGTACGCCCGACAGGAGCTGGACCGCGCGGTGCAGGGTGACCGACTCGGGCAGCAGAGGGGCGAACGCGGCGAAGGGGATGGCCCGGCTCTCGGGCGTACCCGCCGCCCGGGCGCAGTGGGTGCCGCGCAGCGCCTCGGTGACGAGGCGGGTCTTGCCGCAGCCCGCCGGGCCCGTCACCACGATGCCGCGGGGTGAGCCGGTCAGGGACCGGCGGACCAGCTCGAGTTCGTCCTCCCGCCCGGCGAACGGCCAGGGCAGCTCCAGCGTCGTCGCGTCCCTCTCGTAAGTCGTCACACAGACATGAGCGCGGCTACTCACTTCTGATACAGGGCGACTTGAGTAGCCCCCGACTCAGGCGCCCGGGACCGGCAGCGGGGCAGGCTGTGGGCCATGACCGCACGCTACTGCTCGCTGGCACCGGCGCCGGCGCCCGCCTTCGCACCGGGGCTGGCGGCCGAGCGGCTGAGCGCGCTCGCGAGCGGGCGGCGGATGTGGGTCAACGGCACGGTCCTGCACTACTGCTTCTTCGACCGTGACACCGACGTGTCCGTCATCCCCGTGCCGGGGACGGGGATGACGCGACGCGTGCCGTGGACCGGGTCCCAGGAGCAGCGGGACGTGGTGCGCGGGTGCTTCGCTCAGTGGCAGGACCTCGGCATCGGCATCACCTTCGCCGAGGTCGACGACCGCTCGGAGGCCGAACTGCGCATCGGGTTCCAGCTCGGCGCCGGCTCCTGGTCGGCGGTGGGCCGGGACGCGCTGCCGGCCGGCCGGCACGAGCGCACCATGAACTTCGGCTGGGACCTGACCGCGCCCGGGGAGCGCGGGACGGCCCTGCACGAGATCGGGCACGCGCTCGGCATGCTGCACGAGCACCAGAGCCCGTTCGCCGGCATCCACTGGGACGACGAGGCCGTGTACGCCGAACTGGCGGGCCCGCCCAACCACTGGAGCCGGGAGACGACGCACTACAACATCCTGCGCAAGCTCGGCACGGACGAGGTCAACGGCCCCGTCTGGGACCCGCATTCGATCATGGAGTATCCGTTCTCGTCGGGGCTGGTCCTGGAACCGGAGCAGTACCGCGCGGGTCTCAACCCGCCCGGCACCCTGTCCGCCGCCGACAAGGAGTTCGTGCTCCGCTGGTATCCGCCGGCGGATCGGCCGGGCCCGCCCGCGCTGGTGCCGTTCCGCTCGGCACCGCTCGGTCTCGGGCCAGGCGAGCAGGCCGACTTCGTCGTCGATCCGCCGGAGACCCGCACGTACACGCTGGGCACCTTCGGCGACGGCGACGCCGTCGTCGTGGTCTTCGAGGAGCGGGACGGGGAACCCCGTTACCTCGCCGGGCAGGACGACGGGGGCACTCCGCACAACGCCACGATCGGCACGCGGCTCGTCAGGGGCCGCCGCTACTTCGTCCGCGTACGCCTGTACTCCGCCTGGGGTTCCGGCGAGACGGCGGTGATGTGCTGGTGACGGCACGGACCCGCCGGGCGGACACCTGAGCCACAGTCCGGCGCCGGGGGAGCGGTCGGGGACGTCACCTCATCGGGGGGGGTGGGTGACGTCCCCGACCACGCCATGCGTCTGCCGCGCCTCCACGCCTGCCGAACCGTCGCGTTCCCGCCCACCGGCGCGTGCGCCGCCATCCGCTCGTTCACGCCGAAGTCCGGCCGGAGCGGGGGGCGCACGGCCGCCTATCGTGATGCCGCCGAGAGCTGCGGGGCGGACGCGGGGCGCACCGGCCGTGGTGCCGTGGACCCACGCCAGGGGTGAAGAGCGTTCAACGGCCGCCGCGGCCGGGCATCGTGCAAGGGAACGGCTGGCAATGGCGTTACGCCGTCCGGATGATGATGCCTACGCTTGATTGCTCTCGCGGTTGCACGTCCGTACCAGAATGCGCACGAGGTGCCGGCGGCCCGACTACGCTCGCGGCGTAACACCGGGGGATGGGGGGAGCCAGTGGAGACGTCCCGACGCAACCGTGCCTGGCGGCCGAGACTGCCGGAGGCGGTTCCGGCCGTTCTGCTCGGCGCGCTCGGCGCCCTGGTCCTCGGGACGGTGATCGGCCTGGCGGCGGATCCGTCGCGCATGGCCGGCACCACCGGATACGTCTTCGCCACCGGACTGCTGCTGGCCGTCGGCCTGTACGGCAGCACGTACGGCATCGACCTCGCCGACCTGCGCCGTGATCTGCGCGGTGTGGTGGCGGCCGTCACCCTGGGGGTCGTCCTCAAGGCGGGGATCATCTCCGGTGTCATGGTGCTGGCCTTCGGCCGCCCGGAGTACCTGATCCTCGGCATCGTCGTCGCGCAGATCGACCCGCTGTCGGTGGCCGCCCTCAGCAGGGACGGGCACATGTCGCAGCGCGCCCGGTCCCTGCTCACCGCGTGGGCCTCCTTCGACGATCCGATGACGGTCCTGCTGACGCTGTACGTCGCCGGATACGCCTACACGGCCGCGGGGCACGCGGGCACGCCCTCGGTGGTGGGCGGCGGCACCCGCGGCTACACCCTCGGACTCGCGCTCAACGCGGTGCTGCTGGCCGGTGCCCTGCTGTTGTGGTGGGCGGGCGGCAGGCTGTGGCCCGCCCGGAAGGAGCTCGACGCCGACGGGACCCGGCGGCCGGCGACGCCGCTCGCCGCCCTGCTGGCCGTGGCCGTGCTCGTGCTCGCCGCCGCGAACATGCTGATGCTCGCCGTGGCCGTCGCCGGTCTGTTCCTGCGGACGAAGGCGTTCACCCGGCCGCTCGCACGGGCGGTCTCCAGTGCCTTCCTGCTCGCCACCGCCCTGCTGGGGTTGTTCGTCGCCCAGGGAGTGTCGCCGGGCCCGGGTGTGCTGCTCGGTGCCACGGCGTTCGCGGCGCAGGCGGTGGTGGCCATGCTGCTGATGCCCCTCTTCGTCCGCGGTCTGTCGGGAAGGGACCGGTTCCTGCTGGGAATCGGCCAGCAGAACGGCCTCACGGCCGTGCTGCTCGCCCTCACCCTCGAACGGGACTTCCCGAAGACGGTCGGCATCGTCGCCCCGGCCGTGGTGACGGTCAATCTGCTGCACTACGGGGCGCAGATCGGGTTCGGGTGCTGGTCGCGTCACCGGTCGCGGAGGAACCGGCAACCCCGGGGCGCCCTGGAGCGTCTCCCCGGACGCCCGGCGGGCGAGGGCGGCGGGCCGCCGGCCCCTCCGGCCACGGCCGACGGACTGCGTTCCTCCGCATAACCGGATGGTGTGCGGCGGCCGGGCGCGGCCGCGGCCAGGGGCACGGGGAGGCCGGATGGGTGAAAGGAGAGGGAGCGGGAGCGGGTGGCGGGCTGTGCTCGGCATCCCGGTCCTCGCCCTGTTACTGCTTGCCGCCACCGGCGGGGCGGCGGTCGCGGACACCGGCAGGAGTGATGTCCGGCTGGTGTACTGCCTGGCCGACGAGCACCGGGGCGAACTCAGGGACGCGGCGCTGCGGCTCGGTGTGGTGCGGCGGCCCGCGGGGACGGGCGGCGGTGTGGATGCCGTCGAGGTTCCCGGGCGCGAGGGCGGCGTGCTGCCGCTGGAGGAGTGGGCCCAGGCGCACCGGGGGGACTTCGAGCGGGTCTGCGACGCAGTGCTGGCCGCCGCGGGCGACCCGCCGGGGGCGTCGGCGGACAAGGGCGGTTCGGGGCAGGGCGGCTTCCTCGACGCGGTGTACCTGCTCGCGGCGGGAGCCGCGCTCACCCTGGTCGGGCAGACGACGGAACGGATCTCGGCGGAGCGGCGGACCCGCAGCCGGCAACTGGTGGCGGCGGTACGGGAATTCCGGAGGATCGCATGGCTGTATCTGGCGGCGTACGAGCAGGATCCCGATGCGGACCACGCCGAGGCGCTACGCGCCAGGGAGGCGCTCTCCGGCCTGCTGGCCCTGGTGCCCGGCCCGGCTCCGCGCAGCGAGGCGGCCCGCCGGCTGGCCGACTCCCTGCCCCTGGCGGAGCCGCTGCCGGGCAGCCGGGACGGGCGGTTCCTGGGACCGCACGAGAGAAAGAGCGAGGCGAGCGCCGTGCGCACCACGGTGGACCGGCAGGCACGGGACGCGGGGGAACTGCTGCGCCCCGCGCCCCTGTGGTGGCTGCGGAGATTACGCGGCAACGGCCGTCCCACAAGCACCGGAGGACCCCACGCATGACCAGCTCCGACTGGGCGAACCCCTACGGAGTGCGCAAACCGTACGGATCGAACGGCATGAACCGTCACGTCGGTCAGAACGGCGCCTCCGCGCTCAGCGCCGACCACCCGCTGGTGCCGTGGAAAGAGCCGGACCATGTGCACCAGTGGGTGGACGTGGACCACTCCCGGGAGGAACTGGACCGCTTCGGCTCGGACTGGCCCGGCCTCGGTGAACTCCTGGACCCGAGCGCTGATCAAGGCCGTGTCGTGATCGTCAGCGGCCCGCCCGGCATGGGCAAGACGACGCTCATCCACCGGTGCATCTACGAGGTGAAACAGCGTGTGGCGGCGACCGCGGCCGCGGCGGGGAACCCGCTCCCCGTGTGCGTGCCGACCGCGGGGCTGGAGAACGACGGCCGCCGGATCAGTATCGACGCGGACGGGTCGTTCGCGCCGACCGAGCGGATCAACGCCCGGATACGCAGAGAACTCGCGAAGAGACTCCGGCTCCATGATTTCCCCGAGTCCCGGGTCAAGGCGATCACCGACGAGGACGATCCGTGGCAGGCCTACAGCGAGATGAGTGATCTGCTGCTCCAGCGCAACGCGCTGCTCTTCGCCGTGATCCCGCACATACGGTGGAACGACGCACACCTCAGGGCGGCGTTCCTGCGCACCTGTCTGAGCAATGCGCACCCGAGGATCGTACTGTTCGTCGAAGTGAGCCAGGGCGCGGCGGAGACGGCGAGGGAAGTGGCCGCCGCCCTCAGCGGATCGGCGGCGGTCACCCATCTCGCGCTGAGCGAGCTGAACAGCGAGGACATCTGGCGGTTCAGCCGCAGCGCCCGGCCGGGCCACGGCGGGCCGCATGCCCTGGTCGAGCCGGACAGGAGCTCTCTGGTGGCAGCGCACGACGAATGGAAGCCCCGCGACGTACGCGAACTGCGGAAGGTCTTCCACTCGGCGGCGGACGCCCTGCGCTGCGCACCGCACCCCTGGCCGATCGACGCCGACGCGCTCAGACCCTACTGGGAGCGGCGGCGGGCGAGCCGCGACGCCCTGCTCCGCGATCCGATCCGGCCCCGCCCCGGCGGCTGACGCCCGCCACGCCACCCCGACCGCGCCTGACAGGACCCGCAAGGAGTGCCATCGTGGCCGCAAACAACGCAGACACCTGGTACAGCAACCCTTTCCCCCTGGTGCCGGTCGTGCGGCTCGGCCCCTCGGCCGATCTCGGTGACGCCCCGGTCGAGGCCGCGGACTCGGGCAACGCCCATGTGCCCACCAAGATCCTGCGGGAGCTCCAGGACCTGGTGCGCGACTACCTCCGTGACCAGCCCCGGGGCGGTCGGCGCGGGCGGGCCATCGCCGTGGTGGGTGAGTTCGGCCTCGGCAAGAGCCACGCGGCCCGGGAGGTGTGCAACGGTCTGGCCCGCCCGGACGGCCCGGCCATGTGGATCGTCGACGAACCGGCGCAGGACTTCGGCCGTATGTACCGCGACCGGCTGCGCGGCCCCGCCGACACCCCGGAGGGCCGGGCCGCGTTCGAGGAACTCGTCCGGGACTACTACGCCTACGTGACGGCGGTCCGGGTCGGCGAGCAGAGCTCCGGCCCGCGGCCCGGCCGGGCGGACGACGTGCCGCTCGACGACATCGCCCTCGACGACATCGCCACCGGGCTGCGCGACCGCGTACTCGACCCGGACAAGGTGGTCTCGGCCCTGCGCTACGACCCCGAGGTGCTGCACGCCGATCTGCGGGTCACCCTCGGCGAGGTGACGGAGCACCGGCGGTTCGCCACCGCGCTCGCCCTGCTCCAGGACCCGCGGTTCACCTCGATGGTGTGGGCGTGGCTGACCGGTGACGAGCCGGCGCAGCAGCTGAAGGAACGCGGCATCAAGGACGCCGTCACGGGCATCGACCCGGTCTTCGACGCGCTGGCCGTCCAGGGCTTCCTGCACGGCAGGGTCGGCAAGCCGTACGTCCTGCTGATCGACTCGCTGGAGAAGGTGCTGGACTGGCCGGAGGAGTCCCGGCGCACGTTCGTCGACGCCTTCGAGCGTCTGGTCAACGTCTATGTGAGCCGGGGCGGTCTGCTGGTGTTCTGCACCTCGCCGCGCGGGCTCAACGCGTTCCGTCCGAGCCTGCACGAGCGCGTGGTGCAGCTGTGGCCGACCCGCTTCAGTGCGGAACTCACCGCCGAACTCGTCGCCGAGTACGTCGGTTCCGGGCCCCGTCCCGCCGCTGCCGAGGGCACGGACGCGGTCGAGCGGTGGCCCGCGCCGTTCGGTGCCGAGTCGGTGGCGATCCTTCAGGAACTCGCCGGCGGGGTGCCCCGCGAGATCCTCAAGACCTGCCATCACGCCTGGCAGTTGAGCGAGGACGGCGAGGGCGCGGTCCGGGAGGTGACCGCCGCGACCGTGCTGAGGGCCGTACGCGGGCTGCACGACAACGTGTCCGAGGACCAGGTGCTCTCCACGGTCCACGACGCGCTGGCCCTCGGGCAGTGGCGCATCGCGTCGCGCGACCCGGTTCCGGCGCGGGCGTCGTCCGACGACGGATCGCTGGTGGTGGCGTACTGGCTGGAGCCCGTCCCGAACGCCTACATCGCGATCGTGGTCACCGGTTCGGTGCTCGTCGCGGACGACCAGGAACGCATCACCGCGCGGGTCCGGGCGCTGCGCGGCGCGCTGCATCCGGCCCAGGCCGAGGTGCTGCTGGTGGTCAACGGCCATGTGTCGCGGACCATGCGGGACCGGCTGGCGCGCTCGCTCGGCTCGCAGCCCCTGCTGTACCGCCCGGGCGACTTCCCGAGGGCGGTGAACGAGGCTCTGGACCGGCTGCGCTCCCGCCTCACGGAGCTTCGTCAGGAGGCCGATCTCGCGGAACTGACCAGCGAGTTGCGCGGTGCGCTCGGCGAGCACAGCGCCCAACTCGGCCAGCTGCGCCGGACGGTGAGCGATCTGGCCCGGCGCGATCTGGTCGCGGTGGCGCCCGGCCCGGCGCGCTCGGCGCTGCCGGAGCCCGTCGAGGGCCGGTTCGAGGAGGTGTTCACGCTGCTCGACGCGGCCGTGGAGCGACTGGCCGGCCACCCGGCCGACGACGGCGAGGGTCCGCTGCCGCGGGCGGGGCGATCGGATCTCACGGCGCTGGGGTGCGCCACCCTGGTCCGGCAGCTGACGGAGCGGTTCCGTACGGGCGCCGACTCCTGGTTCCGCTCGGCCGCGCCCGGCGCGCCGACCGAGGAGCAGTGGGCGCGGCTGCGCCGGGTCTGCCGGGAGTACGAGACGGCGGTGGAGGTGCTGCCCGTGCAGTCCCTCGGCAGCCCCGGCCCCGCGCACCGGCCCACGGCGGCGCGCGCCGTGGAGGCGCTCGCCGACGAGGTGTGGGGCGCGCTGGTCAGTGCCGTTCGGGCGCCGTGACCTCGCGCAGCGCGCCCGCCAGGTCGTGCAGCCGGCTCTCCGCGTGGCCGACCTGCCGCTGGTCCAGCGTCACCCCGAGGAGGTAGTCCCGCGGCGACAGCCAGGTCACGAACACGGCACCCTCCTGGACGTCCAGGACCAGGCGGTCGGCGGGCGGCTGCACCACCAGCCGCAGGGCGTCGGTGAGCCGGGCGAGATGGCCGCGCAGGTTCTGGGCGAGGTCGCGGTAGGCGGTACGGCGTGAGCGCACGCTGACGTCGAGGAAGCGGGGTCCGAGCTCTGGGTTCTCGAAGACGTCGCCCGCGCAGACGAGTTTCCAGTCCCGGTAGAAGGCGGCGTACTGCAGGTCGAGGGTGTTGACGTGGCCGCCCCACAGGGCCCGCAGCCGCATCTCGGACAGTGCGTCGTGTCCGGCCGTCGCCGTCCCGAAGTCGATGCGCAGCCGCTCCTTGTGTTCCGGCAGCAGTTCCGCCGGGCCCGTCAGACCGCCGGGCAGTTCGTCGGGAAGGGAGAGCACCTGGGTGCGGATGGCGGAGACGAGGCGGTTCATGGCCGCGTCCGTGGCGGGCATCCCGCCGGGCCTGTCGGTGAGGGCGGACAGGTACTCCCCCGTCTTGACGCGACCGCCCCACAGACCGCCGCGCGCGTTGGCGAGCACGACGCGCATCAGCTCGCCCGTGCCCAGCGGCCGCATCAGGGCGTTCAGGTCCTGGGTGCACAGCAGCAGCCGGCTGCCGGGCAGGGACTCGTTCGCGATGTCCTCGCCCTGCTCGGTGACCAGGCTGCTCAGCGGAGGGCAGTCGCCCCTGCGGACGACGAAGTCGATGATGCCGTTGCTGTAGTGGGACACCGACCTGAGGGCGGGGACGCCGGCGAAGGCCCCTTGGCACAGCTCTGTTATTCGGCCGTGGACCTCCGGGGACCAGTGGGACTCGGTGAAGAGCTCGGTCTCCGGGTGCGGGGCTGCTGCCACGTACGCTCACCTTCCGTCGTGGAACCGTCGCCGGGCGACGGCACCGGGACTCGGTCTTTTGCCCTCAAGTCGCGGCTAGATTCCGGGCAGTTCCAGGTCGATGTCGAAGTCCCTGGCCGGTGGGGTGGATGCGGTGGTCCGGGAGGTGAGCCAGGTGTGGTGGGCACTCACCCGCCGCCCGTCGGGCCGATGCCCCATGTCCAGGTCCCGCAAACGGCGCAGGGCGCGCTCGGCGAGTGCGACGGCCTCCTCGGTCCGCCCGGCCGCGGCCAGGGTGGCCGCGAGGGAGTTCTCCGCGGCCGACACCCAGGCGTGGCTGTCGCCCAGCCGGTCCTCCAGGAGGTTGAGCGCGGCCCTGCCGGTGGCCTCGGCCTCCTCGACGGCGCCCGTGGCCCGCAGGTACACCGCGTGCCGGATCCCGGCCAGTGCGGCGTAGGGGTGCCAGGCGCCGAGCGTGCTCTGCAGGGCGCGGCTGCACTGGCGGGCCTCGTGTTCGGCCTCGTCGTGCTTGCCGAGCGCGTGCAGGTCGGCCGCCAGGCTGAAGCGGCAGCGCACGGTGTCGAGGTGCTCGGCGCCGAACCGGCCGGTGGACTCGGCGAGCACCCGCCGGTCGCGCTCCAGGGCCTTCTCGTAGCCGTAGACGGTCTCGTGCGAGCGGGCGGAGTTGTAGGTGATGCGCCGTTCGCTGATGGCGAGGCCCCGTTCGATGCCCAGCCGGGTGCCGGTCTCGATGTCGCCGTGCCGGTGCAGCCACTGCCGCAGCAGGTCCTGGGACTCCGCGTCACGGCCCAGCGTCCGGTAGACGTAGGCGAGCAGGTCGGCGAACCGCCAGACGGCCGGCTCGTCCTCGCCGCCGAGGGCCTGGCGGTAGCGGAACCGGGCCAGGAGCCGGGCCAGTGCGTCGGGTGCCCGGCCGCTCAGCGCTTCCGTGAACGCGAGGTTGTGCTCGGCCTGTACGGTCGCGCTGTGCTGCGGGCCGAGCAGCAGCGTCAAGCCCTCCAGCACGGGCCGGGCCTGGAACAGCGCGTCGGAGAACCTGCCGAGGGAGCGCAGGACGGCGCCGTAGGAGTCGGCGGACAGCAGCGTTCTCGGGTGCAGCGGGCCCAGCAGCCGGCGGTGGCCGCGCAGGGCCTGTTCGGCGAGTTGGCGGGCCTGCTCGTAGGAGCCGTCGAGGCGGTGGGCGCGGGCCGTGAGGTTGAGCAGGCGCAGGTACTCCGGTGACGGGTCGTCGCCCTCCGGGGACCAGGCCCGCTGCGCGCGCTCGGAGATGTCGAGCATGCGGGCCCGGTCGGCGGTCTCGCCGCGCTGGCTCAGGGCGTTGAGGTGGCGCAGCAGGGACCGCCGGACGCGGGGCCGGTGGTCCTCCCACAGCCGCAGGGAGTACACCTCGCGCGCCCAGTCGGCGGGCAGGTCACGGTTCTCGTCCGGTGTGTACTCGGCGAGGGTGCCGCGCAGCACGTGCTCGATGTGGGCGCGCTCTGCCGGGTCCATGCCGGCGCGGACGGCGTCCCGTACGGCGTGGTGCTGTCCGAGGGGCTGCTCGGTGCGGTCGAAGTCGACGTCCAGGAGCCCGACCCGGGACAGGGCCCACAGGGCGACGCTCACCATGTGCTCGTCGGGCAGCCGGGTGTCGGCCGGGTTCCGGGGCGCGCCCTGGTTCCGGGCCCTCGTACCGTCGTGGGCCAGTTCCGCGAGGATGCGTCTCGACCGCAGGAGTTCCAGCCCCATGCCGCGCCCGGTGAGCAGGGACGCCGCGTTCAGCAGCCAGCCGAGGGCGTCGCTGGTGCGGCTCTCGGCGCGCCAGGCCGCGGCGCCGGGGGTGTGCAGCACCGTCTGCCGGGCCACCCTCACCATGACCGTCACGGGCGGGGCCGCGCTCTCCTGTTCGAGCAGGGCCTGCTGAGCGGTGCGGTACTCGGCGAGGAGATGGGCGACGGCCGCACGGGCGGCGGCCCTCTCGCTCATGCTGTCGTCGCGCCGGTGCGCCGCGGCGCGCTCGGCGAGGCAGAGGGCGGCGATGCGCACGGCGAGCGGGACGAAGCCCACGACCTGTCCGACATGCTCGGCCTGGTCCTCGTCGATCTCCGGGAGCTGCTCCGCCAGGACGGCCCGGCATTCGCCGGCGGACAAGGGCGGCAGGGCGAAGGCCGCCATGCCGTCCGTGGCCGGGGCGGTGCGGCTGGTGATCAGTACGTGCCCGCGGGCGTGCGGGGTGGGCAGCAACTCCCGCAGCCCGTCGGGGCTTTCGGCTCCGTCGTAGACGAGCAGCCAGCTCTGGGTGTCGGTGCGGGAGAGGTGCTCGAACAGCTCCGGGGAGGCGCCGTCGCCCGTCGTGACCAGCTCCAGCCGGCCGGCGAGCCGGTTCAGGCCGCGGCGGGCGCGCGGGATCTCCCAGGAGCGCACCCACCAGACGACGTCGTAGGCGGAGCCGAAACGGTGGCACAGCTCCCGGACGGTCTCGCTCTTGCCCCAGCCGCTCGCGGCGTGCACGACCAGCGGGGTGCGGTCCCGGCCGGCCGTGTGCAGTTCCTCCAGGAGAGTGCCGAGGACGTCGTCCCGGCCGACGAAACCGCTGTAGCGGGGGGCCACGTTGGTCACGGCGGGCAGGCGCGGGAACCGTGGGCCGGGGTGGCCGTCCGCCGGGGGCGGGGTGCCGAGGCCGAGTCCGGACCACAGCCGCCGCACGGCCTCGTCCTCGTCGGTCCCGCGCAGGTCGATGCGCTCGTGGTGGGCGGCCCCCGGGTCCGGGAAGGGCTCGTCGGCCAGCACGATCCGGACGTCGGGGTGGGACAGCGCCGCGAGCTGCGCCAGCGCGGCGTGGTCCATGTCCGCCGGGGAGAGGAACAGCAGGGCCGTGCCGGGAGCCGGCCGGTCGCCGGAGTAGGCGTCCTGGGCGCGCAGTTCGGTGCGGATGCCGCCGCGCCGGAACTGGTCCTCCAGCCAGGCGGCCCAGGGGGCGTGCCGCTGGGAGTGGACGATGGTGACCCGGCTGAGCGGCACCGGCCGCCGGTTGCGCAGCCAGTCGGCGAGCCGCTCGTAGTAGGGGCGCAGCCCGGTCACGGAGCCTTCCGGCTCGCTCTCCACGGCGAGCTGCCGGGTGTCCAGATAGAGCGGGTTGTACGGGATCTCCAGGAAGGCGAGCTCGGCCGTGCCGGAGGTGCGCGTGAGGGGGCCGAACTTGCGCCGCACCCGTTCGCGGGCGCCGCGGAGCCGGTCGTGCGACTCGACGTTGCTTTTCAGGCCGAGTGCCATGAGGCGTACGGGCCGGCCGGAGCGGCCGGCGCTCATCTGCTCGGCCAGGGCGGCGGCGCCGTCGATGGACCAAGCCGTCATGGCGAAGCAGAGCACCAGCGAGTCGGCCAGCGAGCCGAGCCTGCCCTCGGGGGGTGCGCTGGGCGCGTCGGGTAGCGGCGCCTCGACGAGGACGTGGTCGTAGCGCAGTGCGGCGGCGTCCGAGGCGAGGGCGAGGAGGGACGCCGCGTCCGGGCGTGCCACGAGGGCGATCCGCCCGGGCTCGGGCTCGGGCGTCGGTGTCCCCTCCGGTGTGCCCGTCGCACGGCCGTCCACGCTCAGGACACTGCGGTTGCCCGCGGCCAGCAGGTCGGCGACATTGCGCACGGTCGTGCTGACGCCGAGGTTCTCCGCGGTGGAGCAGAAGAGGGCGAACCGTCCCGGGCGGTCGGCTGCGTGGGTGTCGGGCATGGCCACTCCGCTTCGACGGCAGGTGCTGGACGGTGGGGCACGACAGTCAGGGACGGTCAGTATAGGGCGGGTTGCCCCTGATCAGGCGGTTTCGCGCTGGCGGGTGTCCGCACGCGGCGCCGGTCACTGACTCTCGCTGAACCCGGTGACGAAGGGGTCGCCCGGGGTGCGGCCCGTCCGGAGCCGGCGCAGGGTCTCCCCGAGCACCGAGGGCGGCAGCGCGGCGACGTCGTCCAGCGGCACGTCGGTGAGGTCGAGCACGACGGACTCCAGGGTCGCCTCGCCCTGCTCGGCACCCGCTTCCTCGACCTCTGCCATGGCCCATCCTCCGCGGTGCCCGACGGACCGCCGTAGGCGGCGGCCTCGCACGCCTGCGCGTCCCTGTCCGGGGACGTCGTATCCAGTGTTGACGTCCCCACGGGGCGGCCCGGGAAAACGGCTACTTTCGGGCGGGGGGCGGCCCGGACGACGGAATCTCGATGTTGACGGTCTGTCACCGGCGCCGAATACTGAGCCCAATGGCGTGGGCCGGCCGGACGGGCACCGGGCCGGTCGGCATGCGAACCGGGGGGTACGTATGAATCGACTGCGCCATGCGGAGCCACCGTGGCCGGTCGCGGCCGATGTCGCGGCGCGGGAAGCGGCCGGATGGACGCCCAGTCCGTTCCACTCCTTCGTGCTGAAGGTGCACAGCCGCTGCGACCTCGCCTGCCGGTACTGCTACATGTACCGCTCGCACGACAGCAGTTGGCGCGAACAGCCGCGCACCATGGCGCCCGGGACGCTGGACCGCACGGCCGAGCGCATCGCCGAGCACCTGGCGGCGCACGGGGTGCGCGAGGCCGGAGTGGTGCTGCACGGGGGCGAGCCGCTGCTCGCCGGGGAGGCCGCCGTCGGCCGGGCCGTCTCGGTCCTGCGCGCAGCGGCCGGTCCGGGCGTACGGCTGCACCTCGCGCTTCAGACCAACGGCGTACGGCTGACCGAACGCTGGCTCGACCTGTGCGCCGCGCACGGCATCCGGATCTCGGTCAGCCTGGACGGCGACCGTGCCGCGCACGACCGCAACCGCCGGGGCGCCGACGGGCGCGGCAGCCATGCCCGGGTCGCCGCCGCCCTGCACCGGCTGGCCGACGGGCCCCATCGCGAGCTGTTCGCGGGCCTGTTGTGCACCATCGACCTCGGCAACGACCCGGTGCGCTGCTACGAGCACCTGCTGACGTACCGCCCGCCCGCGGTGGACTTCCTGCTGCCGCAGGGCAACTGGCACACTCCCCCGCCCGGACTGCCGGGCACACCGTACGCGGACTGGCTGTGGCGGGTGTTCGAGCGGTGGTACGGGGCCCCGCGGCGGGAGACCCGGGTGCGGCTGCTCGAGGACATGATGACGCTGCTGCTCGGCGGCGCCCCGGAGACGGAGGCGCTGGGCCTTGCGCCCGTGCGGTACGCCGTGGTGGAGACGGACGGCGCGCTCGCCCAGGACGACACGCTGCGCACCGCCTATCACGGCGCCGCGCGGACCGGCCTCCATGTCGAGCGTGACTCCTTCGACGCGCTGCTGCGCCATCCGGGCGTCGCGGCCCGGCAGTGGGGCGCCGAGGGTCTGTCCGCGCAGTGCCGGGACTGCCGGCTGCTGCGGGTGTGCGGCGGCGGCCACTACGCCAACCGCTACCGGCCCGCCACCGGGTTCGCCAACCCCAGCGTCTACTGCGCCGACCTGGCCGCTCTCATCGTGCGGGTCAGGGAGCGGCTCTCCGGGGACCTGGAACGGCTGCGCAGCGCCCCGGCGGAAGCGGCATGAGGCCCGTGCCGATCCGTGTGCCCGGCAGGCTCTTCACCGCACTCGCGACGGGCGGCGGCGGGGCCGAGGCCATGGACCTGCTCGCCCGCGCCGAGTACAGCCGCCGCCTGGCCTGCGCGCACGCGGTCACGGAGGCCGCCCGTGAGATCGGCGGCGGTGTGGCCGAGGCGGCCGGGCAGGCCTGGGAGCTCCTCGCGGCCGCCCATCGGGCCGATCCCGGGGCGGTGTCGGCGGTCCTCACCCATCCGTCGACGGGCACAGCGCTGACCGGCCTGCTGGCCCGGCTGGACCGTGTCGTCGAGGGCGGGTCCGGGGAGGTGGGTGAGCCGCCGGTCCACTGGTTCAGCTCCCTCGCCGCGGCGGCGGCGGTCCGCGCGGGCGTGTCCGCACGGGTGCTGTGGCCCCTGACGACGGACCAGGTCTTCCTGCCCTCGCTCGGCGGCGCCCGCTTCTCCGGTGCCGGGCCCGGTGACGTGGCCGAGGTGGAGATCGATGCCGCCGGTGGCGCCCGGGTCGACGTGGGACGGGGCTCCGCTCCCGGCCCTGTGCCCGTGCCGAAGGTGCCGTACGCGCCGTCGGGACGGTGGCGGGCGGCGCACCGGCTCGTCGTGCTGGACACCGGCGCGTCCCTGCTCCTGGACGATGTGGACCCGCTGCGCTTCCCCGGCGTGCCCGAGCGGCCGCTGGGCCTGACGGCGGACGATCTGCGCTGGTGGGAGGCCACGGCCCGGGAGGCCTGCCGGCTGCTGCGGAACCACCATCCGGGGGCGTTCGCCGAACTCGCCGCCGGTACGCGCACCTTGGTGCCCCTCGGCCCCACGGGCAGCTTCAGCGGCAGCAGCGCGGAGGCGTTCGGCTCGATGGCGCTGTCCCGGCCGCGCACCGGCCGCGCTCTCGCCCTGTCCCTCGCCCACGAGTTGCAGCACAGCAAGTTCGCCGCGGTCCTGCACCTCTTCGACCTGTTCGAGCCCGGCGGCGAGGAACGGTACTACGCGCCCTGGCGCCCGGACCCCCGGCCCCTGATCGGGCTGTTCCACGGGGCGTACGCGCACCTCGGGGTGGCACAGTTCTGGAACCGGCACCGGGCCGTGGAACAGGACCCCGAGGAACTCGCCCGGGCGCACGCCCAGTTCGCCCGCTGGCGCGCGGGCGCCCGGGAGGCCACGGAGGTCCTGCTGTCCTCGGGCCGCCTCACGGCACTGGGGCAGCACTTCGCGGAGACGATGCTGCGCACGCTGGACGCGCTGTGCCGGCTCCCGGTCCCCGCCGAGGCCGGCCGCCGGGGTCTGGCCCTGGCCGCCGAGCACCGGGTGGAATGGGTGCGCAGGAACGGCCGAGAGGCCGCGCCGGAAAGCTCCCGGTACAGCCTCTCGTCTGCTGCTTCACACGTCGGGACGACAGGATTTGAACCTGCGACCCCTTGACCCCCAGTCAAGTGCGCTACCAAGCTGCGCCACGTCCCGATGCGGCTCGCGCGGGGTGAACCGCGTGATCGCGCAGGTCAACCCTACCGCATCCGCACCCCTGGCCCTCGTGGGCGTCAGCCGGGGTGTGACCGGTGCAGTGCGGCGGGAGGTTCGCGTACGCGCCGAGGGGACTCTCGCCCGGCTCCAGGACGGCCTCGTCGCGTGCCCCGCGCCTGCGCCCGAGATGCGCCCCGGTCAAGCCGGCGAGGCCCGCCGTCGAGACGGCGACGGCGAGGACGGCCCACCAGGGCAGTTCCGCCTTGGTCGCGTGTCCGGCGCAGGCCGCCAGGGCGAGGAGCCCCGTGACGGCACCTCAGGCCGTTTCGGCTCGTCGGACACGCCGGTCCCGCGCGTCATCCACCCGTTGCTCCCCCTTCACCCTCGGATGCCCACGAGCCTCAACCCGTGCGCATATGCCGCAAACAATACGCTAAGTCGACGGGTGCACCCGACCAGGGCATAGAGGTCGAGACGGACACTATGGTCCGATCCGGTGCGGGCCTCTAGGACGGTCGGCCCGTCGTCCCCCGGATCTCCAGCGTCGGCGCCGCCAGATGGATCCGCCCCTCTCCCCCGGGCCGCTCGAAGCGGTCGAGGAGGAAGCGGGCGGCGCGGCGGCCGACCTCGTGGCCGGCGTTGTCGACGGTGGTGAGCCACAGGTGGCGCAGCCGGGAGATGCTCGTGTTGTCGTAGCCGACGACGGACACGTCGCGCGGGACGCGCAGGCCCAGTTCCTCCGCCGCCGAGAGGGCGCCCACGCAGGTGATGTCATTGACGGCGAAGACGGCGGTGGGGCGGTCGGGCCGGCTGAGGAGGCGGACGGTGGCGCGGTAGCCGCTCTCCTCGGTCATGTCGCCGGTCTCGACGACGGCCCGGTCGGTCAGGCCGTGCGCCCGCATCGTCGCCTCGAAGCTGCGGCGGCGCAGTTCACCGACGGCTCCGTAACCCGCGAGGTGCGCGATGCGGCGGTGGCCGAGGCCGATGAGGTGCTCGGTGACCAGCCGGGCGCCCTGCTCGTCGTCGCCGGCGACCTGGTCCACCCCGGGGGGCACGGGCTCGCGGGCGCCCGCCAGGACGACCGGCATCCGCTCGGCGACCGCACCAAGGGCCGCCGGGTCGGGCAGGGTGCCGACCACGACCAGGCCGTCGACGCGGAGGTCGAGGAGCGGGTCGGCCGGGTCCTGGCCGGTGCGGCGGTTGAGGCGGGCGTCGGCGAGCAGCATCTGCAGGCCGTTGGCGTGCAGGAGCGAGTTGAGGCCGTCGAGGAGGTCGACGAACCAGGGGTTGCGCAGGTCGTTCAGGAGGACGCCGACCGTGCGGGTGCGCCGCTCGCTGAGGCTGCGCGCGGCGGCGTTGGGCCGGTAGCCGAGCTCCTGGGCGGCGCGCAGGACGGCTTCGCGCTTCTCGGGGCGTACCTGGTCGGAGCCGCGCAGCACCAGGGAGACCAGCGACTTGGAGACGCCGGCCCGTTCGGCAACGTCGCGGATCGTCGGCGCTCTCATGACATGGACCGTTCCATGCGGGTCGTGACCTTGTCAAAGGGTTGACAGCGACGGGAAGCCGCACCCAGGGTGGGCTGGACAGGTTGTGGAACGGTCCAAAGAGGGGCTCTCATGGTGGACACGCTCGGCGTCGCCGTCATCGGTTTCGGCTGGATGGGGCGGGTGCACACCCAGGCGTACGCGCGCGTGCGGCACCACTATCCGCATCTGCGCCTCGTTCCGGAGCTGGTCACGGTCGCCGAGGAGGTGCCGGACCGGGCCGAGGAGGCCGCCGGGCAGTTCGGGTTCGCCTCGACGACCCGTGACTGGCGTGACGTGGCCGCCGATCCCCGGGTGCAGGCCGTCAGCATCACCGCGCCGAACTTCCTGCACCGCGAGATCGGCGTCGCCATGGCCGAGGCGGGCAAGCACATCTGGGTCGAGAAGCCGGTCGGGCTGACCACCGAGGACGCCCGCGCGGTGGCGGACGCGGTGGCCGCGGCGGGTGTGCAGGGCACCGTCGGCTTCAACTACCGCAACGCGCCCGCCGTCGAGGCGGCCCGCGAGCTGATCGCCTCGGGCGAGATCGGCACGGTCACGCATGTCCGCATCCGGCTGTTCAGCGACTACGCGGCCCATCCCGAGGGCGCGCTGACCTGGCGGTACGAGCGGGAGCGGGGCGGCAGCGGCGTGCTGGGCGACCTGGCCTCGCACGGCGCGGACCTGGCCCGTCATCTGCTGGGCGACATCGCGTCTCTGACGGCCGACACGGCGATCTTCCTGCCGGAGCGGGCCCGCCCGACCGGGGCGACGGCGGGTCACAGCCGCGCCTCGGGCGGTGAACTCGGCCCGGTGGAGAACGAGGACTACGTCAGCTGTCTGCTGCGCTTCGCCTCCGGGGCGCGCGGTGTGCTGGAGGCCTGCCGGGTCTCGGTCGGCGAGCAGAACAACTACGGCTTCGAGGTGCACGGCACCAAGGGCGCGGTGTTCTGGGACTTCCGCCGCATGAACGAGCTGGGGATCAGCCGCGGGACGACGTACCAGGACCAGGCCGTGACGACGGTGTACGTCGGCCCGGGCCATGGCGAGTTCGCCGCGTTCCAGCCCGGCGCGGCGAACGCCATGGGGTACGACGACCTGAAGGTCATCGAGGCGTACCGCTTCCTGCGTTCGATCGCCGAGGGTGCCCCGCACGGGGCCACGCTCACGGACGCCGTGCAGAGCGCGGCCGTCCTGGACGCCGTGTCACGGTCGGCGGCGAGCGGGGCCTGGGTGGCCGTGGACGCGCGGCGGTGACGGTCAGCGGCCTGCGGAGGGCTTGCGGACCCATCGGGTGAGCGCGTATTTGGCCGGGAAGAGGACGAGCCACCACCACATGGCCGCGACGCCGATCGTCAGAGCCAGCGGGATGGTGACGAGGAACACCGCCACCGTCGTGGCCATGTCGAGGCCGTAGAGTCGGAAGCCTTCCTCCGGCACCGCGCCGCCGCGCAGCCAGGGGCGGACGGCGAGCAGGGTGGCCAGCGCGAGGTGGCTGGCGCCGAGAGCCGCGACGGCCGCCGCGTAGATGGCGACCGACGCGGGTTCGGTGCCGTAGTCCGAGATCAGCCTGGTGGGAAAGGGCAGCAGAGCCGCCACGCCCAGACCGAGCACGGTCAGCGAGATCACCTGTCCGTCGACCTGCCGGACGGAGCGGAAGATCCTGCGGTGATCGCGCCAGAAACCGGCCAGCACCACCACGCTGAGTGCGTAGGCCCCCAGGTCCGGGAGAAGCTCGCGCAGAGCGCGGTGGTACTCCGCGGTGCCGAGCCCGCGGGGCACGGAAAGGTCCAGGACCAGCAGGGTGATGGCGATCGCGAACACCCCGTCGGAGAGTGCCAGCAGTCGGTCGGGCGGGCCGTCCGGGGTCGAATTCCGCATGCGCACGACGGTAGGCAGCCGGGGGGCGCCGAGCGGGGATACACGCCAGGGCGGCACCGGCGGTGTCACCGTACGGGCGGGGGCATGTTGTACGGCGTCACCACCTGGATCGCCGACGGCAGCGACGGACCGGCCGGCGGCAGCGCCCCGTGGGCCCGCATGACGGTGTGGCAGGCCTCGCGCACGTCCTGGCGCAGGTCGTGGTGGAGCACGGCGGACAGGCGGTGCGCGCGCAGCAGCCGGGTGTTGTCGTGGTCGAGGTCGTGCGCGACGAACACGGCGCACTCGCGGCCGAGGTCGTCGAAGGCCTGCAGCGTGGCGATGTTGCCGCCGCCGATCGAGTACACGGCGCGGATGTCCGGGTCGCGTTCCAGCGCGGACCGGACGAGGTCGTACTGGGTGGCGTCAAGACCCTGCCCCTCGGCGATCTCGACCAGCGTGCGCTCGGGATGCCGGGCCCGCATGACGCTGCGGAAGCCCATCTCGCGCTCCTCCTCGTTGCGGAAGAATCCGCTGCTGAGGCTGGTCAGGATGTTGCCCGGGCGCTCCCCCAGCCACTGGCCCGTCAGATAGGCGGCCGTCGCGCCGGCCGCCCGGTCGTCGATGCCGACGTAGGCGAGGCGGGCGCTGGCGGGCAGGTCGGTCACCAGGGTCACGACCGGGATGCCGGCGGCTGCGAGGCGGCCGACGGCGGCGGTGACCTCGGGGACGTCCGGGGCCTTGAGGATCACGCCCTGCGAGCCGCGCCGGGCGATCCGGTCCAGGATCCGCACCAGCTCCCCGACCGGGCCGGTCTCGCGGAAGTGGAAGCGGGAGCGCAGCACCGCCGGGTGCAGGGACGGCAGCTCGGCCTCCAGGGCGGCGCGGATCGCGGTGGTGAAGCGCTCGGGCGCCTGCATCACGATGTCGACCATGAAGGTCCGGCCGACGAGCCGGACCTGGGTGCGCTGCCGGTCCAGGTCGGCGATGGCCTGGCGCACCTCCCGGGCCGTGCTCTCGCGCACCCCTCCCCTGCCGTTCAGGACCCGGTCGACGGTCGCCTCGCTCAGGCCCGCCTGACGTGCGATCTCCCGGATCGGGAAGGGGTGGCCCATGCTCCGGCTCCTTGAGGGGTTTTTGATGGCTCACTGCTGGTTGTTCGAGGGGTTTGTACTGACAAGAATGGCAGGGCTGCGTCGCTCCGTGACCCCGAAGGGACGACGATGTCCTTCACTTCCGTACACCGCCGCGCCTGGCTGTCCGACCAGGACTGCCACCTCGACGCGTTCCGCGCGCTGGTCGAGCAGGCGACCGATCCCGCCGACTATCCGCACGCCTCCGCCGTGGAGCGGAACGTGCCGGTCTACGACACCGGCCTGCTCGAAGGCGACCGGGTGGTCCAGGCCGAGCTGGTGCGGGCGCTCGCCGACGGGCCCGGCATCGTCGTCTTCCGCGGCGCCTTCCCCGACCCGGAGGTCGTGGACCGGACCACCGCCGTGTTCGACGCCCTGATCGCCGAGCAGCGCGCCTCGGGTGCCACGGCCGGTGACCACTTCGCGAAGCCGGGCGCCAACGACCGGGTGTGGAACGCGCTGGAGAAGGCGGCCCTGTACGACGCGGAGGTGTTCTGCGACTACTACGCCAACGACGTCCTCGCCCTCGTGGCGACGGCCTGGCTGGGCCCCGGCTACCAGGTCACCTCGCAGCTCAATGTGGTCAACCCGGGCGGCGCCGCCCAGACCGCGCACCGCGACTACCACCTGGGCTTCCTGTCCGACGAGGCCGCCGCCGCCTACCCCGGGCACGTGCACCGCCTCTCCCCCGTGCTGACCCTCCAGGGCGCGGTCGCGCACTGCGACATGCCGGTGGAGTCCGGGCCGACGATGTACCTGCCGCACTCGCAGAAGTACGAGCCGGGCTATCTCGCCTGGCGGCGCCCGGAGTTCCGGGCGTACTTCGAGACGCACCAGGTGCAGCTGCCGCTCGCGAAGGGCGACGCGGTCTTCTTCAACCCGGCCCTCTTCCACGCCGCCGGCACCAACCGCTCGGCGGACATCCGGCGCATGGCCAACCTGCTGCAGGTGTCGTCCGCGTTCGGGCGCGCGATGGAGACGGTGGACCGGGAGGCCGTGGCGAACGCGGTGTATCCCGTCCTGCTGAAGCGGAAGGCCGAGGGCGCGAGCGACGCGTGGCTGGCCAACGTGATCGCGGCGAGCGCCGAGGGCTACCCCTTCCCGACCAACCTCGACAGCGACCCGCCGGTCGACGGCCTGGCCCCGCCCTCGCAGGCGGACCTCGTACGGCGGGCCCTGTACGAGGGGTGGCCGCCGGAGGCGCTCCGCGCGGAGCTGCGGGCCGGTACCGAACGACGAGAGAGCTGAGGAACCTCGTGGGACTTCTCGACGACAAGATCGTCCTTGTCAACGGCGGCACTCAGGGTGTCGGCGCCGCCATCGCGCGGGCCGCGGTCCGCGAGGGGGCGGTCGTGGCCGTCACCGGGCGGCGCCCCGGGCCCGGTGAGGCCCTGGTGGCGGAGCTGACCGCCGCGGGCGGCAAGGCCCTGTACGTGCGGGCCGACCTGTCGGACGCGGAGCAGACGAAGGCCTCCGTGGCCCGGGTCGTGGAGGCGTACGGCCGGGTCGACTGCCTCGTGAACTCCGCCGGGCTGACCTCCCGGGGGACGCTGCTGGACACCACGCCCGAGTTGTTCGACCAGCACATCGCGATCAACCTCAAGGGGCCGTTCTTCGCGATGCAGGCGGCGGTCGCGGACATGGTGGCGCGCGAGGCGCCCGGCACGGTGGTCAACATCATCACGTCGTCGGCGCATGGGGGTCAGCCCTTTCTGGCGCCGTACGTCGCGGCGAAGGCCGGCCTGATCGGGCTGACGCGGAACGCCGCGCACGCGCATCGGTGGGACCGGGTGCGGATCAATGGGCTGAACATCGGCTGGACGGCGACGGAAGGGGAGGATGCGACGCAGAAGGCCTTCCACGGGGCCGGGGACGACTGGCGTGAGGAGGCTGCCGCGAAGTTGCCGATGGGGAAGTTGGGCCAGCCGGATGAGATCGCCGACTTTGTTGTGTTTCTGCTGTCGGAGCGGTCCGGGGTGGTCACCGGGTCGGTGATCGATTGGGACCAGAACGTGTTGGGCGGACTCGACTAAGGATTTGCCGCGCATTGTCGTCGGTCGTGTGCGGCGCCGTGGTGGCTGGTCGCGCCCACGCGGCGGAGCCGCATATCAGCACAGCCCCGCGCCCCCAAAAAAAGGGGCGTAGCACCACCCCCTGTTGACAATAGGAGCAATACCCATGCGTATCGGAATCCTCGGGCTCGGCCGTATCGGGGCCTTTCACGCCGAGACCCTTTCCGGGCTCGACGTCGTCGAGTCCCTCGTCGTCACCGATCCGTTCGCGGACGCCGCCAAGGCCGCCGCCGAGCGGTTCGGGGCCGTGGTCGTGGACTCGCCGGAGGCCCTGCTGGCCGCCGGCGTGGACGGCATCGTCGTCGCGGCCGCCACGGACGCCCATCCCGCGCTGATCCTGGCCGGGGTCGAGGCCGGCATCCCGGTCTTCTGCGAGAAGCCCGTCGCCAAGACCATGAGCGAGGGCGTCGAGGTGCTGAAGGCCGTCCAGGGCAAGGACGTGCCGATCCAGATCGGCTACAACCGCCGCTTCGACACCGGTTTCGTCAACGCCCGCGCCGCCGTGCAGAGCGGGGAGCTCGGCATGCTGCACACGGTCCGCTCGACCACGCTGGACCCGGCGCCGCCGCCCGCCGCGTACATCGCCGCCTCCGGCGGCATCTTCCGCGACTGTTCGGTGCACGACTTCGACATCATCCGCTGGGTGACGGGCCGCGAGGTGACCGAGGTGTACGCCGTGGGCGGCAACCGCGGTGCCGACTTCATCAAGGAGGCCGGTGACGCCGACACCACCGGCGCGATCCTCACCCTGGACGACGGCACCATCGCGGTCGTCTCCAACTCCCGCCACAACGCCCGTGGTTACGACGTCCGCATGGAGATCCACGGCTTCACGGACTCCATCGCCGTCGGTCTGGAGGACAAGCTGCCGCTGCGCTCGGTCGAGCCCGGCGTGACCTTCCCGGCGGGCACCCCGCACGACTTCTTCATGGACCGCTTCACCGCCGCCTACCGCGCCGAACTGACCGCGTTCACCGAGGTCGTCGCCGGCACCCGCCCCTCCCCCTGCACGATCGAGGACGCCCTGGAGGCGGGCTGGATCGCCGACGCGTGCACACTGTCGCTGCACGAGCACCGTCCCGTGACGATCGAGGAGGTACGGCAGGCATGAGCGAGAAGGGCCGGGAACCACTGCGCATAGGAGTGCTGGGAGCCGCGCGGATCACCGAGCGGTCCCTGATCGACCCGGCCCGGGCGACCGGCCACCGCCTCGTCGCGGTGGCCGCCCGCGACCACGCCCGAGCCGAGGCGTTCGCCGCCGAGCACGGCGTGGAGCGGGTGGCGGGTTCGTACGCCGAGCTGGTGGCCGATCCCGAGGTCGACATCGTCTACAACCCGCTCGCCAACGGCCTGCACGGCCCGTGGAACCTGGCCGCCCTCGCGGCGGGCAAGCACGTGCTGTCGGAGAAGCCGTCGGCGAGCAACGCGCGGGAGGCGGCGGAGGTCCGGGAGGCCGCGGTCAAGGCCGGGACGGTCTTCATGGAGGCCTTCCACTACCTCTTCCACCCGGTCACCCGCCGCCTGCACGAGCTCCTGGACTCGGGTGAACTCGGCGAACTGCGGCACGTGGAGGCGATGGTCGCCATCGCCGCCCCGCCGGACACCGACCCGCGCTGGTCGCTGCCGCTGGCCGGCGGCGCCCTGATGGACCTGGGCTGCTACAGCCTGCACGCGCTGCGCATGCTCGCCCCCTGGGCGGGCGGCCCGCCCCGCCTGGCCGGTGCCCGGGGCGGGGAGCGCGCGGGTGCGCCCGGGGTCGACGAGTGGCTGGACGCCGACCTGGAGTTCCCCGGCGGCGCTACCGGCTCGGCCCGCTGCCACATGGCGTACGAGGGGCTGGAGATGAGCATCCGGATCACCGGCTCCCGGGGCGAGGCGACGGCCCCGAACTTCGTGCTGCCGCAGATGGACGACCGGATCGTGGTCCGCACCCCGGAGGGCGAGCGCACGGAGCGCCTCGGGACGCGCTCGTCGTACACGTACCAGCTGGAGGCGTTCGCGGCTCGCGTGCGTGACGGTGCGGCGCTGCCGCTGGACGAGGACGACGCGGTGACGACGATGGCGCTCATCGACGACTGTTACCGGGCAGCCGGGTTCGAGCCCCGGCCCCGTACCGGGATCTGAGAACACGCCGGGCGGGCCGGGGCACCCCGGCCCGCCCGGCGTGTTCACGCGTACAGCGCGGGCTTCTCGACCAGTTCGACCTCGACCCGGCCGCCGTCCTCCAGCGCCCGCACCCCGGCCTCGCACACCGCGGCGGCGGCGTAGCCGTCCCAGACGCTCGGGCCGGTCACCTCGCCGCGGCGGGTGGCGTCGACCCACGCCTGGACCTCCCGGTCGTAGGCGGTCTCGAAGCGTTCGGTCCAGTCCTGGGCGATGGTGCCGCCCCAGCGGCCGGCCATGTTGGTGACCAGGGCGTGGCCGTCGCCGATGCGTGCGGTGCCGCGTTCGCAGACCACCTCCGCCTGCACCTGGTAGCCGAAGCCGCAGTTGACGAAGATCTCCACGTCGGAGAGGGCGCCGCCGTCGGTCTCGAAGACGACGAACTGCGGATCGCGCAGTCCGTCGGGGGCGTTGGCGGACGGTGCCGGGCGCAGCACCGTGACCGCCGTGATCTCGTGGTCGAGCAGCCAGCGGGTCGCGTCCGCCTCGTGGGCGACCGAGTCGCTGATGAGCATGGAGCTGGTGAAGAAGGGCGGGCTGGCGACGTTGCGGTGCCGGTTGTGCACCATCAGCGGACGGCCCAGCTGACCCGTCGTCAGCAGGGCCTTCAGCTTCGCGTACTCGGGGTCGTAGCGGCGCATGAAGCCGACCTGGACACGGCGGTGGCCGAGACGCAGTTCGGCTTCGAGGACACGCAGGGCGGAGGCCGCGTCGGGGGTGAGCGGCTTCTCGCACAGGACGGGCAGATCGCGCTCGAAGGCGGCGAGCAGCGTGGCCTCGTGGGCCGGGCCCGGGGAGGCGATCAGGACGGCGTCGACGTCGGCGGCCGCCAGCGCGGCGGCCGGGTCGGTGTGGGCGGCGCAGCCGTCGACGCGGGCGGCGACGGCCTTCGCGCGTTCCGCGTCCACGTCGGCGACGGCCACCACCCGTGCTCCGCTGATGACTTCGTGGATGCGGCGCACATGGTCCGCGCCCATCCTTCCGGTACCGATGACCGCGACTCCCAGAGTGGCGCGCTCAGCCATGGCCGTCCTTTCGGGTCGTCAGGCGCCGCAGGACCTCAGGAACTTGCGGGTGCGCACCGCGATCGGCAGCGGCTTGTCCGGCTCGCAGGGGTACATGTCCTGCTCGACGATGGCGAACAGGTCCACGCCGAGCTTCTGGGCGGCCGTGAGCACGGGACCCAGTTCGGGGACACCGGCGGGCGGTTCGCACATGACTCCGCGTGCCACGGCGGGGCCGAACGGCATCTCATTCTTGACGACGTCGGCGAGGATGTCCGGGTCGACCTGCTTGAGGTGCAGATAGCCGATGCGCTCGCCGTACGTCTCGATCAGCTTGACGCTGTCGCCGCCGCAGTAGGCGTAGTGCCCGGTGTCCAGGCAGAGGTTGACCGCGTCGGAGTCGGTGGAGTCGAGGAACTGCTCGACGTGCTCCTCGGTGTCGATGTGGGTGTCGGCGTGCGGGTGGACGACGATGTCCAGGCCGTACCGGTCCTTCACCTCACGGCCGAGGCGCTCCATGCCCGTGGTGAGGTTGCGCCACTGCTCGGGGGTGAGCTCCGGGGGCTCCAGGATCTCGGCGGTCTTGTCGTCCCGCCAGAAGGACGGGATGACGACCAGGTGCTTCGCGTCCATGGCCTGGGTGAGGGCGGCGACCCGGCTGACCTGCTCCCAGGTGGAGTCCCACTCGGACGGGCCGCGGTGCAGGCCGCAGAAGATCGTGCCGGCGGAGACCTTCAGGTTCCGCTTGGCCACCTCGTCGGTGAGCCGGGCCGGGTCGGTCGGCAGGTAGCCGTACGGGCCGAGTTCTATCCACGAGTAGCCGGCCTCGGCGACCTCGTCGAGGAAGCGTTCCCAGGGCACCTGCTGGGGGTCGTCGGGGAACCAGACGCCCCAGGAGTCGGGGGCGGAGCCGACCCGGATGCGGTCGAGCGCGAGGGCCATGTCAGGACTTTCCTTCCGAAGACGTGGCTACGGGGGCGGTGAGGTCTCCCGCCTCGGGGAGCTCCTCGACGTCGACGCCGCGGACCTGCGCCAACTCGTGCTTGAGGGAGGCCAGTTCGGTGCCGCCGGCCATGTGGTTGGTCAGCTCCTCGAGGCTGACCTCGCTGCGGGAGGCGGACAGTTCCATGGTGCCCAGGCGCAGCACGCTGAAGTGGTCGCCGACCATGTAGGCGTGGTGCGGGTTGTGGGTGATGAAGATGACGCCGAGGCCCTTCTCGCGGGCGGCGGCGATGTACTTCAGCACCACACCGGACTGCTTGACGCCGAGGGCGGCGGTCGGCTCGTCGAGGATGAGGACGCGGGCGCCGAAGTAGACGGCGCGGGCGATCGCGACGCACTGGCGCTGGCCGCCGGAGAGCGTGCCGATGGGCTGCTCCATGTCGTCGAGGACGATGCCCATGTTGCGCAGTTCCTCGTCGGCGGTCTTCTTCATCTTCTCGATGTCGAGACGGCGCAGCGGCCAGGGGCCCTTGGTCATCTCGGAGCCGAGGAAGAAGTTGCGCCACACCGGCATCAGCGGGACGACGGCGAGGTCCTGGTAGACCGTGGCGATGCCCTTGTCGAGGGCCTCGCGCGGGGTGGAGAAGCGCACGGGTTCGCCGTCGACGAGGAACTCGCCCTCGGTGTGCTGGTGCAGACCCGAGATGATCTTGATGAGGGTGGACTTGCCGGCGCCGTTGTCGCCGAGGACGCAGGTGACCTGGTTGGGGAAGACCTTCAGGTCGACGCCGTGCAGGGCGCGGATGTTGCCGTAGGACTTGCCGGCGCCGCGGAGTTCGACGAGGGCTCGGTCCTCCGCGGACGGCGTGTCCTTCAGGACGGCCCCGTGGGTGCCGGTTTCGTTGCTGGTCATTGCGGTCACCTCCGGGTCGCCGTGCGCTGGACCCACAGATTGATGAGGACGGCGCCCAGGAGCATCACGCCGAGGAAGGCCTTGAACCAGTCCGGGTTCCAGCCGGCGTAGACGATGCCCTGCTGCACCATGCCGAACATGAAGGCGCCGAAGACCGGGCCGATCGCGGAGCCGTAGCCACCGGTCAGCAGACAGCCGCCGATGACGGCCGCGGCGATGTAGATGAGCTCCTGGCCCACGCCCTCGCCGGACTGCACGGTGTTGAACGAGAACAGCTGGTGCATGCCGACGAACCAGGCGCCGAAGCCGACCAGCATGAACAGGGAGATCTTGGTGAAGGTCACCGGGACACCGACGGCCCGGGCGGAGTGCTTGTTGCCGCCGACCGCGAAGATCCAGTTGCCGTACTTGGTGCGCAGCAGCACCCAGGTGGCCAGGGCCGCGAAGACCAGCCACCACACCACGGTGATCTTGACGTTGACCCCGCCGACCTCGAACGTCGACGCGAAGATCTTCTGCGCCTGGGAGAAGCCGTCCATGTCGCTGATGTCGTCCGTGGCGACGTTGCCGGTGACCAGCTTGGTCACGGCGAGGTTCACGCCCTGGAGGATCAGGAAGGTGCCGAGGGTGACCAGGAAGCTGGGCAACCCGGTCTTGACCAGCAGCCAGCCGTTGAACGCGCCGATCGCGAGCGACACGAGCAGGGCGACGATCACGCCGACCCAGACGTTCATGGTCAGCTGGTAGCTGAGCATCGACGCGGTGAGCGCCGAGGTGATCACCGCGACACCGGCCGACAGGTCGAACTCGCCGCCGATCATCAGCAGGGCCACGGGCAGCGCCATGATCCCGATGGTCGACGACTGGTACAGGATGTTGGCCATCGAACTGCCGTCGCGCACCGGCGGTGCCGCGAACAGGAAGAACACGAGCACGGCGACGGCGCCGAGGAAGACGCCGACCTCGGGCCGGGCCAGCAGCCGCAGCGCCAGCGGGCGCTGCCGCGTGCGGCCGTCGGACTGCTTGGGGCCGGGGGCCGGCGGTGTGTCCACCGCCGGCGTGGCCTGCTGGGTCATGCTCATCACCGGGTGCCCTTCGCGGCGAACTCCCCGATCTTGTCGACGTTGGACTTGTCGACGAAGGCCGGGCCGGTCAGCACGGGCTGCTCGCCGCCGCCGCTGTAGTTGCCGTTGTTCTTGTAGAGCCACAGGCCGTCGACGGCCAGGTAGCCCTGGAGGTAGGGCTGCTGGTCGACGGCGAACTGGATGTCGCCGGCCTTGATGGACTTGATCAGGTCCTTGTTCAGGTCGAAGGTGGCGATCTTCGCCTTGCTGCCGGCGTCGGAGACCGACTGCACCGCGGTCAGCGCGAAGGGGGCGCCGAGGGTGACGACGTAGTCGATGGAGGGGTCCTGCTTCAGCTTGGCGGTGATCGTCGACTTCACGGCCGGCATGTCGGTGCCGTTGACGTTCTGCGGGTCGACCTTGCCCTCGAAGGTCTTCGCCACGCCGTCGCAGCGCTGCGTCAGGCCGACGTTGCCCTGCTCCTGCATGACGCAGAGGACGTTCTTGGCGCCGACCTCGTTGAGCTTCTTGCCGAAGGCCTCGCCCGCGACGGACTCGTCCTGGCCGAAGAACTCCAGCAGGTTGAGCTTCTTCCAGTCGCTCAGGCCGGAGTTGAGTCCGACCACGGGTATGCCGGCCTTCTCGGCCTTGCCTATGACGCCCTTGAGGGCGTCGGGCTTGGCCAGGGTGACGGCGATGCCGTCGACCTTCTGGTCGATCGCGTTCTGGACCAGGTTGGCCTGGTTGCCCGCGTTCGGGTCGGCAGAGTAGACGAGCTTGATGTTGTCCTTGGCGGCGGCGGCCTCGGCGCCCTTGCGCACGGTGTCCCAGAAGGTGTCACCGGGAGCCTGGTGCGTGACGAGGGCGACGGTCATACGGGGCGTGGTCGCCTTGCCGGCGGAGGCGTTCGCGGCGCCTTCCTCGGACTTCTTGCCCCCGGAACTGCTGGAGCAGCCGGCGAGGGTCAGGGCCGCCGCCGCGGCAACGGCGACAACCGGCGCGATCCTGCGGGAGCGGGGGTGAGAAGAGCGGTCCATCTTTCCTGGCACCTCACTGTGCTACTGCGGGGGAAAGGGGAGGGATCACGAGGGATCCGTGGTCCCGGAGCCTTACGGAGTCCGGATCATGATGCCGCAAACAGACTGTTGCGATGCCACGGGATACAAGTCCTTGCCGCGCTCGCTGTCAATACTTTGTTAAGACATCATTTCACAAGCAGGTCCGAATGTAAGTACAAACTATTGACAGGGTCGTCCTTCGCCGCCTACACCTGTAGGGCGGCAGGTCCCAGGTCACCCACGCCCCACGGTGTCAGGCGGGCTCAGGACCCGCATCCCCAGCTTCCCGAGGAGGTCGCGCATGGCCGAGCCAGCCCAGTATTTCGACTTGATCACGATGGGCCGCATCGGGGTCGACCTCTATCCCCTCCAGACCGGCGTCCCGCTGCCCCAGGTGGAGACGTTCGGGAAATTTCTGGGAGGTTCGGCGGCCAATGTGGCGGTCGCCGCGGCGCGCCTCGGACGCCGTACGGCCGTGATCACCCGGACCGGCAACGACCCCTTCGGCACCTACCTGCACGAGGAGCTGACGTCCTTCGGCGTCGACGACCGCTGGGTCACCCCGGTCGACGCCCACCCGACGCCGATCACCTTCTGCGAGATCTTCCCGCCGGACGACTTCCCGCTGTACTTCTACCGCCGCCCCAAGGCCCCCGACCTGGAGATCCACACCGACGAGCTGGACTTCTTCGCGATCCGCGGGGCCCGGATCTTCTGGATCACCGGGACCGGCCTGAGCGAGGAGCCGAGCCGCTCCGCCACGCTCGCCGCCCTCAAGGCCCGCGACAAGGCCGGGATCACCGTCTTCGACCTCGACTGGCGGCCGATGTTCTGGGCCGACCCCGAGGAGGCCCGCCCGTACTACCGCGAGGCGCTGCGCCACGCCACCGTCGCGGTCGGCAACCTCGACGAGTGCGAGATCGCCACCGGCGTGCGCGAACCGCAGGCCTGCGCCGACGCGCTGCTGGAGGCGGGCGTGGAACTGGCCGTCGTCAAGCAGGGCCCCAAGGGCGTCCTGGCCGTGCACCGCGACGGCACCCGCGCCGAAGTGCCGCCGGTGCCGGTCGAGGTGGTCAACGGCCTGGGCGCGGGCGACGCCTTCGGCGGCTCCCTCTGCCACGGCCTGCTCGCCGGCTGGGACCTGGAGAAGACCATGCGGCACGCCAACGCCGCCGGCGCCCTCGTCGCCTCACGCCTCGCCTGCTCCTCCGCGATGCCCGCCGAGTCCGAGGTCGAGGACCTCCTCGCCACGGTGTCGTCGCCGAGCACGAGTCACTGAACGGAGCCTGCATTGAACATCGGCATCCCCGACCTCACCACGGTCCGGGCCCGCAATCCCGAGGCCGTCGCCGAGGCGGCCGCCCGCCGGGTGCGCCGCCCGCTGATCGGCGACAGCGGCCGGCTGATGATCGTGGCCGCCGACCACCCGGCGCGCGGCGCCCTCGCGGTCGGCGACCGGCGCCTGGCCATGGCCAACCGCGCCGACCTGCTGGAACGGCTCTGCCTCGCGCTGTCGCGGCCCGGGGTCGACGGGGTGCTCGCCACCGCCGACATCCTGGAGGACCTGCTCCTGCTCGGGGTGCTGGAGAACAAGGTCGTCATGGGCTCGATGAACCGCGGCGGCCTCGCCGGCGCCGTGTTCGAGATGGACGACCGTTTCACCGGCCACCGCGCCGAGGACATCGCCCGGCTCCGCTTCGACGCCGGCAAGCTCCTGGTCCGCATCGACTACGACGACCCGGGCTCGCTCACCACCCTGGAGTCCACCGCCCGTGCCATCGACGCCATGGCCGCCCGGCAACTCCCCCTGTTCGTCGAGCCGTTCATCTCCCGGCGGGTCGACGGAAAGGTGCGCAACGACCTGTCCGCCGAGGCCGTCACCCGCTCCATCGCGATCTCCGCGGGCCTGGGCGGCACCTCCGCCTACACCTGGCTGAAGCTGCCCGTCACCGACGACCCGGACGACATGGCCCAGGTGCTGGAGACCTCCACGCTCCCCGTCGTCCTGCTCGGCGGCGAGGTCGGCGGCGACCAGGAGGGCGCGTACGAACGCTGGCGCAAGGCCCTGCGCCTGCCCACCGTGCAGGGCATGGTCGTCGGGCGCTCGCTGCTCTACCCGGCCGGGGGCAGCGTGGAAGAGGCGGTGGACACGGCCGTCGGTCTGTTGTGAGTCGCTCTGTCGGCCTGTTGTGACCCGAAAGGCACACGATGACGTATCACCTCCCCGCGGGTAAGGCCCTCGGCGGCCCCTACACCGTCGACGTCACGCCGGAGAAGGCCGGCTGGGGACACTCCAGCCTGCGGATCCTGCAGCTGCCGCCGGGCGGCACGCACTCCTTCGAGGCCGGCGACAGCGAGTGGATCGTCGTCCCGCTCAGCGGCGGCTGCACGGTCGCCGCGACGGACGACTTCGGCCAGGACACCTTCGAGCTCCAGGGCCGCAGGGACGTCTTCAGCGGCGTCAGCGACTTCGCGTACGTGCCGCGCGACGCCCGGGCGACCGTGACGTCCGCCGCCGGCGGCCGGTTCGCGCTGACCGGCGCGCGCTGCACCCGCCGGCTGCCCGCCCGCTACGGCCCCGCCTCCGAGGTGCCCGTGGAACTGCGGGGCACCGGCAACTGCTCCCGGCAGGTCAACAACTTCGGCGCGGCCGGGGTCTTCGAGTGCGACAAGCTCATCGCGGTCGAGGTGATCACCCCGGGCGGCAACTGGTCGTCGTTCCCGCCGCACAAGCACGACGAGCACCGGCCGGGCGAGGAGTCCGTGCTGGAGGAGATCTACTACTTCGAGTTCGCCGGCCACGACGGCATCCCCGGCCTCGGCTACCAGCGCGTCTCCCCGTCCGGCCCGGGCCGCGACACCGATGTCCTGGCCGAGGTCCGCGACGGCGACGTCGTGCTGATCCCGGACGGCTGGCACGGGCCGTCGATGGCCACGCCCGGCCACCACATGTACTACCTCAACGTCATGGCGGGCCCGGAGGCCGAGCGCGCCTGGCTGATCTGCGACCACCCCGACCACGCCTGGGTCCGCGACACCTGGCCGGACCAGCCGGTCGATCCCCGACTGCCCCTCTACACCGCCCCGGAGACCTCCGCATGAGCGCCACCACCCGCCGACTGACGACCGCCCAGGCGCTGGTGCGGTTCCTGTCCGTCCAGTACACCGAGCGGGACGGCGTGCGGCGCCGGCTGATCGCCGGGACCTGGGGCATCTTCGGCCACGGCAACGTGGCGGGTGTCGGCCAGGCCCTCCTGGAGGCGGGCGAGGGCGTCATGCCGTTCCACCAGGGCCGCAACGAGCAGTCGATGGTGCACGCGGCGGTCGGCTACGCCCGGCACCTCAACCGCCTGTCCGCGCAGGCCGTGACGACCTCGATCGGCCCGGGCGCCACCAACCTGGTCACCGGTGCCGCCCTGGCGACGATCAACCGGCTGCCGGTGCTGCTCCTGCCCGGTGACTACTTCGCCTCGCACTCCGCCGACCCGCTGCTCCAGCAGCTGGAGCACCCGGTCGAGGCCGACGTGTCGGTCAACGACACCCTGCGCCCGGTGTCGAGGTACTTCGACCGCATCACGCGCCCCGAGGCGCTCATCCCGTCGGCGCTCCAGGCGATGCGCGTGCTGTCCGACCCGGCCGAGACCGGCGCCGTCACCCTGGCCCTGCCCCAGGACGTGCAGGCGGAGGCGTACGACTGGCCGGAGGAGTTCTTCGCCGAGCGCGTCTGGTACGTACGGCGTCCCGCGCCGGACCCCGTGGAGCTGACGGCGGCGGTCGAGGCGATCCGGTCGGCCGAGCGCCCCCTGATCGTCGCGGGCGGCGGCGTCCACCACAGCGAGGCGGAGGCGGCGCTGAAGGCGTTCACGGACGCCACCGGCATCCCCGTCGCCTCCACCCAGGCGGGCAAGGGGTCACTGCGCCACGACCACCCCGCCGACCTCGGCGGCATCGGCCACACCGGCACGGCCGTCAGCGACGACCTCGCCCGCACCGCCGACCTCGTCATCGGCGTGGGCACCCGCTACACGGACTTCACCACGGCCTCCGGCACGCTCTTCCAGAACCCGGACGTGCGGTTCCTCAACCTCAACATCACCGGCTTCGACGCGCACAAGCTGGCCGCGCGCACGCTGGTGTGCGATGCGAAGTCAGGCCTCGAGAGGCTGCTGGAGGCGCTCTCCGGCCACCGCGTGAGCGAGGCGTACGAGGCCGAGTACCGCGCCGGCAAGGAGCGCTGGGACGAGGTCGTCGAGGCGGCCTACCGCGCCGACGATGAGAGCGCGGTCCCGACCCAGACGCAGGTGCTCGGCGCGCTGGACGCGGCCGTGGGCGACGACGACGTGGTGATCAACGCGGCCGGGTCGCTCCCCGGCGACCTGCACAAACTGTGGCGCTCCCGCAGCCCGCGCCAGTACCACCTGGAGTACGGCTACTCCTGCATGGGCTACGAGATCCCGGCCGGCATCGGCGTCCAGCAGGCCGCTCCCGGTACGCCGGTGTGGGCGCTGGTCGGCGACGGCACCTACCTGATGATGCCGACGGAGATCGTCACGGCCGTCCAGGAGGGTCTGCCGCTCAACATCGTCCTCCTCCAGAACCACGGCTACGCCTCCATCGGCGGGCTGTCGGAGGAGACCGGCGGCGAGCGGTTCGGCACCGCCTACCGGTTCCGGGCCGCCGACGGCACCTTCACCGGCGCCCCGCTGCCCGTCGACCTGGCCGCCAACGCGGCCAGCCTCGGCATGGACGTCCTGCGCGCCAAGACGGTGCGCGAACTGCGCGAGGCGCTGGCCGCGGCCCGCGCCTCCGACCGGCCGACGTGCGTGTACGTCGAGACCGACCCGGCCCCGACCGCTCCCCCGGCCGAGGCCTGGTGGGACGTGCCGGTGGCCGAGACCGCCTCCCGCGAGGCCGCCGTCGAGGCCCGCGAGCGCTACGACCGGCAGGTCGCCGGACGCCGTCGCCACCTGTGAACACCCGCTGCACTCCAGGCTTGAATCCCAGGCTCACGAAAGGCCCTTGCGCACCATGAAGACCATCACCCACTGGATCGACGGCAAGCCCGTCGAGGGCACCTCCGGCCGCTTCGGCCCCGTCTACAACCCGGCCACCGGCGCCCAGGAGAAGCAGGTCGCGTTCGCGGCCGTCGACGACGTGGACGCCGCCGTCGCCTCCGCCAAGGCCGCCTTCGAGTCCTGGGGTGAGTCCTCGCTCGCCAAGCGCACGGCGGTGCTGTTCAAGTACCGCGAGCTGCTGGACGCCCACCGCGACGAGATCGCCGAGCTGATCACCGCCGAGCACGGCAAGGTGCACTCCGACGCGCTCGGCGAGGTCGCGCGCGGCATGGAGATCGTCGAACTCGCGTGCGGTATCAGCGTCCAGCTCAAGGGTGAGCTGTCCACGCAGGTCTCCACCCGGGTCGACGTGGCATCGATCCGCCAGCCGCTGGGCGTGGTCGCGGGCATCACGCCGTTCAACTTCCCGGCGATGGTGCCGATGTGGATGTTCCCGCTGGCCATCGCGTGCGGCAACACGTTCGTGCTGAAGCCTTCGGAGAAGGACCCGTCGGCCTCCTTCCGCCTGGCCGAGCTGGCCTCCGAAGCGGGCCTGCCGGACGGCGTCCTGAACGTCGTGCAGGGCGACAAGACGGCCGTGGACCGCATTCTGGAGCACCCGGACATCGAGGCGGTCTCCTTCGTCGGCTCGACCCCGATCGCCAAGTACATCCAGCTCAAGGCGGTCGAGCACGGCAAGCGGGTGCAGGCCCTGGGCGGCGCCAAGAACCACATGCTGGTCCTGCCCGACGCCGACCTGGACCACGCCGCCGACCAGGCCATCAACGCGGCGTACGGCTCGGCGGGCGAGCGCTGCATGGCCGTGTCGGTCGTGGTCGCGGTCGGCGACACCGGCGACGAGCTGGTCGGCAAGATCGCCGAGCGGGCGAAGAACCTGAAGATCGGCCCGGGCAACGACCCGGCGTCCGAGATGGGCCCGCTGATCACCCGCGAGCACCGCGACAAGGTGGCGTCGTACGTGGCGTCGGCCGCCGAGCAGGGCGCGGAGGTCGTCGTCGACGGCACCGGCTTCTCGGTCGAGGGCCACGAGGACGGCTTCTTCCTCGGCGTCTCCCTCCTGGACCGGGTGCCTCTGACGGCGGACGCGTACCGCGACGAGATCTTCGGCCCGGTGCTGTGCGTGGTCCGCGCGGACACGTACGAAGAGGCCATCAAGCTGATCAACGACTCCCGCTGGGGCAACGGCACCGCGATCTTCACCCGGGACGGCGGCGCCGCCCGCCGCTTCCAGCTGGAGGTCAAGGCGGGCATGGTCGGCGTCAACGTGCCGATCCCGGTCCCGGTCGGCTACCACTCCTTCGGCGGCTGGAAGGACTCGCTCTTCGGCGACCTGCACGTCTACGGCAACGACGGCATCGCCTTCTACACCCAGGGCAAGGTGATCACCACGCGCTGGCCGGACCCGGCCGACGCCGGCGGCATCAACCTCGGTTTCCCGAGCAACTCCTGACGCCCAAGGGGGGATCATCCATGGCGAGGACCGGTGGCCGGGCCCGCACCGCGGCCGCTCCCGCGCTCAGCTCGCTGGACTTCGCCCTGGACCGTGGCAGCCCCGTGCCGCTGTACTACCAGCTCGCGCGGCAGCTGGAGGCGGCGATCGAGCACGGGGCCCTCGCCCCGGGGGACCTCCTGGGCAACGAGGTCGACCTCTCGGTACGCCTCGGCCTGTCCCGTCCCACGGTCCGCCAGGCCATCCAGTCCCTCGTCGACAAGGGGCTGCTGGTCCGGCGGCGCGGGGTGGGCACGCAGGTGGTGCACAGCCAGGTCAAGCGCCCGCTGGAGCTGAGCAGCCTCTACGACGACCTGGAGGAGGCCGGGCAGGGGCCCACCACGCAGGTCGTGCGCCTCGAGGTCGTCCCGGCCTCCTGTGACGTGGCCGCCGCCCTCGGCGTCGCGGAGGGCAGCGAGGTCACCGTCCTGGACCGGCTGCGCTGCACGCACGGCCAGCCGGTGGCCCTGCTGTGCAACTACCTGCCGACGTCTCTCGTGCCCCTCGACGACACACGCCTGGAATCGACGGGCCTGTACCGCGTGATGCGCTCGGCGGGCATCACCCTGCACAGCGCCCGGCAGCGCGTCAGCGCCCGCGCGGCCACCGCGCAGGAGGCCGCCCGGCTGGACGAGGAGGAGGGCGCGGCGCTGCTCACCATGCAGCGTACGGCCTACGACGACACCGGCCGCGCGGTCGAGTACGGGACGCACCTCTACCGGGCGTCGCGGTACACGTTCGACTTCCAGTTGCTGGTGAGACCTTGACCGGACCCCGAGCCCGGGTGCAAAGTCGTACATATACACCGTAAACATACGGTGCCGCCCCGACCGCACCCGACGCGGGAGTCTGGTATGGCCCGCAGGAACCAGTCGCCGACCGCTCGAGGGTCCCGATCTTCCTGGGCGCCCTCGACGGTCCTCGTCACGGGCGGGGCCGGTTTCATCGGCAGTCACACCTGCGTGGAACTGCTGGACCACGGCTACGAGGTGATCGTGGTCGACGACTACTCCAACAGCACTCCGCAGGTCTTCGCCCGGGTGGAACGGATCGCCGGCCGCTTCGTCGGCGCCGTCTACGAACTGGACATCCGTGATCGGCACGCCCTCTCGGCCGTCTTCGACCGACACTCCGTGGACGCCGTCGTGCACTTTGCCGCGCACAAGGCGGGGGGCCTGTCGACACGGATGCCCGTCCCGTACTACGACACCAACGTCGGCGGCACCACCGCCCTGCTGCGGACCATGCACGAGCACGGCGTGCACCGGCTGGTCTATCCGTCCTCCTGCTGGGTCTACGGCGACGCCGGGCGCGGTCCGCTCGACGAGAACACGCCCGCCCGTCCCGGAACGCCGTACGCGGCCTCGAAGTGGATCTGCGAACAGATCCTCGCCGACGTCTGCCGCCGCGATCCCGGCTACACGGTGGTGTGCCTGCGCTATCCCGTGCCGGCCGGGGCCCACCCCAGCGGTCTGCTCGGCGAGGACCCGCGCCACACCCCCGAGAACCTGCTGCCGTACCTCGCGCAGGTGGCCGTCGGCCGGCGCGACAAGCTCTCCGTGTTCGGCGACGACTACCCGACCCGCGACGGCACCGGGATCCGGGACTATCTCCACGTCATGGACGCCGTCGAGGCGCACCGGGTGGCACTGGACCACCTGGGCGGCGCCCCGGGCCTGCACGTGTACAACCTGGGAGGGGGCTCGGGCAGTTCGGTCCTCGACGTGATCGACACGTTCTCGAGAGCCTGCGGCAAACCCCTGCCGTACGACGTCGCGCCGCGTCGCCCAGGGGACGTCGCCGAGCTGGTCGCCGACGCGACGGCCGTGACACGCGCCTGGGGCTGGCACCCCACCAGGGACCTGGCCGACGTGTGCCGGGACGCCTGGCGCTTCCAGCGGCTCAACCCGGACGGATATGTGGAGTCCGCGCACCCGGAGACGAAGGACTAGGCCGTCATGCGGCCCCTGGCTTTGCGCGCGACCCGTACGGCGAGTCGTAACGCGCCCCCCGCTCGCCGGCTGATGGCCGTTCACCTCACGCTGGTCGGGGTCCTCACCGCTCTCTACATGAGTGTTCCGTCCCTGCGTACGCCGCTGTGGGCCCTCATCGGACTGGCGGGGGCGACGGCCGTGCTCGTGGGTGTGCGGGTCCACCGGCCCGCACACCGCTGGCCGTGGCTGGTGCTGGCCGCCGGGCTGCTGGCCTTCGCCGCAGGCGACACCTACTACAACGCGCAGGAGGCGTACTTCTCCGCGTCGAATCCGTTCCCGTCGCCGGCGGACGCCTGCTACCTCCTCGGGTACCCCCTGTTCGCCCTGGGGCTGTCGGGGCTGGCGCGCTACCGCTGGGCGGGCCGTGACCTGCCGGGCCTGCTGGACGCCGTGGTCATCACGGCCGGGCTCGCCCTGCCGGTGTGGGTGTACCTGGTGCAGCCGCTGGCCCGGCTGGAGGGGCTGAGCTGGCCACAGCGCGCGATCAGCATCGCCTACCCGCTCGGGGACGTCCTGGTCCTGGCCCTGCTGGTCCGGCTCCTGACCCGCGGCCCGGGGCTCGGCCCCAGTCGCGCCGTCCAGCTGCTCGTCCTGGGCACCCTCACCCTGCTCTGCTCCGACATCGCCTACGGCGTCCTCCGGCTCAACGGCACCTGGCAGGCGGGCACGCTGCTGGACTCGGGCTGGATCGTCTTCTACACGGCCTGGGGACTGGCCGCGCTGCACCCCTCCATGGCGCGGCCGGCCGCCGCGGACTCCGCTCCGCGGTCCCTGCTGCCGCCCCGGCGCCGGCTGCTGCTGCTCGGCATCGCGACACTGACCCCGCCCGCGATCCTCGTCCACGAGGAGAGCCAGGGCCTGGTCTACGACGCCAGGAAACTGGCCGCGCTCTCCGGCGTGCTGTTCCTGCTGGTGATCTTCCGGCTCACCCTGATGGTCGTCGCGCACCGCAGAGCCATGACCCGGGAACTGGCCCTGCGCACCGCCGCCGCCTCCCTGGTCGGGGCCTTCTGGCCGGAGGAGATCGCGCGGGCCTGCGACGCGGCGGTCACCGCCCTCTTCGGGCCGCAGGGCCGCCACGCGACGCTGCTCCTCTCGGCCGGGGAGACGCAGGACCTGTACGCCCGTCTGACACGCTCGCCCTGCCCCCGTGGCACCGACTGCGGCGAGGCCGCGCGGGACGGGCCGGGCGGCCTCGCCCGCAGCCGCACCCTCATGGTTCCGGTCCTTGCGCTGGGACCGGGCCTCGCCGCCCGGATCGGCGGCCTGCCGACCGCCCTGCTCTGTCCCATGGTCCAGCCCGAGCGGCCGGACGGCGGCGAGCTCCCGGGAGCGCTGCTGGCGGCCGGCTCCGAGCGGCAACTCACCGAGATGCGCGGCTCGCTGGAGCTGCTCGCCTCGCACACGGGGCTGGCGACGGAACGCATCGCGCTCCGCCGGGAGGTCATCCACAAGGAGAGCGAGGCCTACTTCCGCACCCTGGTGCACAACGCCTCGGACGTCATCCTCATCGTCAACGACGACACCACCGTCCGTTACGCCAGTCCGTCCGCGCGGACCGTGTTCGGCGGTGCCGCGCTCACCGGGATGCGGCTGCCGGACCTGGTCGACCCCCGGGAGCGGGACCGGGCGGTCCGCACCCTGGCAGACCCGCGCGGCAGCGGGCGCCAGGAAGCGTACGACCTGTGGCGGGTGGTCCGGGACACGGACCGCATCGAGGTGGAGGTGCGCTGCCGTGACCTGCGGCTGGACCCGACCATCGGCGGTCTGGTCGTCACCCTGCGCGACGTCACCGAGCAGCGGCAGCTGGAGCACGAACTCACCCAGCGGGCCTTCCACGACTCCCTGACCGGACTGCCCAATCGCACTCTGCTGCTGGAGCGGACCGAACGCGCGCTGCGCCGGGGTCACCGGGAGGCGACGACCACGTGTCTGCTCTTCGTCGACCTGGACGATTTCAAGATCGTCAACGACACGCTCGGCCACGCGGTCGGCGACCGGCTGCTGTGTGCCGTGGCAGAACGCCTGTCGGGGACGCTGCGCCGTACCGACACCGCCGCCCGGCTCGGCGGCGACGAGTTCGCCGTGCTGATGGAGGACGCCCACGAGCCCCTCGACGCCGAGGTGCTGGCCGCACACGTGGTCCGCACGCTCAGCCGGCCGTTCCACCTGGCGGAGGAGTCGGTGGGCGTCTCGGCCAGCGTGGGCGTGGCCACGGCCAGGGACAGCACGGACGCCGGGGAACTGCTGGCGCTCGCCGATCTGGCGCTCTACGCGGCCAAGGCGTCCGGCAAGCGCACCTGGCGCCGGTTCGAGCCCCAGCAACGGGTCCGGGTGGTGGAGCGGCACGACCTCCAGGCGCGGCTCGACAAGGCCGTCAGCGAGGAGGAGTTCGGCCTGCGCTACCAGCCCGTGGTGGAGATCGCCGGGGGCGAGGTCGTCGGCTTCGAGGCACTGGCCCGCTGGCCGGAGCTCGGGCCCGATCCGGTCCCGCCGGGGCAGTTCATCCCGCTCGCCGAGGAGACCGGGCACATCTCGGCACTGGGAGCCTGGGTGCTGCGCCGGGCCACGGCCGACATCGCCCGGCTCCAGCACCGCACGCGGCTGCTCGACCCGCCGCCGTATCTCAGCGTCAACGTGTCCGCCCGGCAGTGGCGGGATACGGGCTTCCTGGACGAGGTGTGCACCGCCCTGGACAGCACCGGCCTCGCCCCCGGCACGCTCCAGCTGGAACTCACCGAGTCGGTGCTCATGCGGCGGACCGACCAGATCGACGCGCAGATCCAGGCGCTGAAGGACCGCGGGGTGCGCATCGCCGTCGACGACTTCGGCACCGGGTTCTCCTCGCTGCGCTATCTCCGTGACTTCCCCGTCGACGTACTCAAGATCGACAAGTCCTTCATCGACGGCATCCCGGAGGACCCCCGGCAGGTCGCCCTGGTCGAGGGCATCGTCCATCTCGCCGACACGCTCGGCCTCCAGGTGATCGCCGAGGGCATCGAGGAGCAGCCCCAGCGGGAACTGCTGGCGGACATCGGCTGCCGGTACGGGCAGGGCTTCCTGTTCGCCCGTCCGTTGACGGTCGAGCAGGGCGAGGCGGTGCTGCGGCGGCGGAACGCCGAGGGGGCGTCGGCGCAGGACTGAGCGGGCCGGCACGGGACTGACCTGACTGCCAGAGGGCGCGCGGATGTGCGAGACCGGGCCGGGTCACCGTCGGCCGGCCGGCACCGCGCTACGGCGTCTACGGGACGAAGTCCATGACGGTGCTGGTGTGGGCGGCGGTGACAGGCCGAACGCCGTCTCCACCAGCGCGATGTGACTGAAAGCCTGGGGCGCGTTGCCCAGTTGGCGACCCGTGTCCGGGTCCCACTGCTCGGCCAGCAGACCGACGTCGTTGCGGATGGCGAGGACCCGCTCGAAGGCCTCGCGGGCCTGCTGCCGGTGCCCCGTCACGGCGAGGGCGTCGGCGTACCAGAGCGAGCACGACACGAACGTGCCCTCGGCGCCGTCGATGCCGTCCGCCTGCCCGGGCCCGGCACCGCCCTGCGCGTACCGGCGTACGAACCCTCCGCGCTTGAGGCCGTCCATGGCGCGCACGGTCCCGCGCACCCGCTCGTCGCGGGCAGGCAGGAACCCGACCCGGGGAATGAGCAGGGCTGAAGCGTCCAGGCCCGGCGCGCCGTACGACTGCACGAAGGACGCCTGGGCAGGGTCCCAGCCCTCCCGGCAGACCTGCCGGTGCACCTCGTCCCGCATGGCCTGCCATTCCCCGGCGGAGGCGTTGCGTCCGAGCAGTTCACCCATGCGCACGGCACGGTCGGCGGCCACCCACGTCATCACCTTGGAGTGCGTGAACTGCCGCCGCGGGCCCCCCACCTGCCACAACCCCTGGTCCGGTTCGCGCCAGTGTCGGAGCAGGAAGCCCATGAGCGACTCGACCACGTCCCACACATGAGCGGGCATCGGGATCCCGGCGCGCAGCGACAGCCACAGCGTGTCCATGACCTCGCCGTACACGTCCAGCTGGAAGCCGCCCACCGCCGAGGTCCCGAACCGCACGGGCCGGGACCCCTCGTAACCGGACAGCCAGGGCGCCTCGGTCTCCGGCAGCAGCCGCTGCCCCTTGACTCCGTAAACGGTCTGCAGATCGGCGGGGTCCCCCGCGAGGGCCCGCACCAGCCAGCCCAGCCATGCCGTGGCCTCGTCCCGGTATCCGCTGCGCAGCAGGCAGGACAGGGCGCTGGTGGAGTCGCGCAGCCAGCAGAACCGGTAGTCCCAGTTGCGCTCGCCCCCGATGCATCCGGGCAGCGAGGTGGTGGGGGCGGCGACGATGCCGCCCGTGGGGGCGTAGGTGAGCGCCTTGAGGGTGATGAGGGACCGCACGACGGCGTCCCGCCACGGCCCCTGGTAGCGGCATTGCGCTGCCCAGCGCCGCCAGAAGTCGACGGTCTCCTTCACGGCGGTCTCCGCCGGGACGGACAGGGGCGTGGGCGGCACGGACCGACGGGACGGGGTCCATCCCAGGGTCAGAGCCAGGCGGCGCCCCGCGGTGACGGTGAAGTCCCAGACCGTGGCGTCGGGGTCGCCCCTGTCCCGCACGTGGCCGTCGCCGCCGAGCCAGACGGCGTCCGGTCCGGCGACGGCGACGGTGCAGTGGCCTACCTCCCGGACCCACGGGACGACACGGCCCTGGTGGAACCGGAGCCGCAGTTCGCTGCGCACGTCGACCGTGCCGGACAGTCCCTCGACGATGCGGACGATGCACGGCACGCCGGCACGCGGGGGCATGAAGTCCGTGACACGCACCGCGCCCGTGGCGGTCTCCCACACGGAGTCCAGAACGAGCGTGTCACTTCGGTAGGACCGGCGGGCACAGAGCCCGGCGGCGACGGGGGCGACCCGCCAGCGTCCGTTGTCCTCGGTACCCAGCAGGGCCGCCAGACAGGCGGGCGAGTCGAAACGGGGCAGACACAACCAGTCGACCGACCCGTCCCGGCCGACCATGGCGGCCGTCTCCAGATCGCTGATGAGGGCGTAATCCTCGATGCGTGCGTTCATGATCGGAGGGCTACGCCGTCGTGCACTTTGCCGCTTTCCACCCTACTCCGGTCACACTCCTCTTGACCTCAGGAACAAAACGGGCAAGATGTACGTATACACCATAAATATATGGCGTCACCGCGAGACGCCGACGCGGAGATACCGGCACTATGAACGACACTCAGCAGCTGACCGAGCGCACCTCCTTCGACGCCCGTGCCAACGGGTCCCCGCACCCCCTGCGCCGGGCCGGAGACCGTCCCCCGCCGCGCGCCACCGTGAGCCTGGTCGTCCCGGCACGGAACGAGGCCCGCAACATCCCCTGGGTCTTCGAGCAGATCCCGGACTGTGTCGACGAGGTCATCCTGGTCGACGGAGACTCCGTCGACGCCACGGTCCACATGGCGATCCGGTGCCTGCCGGCCGTCCACCCCGTCGCCCAGAGCGGTCCGGGCAAGGGGAACGCCCTGCGCACCGGCTTCCTTTCCGCGACCGGCGACTACATCGTGATGATGGACGCCGACGGCAGCATGCTGCCCGGGGAGATCCCCCACTACGTGCACTTCCTTGACAACGGTTTCGACTTCGTGAAGGGGTCCAGGTTCATCGCGGGCGGCGGCTCGCTCGACATCACGCGCATCCGGCGGCTCGGCAACCAGGTGCTGCTGGCCGCCGTGAACCACCTGTACGACGCCAAGCTGACGGACCTGTGCTACGGGTTCTGCGCCTTCCGCCGCGAATTCCTCGACGACCTGAACCTGCACTCCTCCGGATTCGAGATCGAGACCGAGATGATCGCCCATGCCCTGCGCTCGGGTCTGCGCATCGCCGAGGTCCCGAGCCTCGAACTGCCCCGGCGCAGCGGCCGATCCAACCTGCACGCCATCTCCGACGGCCGCCGGGTGCTGCGTACGCTGCTTTCCGAACGGCCCGGGGCCAGGGCCGGACGGAGCCCGGCATGAGCTTCAGTCTCCGTCCAGCCGCCAGAATCCGTCATCCGGAGTACCCGGACACGCGCCCCACCGCGTCCGGGTACTTCCCGGTCGAGGTCGTCGACGTGGATCTGGCGCGGCCGTACGAGTTTCGTCCGCCCGGCGGCCCGGGGCCGATCCGCCCTACCGCGCCGGTGCTGGCCCTGGTGCGGCTGCGCGGGCATCCCCTGGGTCTGATCTCGGCATCCGGCGCGGCGGCTTCGGGCGGCGGCCCCGAGGACCTGTGGCGGTGTGTGGCGGACACGGCACGCCGACGGTTCGTGATGCCGGCCGCGGGATCACGAACCGTCCCGAGAGCCTCGTCCGCCGCGCCGTTCATCAGCGTGATCATCGCGACGCACAACCGGCCCGGGATGCTCCGCCAGTGCCTGAACTCCCTGCTCCGGGCGGATTACCCGCGCTTCGAGGTGATCGTCGTGGACAACGCCCCGGCCGACGACGCGGCCGAGCGGCTGGTCCGGGACGTGTACGGGGGCCGGGTGCGCTACGTCCGGGAGCCGAAGGCAGGCCTGGCCCACGCGCACAACCGGGGCCTGGCCGCCGCTTGCGGCGAGATCGCCGCCTTCACCGACGACGACACCCTGGTCGATCCGGGTTGGCTCACCGCGATCGCGGAGGGCTTCGCCCAGGATCCCGGTGTCGGCTGCGTCACCGGACTCATCGTCCCGGCCGAGTTGGAGACCGCGGCCCAGGCGGCGCTGGAGCACCATGGCGGTTTCGCCAAGGGGTACGCACCGCGCACCTGGTCCCTGCGCGACCCGCCGAAGGACCCTCTGTTCCCGTTCACGGCGGGGCGCTTCGGCTCCGGCACCAACATGGCCTTCCGCATGTCCGCGCTGCGGGCGCTCGGCGGTTTCGACCCGGCCACGGGCACCGGGACCCCGGCCCACGGCGGCGACGACCTGCTCGCGTTCTTCCGGGTCCTGACGGCCGGTCACACCCTGGCCTACCAGCCGGAAGCGATCGTCTGGCACCGCCACCGCCGCACGCAAGACGCCCTGGAAGCCCAGGCGTTCGGCTACGGGGCCGGTCTCGGCGCGTACCTCACCGGCGCCCTGGTGAACGAGCCCCGCATGATCCCGGCCCTGCTGCGCAGGCTGCCCCGCGGCGTCCGGTACGCCCTGGCACGGACGCACCGCGCAGCGCACGCGGACACCCCCCGGACACGACGGCTCGCTCACCTGGAACGGCGCGGCCTGCTGTACGGACCGGTCGGCTATCTGCGCAGCCGCCGCCGGAACCACACCGGCGGCGCCGGGGCCTGAGGAGAGATTGTGTACACGACGCAGGACACCATGCCCGAGGCCACGGACACACCCGGCCCGGGGCGGTCTCTGACCACGGCGGTGCGCGCCGGGATCGCCCGCGTCCTGCCCAGCGAGCCGCTGGTGCGCAACGGCCATCTGCTGGCGATCAGTTCCCTGGTCAACGCGGGAGTCGGCGCGATCTTCTGGCTGTTCGCCACCCACTGGTACGACGACGAGGTCGTGGGTGTGAGTTACTCCGCCCTGTCAGCGTCCCTGCTCTTGGCCAACATCGGCCAGCTCAACCTCAACGACTTCCTGATCCGGTTCCTGCCGTGCTCCGGACGCCAGACCCGCAGACTGCTGCTCACCTGCTACGCGGTGACCGCCTCGTGGAGCGCCGTGGTCTGCCTCGTCTTCGTCCTCCTCGTGCCCGCCCTCTCGCCCGAACTGGCCTTTCTGCGGGACCCCTTGGTCGCGGTCTGGTTCGTGGCGGCGACCGCCGCGTACACCATCTTCGTCCTGCAGGACGGGGCACTGACAGCGATGCGCCGCCCTGGCTGGGTGGTGGCGGAGAACATGGTCTTCGCATTCGTCAAGATCGCGCTGCTCGCCGGTGGCGCGCTCCTGGTCCTGAAGACCGGGATCCTGCTGTCCTGGGCGGGAGCCCTGCTCGTCTCCCTTCTCGTGGCCAACTACCTCCTGCTGCGACGGGCGGTCCCACGCCACGAACGGGAGAACCCGGACGCCGTGCGCCCGCCGCGGCTGCTCAGCTACGCCGCGGCCGACTACACGGGCTCCCTGTTCCGCATGGCCGCTTACACGCTCGTGCCCCTGATGGTGCTGAGCGCCCTCGGGGCGGAGCAGAGCGCCTACTTCTCACTCGCCTGGATCATCGGCTACGTGCTGTTCCTGGTGGTGCGCAACATGGGCAGCTCGCTGGTCGTCGAGGCGGTGCGCCGCCCCGAACGGCTGGCGGAACACGGGCTGCGGGTACTGCGCCACTCCGGGATGCTGCTGGCCACCGGTGTCGCCGTGATCGTCGCCGCGGCCCCGTGGATCCTGAAGCTGTTCGGGCCCGGCTACGCCGAGAACGGCACCACCCTGCTGCGTCTGCTCGCCCTCTCCGCACTGCCCAACCTGGTGTTCAGCGTGGCCGTGGACGTGTTGCGTGCCCGCCGGCGCATGCGCCTGGTGGTCGGGCTGCAGATCACCCTGTGCGTGCTGGTGCTGGGGCTGGTGCATCTGCTGCTGCCGGTGCTCGGGGTGACGGGCGCGGGTGTCGCCTGGCTGGCGGCGGAGTGCCTCATCGCCACGCCCTTGCTGATCTGGCGGACCCGCTGGCTGACGGCCCCTTCCCGGCAGGACGCCATGAGCTCCGGGAGTACCTCATGAACACCGCACCGAGCCTCTCCGTCATCGTGTGCGCCTACACACTCGGACGCTGGGAGGACATCCAGGCCGCCATCGCCTCGGTCCACTCCCAGGCCCGTCCGCCGGACGAGGTCCTGCTGGTCGTCGACCACTGCCCGGAACTCCACCGCCTCGCCACCCGCATGCTGCACGACGTCCGGGTGCTGCCCAACCAGCAGCACAAGGGCCTGTCCGGCGCCAGGAACACCGGCGTCGAGGCGGCCGTCGGGGACGTGGTCGCCTTCCTCGACGACGACGCCACCGCACATCCGTCATGGACGGCCCGCATCCTGGCGGACCACCGCGATCCTCGGGTCGCCGGGGTCGGTGGGCTCGTCGTGCCCTGGTGGGAGACGGACCGGCCCCCCTGGTTCCCCCCGGAGTTCGACTGGGTGGTCGGCTGCTCGTACCGCGGACTGCCCGAAGAGCCCGCACCGATCCGCAACTTCATCGGGGCCAACATGTCCTTCCGCAGGGATGTGCTCCGCGCGGCCGGCGGCTTCCGCACGGACCTGGGCCGGGTGGGGACCCGGCCCCTCGGGTGCGAGGAGACCGAACTGTGCCTGCGCATCAGGTCCCGCCGGCCGGACGCCGTCCTGCTCTACGACCCCTCGGTCGCCGTCCGGCACCGCGTCCCCGCCGCACGCGCCACATGGTCGTACTTCCGGGCGCGCTGCTACGCCGAGGGGCTCTCCAAAGCATTGGTGGCGAAGTACAGCGAAGGCCCCGCCGCCCTGTCCAGCGAGCGCGCCTACCTCACGTCGACCATCCCCCGCGCCTACCGCGAGGCCCTCCGCCGCGCCCGGCCGGCCCCGGCGCGGACGGTCCTCGCCCTGACCCTCGGTCTCGGCGCCACCGCCGCGGGGTACGCCGTGGGCTCGGTGCGCACCCGGCGCTCCACGCCCGCTGAACCGGCCCACCGCGTTCCGGCGAGGGAGCGGGCGGCATGACCCACCAGCCCGTCCCCGTCTTCCTGTACCACTCGGTGTCCGCCGACCCCGCGTCGTGGATCGCCCCCTTCACGGTGCGCCCGCGGGTCTTCGCCGAGCAGCTCGATCTCCTCACGGACAGCGGTCTCGAGATCGTCCCGCTGCGGCGCCTGGTCGCCGCGCTGCGCGGCGGTCCGCCGCTGCGGCCCCGCTCGGCCGTGCTGACCTTCGACGACGGGTTCGCTGACTTCCACTCCACCGTGGCACCGCTGCTCGCCGACCGGGGGCTGCCGGCGACCCTCTACGTCACGACGGGCGCGCTGGGTGGACCGTCCTGGCCGCCGGAGAGGGGCAGTCTCCTCCCGCCCGCACCGATGCTGACCTGGCGTCAGGTGCGGGAACTGGACCTGCTCGTCGAGATCGGCGGGCACACCCGGAGCCACCCCCAGCTGGACACTCTCCTGCGGCAGGACGCCCGGGAGGAGGTCGAGGGCTGCAAGGCCCGTCTGGAGGACGCCCTCGGGCATCGTGTCGACGCCTTCGCCTACCCTCATGGCTACTCCAGCCGCTCGGTCCGCCGGCTGGTGGACGAGGCGGGCTGGACCTCGGCCACGGCCGTCCGGTACGGCTTCAGCTCCGGCGCGGACGAACCGTTGCGCATCGCCCGGCTGATGGTGCGCGCCGACACCACACGGGACCGCTTCCTGGCCTGGGCACACGGCGCGGGCGCGCCCGTGGCTCCGTTCCCCGAGCGGACCAGGACCAAGGCCTGGCGCGGCTACCGGCGCCTGCTGGCCGGCATCGACCACCCCTACCCATCGCTGCCCACGCCCGCCGGGTGAGGGTCCGTCACTCCTGCCAGACACGCACCCAGTCCACCGTCATCCGAGCGGAGTCCACCGAGGGGGGCGGCGACTGCGGTACTCCGACCGCGAGGTTGACCAGGACCTCCATCGGCACGTGCGGGATCCGCTCGGGTTCGGTCACCCGGAAGCGCCGGATCCCGTCGACGTACCAGCTCACCTCGTCGGGGGTCCAGAGCATGCCGAAGACGTGGTGCTTGTCCGGGAAGGGAACGGGCCCGTAGGTGCCACGTGCCCGCTGGTCGCCCTCCGGGCTGCGCCAGTGCGCGTACATGAAGACCTGCTCGGTGCCTCCGAGGAACTCCATGATGTCGAGTTCGGGGGGCGTGAACTTGGACGCCGGCATCAGCCAGAAGGCCGGGAACATGCCCGCCTGCTCGGGAATGCGGATGGACGCCTCGAAGTACCCGTAGGTGAAGACGTGCCGGGGGTCGCCGTACCAGTCGTCCCTGCCGGTCGAGATCATGCCGGACCGCCAGGGGTACGTCTTGTCGTCGCTGCCGCGTGTGCTGCGCCGCTCGGCGTCCAGGCTCAGCTCACCGTCCCCGACGGAGACCTGGCCGGGCAGGTACCACTGCTCCTCGTCGTTGCCGCTGTTCGTGCAACCGTCCTTGTTCCAGTCGTAGCAGGTCGCCCAGCGGTCGGTGTCGAGGTCCGAGCCGTCGAACTCGTCGCGGAACGTCAGGTCCCAGTCCTGCGGCACGGGCTTCGGCCGGGCCACGTCCGGCTCCGTGGCGCCGCAGCCGAAGGCCAGCACCAGTGCCAACGCGGCCAGGGCGGGGCGCAGCCGTCGCGCGCGCACGGGGCTACCGCCGTTTTCCGGCCGTCACGGCGGCGGTGAGGCGGTGGGCGGCGAAACCGGTGCCGGTGACGAACCGCAGCAGTGGCCCGAAGCTCGGGGCCGCCGCGAGCCCGGTGAAGTACAGGCCGGGCGTCGACGACTCGAACCCGGAGGTCAGCACCGGCGCTCCGGCGAAGACGCGCAGGGACTGCCGCAGGTCCGGATCGAGAAGGTCCAGGCGGCGAAGGTCGACCCGGTAGCCCGTGGCGGCCAGGACGTGATCGACCACGATGTCCTGCGGCCAGCCGTGCTCGTCGAGCAGCCGCAGCCGGACCACCCCGTACCCCGGCTCGGCGGCGACCAGGGTACGGCCGCCCAGCACCGGGAACCGGCCCGCGGCCCGCTCCTTCAGCCACCAGGCGCCGGACGGTCGCGGTACGGCGCGCAGCAACTCCATGCGCAGCGGTGCGGGGAGGCGGCGGTAGGCCGCCCCGTTCCGGCACACGGCGCCCAGCAGCGGGTGCCCGCTGCCGAGCGGTGAACCTGGCCCCGGCGGCCGGGAACGGTCGCCCGCGCCGTTCGGCGGCGGTGGGTCGAAGATCACGGCCGGCGTGCGGGCGACGACGGTGGGGCGGGCCCGCGCCTCGTGCAGCAGGGTCGCGTACTCGAGGGCGGACTGCCCGGCCCCGAGGACGGCCACGCGCTCTCCTGTGAAGCGGCGCAGATCTCGGTGCCGGCTGGTGTGTGAGGCGAGCCCTTCCTCGGCGCACGCACGCAACACCCGGGGGACGTAGGCGTAGGCCACCGCGCCGGTGGCGAGCACCACGGAGGCGGCGAGCGGTTCCTCGCCGGAGTCGAGGAGCAGCCGGAAGCCGTCCTCCGCGGCCCGGATCCGGCGCACCCGGCGCGGCTCCAGTTCCGGCACCAGGTGCTCCTGGAACCAGCGTCCGTAGTCGATGTACTCGGCGAGCGACACCGGGCGGGTGTCGTTGGCCCCGTCCAGGCCCCGTGCGGCGCGGAAGTCCGCGAGGGCGTACCCCTGCCGTGGGGCGGCGATCGCCGAGGCGGCCGGGACGGTCTGCAGGAGCATGCCGTCGGGCATGTGGGCACGCCACGACTCCATGGTCTCCCCGAAGACCCGCAGCCGTACCCGGGCCGCTTGCAAGTGGCAGGCGGTGGCCAGGCCGTAGGGTCCGGCTCCGACGACGGCGACGATGCCTCCGTCGCTCGGCGGGCCGGGGCCCCGCGGCCGCGGGGGCGGTTTGCCGGGTGCCGTCGTGCCCGGCTCGTGCGGTGTGTCCGTCGCCGACGCGGGCCGGGCGCCGGGCGACGGCGGTGCGTCGTCCGGGGCGATGGGCCTCGGTCGGGGCCGGCGACTGCCCGGTGGGGGCAGCAGGGCCAGGAGGGACGTCATGACGGCGAGGGTGACGATCACGCGCGTGGTGGTGAAGGATTCGCTGAGGTAGAACGGCTCCACCGCGAGGACACCCAGGCACAGGCTGAGCACCACGGCCAGGAATGCGGTCTCCACGACGAACGGCCACCCCCGCTCGTGCCAGGGCGTGGGCCTGGCCCACCGGGTGGCCGCGAACCCCGGGCACAGCAGCAGGAACACGCAGATGATCAGAAGCCGCGGGACACCCTCGTCCGGCAGGGCCAGGGTCGCGGCGAGGGCGAGCCAGCCGGACAGCGCGAGCGCGATGCGCAGCGGCCATCTCCAGCGTGGCGGAAGGCTCGTGGGGAGCGTGGTCATGACGCCTCTCCCGCGTCGGGGTTCTGGTAGCGGAAGACCACCGCGTCCTGGTTGCGGAACACCCGCACGAATCCCCAGGTATTCGACATCGCCCGGTCCATGCGCTGCATGGTGTCGGCGGGCAGGCTGCCGTTGAGGTAGCACTCCGCGGCCTGGGCGCGGCTCAGCACGATGTACGCCGGTTCGCGCACGGTGGCACCGTCGATGAACGGCTCCAGACCCTCGATCGGGTTCGCCACCAGCCGTTGCCGGACCTTGAGGTCCTGTTCGTTGAGCTGGATCCGCGGATGTTTGTCGTAGTTCATCTCCAGGCCGGGCACGTCCGACGTGAGGGAGACGATGAGGGACCCGGGAGGCGTGGTGGCCGTGACGAAGTGGGTGGCCGCCACCTCCTCCTTGGTGAAGTAGTTGGCCGACTCCTTGCCGTAGTAGCCGAAGAGCAGGCCGCCCAGCATCGCCAGCAGCAGCGGGGCGACCAGGAACACGCGCAGCCGTGGATGTCTTCGTGACTCGAACAGCAGGGCCGAGATGAGCAGGGCGGCGGCGGGCAGCGCGAACAGGTAGGCACGGAAGATCATCTCGCCGCCGTAGGAGTTCGCGACGAGGACCGGCAGCGGAGCCAGGACGAGCAGCGGCAAGCCGGTGCGGCGGGTCCAGCGGCGCCTGACGAACGCCAGGGCCGCCAGCAGGAAGACCGCGGCCGACAGACTCCGGTCGATCCACGAGACCTGCACCTGCCCGGGTGCGGCGGCGCCCAGGGTGGCCAGCCCGGAGACCACGTTGGATTCCGGCTCCAGCAGCGCGCTGACGAACTCGCCCAGGTTGGCCGAGACGAAGGGGCGCGCGACGGTGACGTCCCAGACCACGGTCAGCAGCACCCCGGCGCCCAGCACCGGCAGCAGCACGCGCCGGTTGCGGCGCGGAAGCGACAGTGCGACCAGGGCGCTGACCGTCATCAGCGGGCTCAGTGGGTGCGAGCAGACGATCACGGCCATGATCAGCACGACGAGCAGGTACCGGCCGACGGGCCATGCCCTGGCCTTGTCGCCCGGTGGCCGCTCGGCACAGGCCCGCAGTTGCCCCATGACGAGGGCGATGAGCGCGACGAAGAGCAGGAACGCGAACGCCTGGGGCGCGAAGTAGTCCTGCCCGACCCACGAGCAGGAGTAGAAGATCCAGACGGCTCCCCAGACGAGCCTCCGGTTCGTGGTCACGGCCCGGTAGATCAGGAGCAGCGGGGCGAGCAGCAGGACATTGTTGACGGGCGGGGCCCACACCGCGTAGCCGAGCGACGACTCCAGGCCGGTTGCCTGCACCACCAGGGCGTTGAGGTGGAAGAAGCCCGGCCACTGGTCGTAGACGTCGAGTTTCTCCGCACCGGGCACACTGCCGCCGTTGCGGATCATGGCGTCCACGACCGCCACGTGCTTCCACGCCCAGCCGTAGCGCAGGGTGGGGTACAGCAGGGCGGGAGTGGCGTGCAGGATGGCGATCAGGCCGAGGACGTAGGCGGTGAACCAGCCGCCCCGGGTCCGCCGGTCGGACAGGGCCACGCAGAAGCCGGCGGCGAGCAGACCGAGAGCGACCCAGAAGAGCACCGGAAGCACCTGGAGCAGACCCAGGTCCGTCATGGCGTTCAGGTTCACGTGGCGCAGGGAGAGCAGCCACAGGGCGAGCGCGACGGGCAGGGCCGCACGCGCCACCCACTGCCCTGCCGTGGTACGCCGGCGGCCGGACGGCGGCGCCGGCGTCCCGCCGGGTCGCCGCGTCTCCAGGGGAGCACGCGGCGCCCACTGACCCATCGTCAGCGGCGAACGCTTGCCCATGGATATGCCTCCCGCACGGCGGGTGCGACGACCAGGCCGGGAGCGCCGTGTGCGGCGCTCCCTTCATCGGCACACACCAGCGATCCATGCCGACCAATATGCGCCATAAGTGCTAAAAATTACGTTACTGCCCTTTGCTGCGACCGGCAGCGCGGATGGACCGACCGTCAGGGGAAAGCAGTGACAGCACGACTGATGACGCCGTCCCGCCCGGGGGACCGCATGCGGAAGTCGCTCGTCGCCGCGTCCGCCGCCTTGGGGATGCTCCTGCCGGTCGCGGGCTGCGGCTCCTCGCAGGAGGGCGACGGCGTCCCCCGGCCGGACCACATCGTGGTGGTCGTCGAGGAGAACCGGGGTTATGAGGACATCATCGGCTCACCCGAGGCCCCGTTCCTCAACGAACTGGCACGCAAGGGCGCCAACCTCACCCAGTTCTTCGCCATCACCTATCCGAGCCAGCCGAACTATCTGGCCTTGTTCTCGGGTTCCACGCAGGGCGTCGACAACGACTGCCCGAACGACTTCTCGTCCCGCAACCTCGCCTCCCAGCTGATACAGGACGACCTGGCGTTCACCGGCTACGCCGAGAGCCTGCCGAGCGTCGGCTTCGAGGGCTGCACCAGTGGCCCCTACGTACGCCGGCACGCGCCGTGGGTGAACTTCACCAACCTGCCGGACTCCGTCAACCGCCCTTGGACGGACTTCCCGAAGGACTTCTCGGACCTGCCGGAGGTCTCCTTCGTCGTCCCCAACCTGGACAACGACATGCACGACGGGAGCATCAAGCAGGGCGACGCCTGGCTCCGGGAGAACCTCGGGGACTACGCGGAGTGGGCGATGTCCCACAACAGCCTGCTGGTGGTCACGTGGGACGAGGACGAGGGCGGCGAGGACGAGGACAACCACATCCCGACCGTCGTCGTGGGCGAGCAGGTGAAGCCGGGCGACCATGATCAGCCCAACAACCTGTACGGGCTGTTGCGCACGATCCTGGACGCCTACGACCTCGACCCGCTCGGCCACAGCGCCCAGGCGAAGCCCCTGGACATCTGGAAGGACAGCGACTGACCGGTCCGTCAGGCGTCCTGGAACCGGATGACGCGTTTGACGGCCTTACGCAGCCCGTGCTCCACAGCGGAGACGGGCAGCCGTTCCCGCGCGTAACGGGGGGACGGGCGGCCCACCGCTCCGAAGCCCGCCTTGAAGTGCTCCAGGGAGGAGCCCGGGGCGGACTCGCCCATGTCGTAGACCTGGCAGCCTGTCTCGCACGCCTCCTCGATGGCCAGCCGGGTCAGCAGAGGGACGGCCCAGGTCCGATGGGCCAGGTCCCGGTTCATGGCCGACCGCCAGTACTTGGCGTACGGGCCGTGCCGCAGGACGACGATGGAGGCGGCGGGCTCCCCGTCACGCCAGGCCACCCAGATCGCACAGGACTCGCCGAATCGGGCGGCCACGGTGGCCAGTCGCCCCATGGGGAACTCCCGACGCTGGCGCCACCGGGCCAGAGCCAGCGGCTCGTGCTGCTTCCTGGCCCAGCGCTCGATGGACTGGTCGTACAGCCGCTCGAAGACCGGGACGAGCCGGCCGGTGCGGTCCACCTCGACCTCGACGTGCGCCTTCTCGGCGCGTTTGATGTCACGCCGGGCCCGGCCGTGGAAACGGTGCTGCCACACGGCGCCGAAACCACCGTCCAGATCCAGCACCTGGGTCAGGTGGGGCTCCAGCCGGAAGTTCCCAGGAGCGGCCCGCTGCCACGTCTCGGCGTCCTGCGGCCGGAAGCGCACGCCGACCCGCAGGGCCGGCCGGCGCCCCAGGTCCTCGAAAACCGCCCGCGCATGCTCGGGGCCGGCTCCTCCTGGGACCACCGGGCCTCCGGTCCCCCAGCCGGCCGGCCAGGACTCCTCCACGTCCAGCAGTCGTGGACGCCGTCCCCTGCTGACGAGCGGCAGCACGATCCGGACGCCCTCGCCGAACGCGTAGAGGCGGCTGGCATCCCGGTACGGCCCCGTCTCGCACAGGCAGTCGAGCCACGTCGGCGTCTGTGTGACGCTGGTGTCCGCGTCCTGCGCGGCCAGTTCCCACCAGGAGGCGCGGGGAGCCGGGCTCGTGACGTGTGCGGGACCTGCGGCGGTGTCGATCAGGAGTTCAGCGGGTGTGTTCACGGCGTTCTCCAGCGGGAGCGTGGACTCTGCGGGCTGTTGTGCGCCAGTACCTCACCGAGGACGGAGACGACGTTGTCGGCGACCCACCGGTGGCTGCGCCCGTACCGGGCCGACTTCTCGAGATTCCCCGCGACGTGCCACAGCCAGGCCAGCAACGTGAGCGCGGTCTCCGCCTCCGGGCCGGGAGCCAGAGCCCTCCCCTCGGCGAGCAGCCGCCTGTCCTCGGGCCGGAGAGAGGCACGCCGCACCACGTCGGCGACGACTGCGCCGAACTCCCGTCCGGCGAGCTGGTGCCGCATGGTCAGCACGAAGGTGTGGCAGTCGAGCAGAGCCGGGCCGTCGGGGACGGCGCCCGCCCAGTCGATCACCCCCGACAGGGGCCCCCGGCCCTCCGTCAGCAGCACGTTTCCCGGGTGGAAGTCACCGTGCGTCCAGGCCACCAGCAGCCGGCGCCCGGCCAGGGCGCGCTCCACCTGCTCACGCACCGCCGGCAGGGCCCGCGCGCCCTCGCCCCGGCGGCACCAGCGGACCTCCTCGGCCAGGACCGCCAGCCGGGGCTCCACCCAGTCGGCGACGTGGGGCGTCACCTCCTCCGTCCGTCCCGTGGCGAGGTGCAGCTCACGGATCGTCGTGAGTGCGGACTCGGCGACCCGGCGGGCCAGCTCCGGGGAACGCCGCAGCAGCGCATCGGCCTCCACGCCGGGCAGACAGGTCTCCACCACCAGGGGCAGCGGCCCCTCCAGGCGGCGCTCCTCCACCAGGGGCAGCAACCGCCGCCACGAGCCGAGCCGTTCGTCCCCGGCCAGTCGGCGTACGGCGTCGCACTCGTGCGCCAGCGACGCGGTCGCGCGTGCGCTGCGGGGGTGCTTGACCATGGCGGCCGGCGCATCGTCGCCGTCGATCCGGAACACGAGGAGGTCGGAGAAGGTCCGCCGCGGTCTGCCGGGGTCACCATGCCGGACACCCTGGGCGCTGAGGGAGTCCGCGAGCCTGCGTGCCGCGAGAACGTCGGCGGGACGCGTCAGGAGGGCGGCGGGGCGTAGGGGCAGGAGGCCTCTCAGCTCCTCGGTGAACGTCATCCGGCACTCCCTCCAGCCAGATGCCCGCAAAGATGCCCATATCACCTCTTTTCATCATCGGGGCAGCGCGGCTGAGGTGCGACTCGGCCCCCATCGTGTATGTGTACGTCGTAGCGGAGTCGGCTCCGTCTTTCGCACACCGAGGAGGCAGCATGGCGAACGGCCCTGGGCCGGGCGAGGCCCGCCGCGCCAGCGACCGGGGCCGCTACGGCCGGCTGAGCCGGGAGCAGGTGCTGGTCACCGCCCTGGAACTGGTGGATCGCGAAGGCCTGTCGGCACTGAGCATGCGCCGCCTGGGTGCCGAGCTCGGCGTGGAGGCCATGGCGCTCTACCGGTACGCGTCGAGCAAGGACGCGCTGCTCGACGGGCTCGTCGAGGCCCTGTACCTGGAGCTGGAGGAGCAGCTGGCCGCGGACGCCGGCGAGGACGCCGACTGGCGGGCCGGACTGCACCGCATCGCCCGGGCGACCTACGACGTGTGCCTCGCGCACCCCCAGGCCGTGCCGCTGCTGGCCACGCGTCTGCTGGCCGTCCCGCTGGCCCGGCGGCCCGCCGCGGTGCTGCGGGATCACGAGCGGGTGCTCGCGCTGCTGCGGCAGGCCGGGTTCGACGAGGCCACCGTCTCCGCTGTGTTCCGCGCCTTCACCGCCTGGCTGCTCGGCTATGTGTCCGTGGAGCTGCGCCCCATGGTCGACAACCCGGACGAGACCGATCCGGCCTTCCGGCTCGGGCTGCACCGGCTGTCCGCCAAGGAATTGCCGACGCTGCGGGAGACCGCGGCGGCGCTCGCCGAGCGGGGCGGCCCGGAGGGCCTCGCTGCCGGGTTCGACGCCCTGCTCGACAGCTTCACGGGCGGTTCCGGGAGCGGCTTGCCTTCCGCAGCATCCCGCTGAACGGCGTGTCCGGGCGCTCCAGGCGCTCGCCGTCCAGCGTGATGTCGACGGCCTCGTTGAAGAAGGCGACGCGTCCCTGGATCGGCGCCACGGCCGGGAGTGGCTCGGGGTAGCTCCAGACGATGTTGGGCGGCACATCGCCCTCGCGGCGCCAGGACCAGTACTCGGCGGTGCCCTTGTAGGGGCATCCGGTGCTGTGGTCGGTGGCGTCGAACAGGTCCAGGCGGACGTCCTCGCGGGGGAAGTAGTAGCGAGTCGGCAGGGAGGTCTCGAAGAGCAGGACGGGGGCGTGGGTGTCCGCGACGACCTGGCCCTCGATCTCGACCCGGACATGGCGGCTGCTCGGCAGCGCGTCTACGCGTTTGTGCGGGTCACGGGGGTGGACGAAGATCTCTTCCTCTTCCTCGTACCAGTGGTCGAGGCCCGTGTCGGTGCGCAGGAACCACTCGAAGGCGATGTGGCCGGCCAGGTCGTCCGCGGGGAACGTCCAGGCCGCGTTCGCGCGCACCTCGCCGTCGGCGTCGAGGTCGTAGAAGATCCGGGAGCCGGTGTGCTTGCCGGTGGGCGGGTTCTGTGCCGGGCGGAGGAGGTCGGTGCGGACGTCGTCGTGCGGGAAGGCGTACTGCGGCACGGGCAGGTGGGGTTCCCAGACGAGGACCGGGTGCCGGCTGTCGACGACGGTGATGTCGCCCTTGCGGCCGCGCACCCAGCGCTCGCTGGGCTCCCACAGGAGGCCTTCAGGGGTGGTCCTGATCGACCGGGCGGCGGGGTGGGCCGGGTGGGTGGTCATGGCCGGTGCTCCTTCCGGAGGTCCGGATGTCCGGTTCCCTCCACGGTCCCACGAGCTCAGTGCGCCGCGTCCAGCCTGGCCCGCTGCTCGGCGGTCAGTTCCAGGTCCACCGCGGCGAGGTTCTCCTCCAACTGGGCCACCGAGGAGACGCCGGCCAGCGGGACGATCGGCAGGTCGCCGCCGATCTGCCAGGCCAGCACGACCTGGTTGACGGTCGCGCCGGTCTCCCGGGCCACCTCCCGCAGTGCCGCCAGCCTGGCCGGGGTGCCGGGGTGGTCGAAGTCCGCGGGCAGCCGGTCCGGGTGGGTGTAGGCGCCCTTCAGCAGGGGTGAGTAGGCGACCAGGGTCAGTCGGGGCTCGGCCCGCAGGTAGCTCAGCAGGTCGGGGCCGGCGTGGCCGAGGCTGCCGTCCGGGAAGAGGGCCTCGGGTACGTCGGTGCGGGGGCGCAGGTGACTGTGCGCATACTGGAGCACTTCGTAGCCGGGCAGTCCGGCCGCGGCTGCGAGGGCGCGGGCCCGTTCCACCCGCCAGGCGGCGTGGTTGCTCACGCCGAGCAGTCCTACGGTGCCCTCGGCGACCAGGGCGGCGAAGCCCTCGACTGTTTCCTGGAGCGGGACCTCGTGGTCCTCGATGTGGGCGTACAGCAGGTCCAGCTTCGCCGTACCGAGCCGCTCGCGACTGCGTTCGGCGGACTCGCGGATCACCTTCGCCGACAGACCCTCGGGGTTGTCGACGTAGCTGGTACCGGGGGCCAGGGGGCGGGCGCCGAGCTTGGTCGCGATGACGATCTCGTCGCCGATGCCGCGGCTGCGCCGCCAGCGGCCGAGGAGTTCCTCGCTCTGGCCGCCCTGGCCGCCGTCGACCCAGAAGGCGTAGTTGTCGGACGTGTCGATGAAGTTCCCACCGGCTTCGACGTACCGGTCGAGGACGGCGAAGGACGTCTTCTCGTCCGTCACCGAACCGAACAGCATCGCGCCGAGTGCGAGCACGCTCACCTCGCGGCGGGTGCGCGGGTCCGTGCCGATCGTGCGGTAGCGCATGGCTGTTGCTCCCTCCGTTGGCGCCCCGGATCTCGGGGCACGAAAGGGAGTCTTCAGCTTGGAGCGCACTAGAGGTCAAGGGCGTGCGGCGGGGCAAGGAGGCCACACAACGAAAAAGGTCCCGCAGGCATCGGCCTGCGGAACCCTTCGCACCGTCGGGACGACAGGATTTGAACCTGCGACCCCTTGACCCCCAGTCAAGTGCGCTACCAAGCTGCGCCACGTCCCGGTGCGCGCCCACCGCGGTGAACCGCGTGATCGCGCGAACAGCACTTTACCCCACACCCCCGGCCACGCCGAAAGTCGGCCCCCGGCGGGGCACAATCGCCGTATGAGCAGTACAGACAGCAGGGGAAGCTCGCAGAACACAGCAAACCCGGAAACCGCCGGGAGCAGGGGAAACACGGGGAGCACGGCTGCGGATCCGCCCGGCGGCGCCCGGGACCGTGACAGCGAGGGGCGGGCGCGTAATGCCCGGCCCCGGGACGGGCTCGGACGGCCCCTGCCGTACGACGCGCCGGGCGTGCCGCGACAGCCCGAGGGCGTCGTCCGCACCCCGCAGGAGACCGTCGCCGAGGCGCAGCGACTGCTGGACGAGGGGAAACCGTTCCACGCGCACGAGGTCTTCGAGGACGCCTGGAAGTCGGGCCCCGACACGGAACGAGAACTGTGGCGCGGCCTCGCCCAGCTCGCGGTCGGCCTGACCCACACCGCCCGCGGCAACCTCACGGGCGGGGCGCGCCTGCTGCGGCGCGGTGCGGGCGCGGCCGAGGAGTGGGCATCCGCCTCCGGGGAGGCGACGCCGCACGGGATCGACATCGGCAGCGTCGCCACCTGGGCACGGGAACTGGCCGAGGAGGTGGCGCGGGAGGGCAACCCGGTGGACGCCGGGGCTCGGGCGCCTCGCCTGCGGGGCATGGACGCGGGGCGCTGACAGGGGCTGGGCGCGGAGTGCGAGCGTGCCGGGTGCGCATGCGAGCGGGCCCCGTGTGGGGCGACCCCGGGGCGCCGGGCAAGGAGGTCGCGGCGCAAGACCACACCGAGGCGCCGGACAGGACGGCCCCGCGCGGCCCAGGCCGCTCACCAGGGCAGCCCCGCGCAAAACCACCCCAGGCCGCTGAGCAGGGCAGCCCCGCGCAAGGCCCCGGCCCCGGAGCGGAACCGGGCCGCCGGCGGCGCGGCCTACTCCCCCGCCGTCGAGGAGTGGCGCAGCGCCCGCGCCGCGGTCTAACAGCGGCTGATCGGTGAGGTGCTCGGCGCGCAGGAGACGGGCGCGTTCCTGGTGTGGGGCGACCCGGCGCTGTACGACAGCACGCTGGGGATCCTGGATGAGGTGCTGGAGCGGGGGCGTGGCGTTCGAGTACGACGTGGTGCCGGGCATCAGCAGCGTCTCGGCGCTCGCCGCCCGGCACCGGACGGGCCTCAACCGGGTCGCCCGGCCCGTGCAGATCACCACCGGCCGGCGGCTCGCGGAGGGCTTCCCGGAGGGCGCGGACGGCGTGGTGGTGATGCTCGACGCGCACCAGGCCTTCCGGCGGTACGCGGACGACGACACCGAGATGTACTGGGGCGCCTACCTCGGTACGCCGGACGAGATCCTCGTCTCCGGTCCGATCGCCGAGGCCGGGCCTCGGACCGAGCGGCTGCGCGCCGAGGCCCGCGAGCGCAAGGGCTGGATCATGGAAACGTATCTGCTGCGCCGGCACCCCCGCGACTGACACGACTGCGGTGCACATCACCGGGCACCCGTGCGGACGTTCTGGCATGCGCACGTAGCCCCCAGGTGTGAAGGTGACGTCGTGACCGTCGTGCAGGAAGCCGCACTGCCCGCCTCCCAGCCCCCGGTGCTGGACACCCGTCGCCGCAACGTCGTCTTCGTGACGATCATGCTGGGGATGCTGCTCGCGGCCCTCGACCAGACCATCGTCGGCACCGCTTTGCCGACCATCGTCTCGGACCTGGGCGGGGCGGATCACATGTCGTGGGTGGTCACCTCGTACCTCCTGGCGGAGACCGTCGCGACCGTGCTGGTCGGCAAGTTCGGCGATCTGTTCGGCCGCAAGGTGGTCTTCCAGGTCTCGGCGATCGTGTTCATCACGGGCTCGTTCCTGTGCGGTCTGGCCACCAACATGTCGCTGCTGATCGCCTGGCGGGCGATGCAGGGCATCGGCGCGGGCGGGCTGATGGTCACGTCCATGGCGCTGATCGCCGACGTCATTCCGCTGCGCGAGCGTGGCAAGTATCAGGGTGCGATCGGCGCGGTGTTCGGCGTGTCCACGGTCATCGGGCCGCTGCTCGGCGGGCTGTTCACCGATCATCTGACGTGGCGGTGGGCGTTCTACGTCAACGTGCCCATCGCGATCGTCGTCGTCCTGGCGGCGGCACGGACCATTCCGGTCGTGAAGTCGGTCTCCCGGCCGGTCATCGACTACCTGGGCATCGCGCTCGTCGCGGTCGGTGCCAGTGCGCTGATCCTGGCGACGAGCTGGGGCGGCAACGAGTACGCCTGGGGATCGGGCCTGATCATCGGGCTCTTCGTGGGCGGGGTGCTCGCGCTCGGCCTGTTCTGCTGGATGGAGACCCGGGCGCGCGAACCGATGCTGCCCATGCGGCTGTTCGCCAACCCGGTGTTCACCGTCTGCTCGGTGCTCAGCTTCATCGTCGGCTTCGCGATGCTCGGCGCGCTGACGTACCTGCCGACGTATCTCCAGTACGTCGACGGCGACTCGGCCACGGTGTCCGGCGTGCGGACGCTGCCGATGGTGGCCGGGCTGCTCATCGCGTCGGTCTTCAGCGGCAGCGTCGTCAGCAGGACCGGGCGGTATCGGGTGTTCCCGATCGTCGGCGCGCTGGTGATGGGCGTCGGACTGTTCCTCATGTCCCTCATGGGGCCGGACACCGGCGCGTGGCTCGAGTCGCTGTACATGTTCGTCATGGGCACCGGCATCGGCCTGTGCATGCAGGTGCTGACGATCGCGGTGCAGAACACCGTCGACTACGCCGACCTGGGCACGGCGACCTCCGGGGTGACGTTCTTCCGCACGCTCGGCAGTTCCTTCGGCACGGCCGTCTTCGGCACGATCTACACCAACGCGCTGGCGCCCAACCTCCGCGAGGGGGTGGCGCGGGCGGCGCAGACCGGCGGCGTGGAACCGGGCACCGTCGCCAGGGCGGCGACCAGCCCGGACGGCGTGCACGGACTGCCCCCGGCCACGGCCGGCCCGATCATCGACGCCTACGCCGACACCCTCCAGACCGTGTTCCTGTGGACGGTGCCGGTCGCCGCGCTGGGCTTCCTCGTCGCCCTGTTCCTCAAGCAGGTCCGGCTGCGCGACACCGCGCGGACGGGATCGACCGACATGGGCGAGGGTTTCGCCTCGCCGAGCGGCGCGGACTCGCGGCGGGTGCTGGAGGCCGCCGTCGGAAAGATCATCGGCAGTACGGACCTGGACACCGCGCGCCGGATCATCCTGGAGTCGGACACCCGGCTCGATGTGGCGGGGGCCTGGGCGGTGATGCAGGTCGAGCTGTTCACGCGGATGGTCGGTCATGCCAGTCTCGGGCTGATCGCCGCGCGGCGCCGGATGCCGCCCGAGGTGCTGCTGCCGGTCTTCGATCGGATGGTCGACGAGGGGTTCCTGACCCGCGACGGCTCCCTCCTCTCCCACACGGAGGCCGGCGCCCGGGAGGCCGCGGTCATCAGCAGGGCCTGGGCTTCCTGGCTGGAGGACCGGCTGGGGCAGGACATCGGCCGTCCGTCGGACAGCGACCTGCGCGTCGCGGTCGACGCGATCGCGAAGCGGCTGCTGGTGGAGGACCTGAGCCACGGCCTGCCGGGCAGGCCGGAAAGGGCCCTGGCGACCAGTACGGCATGATCAGCACGGCGTGGCGGGCGGCTGCCGCCCGGGCCCCGGGTACCGACCGGCGGACACGGCTCACCGTGGTTATCGTCCAGACATGGAGTCCGTGCGTGCCGTGCTCGTCGACATCGACGGGGTGCTGACCGTCTCGTGGCGTCCCCTGCCGGGAGCCGTGGAGGCGTTGCGGGAGATCCGGGAGTCCGGGCTCGCCGTGCTGCTGGTCACCAACACGACGTCCCGGACGCGGGCGTCGATCGCCGGGACGCTCGCGGAGGCGGGGTTCCCGGTGTCCGCCGAGGACATCCTGACCGCCCCCGCCGCCACCGCCTCCTACCTCGCCGAGCACTGTCCGGCTGCCCGGTGCGCGCTGCTGAACAGTGGCGACATCGCAGAGGACCTCGAGGGTGTGACCGTCGTCGGCGCGGCGGACTCCTCCACCGTGCCGGATACCGCGCCAGATGACGTGCCGGATGTCGTGCTGGTCGGCGGCGCCGGTCCGGAGTTCGACTACACGGCGCTGGACCGGGCCTTCGGGCATCTCCAGCGTGGAGCCCGGCTGGTGGCGATGCACCGCAACCTGTACTGGCGTACGGCCGAGAGGCTGCGCCTGGACTCGGGGGCGTTCCTGGCCGGACTGGAGCAGGCCGCCCGGGTGGAGGCCGAGATCACCGGCAAACCGGCCCGAGCATTCTTCGAGGCGGCGCTCGCCCGGCTGGGCGCGGGTGCGGGCGAGGCCCTGATGGTCGGGGACGACATCGAGTCCGACGTGCTCGGGGCGCAGCGGGCCGGGATCACCGGGGTCCTCGTCCGGACCGGCAAGTTCCAGCCGGAGGACCTCCGGGCCGCCGACGGCACGCCCGACCACATGATCGACTCCTTCGCGGACCTTCCCGCCCTGCTGCGGCGTTCAGCGCAGCAGTAGCTGCAGGCCCCCCACGACCGTCGCCGCGATGACCAGCTGTTCGAACAACCGCTGGTTGATCTTGTTCACCGCCCACTTGCCGAAGAACGCGCCGGGAACGACGAACACCACGAGCGCCAGGTCGAGGAGCAGGGAGCGGCCGTCGATCAGGCCGAGACCGGCGCTGAAGGGCAGCTTGGAGACGTTGACGATCAGGAAGAAGAAGGCCGACGTGCCGAGGAAGCCGAGTTTGCGGAAGCCCGCGGACAGCAGGTACATCGACATCACCGGGCCGCCCGCGTTGGCGACCATGGTGGTGAAGCCGCCGAGCACGCCGTAGGAGCGGGCTTTGATGCGGCCCGCCGGGGTCGTGACCGACTCCGGCTCCTGTTCCGCGTCCGCCGTACGCCTGCGCCAGACCGTCACCCCGGCCATCAGCAGCAGGATCGCGCCGATCGAGGTCCGTACGATCGCGTCGTCCGCCCACATCAGGAACACCGTGCCGACGACGACGCCCGCGGCGACCGCCGGGAACAGCCGCCACAGCGTGGGCCAGTGGGCGTGCCGCCGGTAGGTGGCGACGGCGAGCAGGTCCCCGGCGATCAGGATCGGCAGCAGCACCCCGGTGGAGGCACGGGCGGGCAGCACCGCGGCGAAGATGGCGAGGCTGACCGTGTTGGCCCCGCTCACGGCGGTCTTCGAGAAGCCGACGAGCAGGGCCGCGCAGGCGAGCGCGGCGAACTCCCAGCCGGTGATGGACCAGAGCGTCATCGTGTTCATGCGAGCACTGATGCTATGTGCAACGAACCGGGCCTCGCAGAGCCGTCTCGCCGGTCGGGCATAATCGGCGGCCGTGTCCACCCCTCCTGATCCCGCGGTTCTGTATCCCGACGCCGCGGCCTGCGGCAGTCTCGCCACGGCGCTCCGGGCGGTAGCGGGAGGCCGCCTGGACGCCGTCCCCGTCACCTCTCCGGATTCCGCTCCGCTGCTCCACGCGACGGTGGCCGGCACCCTCCTGTACCGCGAGCCGCTGCGGATCAGCGCGTGGTCGCACGAACGGCGGTGGTCGGTCCGGGGCGAGGTTCGGTTCCAGGGCATGCCGCTCATCGACGGCAGGACGGACGACCTGGCGGAGGTGGCCAGGGCGGCCCGGGCGTGGCACCACGGGGCGGCCCTCGAAGACATCCGCCGGGCGGCGTCCTTCGTGCATCTGACCGGCCGGTTCGAGGTGCCCGGCAACGATCCCGCGCGCCTGACGGAATCCGAGTGGCAGGGCATGCTCCAGGAGGCGAGTGAACTGGAGTACGACTGGCAGGAGGCATATCAGGCCCTGATCGAGGCGGCGTACGCCGAGCCCGCCCTGCGCGCCCTGTATCCGTTCACGAGCCACTGGGCGCTGCGCTTCTCGACCACCACCCGGCCGGGCCTGACCTTCATGGGGCCGTGCCTGACGGCGGGCAGTGACGGCATGTTCGGAGTGGGCCGGGGCTTCATCACTCCGGACCTGGGCCTGTTCGGCACGGCTCGGGAAGCCGTGGCGCTGGCCGTGCGCCGGCTGCCGGCCGGCCTCGGCCCGACCGCGCTCGGCGGCTGACCCCGCGTCGCTGCCCGAGGGGCGGCTACGCCCGCTCGACCAGCAGCGCGCTCCCCTGCCCCACCCCGACACACATCGTCGCCAGGCCCCGGCCCGCTCCGGTTCGCCGCATCCGGTGGAGCAGCGTCGTCAGGATGCGGGCGCCCGAGCAGCCCAGCGGGTGGCCGAGGGCGATGGCTCCGCCGCTCGGGTTGACCAGGTCGGGGTCGATGCCGAGCTGGTCCACGCAGGCCAGGGCCTGGGCCGCGAAGGCCTCGTTGAACTCGGCCTCCTCCAGGTCGCCGATGTTCCAGCCGGCCCGGGTCAGCACCTTGCGGGTGGCGGGGACCGGGCCGATGCCCATGACGTCGGGGTGGACGCCTGCCGAGGCTCCGGCGACGTAGCGACCCAGGGACTCCAGGCCCAGCTCGCGCAGGGCGTCCTCGCTGACCAGGAGGAGGCCGGCGGCGCCGTCGTTCATCGGGGAGGCGTTCCCCGCGGTGACCGTGCCGCCGTCCCGGAAGACCGGCTTCAGCCGGGACAGCTTCTCGTACGAGGTGTCCTCGCGGACGCACTCGTCGGTGTCGACGACCACCCCGTCGGGGCGTTCCACGGGCAGGAGTTCGTCGTCGAAGTGGCCGCATCTGCGGGCGAGGGCGGCGCGCTGGTGGCTGCGCAGGGCGAAGTCGTCCTGGCGTTCACGGGAGATGCCGTAGCGCGCGGCGACCTCCTCCGCCGTCTCGCCCATGGCGAGCAGGCCGTGCAGGTCCCGCATCGCCGGGTTGACCAGGCGCCAGCCGAGGCGGGTGTCGGCGGTCTCGATACGGTGCGGCAGGGCCTCGTCGGGGCGGGGAAGGACGAAGGGGGCGCGGCTCATCGACTCGGAGCCGCCCGCGATCACGATGTCTGCCTCGCCGGCGGCGATGGTGCGGGCCGCCGTGGTCACGGCCTCCAGGCCGGAGGCGCAGAGGCGGTTGACGGTGGCGCCGGGCACGGACTCGGGGAGACCGGCGAGCAACGCGGCCATGCGGGCGACGTTGCGGTTGTCCTCGCCGGCCTGGTTGGCGGCACCCCAGTAGACATCGTCGATCCGGGCCGGGTCGAGGGCGGGCACGTCGCCGACCAGGGCGCGGACGACGGTCGCGGCGAGGTCGTCGGGCCGCACGGAGGAAAGGGAACCCCGCAGCTTGCCGATGGGCGTGCGGCGGGCGGCCGCGAAGTGGACGGGACGCACGAGTGGACTCCTCACACCGCTTAATTAGCACTGCTAGTTTTGGACTATAGACCCTCGGTCGCCCCCTGTGAAGATTCCGGGGACAGGAGTGCCATCGGAGGGCGTTACCGCAGGTCGGAACAACCGGCCTGCGTGCTTCCGCATCGGGTTTGCCCCAGTGGGCCCTGGGCACCCGCGCGTTCATGGAGTGGTTGCGGAGCGCCGCCTGTGTGGACGAGGACCCCGAATTGTTCTTCCCCGTGGGCACGGCGGGTCCGGCCCTGCGGGACGTAGACGCCGCGAAGCGGATCTGTGGGCGCTGCCCGGTGATCGACCAGTGCTTGAGCTTCGCGCTGAGCAGCGGCCAGGCCGCGGGCGTGTGGGGCGGAACCTGCGAGCAGGAGCGCGACGCACTGCTCCGGACCACGAGGAACGACGAGAGAAGGAGAAACGCCCTATGACGGCTGTGCGGAGCACACTGCCCGACGAAGCCCGCCGGGTCTCGTGCGAGGCACTCCAGGACACCCTGGTGGATCTGCTCGGGCTCTCGCTGATCGGCAAACAGGCGCACTGGAACATCGTCGGACCGCGGTTCCGGTCGATCCACCTCCAGCTCGACGAGGTGGTCTCGTCCGCGCGGAACTTCGCCGACACGGTGGCGGAGCGGTCCGCGGCGCTCGGTGTCCCGCCGGACGGCCGTCCCGAGACGATCGCCAAGGCCTTCACGCTGCCCGCCCCCAAGGAGGGCTGGGTGCGCGACTCGGATGCCGTGCAGGTGATGGTGGAGTCCCTCCAGGACGCCATCGGCCGGCTGCGCGAGCGCATCGACGCGACCGAGAAGGCCGACCTGGTCACACAGGATCTGCTGATCAGCATCACCGCCGAGCTGGAGAAGCAGCGCTGGATGTTCGACGCCGAGAACTTCCCCCGCGAGGGCTGACCGGCGCGCGCACGTACGCAGCGCGCGCACGTACGTACGGAAGGGGCATGTGATGACCGACGCCCTTGAACTCGACGCGCTGTGGGAGGACTTCCACCGCGTGGTGAACATGACCTCGCAGGAGCTCGCGGCCTGGCTGCGGATGCGGGACGCCGACGAGGACGCGGAGCCGCTGCCCGACCAGGCGGGCACGGAGACCGGGCAGCACGTCCTGGCGATCCTGCAGAAGCGGCGCACCGACCTGACCGAGGACGACCTGCGGGTGATGCGGAACGTCGTGGACAGGGTCACCTCGCAGGTGGACCTGGAGGACGAGCCGCTGCCCGAGGTGACGCCCGAGGACACGCGCCGCCGGCGCCGCCTGATGACGGTCGGCCACGATCCCCTCAAGGGGTAGTGGTCGTGGACCGGCAGGAGCGCGTCGTGCGCGAACTCCTCGACGCGCACGGCCGGACGTACGCGGACGAGGCGGGCATCCCGCTGAAGGACACCCCGCAGCCGCTGTACCGGCTGCTGGTGCTGGCCCATCTCCTCAGCGCCCGCATCCGCGGCTCGATCGCGCTGGCCACCGCCCGTGCCCTGCACGAGGCGGGCCTGCGCGACCCGCGCCGCATGGCTGAGGCCGACTGGCAGGAGCGGGTGGACGCGCTCGGCCGGGGCGGCTACCGGCGCTACGACGAGCGCACCGCAACCCAGCTCGGTGAGGCCGCCGAGCTGTTGAACGAACGGTGGGGCGGCGATCTGCGGCGACTGCGCCGGGAGGCGGACGGCAAGGTGTCCGAGCTGCGCCACCTGCTCCAGGAATTCCCCGGGATCGGCCCGGCCGGAGCCGACATCTTCCTGCGCGAGGTGCAGGGCGTGTGGCCGGAGGCCGCCCCCTACCTCGACGCCAAGGCCCTCCAGGGCGCCGAGCGGCTGAAGCTGCCGAAGGACCCGGGCCGTCTCACCGAACTGGCCGGGCGGACCGACCCGGCCGTCCTCGCCGCCGCGCTGGTGCGGGCGGCGGTGGACAAGGACGTGGCCGAGGACGCCATGCGCCGGGCCGGGTGACCGAACCGCCTGTCAGCCGAGCAACCACCCTCCGTCCACCGGCAGTTCCACCGCGTTGACCGACCGGTTGCGCAGCAGGAAGTCGACCGCGTCCACCACGTCCGCCAGGGAGGCCAGCCGCCCGGTGGGCGTCTCGGTGCGCAGTACGTCGAGTACCTTCTCCGGCTTGGCCTGCCAGTACGGGCTGTCGCCGACGACGCCGGGGTGCACCGCGTTGACCCGGACGGGAGCGAGCTCGACCGCGAGGGAGTTCATCAGGCCCCGCACGCCCGCGTTGACCGTCGCCACGGTCGTCGCCCCCGGGTAGGGGCGTTCCTTGGCCTGTCCGCCGAAAAGGACGATGGCGCTGTCGTCGTGCAGCCGGGTCCGCAGCGTGTGCACGACCTCGGTGTAACCGACGAGTTTGAGGGTGACCAGCCGCAGGGCGGCGTCGATGTCGTACTCGCTCACCTTGTTGTCGTCCCGGGAGACCCCCGCGAGCACCAGATGGTCGACGCGTCCCACGCCGGCCAGCGCCGCCGCGATCTCCAGCGGCCGCCCCAGGTCGAGGGCGATACCCCGGGCGCCGAACTCCTTGGCGATCAGGTCGGCGCGGTGAGCGTCGCGGCCGGTGAGGACCACTTCGTCGCCCTGCTCGGCGCGGGCCCGGGCGAACGCGAGGCCGATGCCCGACGTGCCGCCGACGACAAGGACACTGCTCATGAGCCCTCCCGAAGCGTCTGGCGCAGATAATCCCAGTCCCTGGTGAACCGGTACGAGTGCCGCGACGGTGGCTGCGGCGCCTGTGTCTCCAGCCACCGCAGGGGCCCCTGCCCGGCATTGACGAACCCATGCACGCAGCCGGTGCCCGCCCACGCGAGGTCCCCTGGCTCCAGCCGGTACCGCTCACCGTCGAGGGTGGTCTCGGCGACGCCCTCCAGGATCAGATACGTCTCCTCGAACGGGTGGTCGTGGGCGCCGATCACGCCGTCGGAGGCGTACTGCACCATGAACATCGTCGAGCCGACCGCGCCCAGGTCGCTGTCGACCATCATCTTCACGGTGATGCCGCTGTAGACCAGCAGCGCGGTGCGCATGCTCGCCGTGACGGCCAGCAGGTCCTGGGACTGCTTGCCGGGGTCCATCTGGGCGGGCTCGAAGTGACCGAAGGAGCGGGTGCGCGGGTCGCGGACGTCGACCCGGACGGGGTCGCGGACGGGCAGGTCCGGCACGGTCTGCGTGTCGTACCCGTAACGGGCCCGCGGCACGGGGGCGAGCATGTCCGCCCAGCGGCCGCCGGTGTCCCCGGCACCGCGCCAGGCGTGCGGGACGCCGATCGGCAGCAGGCCGTAGTCACCTTCTTCCAGCAGGTACGAGCCCTCGGGCACGTCGAGGACCACGGCCCCGTCGAGGACGTGGAAGCTCTCCTCGTACGAGTGCACGTGGGCCGGCACACGGCCGTCCGGGCGCAGTTCGCACAGGCCGAACCCGGTGTGCACACTGCCGTCGTCCTCGCCGACCAGCGTCCGCCGCCGGTGGCCCAGGGCGTCGTACGGCGGCTCCGGCAGCTCGGCCGCGCGGCGGACCAGATGCTGCGTCATGCCGGGGCCTTCTCCCCCTTCGGCGTCTTCGTCTCCTTCACCGCGAGGAGCCGGTCACGGGCCTCGGAGACGAGCCGCAGGGCACGCCCGGCGTCGGCGAGCAGCTTGCCGTCGCGCTTGTGGATCACACCGTCGACGAGGACGGTGTCCACGTTGGACACGTCCGCGCACAGGGTCACCGCGGCCGCCGCGTCGTGCACGGGCGCGACGTTCAGCGCGGTGGCGTCGATCGCGACGATGTCGGCGCGCTTGCCGGGGGTCAGGGAGCCGGTGCGGTCCTCCAGACCCGCGACATGGGCGCCGTTGACGGTGGCGATCTCCAGCATCTGACGTGCTGTCAGCATATTGCCGGGAACGGGCAGGTTGGCCTGCCAGCAGTCGGCGTTGACGCGGGCGCGTTCGGCGCCGAAGGCCGCGCGGATCTGGGTGAACATGTCGCCGGGCACGGTGGTGACGACGTCGATGCTGAGCGACGGCCGCTGCCCGTGTTCGATCGCCTGCATCACGGGCGGCCAGCCGTGTCCCATCTGGAGCTCCACCTGCGGTGCGACGGACACCGTGCCGCCGCTGTCGGCGACCATCCGCCACTCCTCCTCGCTGAGGTAGCAGCAGTGGACGTAGGTGGTGTCCGGGCCGAGGAGGCCCATGCCGTGGAGCTGCTTGACCATGCCGAAGCGGCCGGCCAGCCGCCCCATGGCCACGTGCACGGTGATCGGGATGCCGAGTTCGCGGGCGAGGGCCCACTCGGCCGCGACGACGTCGCCTACGCAGAAGCCGGGTCCGCGGGTGGCGAGGCCCATGGTCAGCAGGCCGTCGTCGGACGCGAAGTGCGTCGTGCGGATCCGCCGGACGTCCTCGGCCGGTATCGCGATCTTGCTCTCGAACCAGTAGTCGGCGAGGGAGGTGTTGGCGCTGCCGTACGCGTACTGCGCGCGGATGCCGGACTCCTTCAGGCCCTGGATCGCGGCGTCCGGGTGGTCCGGGGTGTTGTTGATGTGCGACCAGTCGACGAGGGTGGTGATACCGGCGTTGAGGCATTCCAGCGCGCCCGCGAGGTTGGCCGCGTAGACGTCCTCCGGGGTGTACAGGGGTGCGAAGGTGTCGAGGATGTCGACGAAGTAGTCGTCGAGGGTGGCGTCGGGTGCGACGCCGCGGATCGGCGCCTCCCAGGTGTGGCGGTGGGTGTCGACGAAACCGGGGATCACGATGTGGCCGCTCATGTCCAGGACTTCGGCGTCGGCGCCGATCTCGGGCTCGACGGCCGCGATCCTGCCGTCCTCGACGAGGACGTCCCCCTGGGGCAGATCACCGATGGCGGGGTCCATCGAGATCACGTGACCATTGCGCAGAAGTGTTCTCGTGGTCATCGTGCTTCCTCCCATGGGGTCTTCGGTACGTGGGTGGGCGGGCGGCTCAATAGGCGGCGAGTGCGCGGACCGCCGCGACGACCTTGTCGGCGGTGGGGATGACCTGTTCCTCCAGCGCGTCGGCGAACGGCAGCGGGACGCACTCCCCCGCCACCCGCCGCACGGGCGCGTCCAGCAGGCCGAAGCCCTCGTCGGCGACGATCGAGACGACGGTGCCGCCCCAGCCGCCCTGGTACGGGTTCTCCTCGACGGTGACGAGCCGCGAGGTCCTGCTCAGCGAGGCGAGGACGGTCGCGGCGTCCAGCGGGACCAGGCAGCGCAGGTCGATCACCTCCGCCTCGATCCCCTCCCCCGACAGCACGTCGGCGGCCTTCAGTGCCAGGGGCACCGTCGAGGCGAGCGCGACGAGCGTGACGTCGGCGCCCTCGCGCACGACGGCCGCCCGGCCCAGCTCGACGACATGGTCAGGCGGTGGCGGTGGCCCTTTGGTGGCCAGGAGGGCCTTGTGCTCGAAGAAGACCACGGGGTCGTCGCTGCGGATCGCCGCCGCCATCATGCCGATGACGTCGGCGGGCGTGGCCGGTGCCGCGATCTTCAGGCCGGGCACGGTCAGCGCCCAGTTCTCGGTGGCCTGGGAGTGCTGGGCGCCGAAGCCGAGACCGCCGCCGTTGGCGGTGCGCACGACCAGGGGCACCGTCACCTGGCCGCCGGTCATGTAGCGGACCTTGGGGATCTCGTTGGCGAGGTAGTCCCAGCAGCAGGCCAGGAAGTCGGAGAACATGATCTCCGCGACGGGCCGCATCCCGGTCATCGCGGCGCCCATCGCCGCACCCACGATGGCCTGTTCGGATATGGGCGTGTCCCACACCCGCTCGGGCCCGAACTCGTCGAGCAGACCCACGGTCGTCTTGAACACACCGCCGGCCGCGGCGATGTCCTCCCCGAGGCACACGACCGACGTGTCCCGGCGCATCTCGCGCGCGATGCCCTCGGCGACGGCTTCCCGGTAGGTGATCACGTCCGCCATGCGGCACCTCCGTCCGCCCACACGTCGGTCAGCGCCTCCCGCGGATCGGGCGGCGGCCCGGCCTTCGCCGCCTCGACGGCCCGATCCACTGCGGCTCTGGCCCGCCCGTCGGCCTCGTCGACCGTCTCCGCCTCGACTCCCAGCTCGGCGAGCCGTCCCCGGGCGAGGTCCAGCGGGTCGTGCTTCAGCCACCGTTCGACCTCCTCGGCCGGACGGTAGGCCGCCGGGTCGGAGCGGCTGTGCCCGAAGTGCCGGTAGGTCTCGGCCTCCAGGACGGCGGGCCCGTCCCCTGCCCGGGCCCGCCGCGCGAGCCGCGTCACCGCCTCCTCGACGGCCTCGACGTCGTTGCCGTCGACGACCTCGCCCGGGATGCCGTGGCCCGGCGCCCGGTCGGCGGCGGGCCGGGCCACCGCCGTGACGTCGGCGATCGGCGTGTACTCCATGTACTGGTTGTTCTCGCACACGAACAGCACCGGCAGCTTCCACACGGCGGCCAGGTTGAGCGACTCGTGGAAGGCGCCGATGTTGGTCGCGCCGTCCCCGAAGAAGGCGACCGCGAGCTGGTCCGTGCCACGCAGCCGGGCCGACCAGGCCGCGCCGACCGCCATCGGCAGATGGGCACCGACGATGGCGTACGAGCCGAGCATGCCGGTGGCCGCCTTGGTCAGGTGCATGGAGCCGCCCTTGGCCTTGCACAGCCCGGTCGCCCGGCTCATCAGCTCGGCGAGGCACTCCTCGGGCGTGGCGCCCCGGGCGAGGGCATGGTGGTGGCCCCTATAGGTGGCGAACACATAGTCGTCCGGGCGCAGGGCGGCGCTCGCGCCCACGGCGATCGCCTCCTGCCCGGCGGCGAGATGCGTGGTGCCCTTCACCAGGCCCTGGAGGAACAGGTCGTGGGCGGCCTTCTCCGTACGGCGGATGACGGCCATCCGCTCGTAGCAGGCGAGGAGCCCGGCGGCGTCCATCAGTCCGCTCCGTCGTCACGAGAGGTGTTGAGATGGGACTGCGCCTCCCGGCGGGTGTTCAGTTCGCCGCCCACCGTCCAGTACTTGCGCCCGGCCACCAGCAGTTCCTCGGCGGGGAACTTGGTGATGACCTCGCAGCCGTCGGCGGTGACGACGAGCTCCTCCTCGATCCGGGCGGCGGACCAGCCGTCGGCGGCCGGCCAGTAGGTCTCCAGGGCGAACACCATGCCCTCTTCGAGGACTTCGGGGTGGTCGAGGGAGACCAGGCGGCTGAAGATCGGCTTCTCCCAGATCGACAGGCCGACGCCATGGCCGTACTGGAGGGCGAAGGCGGCGGTCTCGTCGGCGAAGCCGAACTCCTCCGCACGCGGCCACACGCCAACGATGTCGGCGGTGGTCGCACCGGGCCGGACGAGCGCGATCGCCTGGTCCATGTACTCCCTGCAGCGCACATAGGCGTCCCGCTGCGCACGGGAGGCGCTGCCCACGGCGAACGTGCGGTAGTAGCAGGTGCGGTAGCCGAGGTGGCTGTGCAGGATGTCGAAGAAGGCCGGGTCGCCGGGGCGGACCAGACGGTCGCTGTAGACATGCGGATGCGGTGAACACCGTTCGCCCGAGATGGCGTTGACACCCTCGACGTACTCACTGCCGAGGTCGTACAGGACCTTGGCCACGACTCCGACGCACTCGTTCTCGCGCACGCCCGGGCGCAGATACCCGTACAGCTCCTCGTAGGCCGCGTCGACCATGGCGCAGGCCTGGGTGAGCAGGGCGATCTCGTCGCCGGTCTTGATCCGGCGGGCCTCCAGGAAGACCTGCTGCCCGTCGACGACCTCGATGCCCTCGGCGCGCAGGGCGGCGAGGACGGGCATCTCGGCGACGTCGACGCCGAGCGGTTCGTTCGCCAGCCCGTGGTCGCGCAGCTCGGCGGCGATCTTGGCGGCCACGTCCTCGGCGATGCCCGCCTCCGGATGGAAGGCGCCGCGCAGTGTGGAGATACCGGCGCGGGCGCCGGTGGGCGGGCCGCCCTTGCCGTCGCTGTAGTCGAGCCACGGGTTGTACAGCTGGTGGTGGCGGGCGGCGGAGCCGAAGTCCCAGACGACGGGTTCGCCGTCGCGCACCAGGAGGGCGAAGCGGATCAGCTTGTCCATCGCCCAGGTGCCGATGTGCGTGGCGGTCATGTAGCGGATGTTGGCGAAGTCGAAGCTGAGCAGCGCGCCGACCTCGGAGCGGTTCAGGGACTCGTGCAGCCGGGCCAGGCGCTGTCCGCGCAGCCGGTCCAGGTCGATGCGCTCTTCCCAGTCGACGGCGTTGGGGCCGTATGTGCGGATCGCCATGGCGACCACCCCCATCTCGGAGTGAACGCCCGGGGCCTGCGGGTGTCAAGTGTCACTGAACATCGCCGGACACGAACCAGACACCGACAGCCGGTACCTCTCCATCGTTGCGGTAGCGGTGGGGGGTCGTCGACTCGAAGGAGACGGCGTCGCCCGGGCGCACGGTGTACTCGTCGAAACCGAGGGTGAGGATCAGTTCGCCGGAGGTCAGATAGCCGTACTCGGTGCCGGAGTGCCGCATCAGCCCGCCGGAGCCGGAGGAGGAGCCGCCGGGCCGGTAGGTCACCAGCAGGAAGTCGACGTCCACGCCCGGCACCCGTCCCAGGCGCTCCCAGACGACGCCCGAGTCCAGCTCCAGCGTCTCGCGCTCACCGGCGCGGACCAGCGGGCCGATCCGCCGTCCCGGGTCGGCTGCAAGGGCGGCCAGGGCGTGCGGGACGGTGCCGGGGGCCGCCGCCGTGAGCGGGGCAGCTCTGTTCCGCGGGAGCCCGGCGCTCTCCCGGACCGCGCTCTCCGGGACGGCGCTCTCCCTGGCGTCGAAGAGGGACTCGACGGAGATGCCAAGGGCCGTCGTGATCGCGTACAGCGTGCTGACGGAGGGCTGGCTCTTGCCGGTCTCGATCTGCGACACGAGGCTCGCCGACACGCCGGCCTCCCGGGCGAGCGCGCGCAGGCTCGTCCCGCGCTCCAGACGCGCCTGCCGGATACGCGCACCGACGGGCGGCACGACGGCGGGGGACACGGGCGGCTCCTCTCCAGCGTGGGCGGGTGTGCAGCATCATTGAACAGCCGGTGGGGTGCGCCGCGCCAGAGACAGCGCAAAGCGTGAGGAGTGTGCGCCGCGGGCGGCGCTCACCCGAACAGTCCGGTGCCGGTGGTGGGCCGTCGGTGCCGGTGGTGCGCTGAGGGCACGCGTCACGCTCTCAGGAGGCACTCCCGATGACCCGTCGTCCGAACCGGCTCGTCCGTGGTCTCTCCTCCGCCCTGGCGGCAGGCACGCTGCTGGCCACCGCCGCCTGCTCGGACGACGGCGGCACGGACGGTTCGCGCGTTCCGGACGTCGCCGCGTCACAGGTCGCCGGGAAGCGGCAGACCCCCTCTGCGACCGCCACCCTCACCATGGACGGCGCGCGGACCGCGCTGATCACCGAGGCGGACGTCGAGGACGACTGGACCCAGGTCAAGGACACGGAGGCCGAGAACTGGCACGACAGCCTGCTCATCGGCAGGGTCGACGTCTCCGACTTCCTCACCGCCAAGGCCCAGGCCGCCGACTGTCAGCGGCTCCTCGACTCCCTCTTCAACGACGACCTGCTGGGCAGGCCGTCCGGAGCGTCCGAACTGCGCGGCTTCCAGCAGGGCGACTCGCGCCTGCTGTACCAGGTCGCCTCCTACGAGCGGGCTGACCCGCAGGACTCCTTGAACTGGATGGCGGACCTGCCGGAGAAGTGCGACCGGTTCACCGTCACCGACGACGGCGAACAGCGCACCGTGCAGGTCGTCGAGACCTCGCTGCCCGGCGTGGGCGACGCCCGTGAGGGCCTGCGCGTGACGGTACGGGGGACCACCGGCGGCACGCAGGCCACGCTGACCCTGGACGTCGCCGCGGTACGCGTCGGCGACGACGCGATCACCGTCACGGCGGGCGGGCTGGACGGGGGCGAGAGCGATTCCGTCGGGCAGGCGGTGCGGCTCGGCACCCAGCGCCTGAAGGACGTGCTGGCCGGTAAGACGCCTGCCCCGAACCCCGGCGAGGTCGAGTAGCACGGTCGGCAGCTCTCTCCCCCCCGCCGCGCGCCTACACCCCCGCCGGCTTCTGCCGATTCCGGGGACAGGTGATCACCGGAGCGGCACAATGGCGGCGATGACCGGTACCGGTCGCCCGTGCGAGGAGAGGAAGAGACGTGAGTGAGAGCCACACCCCGCCGAGCGGATCGGCGCGGCTGAACACCGGTGTGGCGCACAACGCGCGTGTGTGGAACTACTGGATCGGCGGCAAGGACAACTACGAGGTCGACCAGAAGGTCGGCGAGCAGGTGGCCGGCATGTTCCCGATCATCCGGGACATCGCCCGGGCGGACCGGGACTTCCTGGGCCGGGCCGTGTCGTTCCTGGCCGGCGAGCGCGGAGTGCGGCAGTTCCTCGACATCGGCACGGGGCTGCCGACGGCGGACAACACCCACGAGATCGCCCAGCGGCTGGCGCCCGACTCCCGGATCGTCTACGTCGACAACGACCCGATCGTGCTGGTGCACGCCCGCACCCTGCTGACCGGTACCTCCGACGGCGTCACCGCCTACATCGACGCCGATGTGCACGACCCGGACGCCATCCTCGAACGGGCCGGGCACACCCTCGACCTCACCCGGCCCGTCGCCGTCATGATGCTGGGCATCCTCAACTTCGTCCTGGACACCGAGAAGGCCCGGGACATCGTGCGCCGTGTGATGGCCGCGGTCCCCTCAGGCAGCTACCTGGTCCTCACCCACCCGACGTTCGACGACGAGCTCGGCGGCGCGGGGCAGATCCCGGCCATGAAGTTCTGGAACGAGAACGCCACTCCCCCGATCACCGCCCGCAGCGGCACGGACATCGCCGCGTTCTTCGACGGTCTGGAGCTGCTCGAGCCGGGCCTGGTGTCGTGCGGCCAGTGGCGCGCCGACGCCGGCTCGGCCGTGCTGGTGCCGCAGTACGGCGCGGTGGCCGTGAAGCCCTGACGCCCGGCGCCCACCTTCGTCGAGGGGGACGCATCGAGGAGGACGCATGACGACCCTGGCCGATCCGGTGCCCGGCGGCCGTCCCGGCGACGTCGAGCGGGCCACCGCGCTGAGCGGCGAGCTGGCGGAGCGGGGTGTGCACGGCGTCGTGCTGTCCTACGTCGACACCGCGGGCATCGGCAGGGTGAAGACGATCCCGACGGCCCGGCTCGCCTCCGCCGCGGCCTGGGGTATCGGCATGTCCCCGGTGTTCGACACGTTCCTGGCGAACGACTCCATCGTCACCACCGACGTCCTCGGCTCCCCCGACGGCGATCTGCGTCTCTACCCGGACCTCGACCAGCTCGTGGTGCTGGCCGCGCAGCCCGGCTGGGCGTGGGCACCGGTCGACCGGGTCACGCAGGACGGGGAGCGGCATCCCGGCTGCGGTCGTACGTTCCTGCGCCGCGTCGTCGCCGAGGCGGCCGAGCGGCACGGCCTGACGTTCAAGGCGGCCGTGGAGGTCGAGTGGACCCTGGCCCGCGGGGACGCGCCCGGTGACGCGTTCGTGCCCGCGACGACCGGTCCGGCGTACGGGGCCACGCGGCAGGTCGAGCTCGGCGACTACGCCGCCGACCTGCTGACGGCGTGCGCGGCCCAGGGGCTCGACGTGGAACAGGTCCATCCCGAGTACGCGCCCGGGCAGTTCGAGATCTCCGTGGGTGCGGTCGACCCGGTGGCGGCGGCCGACCGCAGTGTGCTGGTGCGGCAGACGATCCGCGCGGTGGCCCAGCGGCACGGGCTGCGCGTCTCCTTCGCCCCGGCCGTCGTGGGGCAGGGCGTCGGCAACGGCGGGCACGTCCATCTCTCGGCCTGGCGCGGCGGGGTGAATCTGCACTCCGGGGGCGAGGGCCGGTACGGCATGACGGCCGGGGCGGAGTCGTTCACGGCCGGCCTTCTCGCCCATCTGCCCGGGCTCACGGCCGTGACCGCGCCGAGCCCCGCCAGCTATCTGCGGCTCAGGCCCTCCCAGTGGGCCGGGGTGTTCACCGCGTGGGGCCGCGAGACCCGGGAGACCGCCCTGCGGGTCGTCACCGGCACCGCCGGCCTGCGCGACCAGGCGGCCAACCTGGAGATCAAACCCGTCGACCTGGCCGCCAACCCCTACCTCGCGATCGGTTCCCTCATAACCGCCGGGCTGGACGGCCTGACCTCGTCCGCCGCGCTGCCCGAGGAGACCACGGGGGACCCGGCGCGGCTGGGCGAGGCGGAGGCGGCGGGCCGGGGCGTACGGCGGCTGCCGGTCTCGCTGGAGCAGGCTGTCGAGGAGTTCCGCGAGGACGGTGTGCTGCGGGCGGCCCTGGGCCCGGTCCTGGCCGACGCGGTGATCGCCGTACGGCGGGGAGAGCTGGCGTCCGTCGCCGGGCTCGACGCCGACCAGGTGGCGGCGGCGTACCGGTGGACGTACTGACATGGGCGCGGTCCGCGAAGCGCTCGACGCGCTGAGCCTGGTCGACCACCACTGCCACGGCACGGTCGCCGCCGATCTCGACCGGGAGGCCTTCGAGCCGCTCCTCACCGAGGGCGACGCGTGGCCGGGCGTCTCGCCTTTCGACAGCCCCGTGGGCGTGGCCGTGCGCCGCCACTGCGCGCCCCTGCTGGACCTGCCACGGCACGCCCCCGCCGAGCAGTACCTGGCCCGTCGCTCGGAGCTCGGCCGGAGTGAGGTGCAGCGGCGCTTCCTGCGCGCCTCGGGCACGGGCGTCTTCTGCGTCGACACCGGGTACGCCCCCGACCGGCTGACCACCCCCGGTGAGATCCCCGAGGCCGCGGGCGGGGCGGCGTACGAGGTCGTGCGGCTGGAGGGCGTCGCCGAGTCGGTGCGGGACGCGGGGGTCGAGCCGGACGCCTACGCGGACGCCTTCCGGGCGGCGGCGCTGGACGCCGTACGGCAACCCGGCGTGGTGGCCGTGAAGTCGGTGGCGGCCTACCGCACCGGTTTCGACCTGGACCCGGCCCGCCCCTCGGACGCGGAGGTCACCGGCGCCGCCCGGCTCTGGGCGGCCCGCGGCGGCCGCCTGGACGACCCGGTGCTGGTCCGGCACCTGCTGTGGACCGCCGTCGACCTCGGCCTGCCCCTCCAGCTGCACACCGGGTTCGGCGACAACGACATCCGGCTGCACCGGGCCGACCCGGCCCTCCTCACGGACTGGCTGCATCTGACCGCCGGGACGATCCCGGTCCTGCTGCTGCACTGCTGGCCGTACCAGCGGCAGGCCGCGTACCTCGCGGCGGTCTTCGAGCAGGTGTATCTCGACGTCGGCCTCACCCTCCACCACGTCGGCCCGGCCAGGGCCGGTGCGGTGCTGGCGGAGGCCCTGGAGATCACACCGTTCCGCAAACTTCTGTACAGCTCCGACGCCTACGGTGTGCCGGAGTTCTTCCACCTCGGGGCGCTCGCCTTCCGGCAGGGCATGGCGGAACTGCTCCAGGAGCGGGTGGACGCCGACGAGCTGTCCCTGCCGGACGCGCTGCGGATCGCCCGGTGGGCGGGCCGGGACAACGCCCTGCGGGTCTACCGGTTCCCGGATACCTCCGCGGAAGGCGGTTGAACGGCGTGGGGACGGTCACAGTTCCTCCCGAGCGGCTATCCAGGAAGTCCGAACGGCTGAAAGTATGATCAAGCGATGTCTGACATGACCGAAACCACGCCCGGCTGGCTGTCCTCCGACGAACTGGAGATGACACGCGCCCGCATGCCGATCCTGTACGTCGACGCCGTCCCGGTCCGTGTCGACGACAGCGGTGAAGTCACGAGTGTCGGTGTGCTGCTGCGCATGGGGCCCGACGGAACGGTCAGCCGGACGCTGGTGTCCGGCCGCGTACTGCACCACGAACGCGTCCGCGACGCCCTGCTGCGCCACCTGGAGAAGGACCTCGGCCCGGTCGCCCTGCCCCGCGTCCCGGCGTCGCTCCAGCCGTTCACGGTCGCGGAGTACTTCCCGACGCAGGGCATCACGCCCTACCACGACCCCCGCCAGCACGCGGTGTCCCTCGCCTACATCGTGCCGGTGACGGGTGACTGCCGGCCCCGGCAGGACGCTCTCGACCTGGTGTGGTTCAGCCCGCAGGAGGCCGTCTCGGAGGCGGTGCAGAGCGAGATGCCGGGCGGTCACGGGGTGCTGCTCAAGCAGGCGCTGGCCCATGCGGGCTGCGCGATCTGACGGGTTCGGGCCGGCACCGGGGGGTGAGCTGATGCGGCTTCCCGACATGCCGCTGCACGACCCGTTCGTCGTCGCCGACGAACCGACGCACACCTATCACCTGTACACGTCCAACGACCCCTCCGTATCGGGCGTGGACGGCACCGGCACGATGGTCTACCGCAGCCGCGACCTGCGCGACTGGACGCGCCCCGCCGTGGTGTTCCTGACCGCCGGGCAGGAGGGCATCTGGGCGACGGACGGCGCATGGGCCCCGGAGGTGCACGCCTGGGACGGCAGGTACTACCTCTTCACCACGCTGCACGACGAGAACCGGCCGCTCCCGGTCCCGCCGTCCAACCAGTGGGGTGTCCCGTTCGCGACCCCGACCCATGTGCGGGGCACGATCACGGCCGTCTCCGACTCACTGCTCGGCCCGTTCACCGTGCTCGACCCGGCCCGCCCCGTCCCGCCCGAGCACCTCATGACCCTCGACGGCACGCTGTACGTCGACCCGGCCGGGCAGCCCTGGATGGTGTACGCGCACGAGTGGCTCCAGACGATCGACGGAACGATGGAGGCGGTCCGGCTGGCTCCCGACCTGTCCCGGACGGCCGGTGACCCGGTGTACCTCTTCAAGGCGTCGGACGCGCCCTGGACCGCCGAGCAGATCCCCGCGGGCGTACCGCACCAGCTGCCGCCGTACATCACCGACGGCCCCCAGTTGTACCGCACCCCTGACGGGTCCCTGCTGATGCTGTGGTCGACGTACGAGAAGCACACGGCCGGTGCTGACGGCACGGTCAGCGGCGGCTATGTGCAGACCTACGCCGTGTCGAGGTCCGGGGACCTCCAGGGCCCGTGGCGGCAGCACTGGCCGCTGGTCCGCGACGACAGCGGCCACGGCATGCTGTTCCACACCTTCGACGGCCGCCTGATGATGATCCTCCACCGGCCCTTCGAGAACGCGCGCGGGAAGCTCTACGAGATGGAGCTCAGCGGTCACGAACTGACGGTGCTGCGCCGCCGCGACGACCTCGACGGGGGCGGCTGAGCCCGCCCGGCGACTGCCCGAACGCAATCAGCGGGTCTGCCGATATCGGCAGACCCGCTGGTCGACTCTGTCGGGACGACAGGATTTGAACCTGCGACCCCTTGACCCCCAGTCAAGTGCGCTACCAAGCTGCGCCACGTCCCGTTGCCCATCTGACCTGGGGATTCCCCCCGGCCGAACGCGCAGGGAAACAATACCGCACTCGCGCCAGTGATCGCGCATCAGTTTCCGGGGGCCGAGATGAGCAGCGGTCCGTCAGGGCGAGGGGTCACTCCACCGCCGCGAGACCCAGCCGGGGATGCGCCTCCAGGAGCCGGGTCGGGGCCGCCTGGCGCCAGGAGTCGGCCAGGATGTCCCGCAGTTCGCCCTCGTCCTCCAGCGCGTCGAGCCGGACCCGCACCCAGGCGAACTGGGCCTCGTGGTCGGCGATCCAGAACTTGCCCGGCTCGGCGAGCACCAGTTCGTTCCGCTCCTCCTTGGGGCAGCGCACGGCGATGGACGTCTCGTCCTCCGGCAGCGTGGCGAACATCTTTCCCGCGACCCGGAACGTGGGCATGCTCCAGGCGATCTTCTCCGTCGTGTCCGGCAGGGACAGGGCGATACGTCGTACGTCTTCGGCATCCGGCATGGCAGGCACCGTATCGGCTGCCACTGACAATCACCTGGTGAGAGCGGTTGCCGGTACGCGCTTGTAGTAGATCGTCGTCGGCCGCAGCTCCCCGTCGGGACTCGCCGCGTAGTCGGGGATCGCGCCGACCGCGGTCCAGCCGGCGGACCGGTACAGCCGCTCGGCGGGGCTGCCACTCTCGGTGTCCAGGTGCAGGAGCGTGACACCGGCCTCGGCGGCGGCGCCCTCCGCCGTGGTCAGGAGCCTGCGTCCGAGGCCACGGCCGCGGGCGTCGCGGTGCACCATGAGCTTGACGAGCTCGGCACGGTGACGGCTGTTCGGCTTGGCGGGGAAGGCCAGGCTCACGGTGCCCAGCACCCGGCCCCCCTCGTACGCCGCCCACACGGCGAGCCGTCCCGCTGCCATGTCGGCGGCCCGTTCCTCCCACCAGGCGAGCGCCTCCGCACGGTCGAGCGGGGCGAGGAAGCCGACCGAGGCACCGCCGTTCACGGTGTCGGTCAGCAGGTCCGCCAATGCCCCGGTGGAGCGGAGCAGCTGAGCCTCGTCCAGACGGATCACGGCCGCACCACCGCCAGCAGGTACCGGACGCCCTCGGGAGCGGCACACCGGAACCGGGTCGGGCCCCACACCCGCATGCGCAGACAGTCACCGGCGCCGAGGTGGTGTTCGGTGCTCTCCACCGTCACGTCGAGGGCCCCTTCCAGGACCCAGATGTGCTGCTCCAGGCCGGTGACGGGCGGACGGTCGTAGGCGATGTCGGCACCGGGTGCGAGCCGGGCCTCGACGAGTTCGCCGCGCAGGGCGGGATGCGGCGGTGACATGGACCGCCGTACGAAACCGGAGGCCTGGTCCTGCCAGACGGGCTGGTCGGCGGTCCGCACCACGGGGGCCGGTTCGGCCTCGACCTCGCTGAGCAGTTGGGACATGGTCCGCCCGTAGACGGCACACAGGCGGTTCAGGAGAGAGGCCGTGGGGCTGATCTCCGCCCGCTCGGCCCGGGACAGCGTGGACCGGCTCACTCCGCTGCGGTCCGCCAACTCGCCCAGGGAATAGCCGTATTCGGTCCGCAGCTCGGCCAGGCGGGCGCCCAGCCGGGTGTCGACCGGGTCCGTGTCGTCGCTTCTCACATGTGGGACGCTATCCCGGATATGAGACGACCGTATTAACGAGTCCTCACACCTGGGCCGCCACACCGAGCGCGTCCAGTACCGGGCGGATCAGGGGATGCTCCTCGGCTCCCCGGCGTACGGCGGCGAAGACCCGCCGGGTGGGGGCCGTGCCGTCGACGGGGCGGACGACCACTCCGGCGAGGTCCATGCCGCGCAGCGCCGAGCGCGGCACGAGGGCGACGCCCGCGTCTGCGGAGGCGAGGGCGACGACCGCCCGGAAATCGTCCGAGGAGTGCTCCATGCGGGGCTGGAAACCGGCGTTCTCGCAGGCCAGGACCACCACGTCGTGGCAGGGGTTGCCGGGGTACGGGCCGATCCACGGGTCCTTGGCCAATTCGGCGAGCGGGACCTCCGCCGCGTCGGCCAGACGGTGGGTGACCGGCACGACCGCGTCGAAGGGCTCGGCGTACAGCGGCACGTGGGTCAGTCGAGGGTCGTCGGCGGCCGGGGCGCCCCGGTACTCGACGGCGACGGCGACATCGACCTGCCGGTCCAGCACCATCGGCAGGCTGGCGTCGCCCTCGGCGTCCTGGACGCGGATGCGGATCCCGGGCGCCGACTCGGCGAGGCGGGCCACGGCGGGCGCGACGACCAGGACGATGCCGGTCGCGAAGGAGGCGACCGTGACGGTGCCGGCCGCTCCCGAACTGTAGGCGGCCAGTTCGGCCTCGGCCCGCTCCAGCTGGGCGAGGACCGCGTTGGTGTGGCTGAGCAGGATCTCGCCTGCGGGGGTGAGGCGTACGCCCTTGGCGCCACGCTCGACGAGCCGGTGCCCGGTCTCCTGCTCCAGCGCGGCGAGCTGCTGGGACACGGCCGACGGGGTCAGGTACAGCGCGGCGGCAGCCGCCGTCACCGTACGGTGGTCGGCCACCGCACGGAGGATGTGGAGCCGCCGCGCTTCGATCATGCGATCGATTCTCTCAGGTCGCCGGTGCTGCTCAGCCGGCCAGCTCCGCCCGTGCCGCCACGAAGGCGTCGACCGCGCGGTCGACGTCCTGCGTCGAGTGCGCGGCCGACAGCTGGACACGGATCCGGGCCTGCCCCTGCGGCACCACCGGGTACGAGAAGCCGATCACGTACACGCCGCGCTCCAGCAACAGCTCCGCCATGCGCCCGGCGACCGCCGCGTCGCCGATCATCACCGGGGCGATGGGGTGGTCACCGGGAAGGACGCCGAAGCCCTCGTCGGTCATCCGGCCGCGGAACAGGGCCGTGTTCTCGGCGAGCCGGACGCGCAGATCGTCCGCCGACTCCAGCAGGTCGAGGACCTTGAGGGAGGCCGCCGCGATCACCGGGGCGAGCGTGTTGGAGAAGAGGTACGGACGGGAGCGCTGGCGCAGCAGGGCGACGATCTCGGCGCGGGCGGCGACATAGCCGCCGGAGGCGCCGCCGAGCGCCTTGCCGAGGGTGCCGGTGATGATGTCGACGCGGTCCATGACGCCGTGCAGCTCGGGCGTGCCGCGGCCGCCGGGGCCGACGAAGCCGACGGCGTGCGAGTCGTCGACCATGACCATCGCGTCGTGGCGGTCGGCGAGGTCGCAGATCTCGCGCAGCGGGGCGACGTAGCCGTCCATGGAGAAGACGCCGTCGGTGACGACCAGGCGGCGGCGCGCGTCGGAGGCCTCCTTGAGGCGGGCCTCCAGCTCGGCGAGGTCGCGGTTGGCGTAGCGAAGGCGGCGGGCCTTGGACAGGCGGATGCCGTCGATGATCGACGCGTGGTTGAGTGCGTCGGAGATGACCGCGTCCTCGGGGCCGAGCAGCGTCTCGAAGACGCCGCCGTTGGCGTCGAAGCAGGAGGAGTACAGGATCGTGTCCTCCTGGCCGAGGAACGCCGACAGCCGCGCCTCCAGTTCCTTGTGCACCTCCTGGGTGCCGCAGATGAAGCGGACCGAGGCCATACCGTAGCCCCAGCGGTCCAAGGCCTCGTGGGCGGCGGCGACGACCTCGGGGTGGTCGGCGAGGCCGAGGTAGTTGTTGGCGCAGAAGTTGAGGACCTCGCCCGGCCGGCCGCCCGCGGTGACGTTCACGGTGGCGGACTGAGGGCTGCCGATCACGCGCTCGGGCTTGTGCAGTCCGGCGGCGCGGATCTCGTCGAGGGTGGCGCGCAGGTCGTCGCGCACGGAGTCGAACATGAGGGCTCCTGAAGTGCTGGGCGGTGAGGGGGAGTTACGTGGTCCAGTCGAGGATGACCTTGCCGCCGCGGCCGCTCGCCGCGTCGGCGAACGCCGCCTCGAAGTCGCGGAAGCCGTACCGGCCGGTGATCACGGGCGCGAGATCGAGACCGCCTTCCAGCAGCACGGACATCGCGTACCAGGTCTCGAACATCTCGCGACCGTAGATGCCCTTGATCGTGATCATCGAGGTGACGATCCGGGCCCAGTCGACGGGGAACTCCTGCGCGGGCAGGCCGAGCATCGCGATCCGGCCGCCGTGCGTCATGTTGGCGATCATGTCCCGCATGGCCTCGGGGCGACCGGACATCTCCAGGCCGATGTCGAAGCCCTCGCGCAGGCCGAGCGTGCGCTGCCCGTCGGCGATGGTGGCGTCCGCGACATTGAGCGCGAGGCTGACCCCGACCTTGCGGGCCAGGTCCAGCCGCTCCTCGCTGACGTCGGTGATCATGACGTTGCGGGCGCCGGCGTGCCGGGCCACGGCGGCGGCCATCAGACCGATCGGGCCCGCGCCGGTGATCAGCACGTCCTCGCCGACGAGCGGGAACGACAGCGCGGTGTGCACGGCGTTGCCGAACGGGTCGAAGATCGCGGCCACGTCGAGGTCGACGGGCACCCGGTGCACCCAGACGTTGGCGGCCGGCAGGACGACGTACTCCGCGAACGCGCCGTCGCGGCCCACGCCCAGCCCTATGGTGGCCCGGCACAGGTGCCGGCGCCCGGCCTGGCAGTTGCGGCACTTGCCGCACACCAGATGGCCTTCGCCGCTCACCCGGTCGCCTACGGCTATGTCGATGACGTCCCGCCCGGTCTCGACGACCTCGCCGACGAACTCGTGCCCGACCACGAGTGGGGTGCGGATCGCCTGCCGCGCCCAGCCGTCCCAGGCCCTGATGTGCAGGTCGGTGCCGCAGATGCCGGTGCGCAGCACCTTGATCAGTACATCACCCGGCCCGACGGCGGGCTCGGGGACGTCCGCGAGCCACAGCCCGGGTTCCGCCTTCTGTTTGACCAGCGCCTTCACCGCTACGGCTCCAGGGAGTGAGTCCCGGCTCCGGGCATGCCGAAGGAGCCCCTGGGCCGGGAGAGGAGTGGAATCGCACAGCAATCTGCCGTACGCCGGCCGCACGGGTCCATCGAGGTTTTCTTAAGCGCCGCCTCAGCTTTCCTTCACGCCCCCTGCGTGCCCTGCGCAACGCGGGGCGTGTCAGTAGGGCAGCATCCCGTCCCGGCCCTCCAGCTGTGCGACGAGCTGCGCGGCGTGTCCCTTGATGGCCGTCAGGCCCGGCTTCCCCCACGGCCGGGGCCCGACGTCGGCGACGCTGACCGTGCCCAGCACCAGGCCCGTACCGTCGATGAGCGGTGCTCCCAGATAGGAGCGGATACCGAACTCGTCGACCACCGGATTGCCCGCGAACCGCGGATAGTCGTGGACGTCCTCCAGGACCAGAGCCTTGCGTCGCGCCACCACATGGGGGCAGAAGCCATGGTCGCGGGGCAGAGTACGGCCCACCCGGGGGCGGGTGCCGTCGCTCCGCACCACCGGCGCGACGGCCGGCACGTACAGGCCCGCGTAGAACTGGCCCCGCTCGTCCGGGAAGTTGACCATGGCGTACGGCGCCCCGGTGAGCTCGGCGAGACCGTGCGCGAAGGCGTCGAGTGCGGGTTCGGGGCGCTCCCCCAGACCCAGCAGGCGCAGTCGGCCGGCGCGGGCGGGGGCCTCCTTGTCCTCGGGTGTGAGCAGCAGACGACCGGCCGGGCGCGGCGGGTCGTAGCTCATGGGCGTCCTCCCGGACTGTGGGCATGCGTCATATACAGGCTCCGTGACGGGTGTTGAGGGATCACATGTGGGCGCCATACCCGGTCGTGGGGGCAACCGGTGCATGGGCGATGAGGTGGCGCACGAGAGTCAACAGGGTCTGGATCCCGGAGCTGGAGATCCGGGCGTCACAGCACACGACGGGGATCTCCTCGGACAGGTCGAGGGCCGCGCGCACCTCCCCCGGGTCGTAGCGGTAGGCGCCGTCGAACTCGTTGACGGCGACGATGAAGCCGAGGCCGCGTTGTTCGAAGAAGTCGACGGCCGCGAAACACTCCTCGAGGCGGCGGGTGTCGGCGATGATGACCGCCCCGAGCGCGCCCGCGCACAACTCGTCCCACATGAACCAGAACCGCTCCTGTCCTGGGGTGCCGAACAGGTACAGCACGTGTTTCGGATCGAGTGTGATGCGGCCGAAGTCCATGGCCACGGTCGTCTCGACCTTGTTCTCGATGCCGTCGAGGTTGTCGGTCGCGGCACTGACGGTGGTGAGCAGTTCCTCCGTGCTGAGCGGCGCGATCTCGCTGACCGCGCCGACGAAGGTCGTCTTGCCCACGCCGAACCCGCCCGCCACCAGGATCTTGAGGGCCGTGGGGAACGGATCGCCGCCGTGGCCGGAAGCGTCGGCGTAGTCAGAGCTGTCGTCGTAGTCCATCGAGCACTGCCTCCAGAAGGGCCCGGTCCGTCGGGTTGTGGTGGAACGCGGGGGGCTTGGTGGTCAGCGCCCCGCAGTCGACGAGGTCCGCCAGCAGCACCTTGGTGACGGCCACCGGCAGCTTCAGATGGGCGGCGACCTCCGCGACGGCGACGGGCACACTGCACCGCTCGAGTGCCTGCGCGTGCTCGGGGCCGAAGTAGCCGAGGGGGGTCGCCCCGGTGGCCATCACCTGCGACATGAGGTCGAGCGCGACGGTGGGACGGGTGCGGCCGTTGCTGACCGTGAACGGGCGCACCAGCCGCCCGGCCGCGTCGTCGAGCCAGGGCCCGTCACCGGCCGCCGCCACCCTCAAGGCCTCATCGCCGGGGATTCGACGGACTGCTGGCGGGGAGCGGTGATCAGGTACGGGCGGACACTCTTGACCAGCATCGCCATCTCGTAGCCGAGGACGGCCGCGTCGGCCTCGCGGCCCGCCAGCACGGCCAGGCAGGTTCCGGAGCCGGCGGTGGTGACGAACAGCAGGGTCGAGGCGAGTTCGACCACGACCTGCCGGACGTCGCCGCCGTCGCCGAAGCGGACGCCGGCGCTGCGGCCGAGGGAGTACAGGCCGGAGGCCAGGGCGGCCATGTGGTCGGCGCTGTCCGGGTCGAGGCCGTGCACGGACTTCACGAGCCCGTCGCAGGACAGGAGCACCGCGGCGCTCGTGTGCGGTACGCGCTGCACGAGGCCGCTCATCAGCCAGTCGAGATCGGATACATGGGCGGTCGGCGCATCGCTCGCCATGGTGGATCGACTCCTTGAGGTACGAAGGTCTGCGGGAGCGCTGGGGGTGGAGGTGGAAACGTGGGTGGAAAGGGGGGTGGTCATCCGGCGGGTGCGCTCCCGTCCTGCCGGGTGGTGGTGTGGTCGGGGCGGGACGCGGTCACACCGTCCCGTGCGCCGCGCGCCTCGGTTATGCGGGCCGCGTCCACGGTGGGGAGGGACTCGGTGTGCACCGGCTCCATGGGGATGGGGTCCCGGTGTGCGGACTCCCTGTGTGTGGGTTCCCTGGAGGTGGGCTCGTTGCGTGTGGGCTCTCTGTGGAGCGGCGTCACATGGGCCGACTCCACGTGGGCCGACTCCGTGTGTGTCGGCCCCATGTGTGCCGACTCCGTGTGCGTCGGCTCCGTGCGCGTCGACGGGGCCGTGTCGCCCCAGTCCATGTTCCCGGCCTCCATGTGCTGTTGGGCCTCGGCGAGGCTGATGCCGCGCTGGAAGGCCGCCATCAGGCCGGGGTCGTGGCCGACGACAAGCTCGGGGTCCTGACGCGGCGTGGGACCGTCGCGCAGCTGGGGGGCGATGTGTTCCTGGGCACGGCGGCGGGGCAGTTGGGGCTTGCCCATGGTGCCGCGCACCGTGCCGTTGCGCGGGGTGGGCGGCGATGTCCCGTTCTCGGCGAGGATGCGCCGGTCGTCGGGGCTGATCCCGGGCCTCGCCTCGGCCGGATTGGGCCGCCCCCGATGCGTCCCGCGCACGGGCAGGGGCGCGGGCCGGCCGCTCTGCGGGCTTCCGCCCGAGTCCCGTTCGGCCTCCTGCTGGTGGGCCCGGGACGCACCGGCCGTCTGCGGCACCGACGGTGACGCCTCGGACGCGGCACCCGACCCGGACGAGAACCCGTACACCGCCGGGACTCCTGACACGGCGCCCTCGGCTCGGGACGACCCCCTCCTCGACACCGCTCCGGCTCCGGACTCGGGCCCGCTCCCGCCGGAGTCTCCAGCCCCGCCCGCTGACTGCCCGAGCTGCCCGAGCTGTCCCACGGCCTGCCCGGTGCCCCCGGGCACGTCCGCCTCCGCCCCCAGCAGCGCCTGCGGCACGACGAGCACCGCCTGCACTCCGCCGTAGATGTTGCTCTGGAGACGGACGGTGATGCCGTGCCGCCGCGCCAGCTGCGAGACGACGAACAGCCCGATGCGGCCGTCCGCGAGGAGCCGGGCGACGTTCACCTGGTCCGGGTCGGCGAGCAGGGCGTTCATCCGCGTCTGCTCCTCCAGCGGCATGCCCAGTCCACGGTCCTCGACCTCGACGGCGAGCCCGGAGGTGACGAGGTTGGCGCGCAGCAGCACCTGGGTGTGCGGGGCGGAGAACACCGTGGCGTTCTCGACGAGTTCGGCCAGCAGGTGGATGACGTCGGCCACGGCGTGTCCGCGCAGGGTGCCGTCGATCGGCGGCACGAGCTTGACCCGCGAGTACTGCTCGACCTCTGCGATGGCGGAGCGCAGCACCTCGGTCATGGAGACGGGGTTGCTCCACTGACGGCGGGAGACGGCCCCGCCGAGCACGGCGAGGTTCTCGGCGTGGCGGCGGATGCGGGTGGCGAGGTGGTCGACGTGGAAGAGCCCCTTGAGCAGGTCGGGGTCCTCCATCTCGTTCTCCAGCTCGTCGAGGATGGAGATCTCGCGGTGCACGAGTGACTGCAGGCGGCGGGCGAGGTTGACGAACACCTCGAGCTTCTGTTCGCTGCCCGCCTGGCTGGAGAGCTGTGAGGCCTGGACGACGGCGGTGACGGCGCCGTCGTGCGCGCGGGTCAGGTCGGCGGCGAGGAGTTCGAAGTCGTCGGCGCCCTCTGCGGGGCCCCCGCGTGGACTGCTCTGCGGGCCGGGCTGCGGCGGAACGTCGCCGCGGCGCAGCGCCTCGACCAGGGCGCGCAGGTCGGCCTCGCGCCGCGCGGTGGCGCGGCGCAGGACGCCGATGCGGTCGTGCACGGACCGGGCGGCCCGGTTGGCGGCCACCGCGGCGACGACGATGCCGACGAGGGTCACCGAGACCGCCCCGGAGAGCACGGCCCACAGCGTCGGCCCAGGCCGCGCCCCGGTGGACCGGACGGTGAAGAGGACGGCGGCACAGCCGCTGAGGGCGACGGCGACGGGCGGCAGCACGGCGAGACGCAGCAGCTGGGGCCGTATATGGGTCTCGGGCAGCGTGGGTGCGGTGCGGCCGGCCGGCCGCCCGTGCCGCCCGCTCTCACGGCGGTCTGCGCGTGCGGCCGGGGCGCGGAGGTGAGACATCGGTGTCCTCGTACTGGTCCGTCGGTCCTGGGTGCCAGGGGGGCTTGCGGTGGTGCGGCCGGGCTCACGCGGCCGCTTCCGCACGCCCCGGGCCGCCCGCTCGGGCCCGTCCGGCTTCCGCTCGGGCCCGTCCGGCATCCGCTCGGGCCCGTCCGGCATCCGCCCGGCACCGCCGGGTCCGGAGTCCGAGTGCTGCCCGGGCCCGGAGGCGGCCACCACGGCGGCTCCCGTTCCGGCGTCGGTCGTGCGCGGGCGGCGGGGATCCCCCTCGCGTCGACTCCCTCGTCCGCCATGCGCCTGCACGTACCGGTCCCCACTCCCTGATCCGTCTGTCTCCCGACGGACACTGACAGTAGTCGTCAGCGCATCATGTGCGGTGGGCAGTTGACAAACTCATACGGTGAGCGTCCCGCTCTGGTATGAGGTCTCGTACGACAGACCGATAACCCCCTGACACCTCCGAACTCGAACGGCAACCGTTCGATCCGACCTGGTCAGAAGTGGTCACACAGACACGGCGAGGGCCGGGGAGCCTGTCGCTCCCCGGCCCTCGCCGTCGATCCTCCGCTCCCTCCGGCTCAGCCCGCCGGAAGCGTTTCCGGGTCCTCCGTACCCTTGGCCGCCTTGCCACCACCGTCACTCACCGTATCGGCCTGGGCCACGGCTGCCGCGTCCGACGTGGTCTTGATCGCGGCGTCGGCGAGGGTTTCGCCGACCGGAAACCCACCGGCCGGGGCGAGCGCCACCCCGCGCCACCACGGCTCGGAAGGGACGCTCTCGGCCGTGGGCTCGAAGGGCTCGCCGGGGTGGGGCAGGGCGATCCGTGCGCCCACGGCGCGGGCGGCCGCGACCGTCCCCTCGCCGGGATCCGCCCACGGGTGGGTCGCGAGGTTGAACGTGGCCCAGTGGATCGGCAGCATCGGACCGTGTTCCGGTCCGCCCTGGAGGTCGAGGTGGGCGCGCATGCCCTCGTCGGGGGTCATGTGGATGTCGGGCCAGAAGTCGGAGTACGCGCCGATCTGGATCATCGTGGCGTCGAACGGCCCGTGGTCGGCGCCGATCCCCTTGAAGCCGTCGAAGTAGCCGGTGTCGCCGCTGTGGTAGATCCGGTGCTCCTCGCCGGCGACGACCCAGGAGGCCCACAGGGTGTGCTGGGTGTTGCGCAGGCCCCGGCCGCAGAAGTGCCGGGCCGGAGTGGCGGTCAGGGTGAGGCCGCCGATCTTCGTCGACTCGTGCCAGTCCAGTTCGCGCAGCCGGCCGGCGGACACGCCCCAGTGCTCCAGGTGCGCGCCGACGCCGAGCGGCACGGCGAACAGCGTGTCGGTGCCGGCAAGGGCCTTGATGGTGGGCATGTCCAGGTGGTCGTAGTGGTCGTGCGAGATGACCACGGCGTCGACCGGGCCGAGCGCGGCCAGCGGCAGGGGCACCGGGTGCAGCCGCTTCGGCCCGGCGAACGGGAACGGGGAGCAGCGCTCACCCCACACGGGGTCGAACAGCACGCGCCGGCCGTCGATCTCGGCGAGCACGCTGGAGTGCCCCATCCAGGTCAGGCGCAGCCCGGTGGCCGGGGGCCGGGCGATATCGGCGAGGGTCGTGGCGTGCACCGGCACGGTGCCCTTCGGGGCACGGCGGGGCCGGGTCTCCTTGTCGAAGAAGACCTTGGCGAAGTCGAGGGTGGAGCCCGAGGGCCGGGTCCGCGCGGGACCTCCGGGGTTCTGGAAGACCCCGTCCTTGAAGTGGGGCGATCTACGGATGCGCGCCATGCGCTCACCGCTCGGATCCGCGCCGAACGCCCCGGGCCGGAGCGCACGGAGCCCGGAGCTCGGGGAACGGAAACCGGCCACGGTACCTCCAGGTGGAGTCGGTCAGGCTTTCCATTATGGTCGGCCCCTCCGCACACACCGGGACCCAGGGGTCCCACGGCGGTGATACTGAACGCCGATTCAGTAATCACGGCGATATCACGGCGAAGGAGCCCGCATGGCCAGCCCCCTGCTGTCCCTCACCTGGACCGACCACATCACCGGCCGCCAGGGCTTCCTGGTCGTCGACCGGCTGCTACGCGGTGTCGCCAGCGGCGGCCTGCGGATGCGCGCGGGCTGCACTCTGGACGAGGTCACCGGCCTGGCCCGCGGCATGACCATGAAGGAGGCGCTCCACTACGACCCCGCCGCCCGCTACGTCCCGCTCGGCGGCGCCAAGGGCGGCATCGACTGTGACCCGCGCGACCCGGAGGCCTATCCGCTGCTGGTGCGGTACCTGCGCGCCATGCGGCCGTACATCGAAAGCCTCTGGACGACCGGCGAGGACCTCGGGCTCACCCAGGACCTGGTCGACCGGGCCGCGGCCGAGGCGGGGCTGGTCTCCTCCATCCAGGCCGTCTACCCGCTGCTGGACGACGAGGCCGAGGCGCGGCGGCGGCTCCGGGACGCCTTCGCGGTCGAGGTGGACGGCATCGGCCTGGACGCACTGGCCGGCGGCTGCGGTGTCGCCGAGGCGGCCCTCACGGCACTGGACCACGCCGGAGTGCCCCGCGCGGGGACGCGGGTCGCCCTCCAGGGGCTGGGCACCATGGGCGGGGCCACCGCGCGGTTCCTCACGCGCGCGGGACTCACGGTCGTGGCCGTCGCCGACATCAAGGGCACGATCGCCAGTCCGGCGGGGCTCGACGTCGAGACACTGCTCGCCGCGCGGGACGCGCACGGCACCGTGGATCGCTCCGCCCTGCGCCCCGGCGACCTCGAACTGCCGGGCGACGCCTGGCTGTCGGCCGACGCGGACGTCCTGGTCCCCGCGGCCGTCTCGTACGCGATCGACGCCGCGAACCAGGAGCGGATCACCGCCCGCTGGGTCGTCGAGGCGGCCAACATGCCCGTACGACCGGAGGCGGAGCTGCTGCTCGCCGCGCGCGGGGTGACCGTGCTGCCCGACGTCGTGGTCAACTCCGGGACGAACGCCTGGTGGTGGTGGACGCTGTTCGGGGACATCGGCCCCGACGCCGAGGAGGCGTTCGCGCACACGCGCCGCTCGATGCGGTCCCTGGTGGAGCGGATGCTGGCCCGCGCACGGGCCGACGGCACGACACCGCGGGCCGCCGCCCACGCCCTCGTGGCGGACCGGCTGCCGGTCATGGCGGAACGGTTCGGCTGCTACCGCTGAGAGACGGCTGGAACAGCCCTGGGCCCCTTGCCGTACCGGCTGAATACACCGGTCAAGAGGGTGCGGGCGCGTGTGTAGGGTGACGGCGTGACGAGAGTCCGGTTGAGCGTGGCGGAACGGCGCGGGGAGCTGCTGCGGGCAGCCGTCGAGCAGATCGAGGCCCGGGGTGTGGCAGCGGTCAGGATCGCCGACGTGGCCTCGGCGCTCGGCGTGAGCAACGCACTGGTGCTCTACCACTTCTCGACGAAGGAGAAGCTGGTCGCCGCTGCGTTCCGGCACGCGGCCGAGGCCGACCTCGCGCATCTGCGCAGGCTGCTCGGCCGCCGCACGTCGGCACTGCGCCGGCTGCGGTCGGCCGTACGGTGGTACGCCCCGACCGGCCAGGCCAAGGGCTGGCGGCTGTGGATCGAGGGCTGGGCGGCGGCACTGCGCGAGCCCGCGCTGCGGGAGGTCACCCAGGACCTCGACCGGCAGTGGAAGGCGGCTCTCGCCGAGGTCATCACGGAGGGCATGGCGGCAGGCGAGTTCCACTGCCCCGACCCCCACGGCACGGCCCTGCGCCTCACCGCCCTCCTCGACGGCCTCGCCGTCCAGCTGACCTCCTACCCGGGCGCGGTGCCGCGGGCACGGGCCCAGGAGTGGGCCGAGGAAGCACTGGCCCGCGAACTGGGCCTGGAACCGGCGGCCTTGAGCCGCCCCTGACCGGAAGCGACCCGAAACAGCCGCCTATTCACGAGGGTCGGTGCCGCCCGAGGTCGTTTCGGGCTTGCTGTGGAGCACCTCGCGGGCCTGCTCCGCGGCACGGATGAGGCTCTCGGCGACGAAGTCGACGAAACGGGCGATGTTCTCCAGGCGGATGGCGGCCGGGGTGTCTGGACCGAGGACACCGACGCCCTGCCGTGCGGCCGCGGCCAGTTGGGTGTTGGACCGGGCGGCGGCGATCATCGACTGGTAGAAGACGTCGTCGTCGACGGCGTAGCGCTCGCGGCGGCCCTCGCCGCGCTCCCGGCGGATGAGCCCCTGACTCTCCAGGAACGCGACCGCCTTGGACACGGAGGCCGGGCTGACCTGAAGGTGCCGGACGAGCTCGGACGCGGTGAGGCTGCCCGCGTCGGTGGTGTAGAGGCAGGTCAGCACCCGGGACATCATCTTGGGCAGGCCCTGCTGCATGAGGAGGGTGGTGAACATCTCCTCGTACTCGCGCACGGCCTCGACGTCACGCCCGTGGCCCGGCGCGGGCGTCTGCGCCCCCCGGGGAGCGACCTGCCTGCGCCGGTGGGTCCGGCGTTCGGTGGCGCGGTGGGCCAGGTCGGCACGGTAGGCGGTCGGGCCGCCGTTGCGCATCACCTCACGCGTGACCGTCGAGGTCGGGCGCCCGAGCCCTCTGGCGATCTCCGCATAGGCGAGTCCATCACCCAGCCCCTGCGCGATCTGCTGACGCTCCTGCAGGGTGAGCCTGCCTCCCGGCATCGCGAACTCCTTCGTGCTCCAAGGTGCCGCGAGCATAGCGTTCACTTTCCCAGCATTGCAACGGCCAGAACAACGGTCGTTGCATTGAGTGTAAACCCATTGCAACGATTTTTCTGCTAAGTCCTGCAGAAACTGCGACCCCACGCAACAGTGCAATTGCCGTCTCTCTAAACGCAACGTAGCTTTTCTGTCATCCGAAACAACGAACGTAGGAGAGCACGATGACCGATCGCCCGGAGTTGCAGAAGGCCATGCAGGAGATCGTCGATTCCGGTTTCACCGGGGTGCAGCTGCGCGTGCACGACGAGCGGGGCGAGTGGGCCGGCAGCGCCGGCTTACGCGAGTTGGGCGAGAGTGCCGAGCCGCCGGCCGACGGACACTGCCGGATCGGCAGCAACACCAAGACCTTCACCGCGGCCCTGGTCCTGCATCTGGTGGCCGAAGGCAGGATCGGGCTGGACACCCCGGCGGATGACCACCTGCCCGAGTTCGGGCTGGACCGCCGGGTCACTGTGCGAATGCTGCTCCAGCACACCAGCGGGGTGTTCAACTTCACCGGCGAGTTCTACGACGACGGGACGTTCGCGCCGGGCATCCCCGTCAGGGGCAAGGAGTGGGTGGACAACCGATTCAAGACCTACCGGCCGCAGGAACTGGTACAGCTGGCGCTGTCCAAGCCGGCGCGGTTCGAGCCGGGGACGGACTGGAACTACTCCAACACCAACTACGTGCTGGCCAGGCTGCTGGTCGAGAAGGTCACCGGCCGCTCGCCGGCCGAGGAGATGCGGCGGCGGATCATCGAGCCGCTCGGACTGTCGGGCACCGTGGCGCCCTACACCCAGCATGAGGTCCCTGAGCCGCATGCCCACGCCTACTACCGGTACGAGGAGGAGGACGGCCGGCAGAAGACGGTGGACGTCACCCGGCAGGACCCCTCCTGGATCTCCGGCGGCGGTGACATGATCTCGACCACCCGGGACCTCCACACGTTCATCTCCGCGCTCCTGGGCGGCAAGCTCCTGCCGGCTCCGCTGCTGGCGGAGATGTGCACGCCGCATCCCAAGGCGGGCTACGGTCTGGGGGTGTTCGTGCAGGACACGGAGGGCGGCGGCACGATCATCACCCACAACGGCGGCATCACGGGCCACGCGGCGCTGATGTACAGCACGCCCGACGGCCGCACGACCCTGACCGCCACGCTGAACTACGTGGACGACGCCGCTATGTCCCTGGCCGGGCCGTTCCAGCAGGCGACGCAGAGGCTCGTCGAGGAGGTGTTCGGCGGCGGTCGGACCGAGCGGGCCGCGTCGACGGACTGAGCAACGCGCCTCAGGCAGAATCCAGTTGGGCGAGGGTCGGGGTGTGCATCTCCGTGGCGAAGACGCTGCGGCGCGTCACCAGCAGACGGTGGGCTTTGGACAGCTGGGTGGGCAGCGCCACCGCGTCCTCGGAGACGATCCGCCGGTGTGAGCGGTCCAGCTCCACCCGCACGATCAGATCCAGGACGCGGTCGCTGACGATGGACGAGCCCAGGAGCCACAGGCCACGGCCTCGGCCGGACTTGGGAGGGTCGAAGGCGAGGTGCAGCAGCCCGGCCGTACGTGCCATGGGAGACGACAGGCGGTACCGGGTGATCCGGCCCTGCTCGTCGATCCGTCTGAAGGTGCCCGTACCTCCCTCCTCCGTACCGAGCAGCGCCATCAACAGCGCGTCCAGCCCGGCGATCACCCCGACGGGGGTGGCACCACGCTCCGGCGGAATCGCGATCTGCGTCGTACGACCGGACGGGAACGGAATCCGCAGCAGGGAACTGGCCTTGTCCTGGCTCGCGTAGAACTCGCCGCTCACCGGGTGCCGCCCGACGAAGACCGGCTGTGCGCGGGCTTCGAAGAACCAGTGGCGCTCGGGGTGACGGTGGTCGGGGTGCCGCCTGCGAAGAGTGCGGCGCGGGGTCCAGCAGCAGCAAGTGGTTCCCGCCTTCCAGCGTGGCCCAGATCCGGCCCGGGTAGCGGGTGGAGGCGGCCAGGCCGTGCGGCAGGTCCGTGTCGTCGCCCAGCGGGAACTGCGCGAGCCCGGTGACCTGTTCGGTGTGCGGGTCCAGTGCGAGTTTGAGCAGTCGGCTGGGGTACCACTGGGTGATGAGGAGCAGCGGGGCGCCGGGCACCTTCACGGGTTCATGGGTCTGTCCGGCCTCAGGAAGGGAGTACTCCCTCAGCGACCGGCTCCGGAGCCTGCCGGGGCTCGCGGGTGCGGCCGACGCGGCGTCCGGGCCGAGTGCGAGACCGGCTCCTCCCGCGGCACCGAGCGCGACGAGCCCTCGCTGAAACGTACGACGGTCCATGCAGTCCTCCGTGGTCCCTGTCCATGAGCGTGACGCACATGGTTCAGGGCAGCGGTCGCTGAAGGCCGCCTTCACGAGGTTCGCCTCGCCGCAATACACCGAGCCGAGGCCAGCGCCGGGCACTGCCCAACCCGGCGCCGCAAGCTGCTGCCGGCGGCTGCCCGGGGCGGGCGGGGGCGCAGCCCGGCGGAGCGGGGTGCCGCTGCGCCCACCCGTGCCGCCTGGGGGCACCTCCCAGGCCCTTGAGGCACTGGGGGAGGCACGATTGCCCGCAGCGGCGGCCGACGGCAGCTGAGCCACTACGCACGCGCGGCCGCGCACGGCGAGAAGGGGACGTGTCGGGGGGTGTCCGACCCCATCGCGCCGTTCCGAGGACGGACACCCCCCGACGCGGCCCCGACTTACAAGCCAGCCGCGGGCGCAGCCGCAGCCGCTACGCCACCGCAGCGATCCGCATCCGGATGTCCTCCGGCGACAACGCACCCTTCGCCGTCACATGATCCCCCGACGACTCCCCACGCAGCCGCCGCCCGATCCACGGCACCAGAAACTCCCGCGCCCAGTGCACGTCGTCCCGCCGGACCTCAAGAGGGCCCCGAGCCGGCAGCGGCGGCCACGGCTGCTCCGGGTCCGCCGGAACCTCCAGCCCGAGCACCTGCCCCGCGCGGAGCGCCACCCGCGTGTGCCCCTCCGGCGACAGGTGCAGCCGGTCGGCGTCCCAGGCCCTGCGGTCCTGGACACTGCGCAGGGACCACAGGTCGAGCACCGGGCAGCCGTACCGGTCGGCGATGGCCCGCACATGCCCGTTGTAGGTCGCGATCTTGCCGCGCAGGTGCTTGAGCACGGGCATCCCACGCGTGTCGAACCCAGTCGTCACCATCACCGTGCCGGCCACGGCGGTGAGCCGCACCAGGGCCCGCTCGAAGCGCTCGGCCACCTCGTCCGGGTCGGTACCGGGCCGGAGGATGTCGTTACCTCCGGCGCAGAACGAGACGAGGTCCGGGGCCATTTCTACGGCCCGTGGAACCTGGTCCGCCACGATCTGGTCGAGGAGTTTCCCGCGCACGGCGAGGTTGGTGTATTGGAAGTCGCCTTCGGGCCGGCGGTCGGCGAGCAGGACGGCGAACCGGTCGGCCCAGCCGACGAACGCCCCGTCGGGGCCGGGATCACCGACACCCTCGGTGAAGCTGTCCCCCACCGCCACGTACGACCCGATCACTGCTCTGCTGTCACTCTTCGAATCGTCTGCCACAGCAGCACATGATTCACCTTCTAATGTGACCTACGCGACCGTAGGAAAGGGTTGACGGGCGGTGAGATAAGCCACTCCCCAAGTGTTCACCAACTCCGGAATAGGACACCCGTCAGCGATGTTGGGGGGTCAGTCGCCACACCCGGAATCCCGTGATCCGGAAGTGACTCCACACGGTCCGGAAGCCGAAGTGCCCACTCGTGTACGGCTCCGGATCGCGGTAGTCGAAGACGAGCCTCCCGTTGTTCCACCACCGCACCGTCGAACCGTCGGAGACGATCCGCACCCGGTTCGGCTCACCCGGCACCAGCAGCGGCTCGGTGTAGTCGTGGACCAGGGGCCGGACTCCGGGCTGCCCGACGTACCGCCGCAGCCGGGTCGTAGTGTTGTAGTTGGCACCGTAGCCGGCGTAGTACGTCGTGAGGTGGTCGTACTCGTCCAGCGCCCCACCGCGCGGCGTGGCGAAGAGGTCGGCCGGGGAGCGGACGTCGGTCGCGTTCCAGAAGTTGTTGAGGTCCGAGACACGGTCGTTGGCCCCGCCCTCGGAGACGGGCGTGGCGGTGTACTCGAGGGCGTACGGCCCTTCGAGCCGCTGCCTGAACCATACGGTCGCGCCGCTCGGTACGTCGATCTCCAGAACACCACGGGACGCGGTGACGGTGCCGCCGTCCTGGAGTTCGGTCGCCCACTGGGCGAGGCCGTGATGGAAGTCGTCTCGGGCGATGAGGCGGCGGTGCCGGGGCGCGGCGTGCGCGGCGCCCGTCGGGACGAGGGCCGCCACGGCGGCTCCGGCGGCCAGGCTGGCGAACGCTCTGCGGGAGGTCGGCACGGGACACATCTCCTTGGTGATCCGCCTGGAAGGATCTAGAAAGCGCTTGCGCTCCGGATGGGATCACTGTGTCCCAACTGCCGCCCGCTGTCGATCCCTTGGGGCGATCGGAAGGTGCGCGCACACACCGAAGGCCGGACCCGGGGATCGGGGTCCGGCCTTCGGTCGCGTGTCAGGCAGGTGGTGACGCGGTCGGTCAGCCGACGGAGACGCCGTGCGAGCGCAGGAAGGCGACCGGGTCCACGTCCGAGCCGTAGTCCGGCGTGGTGCGGATCTCGAAGTGCAGGTGCGGTCCGGTCACGTTGCCGGTGGCACCGGACAGGCCGATCTGCTGCCCGGCGCTCACGGTCTGGCCGGCCGAGACGGAGAGCGAGGACAGGTGGGCGTACTGCGCGTAGCTGCCGTCGTTCAGCCTGATGACGACCTGGTTGCCGTACGCGCCGCCCCACCCGGCGGAGACGACCGTTCCCGCGCTGACGGCCTTGAGCGAGGTGCCGGTCGGGACGACGAAGTCGACACCGGTGTGGTAGCCGCTGGACCACATGCTGCCGGACATGTGGTACGGGGTGCCGACGGTGGCGCCCTCGACGGGGAGGGTGTAGCCGCTGGAGGTCGCGGCGGCCGACTTGGCGGCGGCCGGCTTGGCGGCGGCCGGCTTCGAGGGCGACTCGGCAGCGGACGACTTCGACGCCGGGGACTTCGAGGACTTGGATGGCGAGGCCTTCGACGGGGCCGGGGACCCGCTCGCCGCCGCCTTCTTGCCGATCGCCAGCTTCAGCCCCGGGTGGATCAGCGACGGGTCGTCGCCGACGGCGTCACGGTTGTCCGAGTAGAGCTTCTTCCAGCCGCCGTCGACGTGCTGCTCGTCGGCGATCTTCGCGAGGTAGTCACCGGCCCGCACGGTGTACGAGCGGGCGCCCGTAGCCTTTTCGGTGGCCTTCTTCTCGGCGGCCGGCGCGGACTGGACGGCCTTTTCCGGAGCCGACTGCGGGGTGGCGGCGTGGGCGCCGGCGGCCCCCATGAGTGGAAGGGCGAGAGCGGCCCCACCGGTTCCGGCGACGGCGATGGAGCGGGTGAAACGCTGGGACTTCGGGCGGCGATGCTTACCCTTCGCGGGCATGGCGAATTCCTCTCCGTCGCCTGCGAGGTGAGCTGTCGGGTTCGGACTGGAGATGCCCGGCCACGCCGAGGCGCGGCTTAACCCCAAGCCGTTCCGGGAACCGGAACAGGCGTCTTACCTGTGGGTCCCCCGCTCCTGCCGTACGTCGGGTCAGTGTGTGCGGGCTCCGGGCGGCGGCAGGATTAGGCGTCCGTCCGGATTGGTGGGGAACGTAAGCGACCAGGACGCAAAGGGACAAGCTCGCGGTTGCCCGTGACGGCGTTTTTCTTGACGCGCCGACATTTTTTCCGTCACGGAGCGTGGATTTCCGATCTCCAGCTCCCCGCAATTCCCCTGAATCACACCGAAATTACGTGCACATGGCAACAACACATCGTCACGAATATGACGATGCTCACGCACCCCGACCTCATCTCCTTTACAGCCGGGGCACGTTATGCCTAAACAACCGAAGCACTCTCCATTCGGACAGAAGGGCTATTTGCTCTTAAGCCGGACGACGGTGGCGTCCAGATCCCCGCGCAGACCGACCCGCAGCCCGTGATGGAGCAGCACGGCTCCCCGGTGAGTTTCGCCCGTTTCGAGGCATTCGTACGACGCCGCCGGGTCGAGACCCCGCAGCCGGAGCGGCGGAACGGGCTCGCCGTAGCGCTGCGCCTGGAGCCAGGCGAGGACGACGATCTCGTCGCCGAGGACGTACTGCACGGCGCTCAGGCCGCCCTCCGGCGGGCGCAGCCGGTACAGGTCGCCGCGCTGCACCACGGGCCGGATCTCCTTGTAGAGCTCCACCCAGTCCCGCGCCTCGGCGAGTTCCCGCTCCGTCCACTTCGTGAGGTCGCCGCCGACCCCGAGCACCCCGGCCATGGCGCTGACGAACCGGAACCGCAGGGAGCTGGCCCGGCGGTTGAGCATGGCGTTCGGGCTGTCGGTGACCCAGGCGGCCATGACCCGGGCCGGGTGGATCTGACTGAAGCCGTGCTGGATGGCGAGCCGGTCGAGCGGGTCGGTATTGTCCGAGGTCCACACCTGGTCCGTGCGGCCGAGCACACCGAGGTCGATCCGGCCGCCGCCGCCCGAGCAGGACTCGAAGGCCACCCCGGGGTGGGCGGCCCGCAGCCGGTCCAGCAGGGCGTACAGGGCGTGCACGTGGTCGACCCACAGCCGCTGCGGGTAGGGGTCGTCCGGCCACCCGGCGTCGGTGAAGCAGCGGTTGAAGTCCCACTTGACGTAGTCGATCGGCGCGCTGGACAGGAGCCCGTCGAGCTGCTCCCAGAGGTACTCCTGGACGTCCTCGCGGGCGAGGTTCAGTACGAGCTGATTGCGGAACTCCGTCCGCTTTCGTCCCGGTTGATACTGCACCCAGTCCGGGTGCGCGCGGTACAGCTCGCTGTCCGGGTTGACCATCTCCGGCTCGACCCAGATCCCGAACTGCATGCCGAGGCCGTGCACGTGCTCGGCGAGCGGCTTCAGGCCGCCCGGGAAGCGGTCGGGGTTGGGGGTCCAGTCGCCGAGCCCGGCCCGGTCACTCGTGCGCGTCCCGAACCAGCCGTCGTCGACCACGAACAGCTCGACACCCATGGCGGCGGCCCGCTCGGCGAGCGCCCGCTGCTGTTCCTCGGAGATGTCGAACTCGGTGGCCTCCCACGAGTTGAACAGCACCGGCCGGTCCTGGTCCGCGTCCGGGATCACGTACGTCCGCTGGTAGGCGTGCCAGGCGCGGCTCGCCCCGCCGAAGCCGCCGTCGCTCCAGAGCCCGGCGAAGACGGGCGTCGTGTATGACTCCCCCGTGCCCAGCATCAGCAGGCCCGAGTCGTCGTAGCCGGCCCCGCCGGTGATCTGCACGCGCGCGTCCGGGAGCTGGGCCACGGCGATCCGCCAGGACCCGGACCAGCTCAGGGCGCATCCGTAGACCTCGCCGTGCTCCTCGGTCGCGTCGGTGTCGAGCGCGACCCATGGCAGGTGCTGGTGACCGGTGTGGCCGCGGCGGCTGCCGATGACCTTCTCGCCGTGGGTGAGGCCGGAGCGCTCCAGCCGGGACTCGGCACCCCAGCGGCCGTACAGCTGCGACAGCCGCCAGGAGTCGCGGTCGGGCAGGGTCCAGGTGGCGGAGTCGGCGCGCAGCACCTCAACGGCGGGTCCGTGGTTGTCGAGGGTCACCCGGCGTTCGACGACGTCCGTCCCGGGGCGCATCCGGTAGTGCAGCGTGATGGCCAGCTCGCCGTCGCGGAAGCGCAGCCGCAGCTCACCGTCCTCGGCGTCATGGCCCTCGTAGGTCCACTCGGTGCCGCGCCGCTCGCCGGTGCGTACGGACAGGGCGGGCCGGGTGAAACGGGGGCCGCCCTCGACCGGATACTCCTCGCGTCCGTCGAGCGGTGACTCGAAGGGCCAGTAGTCCGGCAGCGGCCGGACGGCGAGGGCCTCGGCGTCGGCGAGGGCGATCCGGGGCCCCCAGTGCAGGTGCAGCAGTTCGTCCCGGTCGGTGACATGGACGGCGTAGCTGCTGGCCGGCCCGGAGAGGACCCATGTACGACCGTCTTCGGAGATGTCCAGCATCAAGGCCTCACAGATTCGAACAAGCCCGACCAGGTGCGACCAGGCTCCGACATCATCAAGGGCCGCGGGGGCTTCCGGCAACGCCTGTGGACAACTCATTGCCCCAGGCAGGCATGTCGTATCGTCGAGTGATGCCCGTCGACGAGCCGCGCCGGCGGCGCCGAAGGGGAGGAGCCCTCGTGACACAGCAGGTCCCGTCGACCGAGCCCGAGCTGGCCGGAGTGCGCAACTTCCGCGATGTGGGCGGGCTTCCGACCGTGGACGGACGGCGGGTGCGGCAGGGAGTGCTGTTCCGCAGCGGCCACCTCGCCCATGCGACCGGGGAGGACGCCGCCTTCCTGGCCACCCTGGGCCTGCACACGATCTTCGATTTCCGCAACGCGGCCGACCAGAAGCTGGAAGGGCCGGACGTCGAACTGCCGGGCGTGCGCAATGTGAACCTGCCGCTGAGCGACCCCGCCGACGGCGCCGAGTTCTGGAAGATGGTGCGCGACGGCGACCTGGACCAGCTGCGCGCGATCCTCGCGGACGGCAAGGGCGCGGACCGGATGATCGCCTCGTACCGCGCGATCATCCGGAGCCGCACGGCCGAGCACTCCCGGGTGCTGCACGCGCTCGCGGAGGACAGCGTCCCCGCGCTGATGCACTGCGCGGCGGGCAAGGACCGCGCGGGCCTGTCCATCGCGGTGACACTGCTCGCCCTGGGCGTCGAGCGCGAGGCGATCGTCGACGACTACCTGAAGTCCAACGCCAAGCACCGCCGCTACAAGGTGCACCGCAGCAGCACCGCCGCCTCGGCCTACTCCCCCGAGGTCATGGAGCTGCTCAGCCCCCTGTTCGACGCGCGCGCCGAGTATCTGACGGCGGCCTTCGACACCATCCAGGAGACCTGGGGCGGCGTCGACGCCTACCTGGAGAAGGGGCTCGGGCTCACCCCGCAGACCCGGGGGCGGCTGCGCGAGCGGCTGCTGGACTGACGGCCGCCGCCGGCCCGCCGGCTACTTGGCGCCCACCTCGAAGAGCAGATACACGAAGGCCGCGAAGACATGGCCCACGACGAGGTAGATGAACAGCCGCACCCACAGGGCGCGGGGAAACTTCTCCTCCATGTCCTTCACGGCCTGTCTCCCGGGGTGGGGCCCAGGCACAGGGCGGCCGTGGGACTCTGCAAGAGGGTGTGGACGAAGAGCAGTTCGACACCGTCCGGGTCCTGAGCGGCGATCCGGTGCGGGGTCAGCGAGTCGAAGTGGGCGCTGTCGCCCGGCGCGAGCTGGTGCGTGGTGTCGCCGAGGCGCAGTCGCAGCCGTCCCCGGAGCACATGGAGCCACTCTTCGCCGGGATGGACGCGGACGATGTCGCCCTGGGAGCCGTACGGGACGTGGACGCGCAGGGCCTGCATCCCGCGCCCGGGCGCGCCGGCCTGCCAGTACGTCCAGCCGCCCGCCTCGGTCGGTTCCATGTCGGCGGCGCGTATGACGGCGTCCCGAGCGGCGGCCGTCTCGCCGAGCAGCTCGGCGACGGTCGTACCGTAGATGCGGGCGAGCGCGAGCAGCATCGGCAGTGAGGGTTGGCGCTGCCCGGTCTCCAGGCGGGAGAGGTGGGCGGGCGACAGCCCGGCGGCGCGGGCCGCGGCCTCCAGGGTCAGTGAGGCCTGGCGCCGCAGCGACCGCAGCTGCGGCGCGACGGCGGGCAGCGCATCCGCTGCCTGGTCGGGCGACGGGGCGGCCCTGGAGGGCCGCTCGGTCTCGGAGGAGCTCATGCCTCCATTCAGCCGCAGCCTTGCCCCAGCGGCAAATTTCTTGCCTCACAGGCAAAAGGTCAGCGGTTCGCCACCGCCTGTTTGACGAGTGTCTTGCCGAAGTCCCACATCAAGCCCCCGTCGTGCGCGTCGTCCATCACGGCCGTGAAGGCGTCGACGAACCGGTCGACTTCCCGCTCCCCGATGATCAGCGGCGGGATCAGTTTGATCACTTCCATGTGGTCGCCGGAGACCTGGGTGAGGATCCGGTGCTTCTGGAGCAGCGGTACGACGACCATCTGCGCGAACAGTCCCTTGCGCGCGGCCTGGAGCATGGCCCAGCGGCTGCGCAGCTTCAGCGACTTCGGCCGGCCGAACTCGATGCCGATCATCAGGCCCCGCCCGCGGACGTCGGCGAGCATCTCGTACTTGTCCGTCAGCGCCGCGAGCCGGGATCTGAACAGTTCCCCGGTGGCCCGGACCCCCGCGACGATCTGCTCGTTCTCCAGCACCGACAGCACCGCCAGGCCCGCCGCCATGGCCTGCGCGTTGGACCCGAAGCTCGCCGAGTGGACCAGCACCCGGTCCATCGACGAGTAGACCTTCTTGAAGATCCAGTCCTTGCCGAGCGTCGCGCCCACCGGCACATAGCCGCCGGAGAGCGCCTTGGCCACGCACACCAGGTCGGGTTCCACGCCCTCCTCGTGCTGGTAGGCGTAGAAGTCGCCGGTGCGGCCGAGGCCCGTCTGCACCTCGTCGGCGATCAGCAGCGCCTTGTGCCGGTGCAGCAGTTCCTGGGCGGCCAGGAGGTAACCGGGCGGGGATTCCAGCACGCCCTTGCCCTGGATCGGCTCGACGATCAGGGCGGCGACGTCGCCCTTCCTCAACTCCCGTTCCAGCGCGTCGAGATCGCCGAGCGGTACGGCCGTGTCGGGCAGCAGCGGGGCGAAGCCGTCACGGAAACCCGACTCCCCGTTGACGGAGAGGGAGCCGGTGGTCAGGCCGTGGAAGGCGTGCGCGCAGTACAGGATCCTGGGCCTGCCGGTGGCGTAGCGGGCGAACTTCAGCGCTCCCTCGACGGCCTCCGTGCCGCTGTTGCCGAAGAACACCCGGTCCAGGTGGGGGCTGTGCGCGAGCAGCTTCTCGGCGAGCAGGCCCGGGAGCGGCTGGCAGTCGAAGCGGGTGAGGTCGGCGAGCTCGGCGTCCAGGACGTCGTGCAGCGCCTTGCGCACCACGGGGTGGTGACGGCCGAGGCCCATCACCCCGAACCCGGCGAGCATGTCCAGGTAGTCGTTGCCGTCCGCGTCGTAGAAGTAGGCGCCCTCGGCGCGCTCGTAGACCTTGTCGAAGCCGATGGTGTGCAGCATGCGCGGGAGCTGGTGGTTGAGGTACCGGGTGTGCAGCTCGTAGCGCTCGGCTCCGCGCTCGGCCAGCAGTGCACCGAGGTCGAACTCCCCGGCCTGCGACGACTCCGATGCGGATTCGGCGGTGGTCATTCCTGTGGCTCCTTGGACAGCTCTTTCTTCACGGTCAGGCTCGCGCTGATCCGTCCGGCGACCTCGACGGGTGTCAGGCCGATGTCGGCGAGCACCTCGCCGCGCTTGGCGTGCGCGAGGAACTGCTCCGGGATCCCGAAGCGCCGTACGGGCACGTCGACTTCGGCGTCCCCCAGGGCCAGCGCCACGGCCGAGCCGACCCCGGCCGCCCGGCTGTTGTCCTCGACGACGGCGACCAGGCGGTGTTCGGCGGCGAGAGAGGGCAGCGCCGGGTCGACGGGCTTGACCCAGCGCGGGTCGACGACGGTGCAGCCGATGCCGCGGGCTTCGAGCAGCTCGGCGGCCTGGAGGCAGACGGGCGCCATGACACCGACGGCGACCAGAAGCACCTCCGCCCGGTCCGCGCGGTGCAGCACGTCCAGTCCGCCCACGCGGTCGACCGCCGGGATCGACGGGCCGACGGACTCCTTCGGGAAGCGCAGCAGAGTCGGCGCGTCGTCGACGGCGACGGCCTCGCGCAGCTGGGCGCGCAGCTGGTCGGCGTCCCGCGGCGCGGCGATCCTGAGGCCGGGGACCACCTGGAGGATCGACATGTCCCACATGCCGTTGTGGGAGGGCCCGTCGACGCCGGTGACACCGGCCCGGTCCAGCACGAAGGTCACCCCGCACCGGTGCAGGGCCACATCCATCAGGAGCTGGTCGAAGGCGCGATTGAGGAAGGTGGCGTAGACGGCGACGACCGGGTGCAGGCCGCCCGTCGCCAGGCCCGCCGCGGACACGGCCGCGTGCTGCTCGGCGATACCGACGTCCCACACCCGGTCCGGGAACCGCTCGGCGAACCTGCCCAGGCCGACGGGATGGAGCATGGCGGCGGTTATCGCGACGACGTCGTCCCGTTCCTCGCCGATCCTGACGATCTCGTCGCCGAACACGGAGGTCCACGAGGGGCCGCCCGCCGGGGAGAGCGGCACGCAGGTCAGCGGGTCCATGACGCCGACGGTGTGGAAGTGGTCCTCCTGGTGGGCGAGGGCGGGTTCGTAGCCGCGGCCCTTCTCCGTGAGGCAGTGGACGAGGACCGGCCCGTGGAAGCGTTTCGCGCGCCGCAGGGCGGACTCCACGGCCCCGATGTCGTGCCCGTCGATCGGGCCCACGTACTTCAGGCCCAGGTCCTCGAACAGGCCCTGCGGGGCGAACGCGTCCTTGAAGCCCTTCTTGGCGCCGTGCAGGGCCTCGTAGAGGGTGGTGCCGACCAGTGGCGTGCCCTGGAGCACGTCCTTGCCCCAAGCGAGGACCCGCTCGTAACTGTCGGTCGTGCGCAGCGTCGCGAGGTGGTTGGCGAGGCCGCCGATGGTCGGGGCGTAGGAGCGTTCGTTGTCGTTGACGACGATGATCAGCGGGCGGTTCTTGGCGGCCGCGATGTTGTTGAGCGCCTCCCAGGCCATGCCGCCGGTCAGGGCGCCGTCGCCGATCACCGCGACGACATGGCCCTTCTCCCCCTGCACCTGGCGTGCCTTGGCGAGCCCGTCGGCCCAGCCGAGCGCCGTGGAGGCGTGGCTGTTCTCGATGACGTCGTGCTCGGACTCCTCGCGCGAGGGGTAGCCGGACAGGCCGCCCTTGCCGCGCAGCTTGGAGAAGTCCTGGCGTCCGGTCAGCAGTTTGTGGACGTAGCTCTGGTGGCCGGTGTCCCACAGGATGCGGTCGACCGGCGACTCGAAGACCCGGTGCAGGGCGACGGTGAGCTCCACCACCCCCAGGTTGGGTCCCAGATGCCCCCCGGTCCTGGCGACCGCGTGCACCAGGAACTCCCTGATCTCCGCGGACAGTTCGCCGAGTTCCGGCTCGGACAGCGCTTTCAGGTCGCGTGGTCCCCGGATGCTCTCCAGAATCGTCACGCTCGGGCCCCCTTCGAATTCCGTGCTCTTCAGCTCACGGTGACGGCCGGCTCCCCCGACCCCACGCCGTCCTGCTCCATCTGCTCGGCGAGCTTCATCGCCTCTTCGATCAGCGTCTCGACGATCTTCGACTCGGGGACGGTCTTGATGACCTCGCCCTTGACGAAGATCTGCCCCTTGCCGTTGCCGGAGGCCACCCCCAGATCGGCCTCCCGCGCCTCGCCGGGTCCGTTGACCACACATCCCATGACGGCGACCCGCAGCGGCACTTCCATGCCCTCGAGTCCGGCCGTGACCTCGTCGGCGAGCTTGTAGACGTCGACCTGGGCGCGCCCGCAGGAGGGGCAGGAGACGATCTCCAGCCGGCGTTGCCGCAGCCCCAGGGACTCCAGGATCTGGATGCCGACCTTGACCTCCTCGGCCGGCGGCGCCGACAGCGACACCCGGATCGTGTCGCCGATGCCCCGCGACAGCAGCGCGCCGAAGGCCACCGCCGACTTGATCGTGCCCTGGAAGGCGGGACCCGCCTCCGTCACCCCGAGGTGCAGCGGGTAGTCGCAACTCTCGGCGAGCTGCCGGTACGCCTCGATCATCACGACCGGGTCGTTGTGCTTGACGGAGATCTTGATGTCCCGGAAGTCGTGCTCCTCGAACAGGGACGCCTCCCACAGCGCGCTCTCCACGAGCGCCTCCGGGGTCGCCTTGCCGTACTTCTGGAGCAGCCGCCGGTCCAGCGAGCCGGCGTTGACGCCGATCCGGATCGGGGTGCCGTGGTCCTTGGCGGCCCGCGCGATCTCCTTGACCCGGTCGTCGAACTGCTTGATGTTGCCGGGGTTGACGCGGACCGCCGCGCAGCCCGCCTCGATGGCCGCGAAGACGTACTTCGGCTGGAAGTGGATGTCCGCGATCACCGGGATCTGCGACTTGCGCGCGATGGTCGCCAGCGCGTCCGCGTCGTCCTGCGTGGGGCAGGCGACCCGGACGATCTGGCAGCCGGACGCGGTGAGTTCGGCGATCTGCTGCAACGTGGCGCCGATGTCGGACGTACGGGTCGTCGTCATCGACTGCACCGACACCGGGGCACCGCCCCCGACCGTCACCGGACCGACCTGGATCCGGCGCGAGACGCGCCGCTCGGCGATCGGCCGGACCGGTACCTCGGGAACGCCCAGCGGGATGGCGGTCATGGCCTCACTCCCGGTTTCCGGAGACCGTCTCGCGCATGGCGCGCAGGGACTCCTTCAGCGATCCCATGGTGGCGAGGACGGCGGTGGGCTCGTAGCCGCAGTGCGCCATGCAGTTGGCGCAGCGCGGGTCCTTGCCGCGGCCGTACTTGTCCCAGTCGGTGTCCTCGACCAGCTCCCGGTACGTCGGCACATACCCGTCGGCCATCAGGTAGCAGGGGCGCTGCCAGCCGAAGAGCGAGTAGTTCGGGATCGCCCAGGCGGTGCACGGGAAGTCGACCTTGCCCTCCAGGAAGTCCAGGAAGAGCGGGGAGTGGTTGAGCCGCCAGCGCCGCCGGTTGCCGCCCGCGAAGGCCTTCTTGAACAGCTCGCGGGTCTGCTCCACGCCGAGGAAGTGCTCCTGGTCGGGGGCCTTCTCGTAGGCGTAGGCGGGCGAGATCATCATCTCGTCGACCTTGAGGTCGTCGTTGAGGAAGTTCAGCACCTCGATGATGGTCTGCGGGGTGTCCGTGTTGAAGAAGGTCGAGTTGGTGGTCACCCGGAAGCCCTGCCGCTTGGCCTCCTTGATGGCCTCGACCGCCTCGTCGAACACGCCCTCCTTCGCCACCGACTCGTCGTGCCGCTCGCGCAGCCCGTCGATGTGCACCGCGAACGCGAAGTAGGGGGAGGGCTTGAACTTGTCCATCTTCTTGCGCAGCAGCAGGGCGTTGGTGCACAGGAAGACGTACTTCCGCTTGGCCACCAGCTGCCGCACGATCTCGTCGATCTGCGGATGCATCAGCGGCTCGCCGCCTGCGATGGACACCATGGGGGCACCGGACTCCAGCACGGCCCCCACGGCCTGCGCGACCGGCATCCGCTGCTTGAGCACCCCGGCCGGGTGCTGGATCTTGCCGCACCCCTCGCACTTGAGGTTGCAGGCGTACAGCGGCTCCAGCTCCACGATGAGCGGGAACTTGTCCCGCCGACGCAGCTTCTGTTCAGCCAAGTACGTAGCGACCTTGATGGACTGTCGGAGCGGCATGGCCATCTGGCTCACCTCCTGGGGAGCAGCAAGAAACGGTGCCATTCGAAGAAAGCGGGTAGGACGGAACGAAGAACACGGAAAGCTGATATTCCACCGCGCACCGTGCCGATCCGGACGAGTTCATGTTCTGGAGCGTCCACGACCACCCGGACGGCCGCAACCGGGCGCTCGCCCGCGCGCACGGCGCTCAGGAGCGTGGCCGCCGACTCCATGTCGACCGCGATGGCGCCGGTCGCGCGCAGATCGGACCGTTCGTGACCTCGGACGACGTGGTCGGAGCCGGTGAGCGGCCCGGTGTGCACGGTCCGCCCGGGCACCGCGCGGCCCAGCTCCTTGACCAGCAGGTCGGTCCCGACGCAGGCGGTCGTGCCGCGCGGGTCGCGGGTCTCCTCGGCGACGACCAGGTCACCGGGGTGCATGCCGGGCGCGAGCCCCGCGCAGAAGCCGGTGGCCAGAACGGCGGCGTCGCGCAGGGCCGGACCGGCGAGCATCCGGGTGACGGACCGCTCGGCCGCCGCCGGCCCCATCCCGGTCCGCAGCACGGTGACCGGCCCGCCGGCGCCGCCACGGTCCCCCGCGCGCAGGGCGAACTGCTCGATGCCGAGCGCGCAGGCGATCAGCAGCGGGGCCGGAGCGGGCTGTGTGCTCATCAGCTCCCCTCGGCGTCGGCGAGCGGCTTCCCGGTCTCCCCGCTCCCCTCGGCCGCGGCGAGCGGCTTCCCGGCCGCCCCGGCGCCCTGGTGCCGGTCGGCGAAGGGCTCCCCGTGCAGGTACCGGCCGAGCGCGGTGAGCGGGAACACCTGCCGGTAGAGGTGGTAGTTGATCGAGAAGTCCCACGGGAAGCCCGTTCCCGTGAAGTACGGCTCGTCCCAGGAACCGTCCTCCCGCTGGGTGGCGGCGAGCCACTCGATGCCGCGTTCGACGGCCTTGGAGTCCCGCTCCCCCGCCGCGAGCAGGGCCATCAGGGCCCACGCCGTCTGGGAGGCGGTCGAGGCGCCCCTGCCGCTCCACTCCTTGACGTACTTGTAGGAGCGCAGGTCCTCGCCCCAGCCGCCGTCGTCGTTCTGGACCGACTCCAGCCAGGTCACGGCCCGGCGGATCGCCGGGTGCGCGGCGGGGATGCCCGCGGCCACCAGGGCGGGTACGACCGACCCGGTGCCGTAGACGTAATTGACGCCCCAGCGGCCGAACCAGGAGCCGTCGGGCTCCTGTTCGGCCAGCAGCCACTCGATGCCGCGCCGGGTGCGCGGGTCGTGGGAGAGGCCCTCCACCGCGAGCATCTCGACGACGTGCGCGGTGACATCGGCGGAGGGCGGGTCGATGACCTCGCCGAAGTCGCAGAAGGGCAGCCGGTTCGGGAACGGGCTGGTGTTGTCGACGTCGAAGGCGGCCCACGCGCCGTTCTTCGACTGCATGCCGAGCGTCCAGCGCACGCCGCGCCCGACGGCCTTGTCGACCCGCACCGGGTCGTGGTGGGCGATCCGGCGCAGCGCGAGGATCACCTCGGCGGTGTCGTCGATGTCGGGGTAGTTGTCGTTGTGGAACTCGAACGCCCAGCCGCCGGGCGGCAGTCCGGGCCGCTGCACCGACCAGTCACCGGGCCGGACGATCTCCTCGCCCAGCATCCAGTCCGCGGCCTTCACCAACTGCGGGTGGTCGGCGGGCAGTCCGGCGTCCGCGAGCGCGATCGCGACCAGGCAGGTGTCCCACACCGGCGACTGGCAGGCCTCGATCATCCGGGCCCCGTCCTCGCGCCACACGGCGAACCGGTCCAGGGACGCCAGCCCCTCCCGCATCACCGGGTGCTCCAGGTCGTAGCCGAGCAGATGCAGGGCGATGATCGAGTACACGGCCGGGGGCTGGATGCCGCCCCAGCAGCCGTCGTTCTCCTGCCGCTCGATGATCCAGCGGGCGGCGCTGTTCATCGCGGCTCTGCGCAGCCGGCGCGGCGCGACCTTCCGCAGGGCGTGCAGGCCCTTGTCCATCCGCTGGAAGGCGCCGTCCCAACTGAACGCCGGCGCGAGCGGCTTGGCCGGGTTCGGACGGTCCGGGTCGGTGTGCAGCTCGTCCAGCGGGAAGGGCGCGGGGCGTACCGGCCGCTTCGCGGAGACGATCGTCAGCGGGACGATGGTCTGCCGCGCCCAGCAGCCGAAGTCGTAGATGTTGAGCGGCACCCACTTCGGCAAGTAGATGAGCTCCGGGGGCAGTTCGGGCAGGTCCTCCCACTTCCACCAGCCGAACAGGGCCAGCCAGATGCGGGTGAAGACCCGGGCGGCGGCGATGCCGCCCTGCTCGCGGATCCAGGCGGAGGCCTTCGCCATGTGCGGCGCGCCGGGGTCGTCGCCGGCCAGGCGGAGGGCGACGTAGGCCTCGATGGTGGCGGAGAGTTCGCCGGGGCCGCCGTAGAAGGTGGCCCAGGTGCCGTCCTCGCGCTGCTCACCGCGGATGAACAGCGCCGCGGCCTGAGTGGTCTTCTCGTCGCGGATGCCGAGGAACTGGCGGAGCATCAGGTCCTCGGCGTCCATCGTGACGTTGGTCTCGAGGTCGCCCTTCCACCAGCCCTGGGCGTCCTGGAGGGAGAGCAGGAAGTCGGTGGCGCGTTGTGCGGCGCGGGCGGCGGCTTGCGGTACCCCGGCCGCCGCGGGGGTGGTGTTGTCGATGGCGGTGTCGCTGGCCGCGGCAGCGCGGGGTGGCGGGGCCCCGGTGCTTCCGTCGGTCGTCGCTGTCATGGCTTCCCCTTCGTGCAGTGGTGCAAGGTGTGCAGCTGCTGTGGGTCCGCCGTCGGCCGGTGCTCCGTGGTGTCTCGCGGCACCGGCCGGCGACTACGCGAGGGCTATTCGACCGATAGTGATCATCTCTTTCGTACGACGACGAAGTCCGCGAGGGCCGTGAACTGCTCCCGCACCCGGTCGGGCATGTCGACGGCGTCGAGGGCTTCGATGGCGATGGTGTGCTGACGGCGTGCCTCGTCGGCGGTCCATTCGCGGCCGCCCGCCTCCTCGATGAGGGCGGCTCGGGCCGCGAACTCCTCCTCGGAGAAGTTCTCGAAGTCACTGGCCTTGGCATCCGCGGCGAGGATCTCGCCGAGCCGCTCGGAGGCGGACCCGCCCGCCGCGAGCGCGGCGACGACCGGCAGTGACTTCTTGCGCTGGCGCAGGTCGCTCCAGGTCTGCTTGCCGGTGGAGTCCGGGTCGCCCCAGATGCCGAGGAGGTCGTCGACGGCCTGGAAGGCGAGGCCCAGGTGGTAGCCGTACTTCTCCAGCGTGTCGGCGGTGCGGTCGTCGGCGCCGCCGAGGACCGCACCGATGGAGCTGGCGCAGGCGAGCAGGGCGCCGGTCTTGTTGCCCTCCATCTCCAGGCACTCCTCGACGGTGACACGGTCGCGGTGCTCGTAGGAGATGTCCTGGGCCTGACCGTCGATCAGGGCGCGGGTGGCGGTGGTCAGGCGGCGGGTGGCGCGGCCGGCCTCGACGGTGCCGAGTTCGAGCAGCACCTCGTTGGCGAGGGCGAACAGGGCGTCGCCGACCAGGATGGCCTGGGCGGGGCCGTGCACCTTCCAGACCGTGTCGCGGTGGCGGCGCTGTTCGTCGCCGTCCATCAGGTCGTCGTGGAGGAGGGAGAAGTTGTGGACGAGTTCCACGGCGACGGCGCCGGGGATGCCGGTCTCGGGGGCGGCGGACATGACCTCGGCGGACAGCACCGCGAGGGCGGGGCGTACGGCCTTGCCGCCGTCGCCCGCCGCGGGCCGGCCCTGGGCGTCGATCCATCCGAAGTGGTAGGCGGCAACAGTGTCCATGGGAGGTGCCAGGCGGTCGATGGCCGCCCGCAGTACCGGAGTGGCCAGGGTCCGGCCGCGCTCCAGCAGCGCGGTCACGTCCACCGCCTCGGCAGTCTTCGAGGCCGGGGGCACAGTGGGCACAGTCTCTCCTCTTGTCGCGGTACCGGGGGTGCGGGGGCCGTCTGCCGCGCTGTTCCGAGCGAGCATCACGCCGCCTCCTCGAACTCGAAGAGGTGCCGCGGGCGGGGCCGGCCCAGGGCGCCCAGCACGGCGTCCGCCGCGCTCACACCACTGCGGACCGCACTCTCCATGGTCGCGGGCCACCCGGTGGCGGTCCACGCTCCGGCCAGGTAGAGGCCGGATGCCTTGGTGCGGGCGCCGGGCCTGAGGCGCCCGACGCCGGGGGTGGGAGCGAACGTCGCGGTGCGCTCCCGGGTGACGAAGAAGTCCTTCACATCGGCACCGCGGGCGGGCGGCAGCAGCCGCTCCAGCTCGGGCAGGTACCGCTCGCGCAGCACGGCCACGGGTTCGTCGATCTCGTCCTGGGCCACCGACTGCGACAGCGCGAGGTACTGCCCCTCGCGCAGTCCGGACGCCTCGGTCCGGTCGAACACCCACTGCACCGGGGTGCCGAGGGCGGCGAAGAACGGCCGGGTGAGCACCTTGCGGTCGTACACCACATGGACGTTGAGGATCGGCGCGGTGCCGATCTCCAGGAGCCGCTCCGGCGCGTCGAGGGCACCCGCGGGCAGCAGGTCGTGCGTCTCGCGCTGGGGTACGGCGAGCACGACGGCGTCGGCCTGGAGCGTCTCGCCGGGAGCCTGGACGCTCCACCCTCCGTTCACATTCTCGGAGACGGAGGTGACGCGTGCACGGACCTCGGTACGGACGCCCGCGGAGTCGAGCGCCTTGCGGGCCAGCCGGTCGTGCAGGTCGCCCAGCGGGACGCGAGCCCAGCCGATGTCGGCCGCGCCCGGGTCGGACAGCAGACCGGTCTTGAACACCATCGCGGCGAGCCCCAGGGAGGCGTCGCCCGCGACGGCGTTGAGGGTGGCGACCCCGACCAGGTCCCACAGGGCCTCGACGGCGCGCTTCGACTGGCCGTGCGCGGCCAGCCAGCTGCCGAAGTCCTGCGTGTCCAGGACGGGATCGGCGAGGTCGAGCCCCTTGAGCGCGAGGGCGGCCCGGCCCACCCTGGCTCGGTCGGCGAGCGACAGGTGCGGATAGGTGGCGAGACTGCGGCCCAGGTGCAGGGGTACGGGCAGCGCGTCGCGCCGCAGCCTGCCGAGCCGTCGCCCCGCGGGACGCGCGGCGTCCAGGACGGGCACGTCGAGCCGGTCCTGGAGCGGGGCCAGCGCCGCGCCCTCGATGCGGTCGAGGAACCAGCGGTAGGCGGTGCAGCAGCGCAGGTACACATGCTGTCCGTTGTCGACGGTCAGCTCGCCGCGCTGGAAGGAGAAGGCCAGCCCGCCGAGTCTCGGCCTGCCCTCCAGCAGGGTGACGCGCACGCCCGCGTCGGCGAGCGCGAGCGCGGCGGTGATGCCGGCGAGCCCGCCGCCCACCACGACGGTGTGCCGCCCGTCGGCGACCGGTCCCCGGGATCCTGTGCCTCGGGTCATCGTGCACCCTCCCCTGCGCGGCGGCCGTACCGCTCGAACGACGCACGACCGACCGTCTCCGTCAGGGACGCCACCCCACGCCGGAGGGTTGCCCGCCGCTTGTCTCCGACGGTGTGGCCGGACGAGGCGCCGTGCCCGCGCTCGGCCGCCGGGGTCACGCCGGCGAGACCACCGGACCCGACACCGACGCGCCTGCGCCGGCGGACCAGGGAGAGCACCGGCTCGCTCTCATGCCGGCTCTGCCGGACGTCACACCCTCGCTCCGCCACCGAGGTCACGCGCGCGGAACGCCCCGTCCCAGCCCCGGCGACCGGGGCGCTCCCCCGCCGACGGGCCGGGGAAAGCGTCGGCTCGGTCTCATGCCGGGCCTGCCGGGCGTGCGGCGTTGTGCTCCGAGGTGCTGTCCGGCAGCGCGGGCCCGCACCCACAGGGCGGGTGGTGGTGGCCTCTCCCTGGATCAGTCCGTCCGTCATGCGCGCCTCCTGACCGTCCGTCGGGTCACGTGGCGGGCGTCCAGGCCCGACAGGCCGCGCACGGCGACGTAGGCCTTCTCCCGCCCGGGCAGGGAGACGCGGCCGCGCAGCACGGCCTCCGGGTCGCGCTCGATGCGGTCGAGCAGGCGGCGGTAGATGCCGGCCATGGCGGCGACACAGGCGCCGCTGCGCCGGTCGAGCATGGGAAGCAGCCGGTAGCCCTCGGCGAAAAGAGCGCGGGCCCGTCGCACTTCGAAGTGCACGAGGCCCGCGAAGTCGGAGCCCTCCGGTGGCCGTGGCCCGGAGAACCCGGCCGAGCAGCCGAATTTGGCGAGGTCGTCGGCGGGCAGATAGGTGCGCCCGTCCACGGCGTCCTCACGGACGTCCCTGAGGATGTTGGTGAGCTGGAGCGCGAGCCCCAGCGTGTCGGCATACTCGGGCGCGCGCTCGACGCCGCGCGCCCCCGGCTCGGTGCCGAACACACCGAGCGAGAGCCGTCCGATGGCCCCCGCCACACAGCGGCAGTACACCTTCAGGTCGTCCCACGTCTCGTAGGTCTCGCCGCGTACGTCCATCAGGACGCCGTCGATGAGCTCGTCCAGGCCGCCGAGCGGGATCGGGAAGTGTCCTGCGGCGTGCGTGAGGGCGACGGCGACCGGGTCCGTGTCGTCCTCCGCCACGTCGCCCTCGCGGATCCGGGTGAGCAGCGCCCGGGTCTCCTCCAGCCTGGCCACCTTGACGTCGTCGGCGAGCGCACCGTCACCGATGTCGTCGACCCGCCGCGAGAACGCGTACAGCGCCGACATGGCACGGCGCTGGGGCGTCGGCAACAGCCGGATGCCGTAGGCGAAGTTACGGGCCTGCCGCCCGGTGACGGCCTCGCAGTAGCTGTAAGCGGCGAGTACCGGTGGGGACGCGTGTGGTTCCGACTCCACGGTCCGGATCACCTCTCTCCTCGCAGAGTCACGCCCACCTCACGCAGCAACCGGACCTTGCCGGGCTTGGGCGGGCCGGGAAGTACGTCGTAATCGGCGGCGGCGATCGCGCGGACGGCCGCCCTTCCTCCCGCCACGAACCCTGCGAGCAGCAGCTTCAACCTGCCGTGGACGCTACCCACCAAGGGGGCGCCTTCATTCAGGAGATCCCGGGCCCTTTGCGCTTCGTACGCAATCAGCGCACGGACCGACGCTCCGGCGGATCTCGTGGCGAGGTCCGCCTCTTCGACGTGAAAGCGCTTCATGTCGGCGGCGGGCAGGTAGATACGGTCGCGGCCGAGGTCCTCGGCCACGTCCTGGAGGTGCTCGACGATCTGGAGGGCCGTGCAGATCATGTCGGAGCGGCGGATCCGCTCGGGCGTCGAAGTGCCGGTGACGGTGAGGACGAGACGGCCTACGGGGTTGGCGGAGAGCTCGCAGTAGGCGAGGAGGTCGTCGTAGGTCTCGTACCGGCCTACCAGCTGGTCCTGGCGGTTGGCGGCGATCAGGCCGAGGAACGGCTCGGGGGTCAGGGAACACCGGCGGACGGTCGGCTGAAGGCGGCGCAGCAGGGGGTGACGCGGGGTCGAGTCGAAGACCCTGCGCAGGTCGGCCTCGAAGGCGTCCAGCAGGACCAGCCGGTCCTCGGCCTCCTGCGGGGACACGCCGAGCAGTCGGGCGTCGGCACCGCCGGGGGCCAGGTCACCGTCGCCGATGTCGTCGACGAGACGGGCGAAGCCGTAGACGGCCATGAGGTCGGTGCGCCAGGCCCGGGGCAGAAAGAACGGGGCCACCGGGAAGTTCTCGCCCGCGGCCTTGTCGAGCGTGCCGCGCTCCGGGTCGAGGGCGCGCGCCGTGCCGGTTCCCGTCACCGCCGGCTGCCCGGCGCGAGGACGGCACGTGCTGCGTGGAGCTGGGGAGTTTCCGTAGCCATCGCCGTCACATCTCCCGTTCTACACTGCCGACCCAATACATACTATTTCGGACACGCCGCCCAGCCGTCCGCACGGCGGTGCGACGAGCGATGTCGCGCATTATCGCCCTGATTGCCGCGTTTCGGGACCGGTACAGCTTACGTTGTACAACGCATCGAGGATCGCCAGGGTGTCCCGCACATCACGAGAACACACCGATTGGCCCCAAGATTCCTAAGTAAGCCCGGAGTTGACGCTTCTTTTGCCAGACGCAGGGCCCCGCCGGAACAGTTCCGGCGAGGCCCTGGGCGTGCCGGACTACTTGCCGGTGAACTTCTCGTACTCCTTGAGCACCTCGTCGGTCGGGCCGTCCATGCGCAGCTCGCCGCGTTCCAGCCACAGGACGCGGTTGCAGGTGTCGCGGATGGACTTGTTGTTGTGGCTGACCAGAAACACCGTGCCGGCTTCCTTGCGCAGCTCCCGGATGCGGTCCTCGGAGCGCTTCTGGAACTTGCGGTCACCGGTGGCGAGGGCCTCGTCGATCATCAGGACGTCGTGGTCCTTGGCCGCGGCGATGGAGAAGCGGAGCCGGGCCGCCATGCCGGAGGAGTAGGTGCGCATGGGCAGGGTGATGAAGTCGCCCTTCTCGTTGATGCCGGAGAAGTCGACGATGTCCTGGTAGCGCTCCTTGATCTCCTCCCGGGACATGCCCATGGCGAGCCCGCCCAATATGACGTTCCGCTCGCCGGTGAGGTCGTTCATCAGGGCCGCGTTGACGCCGAGCAGCGAGGGCTGGCCGTCGGTGTAGACCTTGCCCTGCTCGGCGGGGAGCAGACCGGCGATGGCGCGCAGCAGCGTCGACTTGCCGGAGCCGTTGGAGCCGATCAGGCCGATGGCCTCGCCGCGGTAGGCGACGAAGGAGACGCCGCGCACCGCGTGCACCTTGCGCACGCCGCGCTCCTCGCCGCGCTTGAGGATGCGGCTGAGGGCGGCCGTGGCGCTGCCCTTGCCGCTCTTCGCGCCGTTGACGCGGTAGACGATGTGCAGGTCGTCCGCGATGACGGTGGGGATCCGTTCGTCCTGCTTGCGCTCAGCCACGGCCGTACCTCTCCTCCGCCTTCCAGAAGTACACGAAGCCGCCCAGGGCGAACAGCACGGCCCAGCCGCCGGCGGCCGCCCACACGTGGTCGGGGAGGTACTCGGAGCCGTAGTCGTCGATGAGGGCGAAGCGCATCAGGTCCATGTAGATCGCGGCCGGGTTCCACTGGAGGATGTTCGCGATCCAGTCCGGCTTGTCCTCGAGGAAGATCGGGATGGAGAACATCACACCGGACGCGTACATCCAGGTCCGCATCACGAACGGCATCAGCTGCGCGAGGTCCGGGGTCTTGGCGCCCGCCCGGGCCATGATCAGCGCGAGGCCGGTGTTGAAGCAGAACTGCAGGACGAGCACCGGCACGATCAGCGCCCAGGACAGGTCCGGGTAGTGGCCGAAGCCGACCGCGACGGCGAACAGCACGATCATCGAGAACAGCAGCTGCTGGAGCTGCTGGAGCGCGAAGGAGATCGGCAGCGAGGCGCGCGGGAAGTGCAGGGCGCGGACCAGGCCGAGATTGCCGGAGATCGCGCGCACGCCCGCCATCACCGAGCTCTGCGTGAAGGTGAACACGAACACGCCCGTGACGAGGAACGGGATGTAGACCTCGCGGGACATGCCCCGGTCGGCCTCCAGGAGCAGGCCGAAGATGAAGAAGTACACGGCCGCGTTCAGCAGTGGTGTGGCCACCTGCCACAGCTGGCCGAGCTTGGCCTGGCTGTACTGGGCGGTCAGCTTCGCGCGGGAGAAGGCGAGGATGAAGTGCCGCCGGTCCCAGAGCTGACGGACGTACTCGATGAGGGACGGCCGGGCGCCGCTCACGCTCAGCCCGTACTTGGCGGCGAGCTCCCTCGCCGTGAGTCCCTCGTCGGGCGCCGCGGGCGCGTTGACCGCGACCGTGGCGTCGTGCGTTGTCTCACTCACTAGTGGAAACTTTCGTCTTCGAGATGCGCGGCCTGTCCGGGCCTGCATGAGCCGGGGGCCAGGGTACGGCCCGGGTGCTCCCGGATACTCCGATACGAGCTTGTCAGATGACGGGGGGCCGGCCCAGCCGGGTCAGCCGCCACACCGTACGCCACTTCATCGGACGGCGTGGTCCGCACGGGCTGGTCCAGCCCTCGCGGAATCCGCCGAACCAGGCCCGCAGCGCGGGGCCCGAGGGACGGCGTACGAGGGTGAGCAGCAGCCACACGCCGAGGTAGACGGGGACGAGCGGCGCGGGGAGGTTGCGTCGGGCGAGCCAGACGCGGTTGCGGGCGACCATGCGGTGGTAGACGGCGTGCCGCGAGGGCGCGGTCGTCGGGTGGTACAGCACCATGTCGGACCGGTAGTCGATCATCCAGCCCGCGTCGAGGGCCCGCCATGCCAGGTCGGTTTCCTCGTGGGCGTAGAAGAACTCGTCCGGGAGGCCGCCGACGTCGGCGAAGACGCGGGTGCGGACGGCGTTGGCGCCGCCGAGGAAGGTGGTGACCCGGGACGAGCGCATCGGGTCGGCGGCGCGCAGCCGGGGGACGTGGCGGCGCTGGGTGACGCCGGTGTCCGGGTCGGCTATGCGGAAGCTGATGATGCCGAGCTTCGGGTCGGCCTTGAAGGCCTTGCGGCACAGCTCGGCGGTGTCGTGGCCGGCCAGCAGGCCGTCGTCGTCGAGGAACAGCAGGATGTCGACGTCCCGGCCGGCCGGGCCGAAGGCCTCGATGCCGACGTTGCGGCCGCCGGGTATGCCGAGGTTCTCGGGCAGTTCGATCGTGCGGACGCCCTCGGGGACGTCCGGGACGGGCGAGCCGTTGCCGACGACGACCACCTCGACCGGGTCGCCGTCCTGCCCCGCGACCGAGTCGAGCAGGGCGCGCAGCTCGTCGGGGCGGTTGCCCATGGTGATGATGACGGCGCCGACCTTCATACCGCTCACTTCAGCCTGCTCGAAGCGAGGATCGACACCAGGTGGAGCAGGGTCTGCACCAGCGCGATGCCGGCCAGCACGGCCACGCCGAGCCGGGAGAAGAACAGGTCGCCGCGGACCTGGTCGGCGATCGCCAGGACGAGGATCAGCAGGGACGCCTCGATGCCGAGGATGAGGCGGTGGAACTTGAGCGCGGCGGCGGCCTTGCGGGCCAGCGCCATGCCGGAGGAGCGGATCTCGGCGGCGGCCTCCTGGACCGGCGGCTTCCCGGTCTGGTGCCGGGCGACGCCGACGAGGTCGGTCTCGGCCTTGATCAGGATGGCGCCGAGGGCGGCCAGGGTGCCGAGGAAGGCCCACAGCCAGTCGATCCGGCCGCCGCCCCACAGGTCGGCGGCGCGCAGGCCGAAGCCGGTGAGCACGGCGGCGTCGGTGAGGTAGGCGCCGACGCGGTCCAGGTAGACGCCGCCCAGCGAGTACTGCTTCTTCCAGCGCGCGATCTCGCCGTCGACGCAGTCCAGCAGGAGGTATATCTGGACGCACACCACGCCGAGCACGGCACCCGGGATCCCCGGCACGAGAAGTGCCGGGGCCGCGAGCACACCGAAGACGGTCATCAGGTAGGTGAGCTGGTTGGGCGTGACCCTCGTGTTGACCAGGTAACGGTCGACCCGCAGGGACACCTCACGCATGTAGAGGCGTCCCATCCAGTGCTCACCGCTGCGCCGGTCCTTCACCCCCGCGGGGTGAACGACGGGGCGGAGTTCAGCTACCGATGGCCTTGACATAGTCGGTGTAGGTGTCCTTGATCTGTTCGGTGTTCAGGTCGAGGTGTTCGAGGATGGTGTAGCGGCCGGGCCGGGTCTCCGGGGCGAACTCGACGGCCTTGACGAACTCGTCCGTCGTGAAGCCGATCTCGTCCGGCAGCACGGGCAGCCCGTGCCGGCGCAGCACCTCGGCCATGTACGCCGACTGTTCGTGCGCCCCGCGCAGCCACATCGCGAAGGCCGCGCCGAGACCGCACTGCTCGCCGTGGGCGGCGGCCCGCTGGGGGTAGAGCAGGTCGAAGGCGTGGTTGATCTCGTGGCACGCTCCGGAGGACGGCCGCGAGTCGCCCGACACCGACATGGCGATGCCGCTGAGGACCAGCGCCTCGGCGAGCACCTGGAGGAAGTCGTTGTCCCCGATGCCACCCGGGTGCCGCAGTACGGCCTCGCCGGCCTGGCGGGCCATGGCCGCGGCGAGTCCGTCGATCCGCTCGCCCTTGACGCGGCCCGCCAGCTCCCAGTCGGCGATCGCCGAGATGTTGGAGACGGCGTCGCCGATGCCGGCGCGGACGAAACGGACCGGGGCCTCGCGGATGACGTCCAGGTCGATGACGACCGCGATCGGGTTCGGCACGCCGTAGGAGCCGCGGCCCGCGTCGTTGTCGAGGGTGGCGACCGGCGAGCACAGGCCGTCGTGCGCGAGGTTCGTGGGCACGGCGACCAAGGGCAGGCCGACCCGGGCCGCGGCGAACTTGGCGCAGTCGATGATCTTGCCGCCGCCGAGGCCGACGACCGCGTCGTAGTGGCCGGCCTTTATGTCGCTCGCCAGCCGGACGGCGTCGTCGAGGGTGCCGCCGCCGACCTCGTACCAGGTGGCGCCGGGCATGCTCGGCGAGATGCGCTCGCGCAGCCTGGCGCCGGAGCCGCCGCTGACGGCGACGGCGAGGCGGCCGGAGTGCGAGATGCGCTCGTCGGCGAGGACGCACGCCAGGTCGTCGAGGGCACCCGGGCGGATGTCCACGACCAGCGGCGAGGGGATGAGCCGGGTCAGTACTGGCATGCGATCTCCCGTCCACGGGCGAGATCGTCGTGGTTGTCGATCTCCACCCACTTGACGTCGCCGATCGGCGCCACGTCGATACGGAAGCCGCGGTTCACCAGCTCCTGGTAGCCGTGCTCGTAGAACTGCTGCGGGTCGGTCTCCCACACGGTCTTCAGCGCGTCGGCCAGTTCGAGGGCCGCGTCGCCCTCGATGAGGGTGACGCCGATGTACTCGCCGGTGGCCTCGGCGGGGTCCATCAGCTTGGTGATCTTCGTCATGCCCTTGGCGGGGTCGACGACGACCTTCATCTCCTCGTCGGCCAGGTCCTTCACGGTGTCCAGGGCGAGGATGATCTTCTTGCCGTCGCCGCGGGCGGCGAGCAGCGTCTTCTCGACGGAGACCGGGTGGACGGTGTCGCCGTTGGCGAGGATCACACCGTCCTTGAGGGCGTCACGCCCGCACCACAGGGAGTAGGCGTTGTTCCACTCCTCGGCCTTGTCGTTGTCGATGAGGGTGAGCTTGAGGCCGTACTTCGCCTCCAGCGCCTCCTTGCGCGCGTACACGGCCTCCTTGCGGTAGCCGACGATGATCGCGGCTTCGGTGAGGCCGACCTCGGCGAAGTTGGCCAGGGTCAGGTCGAGAACCGTGGGTTCGCCTTCTATGCCCGCGGGGCCCACCGGCACCAGAGCCTTGGGAAGGCTGTCGGTGTAGGGGCGCAGACGCCGTCCGGCGCCGGCCGCCAGCACGAGGCCGATCATGCGGGTTCTCCTTCATCGTGTACGGCGGGCGCCCCTGCGGACACCCAGAAGCGGATGCTCTCGACGAGCACCACCAGGGCCACGGCCACGGCGAGAGCCGTGAGCGCGACCGTGAACTGCGAGGCGGTGAGCAGCGCGGCGAGGACGGTGACGAGCAGCGTCCGTCCTTCGTGCCCCCCGATGGAACGCACCAGCCAGGCCGGGGGCGCTCCGGCGTTGCCGCGGATGCGGTACACCGTGTCGTAGTGATGGTAGGCGACCGCGCCCACCAGCCCGAAAGCCGCAGGAAGGGCTCCGTTCACGTCCGCTTTGGCCGCGAGTACGAGGACGGTGCCGTATTCGGCGGCGCGGAGGAACGGGGGGACCAGCCAGTCGAGGGCGCCCTTGAGGGGGCGGGCGACGGCCAGGCCCGAGGTGATGGCGTAGGCGAGGGCGGCGACGACCGGCCAGGGGCCGCCGAAGTCCGTCAGCGCCGCGGTGAGGACGACGGCGAGGCCGCCGAGCAGGGCGACGGCGGGGGCGGTGAAGCCCGGCAGCCTGCGGGCGGCCTTCTTGAACGCCTCGGCGAAGCCCTGCGCGAGCGGGCCGCTGTCGGCGAGGTCGGCCAGGGCGCCGGCCGCCCGGTCGGTCCGCTCGGCCTTGCGGGTCAGGGAGCGCAGCACGCGGCCCGCTGTCGTGTAGGTCGCCGCGAAGGCGCAGCCGATGAGCAGCGCGTAGAAGGTGATGCGGGGAGTCGTGGCCGCCGTGAGCACGGCGATCATCGCCCAGCGTTCGCCGATGGGCAGGACGATCATGCGGCGCACCCAGACCGTCCAGCCGACGCTGTCGAGCTTGTCGGAGAGGGCGGCGGTGGGGCTGGTGTTGGCGGTGGCGTCGTGGTTGGCCTCGTTGAAGGAGAAGTCCACGACGTGCCGGCAGGTCTGCAGGACCATGGCGCCGAGGGCGAGGGCCCAGACGTCGTCGCCGCCTCGGGCGGCGCCCAGGGCGAGGCCGGCGTAGTAGGCGTACTCCTTGGCCCGGTCGAAGGTGGCGTCGAGCCAGGCGCCGAGCGTGGAGTACTGCAGGGAGTAGCGGGCGAGCTGGCCGTCGGTGCAGTCGAGTACGAAGGACGCGATCAGCAGGACGCCGGCCGCGACGAAGCCGCCGCGGGTGCCGGTGGCCGCGCAGGCCGCCGCTATGAGGGCGGTGAGCAGCGAGGCGGTGGTGACCTGGTTCGGGGTCAGGCCGCGGCGGGCGCACCAGCGGGCGATGTACCGGGAGTACGGGCTGATGCAGTACGTGGTGAAGAAGCCGTCGCGGGACTTCACGGCCGACTTCAGGCGTACGGCCTCGTCGTCGACGTCCGTCACGGCCTGCCGTGCCTCGTTACGGGCCTGCGGGTCGGCGGGGACGGCGGCGACGAGGCTGCCCAGCTCGGGGCGGTGCACCTCGGTGCCGTCGGCGTCCAGGGAGGTGACGATGCGGTCGGCGAGGCTGTCGACCAGGGTGGTGCCGCCGCCCGCGGAGTTCTCGCGGGCCATCGCCCGGGTCAGGGCCTGGCGGCCGGCCGGCTGGGCCGTGACGGCGCCGGGGATCGCGGCGAGCGGGAAGCGGGGGTCGGTGAGGCCGAGGCGCAGCGCGTGCACATGCCCCACGAACCGGGCGTCGACCAGGGCCACGCGCTGCTCGCCCGGCACCCCGGCGAGCAGGGTCTCGGCCTCGGCGGCGTCGGCCGCGACCCGCACGTCGAAGCCGAGGGACCGCAGATCGCCCTCGATCGACGATCCGGGGACCGGCTGACCGGTGAGGATGGCGGTCGACAACCGAATTCACTCCCTGGGTACCGACGCGTCCGCGCCAGTGCTGTACATGGTGGGGGCGCCCGCGCCGGAAAGCTCCCGGGCGGCATGTCGGCAGAGGCTATCGGATGCCGGGAGGGCCCCGTTCACCGCCTGTTCGGCAGCTCGATCGACGTGGTTCGCCCAGGCCTTTGCCGCGATCATCATCGTGGATCCGGGGCCCGCCCCACAAACCGCGCCCCCAGACCGGACATCGAGGACATCGGGCCGGGTCCGGTCAGGGCCGCATAGGGTGGACGACCATGACTTGGCTGATCACCGGCGGTGCCGGCTACATCGGGGCCCACGTGGCCAGGGCCATGGACGAGGCCGGGGAGCGCGTCCTCGCGCTGGACGACCTCTCGGCCGGGGTGCCCGCGCGGCTCCCGGCGGGCGTACCGCTCGTCGAGGGCTCGTCGCTCGACGGTGACCTGCTGAAACGGGTGTTCGCCGAGCACGGCGTGACGGGTGTGGTGCATCTCGCGGCGCGCAAGCAGGTCGCCGAGTCCGTCGCGCAGCCGACGCGGTACTACCGGGAGAACGTCGGCGGTCTGGTGACCCTCCTGGAGGCGGTCGCCGGGGCCGGGATCGAGCGCTTCGTGTTCTCGTCGTCGGCGGCGGTGTACGGCGACCCGGGTGTGGACCTCATCACGGAGGACACGCCCTGCGCGCCGGTGAACCCGTACGGCGAGACCAAGCTCGCCGGGGAGTGGCTGGTGCGGGCGGCGGGCCGGGCGCACGGGATCTCCACCGTATGTCTGCGCTATTTCAACGTGGCGGGAGCGACCGCACCGGAACTGGCCGACACGGGCGTCTTCAACATCGTGCCGATGGTCTTCGACCGGCTCACGCGCGACGAGGCGCCCAGGATCTTCGGCGACGACTATCCGACCCCGGACGGCACCTGCGTCCGTGACTACATTCACGTCGCCGACCTGGCCGAGGCGCATCTCGCGGCGGCCCGGCGGCTCGCCGGCGGGGGCGTCACGGGCGATCTGACGGTCAACATCGGCCGGGGCGAGGGTGTCTCGGTACGTGAACTCATCACGGTCATCGGCGAGGTCACCGGTGACCGCCGGCCACCGCTGGTCGAGGGCCGCCGCCCCGGGGACGCGCCGCGGGCGGTCGCCTCGGCGGCCCGGGTGGCGGAGGAACTCGGCTGGACCGCGCGGCGCGGGGTGCGCGAGATGGCCGAGTCGGCCTGGCGCGGCTGGCTCCTGCACCACGGCTCCTGAGGCCCTGAGGGCGCTCTGACCTGCACATCGTTTCCGCAGGTCAGGACACATGACAACGGTGTTCAGTGCCGCGTTGCGCATACCCCCTCCCCGTAGTTCACTGGGGTGCTCGATAGCGATCAGGGCGACAATCGGATGAACACCGGAGGGCGGTTTCATGGGGGCTGGGCACGATCACGGGCACGCGCACGGTGCGTCGGCCGGCGGTACGGCGACCTCGGCGTACCGCGGCAGGCTGCGGGTCGCGCTGGCGATCACGCTCGGCATCGTGGTCGTCCAGATCGTCGGCGGGCTGCTCGCCGACTCGCTCGCGCTGGTCGCGGACTCGGCGCACATGGCGACGGACGCGCTGGGCCTGGGTATGGCGCTGCTCGCGATCCGTTTCTCGAGCCGCCCGCCGAGCGACCAGGCGACCTTCGGCTACGCCCGCGCCGAGATACTCGCCGCCCTGGCCAACTGTCTGTTGCTGCTCGGGGTCGGCGGGTACGTCCTGTACGAGTCGGTCCAGCGCTTCGTCACTCCGGCGGACACCGAGGGCCACCTCGCTGTCGTGTTCGGTGTCATCGGCCTGGTCGCCAACATGGTGTCGCTGGCGTTGCTGATGCGCGGCCAGAAGGAGAGCCTGAACGTCCGCGGCGCCTTCCTGGAGGTGGCGGCGGACGCCCTGGGTTCGGTCACGGTGATCGTCTCCGCCCTGGTGATCATGTTCACCGGCTGGCAGGCCGCCGACCCGATCGCCTCGCTCGTCATCGCGCTGATGATCGTGCCGCGCACGGTGAAGCTGCTGCGCGAGACCCTGAACGTCCTGCTGGAGGCGGCGCCCAAGGGTGTCGACATGGCTCAGGTGCGGGCCCACATCCTGGCGACCGACGGGGTGGAGGACGTCCACGACCTGCACGCCTGGACGATCACCTCCGGCATGCCGGTGCTGTCGGCGCACGTGGTCGTCAGCTCGGACGTCCTGAGCGCGATCGGCCACGAGAAGATGCTCCACGAGCTCCAGGACTGTCTCGGCGGCCACTTCGACGTGGAGCACTGCACCTTCCAGCTGGAGCCGGGCGGGCACGCGGAGCATGAGGCGCGCCTCTGCCACTGACGCGCCCGCCTCTGAGACCCCTGGGGTTGACGTCACTGGTGGGGCGCGTTGGGCTGTGAGTGCGCCGGTGTACGCAGCGCTCCGGCGCACGTCCGCGCCCTGGCTCTCGCCGCACCGGCGGGGACGATTTTCGGCCCACCGCGCCGGGCACGATCCCCTACTGGGTCCCTCTTCCGAGCGGCGCCGCCGCGCTCCGCGCCACCGCGCGGGACATGCGGGCGCGTCGCGAAGTGCCGGGAGCGCCGGATTCGTACGGCAGACTTGGGATGCGAAGACCGATGTGAAGGATGGGTATGCCGATCACACCTGCCACCGCGACGCAGAGCCCGTCGAACGGCGCCGCAGACGCGATTTTGCTGGAACTGGTCGACGAGGACGGCGTGACGATCGGCACCGCGGAGAAGCTCGCCGCCCATCAGCCGCCCGGGCAGTTGCACCGCGCGTTCTCCGTGTTCCTCTTCGACGAGTACGGCCGGCTGCTGCTCCAGCAGCGGGCGCTGGGCAAGTACCACTCCCCCGGCGTGTGGTCGAACACCTGCTGCGGCCACCCCTACCCCGGTGAGGCGCCCTTCGCGGCGGCGGCGCGGCGGACCTTCGAGGAACTCGGCGCCTCCCCGTCCCTGCTGGCCGAGGCGGGCACGGTCCGCTACAACCACCCGGACCCGGAGTCCGGTCTGGTGGAGCAGGAGTACAACCACCTCTTCGTCGGGATGGTGCAGGCCGTGCTGCGGCCGGACCCTCAGGAGGTGGCGTCGACGGCGTTCGTGACCCCGCCCGAGCTGGCGGAGCGGCACGCCAAGGACACCTTCTCGTCCTGGTTCATGACCGTCCTGGACGCGGCCCGGCCGGCGATCAGGGAGCTGACCGGCACGTCGGCCGGCTGGTGACGACGGCCCTGGCGGACCGGGATCCCTAGGGGAAGCGCACGGGTTTGAGCGGCAGGGTGGCCCAGATCACCTTGCCGCCGCTCGCGGTGTGGTCGACCTCGCACACCCCGCCCGCCTCCCGGGTGATCTCCCGCACCAGCAGCAGTCCGCGGCCGCCGGTCCGGCCGTGGTCGGTCTCCAGTGCGGTCGGCCGGTAGGGGTGGTTGTCCTCCACGGCCACGCGCAGCCACTCGGCACCGACGGCCAGTTCGACGGCGATGGTCGGTGAGAGCACCGCCGCGTGCTTCACGGCGTTCGTCACCAGTTCCGAGACGATCAGCAGCAGCCCCTGGGCCAGATCGTCCGAGACGGGCACCCCCTGACGCATCAGCAGGTCCCGTACGGCGTGCCGCGCCTGCGGCACCGAGGCGTCGACCGCCGGTGCGGTGAACCGCCAGACCCCTTCGTACGGCAGCGGATCCGCGGGCCCGGGGCCGAGGGGCGCCGCGCCGCCCTCTGGGCGTGGGCCGAACCCACGCCCGTCGTTGTCCATCGTCCGGTCGCCACCCTCGCGCTCGATTGTCGCCACACCCCGAGTGTTGGTAAGGATGCGCTCCCTACCCCAGGGCTGAACAGAAGTCAGCAACTATCGAGCACTTATGACCGTTGGCGTATGACACGGTCAGTTGTGGGACTGGTCCTGTCCCTGTTGTGCCGTCTCGGCGAACTATTCGGGTTGTACGGGTTTGGCATCCGGATAGCATCCGGCGCATGGAGCCGCAGTTGCTGTACAGCGTGACCGACTCGGTCGCGACGGTCGTCATCCGCCATCCCGAGAAGCGCAACGCCATGACGGCCGCGATGTGGCGGTCCCTGCCGCCGCTGCTGGAGCGGCTCGCGGGCGATCCGGCCGTGCGGGCGCTGGTGCTCACCGGCGAGGGCGGGACGTTCTGCGCCGGTGCCGACATCTCGACGCTGCGGGGCTCGCCGGAGGAGGCGCAGGGGCTGGCCGTGGCGGCGGAGGAGGCGCTCGCCGCGTTCCCGAAGCCGACGCTGGCGGCGGTGCGCGGGCACTGTGTGGGTGGCGGGGCTCAATTGGCGGCGGCCTGTGATCTGCGGTTCGCCGAGGAGGGGGCGCTGTTCGGCGTGACGCCAGCGAAGCTCGGCATCGTCTACCCGGCGTCCTCGACCAGGCGGCTGGTGTCCCTGGTGGGTCCGGCCACCGCCAAGTACCTGCTGTTCTCGGGGGAACTGATCGACGCGGAGCGTGCGCTGCGCACCGGCCTGGCCGACGAGGTGCTGCCCGAGGGGGAACTGGGCAAGCGGGTCGCGGAGTTCACCCGGACCCTGGCGTCCCGTTCGCAGCTGACGCAGGCCGCGGCCAAGGAGTTCGCTAACGGGCGCACGGACCGCGACGCGCACTGGGCGGCGCGGGCACGCGAGAGCGGCGACACCGCGGAGGGCGTCGCCGCGTTCCTGGAGCGCAGGCAGCCACGGTTCGGCTGGAGCGTTCCTAGGTGAGGATGATGCCGGAGTGCTCGCGGACCAGTTCGACGAGGTGCGCGGGGGCCTTCTCGGGTGATCCGGCGTCGTAGGGCGGCTGGGGGTCGTACTCGGTGGCGAGCTGGACGATCTGCGCGTGGGTGTCGCCCGCGATCCGGCCCAGCAGGGTCAGTCCCATGTCCATGCCGGCTGAGACGCCGGCCGCGGTGACGTACTTGCCGTCCGTGACGACCCGCTCTCCCGTCGACTCGGCGCCGTGGCGCTTCAGCTCCTCCAGGGCCAGCCAGTGGGAGGTCGCGCGGCGGCCCCGGAGGAGTCCGGCGGCGGCGAGCAGCAGGGAGCCGGTGCACACGGACGTCGTCCAGGTGCTGCCGGCGTCGGCGGAGCGCAGCCAGGTGAGCAGGGGGCCGTCCGCCGCCAGCGGGAGGGGGCCCGGGCTGCCGGGGACCACGATGATGTCGGGGTTCGGTACCTCGGCCAGGGTCCGGTCGGCGACGAGGGCGAGGTTGCCGGACTCGTTCCGTACGGGGCCGCTCTCCTCGGCGACGAAGACGGTCTCCGCGTCCGGGAGCCGGCCGAGGGTCTCGTAGGGGCCCACGGCGTCGAGGGCGGTGAAGCGGTCGTAGAGGACGATGGCGATCTGCATGGGACCCTTCCGGTCGGGTGGTGTGGTCAGGGCGTCGTCGCGGTGCGGAAGCGGCGGCGGTACTCGGCCGGGGGCGTGCCCAGGGCCTTGACGAAGGCCCGGCGCATGGCCTCCGGGGTGCCGTAGCCGCTGGTGCGGGAGACCTCCTCGATGCCGTCGGTGGTGTCCTCCAGCAGGCGGCGGGCGTGTTCGAGGCGGATCCGGTCCACGTACCGGCCCGGCGTCATACCGGTCTCGGACCGGAAGGCGCGGGCGAAGTGGCGGGGTGACAGGCGGGCGCGGGTGGCGAGGGCTTCGACGGAGAGGTCGGCGCCGGGGTGTTCGGTGATGAAGCGCTGGACCTCCCGCAGGGGCTCGCGGTGTGCGGTCTGGGCGGCGAGCTGGGCGCTGAACTGGGCCTGGTTCCCGGGCCGGCGCAGGAACACGACCAGGTGGCGGGCGACGGTGAGGGCGGCGTCCCGGCCCAGATCCTCCTCCACCAGGGCGAGGGCGAGGTCGATGCCGGCGGTGACACCGGCCGAGGTGGCGATGTGTCCGTCGCGGACGTAGACGGGGTCGGGGTCGATCTCGACGGCCGGGTGGTCACGGGCGAGCCGGTCGCAGTACGCCCAGTGGGTCGTGGCCCGGCGGCCGTCCAGCAGGCCGGCCGCGGCGAGCACGGCGGCGCCGGTGCACACGGAGACCAGCCGGGCGGCGCGCGGCCCGTGTTCGCGCACCCAGCCGACCAGGCGCGGGTCGGGGCACAGGGAGCCCGTTCCGCCGGGGACGAGGAGGATGTCCGCGTCGGGCGCGGTGGCCAGCGACACGTCGGGCACGAGGGTCAGGCCGCTGGTGGTCCGTACGGGCGCGCCGTCGAGGGACGCCGTGCGGATCCGGTACGCGCCGGGTGAGAGCAGGTCCGCGCCCGCGAAGACTTCCACGGGCCCGGTGACGTCGAGGCTCTGCACGCCCTCGAAGAGGACGGCGAGAACGGTGCGCGGGGCCATGCCGTCGATTCTTCGGGGGCCACATGGTGGCCGCAATGACGAGTTCCCCACCTTTCCTGCCATGAGGGACGCAGCCATGGAAGACATACCAAGCGGTTGGTAACCTGCCGGGCATGACGACTGCCGCCCTTGAGCCGCGCGCCGGCCGACGCTGCCACAACGTGCTCAACTCCCTGCACTCCACGCACTATTTCTCGCCCGATGTCGGCCGGGAACTGGGTGCTGTCGGGGTCACCGACCCCCGGGCCGTGAACTTCGCCGTGCGGGCCGCCGCCCTCGGGCCGGTCGGGGCCGGGGCGGTGGCCGCGGCCTTCTACAACTACAAGTACGAGCTCGTGGCCCGGCATGTGCCGGCGGTGTGGGAGACCGCGACGCCCGGCCGGGTGCTGGCGGCACGCCTGCGTGCGGTCGACGCGACGCTGCGGCGTCTGCTGGGCGAAGAGGCCGTGGCCTCGGCCGAGATGACCGAGGCCGCGCGGCTCGCGCTGCGCGCCGCCGAGGCCTGTACGCGCGGGGCGCGGCCCCTGTACGCCGCCCACGCCGACCTGCCCGTCCCCGAGGAGCCGCACCTCGCGTACTGGCACGCGGCGACCCTGCTGCGCGAGCACCGGGGCGACGGGCATCTGGCCGTGCTGATGTCCGCCGGGCTGGACGGGCTGGAGGCCATGGTGACCCACACGGCGACGGGCAAGGGCATGACACCGAAGTGGGTCTTCAGCACCCGCGGCTGGAGCCAGGACGACTGGGACGCGGCGACGGGCCGGCTGTGTGAACGCGGGCTGCTGGACGCCACCGGCGAGCTCACCGAGCGCGGTGCCGCCCTGCGCGAGGAGATCGAGCAGGAGACCGACCGCCTGGACCGGGCCCCGTACGAGCACCTGGGCGCGGAGGGGGTGGCCCGGCTGACCGAGCTGGGGGCGGCGTTCGCGCAGGCCGCGCTCGAGGCCGGGGCGTATCCGGCGAATCTGCTCGGCAAGCGCTGACCGGGCACTGTCCACGACCCCCGGTACACGTGTTCGGCCGTGACGCATGGTGAGGTCTTGGTGAGGTACCCGGTCCCTCCCGGCCGCTGCGGTCGGGAGAGGAGAAAGGGGAATCACGTGTTCCGTGCCATTGCAGACGTGCTGCGCCAGATCGGCGGCGCCATCGCCACCGTCGTGACGCTGCCCTTCCGGGCGCTGGCCCGCCTTTTCGGCGGCGCTTCGTCCTCCACCCGCAGCCGCAGGGTCTGAGCGGCGGCGCCCGGGCCGCGGGGTGTGACCGCGGGTTCTGACAGGAACCGTTCCGACCTGCCCGGTGCCGCCCTGACCCCGAGTGTCGGTGTCACCTGCCACAATTGCCGCGCAACCTCAGTGGAGAAGGCGGTACGGGATCGTGACGACACCCGGGACCCTCGCAGCAGGGTCCATCGAAGGCAGGATCGCCGAGGAGCTCGGCGTACGGGAGCGGCAGGTCAGGGCTGCCGTGGAGCTGCTCGACAGCGGTTCTACGGTGCCCTTCATCGCCCGCTACCGCAAGGAAGCGACCGAGATGCTCGACGATGCGCAACTGCGCACCGTCGAGGAGCGGCTGCGCTACCTGCGGGAGCTGGAGGAGCGTCGGACGGCGATCCTGGACTCGGTGCGCGAGCAGGGCAAGCTCAACGAGGAGCTGGAGGCGCGGATCCGGGGCGCGGAGACCAAGGCGCGTCTGGAGGACATCTACCTCCCGTACAAGCCCAAGCGACGCACCAAGGCGCAGATCGCCCGTGAGGCCGGTCTCGAGCCGCTGGCGGAGGGGCTGCTCGGCGATCCGACCGTCGAGCCCCTCGCCGCGGCCGCCGCGTTCGTCGACGCCGACAAGGGCGTGGCCGACCCGCAGGCGGCCCTCGACGGTGCCCGGGCGATCCTCACCGAGCGGTTCTCGGAAGACGCCGACCTGATCGGCGAGCTGCGCGAGCGCATGTGGGTGCGCGGACGGCTGGCAGCCAAGGTGCGGGAGGGCAAGGAGGAGGCGGGCGCGAAGTTCGCCGACTACTTCGATTTCGCCGAGCCGTTCACCGAACTGCCCTCGCACCGCATCCTGGCGATGCTGCGCGGCGAGAAGGAGGAGGTACTCGACCTGGTCCTGGAGCCGGAGGAGCCGACCGACGGCCCGTCGTCGTACGAGGGGATGGTCGCGCACCGGTTCGGGATCGCCGACCGGGGCCGCCCCGGCGACAAGTGGCTGCTGGACACGGTGCGTTGGGCCTGGCGCACCCGCATCCTCGTCCACCTCGGCATCGATCTGCGGCTGCGGCTGCGCACGGCCGCCGAGGACGAGGCGGTGCGGGTCTTCGCGGCCAACCTGCGCGACCTGCTGCTCGCCGCCCCCGCGGGCACGCGCGCGACGCTCGGGCTCGACCCCGGTTTCCGTACGGGTGTGAAGGTCGCCGTCGTCGACGCGACCGGCAAGGTCGTCGCCACGGACGTCATCCACCCGCACGTCCCGGCCAACCGGTGGGACGAGGCCATCGCCAAGCTGGCCCGGCTCGCGAAGGAGCACGCGGTCGAGCTGATCGCCATCGGCAACGGCACGGCGTCCCGCGAGACCGACAAGCTCGCCGGGGAACTGATCGCCAAGCACCCGGAGTTGAACCTCACGAAAGTGATGGTGTCCGAGGCCGGCGCGTCCGTGTACTCGGCGTCCGCCTTCGCCTCGCAGGAGCTGCCCGACATGGACGTGTCGCTGCGCGGCGCCGTGTCGATCGCGCGGCGGCTCCAGGACCCGCTGGCCGAGCTGGTGAAGATCGACCCGAAGTCGATCGGTGTCGGCCAGTACCAGCACGACCTGTCCGAGGTGAAGCTGTCGCGTTCGCTGGACGCGGTGGTGGAGGACTGTGTGAACGGCGTGGGAGTGGACGTCAACACGGCGTCGGCCCCGCTGCTCGCCCGGGTCTCCGGCATCACCTCCGGGCTCGCCGAGAACATCGTGGCGCACCGGGACGCCAACGGCCCGTTCAAGTCCCGCGGTGAGCTCAAGAAGGTGGCGCGGCTGGGCCCGAAGGCCTACGAGCAGTGCGCGGGCTTCCTGCGGATCCGCGGCGGTGACGACCCGCTGGACGCGTCCAGTGTGCACCCGGAGGCGTACCCGGTGGTCCGCCGCATGGTGAAGACCGCCGGGCAGGAGGTCGCGGGGCTCATCGGCAACACGGCGGTGCTGCGCTCGCTGAAGCCGCAGGACTTCGTGGACGAGACGTTCGGTCTGCCGACGGTCACCGACATCCTCAAGGAGCTGGAGAAGCCCGGCCGCGACCCGCGTCCGGCCTTCAAGACGGCCGCCTTCAAGGAGGGCGTGGAGAAGATCTCCGACCTGTCGTCCGGGATGATCCTGGAGGGCGTCGTGACGAACGTCGCCGCGTTCGGCGCGTTCGTGGACGTCGGGGTCCACCAGGACGGTCTGGTACACGTGTCCGCGATGTCCAAGACGTTCGTCAAGGACCCGCGGGACGTGGTGAAGCCCGGGGACATCGTCAAGGTGAAGGTCCTCGACGTCGACATCCCGCGCAAGCGGATCTCGCTGACGCTGCGCCTGGACGACGAGGCGGCCCCGCAGGGGCAGGGCGGCTCCGGGGAGCGCCGGCAGCGGGGTGGGCGTCCGCCGCAGCAGCGGCAGGGCGGCGCCGCGGGGCGCCGTGGTGGCGGTGGCGGTGGCGGTTCGCGTCAGGCGCCTCCGCCTGCCAACGGGGCGATGGCCGACGCGTTGCGCCGCGCTGGGCTGGTCGATCCGAAGAATGGTCGCCGCTGACCGCTTCGCCGGTTGGTTGTGGGGGGCTGCGGGTCCGTTGTGGCTGGTCGCGCAGTTCCCCGCGCCCCTAAAGGGGGCGATTCGCGCTCTGACGGTTCATCAGCGCTCGGTCACCTTTCCGTCCGCCACCTCCAGGCGGCGCGTGACGTGTACCGCGTCGAGCATGCGGCGATCGTGGGTGACCAGAAGGAGGGTGCCCTCGTAGGAATCGAGCGCGGACTCCAGCTGCTCGATGGCGGGCAGGTCGAGGTGGTTGGTCGGCTCGTCGAGGACCAGGAGGTTGACGCCGCGGCCCTGGAGCAGCGCCAGGGCGGCTCTCGTGCGCTCGCCCGGGGAGAGGGTCGCCGCGGGGCGCAGGACGTGATGCGACTTGAGGCCGAACTTGGCCAGGAGGGTGCGGACCTCGGCCGGTTCGGTGTCCGGGACGGCCGCGCGGAAGGCGTCCATCAAGGGCTCCTGGCCGTGGAACAGCTTGCGGGCCTGGTCGACCTCGCCGAGCAGGACGCCCGAGCCGAGAGCCGCGTGCCCGGCGTCGAGCGGGACGCGGCCGAGCAGGGCGGCGAGCAGGGTGGACTTGCCGGCGCCGTTCGCGCCCGTCACCGCCACCCGGTCCGCCCAGTCGATCTGGAGGGACACCGGGCCGAGGACGAAGTCGCCGCGGCGCACCTCGGCGTCCCGCAGGGTCGCGACGACGGCGCCCGAACGCGGGGCCGACGCGATCTCCATGCGCAGCTCCCACTCCTTGCGGGGCTCCTCGACGACGTCCAGCCGCTCGATCATGCGCTGGGTCTGCCGGGCCTTCGCGGCCTGCTTCTCGCTGGCCTCGCTGCGGAACTTGCGGCCGATCTTGTCGTTGTCGTTGCCCGCCTTGCGGCGTGCGTTCTTCACGCCCTTGTCCATCCAGGAGCGCTGCGTCTGCGCGCGGTCCTGGAGGGCCGCCCTCTTGTCGGCGTACTCCTCGAACTCGTCGCGGGCGTGCCGGCGCGCGACCTCCCGCTCTTCCAGATAGGCCTCGTAGCCACCGCCATAGAGGTTGATCTGCCGCTGGGCGAGGTCGAGTTCGAGGACCTTGGTGACCGTGCGGGTGAGGAACTCGCGGTCGTGGCTGACGACCACCGTCCCGGCGCGCAGCCCGCTCACGAAGCGTTCGAGGCGCTCCAGGCCGTCCAGGTCGAGGTCGTTGGTGGGCTCGTCGAGGAGGAAGACGTCGTAGCGGGACAGGAGCAGGGAGGCGAGGCCGGCGCGGGCGGCCTGGCCACCGGACAGCGACGTCATCAGCTGGTCCAGATCGACCGCGAGGCCCAGCGAGTCGGCGACCTCCTCGGCGCGTTCGTCGAGGTCGGCGCCCCCGAGTCCGAGCCAGCGCTCCAGGCTCGTGGCGTAGGCGTCGTCGGCGCCGGGCGCCCCGTCGACCAGGGCCTGGGTCGCCTCCTCCATGGTCCGCTGGGCCTCGGCGACGCCGGTACGGCGAGCCAGGAACGCCCGTACGGTCTCGCCGGGGCGGCGCTCCGGCTCCTGGGGCAGGTGGCCGACGTTGGCGGTCGGCGGGGACAGGCGCAGATCGCCCTGCTCGGGGGCGGTGAGTCCGGCGAGCATCCTGAGCAGGGTGGACTTGCCGGCGCCGTTGGCTCCGACCAGGCCGATCACGTCGCCGGGCGCGACGACGAGGTCGAGTCCGGCGAACAGGGAGCGGTCGCCGTGGCCGGCGGCGAGGTTCTTGGCGACGAGGGTGGCAGTCATCAGAGTGCCGATCCTAATGGGCCCCTCCGTGGGCGACGGCCGTCACCAGGACACCTCCGGACGTGCGCGCCACGAGGAAGGACCGGCCCCTGACCGCCTTGGCGTCGAGTGCGATGCGGTGCCGGCCCGGTTCCAGGACGCCGTCGAAGATCTCGTGGGTGTGGGTGCGGGACAGCCGGTCGAGACGGTACGCGGTGAGGGTGACCCGGCAGGCGGAGGTGACCTCGACGTCGGCCTCGCCGTCGGCGGCGGTCAGGCCGGTGAGGCGGCGCCGCTCCAACGGACTGCGGTCAAGGGCGTGTTCGATCTGGGCGACGAGGAGCGGGACGATCGGAGCCAGGCCGTCGACGCAGGCGACCGGGACGCCGGCGTGTGTGAAGGCCCGGCGGACGGCGGCGCGCTCCTGCTCGCCGGTTCCCGGCGCGAAGGCGACGGCGCCGTAGCCGCGCAGTTCGTCGGCGGGCACGTTGTCGGCGTCGTGGGCGATGTCGGCGCCGACGCCGATGGTGCGCAGCGCCGCGGCGAGCCTGGCCAGGGCGGCGACGCGGGCGCCGATCAGCAGGACGCGGCGGCGGGTGTCCGCGGCGGAGCCGTTCAGCAGGGCGCTCAGCGCCGCGCGGTACTCGGCGCCGCGGAAGCGGAACGGGCCGATGCCGTGGTAGCCGTTGAGCTGCAGGTCGGCGTGTTCTCCGGTCTGCCAGGCGAAGTCCCGCCAGATGACGTCCTCGCCGTCCCCCTGGATGACGGCGGTGACGGCGCCGCAGGCCAGGTCCTCGCATTCGGGACAGCCGTAGACGACGTAGCGGCCGCCGGGCAGCGGTGCCGGGCTTTCCAGGAGCAGGCTGCGGACCTGCGCGGTGAAGATCGCGGGTGGTACGTCGGAGGCGAGCGGGGAGACCGCGTCGAGGTCGGAGAGCCGGAACAGCAGCGGGCGTCCGTCGACGATGAAGTCCATGAAGTCCCGGTGGACCTGGTAACCGCCGTCGGTGAGGACTCCGCCGGCCCGCATCGCGGGTGCCAGGCCGAAGGTCGTGTATTCGGCGCACATACGGTGAGTATCCCCACACCGAGGGTGATGTGAGCACGGCATGACACATTCCGCTACGGTCCGGGCATGGTGGATGAGCGCGGTGGCGAGATCGTGGTGGTCGGTGGCGGGGTGGTCGGGCTGACGACCGCGGTGGTTCTCGCCGAGCGGGGGCGGCGGGTGCGGGTGTGGACGCGGGACCGTGTCGAGGCGACGACGTCGGCGGTCGCGGGGGCGCTGTGGTGGCCGTACCGGATCGAGCCGCTCGCACTGGCGCGGGAGTGGGCGCTGCGGTCGCTGGAGGTGTACGAGGAGCTGGCCACGGTGTCCCAGGCGAGCGGCGTACGCCTGGTCGAAGGGGTCCTGGGCGAGACGCGTCTCGACGAGGTCGACGGGTGGCTGGCGGGGCGGGTGCCGGAGCTGCGGGCGACGACGCCCGAGGAGTACGCGGGGTCGGGGCTGCGGGCGCGGTTGCCGCTCGTCGACATGCCGGTTCATCTGCCGTGGCTGCGGGAGCGGTTGGCGGCGGCGGGCGGTGTGGTCGAGGCCCGTACGGTGTACGGGCTAGCGGAGGCCGACGCGCCGGTCGTGGTCAACTGCACAGGGCTCGCCGCGCGGGAGCTGGTGCCGGATCCGTCCGTGCGGCCGGTGCGCGGGCAGTTGGTCGTCGTGGAGAACCCGGGGATCGACACCTGGCTGGTCTCCACCGACGCGGCCGGCGAGTACGCGTACATGTTCCCGCAGCCGGGCGGGCTCGTCCTCGGCGGTACGGCGGAGGAGGACGCGTGGTCGCTGGAGCCCGACCCGGCGACGGCAGAGGCGATCATCCGCCGCTGCGCGGCGCTGCGGCCGGAGATCGCCGGGGCGCGGGTACTGGAACACCGGGTGGGGCTGCGCCCGACCCGCCCCGCCGTCCGCCTGGAGCGCGACACCCTGCCGGACGGCCGTCCGCTGATCCACAACTACGGCCACGGCGGTGCGGGCGTGACGGTGGCCTGGGGGTGCGCGGAGGAGGCGGCCCGGCTGGTCGGCTAGACCGTCTGCCGTGAGCTGCCGAGACTGGGCTGCTTGACCTTGACGCCCCCGGCCGTTGGCGGCCGAGGGCGTCGAGGTCCAGCGGTTGGGGCGGTCGGGTCAGTGCTTGCCGATCGGGTCTCCCTCCACGTCCGGGCCGCGGCCCGGGCCGACACGGAACTCGAACTCGCCGTCGTACTTCTTGTGGCCTTCCATGACGGCCATTTCGACGGCCTCGGATCCCATCTGCTCACGCACGATCACCGGGTCGCGGCGAAGGTCGCGCATCAGGGCGACACACATGAAGATCATCACGATGACGAACGGCGCCGCCGCGAGGATCGTGAGGTTCTGCAGACCGGTCAACGCGTCGCCCTGGCCGCTGCCGACCAGGAGCATGATCGCGGCCACCGCACCGGTGACCACGCCCCAGAACACCACCACGAATCGGCCCGGTTCGAGCGCGCCCTTCTGCGACAGGGTGCCCATGACGATCGAGGCCGCGTCGGCGCCCGAGACGAAGAAGATGCCGACGAGGACCATCACGAGCAGGCTCGTGACGGTCGCGATGGGGAACTGCTGGAGCACGCCGAAGAGCTGCCCCTCCGGGGTGGCCTCCTTGCCGAGCTGCCCCTGCTCCTGCATCTTCATCGCCGAGCCACCGAAGATCGCGAACCAGATCAGGCTGACCGTGCTGGGCACGAGGATGACACCGCCGACGAACTGGCGGATCGTGCGGCCCCGGCTGATGCGGGCGATGAACATGCCGACGAAGGGCGTCCAGGAGATCCACCACGCCCAGTAGAAGACCGTCCAGCTGCCCAGCCAGTCGGCGACGCCCTTGCCGCCGCTCGCCTCGGTCCGGCCGGCCAGCTGGGGCAGGTCGCCGAGGTAGGCGAAGACGGAGGTGGGCAGCAGGTCGAGGACGATGATGGTCGGGCCGGCCACGAACACGAACAGGGCGAGCACCAGCGCCAGCACCATGTTGGTGTTGGACAGCCACTGGATGCCCTTCTCCACACCCGAGATCGCGGACGCGACGAAGGCCAGGGTCAGCACCGCGATGATCGTGACGAGCAGCCCGGTGCTCACCTTGTCCATCCACTTCAGCTCCTGCACACCGGAGCCGATCTGGAGCGCGCCGAGGCCCAGCGAGGCGGCGGAGCCGAAGACGGTCGCGATGATCGCGAGGATGTCGATGGCCCGGCCGATGCCGCCGTTGGCGTTCTTCCTGCCGATGAGCGGGGTGAAGACGGCGCTGATGGTCTGGCGGCGCCGCCGGCGGAAGGTGCTGTAGGCGATGGCGAGGCCGACCACCGCGTAGATCGCCCACGGGTGGAGCGTCCAGTGGAACAGGGTGGTGGCCATGGCCGTCTCCATGCGGTCACCGGAGTCGGCCGGGTTGGTGCCCGGCGGGGGCGTGCCGTAGTGCGACAACGGCTCGCTCACGCCGTAGAACATCAGGCCGATGCCCATGCCGGCGCTGAACATCATCGCGACCCAGGACACCGTGCGGAACTCGGGTTCCTCGCCCTCCGCACCGAGGTGGATACGGCCGTAGCGGCTGATCGCGAGCCACAGGGCGAACACGACGAAGCCGGAGGCCGCGAGCATGAACGCCCAGCCGCCGTTGTGCATCAGCCCGCTGAGCATGCTGGTGGAGACGTCTTCGAGCGAGTCGGTGGCCGCCGCTCCCCAGACCACGAAGGCGAGGGTGAGCACGGCCGTGACCCCGAAGACAATTCGGTCGGTTTTCGGACGTTCCTGACCGGGGAGGCCCGCTTCCGAACCCGGAAGGGCGGGCCCCACTTCGTGGTCGCTCTCACTTGGTCGGTCGTGCGTCACAGGCGGCACCTTTCATGGGACGTAGGAGGAACGTAAGTCCTCCGTAACGCCCCTACCACGTGTGGCGCAATCTCACCCCCCTCAACATTGCGTTTCCGGATTCCCCGCCGTCAGGTGGTACGTTCCGCGCTCGTCGAGCAGCAGCGGCACGAGCGCCCGCAGAGGCTGACGCAGGGGTACGAGCACACCCTCCGCGTCCCGGCGTACGCGCACGCCGTGCAGTGCGAGTTCGTCTCCCACCTCGGCGTACTGCTCGGCCGTGAGCCGGTAGCCGCAGGGCGGGTTCTGGATCACCTCGGCCGGTTCGGGCGCGTCGTTGTCGGCGCCGCCGACGTAGACGGGGCCGGTGGCGGCGTAGCCCGCGAGCCGGGCCCTGCCCGTCGCCGCCTCCACCGCACCGCGGCGCTGGCCGGCGTATTGGAACAGGCCCCCCAGGGCGTCCAGTTGGGAGGTGACACGGCGTCGGTTGTTCAGCGCCTCGTCCGCCTTCTCGGGCTCGGTGAGCGGGTCCACGCGGCTCTCGATGAGCAGTCCGATGCCGTGCTTGATGCCGGACATATTGCGCAAAATCCGCTCCTGTCCATCTCCGGCGACCTGTTTGAGCGGCTCGCCGGTCTCGGGGTCGGTCCAGATGCCGTAGGTGCCGGTCGAGTGGCCGGCCCGCTGCGCCGCGGGGCGGACGTACTTCTCGGAGAGGGTCTTCGCCTCGTCGTGGACCGCCTGGTGGGTGTTGAGGTTGCGCGGCCACAGGTCGAAGAGGTCCTTGTCGTAGTACGGGGGTGTGGCGCCGTACTCGTGCAGGTCGTAGACGAGGTCGGGACGCTGGTCGCGGAGGAGCTTCGCCAGCGCACGGCCTTCGGCGGTCCGCAGCGCCAGGTGGTCGCGGTTGATGTCCACGCCGTCGCTGTTGCCCCGGGTGTCGGCGGCCCGGCCGTCGGGGTTGGCGGTGGGCACGACGAGGACCGTGGTGCGGTCCAGGAAGCGCCGGGTGCGGCTGTCCCGGGCGTACGCGAGGTCGCGGACGGTGGTCAGACAGGCCTCGCGGCCGGAGGGCTCGTCGCCGTGCTGGCTGCACACGAGCAGCACCTTGTTGGGCGTCGGGTGGGTGCCGATGCGGACCAGTTGGAGCGGGCGGCCCTGTTTCGTCGTGCCGAAGCGGGTCAGGGAGACCCGGCTGCTCGACCGGTCGACGGCCTTGAGGAAGTCCTGCTCCTCGGGCTGGGTGGTCCAGCGGGCGCCGCTCGTCTGCTCGAAGCCGGTGCGGGGCGGGGAGTCGCCGGCGGCCTGGGCGGGGACGGCGGCCAGGGACGCGGCGACGGCCGCGGCGGTCAGGGTCAGGGCTCCGGCTCGGGTCGTGGGGCGGATCACTGGCTTCCCTCCGGGACGCGGTGAGCGGTGCGCGGTTCCCGTACGCCGTCCAGGAGCGTGGCGTCGGTGGTGGCGGTCGCGGGGCCCGTGGTGGCGCGGGCGAAGGCGGTGGCTCCGCCGACGAACGGGACGCGCGCCGAGGTGCGGGACAGGTCGACGGTCAGCTCGGGCTTGTCCGCGGGCGGGTCGATGAGGCCCTTGTCGGTGCCCGCGACGATCAGCGCCAGGCGGTGGCCCTTGGGCACGACGTGGTCGGTGGCCGCCAGGTCGAGGGTGATGTCGTACCGCTTGCCCGGAGTGAGCGGGGCGCCCCTCAGGTCGGAGGCGTGGTTGCCGAGGTCGGCCCAGCCGCGGCTGACGATCGTGTAGCCGACGTCGGCGGTCCTGGCCTTCGTCTCCTTGAAGCAGGAGCTGTCGCCGGCGGTGCTCGCGCCCCAGCAGGTGCGGTCGGTGAGGGTGGTGATGCCCTCGCCCCCGTCGGCGTAGTCGCGGATGGTGGCGGGGCCGATGTCCACGAGGACGGCGGAGAGATGGGCCGTCGGGGTGGAGGGCGTCGCGGTGACGGTGACCTCGGAGGAGCCGGACAGGCGCAGGTCGCGGCTGAGCGGCCGGGTGACGAAACCGGCCTTCTCCGGTGTCGGCTTGTCGATCTGCGCGGCCCAGTCGGTCTCGCTCAGGGCCGGGTCGTCCGTGAAGGTCCGGGTGCCCTGGCCGCGGTGCAGGCCAAGGGTGCCGACGCCCGCCTGGGTGCCCCGGCCGGGGCGCAGGGTGGCGGCGCGGGTGCCGCTCGGCGGCCAGGTCTTCGAGGTGGTCCACTGGTCGGGCGCGCGTTCGATGTCGGCCATGGGCTCGCGGTCGATGCCGTTGTCGTAGCCCATGAGTTCGTGGTCGAACCAGCGGTGGAGGGTCTCGACCCAGCTCGCGCGGCGGAAGTCGAAGGGGTCGACGTGGCCCGTCTGGGAGAGCCAGATCTTGCGCTCCACGCCGTTCTTCGCAAGGGCGTTCCACCACTGCCCGACATGCTTCATCCGCACGTTGAGGTCCTGCATGCCGTGCACGAGGAAGACGCTGGCCTTGACCTTCCGCGCTGCCCGGACGTAGTCGCGCTCGGTCCACAGCGGGGTCCAGTCACCGGTGCGCGGGGCCCCGTCGACGAGCTTCTGCTGCACGGCGGCGCACTTGGCGCGGGCGTCGGGGCTGTTGACGTAGTCGGACAGCCATTCGGGGCCGGAGTCGTAGAGCGGGGCGCCCTGCTGGAAGTAGTAGTCGTACCAGGAGGAGATGGCGCTGATCGGGACGATGGTCTTCAGGCCCTCGACGCCGGTCGCGGCGACGCCGTTGGCGATGGTGCCGTCCCAGCTCTTGCCGATCATGCCCGTCCTGCCGTTGGTCCAGGCGGCCTTGGCGCGGGTGGTGCCGGTGCGGGTCGTGTAGGCCTTGGCGCGGCCGCCCAGCCAGTCGACGACGGCCTTCGCGGACTGGATGTCGGAGCGGCCGCCGACGTCGACGCACCCGTCGGAGCGATTGGTTCCGGCCAAGTCGACGCCGACGAAGGCGTAGCCGCGGGGCACGAAGTAGTTGTCGTAATACAGCGGCATCTGCTTGACGTCGCCGTTCGCGTCGTACGTCTTCTTCTGGCTCTCGTTGCCGCGCCCGCAACAGGAGTAGTACGGGCTGGCGTCCATGATGACGGGGACCTTGCGGCCCTGCCGGGCGGGTTCGCGGGGGCGGACGATGTCGACGGCGACCCGGTCGGCCTTGCCGTCGCGGTCGCCGTCGAGTCCGGTGTCCACCCAGACGGCCTCGCGGATGGCGTTCTCGTACGAGTGGACGGGCCGGCTCTCGCGCGGGGCGGCCTCTGCCGCGGCCGGGGTGAGCAGGGTGGCCATCAGGGCGGCCGTGGCCGCCGTCGCGAGCGGTCTCCAGGTCGTGAAGCGCGTGCGTTTCGGCATGCGCCGGACGCTACATCGGTGAACTCCTGTTCAGAAGAGGGCAGCTGACGGACCGGCGTGTCCGGGACCGACCCGAGGGGCCGGTGTCTCATGTCGGCCGAATGGCGATCGTGTGACCGGAGAGGCCATGGACATGATCAGAGACACAGGGAGCCCATAGGCTCCGGACAGACCTCGGGACCCTACGACTTGGAGTTTCGCGTGCACCGCAGAATCATCGCGCCGGGAGCCCTCGCCGCGGCCGTTCTCCTGCTGGCGATCCCGGCATCGGCCGCGCCCCACTCCCCCGGCGCGCCGGGAATCGGTGACCCCTACTACCCGGCCTACGGCAACGGCGGATACGACGTCTCCCACTACGACCTGAGGCTGAAGTACCAGCCGGCCACGGACGAGCTCGAGGGCACGGCGACCCTCGTGGCCCGCACCACGCAGGACCTGTCCAGCTTCAACCTGGACTTCCTGCTGGACGTCGGCGAGGTGCGCGTCAACGGCGCGAAGGCCGCGTTCCGGACGTCGGGCGAGCACGAGCTGGAGATCACGCCGAAGACCCCGCTGGCCAAGGGCACGCCCGTCACGGTCGTCGTGCGCTACCGCGGCGTGCCCTCGTCGAAGAAGGCGTACGGCTTCACGAGCTGGCACCGCACCCCGGACGGGGGCGTCGCGGCGAACGAGCCCGAGGCGGCGGCCTGGTGGTTCCCGAGCAACGACCACCCCCTCGACAAGGCCACCTACGACGTGTCCGTGCTGGTCCCGGACGGCACGCAGGCCATCTCCAACGGCACGCTCCAGTCGACGAGTTCGCGTCTCGGCTGGACCCGCTGGAACTGGCGTTCCGACAAGCCGCAGGCCACCTACCTCGCCACGCTCGCTGTCGGGAAGTTCGACATCACGACCGGCACGACCGAGAGCGGCATCCCGGTCCTCAACGCCTACAGCAAGGACCTGGGGGGCCACGCCGGCGCGGCGCGGGCGAGCATCGAACGGACCGGGGAGATCGCCGACTGGCTGACGGGCTACTTCGGGCCGTACCCCTACAACGCGCTCGGCGGATACGTGCCGAACACCACCACCGGGTACGCGCTGGAGACCCAGACCCGGCCGTACTACAGCCCCCGGCAGTTCGCGAACGGGTCGAACGTCTCCGTCGTCGTCCACGAGCTGGCGCACCAGTGGTACGGCGACGACGTGTCACTCAAGCGCTGGAAGGACATCTGGATCAACGAGGGCTTCGCGCGCTACGCGCAGTGGCTGTGGTCCGAACACGAGGGCGAGGGCACGGCGCAGGAACTCGCCGACTACGTGTACGCCTCCCATCCCGCCGACGACCCGTTCTGGACGGTGAAGCCCGGGGACCCGGGTCCGGAGAACCAGTTCGACATCGCGGTGTACGACCGGGGCGCGCTGGCCGTCCAGGCGCTGCGCAACGAGATCGGTGACGAGTCGTTCTTCGCGATCCTCAAGGGCTGGCCGCGCAAGTACGCCCACGGCAACGCGTCGGTCGCCGACTTCCAGCTGTACGCCGAGGAGGTGTCGGGCAAGCCGCTGTCCGCCCTGTTCGACACGTGGCTGTACCAGCCGTCGAAGCCGGGGGCGCCGGCGGCCCGGGCCGCGGCGGTGGCGAAGGGGGCGGAGGCCGTGCCGCAGCCGAGGTCGTGGAAGAAGATCGCGGCGACGAACGGGGTGCACTCGGCATAGCTGCGGGCAGTCGTGCCTCCCCCAGTGCCTTAAGGGCCTGGGAGGTGCCCCCAGGGCCGCACGGGTGGGCGCAGCGGCACCTCGTGGCGCCGAGTTGCGCACCCCCGCCCAGTCGTACAGGCGCCCGGCCTGCTGAACGCCGTCTCTCGGTCTACGGTGGAGGCTGCTGACGAAGGAGCCGGCCGTGCGGAATCTGGCGATCATCGAGGCGCCGTCCGTGCTGGGCCTACGGCCGACCGGCGTCGAGGAACTGCCGGACGCACTCCTCGGCGCCGGGCTCGCCGAAGGGCTGGGCGCGGTGCGCGCCGGCCGTGTCCAGCCACCCCCGTACAACCCGCAGCGCGACCAGGACACCGGTGTCCTGAACCCCGGCGGCATCGCCGCGTACTCCACCGCGCTCGCCGACACCGTCGGCGCTGTCCTCGACGACGGCCGCTTCCCCGTCGGGCTCGGCGGCGATTGCAGCGTGCTGCTCGGCAATCTGCTCGCGCTGCGCCGCCGGGGTCGGCACGGTCTGCTGTTCCTCGACGGGCACACCGACTTCTACCAGCCGTCGGCGGAACCGGCCGGTGAGGTGGCCTCCATGGAACTCGCCCTGGCCACCGGGCGCGGCCCGCGCGTGCTGGCCGACCTGGAGGGCCGGGGCCCGCTGGTGCGGGACGAGGACGTCGTCGCCCTGGGCTTCCGGGACGCGGAGGAGTCGGCGGCGTACGGGATGCAGCCGCTGCCGTCCGCGCTGCACGCACTGGAGCTGGACACCGTGCGCGCCCTGGGTGCGGGCGAGGCGGGCCGGCGCGCGGTCGGGCTGCTGACCGGTGACGGCGCGGGCGCCGGGTTCTGGATCCACCTCGATGTCGATGTCCTGGACGACACGGTCATGCCCGCCGTCGACTACCGGCTCCCGGACGGGCTGACCTGGCAGGAGCTGGAGACCGTCCTGCGCACGGCTCTGTCCGGCGGCGGTGCCGCCGGCCTCGACGTGGCGATCTTCAATCCCCGTCTGGATCCCGACGGGGCGATCGCGCGGCGCCTCAGCAACTGTCTGATGCGGGCGTTCGGCAGGGACGGCCCGGACTGAGCCGAGGCCGGGGTCGGGGTCGGTCAGTCGCCGTGGTCGTACACCGTCACCGGTATCCCCCGCCGTACCAGCCGCTCCTCGATCAGCGGCTCGACCCGGGACCACTTGCCGCCGGCGAGGCCGCAGCCGATGCGGGGCATGTGGACGGTCGCGCCCAGTTCACCGGCCTTCGCGGCCAGGGCCTCCAGTGCCGTGTCGATCGCCTCGTAGCGGACGGGGACGCCCTTGCTGCCGGTCTTGGTGCCGCGCTGGCCGATCATATTGGCCACCCACACGTGCCGCTCGACCTGCACGAACTGCACGGCGCCCAGCCCGAAGTCGTTCCCCGCGCGGCCTCGGTGCCAGGCCCGGTACGCCGCCTCCGGCTCGGGCCAGCGCCGCGATATCGCCAGGACGAATCCCTTGCCCCAGCCCCCGGTGTCGTTGCAGACATGGGCGATGACCTTGACGCCCTTCACCGACGGAACGGTGGCGTCACCCCGGACATACGTGATCCCCGACATGACGCCACCGTAGGCCCTGCCACTGACAGTGGCTCCGGCCCGCTACTTCGTGAACTGCGACAGCTCCTGGTCGGCCGTCTGCGACACCCGGCGGCGGATGCCGAACCAGCCCGCGACCAGCATGGCCGCGATCACCGGGATCAGCAGGAGTGTCTTGCGGCCGACCTCGGGGTCGTTCCACATCATGCCGAGGCAGGCCAGCAGGAAGGCGATCGTGGTGATCTCCGTGACCGGGCTGCCGGGGAGCCGGAAGGAGGGCCGCTCGACCAAGCCCGCCCTGGCGCGGCGGACGAAGACCAGGTGGCAGATCATGATGATCACCCAGGTGCTGATGATGCCGAGCGAGGCGACGTTCAGCACGATCTCGAAGGCCTGGGCCGGCACGAGGAAGTTCAGGCCGACGCCGAGGACGCAGACCGCGCAGGTCAGCAGGATGCCGCCGTACGGGACCTGGCTGCGGTTCATGCGGGCGGTGAACTTCGGCGCGGAGCCGGCCATCGCCATCGAGCGCAGAATGCGGCCGGTGGAGTAGAGGCCCGAGTTCAGCGAGGACATCGCCGCCGTCAGGACCACCAGGTTCATCACGTCGCCCGCCGCCGGGACGCCGATCTTCGACAGGACCGTGACGAAGGGGCTCTGGTCGGCCGAGTAGACCGAGCCGGGCAGCAGGAGGGCCAGCAGGACGACCGAGCCGACGTAGAAGAGACCGACCCGCCACATGATCGAGTTCACCGCGCGCGGGACGACCTTCTCCGGCTCGGCGGTCTCGCCCGCTGCGACACCGACCAGCTCCAGCGCGGCGTACGCGAAGATCACGCCCTGCATGACGAGGACGACGGGCATCATGCCGTGCGGGAAGACGCCGCCGTTGTCGGTGATGACACTCAGGCCGGGAGTCTGGCCGCCCACCTCGTGCTGGGTGGCGAGCAGGAAGATGCCGATGAGCATGAAGCCGACGAGCGTCGCGACCTTGATGATCGCGAACCAGAACTCCATCTCGCCGAAGATCTTCACCGAGATCAGGTTCACCGCGAGCACCACCGCGAGGGCGATCAGCGCGAGCACCCACTGCGGGATGTCGGTGAACAGGCTCCAGTAGTGGGTGTAGAGGGCGATCGCGGTGATGTCGGCGATGCCGGTGGTCGACCAGTTCAGGAAGTACATCCAGCCGGCGACGTAGGCGCCCTTCTCGCCGAGGAACTCGCGCGCGTACGACACGAAGGAGCCCGAGGAGGGGCGGTACAGGACGAGCTCGCCGAGGGCCCTGACCACGAAGAAGGCGAAGATGCCGCAGACCAGATAGGCGATGGCCAGCGCCGGGCCCGCGTCGTGGAGGCGACCGCCGGCGCCGAGGAAGAGGCCGGTGCCGATGGCGCCGCCGATGGCGATCATGTTGACGTGGCGGGCCTTGAGGTCCTTGCTGTAGCCGGCGTCGCCCGCGTCCGCCGGCACCTGGGCCGCATCGGTACGCGGCGTGGCCGCAGCCGTGTTCACGGCGTCCTTGCTCACGGGGGTACCACTCTCTGGTGCGCCCGAGCGGGTCTCGCTCAGGTGTCCGTACGTACGTATGGTCTGCGCCTCGATCAAGACGCAGACCACGGGCACCTTCCCCCAGGGATCGCGGCTCACGCGGTGGCGTGCGTCACAGAGCGTTACTCCTCACAGGGCACTGAACGCACCGTCCCGCCGACCACCGGAGGTTTCACAGCACTGGTGAGACAGCGATACTGCTGCGCATGACGACCGACACCGAGGAACCGACCCTCACGATCGACGAACTGGCGGCCCGGGCCGGTGTCACGGTGCGCACGGTCCGTTTCTACGGCACGAAGGGGCTGCTGCCGCCGCCGGTGCTCGGTCCCCGGCGCGTGGGGCACTACGGGCGGGAGCATCTGGCCCGGCTGGCGCTGATCGAGGAGTTGCAGCACCAGGGCATGACGCTGTCGGGCATCGAGCGGTATCTGCAGCGGTTGCCGCCGGACCTGAGCGCGCGCGACCTCGCCGTTCACCGGGCGGTGGTGGCCTCCTGGGCGCCGGACACCGTCGAGACGGTCACGCGGGAGGAGCTTCAGCGTCGGGCCGGACGCCCGCTCGGCGACGAGGACGTCGAGCGGCTGGTCGCGATGGGCGTGCTCCGGCCGGCGGACGGCGGGTACGAGGCCGATCTCGGTCTGCTCCGGCTGGGCGTCGGGCTGCTGGACGTGCCTGTCTCCCCGGAGGGGATCTTCGCGGCGCGCACGGTTCTCGTCGAGCACGCGCGCGCCGCGGCCCGTGAACTCTCCCTGCTCTTCCGCGGTGAGGTGGCCGAGCGTGACGCGCGGGACGTGCGGTCCCTGTCGGCGCACATGCACCCCTTGGTGGTGCAGGCGCTCCTCACCGCCTTTCAGCGGTCGCTGAAGGAAGAGCTGGGCGAGTGGCTCACCGAGCCGTCGGAAGAGTCACGCTGAGTCGCTGAACCGCTCCCCCTTCTCCGCCTTCTCCACCAGCAGCGCGGGCGGGGTGAAGCGATCGCCGTACCGCTCGGCGAGTTCACGCGCGCGTGCCACGAATCCGGGCAGCCCGCCCTCGTAGCCGTTGATGTACTGGAGCACGCCGCCGGTCCAGCCCGGGAAGCCGATGCCGAAGATGGAGCCGATGTTGGCGTCGGCGACGGAGGTCAGCACCCCTTCCTCCAGCAGCCGGACGGTGTCCAGTGCCTCGGAGAACAGCATGCGCTCCTGCATGTCCTCGAACGGGATCCGGTATCCGGGCTTGGTGAAGTGCTCGCGCAGTCCCGGCCAGAGTGCGGTGCGCCTGCCGTCGTCCCCGTAGTCGTAGAAGCCGGCGCCGCCGCTGCGGCCCGTGCGGCCGAACTCGTCGACCATGCGGTCGATGACGGCCTCGGCGGGGTGAGGTGTCCAGGTGCCGCCCGCCTCCTCCACGGCCCGCTTGGTCTCGGCCCGGATCTTGCGGGGCAGGGTCAGCGTCAGCTCGTCCATCAGGGACAGCACCTTCGCCGGGTAGCCCGCCTGGGCCGCCGCCTGCTCGACCGACGCGGGTTCGATGCCCTCACCGACCATGGCGACGCCCTCGTTGATGAAGTGCCCGATGACGCGGGAGGTGAAGAAGCCGCGCGAGTCGTTGACGACGATCGGGGTCTTGTTGATCTGCCGGACCAGGTCGAAGGCGCGGGCCAAGGCCTCCTGCCCGGTGCGCTCGCCCTTGATGATCTCGACGAGCGGCATCTTGTCGACCGGCGAGAAGAAGTGCAGTCCGATGAAGTCGGCCTGGCGCTCCACGCCTTCGGCGAGCGCGGTGATGGGCAGCGTGGAGGTGTTGGAGCACAGCAGCGCGTCGGGCGCCACGACGTGCTGGATCTCCTGGAACACCTTGTGCTTGAGCGACGTGTCCTCGAAGACGGCCTCGATGACGGCGTCGCAGCCGGCCAGGTCCCGCACCTCGGCCGTGGGGGTGATGCGGGCGAGCAGCGCGTCTGCCTTCTCCTGGGTCGTACGGCCCTTGGCGACGGCCTTGGCGCACAGCTTCTCGGAGTAGCCCTTGCCCTTGAGGGCCGCCTCCAGGGAGACGTCCTTCAGGACGACGTCGATGCCGGCGCGGGCGCAGGAGTAGGCGATGCCGGCGCCCATCATCCCGGCGCCGAGGACGGCGACCTTGCTGACCTGGCGGGGCTCGATGCCCTTGGGGCGGTTGGCGCCGGAGTTGACCGCCTGGAGGTCGAAGAAGAAGGCCTGGATCATGTTCTTCGACGTCTGCCCGGCCGCGAGTTCCACGAAGTAGCGGGCCTCGATGACCTGGGCGGTCTCGAAGTCGACCTGGGCGCCCTCGACGGCCGCGGCGAGGATGCCCCGCGGGGCCGGGTAGGGGGCGCCGTTCGTCTGCTTGCGCAGGGTGGCCGGGAAGGCGGGCAGGTTCGCCGCGAACTTGGGGTTGGCCGGGGTGCCGCCCGGGATCTTGTATCCCGGCTTGTCCCAGGGCTGCTGCGATTCGGGGTTGGCGTCGATGAAGGCGCGTGCCTTTTCGAGGAGTTCCTCGTGGGTGGCGGCCACGTCGTCGACGAGGCCGTTCTCCAGGGCGCGGCGCGGGTTGTACTGGGTGCCCTGGAGGAGGACCTTCAGCAGGGCGTCGGCGATGCCGAGCAGGCGGACGGTGCGGACGACGCCGCCGCCCCCGGGCAGCAGTCCGAGCGTGACCTCGGGGCAGCCGATCTTCGAGCCGGGCGCGTCGAGGGCGATGCGGTGGTGGCAGGCCAGGGCGATCTCGTAACCGCCGCCGAGGGCCGCGCCGTTCAGGGCGGCGACGACGGGCTTGCCGAGGGTCTCGATGCGGCGCAGGTTCCGCTTGATGGCCATGCCGCCGTCGAACAGTTCTTGGGCCGTCTCCGGTGTGACCCGGATCAGGTCGCGCAGGTCGCCGCCGGCGAAGAAGGTCTTCTTCGCGGAGGTGATGATGACGCCCCGGATGGTGTCCTTCTCGGCCTCCAGGCGGTCGGTGACGGCGGCGAGCGAGTCGCGGAACGCCTGGTTCATGGTGTTCGCGGACTGGTTCGGGTCGTCGATGACCAGGGTGACGAGGCCGGTGCGGTCCTGTTCCCAGCGGATGGTGGTGGATTCAGTGCTCATGTGGAGGTGCTCCGTGTGATCCGTGGGGAGGGGGTCAGATGCGCTCGACGATGGTCGCGACGCCCATGCCGCCGCCGACGCACAGCGTGGCGAGGCCGTAGCGCTTGTCCTGGCGCTCGAGTTCGTCGACGAGCGTGCCGAGGATCATCGCGCCGGTCGCGCCGAGCGGGTGGCCGAGCGCGATCGCGCCGCCGTTGACGTTGACCTTGTCCAGGGACAGGCCCATGTCCTTGACGAAGCGCAGCACGACCGCCGCGAACGCCTCGTTGATCTCGACGAGGTCGATGTCGTCGATGGTGAGTCCGGCCTTGGCCAGGGCCTTGCGGGTGGCGGGGGCGGGGCCGGTGAGCATGATGGTGGGCTCGGAGCCGGACACGGCGGCGGAGACGATCCGGGCGCGGGGCGTGAGCCCGAAGCGCTCGCCGACCTCCCTGGAGCCGATCGCGACGAGCGAGGCGCCGTCGACGATGCCCGAGGAGTTGCCCGCGTGGTGGACGTGGTCGATCTTCTCCACCCAGTGGTACTGCTGGAGCGCCACCGCGTCGAAGCCGCCGAGTTCGCCGATGTCCGCGAAGGACGGCTTCAGCTTGGCGAGGGAGTCGGCGGTGGTGCCGGGGCGCATGTGCTCGTCGTGGTCGAGGACGACGAGGCCGCTGCGGTCCTTCACCGGGACGACGGACCTGTCGAAGCGGCCCTCCTTCCAGGCGGTTGCCGCCCGCTCCTGGGAGAGGGCCGCGTACTCGTCGACGTCGCGCCGCGAGAAGCCCTCGATGGTGGCGATCAGGTCGGCGCCGATGCCCTGCGGCACGAAGTTGACCTGGAGGTTGGTCATCGGGTCGTTGAACCAGGCGCCGCCGTCGGAGGCCATCGGCACCCGGGACATCGACTCGACGCCGCCCGCGAGGACGAGGTCCTCCCAGCCGGAACGGACCTTGGCGGCGGCCAGGTTGACGGCCTCCAGACCCGAGGCACAGAAGCGGTTCTCCTGTACACCGGCCACCGTGTCGGGCAGCCCCGCGGCGATGGCGGCGATCCGGGCGATGTCGGAGCCCTGGTCGCCGACCGGCCCGACGACGCCGAGCACGATGTCGTCGACGGCGGCCGGGTCCAGGTCCGGGAAGCGGGCGCGGATCTCGTGGATGAGTCCGACGACCAGGTCGATGGGCTTGGTGCCGTGCAGGGCGCCGCCTGCCTTGCCGCGCCCGCGCGGGGTGCGGATCGCGTCGTACACATACGCTTCGGTGCTCACGAGGAGGCCTTTCACTGAGGGGTGCGGGACGACGGCAGAAGCCCGGGGACGTCCCAGTCCCGGGCGACGTCCGCCGTGTCGGCGCCCGGCCGGGCCGGGCCGGTGCGGACGGAGGTCGGGGTCGCGGTGAAGCGGGGGGCCGGGGCGGGCTGGGTGATGCCGCCGTGGTCGGTGAAGGTGCCGCGGGCGGCCAGGTGCGGGTGGTGCGGGGCCTCGCGCAGCGACAGCACGGGCGCCACGCACGCGTCGGTGCCGTGGAAGACGGCCGTCCACTCGTCCCGGGTGCGGCTCTTGAAGCGGGCGGCGACCTGTTCGCGCAGTTCGCCCCACCGGGTGACGTCCTTGCGGGCGGTGGCCTGGTCCTCGATGCCGAGCAGGGCGAGGAACTCCTCGTAGAACTGCGGCTCCAGGGCGCCGACGGCCATGTACCGGCCGTCGGCCGTCTCGTACGTCCCGTAGTACGGGCAGCCGCCGTCCAGGAGGTTGGCGCCGCGGCGGTCCTGCCAGCCGCCGGCGGCGAGCATGCCGTGGATCATCGTGCCGAGGTGGGAGACGCCGTCGACGATGGCGGCGTCGACGACCTGGCCGGTGCCGGCCAGGCGCGCGTGGTGCAGGGCGGCGAGGACGCCGACGACGAGGTACAGGGAGCCGCCCGCGTAGTCGCCGAGCAGGTTGGCCGGGACCGGCGGCGGCTCGTCCGGGCGGCCGATCATGCCGAGCGTGCCGGTGGGGGCGATGTACGCGATGTCGTGCCCGGCGCGGTCGGCGAGCGGGCCGTCCTGGCCCCAGCCGGTCATCCGGCCGTAGACGAGGGCCGGGTTGCGGGCGTGGCACGCCTCGGGGCCGACGCCGAGGCGCTCGGCGACACCGGGGCGGTAGCCCTCGACCAGGATGTCGGCCCGAGCGGCGAGCTCGAGCACCTGGTCCGGGCCGTCCGGGGCCTTCAGGTCGACGAGCACCGAGCGCTTGTTGCGGTTGGTGACGTCGTACGCCGGGTCGATCGCGAGCCCGGGGCCGCCGGGGCGGTCCACGCGCACGACGTCGGCGCCGAGGTCGGCCAGGAGCATGGCGGCGAACGGGCCGGGCCCGATGCCGGCCAGCTCGACGACGCGCACGCCGGTGAGCGGGCCCTGTTCTGGCGTCCTTGCCGTGGCCATCCAGCCCCCAGTGCTGTGACACAAGTGATGTAACACCAGTGATGCTAAGAACACGTTCCACTCGGCACAAGAGCCGAACGAGCAAGCGCTTAGCAATCTGCCCGACGCGTCAGCTCCCGTCCAGCTCCGCTATCAGCCGCTTGGGGGCGATCACCCGGTAGCTCTCCTCCACCCAGTCGCAGAGCACCTCCGCTGCCGGGGCGCCCTGCCCCTCCAGGGGGATGCTCACCCAGCCCGCCTTGCCCAGGCCGTATCCGGCGGGCTCGGCTCCGGGGCACGCCAGCGCGTGCGCGTGGGCCGTCTCGTCCTTGAGCTTCACCGTCACACCCAGGGGGTAGCTGCCGTCCTCGACGCCGAGGAAGACGAACACCTTCTTGTTGACCTTCGCGACGGACTCGCCCCAGGGGAACTCCTCGACAGCGCCCGGCAGCCCCAGTGCGAACGCGCGCACTTTCTCCCACTTCTTCAGGGCATTCCTGGGCACGGCCATCGTCGTCCTCCGGGCTCGTCGTCGCGCTCCGCACACCTCACGCTAGCCTCGGCCACCGACAGCGGCACGGGCTGCACGACCGAGGGGTGTCATGAGCAGGCTGAAAAGGACGGACCGTCCGTACGACATCGTGCTCTTCGGAGCCACGAGTTTCGCCGGAGCGCTCACCGCGCAGTACCTCGCGGCCCACGCACCCGAGGGGCTGCGGTGGGCGATCGCGGGCCGCAGCGAGGAGAAACTGGAGCGGCTGCGGGAGCGGCTGCCCGGCGGCGCGGAGGTCGGGGTGCTGCGGGCGGACGTCTCCGATCCGGCCTCGGTGCGCGCCCTCGCCGAGCACGCGCGCGTGGTGGCCACGACGGTCGGCCCGTACGTGACGTACGGCGAGGAGCTCGTCGCCGCCTGCGCGGACACCGGGACCGACTACCTCGACCTCTGCGGCGAGCCCGAGTTCGTGGACCTGATGTACGTCAAGCACGACGCACGCGCGCGGGAGACCGGGGCACGGCTGGTGCACGCCGCCGGCTTCGACTCGATCCCGCACGATCTGGGCGTGTATTTCACCGTGCAGCAGCTCCCGGAGGACGTGCCGCTGACCGTGGAGGGCTTCGTGACCGCCGACGCGGCGTTCTCGGGCGGCACCTTCGCCTCCGCACTCAACCAGTTCGCGCGGCAGCGGGAGATGGCGGCGGCCGCCCGGGACCGGCGGCGGCACGAGCCGCGGCTGGTGGGCCGGCGGGCATCGGCGCCGCTGGGCGGGCCGCGGTTCGCCAAGGAGGTCGGCGCGTGGGCGCTGCCGATGCCGACGATCGACCCGCAGATCGTGCGGCGGTCGGCCTCGGCCCTCGACCGGTACGGTCCCGACTTCCGCTACCGGCAGTACGCGGCCGTCCGGCATCTGCCCGTCGCGGTGGGCGGTGTCGCGGCCGTCGGCGCGCTGGTGGCGGCGGCCCAGGTGCCGCCGGCGCGGCGCTGGTTGTCGGGCCGGCTCAGGCCCGGGGACGGGCCGAGCCCCGAGAGGCGGGCGAAGAGCTGGTTCTCCCTGCGCTTCGTGGGCGAGGGCGGCGGCCGACGGGTGTACACGGAGGTCTCGGGCGGCGATCCCGGCTACGACGAGACGGCGAAGATGCTCGCCGAGTCGGCGTTGTGCCTGGCCTTCGACGACCTTCCGAATACCGCCGGGCAGGTCACCACGGCGGTGGCGATGGGCGACGCGCTGATCGGCCGGCTGCGCGCGGCGGGCATCCGCTTCCGCGTCGCGTCGACCCGCTGAAGGGCCTGCTGAAGGTCCTGCTGAAGGTGCTGAGGGCCCTACAGCGGCCACTCGACGATGGTGTAGATCATCCCGGCGATCCAGCCGAGCCCCGCCAGCACGGCGAGGATCAGCCCTATGGTGACGGCCCGCTCGACGGTCTGGGTCGGGCCGGCAACAGGCTTGGGGGCACGGTGCGTTGTCATGCGCCCCAGCCTGCCGACGAGGGTGCGGGCCGGGCATCCGTACGGGTACTCAGAGCCGGTACTCAGATCTGCCGCCCCGCCGTGGGCAGGCCTGTCCCCCCGGCCCCACCCCCGACCTCTCCCCCGGTTTGAGACTTTCCGCCGTCCGCTCCTGGCGACAGCTCGAAAAGTGCCAACAAGGAGTTCAATGAAACCATTGAAGGCATGAAGTTCCTTCTCGAAGTCAGCATGGACGACGCGGCGTTGGCGAAGGACCCGGCGGGCGAGCTGGGCCGGATCCTCAGGTACTGGGGCGGCAACATGCGCCACTACGCGCTCCGGCCCGGGGACGGGTCGGTCATCTACGACTCGGAGTACCGCGAGGTGGGCCACTGGAGCGTGGCCGGTCAGGCGGAATAGGTCTCCCGCAACGCCGTCCGGCAGAGCGCGTCCGCCCTGCGCGTGGTCTCCGGAAGGCGGTACTCGGGGCTCAGCGCGAGGGTGTGGGCGCAGGCGTTCGCCAGGGTCACGCGGTGGCCGACGGAGACGAAGACCGGCTTGACGCCGTCACGTGTGCGCAGGGCGCGGCCGACCTCCTCGGAACCGGCGAGCAGCGCGGACGTACTGCCGCGCGGGGTGTCCGGGTCGTCGTAGGCGAAGGTGAACGGGTTCTTGGCGACGCCGATCGTGGGCAGTCCGGTCAGGACGCCGAGGTGGCTGGCCAGGCCGAAGCGGCGGGGGTGGGCGAGACCGTAGCCGTCGCAGACGACCAGACCGGGCGGGCACGGCAGGGCGTCGAGGGCGGCGAGAACCGTGGGGATCTCGCGGAAGGCGAGCAGTCCGGGCACGTAGGGGAAGGAGACCCGGCCCACCGCCGTGGCCTCGGCGACGACGTCGAGACTCGACGCGTCCAGGACGACCGCGGCCGCCACGACGACATCGCGCTCGTCGTCGTAGGCGACATCGACCCCCGTCACATGGCCCGTTCCGGGCGGCGGCCCCGGTTCGTCGAGGATCACACGCTCGCGCAGTTCGTCCTGGACGGCGCGGGCCTGTTCCTCGGTGGCGGGCCAGTCCTGTGGGATGCGTACGGTCGTCATGATGCCCCTGAGCCTATGGGCTGGTCCTTTCGGCTGCCGAGCCTGTAGGCAGCGCGAGGCCGACGGAACCCTGGAGTTCCGTCGGCCTCGGGGGCGTGCCGCTTACTTGCCCAGCGCGCGCTGGAGCTGGCTCTTGTTCATGTTGGAGCGGCCCTCGACGCCGCGGCGCTTGGCCTCCTGGTACAGCTGGTCGTAGGTGGGGCCCTGCGAGCCCTGGCCCGACCGCTGACCGCCGCGCTTGCCGGACGACATGTCCTTCGTCGAGGTGCGGCTGGCCGTCTTCGACTCGCCGGAGCGGGCGCGTTCCTTGTTGACCGTCCGCGAGGCGATCTCCTTGGCGCGGCCGGTGCTCTCGCCCCGGTCCTGCGCGCTCTTCTTGATGTGCTCGTACTGGCGCTCCCGCTTGGAGCTCGAACCGCGTGGCATGACCGCTCACTTCCTTTCACCTTCAGTGAACGAGTACCCACACTGCCAACAATCAGGGCATACCGCGCGCTCAATGCTCCAGGCGGGCAACCCGCCCCTTTTCGCCGGCCGCCCAGCACCGTTGGTCGGGCGTGCAGTCGACGGTGTCGTAGGAGCCGGTGTCGACCGTGCGCCAGGTGCGGCCGCCGTCCGTGGTGAGGTCGGTGCCGGTGGGGCCGACGGCGAGGGCGGCGGTGCGGCTGTGCGGGAGCCAGGCGACACCGGAGCGGTAGGCGGGCGGGGGCGTGGCGGCGGGGCGCCAGGTGCGGCCGCCGTCGCCGGTGCGGGCGGCGGCGTCCGGTGAGGGCCGGCCGGGGGTGAAGTCGCCGCCGACGGCGAGGCCGTGGGTACGGTCGCGGAAGGCCAGCGCGAAGACGCCGCGGGCCGGGTCACCCGCAGGGAGGTGCGCGGCGGTGGCCGTCCAGGTCCGTCCACGGTCGGCGGAGTGCAGCACGCGCGCGTGCGCGGCCCCGCCGGTGGCGAGCCAGACGTCCTTCGGCCCGGAGCTGACCAGGCACTGGCCGCTCGCGGCGAATCCGGCCTCGCCCTCCTGGGCGGGCGGCATGCCCTCGTCCGGCAGCACCGTCCAGGTGCGGCCGCCGTCGCGGGTCGACAGGATGCGGAACTTCCCGTCCACCGGGTCGCTCATCGCGAGGCCGTGGCGGTGGTCGAGGAAGGTGAGGCAGTCGTAGAAGGCCTTCGGGTCGGTGTTGCGGAAGGACTCCGTCCAGGTAGCACCGCCGTCGTCGGTGCGGTACACGCGGGACGCCTCGCCCTCGCCGATGGCCAGGACCACGGCCCGGCGCGCGTCGAACGCCTCGACGTCCCGGAACTGCAACTCCGCCGCGCCCGGAGGCGAGACGTTCCGCCAGGTGGTGCCGCCGTCGGTGGTGCGCAGGACGGTGCCGCCGGTCCCCGCGAGCCAGGCGGTGTTCCGGCTGACGGCGGCCAGACCGCGGAACCGTATCTCCGGGGTGCCGGTGTCCTTGAGTTCCCAGTGCGGCACCCGGCGCTGCGGCTCGTGCGCCTGCGCCGGTACGGCTGTCAGGGTGGCGAGCGCGACCAGCGCCGCCACTCCGGTCGCCCTGCTCCGTGTCCGGCCCGTCCGTCGCGTGATCCCCAAGCGCCTCATGGCCGGCGAAGCTAGCCCACCCCCAGGGCGCCGTCCAGATGGCCTCGCCCGGCTCCCGGGGCGGTGCGGTGACGCCACAAGTGCCTGCGCGGCACAGGGCGAGAGCCACGTCACTCCGGTGCATGAACGCGGTGACAGAGGTCACTCGCACTTCGTGTGCACGGATTGGCTGATTCCGTCGTCTCTTCCAGTGCCCGGCCTCATCCGCCCGGAAGTGTCCCGTCCAGCCGTCACAAGGGAGCAAGGCGTTGTCCATCGTCATCGAGCAGCCCGTGGAGGCCCGCCTCGTCGCCGCCGCGCCACGTATGCCGAGCATTCCCGCGACGCTCCACTACGACCGGCGTGATCCGTTCGCCGTCCGTATGACCTTCCCCGCCCCGGCCACGCTGGAGGGCGTCGAGGTCTGCTGGACCTTCTCCCGCGAGCTGCTCGCCGCGGGCCTGAAGAACGCCGAGGGCCACGGCGACGTGCGGGTGCGGCCGTACGGGTACGACCGCACGGTGCTGGAGTTCCACGCCCCCGAGGGCACGGCCGTCGTGCACGTCCGTTCCGGCGAGGTGCGCCGGTTCCTGGAGGCCACGAGCGAGCTGGTGCCGGTCGGTCTGGAGCACCTCCAGCTGGATCTGGACCACGACCTGGCGGAGCTGATGCGGGACGCGTGCTGAGCCGAGGCATGCCGGGCTGACGTGCCCGATCCAGCAGGGCGTTGACCTCGGCGTGGTCGAGACCGGCGGCCAGTGACCGGTACGTCCCGGTGTCCAGCAGCTCCCACGCGGCCCGGCGGACCAGGGCGTGGCGGCCTGGGCGATACCGGAGCCCACGCTGACCCGGGCGACGCCCAGGGCGGCCGGTTCGGCGACCGTCGCTGCGCCGGGTCCGGCCATGACGTTCAGCGGCCCGTCGACGCCGTTCACCAGTTCCTTGACGGTCCCCGGGTCGACGGCCCCGGGGACGAAGATTCCGTCGGCGCGGAAGGCGGCGGCCCGCTCCAGGGTGAGGTCCACTCCCCCGGCTCCGCTGAGGAACGTGTCGGTCCGGGCGTTGGCGAACAGCGGCACGCCCGCGGCGTCGGCCGCCTCACGGACCGCGGCGATCCGCTCGGCCTGCTCTCCCACGCTCCTCAGTGGTCCGCCCGCTCCGGGCCGTGCGGCGCGTCCTCGATGTTCACCCCACCGCTCCCGCGGCGAGGACCGCGCGGACGGTGCCGGCGAGGCCCTCGGTGTCCTCGGCGTAACCGCTCTCGATGTCCGCCGTCACCGGGACGGTCACGGCCTCGGCGATCCGAGTGACGGCGGCGAGGGCCGTGGCACGGTCCACCCGCTCGCCGTCCGGCGCGCCGAGGGCCCGGACGAGCCCGGCGCTGGTCGTCGCCACCGCGGTGGCGCCCGCGTCCTCGACGAGGAGGGCGCTCACCGCGTCCCAGGCGTTGGGCAGGACCGGCGGGGTTCCGGGGATGTGCAGGGCGCGGAAGGCCAGGGCCCGGTCGGTCCGGTTCGTCATGCGGGCAACCCGACCAGCGGCGGCCCGGGCCGTGGCCGGCGGGAATCCGACGTGGACGTGGGTCAGGGCGGAGCGGTCGCCGTCGCGGTGGCCAGGGCCGTGCCGATCTCGCGCACGATCTCCCCGAGCCCCGGTACCGACGCCACGGCACGCTCCTCCAGTCCCCGCACACGCTGCACGTGGGCGTCGACGTCCTCTTCGGGGAGAAGTTCCGCCGCGGCGGCCAGCGTCGCGACCGCGGCCTCCCGCTCGGAGATGTGGGCGACCGGCCGCGGCCCCCGCAGGACCTGACGCGTCTCCTCCCGCAGCACCTCCACGGCGGCGGCGCGGTCCAGCTCGTACTCCACGGACGGGAACACCCCGGGACCCGCTTTTTCTCCGCGCGCAGAAACCCCTCGGCCACCAGTTGCTCCCGCACCGCGTCGAGGGTCACCCGCGAGCGCAGCGTCACCCAGGTCCGCCAGGGGTGCGGGCACGACTCGCGGACGAGTTCCAGCAGCCCGTCGAGGACCGCGTCACCCGTGCCGGAGTCCAGGTCTACCGGCGTGGCGATGCCGCCCTCGTCGACGAGCAGGCCGTGCCGGGCCAGCTCGACGAGGGCACCGGCCCGCACGGGCCCTGACAAGTGGGCGGTGCCGGTGCCCGTCGGCGGCGCGGGGTCCCAGGCCAGCAGGCAGAGCCGGGCCGGCAGCGAGAGCGGGCCGTCGGGCACGGGGCCTCCTCGGGGAGGGAAGATCGGGTCTCACGTTAATTCGTTGACAGGCCCGACGCCCCCTCGTACGTTGTTGAGCGTCCTGTTGCCGCCGATTGGAGAAGGACGTTGCTCGTCTGAGGTCCTGAGACACCGCGTCACCCGCCTCTGGTGTGTGCGCTGCGTGCGACCTCGGCGTTCGAGCCGTCCTCCGGTGCAGGGCATTTCTCATGCCCCTGGAGCCCTCCTCCCTGGTCGCAGGTGTCTCGATACGCGTTTGCCCCTGACCGCATCAAGCAACCGCGAAAGAGGCCCGCATGCCTACTTCCATCACCGTCACCTCCCTCGCCTTCACCTGGCCCGACGGCACCCCCGTCTTCGAGGGCCTCGACGTGGCCTTCGGCCCGGGCCGGACCGGCCTGGTCGGCGTCAACGGGTCGGGGAAGTCCACCCTGTTGAAGCTGATCGCCGGCGAACTCGCCCCGGCCGACGGCACCGTCCGCGTGGCCGGCGAGGTCGGGTACCTCCCGCAGAACGTCACGCTCGACACCACCCTGCGCGTCGACGAGGCGCTCGGCATCGCCGGCAAGCGGGCCGCCCTGCACGCCATCGAGGCGGGCGATGTGTCCGAGGCGCACTTCGAGACGGTCGGCGACGACTGGGACGTGGAGGAGCGCGCTCTGGCGACCCTCGGCGAACTCGGCCTCGGAAACGTCGAGTTGGACCGCACCATCGGCGAGGTGTCGGGCGGCGAGTCGGTGCTGCTGCGGCTGGCCGCGCTGCTGCTGCGCCGGCCCGACGTCCTGCTGCTGGACGAGCCGACCAACAATCTCGACCTGTACGCCCGCAGGCGGCTGTACGCGGCCGTCGAGTCCTGGCCGGGCGTGATGGTCGTCGTCAGCCACGACCGGGAACTGCTGGACCTCGTCGACCAGATCGCCGACCTGCGCTCCGGGGAGATCACCTGGTACGGCGGCAACTACTCCGCCTACGAGGAGGCCCTGGCCATCGAGCAGGAGGCGGCGGAGCGCATGGTGCGCGTCGCCGAGTCCGACTTCCGCAAGCAGAAGCGCGAACTGACGGACGCACAGGTCAAGCTGGCGCGTCGCAAACGGTACGCCCAGAAGATGTACGACACCAAGCGTGAACCCCGGGCCGTCATGAAGCTGAAGAGCCGCGCGGCTCAGGTCTCCGCGGGCAAGCACCGGATCATGCACGAGGAGAAGCTCGCCGAGGCCAGGGAGCGGCTGGACGAGGCGGTGGACGCCGTACGGGACGACGACGAGATCCGTGTCGACCTGCCGTACACGGCCGTGCCGCCGGGCCGTGACGTCCTGACCCTCATGGATCTCCGGCTCCGGTACGGCGCCCGGGTGGACGGCGGTTTCGACCTGCGCGGACCCGAGCGGGTCGCGCTGGTCGGACGCAACGGCGCGGGCAAGACGACGCTGCTGCGCACGATCAGCGGGGAGCTCGCTCCGGAGTCGGGCGAGGTGACGGCACATGTCCCGCTGCGGTTCCTGCCGCAGCGGCTGGACGTCCTCGACGGGGAGCTGACCGTCGCCGAGAACGTGGCCCGGTTCGCGCCGGGCGCCACCAACAACCGGGTCCGGGCGCGGCTGGCCCGCTTCCTGTTCCGAGGTGCCCGCGCCGACCAGAAGGCGGCGACGCTGTCCGGCGGCGAACGCTTCCGGGCGGCGCTGGCCGCGCTGATGCTGGCCGAGCCGGCGCCGCAGCTGCTCATGCTGGACGAGCCGACCAACAACCTCGACATGGCGAGCGTGCGGCAGCTGACCACGGCCCTGGAGTCCTACGAGGGGGCGCTGATCGTGGCCAGTCACGACCTGCCGTTCCTGGAGTCGATCGGCATCACGCGCTGGCTGCTGATGGAGGACGGGGAACTGAAGGAAATCACGCCAGAAGCTGTCGGGTTTCCCGCCTAGCGTCGAGGGCATGACCGACTTCACGAACGAGGTGACGACCCGCGATGTCACCACGCACGACGTCATCACCCTGACCGGAGCACGCGAGAACAACCTCAAGGACGTCACCCTCCGCATCCCGAAAGGCCGGCTGACCGTGTTCACCGGCGTTTCGGGGTCGGGGAAGTCGTCCGTCGTCTTCGACACGATCGCGGTGGAGTCGCAGCGCCAGCTGAACGAGACGTACCCGTGGTTCGTCCGCAACCGGCTGCCCAAGTACGAGCGGCCGCACGCGGACGGACTGGAGGACCTCTCCCCCGCGATCGTCGTCGACCAGCGGCCGGTCGGCGGCCACTCCCGGTCGACCGTCGGCACCATGACGGACATCTACTCGGTGATCCGGGTGCTGTTCTCCCGGCACGGCACGCCGAGCGCCGGGCCGGCGACCGCGTACTCGTTCAACGACCCGTCGGGCATGTGCCCCGAGTGCGACGGCCTCGGCCGCACGGTACGGCCCGACTGGGACCGCATCCTGGATCCCGAGCGCTCCCTCGCGGACGGGGCGGTCCGCTTCCCGCCGTTCGCCGCGGGCACCTGGCAGGGCCAGGCCTACACCAACAGCCCCGACCTGGACCCGGGCAAGCCGGTGGGGCAATTCACCGCCGCCGAGCGCGCGTTCCTGATGCGCGGACGGCCAGGCAGCAAGGTCACCGTCAACGGCAGCGGCGGCACCTGGACCACCGGGTACGAGGGGCTGGCCGACCGTTTCGAGCGGCTGTACCTGAAGCGGGACCTGTCGGCCATGAGCCCGAAGACCCGGGACCTGGTCCGGGAGTTCCTGGTGGAGGGCACCTGCCCGGTCTGTCACGGAGCCCGGCTCAACGCGGCGGCGCTCGCCACCCGGATCGGCGACCGGAACATCGCCGACTGCGCACGGATGCAGATCACGGACCTGATCGCCGTGCTGAAGGAGATCGACGACCCGGTGGCCGGGCCGATCGCGGGGGCGGCCGTGGCCGCGCTGGAGCGCGTCGAGGCGATCGGCCTCGGCTATCTCAGCCTCGACCGGGAGACGTCGACGCTCAGCGGCGGTGAGGGGCAGCGGCTGAAGACGGTGCGGCACCTCGGATCCAGCCTGACCGGGCTGACGTACATCTTCGACGAGCCGAGTGTCGGCCTGCACCCGCGTGACGTGGGCCGTCTCGGAGATCTGCTGCTGCGGCTGCGCGACAAGGGCAACACCGTGCTGGTCGTCGAGCACGACCCGGACGTCATCGCGCTGGCCGACCACGTCGTCGACATGGGGCCGGGCGCCGGCGCCGAGGGCGGCCGCGTGGTCTTCGAGGGCACACCGGCCTCACTGGCCGCCTCCGACACGCTCACCGGGCGCTGTCTGCGCCGCCGTACGGCGGTCAAGGAACAGGTGCGGCAGGCCGACGGCGAGCTGTGGGTCAAGGGCGCCGACCGGCACAACCTGCGCGACGTGACCGTGCGGTTCCCGGCCGGTGTGCTCACGGCCGTGACCGGGGTGGCGGGGTCGGGGAAGAGCACCCTGGTCGGGGAGTTCACCGCCGCCCACCCCGACGCCGTGGTCGTCGACCAGTCGTCGATCGGGATCTCGGGCCGGTCCACTCCGGCGACCTACCTGGGGATCATGGACACGGTACGGAAGATCTTCGCCCGCGAGACGGGGGCCGAAGCGGGCCTCTTCAGCTTCAACTCCGGCGGCGCCTGCGGCACCTGCGAGGGCCGGGGCATCATCTACACCGACCTCGCCTTCATGGACCCGGTGACGACGACCTGCCACGACTGCGAGGGGCGGCGCTTCAGGGAGGAGGTGCTGCGGCTGACGGTGAAGGGCAGTTCCATCGCCGACGTCCTGCAGATGACGGCCGAGCAGGCGCTCGCCTTCTTCGACGACACGGGCGTACGGCGCCGGCTGCGCGCCCTGCGGGACGTCGGACTGACGTATCTGACGCTCGGCCAGCCCCTGTCCACGCTCTCCGGCGGCGAGCGGCAGCGCATCAAGCTGGCCACGCGGCTGCACCGGACGGGCGCGGTCTACGTGCTCGACGAGCCGACGACCGGGCTGCACATGGCGGACGTGGAGGGGCTCGTCGCCCTGCTGGACCGGCTGGTCGACACGGGCAACACGGTCATCGTCGTGGAGCACAACCTGGACGTGGTCGCCCGGGCCGACTGGGTGATCGACCTCGGTCCGGACGGCGGCCGGGACGGCGGCGGGATCGTCTTCGAGGGGACACCGCGACAGCTCCTGGACGCGCCGGGCACGTTCACCGGGGAACACCTGCGGCGGGCTGTGGCGTCATCGGCCGTCAGGGTGCCGGTGTGAGTTCCCCGGTGAGCGGGACGTCCGGGAGCGCCGTGTTGCTGACGACGGCGAGGTGCGGGCCGCCTCGGCCGTGCTGCCACTGCCCGCCGACCAGCGGCAGCAGGGCGATGTTGGGCGTCGGTCCGCGAGTCCAGTCGAGAGTGCCGGCGATGGTGTCCAGGGTCGTCCCGGCGAGGGCCCGCGCGACGGACGCCCGGTCGGTGGGGTCGGCCGCGGCGGTGAGGGCGTGGTGGGCGGTCTCCACCAGGGCGTGGGCGAGGCCGAGGGGCTGGAGCCAGTCGGCGCCGGTGTCCTGCCGGTAGGCATGGGCGAGTTCGGCACAAGTGGTGCCGTCCAGGCCGGAGCGGTAGGGGTGGCCGGGGCTCCAGTAGACGAGGGTGGCCACGCGCGCGTCGGCGAGTTCGCCGTGGACGTCGGGGGCGGGGGTGGTGTGGGTGTGCGGGTAGGTCAGCCAGCGCGAGCAGGTGATCAGCCGCGGACGCAGCCCCGCCTCCCGGGCCTGACGGTGGAAGAGCGCCAGGTCGGTGGCGGTGGCGGCGCTGGTGACGAGGCCGGCACCGTGCTCGCGCAGCCGTTCGACCTGCTCGGGGAAGCCGTGGGCCGGTTCCCGGTAGGCGCCGAGGTCGACCAGGGTGTGTCCGCGCGGGGACGTCACCGGGGCGAAGCCGTACCGGTCGTGGCGCAGCAGCCGTCCTTGCACGTCGTCGTTCCACAGGCAGCCGACTGCGCCTGGGTCGTCGACGCGTTCCCACAGGTCGGCGAAGACGGCGGCGATGTCGTCCAGTCCCCACGCGAAGTGGTACGTCCACCGGAAGCGGTGCCCCGGCCGCGCACCGCGCGCGTCGACGTACGCCTGCCAGGGGAAGGTGGTCGACACACAGGGCACCCCGGCCTCTTCACAGGCGTCGGTGACGGCGGGCAGCACCCGGGTCCCGGCCATGGTGAGCACGACGTTCGCCCCGTCTGCGCCGGCCAGCTCCCGTACGGCCTGCCGGGCCGCGTCGGGATCCGAGCGGCTGTCGCGCACGGCGACGGTCACGTCGTAGCGGCGGCCGCCGCTGCGGAGGTGCGCGAGCCGGGGCGCGAGCCTGCGCAGCACATACGACAATGGTGACCCGAGAGGGGCCAGTCGACCCGTCAGGGGCGCCACCACGCCCACGCACAAAGAAGGTGACGACATCGAGGCCCCTCTCCTCACTGCGATCGGTGCGGCCGGTCAGTGACCGGAGCGGTCCTCGGTCACGCAGGTGGTCTTGCTGAACACCGCCACCGTCTCGTTGCCGCAGTTGTTGCTGTGGCCCGAGGCGTTCCGGGCGAAGAGCAGGTTGGACAGGACACCGCCGTTCGGGCCCGCCTGGTCACCGCCGCCCTTGCCGTCGTCCTCGGTGACACAGGTGCGCTCCTTGAACAGCGCCACCTTGCCCGTGCCGCAGAGGTTGGCGTGGCCGGAGGAGTTCCTGCCGGAGACGTTGGACAGCACACCGCCCGCCCCCGCGTCGCCGTCCCCGGCATGGGCCGTGGCCATGCCGGCGGGAACGGCCATCAGCATCCCCACGATCGAGGCCACCACCGCGATACGTCGCGTGCCGTACATCTCTGTCGGTTTCCTTCCGCTGGATCGGTCCCTGCCGGTTCGGCCGGGATCACTGCGCCTAACGACGTATCGGAAGATCGGCATGGGCCGCGACCAGGTGAATCATCTGCAAGACGGTTGATCAGGTACTCCGACGGGATGCCGGGCGCGCGGCCGTTGACCCGTCAAGGTGCGGCCCGTGGCCGTGGACCGATGGGGTGGTTCGGCGCTCCCCCGGCCGATCACGCGTGTGGCCGGACGGGGGCTCGGCAGCGGGGCAGCGGGGCAGCGGGCGAGGATCGCCGAGGCGATCCGGGGGCGCGGCTTACAGCTCCGGTGGGTGGTGAGCGCCGCCGACGCCGAGGCGGTGCTCGGGATCGAGGCCGGCCTCGCCGCCGCGGTGCTCGCCCCCGATGGTGAACCGGGCGGGGCGGCGGGACGCGTCTGCCCTTCGACGAGGCCCCGGCGGATCTGCTGCGCACGGAACCGTCCTGCTGGCACCTCGAACTCGGAGCGGACGGGCACGGCTTCCCGGGGCTGACCGACGGTTACTGCATGCTCGACCCGATCAAGGTCACCCTGCCCGGGCATCGGCGCCAGGTCCGGGGGCCGGGCCTCCCCCGGGGGTGTCGTCTTCCGGGATCGCCCTGCATGATGGTCGGCCGACGCCCGATGCGTTCCGTCGGTGCCGTCCAGACATGTCCCACCCCATACGGAGTCACGCTCGTGCCCAGCAAGAAGGCCCTCGTCCGCCGCCCCAGCCCGCGTCTTGCCGAAGGGCTGGTGACCCACATCGAGCGGGAGAGGGTCGACGCCGACCTCGCGGTCGAGCAGTGGGAGGCGTACGTGGCGGCCCTGCGCACGCACGGCTGGGAGACCATCGAGGTGGACCCGGCCGACGACTGCCCGGACTCGGTGTTCGTCGAGGACACGGTCGTGATGTACAAGAACGTGGCGCTGATCGCCCGCCCGGGCGCCGAGTCCCGGCGTGACGAGACGTCCGGGGTCGAGGAGGCCGTGGCCGGTCTGGGCTGCTCGGTGAACTGGATCTGGGAGCCGGGCACGCTGGAGGGCGGCGACGTACTGAAGATCGGCGACACCGTGTACGTGGGCCGGGGCGGGCGTACCAACGCCGCCGGCGTCCAGCAACTGCGGGCCGCGTTCGAACCGCTGGGCGCGCGGGTCGTCGCCGTACCGGTGACCAAGGTGCTGCATCTGAAGTCGGCCGTCACCGCGCTGCCGGACGGGACGGTCATCGGGCACATCCCGAAGATGGACACGCCGTCGCTGTTCGGGCGCTTCCTGCCGGTGCCGGAGGAGGCCGGTGCGCACGTCGTGCTGCTCGGCGGTGCCAAACTGCTGATGGCGGCCAGCGCGCCGAAGACCGCGGAGCTGTTCGCGGACCTGGGGTACGAACCGGTCGTCGTGGACATCAGCGAGTTCGAGAAGCTCGAGGGATGTGTGACGTGCCTCTCGGTGCGGCTGAGGGGGCTGTACGCCTGAGGGGGCGGCACGCCCCCGGTCCAGCCTCTGGACCTGCGGTTCCGGGGGCGGTGGACGCGCGGACGAGCGACACCGCTGATCAGCGGCCTTTACAGCGCTCTTAACCTACGGCAACGTAACCTACGGGAACGTAGCCTACGATGTCGTAGGTTACTGCTCACCGCTCGTACGCATGTCCCCCTGGAGAGTCCATGACGATCACCACTCCCCACCTCGGCAGCCCCGCCGGCGCCTGGACCGACGCTCAGCTGCTGTACGCCCTGGAGGAAGTGGTCGAGAAGGAACTCAACCGGCATCTGCAGGTCGCCAAGGACTGGATGCCGCACGAGTACGTGCCCTGGAGCGAGGCGCGCAATTTCCCCGGCCTCTTCGAGGACGGCGAGGCCTGGGACAAGGAGCAGTCGAAGGTCACCGAGATCGGCCGCATCGCGCTCGTCGTGAACCTGCTGACCGAGGACAACCTGCCCAGCTACCACCACGAGATCGCCTCGCTCTTCGGCCGTGACGGCGCCTGGGGCACCTGGGTGCACCGCTGGACGGCCGAGGAGGGCCGGCACGGCATCGTGATGCGGGACTACCTGCTCGCCTCGCGCGCGGTGGACCCGGACAAGCTGGAGCAGTTCCGCATGTCGCACATGAGCGAGGGCTTCGAGTCGGACAACCGGCACTCGATGCTGCACTCGATCGCCTACGTCGCCTTCCAGGAGCTGGCCACCCGCATCTCGCACCGCAACACCGGCCACCAGTCCGGCGACCCGGTCTGCGACCGCATGCTGGCGCGCATCGCGACCGACGAGAACCTGCACATGGTCTTCTACCGCAACCTCCTGAAGTCGGCGTTCGAGCTCGCCCCCGACCTGACCATGCAGGCCGTGCGGGACGTGGTCGTGAACTTCCGGATGCCCGGCCACGGCATCCCCGGCTTCGAGCGCGCCGCCGCGCAGATGGCGATCGGCGAGGTCTACAACCTGCGCATCCACCACGACGACGTGCTCCAGCCCGTGCTGCGCTTCCTGAAGGTCATGGAGATCGACGGCCTGGGCGCCGAGGGCCGCAAGGCGCAGGAGGAACTGGGCCTGTACATGGGCGGCCTGGACAGCGAGGCGACGAAGTTCGACGAGAAGCTGGCCGCGCGCAAGGCCCGCATGGCGGCCCGGGCGGGCGCCGCCGGCGCCTGACGGCCGGCCCGGCCCGTCCGGCTCCACGACTGCGAGACCCCGGCCGCCACGAGCGGCCGGGGCCTCGGCGTTACGCCCGCCCCTCCCCCGCCGGGACGCGCGCACCCGGTTACCGCGACGTACGCCGCAGCTCCAGCCGCTCCTTCTCCGACAGACCGCCCCAGACGCCAAAGCGTTCGTCGTGGTCCATCGCGTATTCGAGGCAGGCGTCACGGATCGGGCACAGGCCGCAGATCCGCTTGGCCTCCCGAACCGAACTGCCGGGCTCGGGGAAGAAGAAGTCCGCCCCGGTCTGTGCGCACAACGCCTCCTGCTGCCAGGCGAGTTCGGGCGAGATCATGGTGTCGGTGTGCATGCCCAGAAGCGTTCCGGAGAGCGAAAAACGTTCGATCAACGCGGGATCAACACCGCGTGGACGGGCCTCCGGCCACCTCGATGGTCGCCCCCCGGACCCGCCGACGCACGGCGGCGCGCGGAAACCCGGCGTCACGCCCCGGGGGCGCTCCGGCGGCGCTTGTCAGTGGCCGGTGCGAGACTCGGCAGAGCGGACGACGGAACCTGTGCGAGGAGACCGCGATGCTCACCACCCGTTATGTGACCGGCGCCCCGAACTGGATCGATCTCGGCACCCCCGACATCGCAGGCGCCGCCGCCTTCTACGGCGGCCTGTTCGGCTGGCGGTTCCAGCCGGGCGGTCCCGAGGTCGGCGGGTACGGCCTCTTCCAGCTCGACGGCAGGACCGCGGCCGGTGGCATGCAGACCACCCCGGAGCAGGGCCCGCCCTCCTGGACGGTGTACTTCCAGGCCCCGGACGCGGACGCCACGGCGCAGGCGGCCGGGCAGGCGCACGGCTCGGTGCGGATGCAGCCCATGGACGTGCAGGACCTGGGCCGCATGGCGATCCTCGCCGACCAGGCGGGGGTGCCCTTCGGCCTGTGGCAGCCGGGCCGCAACAAGGGCCTGGATGTCGTACGGGAGCCCGGCTCGCTGTGCTGGCTGGAGCTGTACACGCCGGACGTCCCGGCCGCTGCCGCCTTCTACCACTCCGTGCTCGGCCTGGAGACGCTCGGCGTCGACTTCCCCGGCGGCACCTACACCACCCTCACCCCGGCCGGGGAGAGCGAGGACGCCATGTTCGGCGGCCTCGTCCCCCTGGCCGAGGCGGCCGAGGAGGAGCCCCACTGGCTGCCGTACTTCGAGGTCACCGACCCGGACACCACCGTCGCCCGGGCCCGGGAACTGGGCGGCACGGTCCGGATGCCCGCCACGGACCTGCCGGACGTCGGGCGCCTCGCCAAGCTCACGGACCCGTACGGGGCTCGTTTCGCGGTGATCCGCAGCGAGCCGCAGCCGGCCTGAGGCACAGGCGCGGGGCTACGCGGACGCCCGCCGCACCAGGGTCGTCGGCAGGACGACGCTGGAGGGTGTGTCGTCAACGCCCTCCTGCGGAGTGCCGCGGTCGAGCCCCCGCAGCAGCAGGCGGGCCATCAGGCGACCCATCTCCTCGATGTCCTGACGGACCGTCGTGAGGGGCGGATCGGTCTGTTCCGCGACGGGCAGCATGTCGTCGAAACCGATCACTGCGACGTCGTCGGGGACGCGCCGCCCGGCCTCGCGCAGGACGCGCAGCGCCCCCGAGGCGGTGAGGTCGTTGGCGGCGAACACCGCGTCCAGGTCCGGGCAGCGGCCGAGGAGTTCGCGCATCGCCCGCTCGCCCCCGGCCGGGGTGAAGTCGGCCTCGGCGATCAGCCGCGGGTCGGCGTCCACCATGACGTCCCGGTAGCCGTCGAGCCGGTCCACGGCGGAGGTCTGATCGAGGGCGCCGGTGATGTGCGCGATCCGGGTGCGGCCGAGACCGGCCAGGTGGCGGACGGCGTCACGGGCGCCGCCGCGGTTGTCGCTGTCGACGTACACCACGCCGCGCCGGTCTCCGCTCCAGCCGGGCCGCCCGCCGAAGACGGTGGGGACTCCGGCCCTCTGGATCAACTCCGGCAGCGGGTCGTCGAGGTGCAGGGAGAAGACGAGGGCCCCGTCGACATGCCCGCCGGCGAGGTACCGACCGACCCGGGCGTGGTCGTCCCGGCCCTCCGTGAGCAGCAGGACGAGCTGGTTGTCGTGGGCGGTGAGTTCCTTGCTGATGCCGCGCAGCTGGAGCGCGAAGAAGGGGTCGGCGAAGACGCGGGTCTCCGGTTCGGCGACGACGACCGCGATCGCGTCGTGCCGCCGGGTCACCAGGCTGCGGGCCGCCTGGTTGGGCACGTACCCGAGCTCGTCCACCGCCTTGCGGACCCGCTCGACGAGGATGTCCCTGACCCCGTCCCCGCCGTTGACCACGCGCGAGACGGTGGCCCGCGAGACACCGGCCCGGGCTGCCACGGCCTCCAGGGTGGGACGCGGCGCTGTGTCGGTCACTTCGGGGCTCCTCACCTGCGGGTGCGGATCAGGATAGCCCCGGACGCGCAGGGGGTGAGAGCGCTCTCGCGCCCACGCGACCGTCAGTGCGCGTGCTCCTCCCGCTGATCGTGCCCGGAGTGATCAACCCCGTGGTCGTGCGGGTCGTAGCCGGGAATCGTGCCGTCCGGCTTCTTCACCAGGAACAGGCCCACCATCCCCATGTCGGAGTGGCTCTGCACATGGCAGTGGTACATCCAGGCGCCGGCGCCGATCCCCTCCCCCGCGATGACCTGGAAGCCGAACGAGTCGGCCGGGCCCGTGATCTTGTTGTCGATGACCGGGCTGGGGTCTTCGGGGCCGGTCAGCATGCCGGTGCGGTTGTCCGCCCAGCGGTGACCGTGCATGTGGAACGTGTGGTAGAACTCGCCGTGCGTGATCACGATGAACTCGACGCGATCACCCACCGTGGCCTCGAAGTCGGGCCCGGAGTGCGGCGGCCTGTTGTTGATGAGCATGTCGTTGAAGACGACCGTGTGCGTGCGGTCCGGCAGGACGTCGCCCTTGCGGCGGACGATGACCGGGCCGAACAGGCCCTTCTGGAGCCCCCGCGTGCCGTGGTCCGTGCCGACGACGTGGTCGTGGTAGTGCCAGTAACCCGCGCTGCCCGCCCGCCAGGTGCCGTCCTTGCGGCGGCCGGGGGCGTGGGTGCGCCAGGTGTAGGTGCGGGTGCCGCCGGGCTCGACATGACTGCGGTTCAGTTTCGTGCCGTCGCTGGTGATCTCGTAGTCCAGGCCGTGGACGTGCAGGCTCACCGCCACGTCCATGGTGTTCTCGAACTCGATGTGCAGCGTGTCGCCCTCGTTGAGCTCGATCAGCGGGCCGGGGACGGTCGCCTTGCCCTTCTCCAGGCCGTAGCCCATCTGTCCGTCGGCGAGCTTCTCGGCGTAGAGCTTGATGCGTCTCACCGCGCCCCCGGCCGGTGCCGTCTTGACCGGTCCGTCCGCGCTGACGGCCTCCGGCGCCGCGGACAACGATGTCGCGACGGCCGCGCTTCCCAGCAGGACCCGCCGGTTGAAGCTGCGTCTGTCCATGCGGAACTCCCCACCCTGGTAAGGCCTTTACGGAGACGTACCTGTGATGAACCTGTGAGACGGTACCGGCCGCGCCCCCGTTTATCCACACTCAAGACAAAGTTGGGGCCATCACGGTCATAGGTATTGGCGAGCCATGCAAAGGGGTTTAGCTTCCTTGGCGGTGTTGCTGTGACCGTGGAGGTGCCCATGCACTTACGAGGGTTGAGCAAGGGAAGACGTGTCTGGGCGGCCTCCGCGGCCGCCGGGGTCGTGACCGCCGGACTGCTGGCGGGACCCGCCCACGCGGGCCCGTATCCAGAACCCCCGCTGACAACGATGTCGATCAAGTCGCCGCCGGGCGGCGCGAATGTACGGGTGCTGATCTTCCACGGTTCCGCGGCGGCCGGGGAGGAATCGCCGGTCGTGAACGCCGGGATCGAGGCCATCGAGGACATCGGGCTGTCGGGACCGGCGAACCGCCGCTTCACCGCGCAAGCCACCGGCGACGCCTCGGTGTTCACCAATGAGAAAAAGCTCGGCCGCTTCAACGCGATCGTGTTCCTGACCGGCGGGGGCGATGTCCTCGACGCCGAGCAGGAGGCGGGCCTGGAGGCCTACATGGAGGCCGGCGGCGGGTTCGTCGGCATCCATGACGCGGCGCGCGCCGAGCCGTACTCGGACTGGTTCACCGGACTGGTGGGCGCCCGGCCGGCCGCGTCCAACCCGGCGTCCGCCCAGCGGGCGACCGTGGAGGTCGGCGACCGCCGGCATCCGGCCACCAAGGACCTGCCGGTGCAGTGGAAGCGCCCCGACAAGTGGCTGAACTGGGTGAAGAACCCGTCGGGCGACGTCCACACGGTCGCCAGGGTCCGGGAGTCGACCTACCAGCCGGGGGCCGGTGCCAACGGCTGGGATCATCCGGTGAGTTGGTGCCGTGACTACGACGGCGGACGCTCCTTCTACACAGGCATGGGCGGCACGGTGTCGTCGTACGACGAGGCCGACTTCCGTGCCCATCTGCGCGGCGCGCTGATGTGGACGACGCGCCTGGAGCAGGCCGACTGCAAGGCGACCATCAACGCCAACTACGCGGCGGAGCGGCTGACCAAGCCCAACCAGCCGGGGCGCAACGACCAGATCGGCGAGCCGCACGGGCTGGCCACCGCGCCCGACGGCCGGGTGTTCTACATCGGACGGGGCGGCGCCGACTCCTCGCAGCCCGTGGTCACCGACTGGAACAACCCCGACATCGGCAAGGGCAAGGGCGAGATCCACGTCTACGACCCGAAGACCAAGCAGGTCACGCTCGCCGGAGCGCTCACCGTCTTCGGCAACAAGGGCGGCGGCGACGAACTGGTCAAGGTCGAGGAGGGCCTGCTCGGCATCGAGCTGGACCCGAGGTTCGAGCAGAACGGCTGGGTGTACCTCCACTACACGCCCCACAGCCAGATCAACCGGGACACGCGGATGGCCGAGCGGCGGGTCTCCCGCTTCACCCTCGACCAGGCGACGAACAAGCTGGACGTGGGCAGCGAGAAGGTGCTGCTGAAGTGGCCGGTGCAGATCCACAGTTGCTGCCACTCGGGCGGCGGGATGGCCTGGGACTCCAAGGGCAACCTGTACATCGCCACCGGTGACAACAACTCCAGCGGGTTCAGCGGCGGTTACTCGGGCAACAACCCGCAGCCGAACTACAAGGGCGTCTCCTTCGCGGACGCGCGCCGCACGGCCGGCAACACCAACAACCTCAACGGCAAGATCCTGCGCATCCACCCGGAGCCGGACGGGACGTACACGCTCCCCGAGGGCAACCTCTTCACCGGGAAGGAGACCGACGAGGGCGGCGGCAAGACCCGCGGCGAGATCTATGTGATGGGCGTCAGGAACCCCGCCCGTATCTTCATCGACAAGTCGACCGACGTGCTCTACGCGGGCTGGGTCGGCCCGGACGCGAGCGCGCCCTCGACGACCTGGGGTCCGGCCAAGTACGACACCTTCGCCGCCATCACCAAGGCGAGCAACCGGGGCTGGCCGTACTGCATGGGCAACAAGCAGCCCTACCGGGACCGCAACCTGCCGGATCCGTCCAAGCCGCTGGGCTGGTACGACTGCGACCACCCGAAGAACGAGTCGCCGAACAACGACGGCCTGGTCAACCTGCCGCCGGTCACCGGCAACAACATCTGGTACTCGCCGCAGGGCGGCGCGCCGGACTACCCGCGGGACGCCGGCGGTGTCCCGTCGTACAAGCCGGAGGAGGCGACGTACCGGCTGCCCTGGCTGAAGGGCGGCGGGCAGGCCGCGATGAACGGGCCGGTCTACCGGTACGACAGTGACAACACGAGCACGACCAAGTGGCCCGCCTACTGGGACGGCAAGTGGTTCGTCGGTGACTTCTACGACGCCGACCAGCCGCGCAACGCGGTGCTCATGGACCCGAAGACGCAAGGCGACGGCGGTCTGCCGGTGCACTCGGAGTCGCTGAAGAAGATCGTGCCGATCGGCAACGACGGCATCAAGAACCTCATGGACTGGAAGTTCGGTCCGGACGGTGCGCTGTACGTGCTCGACTACGGGCGCGGCTTCTTCACCTCGGACTCCAAGTCGGCCCTGTGGCGGGTCACCTACAAGGGCGGCGGGCCGACCCCGGCCGCCGGTCGGCTGGCGAGGGGGACCGAGTGATCCGGCAGCGAAGAATCTGGGCCGCCCTGCTGGCCGCCCTGCTCGTGATGCTCGGCGTGCAGGCGATGCCCGCCATCGGGCAGACCCAGGCGCCGGCCGCCGAACAGGTCCTCACCTGGACGGCCGGCAACGACATCGACAAGTACCTCTCGGCGCCGAAGACGGCGCTCGCCGGCAGCGCGACGATCGTTTTCGAGAACAGTGCGGCCACCGGCAACACCACGGGCATGCCGCACACGCTGACGTTCGTGACCAGCGATCCCGAGTTCAACAACGATGTGCAGCTCAACATCCTGGCCAACCCGAACGACGCCCAGGGCGGCAAGCACACCGCCCAGGTCACGCTCACGCCCGGCCGGTACTTCTACCACTGCACCATCCCCGGCCACGGCCAGATGCAGGGCATCCTGGTGGTGACCGAGGGCACCGGCGAGGACACCACCGCGCCCGAGGCGTCGGCGCACGTGAGCGGGACACAGAACGCGCAGGGCGAGTACGTCGGTTCGGCGAGCGTGGCGATCCACGCCACCGACGAGGGCGGCTCCGGCGTCGAGAGGATCGAGTACGCGATCGGCGACGCGGGCGCCTGGCAGCCGTACACCGCGCCGGTCGTCGTCGACCAGGTCGGCGCCCACAAGATCCGCTACCGCGCCTTCGACAAGGCGGGGAACGTCTCCGCCGAGAAGAGCACCGCGTTCACGGTGGTGGCGCCGCAGTCGGACGACACGACCGCGCCGGAGACCTCGGCGACGGTGAGCGGCGAGCGCAGCCCGGACGGGGCGTACATCGACATGGCGACGGTCACCGTCTCCGCGTCCGACACCGGTTCCGGGGTGAACTCGATCGAGTACGCGGTCGGCTCCGGTGCCTGGCAGCCGTACACCGCGCCCGTGATGGTGCACCAGGTGGGCGCCCACACGGTCCGCTACCGCGCCACGGACAAGGCGGGCAACGTGGCGGCCGAGAAGAGCGTGCGGTTCACGGTCGTCGCGGCGCCGCCGCAGGACACCACTCCGCCGGTGACGGGCGTGACCGTGGAGGGCACGAAGAACTCCGACGGGGCGTACGTCAACAGCGCCCGGGTGACCGTCACGGCGACCGACGAGCACGGCTCCGGGGTCGAGAAGGTCGAGTACTCGCTGGACGGCGGCCCGTACATGGCGTACACGGCGCCGGTGGTGGTCGACCGGGCGGGCGCGCACACCGTGGCGTACCGGGCGACCGACAAGGCCGGCAACACCTCGGCGGCGCGTACGGTGACCTTCACGGTCGTCTCCGGGCAGGTCCCGGCGCCGGACTGCCCGGAGTACGACGAGCGGCTGACGGTGATCGTCGGCGAGGTCGACTCCGGCGTGCGCAACCGGGTCACCGACAACCGCTGCCGGATCGGCGAGCTGATCGAGGACGAGAAGGAGTGGACGTCCCACGCGCTGTTCCTCAAGCACGTGACGTCGGTACTCGACTCGCTGCTGAAGGAGGGCGTGATCGACCAGCGCGAGTACAACGCGATCCGGAAGGCCGCCCGCCAGTCCGGCATCGGCAGGCCGGGGCAGACCGAGGGCTACCGGGCGCTCTTCGACGGCAGTGCCGAGTCGTTCGCCAAGTGGCAGCAGGTGGGCGGCGGTTCGTTCGGGCTGAACCCGGACGGGACGATCACCTCCAGCACGACCACACCGGGCATGGGCATGCTGTGGTTCCCGCAGCGCAAGTACGGCGACTTCTCGCTGCGGCTCCAGTGGCGTGACGACGCTCCCGGCACGGGCAACGCCAACTCGGGTGTCTTCGTGCGCTTCCCGTGGGTCCACGACCACCCGGAGGAGTCCCGGCCGGAGTGGGTCGCCATCAAGTACGGGCACGAGGTGCAGGTGCTCGACCGGCCCGACGGCGACATGTACAAGACGGGGTCGGTCTACGGCTTCGACCGCGTGGGCCTGGCCGGTGCCGGCGTGACGCAGAAGGGCACCTGGAACGACTACGAGATCCGCGTGGAGGGCCAGCACTACTCGGTGTTCCGCAACGGCGTGCTGATCAACGAGTTCGACAACACCGGGGGCCAGGAGTTCACCCCGCCCCGCTCGGACGACCCGGGCACGGACGGGCGGCGGTTCGCCTCCGGCTACATCGGGCTCCAGGTGCACGGCACGACGGACGTGGTGTCGTACCGGGACATCCGGATCAAGGAGTTGTAGGCCCGCCGGGCGTCTTCCTGGCCCTGCTCGGCTGTACCCGCCTCGGCTCCCCCGGCATCTTCGGATACTCGGGCGGGTACGGCAGGTCTCCCAGTCCGTGGTCGTGTTCGTCGCGGCGGGCGAGGTCGAGCAGGGCCTCCAGGGAGTAGCGGTGGTCGTCCATGTCCGCGTGCACGTCGCCGAGTTCGGCGAAGCGCGCCGGCATGGTCGCGAGGTCGAAGTCCTGGGGGTGCGCGACCCCCACCTCGTCCCAGCGCAGGGGCGCGGAGACGGGGGCGTGCGGGCGGGGGCGTACCGAGTAGGCGGAGGCGATGGTGCGGTCGCGTGCCGTCTGGTTGTAGTCGATGAAGATGCGCTTGCCCCGCTCCTCCTTCCACCACTTGATGGTGACCTGCTCCGGCATCCGCCGCTCCATCTCCCGGCCGACGGCGATGGCGGCGCGCCGGACCTGGGTGAAGGTCCAACGGGGTTCGATGGGCACGAAGACGTGCAGGCCCCGGCCGCCGGAGGTCTTGGGGAAGCCGCGCAACCCGCCGAACTCGTCGAGGACGGCCCGCAGTTCGTGGGCGGCGCGGACGGCGTCCTCGTAGTCCGTGCCGGGCTGCGGGTCGAGGTCGATGCGGAGCTCGTCCGGGCGGTCGACGTCGTCGCGGCGGACCGGCCAGGGGTGGAAGGTGAGGGTGCCGAACTGGGCGGCCCACACCACGGCACCGACCTCGGTGGGACACATCTCGTCGGCGCTGCGGCCGCTGGGGAAGGTGATGTGCGCGGTCGGGATCCAGTCGGGCATGTTCTTCGGCGCCCGCTTCTGGAAGAAGTTCTCGCCGGTCACGCCCTCGGGGTAGCGCTCCAGGGTGGTGGGCCGGTCGCGCAGGGCGCGCAGGATGCCGGGGCCGACGGCCAGGTAGTAGCGGGCGAGGTCCAGCTTGGTGAAGCCCCGCTCCGGAAAGAACACTTTGTCCGGGCTGGACAGCCGTACGGTCCGGCCGCCCGCCTCCAGCTCCACCGCGTCACCCATGCGAGCCACGGTAGGCGCACCCCGCATAGCTCGCACATCGGGCGTTCCTGTGCATGTGGGCGCAGAATCGGACCATGGATCTGCCGGTGATGCCCCCTGTCCTGCCGATGCTCGCCAAGTCGGTGGCGACGATCCCAGCGGGCATGCAGTACGAGGCGAAGTGGGACGGGTTCCGGGCGATCGTCTTCCGCGACGGGGACGAGGTCGAGCTCGGCAGCCGTACGGGCAAGCCTCTGACCAGATATTTCCCCGAGCTGGTGACGGCCGTGCGGGAGCGGTTGCCGGAGCGCTCGGTGGTGGACGGGGAGATCGTGATCGCGCGGGAGGGGCATCTGGACTTCGACGCGCTGACGGAGCGGATCCACCCGGCGGACTCGCGGGTGCGCATGCTGGCCGAGCGGACACCGGCCTCGTTCGTCGCCTTCGATCTGCTGGCGCTGGGGAACGAGTCGCTGATGGACGCCCCGCTGACCGAGCGGCGGGAGCTGCTGGACCGGGAGCTGTCGGGGGTGAGCGCGCCGGTGCATCTGGCTCCGGCGACCACCGACATCGAGGTGGCGCGCGGCTGGTTCGAGCAGTACGAGGGGGCGGGTCTGGACGGGGTCATCGCCAAGCCGCTGACCGTGCGCTACCGGCCGGACGAGCGCGCCATGTTCAAGATCAAGCACGAGCGGACGGCGGACGTGGTCGTCGCCGGTTACCGCCTGCACAAGAGCGGCCCCGTGGTGGGCTCGCTGCTGCTCGGCCTGTACGACGACCAGGGCACCCTCCAGCACGTGGGCGTGTCCGCCGCGTTCCCGATGAAGCGGCGCGCCGAGCTGGTGGAGGAGCTGGAGCCGCTGCGCATGGACGATGTCCAGGGGCATCCGTGGGCGGCCTGGTCCGAGGAGGCCGCGCACGAGAAGGCCAGGCTGCCCGGGGCGCCGAGCCGTTGGTCGGGCCGCAAGGACCTGTCGTGGGTGCCGCTGCGGCCGGAGCGGGTGGCGGAGGTGGCGTACGACCACATGGAGAACGCCCAGCGTTTCCGGCACACCGCCCGGTTCCGCCGCTGGCGTCCGGACCGGACCCCGGAGAGCTGCACCTACGCGCAGCTTCAGGAGCCGGTCCGTTACGACCTGGCGGAGATCCTGGGCGCGTAGAACGCACGCGGACCCGGCAGGGCAGCATCAGGACCCGTCACCCGTCAGGGCTGCATCAGCACCTTGACCGCACCGTCCTGCTTGCGCTGGAACATCTCGTACGCGTGCGGGGCCTGAGACAGCGGCACCCGGTGGGTGGCGAAGTCCTCGACGCCGAGCGGGTCCTCGTCGGTCAGGTACGGGATGATGTCGTCGCTCCAGCGGCGGACGTTGGCCTGGCCCATCCGCATCTGGATCTGCTTGTCGAACAGGGTGAGCATCGGCATCGGGTCGGCCATGCCGCCGTACACGCCGGACAGCGAGATGGTGCCGCCGCGGCGGACCAGGTCGATGGCGGTGTAGAGGGCGGCGAGGCGGTCGATGCTGAAGCGTTCGGCGAGCGGGCCGCTCAGCTTGCGGGGCATCATCGCCGTGGCCTGCTGGGCGAGCTTGGCGGCCGCGCTGCCGTGGGCCTCGGTGCCGACCGCGTCGATCACGGCGTCGGGGCCGCGGCCGTCGGTCTCGTCGCGGATCGCCTCGACGAGTTCCTTCTCGCTGTCGAAGGACCTGAGGTCGTACGTCTCCACACCTCGCGAGCGCGCCCGGCTCAGCCGCTCCGGGACCAGGTCCACGCCGAACACCCGCCCCGCACCCTTGACCTGGGCGACCCGGCAGGCCATGTCGCCGATGGGGCCGAGGCCGAGCACGGCGATGCTGCCGCCCTGCGGCACCTCGGCGTAGGCGACGGCCTGCCAGGCGGTGGGAAGCACGTCGGAGAGGTAGACGAAACGGTCGTCGGGCGGGCCTTCCGGCACCTTGATCGGGCCGTACTGCGCCTGCGGGACGCGCAGATACTCCGCCTGGGCGCCCGGTACGGAGCCGTACAGGCGGGTGTAGCCGAACAGAGCGGCGCCCATGCCCTCGCCGTGAACCTGGGTGGTCTCGCACTGGGTGGGCAGGCCGGTCAGGCACATCCAGCAGTTGCCGCAGGCGATCTGGAACGGCACCACGACCCGGTCCCCGGCCTGGAGGTCCGGGACGCCGGCGCCGACCTCCTCGACGATGCCGATGGGTTCGTGACCGAGGATGTCCCCGGGTGTCATGAACGGCGTGAGCACTTCGTACAGGTGCAGGTCGGAACCGCACAGCCCGGTGGACGTCACACGGATGACCGCGTCCGTCGGTTCCTGGATCTCGGGATCGGGCACGTTCTCCACCCGGACATCCCGCTTGCCCTGCCAGGTCACAGCCCTCATCGCCTCGCGCTCCCTCCGTCAGCGTGCGCGTCGGTCGGCCGGTCGGTCAGTCGGCGACGCCCGGGTACCCGGGCGCATCCGCGCTGAACCTTGAGCCGATCGACGGACGAAGCGAAGACCCTCCGCCAGAATTGATCAGGTATGGCCATCGGTGGACACATAAGCGCACAATCAAGACAAATCGATGACATGGGGCCGGTGGCGACGGTGGGCAGGGAACGAGGGGCGCGCGGACCGCGCGCCGCGACGACAGCGGCGCTGCTGGCCGCCACGGTGACGGCCGCCCTGGCGGCGGGCTGCACCACCGGCGGGAGCGGTCCCGGCGACGACGGAAGGGGCACCTCCAGACAGTCGGAGCAGGGCACCTCCCCGTCGGCGACCGGCTCCTCCGTGCTCGCCGTCAAGCTCGACAACGCCGCCGCGGCCCGCCCGCACACCGGCCTCGACGCGGCGGACGTGGTGTACGCGGAACAGGTCGAGGGCGGACTGAGCCGGCTGATGGCGGTGTACGCGACGCAGTTGCCGAAGACGATCGGCCCCGTGCGCAGCGCACGCGAGTCGGATCTGGAGCTGCTGCGCCAGTTCGACCGGCCCGTCCTCGCCTTCTCCGGCGCGCAGAAGAAGCTGCTGCCGCTGATCGACAGGGCGCCGCTGCGGGCGGAGACGCCGGGCAGCGCCCCCGGCGCCTACTTCCGCGGCTCGGGCAAGCCCGCCCCGCACAACCTCTATCTGCGGCCCGAGCGGCTCGTGCCCGAGGTCCCGGGACCGGCCGCCCTGACCACCGGTTTCCGCTATGGCTCCGCCCCGGCCGGCGGCACGGCGGCGACCTCGCAGACGGTGCGCTACCCGGCGGCCCGCTTCACCTTCACCTGGTCGGACTCCCGGGACCGCTGGCTGGTCGGCATGGACGGCGCGCCGGCCACGACGGCCGACGGGAAACGGCTGGCGGCCGCGACGGTCGTCGTGCAGTACGTGAAGGTCCGCGAGTCCGCCTTCCGCGACTTCCTCGGCAACAACACGCCGTACACCGAGACGGTGGGCTCCGGAAAGGCCAGGGTGCTGCGCGACGGGCGGGCCTACGACGTGAACTGGAAGCGCGAGGACGCCGCGGACGGCACGGCGTTCACCACCGGCGACGGCACACCGGTGAACTTCGCGAAGGGCCAGCTGTGGGTGGTGTACGCCAAGGCGTCCTGACCCGCGGGCCGCGCCGGCGCCCGCGACGCGCCGGCCGGTCACGCCCGTCAGCCGGGCGCCACCAGGGACTCCCCCGGGTTGCGCAGCCCCTCGGCCGCGTCCGCGACGCGCCGGATGAGGTCGAAGAACACCGTCCGCTCCTCGGCGGACAGCGGGGCGAGGAACACCTGGTTCATCCGGGCGGTGCGCACGGTCAGCTTGCGGTGGATGCGCTCACCCTCGGCCGTGAGACGCAGCAGGGAACGGCGGCCGTCCTCCGGGTCACGGACCTTGTCGAGGAGGCCGCGTCGGCTGAGCCTGCTGATCACCTCGGCGACGGTCGACCGGTCCAGGCCCACCCGCTCCCCCACCGTGCGCTGGTCCAGCCCGGGCTCGTCGACGAGCGTGTTGAGGACCGCGTACTGGGGCGAGGTGATCTCCTCGGAGACCATCGTGTTCCACAGCAGGTAGTGCGCCTGCTGGAGCCGCCGGGCCAGGTGCCCGGGGTGGGTGGTGAGGTCCGCCGCCGCCATGTGCACCCCTCGCTCGCGATCATCAGGCCGAGCATTCGTCGGTGCACTGAACAATACCTGGCTACTCCCGGCCTGTCTGCCGCCCGTACAAGGGATCACGGGCGGATTCACCGAGGTCTTGACGCCCTTCCGTCCCGATGGCAGCGTGAGAGCAGCTTCACGGAAATACTCAGTGCCCTGACTAAATAGCAGTCGGGTCGCTCGGAAGAGATGGGGCTTCTCGGATGGACAAGGTGGTCGCCACAGCGCTGGAGGCGGTGGCCGACGTCCCGGACGGCGCGTCGCTCGCGGTGGGCGGGTTCGGGCTGAGCGGTGTGCCGAACGTGCTGATCGGGGCGCTGTACGAGCGCGGGGTGACCGGGCTGTCGGTGGTCTCCAACAACTGCGGGGCGATGGAGTCGGGCCTGGCGGTCCTGCTGGCGGCCGGCCGGATCGCCCGGGTGACGGGCTCCTACATCGGCGCCAACAAGGAGTTCGCACGGCAGTACCTGGCCGGTGAGCTGGAGGTCGAGCTGATCCCGCAGGGCACGCTGGCCGAGCGGCTGCGGGCCGGCGGCGCCGGGATCCCCGCCTTCTACACCCCGGCCGGGGTGGGCACACAGGTCGCCGAGGGCGGGCTGCCGTGGCGCTACGACGGGCAGGGCGGGGTCGCGATCGCCTCCCCGGCGAAGGAGGTCCGGGAGTTCGACGGCACGGAGTATGTGCTGGAGCGGGGCATCCGGACCGACTTCGCCCTGGTCCGGGCCGCGAAGGGCGACCGGCACGGCAATCTGGTCTTCGGCAAGTCCGCCCGGAACTTCAACCCGCTGGCCGCGATGGCCGGGCGGGTCACGGTCGCCGAGGTGGAGGAGCTGGTGGAGCCCGGCGCGATCGACCCGGACGCGGTGCATCTGCCCGGCATCTTCGTGCAGCGGGTGCTCGCGCTCACCCCCGAGCAGGCGGCGGACAAGAAGATCGAGCAGCGGACGGTGAGGTCCTGATGGCCTGGAGTCGCGAGGAGATGGCCGCGCGGGCGGCACGGGAGCTGAGGGACGGGCAGTACGTCAATCTCGGCATCGGCCTGCCCACCCTCATCCCCAACTACCTGCCCGAGGGCGTCGAGGTCGTCCTCGAATCGGAGAACGGCATCCTGGGCACGGGTCCGTACCCCACCGAGGACGCCGTCGACCCGGATCTGATCAACGCGGGGAAGGAGACGGTGACGGTCCTGCCGGGCGCTTCGTTCTTCGACTCGGCGCTGTCGTTCTCGATGATCCGGGGCGGGCACATCGACGTGGCCGTGCTCGGCGCCATGCAGGTGTCCGAGCGGGGCGACCTGGCCAACTGGGCGATCCCCGGCAAGCTGATCACCGGGATCGGCGGGGCGATGGACCTGGTGCACGGCGCCCGCACGGTCGTCGTCGTCATGACGCACACCGCCAAGGACGGCTCCCCGAAGATCCTCACCGAGTGCGCCCTGCCGCTGACCGGCAAGGGGTGCGTGAACCGGATCATCACCGACCTCGGCGTCCTGGACGTCACCGACGACGGACTCGTCCTCGTCGAGACCGCGCCCGGCGTGACCGCCACCGAGATCGCCGCCAGGACCGACGCCGAACTGACCGTGCCGGAGGGCGTGAAGTGAAGGACGTCTACATCGTCGACGCGGTCCGCACGCCGATCGGCCGCTACAACGGCGCACTGGCCGGCGTGCGTCCCGACGACCTGGCCGCGCACGCCATTCGCGAACTCCTCGCCCGTACGCCGGAGTTGGATCCGGCGCGCATCGAGGACGTGTACTTCGGCAACGCCAACGGCGCCGGTGAGGAGAACCGCAACGTCGGCCGGATGGCCGCCCTGCTCGCGGGCCTGCCCACCTCCGTGCCGGGCGTGACCGTCAACCGGCTGTGCGCGTCCGGCCTGGAGGCCGTGATCCAGGCGGCCCGTGCGATCGCCGTCGGCGATGCCTCGATCGCGCTGGCCGGCGGGGTCGAGTCGATGACGCGGGCGCCGTACGTCCTGCCCAAGAGCGACAAGCCCTTCCCTGCCGGGCACACCGAGCTGTACTCCACGACCCTCGGCTGGCGCATGGTCAATCCGCGGATGGAGCCGCAGTGGACGATTCCGCTGGGCGAGTCGGCCGAACTCATCGCCGACAAGCACAAGATCGGACGTGAGCAGCAGGACGAGTTCGCGCTGCGCAGTCACGAGAAGGCCGCGCAGGCTCAGCGGGCCGGGTTCTTCGACGCCGAGGTGGCGCCGGTGGACATTCCGCAGCGCAAGGGTGACCCGGTGGTCTTCGCCGCCGACGAGTGTGTCCGTCCGGATGCGTCCCTGGCGGCGATGGCCAGGCTGAAGCCGTCGTTCCGGGCGGAGGGCGGGACGGTGACGGCGGGCAACGCGTCGCCGCTCAACGACGGTGCGGCGGCCCTGTTGCTGGTGGATGAGGAGGGGTTGAGGGCGACGGGGCGGGAGCCGCTGGCCCGGGTGTCCGCCACCGGTGTCGCCGCGATCGACCCGCATTACTTCGGGCTTGCTCCCGTCGAGGCCGTCAACCGGGCGTTGGCCAAGGCCGGTAAGAGGTTTGGCGACCTGTCCGTGCTGGAGCTGAACGAGGCGTTCGCGGCGCAGGTGCTGGGGTGTGTGGCCGAGTGGCCCGAGTTCGATCCGGCGATTCTCAATCCGCGGGGTGGGGCGATCGCGCTGGGGCATCCGCTCGGTGCGTCCGGGGCTCGGCTTGCCGGCACGGTTGCCCATCAGCTGGCCCGGCTTGGCGGGGGTGCCGGTGTGGCCACGCTTTGTATCGGGGTGGGACAGGGACTTGCGCTCGTTCTCGAACGGTAGACGTTCGGCTGCGGGCCGGATGTGGCTGGTCGAGCCCGCGCGGCGGAGCCGCATATTGACAACAGCCCCGCGCCCCTTCGGGACGCGATCCACAAGAACCTTTCAGGGGACCCCCATGACTCTCACTCAGCACGACATCGACCAGGAGATCGCGGCCGAGCGTGCCGCGTACGAGAAGCGGCTCGCCGACGGTGGGCCCGTCGAGCATCAGCCGCGGCGTGACTACGCGCCGTACCGCTCCTCGGTGCTCCGGCATCCCAAGGAACCGCCGGTCACGATCGACGTCAGCAAGGACCCGGAGCTGGTGGAGCTGGCCTCCCCGGCCTTCGGGGAGCGGGACATCACCGAGATCGACAACGATCTCACCCGGCAGCACGAGGGCGAGCCGATCGGTGAGCGCATCACCGTCTCGGGGCGGCTGCTGGACCGTGACGGCCGCCCGGTGCGCGGTCAGCTCGTGGAGATCTGGCAGGCCAACTCGGCGGGCCGTTACGCCCATCAGCGCGAGCAGCACGACGCCCCGCTGGACCCGAACTTCACCGGCGTGGGCCGCACCCTCACCGACGACGAGGGCCGCTACCACTTCACCACCGTCCAGCCGGGCCCGTACCCGTGGCGCCAGCACCTCAACGCCTGGCGGCCGGCGCACATCCACTTCTCGCTCTTCGGCACGGCCTTCACCCAGCGGCTCGTGACGCAGATGTACTTCCCGAGCGACCCGCTGTTCCCCTACGACCCGATCATCCAGTCCGTGACCGACGACGCGGCCCGGCAGCGGCTGGTCGCGACGTACGACCACAGTCTGTCGGTGCCGGAGTTCTCGATGGGCTACCACTGGGACATCGTGCTGGACGGCCCGAACGCCACCTGGATCGAAGAAGGGCGCTGACCTGCCATGACGAAGATCGACACCAGCAGGCCGGAGAGTGTGCTGCCCACCCCGTCGCACACCGTCGGCCCGTTCTACGGCCACGCCCTGCCGTTCCGCGGCGGCGAGGACATCGCGCCCCTCGGGCATCCGGACACGGTCACCCTGCACGGGTACGTCACCGACGGGGCGGGCGATCCGCTGCCGGACGCCCTGATCGAGCTGTGGGGCGCGGACCCGGACGGCAACGTGCCGACGGCGGACGGGTCGATGCGCCGCGACCCGGCGTCGGGCGGCTTCCTGGGGCGCAACGGCGTGGAGTTCACGGGCTGGGGGCGTATCCAGAGCGACGCGAACGGTCACTGGTACGCGCGTACGCTGCGGCCCGGTGCGCGCGGGCGGAGCGCTCCGTACCTCAGTGTCTGCGTCTTCGCCCGGGGGCTGCTTGTGCACCTGTACACCCGCATCTACCTGCCGGGCGACGATGCGGTGCTCGCCGCCGATCCGCTGCTGTCCGGGCTGGAGGACCAGCGCCGCGACACGCTGATCGCCGTGGCGGAGGCGGCCGGCACGTACCGTTTCGACATCCGCCTTCAGGGCGAAGGCGAGACGGTCTTCCTGGAGTTCCAGTGACAGCTGCTCAAGGTGATACCGGCCTGCTCGCCCCGGGGTGGGCCGACTCGGCGGCGGCGTCCGCCACGAGCGACCACGCCTATCTGCGGGCGCTGCTCGACGCGGAGGCCGCGCTGCCCCGGGCCCAGGCGGTGCTCGGGCTGGTCCCCGCCGAGGCGGCGACGGCGGTGACCGAGGCGGCCGGTGCCGGTGCCTTCGACGTCCGGGCCCTCGCCGAGCGGGCCCGCGCGGGCGGCAACCCCGTCATTCCCCTGGTCGCTGAGCTGACGAAGGCCGTCGGCGAGGAGTACGGCCCCTATGTCCACCGGGGCGCGACCAGCCAGGACATCATGGACACCGCGACGATGCTGGTAGCCGTGCGCACGCTGGACCTGGTCCTCGCCGATCTCGGCCGCACGGAACGGGCGCTGGCGCGGCTGGCCGCCCGGCACCGTGACACGGCGATGCCGGGGCGGACGCTCACCCAGCACGCCGTACCGACGACGTTCGGGCTGAAGGCGGCCGGATGGCGGGCGCTCGTCCTGGACGCGCGTGACCGGGCGAAGGCCGTGAGGGACTCGCTGCCCGCCCAACTCGGCGGCGCTGCGGGCACGTTGGCGGCCTTCGGGGCGTACGGCGCGAGCGATCCGGCCGCGCTGCCGGTGACCTACGCCCGTGAACTCGGCCTGTGCGCACCGGATCTGCCCTGGCACACCCTGCGGACACCCGTGGCCGATCTGGCCGGCTGCCTCGCCTTCACGGCGGGCGCGCTCGGCAAGCTCGCCGTGGACGTGCTGACCCTCTCGCGCACCGAGATCGCCGAGGTCGCGGAGGGCAGCGGCGGCGGCTCGTCGGCCATGCCGCACAAGTCCAATCCCGTACGGTCCACCCTCATCGCCTCTGCCGCACGGCGGGCACCGCAGCTCGCGGCCACGCTGTACGGGTCGCTGGCGGCGGAGGACGAGCGGCCGGCCGGGGCCTGGCACGCGGAGTGGGAGCCGCTGCGGGACCTGCTGCGGCTTACCGGCGGGGCCGCCCGGGACGCCGCCGAGCTGGCGGAGGGACTGCGGGTCAGGCCCGAGGCCATGCGCGAACACCTGGATCTCACCTGCGGGTTGATCGTCTCCGAGCGGCTGTCCGCCGAGCTGGCCCCCGTGCTGGGCCGGGCCCGCGCCAAGGAACTCCTCACCCGGCTCGCCGCCGAGGGACGCCCACTGGCCCAGGCGCCGGAGCTGGCGGACGTCGACCTCGATCCCACCCACTACACCGGCTCCGCCGGAGCCCTCACCGACCGTGCTCTGGAGCGACGTTGACACTCCTCGCCCACCGTGCCGAAGGGCCCCCTTCCGCACCCCCGTTGCTGCTCGGACCCTCCCTCGGCACGTCGAATGCCCTGTGGGACAAGGTGGCGCCCGAGCTGTCGATCACCCACCGGGTCGTCCGCTGGGACCTGCCGGGACACGGCGGCTCGGCGGCCGGTCTCATCGAGGCGGGTGCGACGGTCGGGGACCTCGCCGACCTGGTGCTGGCGCTCGCCGACTCGCTCGGCATCGAACGGTTCGCGTACGCGGGTGTGTCGCTGGGCGGGGCCGTGGGGCTGCACCTGGCCGTACACCGTCCGGAGCGGCTGTCGTCCCTCGCCGTGATCTGTTCCTCCGCGCACTTCAACGGGGCGAAGCCCTGGGAGGAGCGGGCCGCGCTGGTGCGGCGGGAGGGGCTGGCCGGGCTGGCGGAGAGTGCGGACGCGCGCTGGTTCACCTCCGGTTTCACCGTGCCGGGGCTGGTGGAGGACCACCGTCGCGCCGACCCGGAGGCGTACGCCGCCTGCTGTGACGCGCTCGCCGCGTTCGATCTGCGCGACCGGCTGCCCGAGATCGCCGTGCCGACCCTGCTGGTGGCCGGGCGGGACGATCCGGCGACACCGCCCGCGCATCTGAGGGAGATCGCGGACGCGGTGCCGGGCGCGGCGCTCGTGGAGATCCCCGGCGCCTCGCACCTGGCGCCCGCGCAGTGCCCGGAGGCGGTGCTGACCGCGCTGCGGGCACACTTCGGCGGGACCGCCGGCCGCGGTATGGAGGTACGGCGCGAGGTGCTCGGCGACGCGCACGTCGACCGCGCGCAGGCCCGGCAGACCCCGTTCACGGCACGCTTTCAGGACTTCATCTCGCGCTACGCCTGGGGCGAGATCTGGACCGACCCGACGCTGTCACGCCGCGAGCGCAGCATGATCACCCTTACCGCGCTGGTCGCGCACGGGCACTACGACGAACTGGCCATGCACGTCCGGGCGGCCCGCCGCAACGGGCTCACGCCGGAGGAGATCGGCGCGGTGCTGCTCCAGACGGCGGTGTACTGCGGGGTGCCGGCGGCGAACTCGGCGTTCGCGACGGCCCAGCGGGTGCTGGCGGAGGAGGACGGCACGCCAGGGTGATCCTGCTGGTCGTAGGCTCGACGGCAGCTCGCTCCGGTCCGCCCGGCGTGCCTACGGTGGGGGCATGTCCACCATCCTGATCACCGGCGCCACCTCGGGGCTCGGCCGGTACGTCGCCTTCGAACTCGTCCGCTCCGGGCATGTCGTCCTCGTCCACGGCCGGGACGCGGTCCGCACCGAGCGGCTGGCCGGGGAGCTGCGCGACGAGGGGGACGCCGAGGCGTTCGTCGCCGACCTGGCCTCGCTGGCGCAGGTGCGTGAGCTGGCCGGGCACGTCGCCGACGCCCATCCCGAGCTCGACGTGCTGGTCAACAACGCGGGCGTGGGGTTCGGGGCGCCCGGTGCGGGCCGTCAGCTGAGCGCCGACGGGCACGAGTTGCGGCTGGCGGTGAACTATCTGGCGCCCGTCGTACTGACCCGGGCCCTGCTGCCGGTGCTGCGGGCGAACGCGCCGGCGCGGATCGTCAACGTCGGTTCGGCCGGTCAGGAACCCCTCGACTTCGAGGACCCCGAGTTCACCCGCGGCTACGACGGCGTGTCGGCGTACTGCCGCAGCAAGTTCGCGCTCGCCGCCCACACGTTCGCGCTCGCCGAGGAACTGGACGGCACCGGCGTCTCGGTGAACGTGCTGCACCCGGCGACCTACATGGACACGGCGATGGTCCGCGAGGCGGACATCACGCCGTGGAACACGGTCGCCGACGGGGCGGCCGGTGTGCTGGCCCTGGCCACCCGCGACCTGGGCAGCGGCCGGTACTACGACCGGACGAGCCCGGCGCGGGCCCATGAGGCGGCGTACGACCCGCAAGCGCGGGCGCGGCTGGCGGCGATGACGGACCAGTTGGTGCGAGCCTGACGGCATCGGGCTCGCCGACCAGGGCGCGTGTGTCCGACCGACCGCGGCGACCGGTCGGCTGGTGCCGGCCCGGGTCACCGGGGTTCTGCGCTCACCGCAACCCGGTCCCTGACTCCAGCTCCGCACGCGCCCTCGCCGCCAGCCCGTGCGCACCGCAGGAAACAGCCAGGTCCAGGCCGCGGTTGAGGTCGCTCACCGAGCGGGCGAGGACGCCGTACTCGATGCGGGCCGCCGCGTGTTCGTACTGGCAGGGCGAGGACTCCAGGTAGGCGACGGCCTGGGCGGCGAGGCGTACCGCGCGCTGGCCGGTCTCCAGGGCGGCGGCGCAGCGCAGGGCCTCGCCGATGGCGGTGTCCGTGCCGAAGCGCTCGGCCTGCCGGCGGACATCTACGGCGAGCCGGGCTGCGCGGGCCGGATCCTCGGCGGCGAGGGCACGGGCGAGGTCCGCCGCCCAGGGGACGAGTACCGGGTTGTGGTGGCCGCGCACGGCCGCCGCCTTTTCGGCGGCCTCCAGTTCGTTGGTGCCGTCCTTGGTACGGCCGACGGCGAGCAGCAGCCGACCGCGCACCGCCCGCGGATCCGGAAGCACTATGGTCGACGGGTAGGGCGGGGCGAAGCCATACCGTTCGGCGACGTCCCAGGCCTCGTCGACCTGACCGCGGGCGAGCAGCGTTTCGACGAGATTGCAGATGACGGTCCAGTACAGGGGCAGTCCGCGGCCGACGCGCTCGGCGAGAGGCAGCGCCTCGCGCAGGGACTGTTCCGCGTCCCCGAGGCGGCCGCGCCTGCGGTGTGCGACGCCGACATAGGCGTGTGCGAGGGCGAGGTGCCCGCCGGTCCAGCCGGCGATCTCGTAGGCGCGCACGGCGTCGTTGAAGAGGTTTTCGGCGCGGTCGAGGCGGTCGGTGTACGCATACGCGTTGGCCAGCATGAGCAGCAGTTCGATGCCCCACTCGGTGCCCGTCCACCCGAGCCCGGGAGCGAGGCGGCCATTGACGAGGGTACGGTCGCACAGCTCCACGACCTCCTCGGCGTTCTCGCCCTGCATCAAGGCGTCGAAGCCGCGCAGGATGAGCAGCGCGCGTTCGGAGTTGTCGCGGCCGGTGCAGGTCCGCGCGAGCTCGGCCAGGCGCTCGGAGCGGCCCGGTGAGGCGACCTCGCCGGCGTGGATCCCCTCCCACATGAGGCGCACGGCCTCCAGCCGTATCCGGGCGGGCCCGGGTTCGAGCCGGGCCGCCTCCGCCTCGACCGTGCGGACGGCCTCCTCGATCTCGTCGTGGTGAACCAGCGCCTGCGAGAGACGGACGACGGCGTCCACCCGGTCGTCGCCGTCGAGGCCGGGCATGCCGAGCGCCGTCCGCAGGTGGCCGATCGTCCTGCCGGGCGCCGTCAGGAGGGTGGCGAAGCCCAGTTCGCAGAGGACGTGCGCCTGGACGTCGGGCCGGGGCGGTTCTTCCAGGGCGCGCTCCAGGCAGCGGCGGGCGGCGTCGGGTGCGCCGACGGCGAGGTGCTCGCGGGCGGCCTCGCGCAGTTGGCCGACGAGTTCCTCGTCGTCGTCCGGGTGGACTTCGAGGAGGTGGCGGGCGGCGGCAGCGGCGCCGTGTCCCTCGTCGGTGACGATGCGGGCGGCGATGCCGTGCATGGCGGTGCGCAGGGCGTCCGGGATCGAGTTGTAGACGGCGGTGGCGATCAGCGGGTGGACGAACTCCAGGTCGCCTTCGGCGGTGCGGCCGGTCGCGGGGTCGGGAGCGGTGAGGATGCGGGCGGTGCGCAGCAGTTCGGCGCAGCGGCGGGCCTCGTCGGGTTTCAGGGTGGCGAGCTTGGCGACCAGGTCGACGGAGATGCCGGCGCCGAGGACGGCGGCGGCCCAGGCGAACCTGGTGGCGTCGATGCCGAGTTCCTCCAGGCGGGCGACGACGCCGCCGCCGCGGGCCGAGCGGTTCAGCTCGCGCAGCTCCCCGGCCCGGGCCTCGACCGGTTCCAGCTCGCTGTCCCGCACCTTGGTGAGGAGTTCGACGGTGTCGTAGGGGTTGCCGGCGGTGACGGCCCAGACCTCGCGGCAGAACGCGGCGTCGGCGTGCTCGCCCAGGGTGGCGTGGGTGAGTCCGGCCGTGGCGTCCGGAGTGAGGGCGCTCAGGGTCGTGACGGGGCCGTCCGCGGCGGCGGCGACGGTGTCGAGGAGCCGGGCGCTCGTGCCGGAGACCTCGCCCGGGCGGCGGGCGACCACGACCAGGACGGACATCTCGTCGCGGCGTTCGGCCAGCGCGGCGAGCCAGTGCAGGGTCTCCTGGTCGGCCCAGTGGGCGTCGTCGATGAGCAGCACCAGCGGCCAGTCCCGGCGGGAGAGCCGGCGCACGGCGGCGACGAGGCCGTCGCACACGCCCTGCGGGTCGGCCTGCCGGTCGCCGGGGTCCGCGATGCCGAGGGCGGGCCCGGCGATGTCGTACCAGTCGCCGAGGTACTCGCGGGCCTCCTCCGGCAGCATCGACATCAGCGCGGGTTGCAGTAACTGCCGTACGACGTTGAAGGGGACCGCCCTGAGGGTCTCGCCGCCGCGGGCCGACCAGACCTGGCAGCCGCGTGCCTCGGCGATGCGGCGGGCTTCGGCCAGCAGCGCGGTCTTGCCGAGTCCGGCCTCGCCGCGGAAGACCAGCAGCCCGCCGGACGAGGAGCGGTCCGCGCACAGGCGGTCGACCGCCCGCGCGACGGCGGCGACTTCCTCGTCGCGCTCCCACAGGGAAGCCGAGGCGGCGGCCGTGGGCCGTACCTCCGTCATCCCGCTACCTCCCCAAGTCGCCCGAACGACGTACAGACGTCGAGCGTAGCCCTCCGATTGCCTGAGTGGAGGATGCTCGGGGCACCTGTTGCCGTGACGGGTGACACCGGGTGCGGTCGGACGCCGCATCCGGGCCGTCACCAGCCGTCTTCGCGTCAACGACGTGCAATTGCAGGGGAGGTGACGTCCATTCACCACATCGGGGAGACACGGCGGGGCCGGCGGGCGCCGGCCGCCGGATCGGTGGGCAATCTCATCGAGTGGTACGAGTTCGGCGTCTACGGCTACTTCGCGACGATCATCGCGGCGCGGCACTTTTCGGCCGACTGGGTGACCGGATCGGCCGTCGTCCGGTGCTGGTCCTGGTGATCACGCTGATGACGGTCGCGACGACGCTGATCGGCGCGCTGCCGACGTACGCGCAGGCGGGTGCCCTGGCGCCCTGGCTGCTCACCTTCCTGCGGGTGCTCCAAGGGCTGTCGGCCGGTGGGGAGTTCGGCGGGGCCGTGTCGGTGATGACGGAGTTCGCGCCGCCCGGCCGGCGGGGGCCGTACGGGTCGTGGCAGTCGTTCACGGTGGCGCTCGGGCTGCTGGCCGGCGCGGGCGCGGCGGCGGTGCTCGCCACGGTGCTGACGAAGGAGCAGCTGGGGTCGTGGGGGTGGCGGCTGCCGTTCCTGCTGACGCTGCCGCTCGGGCTGGGGGCGTTGTGGCTGCGGCTGCGGCTGGACGAGACGCCGGCGTTCGTGGCGGAGCGGTCCGAGGAGCCCCCTCCCGCGCGCGAGGTCGTCAGGGCGGTCGTGCTGGGCGCCGGGCGGATCATGGGCTGCGCCGCGGCCGGTTACACGCTCGGGGAACTGCTGCCGGGGGTGGTGGTGCGCGCCTCGGACGAACTGGGGCTGCCCTCCGGGGCGAAGGAGGCCTACGCCTTCGCGGTCCTGGGGTTCCTGACCTTGCACGGCCTGCCCGGCGCCGAGCCGCGAGCACGGGGGCGCGGCATCCGAGCGTGCTCGGTTCGCTGACGCCGGGCCGGAACGGGCTGCGGCTTCCCCCGCCGGCCGGCCGGAGGCCGACGCGCCTGCTGCTGGACTGACGCGATCCGTGCGGCTCCTCTCATCCCACTTTCACCCACGCCTCATACGGTGGGGGCATGACGCAGGAGACTCCTCCCGGGTGGTACCCCGACCCCGGACAGAAAAGTGACGGGCCCGCCACCGAGCGCTGGTGGGACGGCAGGGCCTGGACGGACCGCATCCGCCCGGCACAGCCGACCGCGACCTGGGGTCCCCCTCCGCGGGATCCGGCCCCTGGCGAGGCTCCGTCGGGAGATCCGGCGCCTTCAGGTGATACGTCGCCCGCGGGGCAGCGGGGTACCGCCGGGGAGCCGGAAACGGGGCAGCCGACCGACGCAGGGGCACCGGGAGCCGCGGGGAATCCAGGCGGTGCCGGGAATCCGCCCGACGCCGGGCAGCAGCCCGGCGTCGGACAGCAAGAAGCCGGGCAGCCCGCCGATGCCCGGGCACCAGGAACCCCCGGGAGTCCGGCCGGTGCCGGAGAGCCGACCGGCGCGGGAACCCCGGGAGCCTCCGCGCACCCGGGAAGTGCCGGCCAGCCCGGAACCCCCGGGAATCCGGCCGGCGCCGAGGCGCCAGGAGCCTCCGCGTACCCGGGAAGTGCCGGACAACCGGGAGCCCCCGCATATCCGGGCGGTCCTGGGTATCCGCCCGGGGCCGGGTATCCGCCCGGGGCCGGGTATCCGCCCGGGGCCGGGTATCCGGCTGCCCCCGGGTATCCCGCCTACCCCGCCGCACCTCCGGCCGCCGGCCGGGGGCGGGGGCTGCGGATCGGGATAGCCGTGGCGGCAGCCGTCGTCGTGCTCGCCAGCATCGGCGTCGGCGTGTACGCGCTGACCGACAACGGCAGCTCGGGCGGCGGTTCCGCCACCTCGCAGGGACCGGGCGGCCCGGGCACACCCGGGGGCCAGGGCGGGCCGTTCGGCGGACCGGGCGGATCCGGAGGTTCCGGCGGCGACGGTGGATCCGGCGGCTCCGGAGGTTCCGGCGGATCCGGAGGTTCCGGCGGGGACGGCGGCTCCGGTGGGCAGAGTCCGTCACCCGAGCAGTCCGAGCCGCCGAAGATCAGGAGCGGGTCGGTGACCGACGCGGTCAGCGGGATCAGCCTGCCGATCCCCGAGGGCTGGTACGGCCAGGAGGTCACGGTCGGCGCGCAGGTGACGTCCGACGACTCCTACAAGTGCCCCGGCGACACCTCTTCGACCTGCACGAAGGGCGGAGCCTACTCGGCCCCGGCCCTGGCCCTCGGCACCAAGGGCCGCACCGCCGAGGAGATCGCCAAGGCGGACATCGCGGCGAACGCCGAGGAGTCCTACGGCGGCAAGTCCTACGGCGGGATCACCTCCCACGACGTGATGGACTCCAAGGCCGTGACCGTGGCCGGGCAGAAGGGCTACCTGGTCCGCTGGAAGGCCGTCACGAGCAAGGGCGCCGACGGCATCGTGGAGTCGCTCGCGTTCCCCTCCCCCGCGAACGCCAAGCAGATGGTCGTGGTGCGCTTCGGCATCGACGCCGACCAGAAGGAGACCGTCCTGGACGAGATCACCAAGGGCATCAAGGTGTCGACGGGCGGCGGCGACGGACAGACCGTCTGACCGGCACCGAACCGGCCGGGCCGGGACACCGTCGGCCGGGTGGGGCGCCCCCGCCGCTCACAGGGGCACCCCGCCCGGCCGGGGGGTGCGCGCCGCCCCCGTCCCCACGGGTCGGCGCGGTCGGGTCGCCGTCCGGTCATCCCGGGGACGGCGGCCCGGGTCTCACGTGAGGCCGAGGGCCGGCAGCACGGCCGCCTCCACGAACCGGACCAGATAGTCCGGGTCCGCGTCCTCGCCCTCCAGCACGGGCCGGATGCGCAGGACGCCGAACATCTGCGCCGGGACGTACTCCAGCGCCGGGTGATCGGCGGGCACCTCGCCCCGTTCGACCCCGCGCCGGATGATCTCCTTCAGCGCGGCGATCTCCGGTTCGACCAGCGCCTCGCGCAGTGCGCGCTTCAACTCGGGGTCCTGGGGCGCGGCATGGGCGAGCGCCTGGAGGAGCTTGGTGTCCCGGCCCGACAGTTCGCCCGCCGCCCGGGCGGCCTCGCGCAGGTCGTCCGCGAGCGAGCCGGTGTCGATGCAGCGCGTCCGCCGGTGGGAGCGCAGCGCCGCCGCCACGAGCTGGGGCTTGGTCTTCCACTGCCGGTAGAGCGTGGACTTGCTGCACCGGGTGCTGGCCGCGATGCCCTCCATGGTGACGGAGTCGTAGCCGCACTCGCGGAGCTGCTCCAGTACGGCGTCGTAGAACTCCTGCTCACGCTCCGGGGTGATCTTGGAGCGGCGCGAGGAACCGACCGGCTCAGGTCGGTCCGCAGCCTGCGACGTCATGGGCTGTGCTCCTGGCGTCCTCGGGCGGCCGGAAAATTCCCGGCCGGCGGTGTGTCGTTCGTCTATCGATACGCCAGTGTACCGGTACGCGGCCGTATCGGTACACTGGCGTATCGGTACGCACTCGTACCGATAACAGCACCACCGTCACCGAAGGGGCCGGGGGAATGAATGCCCGCACCGAGCCTGCGCCGGCGGGGTCCGACGCGATAGCGCGACCGCCGCTCGTCCGGGAGCTCCTGCTCGTCGCAGGGCTCTTCCTCGTCTACAAGCTCGGCCGGCAGCTGGCCACGGGCCACACCGGCGAGGCCTTCCACAACGCGCACCGCGTGTGGGACCTCGAACGAGCGGTCCACCTGCCCGGCGAGGGGGCGGTGCAGTCCCTGCTGCTGCACGGCGACGGCCTGGTGCACGTCGCGAACACCTACTACGCGACCGTCCACTTCCCGGCCACCGCCGCCTTCCTGGTCTGGCTGTACCTGCGCCGCCCGGCCCACTACGTGTGGGCCCGCCGGGTGCTGGCCGCCGTCACCGCCGCCGCCCTGGTCGTGCACCTGCTGTTCCCGCTCACCCCGCCGCGCATGCTGGCCGCGACCGGCCTGGTGGACACGGCGCGGGTGTACGGCCCGTCGGTGTACGGCACTCCCGCAACGGACTCCCTGTCGAACCAGTTCGCGGCGATGCCGTCGCTGCACTTCGGCTGGGCGCTGATGGTGGCGGTCGGCCTGATCGTGGCGACCCGCTCGCACTGGCGCTGGCTGTGGCTGCTGCATCCCCTGCTGACGCTGCTGGTGATCGTCGGCACGGCGAACCACTACTGGCTCGACGCGATCGCGGCCACGGCGCTGCTGGGTGTCGCCGTCGCGGCACTTCACCTGCCGCACCGCACAGTGACGACGGCGGGCCGCGCGCAGGAAAGGCTCGTACCGGCTCAGGCCCGGACCGAGGAGCAAGTGCTGACGGGAGCGGGCCGATGAGCGCCGTCCTCGTCGCCGTGGTCCTGTCCCTCGTCTCCGCCGTCGCCTACGCGGCCGCAGCGGTCGCCCAGGAGCGGCTCGCCTCCCGCTCGCCCGGCTCGGGCACGCTGCGGATGCTCTCCAGTGGCGCCTGGTGGTGGTCGGTCGGTCTGAACGCGGCCGCCGCGCTGCTGCACGTCGTGGCGCTGAAGTACGGTCCGCTGACCGTGGTCCAGCCGCTCGGCGCCCTCACCCTGGTCGCGGCGGTGCCGATGGGGGCGCGGCTCGCGGGGCGGCGGGTGAGTGCCGTCGAGTGGCGGGGCACCGCGCTGACGCTGCTCGGCCTGGCCGCAATTCTGGTCACGGCGTCCGGGCCGACCCCCGACGACGTGCTGAGCGTGCCCGAGGCGCTGACGGTGGCGGGCGCGACCGCGGCCCTCATCGGGGTGCTGTCCCGACCGGGCGCCCGCCCCGGGTTGCGGCACGCGAGTGCGTCCGGCATGGCCTCCGGGGTCGCCTCGGCCCTCACGCAGACCATGACGGTGGCCGCGACGGACCGGTCCGGTCCGCTGCTGAGTGTCCAGGTGGTCGGGGTGGCGCTGCTCGTGGCGGCGTTCGCGGCCGGCGGGCTGCTGCTGTCGCAGACGGCCTACCGGGGCGGTCTCGGCGGTCCGCTCGCGATGGTGACCCTGGCCAACCCGCTGGCCGCCGCGGTGATCGGCCTGGCGCTGCTGGGCGAACGCCTCCAGGGCGGCCCGGCGGGCATGCTGCTCGCGCTCGCCGGGGCCGGCCTGGCGTCCTGGGGCGTGGTGCTGCTCAGCCGGACGACCCCCGCGGCCGTCCCGGCGGACGACGACCATCCGGTGGCCGCCGTCCTGGCCCTGGAACCCGGTTCTGCCACGGCCGAACCGGCGTTGGTGCCCCGGCCGCACGATCCGGGGCACCTCAGTGCGGCTACGCGGTGATGAACGCCGGGTCGCTCACGCCCGGCTGCCCGTTCTCGACGTGTCCCGCGAACCGCCGCAGGAACGCCTTGTCGCCCTCGGCGGTGACGGTCAGGTCGTACCAGCGGCGGCCGGCGGCGAGGTCCACGGTCCGCCGCACCCTCGCGCCCGGGCGGACGGTGACCGTCGAGGGCCGACCGCCGTACGCGTCGGAGAGCTTCAGCCGTGCCGTGCTGGAGCCCTTGTTGGTGAAGGTCAGCTGGATGTCGTCACCGGTGTGGCGTGCGGTGACCTCGCAGCCCGCCGTCCTGTTCGCCCCCTTGAAGACCCGCACGAAGCCGTTCGGGCCGTGCACGGTGAGGTCGTACGTGCCCGTCGGGTAAGCCGAGTTCCAGGTGTCGGAGAGCGTCTTGCCGGCCTCGGTGGTGTACATCCAGGGGCCGTCGGTGCGGTTGCCGGAGGTGACGTGGAAGGCGGCGCCGGCCTTCGGCCCGGAGGCGAAGGCGAGGGTGAGCTTCCCGGCCGCCGCGTCGACCGAGGCGTCCACGTGCGGGGCGTACTTCAGCGGCCGGGCGCGGCGCAGGCCGCGCTCCTGCCGGGGCATGCGAGGGTCGGCGGGCGGGGTGGGCTTGTAGTCGGGGTGGCGTTCGCGGTCCTGTGGCTCGTACGCGTCGGTGCCGGGCAGCGGTGCGGGCCGCGTGTCCTTGCGGGAGAAGTCGAACGCGGAGGTGAGATCACCGCAGATCGCCCGCCGCCAGGGCGAGATGTTGGTCTCGCGCACGCCGAAGCGGCGTTCCATGAACCGCAGGATGGAGGTGTGGTCGAACGTCTCGGAGCAGACGTATCCGCCCTTGCTCCAGGGCGAGACGACCAGCATCGGCACCCGGGGTCCGAGGCCGTAGGGGCCTGCCGTGTTCTTGCCGTCGCCCGGGAAGAGGTCGAGGGAGACGTCGACGGTGGACTTGCCGCGGGAGGCGTCCTTCGGCGGCAGGGGCGGTACGACGTGGTCGAAGAAGCCGTCGTTCTCGTCGTAGGTGATGAACAGGGCGGTCTTCGACCAGACCTCCGGGTTGGCGGTGAGGGCGTCCAGGACCTGGGCGATGTACCAGGCGCCGTAGTTCGACGGCCAGTTGGAGTGCTCGGAGAAGGCCTCGGGGGCGGCGATCCAGGAGATCTGCGGCAGCTTGCCGGCCTTGACGTCGGCCTTCAGCTGGTCGAAGTAGCCTTCGCCGGCCTTGGCGTTGGTGCCCGTGCGGGCCTTGTCGTACCAGGGATCACCGGGCTTCGCGTCGCGGTACTTGTTGAAGTACAGCAGCGAGTTGTCGCCGTAGTTGCCGCGGTAGGCGTCCTGGATCCAGCCCCAGGAGCCCTTCGCGTCGAGGCCGTCGCCGATGTCCTGGTAGACCTTCCAGGAGATACCGGCCTGCTCCAGGCGTTCGGGGTAGGTCGTCCAGCCGTAGCCGAGTTCGTCGTTGCCGAGGACCGGGCCGCCGCCGGTGCCGTCGTTGCCCGTGTACCCGGACCACATGTAGTAGCGGTTCGGGTCGGTGGAGCCGATGAACGAGCAGTGGTAGGCGTCGCAGACGGTGAAGGCGTCGGCGAGGGCGTAGTGGAAGGGGATGTCCTCGCGGGTCAGGTACGCCATGGTCGTGGTGCCCTTGGCGGGCACCCACCGGTCGTACTTGCCGCCGTTGTAGGCCTGGTGGCCGTCGGGCCAGGAGTGCGGCAGGCCTTCCAGGAACTGCATGCCGAGGTCGTCGGCGTCCGGGTGGAACGGCAGGATCTCCTTGCCGTCCTTCTCCTGGTGCCAGACCGGTTTGCCGTTGTCGAGGGTGACCGGGCGCGGGTCGCCGAAGCCACGGACGCCTCTCAGGGTGCCGAAGTAGTGGTCGAAGGAACGGTTCTCCTGCATCAGGACGACGATGTGCTCGACATCCTCGATCGACCCGGTGCGGTGGTTGGCCGGGAGCGCGGCGGCGCGCTGGATGCTGGCGGCGAGGGCGCTGAAGGCCGTGGTGGCACCCGCGAGTTGAAGAAAGCGGCGCCGGTTGACTTCGGACATGAAGGACAGACCTCTCATCCAGAGGTACGGGATGGCCGGAACGTGACGGAATCTGCGCGGAAGGAGTGTTTCAGGGACACCAAACGTCAAGGAAGGGGCCGGTGACAGTGGTGTGAAAGTCGCCGGTACGTGAGGTGTGCCGGGGCACCGTCAGGGGAGGGTCATGGACGTGACAGAGACGCAGACGGCCTCCCCGCCGACGAAACGGCCCGTTCGCCAGCTCCTCGCCGCCTCCGTGGGCAACGCCGTGGAGTGGTACGACTGGTACGCTTACACGTTTCTGGCCACGTACATCGCCGCCCAGGTCTTCCCCAAGAGCGCGGACAACTCGCTGGTGCCGCTGCTGTCCACGTTCGCGGTGTTCGCGGTGGGCTTCTTCATGCGGCCGGTCGGCGGGCTGCTGATGGGCGCGGTCGCGGACCGGCACGGGCGGCGGGCCGCGCTGACGGTCACCATCCTGCTGATGGGCGGCAGCAGCCTGCTGGTCGGGCTGACCCCGACATACGCGGCGATGGGCGTACTGGCGCCGGTGATCCTCGTCCTGGCACGGCTGCTGCAAGGCCTGTCCGTGGGCGGCGAGTTCGCGGCCTCGACGACCTTCCTGGTCGAGTCGGCGGGCCCCGGCAGGCGCGGGCTGTTCTCCAGCTTCCAGTACGTGTCGACGACCGTGGGACAGCTCGTCGCCTCCGGCATCGCCACGCTGCTCGTGGACACGCTGAACGACGGGCAGATGAACGGCTGGGGCTGGCGCGTGCCGTTCGTGCTCGGGGCCGTGCTGAGCCTGGTCGGCTTCTGGATCCGGCAGGGCGCGCAGGAGACCCGCAGCGCCGAGCAGCAGCAGGCGCCGCGCCCCGGTCTGTTCGAGGCGCTGCGCCGGCACCCGCGCGAGTCCCTCCTCATCGGCGGCATCACGGCGGGCGGCACCATCGCCTACTACACGTGGACGTCGTACCTTCCGACGTACGCCGAACTCAACGCGGGTCTCGAGAAGTCGGACGCGCTGCTCGCGGGCACGATCTCACTGGCCTTCTTCGCCCTGCTGCAACCGCTCGGCGGCCTCCTGTCGGACCGCTTCGGCCGCCGCCCGCTGCTCCTCTTCTTCGGCCTGGGCTTCGCCCTGCTCACCGTGCCCCTGCTGCACGCCCTGCGCGACTCGTTCGCGGTACTGCTGCTCGTGCAGTGCGCCGGAATGGTGCTGCTGACGGGGTTCACCTCGATCAGCGCCGCCGTGAACGCGGAGATCTTCCCGCCCCGGGTCCGCGCGGCCGGTATCGGCTTCCCCTACTCGCTGACGGTGGCCCTCTTCGGCGGCACGGCTCCGTACGTGGGCACGCTGTTCAAGGAGGTGGGCCACGCCGGACTGTTCCCCTGGTACGTCGCGGTGCTCTGCCTGCTGTCGTCGCTGGTGTACCTGCGGCTGCCCGAGACGGCTCACGCACCTCTCCGGCGGTGAGCGGGCACGCCGGGGCTGCGGCCGGTCAGGGCCCGGCTCGCGGTCGCGCCCTCTCCGCCTCGTCGTCCCGCTGCGCTCCCTCGCGCGCCCTCTCCGGTGGCCCTTCGTGCGGTCCCGCGTCGTTCTCGAAGGCGGTCGGCGGTCCGGACGCCCCGGTCGCCTCTCCCAGCACGTTGCTCTCCCGGACGGGGCCCTCTCGGGGTCGGTCACGGCGTCGGCCGTCCTGCCCACCTCCGCCGGCGTCATCTGCGCGCGGTCGTCGACCGGCCGGGTCACCAGGTGCACGCGCCGGCGAGCCCGGCGATCTCGACGGTGAGGATGTCCCTCGGCTGGGCCCGCCTGCTGGCGGGGGTGCCCACCGCCTCACCGGGATGCTCCGCCGTGGGGCACACGACATCGACCCCGCTCGTGTCCCCGGGGTCGACCTTGGGCGTGAAGCACATGCTCAGCGACTTGTGGGGAAGAACCTGCCGTGGACGGCGAGGCCGGCGGCCCCGAGCAGGACGAGGAACGTCGCGTTCCACAGGATGTTCCGCCCGGCGTGCCGTCAGCGTCCTGACCCCTGAATCATGCGTCCACGCCAAAGAGCTTCCCTGGAAATCCGCTCACAGGCGGACGACGACCAGGGCGATGTCGTCGTCCTGACCACCGCCGGGGACGCCCATCTCGGTCAGCAGTCCGTCGGCGAGTTCCTCCACCGGGAGCGTGCCGGACCGGCCCAGGGCGTCGATCAGCCGGGCCAGGCCGATGTCGATGTCCTCGTCGCGGCGTTCGATGAGGCCGTCGGTGTAGAGCACGAGGGTGTCCCCGCGGAGGTAGGGCAGACCGGCCTGGGGCCGGGGGACGTGTTCCGGACGGGCGCCCAGGGGCGGGTCGGTGGCCTGGTCCAGCAGTCGGCAGCCGCCGCCCGGGCTGAGCAGGATCGGCGGTGGGTGGCCGGCGTTGCTGTAGATGATCAGCCGGCTGCGCGGGTCGATGAGCACCTTGGCCACGGTGGTGGCCAGCGCGCCGTCGACCGCCCTGGCGTACAGGCCCAGCACCTCCAAGGCCTGTGCGGGGCTGGGCACGGCCCGGATGGCGGCGCTCAGGGCGCTGCGCAGCATGCCCATGACAGCGGCGGCCTCCAGGCCGTGGCCGACGACGTCCCCGATGGCGACCGAGTACCGGTCGGGCGGCAGATCGACCACGTCGTACCAGTCACCGCACACATTGAGTGATCCGCTGGCCGGCAGGTAGCGCACGGCGATGTCCGGGTGCCTGTCCAGGTCGGGCGAGCGGAGCATCACCTCCTGGAGGGTGACGGCGATCTCACGTTCACGGGCGTGTGCCTGGCGCAGCCGCTCGTTCAGCTGTTCCAGATCATGGGAACGGGCGTACACCTGGGCCGCGATCCCCGTCACCTGGTTGCTCAGCGGCGGGGTGAGCTCCCGGATGAAGGGGGAACGCATCAACTCCGTGACGTCGTCGGCCCGGGCGATGATCCATTTCACGTCGCCGTCCGTCCCCAGGACGGGGCTGGACATCCCGCACCACCATCGCTCCTCCACCTGGCCCGGCTTCCCGTCGACGGGAATGTCGAACCGCCGCGGCGCCACCACGTCGGGCGCGTGGGAGTCCAGGACGCGCTGGAGCGAGGCGCCGAAGTCACGCGCCGCCTCCGGCGCGCCGGGAGTGTCCGGAAACGCCTCCAGGATGTACCGCCCGACCAGCTCTTCGCGGTTCCTGCCGGTGACCCGGAGGTAGGCCCGGTTGGCATGGCAGACCACCAGGTCGGCGTCCAGCACCAGGTACGGATTCGGTGCGGCGTCGAACAGCTCCTCGAAATCCATCTCCGCTGACGTCACGCGTGACCTGCCGATCTTTACAGGCGCGACCGCTGCAACTCCAACCTACGAGCAGCCCGCCGGGCACGCCCGCCGGACGACGTGTCGCGCACTGCAGTCCGGCCGGCCCCCGTGGTGGCGCTCGCCTCCTCGCACTCGTAGGACAGGAGAATACGCGCGCCCCGCGGGGGTGTCCCCGGCCGTTCACCCGGATCAGATACGGCTCCCAGAGGGGATCCACCTGCTTGTACGTGTTCGCGCTCGCGCCGGGCACCTCCCGGACCTGCGGCCCGGGGACACGGTGTGGGTCAACCTCGACCACGCCCAGCACGGCATCGGCAGCCAGTCCTGCGGGCCGGACGTCCTGCCGCAGCACCACCTCCACGCAGCCCCGGCCGAGTTCACCTTCACGTTCACCCCGGCCTGAGGGACAGCAACACCCTGACCAGCCCTTTCGCGGAAGCCCTTCCGTCTGACGGAAGCCGTCTTGCGCAGCGACCGCAGCCGTCACGACCCTGATTCCAACCACGGCACGCGGGGCGACGGCGCCCCGCCGACAGGGACGGGAACGCCATGCCCCACATGACCGCCTTCGCCAGGAACCAGTGGTACGTCGCCGCCTACAGTCACGAGGTCGGGCGGGAGTTGCTCGGACGGACGATCCTCGGTGAGACGCTCGTGCTCTACCGGACCGAGGAGGAGGGCACTCCGGTGGTGCTGCACGACCGGTGTGTGCACCGCCGGTACCCGCTGTCCGAGGCCCCGACGCGCCTCGACGGCGACCGGATCGTGTGCGGGTACCACGGGTTCACGTACGACACGACCGGTACGTGCGTGTACGTGCCGGGACAGAAGCGGGTGCCGCGCACGGCCCGGGTCGCCTCCTACCCGGTCGTCGAGCAGGACTCGCTGATCTGGGTGTGGATCGGTGACCCGGCGCTCGCCGATCCGCAGGGCATCCCGCGCGCCAGGCACCTCGACTCCCCCGGCTGGGTCACCGTGCGCGGCATGGAGCCCATCGACTGCGACTACGGGCTCCTCGTCGACAACCTCCTGGACCTGTCCCATGAGACGTATCTGCACGGCGGGTACATCGGCACCCCCGAGGTCGCCGAGACGCCGATCACGACGGAGGTCGACGAGGGCGCCAGCATCGTCCGGGTCAGCCGGCACATGGACGACGCCGCGTGCCCGCCCTTCTACGCCAAGTCCACCGGTATCGAGGGCCGGATCACCCGCTGGCAGGACATCGAGTACCACGCGCCCTGCCTGTATCTGCTGCACAGCCGCATCGCCCCGGTCGGTGTGCTGCCCGAGGCGGACGGCAGCGACCCGAACGGCTTCCACACCGAGATCACGTACGCGATCACCCCGTCCGGCGACGGCAAGGTGTACGACTTCTGGGCCGTCTCCCGCGACTGGGCGACCGACGACGCCGAGGTGACCGAGTTCCTGCGCGGCAACAACCACACGGTCGTGATGCAGGACGTCACCGCCCTCAACCTGCTGCAGAAGACCCTCGGCACCGAGCGCACCGGCTACCAGGAGCTGAGCATCAACATCGACACCGGCGGTCTGGCCGCCCGCCGCATCCTCGCCCGGCTGGTCGAGGAGGGCGAGAAGCCCGTGGAGAAGGTCCAGTGACGAGCCCGACCGGAGAGATCTACCGTATCGACTGGCTGCCCGGCACCGACGTCCTGCACGGCACCTGCCACTGCGGCCGGGAGCACACCGCGCAGGACCCGGTGGAGATGTGGGAGTGGATGCTCGCCCACCCCCAGGGGCATGACGTCGACGAGCTACGAGGGAACGGTTCATGAGCGTGTACGAAGCTGAACTCGTCGTCGAGCGGCGGGAGTCGGCCGCCGACGGCGTGCTCGCCCTCACCCTGCGCCACCCGCTCGGCGAGCCGCTGCCGGCATGGGAGCCGGGCGCCCACATCGACGTCGTGCTCGGCCCCGGGCTGGAACGGCAGTACTCGCTGTGCGGCGATCCGGCCGACCGGTCGGCCTGGCGGATCGCGGTGCTGCGCGAGCCGGACGGCCGGGGCGGCTCGGCCCATGTGCACGAGCAGGTGGGGCAGGGCGACAAGGTCCGCGTGCGCGGTCCCCGGAACAACTTCCGCCTGGAGCCCGCCCCCCGCTACCGCTTCGTCGCGGGCGGCATCGGCATCACCCCGATCCTGCCGATGCTGGCCGCGGCCGAGGCGGCGGGCGCCGAGTGGACGCTGCTGTACGGCGGGCGCACCCGCCGGTCGTTGGCGTTCGGCGAGGAACTGGCCCGGTACGGCGACCGGGTGACGATCGCGCCCGAGGACGAGACGGGGCTGCTGGACCTGCCCTCGGTGCTCGACGACGTACCCGAGGGCACGCTCGTCTACTGCTGCGGCCCCGGCCCGCTGCTGGACGCGGTCGAGGAGCGCTGCCCGTCCGCGGTGCTGCGCGTCGAGCGGTTCCGGCCCAAGGAGCAGGAGACGGACGGCGACACCGGGTTCGAGGTGGAGCTGGCGCGGAGCGGCAGGACCCTCACCGTGGCGCCGGACGTGTCCGTGCTGGACGCCGTGCGCGACGCCGGGGTCGAGGTGCTCTTCTCCTGCACCGAGGGCACCTGCGGCACCTGTGAGACCGACGTCCTCGACGGCACCCCGGAACACCGGGACTCCGTGCTCACCCAGGAGGAGCAGGAGAGCGGGGAGACGATGATGATCTGCGTGTCCCGGTGCCGGGGGCGGCGGCTGGTGCTGGACTTGTGATCCGCAGGTCGGCCGCGACCACCTCGCCGTCCCGGTCCCGCACCGGGGCGGCGACCGACGTCAGCCCTCCCCGGCTCCTGGTCGCGACGCCGTGGGGGCTGGTCGCGCCCACGCGGCGGAGCCGCGTGGTGTCACAGCCCCGCGCCCCTGAAGGGCGCTTGCCCACAGGCCCCTGACGTGGCTCAGGTGACGGGTCATCACCGCCCGGACGGCCTCCTCGTTCCGGGCTAGCAGCGCGTCGAGGATCTCCAGGTGTTCCTCCGCCGACGCCTCCAGCCGGCCCTGCTCGGCGAGCGCGGTCAGGCCGTAGAGGCGGGAGCGGCGTCTGAGGTCCCGTACGACGTCGACGAGGTGGTCGTTGCCGGCGAGGGCCAGCAGGCCGAGGTGGAAGCGCAGGTCGGCCTCGACGTAGGCGATGAGGTCGCCGGCCGCGGCGGAGGTGACGATCTCCTGGGCGACCGGCCGGAGGGCCTCCAGCGCCACCGGGTCGGCCGAGGCCGCGAGACTCGCCGTGGTGGGGATCTCGATCAGCGCGCGGATGTGGGTGTACTCGTCGAGCTGCTTGTCGGAGACGGCCGTGACCCGGAAGCCCTTGTTGGGCACGGTGTCGACGAGGCCTTCCTTGGCGAGGTCGAGCATGGCCTCGCGCACGGGGGTGGCGGAGACGCCGAAGCGGGCGGCGAGGCCGGGGGCCGAGTAGACCTCGCCGGGGAGCAGTTCTCCGGCGATCAGGGCGGCCCGCAGGGCGTCCGCGACCCGCTCGCGGTGGCTGGGTTTCCTGCTGCCCAGCACGGGCAGCGCGGGTGTGCGGCTCACAGGACGAACCCCGCCGGGAACGGATCCTCGGGGTCCAGCAGGTACTGGGCAGTGCCGGTGATCCAGGCGCGTCCGGTGAAGCTGGGCAGCACGGCCGGGTGGCCGGCGACCTCGGTGGTGCCGAGCAGTCTGCCGGTGAACCGGGTGCCGATGAAGGACTCGTTGACGAACTCGGTGTGCAGCGGGAGTTCGCCGCGCGCGTGCAGTTGTGCCATGCGGGCGCTGGTGCCCGTGCCGCAGGGCGAGCGGTCGAACCAGCCGGGGTGGATGGCCATGGCGTGCCGGGAGTGGCGGGCGGTCGAGCCGGGGGCGGCCAGGTAGACGTGGTGGAGGCCGTGGATGGACGGGTCGTCCGGGTGGACGGGCGGGTCCTCGGCGTTGACGGCGGCCATGAGGGACAGCCCGGCCCGGAGGATGTCGTCCTTGCGGGACCGGTCGAAGGGCAGGCCGAACTGCTCCAGCGGCAGGATGGCGTAGAAGTTGCCGCCGAAGGCGAGGTCGTACGTCACCGTCCGCCCGTCGGCGAGGGTCGCCTTGCGGTCGAGACCGGCGGCGAAGGAGGGCACGTTCCGGAGGGTGACCGACGTGGCGGCCCCGTCCGCCACCGCCACCTCGGCGACGACCGGGCCCGCCGGGGTGTCGAGCCGGATGGTGGTGACCGGCTCGGTGACCTCGACCATGCCGGTCTCGACGAGCACGGTCGCCACACCGATCGTGCCGTGCCCGCACATCGGCAGATAGCCGGAGACCTCGATGTAGACGACGCCCCAGTCGCAGTCCGGCCGGGTCGGCGGCTGGAGGATCGCGCCGCTCATGGCGGAGTGGCCGCGCGGCTCGTTCATCAGCAACTGCTTGATGTCATCGCGGTGTTCGCGGAAGTACAGCCGCCGTTCGTTCATGGTGGCGCCGGGGATGGTGCCGATGCCGCCGGTGATCACGCGGGTCGGCATGCCCTCGGTGTGCGAGTCGACGGCGTGCAGGACGAGTCTGCTGCGCATGATCCCGCCTTCCCTTACGCCAGTCCGGCCGCGACGGCCTTCTCGGTGGCGGCCCGGACGGCGGCCTCCTGCTCGGGCAGCAGCGGCATGCGCGGCGGCCGGCAGGGCCCGCCGTGGCGGCCGACCAGGTCCATGGAGAGTTTGATGGCCTGGACGAACTCCACGCGCGAGTCCCACCGCAGCAGCGAATGCAGCTGACGGTAGAGGGACCGCGCGGTGTCGAGGTCGCCGTCGACGGCCGCGTGGTACAGCTCGACGGACGCCTGGGGCAGCGCGTTCGGATACCCGGCGACCCAGCCCTTCGCGCCCGCGACGGCCAGCTCCAGCAGGACGTCGTCCGCGCCGATCAGCAGGTCGAGTTCGGGGGCGAGTTCGGCGATGCGGTAGGCCCGGCGGACGTCTCCGGAGAACTCCTTCACGGCCCGGATGTGTCCCTCGCCGTGCAGCCGGGCGAGCAGCTCCGGCACGAGGTCGACCTTGGTGTCGATGGGGTTGTTGTACGCGACGACCGGAAGGCCCGCCTTCGCGACCTCGGCGTAGTGGGCGAGGACGGAACGCTCGTCGGCGCGGTAGGCGTTCGGCGGCAGCAGCATCACCGCCCGGCAGCCCGCCTCGCCCGCCTGCTCGGCCCAGCGCCGGGACTCGGCCGACCCGTAGGCGGCGACGCCGGGCACGACGCGCTGCCCGCCGATCGCGGCGACGGCCGTCTCGACGACCCGGGCGCGCTCCTCGGGGGTGAGCACCTGGTACTCGCCGAGGGAGCCGTTCGGCACGACGCCGTCGCAGCCGTTCTCGACCAGCCAGGAGCAGTGCTCGGCGTACTTGTCGTAGTTCACGGAGAGGTCGCCGTCCAGCGGGAGCGCGGTGGCGACGAGGACGCCGCGCCAGGGGCGGTGGTCGGTCATGACAGTTCCTCCTGGGTGTGTTGCCGTGCGAGGACGCCGAGCGGTACGGGACGGGCGAACGGCCTTCTGGACGGGGAGGGCGGGCAGCCGGCGAGACCCGCGACCGCGACGGCGCACATCCGGCCCTGGCACCAGCCCATTCCGGCCCGGGTCATGAGCTTCACGGTGCGCTCGTCGCCCGCGCCGAGATCCAGGGCCTCGCGCACGGCACCGGCGGTGACCTCCTCGCAGCGGCAGACCACGGTGTCGTCGGTGACCTGCTCGGGCCAGTGCGCGGGCGGCGCGTAGGCGGCGTCGACGGCGGCCGCCGAACTCCTGAGTGTCGTACGGGCCTTGAGGGCGGCAGGGGCCGGGTCCGGGGCGGTGCCGCGCAGGTGGGCGGCGGTGGAGCACCCGGCGATGTGCCCCTCGGCGAGGGCGAGGAGCGCGCCGCCGATACCGGTGGACTCCCCGGCCGCCCACACGCCGGGTACGTCCGTGCGCTGCTCGGCGTCGACCGCCACGGCGAGCCCGTCCAGGCCGCAGCCGAGGCCCTCCGCCAGATCGGTGTGCGGAAGCATGCCGTGGCCGACGGCCAGGGTGTCGCAGGGCAACCGCCGCTCGGTGCCGGGCCGGACGCGACCGGCGGTGTCGAGGGCGGCGACCGTGACCCCGGTCAGCCGGTCCTCGCCGTGGGCGCGGACGACGGTGTGGCGGGCCAGGACCGGCACGCGGTGGCGCAGCAGCCGGGCGGCGTAGCCGGCGCCCTCGGGGAGCTTGCCGGCCAGGGCCCGGCCGTGACGGGCCAGCCGCCCGGGGCCGGTGGACTCGACGAGCGCGGCGACGTCGACGCCGGCCGCCGCGAGCCCGGTCGCCACGGGCAGCAGCAGCGGCCCGGTCCCGGCCACGACGGCCCGCCGTCCCGGCACCACGAGCCCGCCCTTGAGCATGGCCTGGGCGCCCCCGGCGGTGACGACGCCCGGGAGGGTCCAGCCGGGGAAGGGCAGTACGTGCTCGTATCCGCCGGTGGCCAGGAGCACGGCCCGGGCGTGCACCTCGGCCGGCTCCTCCTGCTCCGGGCCGAGCAGGGCGTGCACGGTAAAGCCGCCGGACGTCCGTTCCACGCACCACACATGATGGTCCGTCCGTACGCGTACGGAACTGGCGGCGAGGCCGTCCCGCAGCCGCTCCCAGGTGCGCCATTGGTGGTGCAGCGCCTCGGGCCGCCCGGCTGCGAGCCCGGCGGCGGGCTGCCGGTAGAACTGCCCGCCGGTTTCCGTCGCCGCGTCGATGAGGGCGACCCGGATGCCGCGCGTGGCCGCCGCGAGGGACGCGGCCAGCCCGGCCGGTCCGGCGCCGATCACGGCGAGTTCAGTGTGCATGGCCGTCACCCTCGTCGCCCGCGCTCGCATGGCCGGGCCGGAGGCCACCCGACTCGTCGGGGCCGCCCCGGTCATCGCCCGGCCGGCCAGGGCGGCCGCCCTCGTCGCCCGCGCCGCCGCAGACCGGCCTCTCATGGACCGCCCCCGCGTGGCCCCTCTCCGCATGGCCCGTCCCCTCCTGCGTGCCGATCACGTCTCCCGGCCGCACCCGGAGCAGGCAAGCGCGTTGGTTGGGGCGGCCGTTGACGGTCACCAGGCAGTCGAAGCAGACGCCGATCCCGCAGAACACCCCGCGCGGACGGCCCTCACCCCGGGTATTGCGCCAGGAGGTGACGCCCGCCGCCCACAGCACGGCGGCGACCGTCTGGCCGGGCAGCGCCTCGACCGGACTCCCGTCGAAGGTGACCGTGAAGGCGGGGCCGGGCCGGGCCCCCGCCAGCTCCAGGGGATTCACTCGGCCTCCTCGGGAAAGCGGTCGGGCCGGAACGGGCCGGGATCCAGGTCGGGCGTCCGCCCCGTCAGGGCCTGGGCGATCAGCTGCCCGGTGCCGGTGGCGAGACCGATGCCCGCGCCCTCGTGCCCGCAGGCGTGCAGGAGTCCGGGCGCCCGGGGGTCGGGGCCGATCGCGGGCAGGTGGTCCGGCAGATAGGGCCGGAAGCCCGCGTACGTCCGCATGGCCCGGACTCCGGCGAGGAACGGGAAGAGCCGCGTCGCACCCGCCGCCAGCGCCCGCAGTGCCGGGAGCGACAACGACCGGTCGAAGCCGACCCGTTCGCGGCTGGCGCCGATGAGGACCGGCCCGGCGGGCGTGCCCTCGACCACCGGGGAGGTCTGGAGGGCCGCCGAGTCGCTGGCGACGTCGGCCACGTAGTCGGCGGCGTACACCTTGTGCCGGACGCGGGGCGGCAGCGGCTCGGTGACAAGGACGAAACCGCGCCGGGGCAGCACCGGCAGCGACACCCCGGCGCGGACCGCCACCTCGCCGCCCCAGGTACCGGCCGCGTTGACGACCGCCGGGGCGTGGATGTCGCCCCGGTCGGTCCGCACGCCGCGTATCGCACCGTCGGGGCCGCGCAGCACCCCGGTCATCTCCCGGCCGGTGAGCAGCCGGGCGTTCGAGGCGCGCAGGAGGTGCGCCGCCGCCAGGGCGGGCATCACCTGGGCGTCCTGTGGGTAGTGCACGCCGCCCGCGAGGCCGGGGGCCAGGTACGGCTCCAGGTCGGGGAGCCTGTCGGGCGGCACCGGGACCGCCTCGACCCCGGCCTCGCGCTGTCCGGCGGCGAGTCTCTCCAGCCCGGCCAGGGCCTCGCCGGTGCCGGCGACGACGACCCCGCCCTTGGCCTCGTACTCGACCGCCTTTCCCAGCCCCTCCTCGGCCAGTTCGGCCCACAGCCGGGCGGACAGCAGGGCCAGGTCGAGCTCGGGTCCGGGTTCCTTGTCGGAGACGAGGAGGTTGCCCTCCCCCGCGCCGGTCGTACCCCCGGCCACCGGGCCGCGGTCCAGCACGACGGTGTCCAGGCCCGCGCGGGCCGCGTACAGGGCGCAGGCGGCGCCCACCACTCCGGCTCCGACCACCACGACATCGCAGATCAGCGACTCGCTCACGGCAGTACTATGTCACACACCACACTGCCTGGGAATGGGGCGAACGCCGACGACGCGGCGATGCGGTGACGGGGTGCTGTGGTGACGGGCCCGGCGGGGCTCAGTCGGCCGCTGCCGCCGGGACGACCCTCAGATGGGAGGAGGACGTACGGCGCGTCCGGCGCTCCCGGGACGGGGTGCGGCGGGCCTCGCGCAGCACGAACGTGAGCCGGGTGCAGCCCAGTTCCTCGAGCGTCCTTGACGTCTCGACGACGATGCGGCAGTCGGTGGCGCCCCAGCGGGGGTCCGGGTGCAGCAGCGGCCGTACGGCGCCGTCCTGCTCGACGGCGCTCTCGCCGACCGAGCGGATCCAGTGCGGCAGGCCGTGCCGGTAGGCGGCCTCCATGATCGGGTCCTGGGCGATGTCGCGGCGGATGGCCTGCAAGCCGTGGTCGGGGCCGTGGCTCTCCACGGTCCGTGCGAAGTGCGCGAGCATCGGCAGGCACCAGCTCGCCTCGTGCTCGCCGAGCACGGTGGGAGCGTCGGGGTGGAACAGCACGAACCTGAGGAAGTTGTCGCCCGGCATGGCCGTCGGGTGCGGGCCGACGCCGCCGAAAAGTGACCGGAAGGCGCTGTTGGCCAGCAGCACGTCCCAGCAGTGGTCGACGACGAGCGAGGGGAAGGAGACGGCCTCCACAAGCCCGGCGTAATCCTCCAGGTAGGCCTGGACGTCGGAAGTCTCGGGGACGGGCCGCGGTGCCGGCCGCTGCCCTCCTGCCTGATATGCCATCGGGAGGTCACCCCTCTTGCCTGTGCGGCCCTGACGCGGCGCCCCGATCCTGGTGCCCGGAGCTGAGGCGTGTCAACTATCGTGGCATTTCATGCTGGTTGACGGCTGAAATTGGCCACAGTTGTGGCGAGACCTGGATGTGAGTTCGAACCACCGGCTACGCTCCGGGAAGTTCACGCCGGGGTAGGTCACGGCATCCACTTGTGAGAAGCCTGTGAGAGACGTAGGAGATCTGTCGGTGACGGGTGGCTTCGTCGAAGGTCCGGGCGCCACGCCGACGGCCGTGCTGGCGGCCGTCGTCTCCCGTGTCACCGCGCTCGCCGACCGGCTCGGCGTGCCGCACGCCGAGGTCTTCGACATCGGCCGGCTGTCCGTCGCCTCCGGCGTCCCGGAGCCCGTGGTCAAGGCCCTGCTCGGCGGCCGGCCGGCGGGTGAGCCCGATGTGCAGGCCCGGTTCCTCCAGCGCCTGGACCTGCTGCGCCGGACCCGGCTCAAGCCCAACGGCCGCAGGTACACCCAGCAGGAGATCGCCGACGGCGCGGGCATGTCCCGGCAGCAGGCCGGTGCCCTGATCAACGGCGACCGGCGGCCGACCATGGAGCACTGCGACGCGCTCCAGCGGTTCTTCCGGGTGCATGCCGGGTTCCTCACGGCCGAGGACCCCGAGGCGCTGGTGAGCGCCCTCCAGCACACCGAGCAGGACCTGCTCCAGAAGCTCGCCGACCGGGAGCGGCAGGCGGCCGCGGCGGCCGACGACCCGCTGGAGCGGCTGCTGCAGGACCACGGCGTGCGCGGCATCGCGTGGCGGGCCGCGCAACTGCCCACCGACCAGCACCGCGACAAGGTGGCGGAGTGGCTGGACATGCTCCTGGAGAGCGTCAAGCGGCCCGAGTCGTGACCGTGGGGAGAACTGTGGGCATCGGTAAGGAAATGCGCCGCCTGTGCGGCGAACTGGTCGCGGAGCTGACTCTCCCCGCGCCGGCGCGGCCCGAGGAGCTCTACGCCGCGCTGTGCGACGCCATGAGCAGACGCCGGGGCCGCCCCGTCCACTTCCGTACGGCCGCCTTCCCGCCCGGGACCGCGAGCGGGCTGTGGCTCGACATGGCCGAGCAGGACCTCGTCGTGATCGAGGAACGCACGGCTCCCGACCACCAGTTGGTGATCCTGGGGCACGAGCTGTGGCACATGAAGGCGGGGCACTGCTCCCACCATGTCGAGGGCGCCGCCGTCGCGGCCCGGCTGCTCCACGACGGCGCCGACCTCCAGGAGACGGTGCTGAAGGTCGCCGCGCGCACCCGCTTCGACCTCGACGACGAGAAGGAGGCCGAGAGCTTCGGCCTGCTGCTGGCCAGCAAGTGCAGGGCGTGGCTGGCGGGTTCGTCGTCGCGGGGGCCGGTGCAGCGGGATCATCTGGCGGGGCGGATCGAGGCGTCGCTGGGGTATCCGGGGTCGCAGGGCTGAGCCGGGGGTTCCGCCTCCGCCGAGCGGGCGAACCATCGGACTGTGGGGCCGGATTGTCAGTGGTGGGCGGCAAGCTGGAGGTGCGCCCCTTGTGTGCGGGCGTGACCGATGACTCCGACACGGGGAGAGCCGACCGATGCCCACCGCCGTACTGACCGACCACGAACGCACCGCCGTCCAGGCCTATCTGCGCCTGCTGCACACCGTCCGGGCCGCCTCCGACCTGGAGCCGGGCCCGTGCGGCTCCCACCGGCCCTCCGTCGTCCCGCCCGGCGTCCTCGCCGAGGCGGAAGAGGCCCTCGACCGAGCGGGCCTCACGGGCAACGAGGAGGCGTTCTTCCGGCTGCTCCAGAGCTGGTGTCCGGAGCCGGGGCCCTGAGCCGACGGCGGTAGCGGCGCCCTGAGTCGACGTCCGCAGGCCCTCACCCGCACGGCTGTCTCAGTCGTGCGGTACCGCGACCGCCGTCGCGACCAGGCCCCGGTCAGTGGTCCACTGGCCGTCGAAATGGCCGAGGCGGCGGTCGCCGAGGCGTGGGCCGGGGACGAGGAGCGTGGCGCGGAAGGTGCCGCGTGGTCGGTCGCCGGGGGCGGCGGAGAGGTCGATGTCGGCCTCCGTGAAGTCCAGCCACTTGCCGGTGAGGGGGAACCACGCCTTGTAGACGGCCTCCTTCGCGCTGAACAGCAGCCGGTCCCAGTGGACGTCGGGGCGCTGCGCCGCCAGGTGCCGCAGGCGCTCGGCCTCGGCTGGCAGGGCCACGGCGGGCAGGACGCCCTCGGGCAGCGGCCCGTGGGTCTCGGCGTCGATGCCGAGGGAGGCGAGGTCGGCCGCACGGACCAGGGCGGCGGCGCAGTAGCCGTCGCAGTGGGTCATGCTGCCGGCCAGGCCGGCGGGCCAGCGCGGGGCGCCGCGTTCCCCGGGCAGGACCGGCTGCGGCGGCACGCCGAGCTTCTCCATGGCCCGGCGGGCACAGGAGCGGACGGCGGCGAACTCCCGGCGCCGCTTGGCGACCGCCCGCGTCACGAGCGCCGCCTCCTCGGGGAACAGCGGGGCGTCCGCGCCCTCGTCGCCGTACGCCTCCACGGTGACGACGGTCTGTGGCAGCAGTTCCCCGATCACCGCTCCTCGCCCTCCGCCGGCAGGATGCGCCGCAGCCGCCCCGGCTCCCCGGTTCGCTTGCGCCACTCCCGGGGATAGCCCACCGACACCTCCTCGAAGCGCACGCCCTCGTGCCAGGTGGTGCGGGGGATGTGCAGATGGCCGTAGACCATCGTGTGGACGTGGAACCTGCGGTGCCAGTCGGCGGTCAGGCCGGTGCCGCACCACATGGCGAACTCGGGGTGCCACAGCACGTCCATCGGGTGGCGGTGCAGCGGATAGTGGTTGACGGGGATCACGGGCAGGTCGCCGGGCAGTGCGGCGAGCCGGCGTTCGGTCTCGGCGACCCGGGTCCGGCACCAGGCCTCCCGGCTCGGGTACGGGTCGGGGTGCAGCAGGTGCTCGTCGGTGCACACGATGCCCGTGCCCCGGGCGTACTCCAGGCCCTGCTCCTTCGTCGCACAGCCGGCCGGCAGGAACGAGTAGTCGTACAGAAGGAAGAGCGGCGCGACGGCGACGGGGCCGTCGGGGCCGTCCCAGACGGGGTAGGGATCCTCCGGTGTCGTCACGCCGAGGTTCCGGCACAGCTCGACCAGATGGTCGTAACGGGCGACACCGCGCAGGGTGACGGGGTCGCTCGGATGGGTCCACAGCTCGTGGTTCCCGGGCACCCACACGACCTTGCGGAAGCGGCCGGCGAGCGTCTCGAGAGTCCAGCGCACGTCGGCCACGGTCTCGGCCACGTCCCCGGCCACGAGCAGCCAGTCGTCGTCCGACCCGGGCCGCATCCGCTCGACCAGGGCGCGGTTCTCCGGATAGCCGATGTGCAGATCGCTGATGGCCAGCAGTTGTCCGGCGCCACCGGCCGTCGACGTCACCCCTCGTCCCCCTCCGCGCACCCGACGCGAACGGCACCACGAGATCACATCACCACGCCCGGGGACAAGGGCGGCCGGCCCGACGGGAATCGCGATCCGTAACACGCGCGTTGCACGACACGGCCCGCCGAGGCCGTATGATCTGCCCCAACACCACCGCTGAAAACTTCCCTCTCGCAGGGGCGGTTTGGTGTCCCTCCATTCCTCCTGCCCGGGCACGGGCTGCTGAGCCCTGCCCGCGAACCGTGAAAGGCGGCCTGCATGGTCTCTCGCGTACGCGTCTGGCTCAACCGCACGTACGCGGAGAACGTGTTCTTCATGGATCAGCTGCGGAGAAATCCCAGCGACCGGGCCGTCGAGATCCATGCCACGCACGGCGATCCGGACTCCCCCGTGCTGGCCGCCGCCGACACGGCCGAGCTGGAACCCGAGAACCTCTCCCCCGCCGGGTACGTCGAGTACGCGCTGGACCAGTGCGGGCGGCGCGGTATCGACGTGTTCGTGCCCCGGCTGCACCAGTCGGCGATCGTGGCGCACCGCGCCGAGTTCGAGGCGGCCGGTACGGCGGTGCTGGCACCGCCGCCCGAGGCGGTGGCGGTCTTCCACGACAAGGTGATCGCCTACGAGGCGGTCCAGGCGATCGGTGTGCCGGTGCCGCCGTGGTGGCGGGTCCGGTCGAGTGACGAACTCGTCGTGGCCGTCGAGGAGTTGGAGGACGCCGGGCACAAGGCCTGCTTCAAGCCGGCGTCCGGGGCGGGCGGTGTGGGCTTCCGCGTGATCACGCGCTCGCCCTTCTCGATGGTGCACCTGAGCGGCTTCCCGAGCCCGTACGTGCCGCTCGACCTGGTGCTGGAGGCACTGGAGCGGGCGGAGGAGCCGGTCGACTGGCTGGTGATGCCGCGCCTGGAGCAGCCCGAGGTGTCGGTGGACTGCCTGACGGGTCCGGACAACCGGCTCCGGCTGGCCATCGGCCGCACCAAGAACGGCCGCCGCCGGGGCTTCACGCTGCACGAGCAGTGGCTGGACCCGGCCCGGCGGATCGCGGAGGGCTTCGGGCTGCACTACCTGTCCAACATCCAGTTCCGGATGTTCGGCGACCGGCCGGTCCTGATGGACGTCAACACCCGCCCGGCCGGCGGCCTGCACCAGTTGTCGCTGTGCGGCGTCAACGCCCCCTGGGCCGCGGTCCAGCTGGCGCTCGGCGAGGACCCGGGCGAGGTGGTCCCGCCGTTCCTGGGCCAGGACTACACGGTGGTGTCGGGGCCGCGTCCGCTGCGGCCGGTGCAGCTGCCGCAGCAGCGGCCGGAGGTCACGGAGCCGCTGTCGGCGGTAGCCGCGCCGATTGCCGCCGGACCGGTGGACTCCGTCGGGGCGGCGGGTCAGGCGGCGCCGCTCCCCGGCCTGGCCGCGAGCGCCGCGCGCCACACCGGGCTGTCGACGTAGTGGTTGTCGAAGCGTTCCGAGGAGTCCTTGATCTCCTGCGGGTCGGCCTCGCCGCGCATCACCCGGCCCAGTAGCCGGAGATAGTCGAAGCGCCCCGCGCCCGGGGTGAAGACGAACAGCACATCGGCTGTCGCACCGGGCGCGGCGGCGAAGGCGTGCGGGGTGTTCGGCGGCACCAGGAGGAAGTCGCCGACCTCCAACACGGTGATCTCCTCGCCCACCAGCACCTGGAGGGCGCCGTCGATCACGTAGAACATCTCGGACGCCTTGGTGTGCAGGTGGGCGGGCGCACCGACCGCGCCCTCGGCGAACGTCGACCGGTAGCTGGTCAGCCGCCCGCCGGTGTCCCCGGAGTCGGCGAGGAGGGTCATCACACTGCTGGGGTCGCGCGTCGTCTCGGCCTCGGCGGCACGGGTGAGAACCGGCGGGAAGCCGCCGGTTGCTCCCGTCCCGTCCGTGTGTCCCGTCTCGTCGGTGTGTCCCGTCCCCTCGGTGTGACCCGTCTCGTTCTGCGTCGTCGTCTCGTTCCGCGTCGTGTCGTTCCGCGTCGTCATGACAATGACCCTACGGAGCCCGGCGACCCACGGCAGGGGGCATTCCGGTGCCGTGGTCGTGGGTCAATTCCGCGGCGTCAGAAGCGGCCCCCACCCCGGTACAGCTCCAGTTCGCCGTCCAGTTCGACGGCGAGCACGGTGGCGTGCGGGTCGAGGTCCCGCGCCGGGGGAGGTTCGATCCACAAGACGCCCGGGGTTTCGTGGAGCCCGCCCGTGACGCTGTGGGTCAGTTCCGTGCCGGTGCCCAGGACCGAAACCCTGCGGACCTTGCTGAGCAGGCCGCGGACGTTGATCTCGGCGCGCGGGGCGTCGAAGAGGGTCAGATAGAGGGTGCGGCGGTCCTGGGAGAGGGTGCTCGGGCCGTAGTGGTGGCCCGGCGGGAGTCCCCGTTCGGTGCCGTACACCGCTTCCGCGTGCCGGGCGATCCAGTCGCCGAGCCCTTCCAGCCGCTGCGCCTGTTCGGCCGGGATCGTGCCGTCCTCCCGCGGGCCGACGCTGAGCAGCAGGTTGCCTCCGCCGCCGATGGTCTCGGTGAAGTAGCGGATGAGCTGGTCGACCGACTTGTGGTTGTGGTCGTGGTGCTGGTGGCCCCAGGAGTCGTTGATCGTCAGGCACAGCTCCCAGGGACCCTCGGGCGGAACGACCGGGGCACCCTGTTCCGGCGTCGCGTAGTCGCCCTCGCTGAGCATGCGGGCGTTGAAGACGACGTCCGGTACCTCGGAGCGGATGCGGGCGGCGAGTTCGGGAATGCGCCACTGCTCCTCGCTGCGGTCCCACTCGCCGTCGAACCACAGCAGGTCCGGCTTGTAGCGGGAGGTCAGTTCGCGGATCTGGCCGTCCCGGTAGGCGAGGAACCTCTCCCAGGCCTGAAGGTCCTCGTCCTCGGCGGCGACCTCCGAGTAGCGGTTGTCCTCCAGCTCCGGCGGCCGGCCCGGCTTGCGGGTGGAGGCGTAGTCGGGGTGGCTCCAGTCCGAGTGCGAGTAGTACAGGCCGACCTTGAGGCCCTGCTCGCGCAGGGCGTCGGCGTAGCCGCCGATCAGGTCGCGGCCCACGTTCAGGTCGCCGTACGCCGTGTCCCACAGGGCGACGCCGTCGTGATGGCGGCTGGTCAGCACGGCGTACTTGGCGCCCGCCCGCGCGAAGAGCCTCGCCCAGTCGCGCGGGTCGTAACGGGCGGCCGTGAAGCGGTCGAACTGGGACATGTACTGGTCGTACGGGACAATGTCGTCGTAGAACGACCAGGACTCCTGGACGCCGTCGACGGCGTAGATGCCCCAGTGGATGAAGATCCCGAGCTTGGCATCGGTGAACCAGGGTTGCATGGCCATGCGTCAGCTCCTGCGCAGACGCAGGGTCAGGATCTGGAAGGGCCGCAGTTCCACGGGGACGGCGCCGTCGTCGTCCACGCTCGTCTCCTCCAGTGGCCGCTCCAGCAGGTCGGTGATCTGCGCGCCCGCGAGCGGGAAGCCGATGCGCAGGACGCCCCGGGCCCGGCCGCCGCGGGACTCGTAGAGCCGTACGACGACGTCGCCCGACGCGTCGTCGGCGAGCTTGACCGCCTCCACGGTCACGCCGTCGCCCTCGGTGGAGACGACCGGTGCGGGGGCGCCGGCCGCGTCGGCCACCCGGAGCGGGAGGTTGAGGGCGTAGCCCTCGGCGACGGCGTCCTCGATGGTCGCGCCGGGCAGCAGCGCGTAGGTGAAGCGGTGGCGGCCCTGATCGGCCTCGGGGTCCGGGATGCGCGGGGCGCGCACCAGGCTGAGGCGGACGGTGGTCGTGGTGCCGCCGTCCTCACGGACCGTGCGGGAGACGTCGTGGCCGTACGTCGAGTCGTTGATGACCGCGACGCCGTAGCCGGGTTCGCCGATGTGCACCCAGCGGTGGCCGGAGACCTCGAAGCACGCCGCCTCCCAGCTGGTGTTGGTGTGGGTGGGGCGCTGGATGTGGCCGAACTGGATCTCGGCGGAGGAGTGCGGGGCCCGGATGTCGACTGGGAAGGCCGCCTTGAGGATCTTCTCGGTCTCGTGCCAGTCGATGTCCGTCTCGATGTCGATCCGGGGGCTGCCGGCGTGGACGGTGATCGTCTGGGTGATCTTCGAGCCCTTGCCGAAGTCCCGCTCGACGCGGATCGCGCCGACCAGCGGGTCCTGCTCCACGACCGTGACGGAGGAGGCGTCGAGGAGGTCCGTGTAGCGGTTCTTGTAGTGCTTGTCGATGTCCCAGGCGTCCCAGTAGTTGGGCAGGTCGGTGTGCAGGCGCAGCAGGTTGCCCGGGTCGGCCAGGACCTCGCGGTTCGCGCGCAGGTCCCGGACGGACGACAGGGTGCCGTCCTCGGCCACCTCCACGCGGACCAGCCCGTTGTCGAGCACCCGGCCGCTCACCGTCACCGGCTGCGGGGGCTCGGCGTCGGCGAGGGGCGCGGAGCCGCTCGCGGGCACCTCCACGTACACCGGTGCGCCGTCGGCGGTGCGGACCACCTCGGCCCGGTCGTAGGGGCTGGTGTTGAAGACGCGGGTCCCGCCGGCGCCGAGGGCCGTGAGGGCATCGGCCGTCAGCGCCTGGAGCTCACGGGCCACTCGGGCGTACTCGGCTTCGGCCTCCCGATGCACCCAGGCGATGGAGGAGCCGGGCAGGATGTCGTGGAACTGGTGCAGCAGCACCGTCTTCCAGAGCCGGTCCAGCTTCTCGTGCGGGTACGTGTAGCCCGGCGCGTGCAGGGCCGCCGTCGTCGCCCACAGTTCTGCCTCGCGCAGGAGGTGCTCGGAGCGGCGGTTGCCCTGCTTGGTGCGGGCCTGGGAGGTGTAGGTGGCGCGGTGCAGCTCCAGGTAGAGCTCGCCGACCCAGACGGGGGCGTCCGGGTACTCCTCGCGGGCCTTGGCGAAGAACTCGTCGGGGTGTTCGACGACGACCTTGGCGGAGCCCTCCAGGTCCGCCAGCCGGCGGGCGCGCTCCATGATCTCGCGGGTGGGGCCGCCGCCGCCGTCGCCCCAGCCGAAGGGGGCCAGGGAGCGGCTGGCGCCGCCCTTCTCCTGGTAGTTGCGGACCGCGCGGGACATCTCCTCGCCGCTGAAGCGGGCGTTGTAGGTGTCGACCGGCGGGAAGTGCGTGAAGATGCGGGTGCCGTCGATGCCCTCCCACCAGAAGGTGTGGTGGGGGAACTTGTTGGTCTGGTTCCAGGAGATCTTCTGGGTGAGGAACCACTCGTTGCCGGCGAGCTTGGCGATCTGCGGATAGGCCGCGTTGTATCCGAAGGAGTCCGGCAGCCACACGCCCTTGGTCTCGATGCCGAAGTGCTCCATGAAGAACCGCTTGCCGTGGATGAACTGGCGGGCGACGGCCTCGCCGCCGGGCAGGTTGCCGTCGGACTCGACCCACATGCCGCCGACCGGCGCCCACTGGCCCTTCTTGACCGACTCCTGGATGCGGGCCCAGACCTTGGGGTAGTTGTCGCGCACCCACTCGTACTGCTGGGCCTGGGAGCAGGCGAAGATGAAGTCGTCGTACTCGTCGGCCAGGGACGTGACGTTGGAGAACGTGCGGGACGTCTTGCGCTTGGTCTCGCGGATCGGCCAGAGCCAGGCCGAGTCGATGTGGGCGTGGCCGACGCCGGAGATCGTGTGCGCGCTGGCGTGCGCGGGCTTGGACAGCACCGGCTTGAGCGCCTCGCGCACGGCCGGCGCGGAGCCGGAGACGTCGTCCAGGTCGAGCAGGTCCATCGCCCGGTCGAGCGCGTGCGCGATCTCGTGTCGGCGGGGGTCGTGCTCGCCGAGCTCCAGCATCAGCTCGCGCAGCACCTGGACGTCGAGGTCGAGGTGCCAGACCTCCTCGTCGAGGATGGCGATGTCGGCGCTGCGGAAGGTGTAGAGCGGCTTGTCGCCGGCGGTGAGGATGTCGCCGAGCGGGGTGGTCTTCGAGAAGTTGTCGGCGAGGATGTCCGGGTTGGAGGCGGCCTCGACCAGGTACTCGACCGTCTCGCCGCCCGTCGCCGGGTCGGCGATCGCCACGTACTGGTTGAGCGGGTTGACGGCCTTCAGCGGGGTGCCGTCCGTGAGGTGGACGAGGGCCTCGGCCTGGTTGCCGGGCCAGTCGCCGACGAAGCCGAGGTCGATGACGGCCTCGACGCGCTTGCCCGCCCACGCCTCGGGCACCTGTCCGCGCATGCGGAACCAGGTGGTGCCCCAGGGCGGGCCCCAGGGGGTGCCCATCGCGAAGGGCGCGTATGAGGCGGCGGCGGCCTCCTCGAACGGGACCGGCTCCCCGGGAGCCTGCCAGGCCTCCACCTCGAAGGGGACGGTGGCCGCGTAGATCGCGGACTTGATGCGCTGGTCGTGAAGGCGCTGCACGCGCTCCTCGATCCGGCGGCTTTCGTCATGCATGGGATGTCTCCAGGAAGCGGGAAGAGCGAGCAGGCGGGAAGCGGTGGGGGAAAGCGCTTACCGAGCGGCGTTCACCTAAGGTACGCCAGCCCGGGGTGGACCTCGGTGTAGCCCTCGACCAGCCTGCGGGCCACATTGACGGAGTCGACGAGCGGGTGCAGCGCGAAGGCCTTCACGGCCGTCGCGCGGGAGCCGGAGTCGGCCGCGGCCAGCACTTCGCGCTCGACCGCCTTGACCGCGCAGACCAGACCGGTGGCGTGGTCGGGCAGCGGGTCGACGGTGACGGGGTGGGCGCCGTTGGCGTCGACGAGGCAGGGGACCTCGATGACGGCGTCCGCGTCCAGGACCGACAGGGTGCGCTGGTTGCGGACGTTGAGGATCAGGGTCGTGCGCTCGTCCCGGGCGATCGCCCGCATCAGGGCGAGGGCCACCTTCTCGTAGCCGCCGGACAGGTCGTCCTCGTCGCGTTCGCCGGCGCCGGCGGTCTCCCGGTTCTCGGCCATGTAGGTGGCCTCGCGCTCGGCGCGGGTGCGGTCCCAGACCTTCCACGCGGGGGCGTCCGGGTTGCGCATCTCGGCGTAGAAGCGGGCCTGCTGGTCGTGCAGGAAGGCGCCGCGGGTCTTCTCGGCCTGCTGGTAGGCGCGGACGGCTTCCCGGTTGAAGTAGTAGTAGTGCAGGTATTCGTTGGGGATCGCGCCCAGGGACCGCAGCCAGTCGACGCCGAAGAGCTTGCCCTCCTCGAAGGAGCCGAGCAGGTCCGGGTCGGCGAGCAGGCGCGGGAGCTCGTCGCGGCCGGCGACGCGCAGGCCGCGCACCCAGCCGAGGTGGTTGAGGCCCACGTAGTCGATCCAGGCCTCCTTCGGGTTCGCGCCGAGCACCCGGGCGATGCGGCGGCCGAGGCCGACCGGGGAGTCGCAGATGCCGATGACGCGGTCGCCGAGGTGGCGGGACATGGCCTCGGTGACCAGGCCGGCCGGGTTGGTGAAGTTGATGACCCAGGCGTCCGGCGCCAGGCGGGCGACGCGCCGGGCGATGTCGACGGCGACCGGGACGGTGCGCAGGCCGTAGGCGATGCCGCCCGCGCCGACCGTCTCCTGGCCGAGGACGCCCTGGTCCAGGGCCACGCGCTCGTCGTTCGCCCTGCCCTCCAGGCCGCCGACGCGGATCGCGGAGAACACGAAGTCGGCGCCGCGCAGGGCCTCGTCCAGATCGGTGGTGGCGCTCACCTCGGGCGCGTCGGGGACTCCGGCCGCCTGCTCGGCGAGGACGCGCGTCACGGCGGACAGTCTCGCGGGATCCAGATCGTGCAGGACGACGTGCGTCACCCGGCCCTCGGCGTGGTCCTGGAGGAGCGCCCCGTACACCAGCGGCACGCGGAATCCTCCGCCGCCCAGAATCGTCAGCTTCACGCCTGCACCTTTCCCGCCACGACGACCTCGACGCCTGCCTCCTGCAAGGAGGCCCGCGTCACCGTGTCGACGGGCTCGTTCGTCACCACCACGTCCAGCTCCTCGGGACCGCAGACCTTCGCCATGCCGTGCCCCGGGAACTTCGCCGCGTCGGCCAGCAGCACGACCTTCTCGCCGGCCTTGATCATCGCCCGCTTGACGGGCACCTCCACGACCGTCGTGTCCATGACCTGCCCGCCCGGCCGCACGCCGCTGGTGCCGAGGAAGAGCCAGTCGGCGTGCAGCTGGCGCAGGTTGTCCTCGGTGAGGAAGCCGACCAGGGAGCGGTACTCGCGGCGGACCATGCCGCCGAGCAGGACCAGCTCGATGCCCTCGTCGTCGGCGAGCTCCTCGTAGACCACCAGGTTGCTGGTGATCACGGTGAGCCGGCGGCCGTGCAGCTGCCGGGCCAGGCGGTAGGCCGTCGTCCCGATGTCCAGCAGCACCGACTGGCCGTCCCTGACCATCGCCGCCGCGCGCTCGGCTATGGCGTCCTTCTCGGCCACGCGCACCTCGGCGACCTCGGCGAAGGGCTGGTCGCCCTCCTCGACCACGGCGCCGCCGTGGACACGCGTGAGCAGCCCGTCTTCTTCCAGTTTGACCAGGTCACGCCTGATGGTGGCGGGACTCACGCCGAGTTGCTCCGAGAGGTCGGTCACGGAGGCGGGCCCGCCGGAGCGCAGGGCCCGCAGGATGAGTTGGTGTCGTCGTTCTGCCAGCACGGCGTGAACAGTACTCGTCATCTCCAATCATTTCTATGCTCACTTCTGCTCGGGTATTGACCAATCTCTCCGATCGGCGCACGATTCCGGTCACCGAAATGAAGAGTTTTGACGAGCTCGCGGGGTGGGCTCCTCGAACGCTTCCGAACGAGAGGACCCCTCCGTGGACGACGACCGGCCCGATGTGCTGCTGACCGGGCTGCTCTTCTACGACCTCGTCCTCACGGGGCTCGGCAAGCCCCCGACTCCGGGCGAGGAGATCTGGACGACGGGCATGGGCTGCGGCCCGGGCGGTATCGCCAACCTGGCGGTGGCGGCCAGCCGCTTCGGCCTGCGCACCTCGCTGGCCACCGTGTTCGGCGACGACCTCTACGGCGAGTGCTGCCGCGACATCCTGTGCGACCAGGAGGACGTCGACCTCTCCCTCTCCCGTACGGCCGACGGCTGGCCCACCCCGGTCACCGTCGCCCTGGCCCACGGCACGGACCGTGCCCTGGTCACCCACGGCCAGGAGCCCCCGTACTCGCAGGACGTGCTGGTGGGCGACCCGCCGGCGGCGCGTACCGCCCTGGTGCACATCGAGGCGCAGCCGCGCGACTGGCTCGCCAAGGCCGCCGCGGGCGGCACGCAGATCTACGCGGACGTCGGCTGGGACCCCAGCCAGGAGTGGTCGACGGCCCTCCTGGACCAGCTCGCGCTCTGCCACGCGTTCCTCCCGAACGAGACGGAGGCCATGGCCTACACCCGCACGGACAGCGCGGTGGCCGCGCTCGGCACGCTGTCCGAGCTGGTGCCGGTCGCGGTCGTCACCCGGGGCGGGGACGGCGCGATGGCCGTCGACCAGACGACCGGCGAGTACGCCGACGTGCCCGCCCTCGACGTCGAGGTGCTGGACGCGACCGGTGCCGGGGACGTCTTCGGCGCCGCGTTCGTCACCGCCTCGCTCGGCGGCTGGCCGCTCGCGGAGCGGCTGCGGTTCGCGGTGCTCGCCGCCGGGCTGTCGGTCCGGCACCACGGCGGGGCGCTGGCCGCCCCTGGCTGGTACGGCGTGGACCGCTGGTGGCGCTCCCTGACCGACCCCGACGTGAAACGGGCCTACGGCTTCCTGGCGGACCGGCTCCCGGAAAACCCCGGGCCGCCGGTCGCGTACGCCCCCGTCACCCCTCCCGCACGGCAGCACTGACCTTCACCCACACCTCGGCACCACGAACAGGAAAAACAGGAGTGACCCGTGGACCTTTCTCGTAGAGGCTTCCTCCAGGCCGCCGCGCTCACCGCGGCCGCCTCCGGCCTGACCGTCGCATGCGGCGGCAGCTCGGGATCGGGCGGTACCAAGAACGGCAAGAGCCTCACCATGTGGTACTGGGGTGGCGCACTGAGCGACAAGGTGGTCGCGGAGGCCAAGGCGCACTTCGGCAGCCAGATCAAGCTGACCGCCGCCTCCATCGGCGGCGACTTCAAGCAGAAGCTCACCACCACGCTCGCGGCGGGCAGCTCCGTGCCCGACATCACCGGCATCAAGGGCGAGGACATCGCGTCCTTCCTGCCCAACGCCGACCGCTTCCTCGACCTGAACGACCTCGGCTTCAAGAAGATCTCGTCGCAGTACCTGGACTGGAAGACCAAGCTCGCCCGTACCGAGGACGGCAAGCAGATCGGGTTCCCGATCGACATCGGCCCCACGGCGCTCTTCTACCGCGCGGACCTGTTCCGCAAGGCCGGGCTGCCCACCGACCCCGACAAGGTCGCCGCCGAGGCCGGGACCTGGGACGACTACTTCGCGCTCGGCTCCGAGCTGAAGAAGGCCGTGCCCGGCACCTACCTGATCAACAACATGGGCTCGGTGTTCAACATCGCGGTCGGCCAGGGCACCAAGCGGTTCATCGACGAGAACAACCACTTCATCGGCGACCAGGACCACATCCGCGCCGCGTGGACCACGGCGATCCGCCCCTACACGCTCGGCATCGACGCCAGGATCAACGACCAGACCTGGAACGCCGCCATCGGCAAGAACCTCGGCACCGAACTCGGCGCGGCCTGGCACGCCCTGGACATCGAGCAGGCCGCCCCGGGCACCAAGGGCAAGTGGCGGGTCTGTGCCACGCCCGGCGGACCGGCCAACCAGGGCGGCTCCTACCTGGCGCTGCCCAAGCAGTGCCGTAACCCCGAAGAGGCATTCAAGATCATCAGCTGGATCCTCAGCCCGGCCAACAACGCCCGCGGCTTCACCGACGCCGCCATCTTCCCCGCCTCGCCCGCCTCTTACGCCATGCCCGCCATGACGGGCGCCGATGCCTTCTTCGGCGGGCAGAAGATCATCGAGGTCTTCGGCCCGGCCGCCAAGGCCATCCCGGTCAGCTACGAGGCACCCGCCGACGCCGCGGTCATGGCCCCCTACTTCACCGAGCTGACCAACATCGAGGCCAAGGGCAAGAAGCCCGACGCCGCCTGGAAGGACGCCGTCAGCCAGGCCAAGCAGATCGCCCGGCGACAGGGGGTGAACTGAGGTGTCATCACCTCCGGTCACCGGTCCCGCCACGGTGCCCGAGCACCGCGGCGGGCCGGGCCCGGCCCGGTTCCGCCCCCGGCGCACCCCGCCCGCGGGCGCCGTCCGGCCGAGCCGGCGCGGGGTGCTGTCGCACTGGCGGCAGTACCTGGCGATCTCGCCGTTCTACCTGATCTTCATCGCCTTCTCCTTCTTCCCCGTCTTCTACTCGCTGTATCTGGCCTTCCAGCGCTACGACGGCCTCGGCACCAAGCAGTTCGTGGGCCTCCAGCAGTTCGAGTTCCTCTGGAACGACCCGGTCTTCTGGCTGTCGATCCGCAACACCCTGGTGATCTGGGTGCTGTCCACCGTTCCCACGCTGTTCGGCGCCCTGGTCCTGGCGACGCTGCTGCATTCGGTGCGCCGCTTCAAGGGCTTCTACCGCATCGCCCTCTACGTGCCGAACGTCACCTCGATCGTCGCCGTGGCGATCTTCTTCGGCGCGGTGTTCAGCAACAACTTCGGCCTGGTCAACGCGATCCTGGGCACGGTCGGCATCTCGCCCGTCCCGTGGCTGAGCAACCCGTGGCTGATCAAGCTGGTCATCGCGCTGCTGATGACCTGGATGTGGACCGGCTACAACATGATCATCTATCTGGCCGGTCTCCAGGCCATCCCGACCTCGATCTACGAGGCGGCGAAGATGGACGGTGCCGGCCCCGTCCGCACGTTCTTCCAGATCACCATTCCGATCATGCGGCCGATCATCCTGTTCACCGTCATCATCTCGACCATCAACGGCCTGCAGAGCTTCAGCGAACCCCAGGTCCTCTTCGCCAGCAACGCCGCCAACCAGAACCTCGGCGGCCCGGGCCAGGCGGGCCTGACCACGCTGCTGTACTTCTACCAGTCGGCCTTCCTCAACAACGACTACGGCTACGGCGCGGCCATCGTGTGGGCCTTCTTCGTCCTGATCATGGTGCTCGTCGTCATCAACTGGCGTCTCGTGCAGCGCGGGAGGAAGGCATGACGACAGCGGACACGACACGGCCGGCCACGGGCACGCGGCGGCTGCGCCGCCCCAAGGGCCTGACCGCGCACATCCTCCTCGTTCTGGCCGTCCTCATCTCGGTCTTCCCGTTCGTGTGGACGATCGTGATGGCGACCAACACCACCGAGGACATCTACAAGAGCCCGCCGAAGCTGACCTTCGGCTCCCACCTGCTGGAGAACATCCGGCATGTGCTCAACACCATCGACTTCTTCGGGTCGATGCTCAACACGATCCTCGTCGCGAGCGTCACCACCGCCCTGGTGCTGTTCATCGACTCACTGGCGGCCTTCGCCTTCGCCAAGTTCGACTTCCCCGGGCGCAAGGTGCTCTTCGGCACGCTGCTCGTGTTCATGATGCTGCCGCTCCAGCTGGCCGTCCTGCCGCAGTTCATCCTCATGTCGGAGATCGGCTGGGTCGGCATGCTCAAGGCGCTGGCCCTGCCCGCCCTCGCCAACGCCTTCGGCATCTTCTGGCTGCACCAGTACATCCAGAACGGCGTGCCCGACGAACTGCTCGACGCCGCGCGCATCGACGGCGCCGGGTTCTTCCGCCAGTACTGGAACATCGCACTGCCGATGATCAAGCCCGCGCTGTCCTTCCTCGCCATCTACGCCTTCGTCAACGCCTGGAACGACTACGTCTGGCCGCTCATCGTGCTCACCGACCCCAGCCACGTCACGCTCCAGGTGGAGCTCGCCCAGCTCCATGTCGGCCACACCACCGACTACAGCATGGTCATGGCCGGTGTCCTCATGGCGGCCCTGCCGCTGGTCGTGGTCTTCGCGATCTTCGCGCGCGGCTTCATCGCGGGCGCGACCGAGGGAGCGGTGCAGGGCAGCTGACACGCCCCTCAGGGGCGCCCCCAAGGGGCGCGGGGAACTGCGCGACAAGCCACAGCGTCCGGGCAGCCGACAACGAACAAGCCGCCCCGAGCTCGTGGTCGATCGGGCCAGTGCAGCACACACGAGCGACGAGGGAGGCAACCAGTGACGGACAGCAGCGCACGCGCCAAGGTGCTCGTCGTCGGCATGGACGGGCTCCGCCACGACCGGCTGATCCGGTCCCTCGCCACCGCACCCGTGCTGCACGGCCTGATGGCCACCGGCGCCCACGGCACCAGCCTGCTGCCCTACGGCCGGGCCGAGGACGGGCCGTCGGCCGGCCCGGCCTACACCGACTCCGGCCCCGGCTGGTCGAGCGTGCTGACCGGCGTGTGGCCCGACCGGCACGGAGTGACCGGCAACGACTTCCTCGGTGCCGACTACACCCGGTACCCCGACTTCCTCAGCCGCGCCGCCACCGCCCGGCCCGGTCTGCGCACCGCGGCCGTGGTGTCCTGGCCGGAACTGGTCGACCGCGGCGTCCTCGGCCCCGCCATCGGTCGACGGGTGCGCTACGACGGCGAGTCCGACGGCTACGAACCCACCGACCGCCTCGTCGCCGACACCGCCGCACGGTGGCTCACCGAGGACGACCCGGACGCCGTGTTCGTGTACTTCGGCGCCACCGACGAGGCCGGCCACGCCACGGGCCCCCTCTCCCCCGCCTACGACCGGGCCCTCCTCGCCCAGGACGCCCACCTCGGACGGCTCCTGGAGGCGATCGACGCGCGGCGCGCCCACGAGCACTGGACCGTGCTGGTCACCACGGACCACGGTCACCTCGACACCGGCGGCCACGGCGGCGACACGCATGCCGAACGGGAGGTCTTCGTCATCCTCGCCGAGCCCGGCATGCCCGGAGGCACCAGGCTCGACACGCCCCGCCTCGTCGACATCGCCCCCACCGTCCTGGACCGTCTCGGCATCCCCGTCGACCCCGCCTGGGGCCTGCCGGGCCGTGCCCTTGCCCCGCCCACCCCACCGACTTCGGAATGGCCATGACCGACGCACTCCCCGATCCCCTGATCGCCCTGCGCCCCTGGCAAGCCCCCGAGATGACCTCCTGGCGGCGGCTCCCCATGAACGCCGTCGACCGGCGGCCCGGGGCCGTCTCCCTGGACGGCGACTGGCGTTTCCAGCTGCTGCCCGCGCCGGACGCCCCGGTGGGCGAGGACTGGTCGTCGTCGTACGTCCCCGGTGTCTGGACCATGCAGGGGACGGACGATCTGCCGCGGTACCTCAACGTCCGTATGCCGTTCGCCGAGTTCCCGCCGGACGTGCCCGCCGCCAACCCGACGGGGGTGTACGAGCGTGCGGTCGACGTGCCGGCCGAGTGGGCCGGGCGGCGGATCGTGCTCCAGGTCGGGGCGGCGGAGAGCGTGCTGCTGGTGCACGTGGACGGGCGGCCCGTCGGGATCTCCAAGGACTCCCACCTCGCCGCCGAGTTCGACCTGACGCCGGTGGTGCGCCCCGGCGAGCGGGCCACCGTACGGCTGACCGTCGTGAAGTGGTCCGACGCTTCGCACATCGAGGACCAGGACCAGTGGTGGCACGGCGGCATCACGCGCTCGGTACTGCTGTTCGCCACCGACCCGCTGCATCTCGCGGACGTGACCGTGCGGGCACGGTGGGACGGTGACCTGCGCGTGGACTGCCTCGTGCGGGACTCCGGCGGGGCCATGCCCGACGGCTGGTACGTCAGCGGGGAGCTGGACGGGTTGCTGCTCACGCAGGACGCGGAGTTCGACCGGGCGGGCGTCGAGGACGAGCGCGTCTCCGCCTTCCTCGGCGAGGCCCGGCTGCGGGCCGCCGTGCCGGACGTGCGCGCCTGGACCGCCGAGACGCCCGAGCTGTACGGCCTGACCGTCCGGCTGCACCGCGCCGACGGCACGGTCGCCGACAGCTCGCACCACCGGATCGGCTTCCGTGACGTCGAGATCACCGGCAGGGACCTGCTGGTCAACGGCGAGCGCGTGTTCATCCGGGGCGTCAACCGGCACGACTTCCATCCGCTGACCGGCCGGACCGTCTCGTACGACGACATGCGCGCCGACCTCGTCCTGCTGAAGCGGTTCGGCTTCAACGCGATCCGCACCGCGCACTACCCGAACGACCCGGCCCTGTACGACCTGGCCGACGAGCTCGGCTTCTACATCGTCGACGAGGCCGACATCGAGTCCCACGACCACGCGCACGAGATCGCCGACGACCCGCGCTATCTGGGGGCCTTCGTGGACCGGGTCGCGCGGATGGTGCTGCGGGACAAGAACCATCCGTCCGTCATCATCTGGTCGCTGGGCAACGAGTCCGACTACGGCGCGAACCACGACGCGGCGGCGGGCTGGGTACGCCGGCACGATCCGACCCGGCCGGTGCAGTACGAGGGCGCGGCCAAGCGCGGCTGGGCCGACGCGGACCTGGTCTCCGACATCGCCTGCCCGATGTACGCCCCGCTCCAGGAGTGTCTGGCGCACGCCATGTCCGGGACGCAGACCAAGCCGCTCATCCAGTGCGAGTACTCGCACGCCATGGGCAACAGCAACGGCACGCTCGCCGACCATTGGGAGGCCATCGAGGCCACCCCGGGTCTTCAGGGCGGGTTCATCTGGGAGTTCTGGGACCACGGCATCCTCCAGCGTGTGAACGACGGCAGACCGGCCGGGCGCGGGGGCGCCGGGCTCTATGACAACGGTGTCGCCGCGCCCGGCCATCGTTGGGCGTACGGCGGCGACTTCGGGGAGACCGACCACGACGGCGCTTTCATCGCCGACGGGGTCGTCTTCCCCGACCGCACCCCCAAGCCCGTGATGTCCGAGCACCGGGAGATCGCCGCGCCGCTGCGCATCGAGTGCTTCCGGCACGAGGGCGTCGTCCTGGGCAACCATCAGCACTTCCGGGGCCTGGACTGGCTGTCCGGCGAGTGGGAGCTGTCCCTCGCCGACGGCGGCACCCGGACCGCCCCCGCCGAGCTGCCCGAGCTGCGGCCGGGCCAGACGGCCGCCGTACCGCTGCCGTTCGAGCTGCCGGAGGACGGCGGCGAGGCATGGCTGACGCTGCGGGTGACGACGGCCCGGGACGAGCCGTGGGCGCCGCGCGGCACGGTCGTCTGCCTGCCGCAGGTGCGGCTGCGGGCCGCGGAGCCGGTGCGGCACACGCCGGTCAGGAACCGCCAAGTCGAGGTCGACGAGGACGGGCTGCTCGTCCATCCGCTGCTCACGGCCGGGCCCACGCTGTCGCTGTGGCGGGCGCCCACCGACAACGACGAACTGGGCGGCATGGCGGCGCGCTGGCGTGACTGGGGTCTGGACGCGCTCACCCGCAAGGTCGTCGCCGTACGGCGTGACCCGGGGCGGGTGTCCGTGGTCACCGACCACGTCGGCCCGGGTGGGACGGTCCGGCACGAGCAGGTGTTCACGGCGGTCGAGGGCGGGCTGCTCGTGGAGGAGTGCGCCGAGCTGCCCGAGGCGCTGGACGACGTGGCCCGGCTGGGTTCGGTCTTCGAGACGGCCGCCGGGCTGAACCTGCTGGAGTGGTTCGGGAAGGGCCCCTGGGAGTCGTACCCGGACCGGGGCGCGGGGGCGCCCGTCGGCCACCACGCGCTGCCGGTGGACGAGCTGTTCACGCCGTACCTGCGGCCCCAGGAGAGCGGCGGGCGGCACGGCGTGCGGCGGTTCACGCTGTCCGCGCCCGACGCGACCGGGCTCGCGGTGCGGCTGGACCGGCCCCGCCAGGTCTGCGTGACCCGCCATCGCGCGGCCGACCTCGCCTCGGCCGCGCATCACGACGAACTGGTGCCGCGGGCGGGGTGCGTGGTGCACATCGACGCGGCGCACCGCGGTCTCGGCACGGCCTCCTGCGGGCCCGACACCTTCGCCACCTATCTCGTCCCGGTCGGCGTCCACCGCTGGAGCTGGACGCTGCGCGTTCTCTGAGTTCTCCCCCTCTCGAGTCACCTCTGGAGCACCTGTGTGCACTTCGCGTGATCACGACCTGGGCGAAGCCCCCCAGGCCGGCGCCGGAAGACGCGGTTTCCTGCGCGCCACCGCCCTGCTCGGCGCGACCGCCACGGCCGTGGCCGCGCTGCCGGCCGTCACCGCCCGGGCGGCTCCGGCGAGCCCGCGCCCCGACCCGCGCAGCCGCCGCTTCACGCTCGCCGTGGTGCCGGACACGCAGTACCTCTTCGACGGGCCGAGCATCGACAGGGCACCGGTCGAGGCGTCGCTGCGCTATCTGCTGGAGCACGGCAAGGAGGAGAACCTCGTCTTCCTGTCCCACCTCGGGGACCTCACGCAGAACGGCGCGAAGGAGGAGTTCGCGGCGATCGGCGAGGCGTTCGGGCTGCTGGACCGGCGGGGCGTCGGCTACAGCGTCCTGGCCGGCAACCACGACGTGAAGTCGTCGACGACCGACCAGCGCGGTGCGACGCCGTATCTGGACGCCTTCGGGCCGGAGCGGTTCAAGGGGCAGCGGACGTTCGGCGGTGCCTCCCCGGACGGCTACAACACCTTCCACCTGTTCACCGCGGGCGCCCGGCAGTGGATGGTGCTCGCGCTGGACTGGCGGCTGTCGCCGCAGGGGTACGCGTGGGCGAAGGAGGTCATGGCGCGGCACCCCAAGACGCCCGTGATCCTCACGACGCACGAACTGGTCGTCGAGGACGACTCGTTGTCGGACTACGGGCAGCAGCTGTGGGACCAGCTGGTCGAGGACCACGACCAGATCTTCCTCACCCTCAACGGGCACTACTGGCCCGCCGCCCGCGCGACGCGCAAGAACGCGGCCGGGCACGACGTCCATCTGCATCTGACGAACTACCAGAACCGCTATTTCGGCGGCGCGGCGATGATCCGCCTCTACCGGTTCGACCTGGACCGGAACGTCATCGACGTGGAGACGGTCTCCCCGTGGATCCTGGGCCGGGCCGGGAAGGGGCTCAACGAGCTGGAGCGGCAGGAGATGGAGCTGAGCGGCGACGCCGACCGGTTCTCCGTCGAGATCGACTTCGAGGAACGCTTCTCCGGCTTCGCGCCCGTGCCCGCCCGTCCGGCGCGGCCCGCCTCGAAGATGCTGATCCCGGGCACCGCGGCGTACTGGCGTTTCGACAAGCCCGCCGACGGCACGGTCCGGGACCTGTCCGGGCGGGGCAACGACCTCTCGCTCGTCACGGTGGGCGGCGGCGCGCTGGGCTGGTCGGCGGACCACCACCCCGACCAGCCGGGCCACGGCAGCCTGGAGTTCCAGGGGTTCAAGTCACCGCTGAAGGGCGCCTATCTGCGCACGGTCGACGGGGCCCCGCTCAACTCGGCCACGTTCCGGGACGGCTACACCATCGAGGCGTTCTACCGGCTGCCCGCCGACTGGGACCCGGACCACCACGCCTGGTCGGGCCTGGTCGGCCGCACGGGCACGGGCGGCGCCGCCGGCAAGACCGCCGACGACCCCGACGAGCCGCTGGCCACGCTGTCGCTGTCCAACGACCGCGAACCGCAGTGGGCGATGCGGCCGCTCAACCAGCAGGGCATCGCCACCAACTGGGGCCAGGAGACCCCGCTGGAGACCTGGTGGCACCTCGCGGTCGTCAACGACGGCCGGCACACCACGCTGTACGTCGAGGGCTGCCCGGTCGTCCGCAATCCCAAGGCTCCCTCCGTCGGCATCACCTCCGTCGGCCTGCCGTGGCTGCTCGGCGGCTACGAGTACGGCGGCACGATCGACCAGATCTTCCACGGCCGGCTCGGCGACGTCCGGATCGTCGCGCGGGCGCTGCCCGTCACCTCCTTCATGAACCACTGACCTCCCCGGGAACCTTCATGACCGAGCAGCAACTGCCCGCCTGGGCCGACCCGTCCGTCTCCCCCTCCGCCCTCGACCCCCAGGGCGTCTCCCGCCGCGGGCTCCTGCGCCGCGCGGGCCTGTTCGGCGCCGCGTTCGCCCTGGGCTCGGCGGCGACCCCGGCCCTGGCCGCCGACGGCGGCGACAGACAACTGGGCGGCGAGGACCCCCGCCTCGCCTACCTCGTCGGCGACCACCACGTCCACTCCGTCTACAGCCACGACGCCAAGTACACGTTCTCCCAACTGGCCGCCGCAGGCGCGAAGTACGGCCTGGACTGGATGGTGTTCACCGAGCACTCCAACTTCGGGCACGCCGACTTCGGGGCGGCCATGGAGCACCGGGAGATCCTTCAGGCGCGGGCCAAGAACCCGCGTCAGCTGATCTTCCAGGGCCTGGAGTGGTACATCCCGGCGGCCGAGCACTGTACGGTGTTCACCGCCCCCGGACCGCACGAGGTCGACCTGCTGACCCGGTTCGAGCGCGCCTACGACGGCAAACTCCTCGGCTACGACAAGGGCGGCCCCGCCGACGCGGACACCGCCCGCAACGAGGCACACGCCGTCAAGGCGCTCAAGTGGCTGGGCGAGCAGCGCCGTTCGGGCTATGTCGACGACGTGCTGGTCCTCGCCAACCACCCCATGCGCCTGGGCATCGACTCCCCGCACGAGATGCGCGCCTGGCGGGACGCGGCGCCCGGGATCATGATCGGCATGGAGGGCGCGCCGGGTGCCCAGGGCGCGGCCATCCCCGGCTGGCGCGGCGCCACGTCGATCCGCGGCGAGTACGAGAACAAGCCGTCCGCGCAGTCCTGGCCCGACTACCCGGCGGACGCCTACCTGACGTACGGCGGTTTCGACTGGGCGACCGCCACCGTCGGCGGCCTGTGGGACTCCATGCTCGCCGAGGGGCGGCTGTTCTCGGTCACCACCAACTCCGACGCCCACCGGATCGTCTTCGACACCTGGAAGAACGGCGACTGGCAGCCCGGCCAGACCTTCGACAGCACCGGGAAGCTGCCCGACCCGGTGAACACGGACGCCCCGCAGCCGGGCAGCGACTTCTGGCCGGGCCAGTTCAGCCGTACGCACGTGGGCGTGACCCGCTACGGCTACCGCGCGGTCATGGCGGGCCTGCGCGCGGGCCGGGTCTGGCTCGACCACGGGCATCTGCTCGACGGGCTCGACGTCCGGCTGAAGCGGGACGGCGACCGGGGCAGGGGCGTGACCCTGGGCGGCCGGCTGCGGGTCCGCAAGGGCGAGAAGCTCACCCTGAACGTCACCGTGACGACCGCCTCGCGGCCCAACCCCCAGGGCATCCTGCCGGAGTTGGCGCACGTGGACGTCATCCGCGGCGCGGTGCGCGGCCCGGTCGCCGACCGCGACACCTGGAAGGCCCCCGACACCCGCGTCGTCCGCTCGCAGGACGTTTCCGGCCGCACGGGCACCTACACGCTGCGCATCGCGCTGACCGCGGGCGAGGAGTCCTTCTACGTCCGGCTGCGCGGCAGCGACGGCAACCGGAACGGCACCGGCTACCTCGGCGCGTCGGTCGACCCGCACGGGCCGGTTCCGCACGCGCCCGGGGACGGTGACCCGTGGGCGGATACGTGGTTCTATGCGAACCCGGTATTCGTCGACGTGGAAGGTGCCTGACCTGATGAGACGTCAACTGCTCGCCGCTACAGCGTTATTAGGTGCCTTCACGCTGGGTGCCGGCACGGCCTCGGCCGCCGGTGCCCCGCAGTGGGCCGAGATCGGCACGGCGTACACCGACACCCTCGGCGGCGGGCAGGGCCTGGCCAGCCGCGCGGACGGCTCCCTGCTGTACCGCGGGCTGGCCTCCATCCCGCTGGACCTGCGGGTCAAGGGCTGGAACCACATAGGCGACCCGGACATAGCGCGCGGCCATGTCTTCGACGCCTACCAGGGATCGGACACGGCCACGTCCAAGATGTTCGCGGTCACCACCCCGGCCGGGAAGCGCTATCAGTACGTCCACCCGCTGAACCCGGGCGAGAAGCTGAACAACTCCTTCGCCGCCGTCTCGCCCGACGGTCAGTGGCTGGTCTCGGGCGAGTGGGGCACGCAGAACCGGCTCCAGGTCTTCCCGGCGCCCCTGCTGAACCCCTCCACGCCGCCCACCGGCGGTGAGCTGAAGGAGGCCGGGCAGATCACCCTGGACAAGCCCGTGCGCGACATCCAGGGCTGCGACTTCGTCACCGGCACCCGCCTGCTGTGCGCCTCGAACGACGCCTCGGGCACCTCCTTCCCGGAGATCCGGCCGCTACTCCAGGTCGACCTGCCCCGCGAGCTGGAGGGACAGCCGGTCACGGGCGCGGTGACGAGTCTCTTCGCGCTGCCGCAGCGCAGCGTGTGCACGGGCGCCTTCGAGACGGAGGGCGTCGACTACGACACGAACAGCGGCACCCTGAGGGCGCAGATGATCCCGCCGGGCGTGTGCGCGGTGACGACGGCCGTGCACGCGTACCGGCAGGTCACCGACTGATCGAGCGGAGGTACGGTGGGCCGCGTGACCGGTGAAGAGTCGCTGCGGCCCCAGTCCCTCATGCTGACGTTCCTGGGCGACCAGGTACTCGGGCGCGACGTGTGCGTGTACTCGGGCAGCGTCATCGACGTGTTCGCCCGCGCCGGGATCGGCGAGCAGGCGACTCGCTCGACGCTGACCCGCATGGTCAACCGCGACCTGCTGCGCCGCCAGCGCGAGGGCCGCCGGATGTACTTCGGGCTGACCGGGCGCTCGGAGGCCGTGCTGCGCGACGGCGAGCGGCGCATCTGGCAGACCGGTGCCGTCAACCGGCACTGGGACGGCACCTGGACCCTACTCGGCTTCTCCCTGCCCGAGTCCTGGCAGCGCCAGCGCCACGACCTGCGCTCCCAGCTGACCTGGAGCGGCTTCGGCCCGCTGTTCAACGGCCTGTGGATCGCGCCGGGCGAGGTCGACGTGTCGGCTCTGGTCGCAGAGCTCGGCCTGTCCGCCCATGTGAAGGTCTTCCGGGCGCACGCCGACGCCGGGATGGACATCGGGCAGATGATCGAGGAGACGTGGGAGCTGTCCGACCTGGCCGGCCGCTACGAGGCGTTCGTACGGCGCTGGCAGTCCTGGGAGGACGACCTCCCGGAGGCCGACGACGCTCTCGTGCTGCGGCTGCGGCTGGCGACCGAGTGGCTGCGGATCGTCCGGCGCGATCCGCGCCTGCCCGTCAAGCACCTGCCGGACGACTGGCCGGCGGAACAGGCCGAGAAGACGTTCCGGACGGTGCACGACCGGCTCTCACCGCTCGCGCGCGACGCCTCGGAACGCCTGCTCGACCTGGTGCCCGCGCGGCCTCAGGCGTAGCACGCCGTCTCAGTGTCGTCAGGCGTAGAACCGCGACAGGCTCTGGAGCACCGCGGCCGGCTTGGCGCCGCCCTCGATCTCGATGGCTCCGTCGACGGTGATCTGCACGCCGCCCGGCACCTCCTCGACCTCGGCGAGCTTCGCCACGAGCCGGATGCGGGAGCCGACCTTCACCGGGGAGGGGAAACGCACCTTGTTGAGGCCGTAGTTGACCTTCGTCGTCACGCCCTGGACGTCCAGCAACTCGGTGAACAGCGGGATGAACAGGGAGAGCGTGAGATAGCCGTGCGCGATGGGGGCGCCGAAGGGACCCTCCTTGGCCTTCTCGGGGTCCACGTGGATCCACTGGTGGTCCCCGGTCGCGTCGGCGAAGGTGTCGATCCGCTCCTGCGTGACCTCGATCCACTCGCTGGTGCCGAGGTCGCTGCCCGCGAGCTTCTTCAGTTCGTCGAGGCCGTTGACGGTGATGCTCATGGAGCCGTCCTTCACTGGGAGTCGGTGCCGTAGCGCTTGCGCACACGGGATTTGAGGAGCTTCCCGGAGGCGGTGCGGGGCAGTTCGTCCGCCACCACGACCGACTTCGGGATCTTGTACTTGGCGAGGCGGCCGGCGAGCGACGCGAGCACCTCGTCGGGGTCGAGTGCGGAGCCTTCGCGGGGTACGACGACCGCGCGGGGCACCTCGCCCCACTTGTCGTCCGGCACCCCGATCACCGCGCACTCGACGATGTCCGGGTGGGCGAGGAGCTGGTCCTCGATCTCGGCGGGGTAGATGTTCTCGCCACCGGAGATGATCATGTCCTTGATGCGGTCGACGATGTAGACGTAGCCGTCCTCGTCGATCTGGGCCGCGTCCCCGCTGCGGAACCAGCCGTCCGCGAAGGACGCGGCCGTCTCCTCGGGCAGCCCCCAGTAGCCGGGCATGACGTGCGGCCCACGCACCACGACCTCGCCGACCTCGCCGACCTCGACCGGCGCGAGGTCGGGCCGTACGACGCGTACGTCGCTGAAGAAGTGCGGCACGCCCGCCGACCCCGCCTTGGCGACGGCGTGCTCGGCGTCCAGGAACAGCGTGCCGGGGGCGGCCTCGGTCATGCCGTAGCCCTGGAGGAAGGTCAGGCCGCGCCGCTGGTACGCCGCGATCAGCGGGGTCGGGACCGGGGAGCCGCCGCAGGTCAGGATGCGCAGCGACGACAGGTCGGCGTCCGGCCAGCGCGGGTGCCGGGCCACCTGGTCGAACATGGTGGGCACGCCGAACATGAAGGTGATCCGGTGCTGTTCGATCAGGTCGAAGGTGGCGTCCGGGGCGAAGGCCTCGACCAGGACGCAGGTGCCGCCCTTGAGCAGGACCGGGAGGGTCAGCATGTTCAGCCCGGCGGTGTGGAACAGCGGGGCGGAGACCAGGGCGCGTTCGTCGGCGACCAGGTCGTGGTCGATGAGGACGTTGATCGCGTTCCAGGTGAGGTTGCCGTGGGTGAGCATCGCGCCCTTGGGGCGGCCGGTCGTGCCCGAGGTGTACATGATGATGCAGGTGTCGTCCGGGGTGACCGGCGTGTCGATGGGCTCCTGGGAGGCGGTGGCCAGCGCCTCCTCGTACTCGGCGCCCACTTCGACGTACGTACGGACGTCCGTGCTGCCCGGCAGTCCCGCGACGAGACCGGCGTGCGAGGGGCCGTAGACGAGGGCCTTGGCGCCGGAGTCGGCGAGCTGGTAGGCGATCTCGGGGCCGGCCAGGCGGGTGTTGAGGGGGACGAAGACCGCGCCGAGCGTGCCGGCCGCGAACAGGGTCTCCAGGTAGGAGGGGTGGTTCGGGCCGAGGTAGGCGATGCGGTCGCCGCGGCGCACGCCCCTCTCGCGCAGGGCGTGGGCGAGGCGGGTGGTGCGGTCGTACAGGCCGGCGTAGGTGTGGATGGTGTCGCTGTGGATCAGGGCGGTGCGGTGCGGGGTCTTGCGGGCCCGGCGTGCGGGCCATGACCCCAGTCCCTCGTTGCGCATGTCACGCCCCTTACGGTGTCGTCAGCCCGAGCAGACGGGCGGCGTTCTCCTTGAGGATCTTCGGCCGGACCTCTTCCTTGATCGTCAGCTTGTCGAAGTCGGCGAGCCAGCGGTCGGGGGTGAGGACGGGGAAGTCGGAGCCGAAGAGCACCTTGTCCTTCAGCAGCGTGTTCGCGTACTGCACGAGCTGCGGCGGGAAGTACTTCGGCGACCAGCCGGACAGGTCGATGTGCACGCCCGGCTTGTGCGTGGCGACGGCCAGGGCCTCGTCCTGCCAGGGGAACGAAGGGTGCGCCAGGATGATCTTCAGGTGCGGGAAGTCGGCGGCGACGTCGTCCACGTGCAGCGGGTTGGAGTACTTGAGCCTGATGCCGCCCCCGCCGGGCACGCCGGCGCCGATGCCGGTCTGGCCGGTGTGGAACAGGGCGATCGTGCCGGTCTCCTCGATCACCTCGTACAGGTCGTACGCCACCGACCGGTCGTTGGGGAAGAAGCCCTGGATGCTGGGGTGGAACTTGAAGCCCTTCACCCCGTACTCCTCGACCAGGCGCCGGGCCTGCTTCACTCCCGCCTTCCCGCGGAAGGGGTCGATGGAGGCGAAGGGGATGAGGACGTCGCCGTTGGCGGCGGCGGCCTCGGCGACCTCCTCGTTGGGGACGGGCGCCGTGCCGGTGGCGGACTCGGCGTCCACCGTGAAGATCACGGCGGCCATCTTCCGCTCACGGTAGTAGGCGGCGGTCTCCTCCAGGGTCGGCTTCCGCTTGCCCTCGACCTTGAAGTAGGCGGAGGAGGCGTCGTGCAGGTCGTCGTCCAGGGAGGAGTGGCCCTTGGAGGAGACCTCCGCGTGCGTGTGGACGTCGATCGCGACGAGGTCGTCGACGTTCATCGAGGGGTCCATCACGCCTCCGGGAACTTCGGTGCCGGGATGCCGACCGACTGGAGTTCGGCACCGACCGAGGTGGGCCAGGCGTCCGCGAGGGTGCCGGGGGTCCAGCCGCCGTCGGCGTAGGCCGCCCTGATCTCCTGCGGATGCGACCAGAGTGCCACCTTGTCGCCGCCGATGCCGATGCACTGGCCGGTCACGCCGCGTGCGGCCTCGGAGGCCAGGAACGGGACCAGGGCGGCGCAGTCCTCGGGGGTGCCGAAGCCCTCGCCCTTGCGCAGGAAGTCCGGCAGCGGCTCGCCGTTCCTCATGGCCTCGATGTACGGGGCGAAGGCCGGGATCGTCTCGGTCATCGCGGTCGCGGCGACCGGCACGATCGCGTTGACGGTGATGTTCGCGCGGCCCAGCTCCATGGACCAGGTGCGGGCCATCGCCGCGATGCCGGCCTTGGCGGCGGCGTAGTTCGTCTGGCCGAAGTTGCCGCGCTGGCCGGCCGGGGAGCCGACCAGGATCAGCGAGCCGCCCTCGCCCTGCTCGCGCATCCGGACGGCGGCGGCGCGGGCGCAGGTGAAGGTGCCCTTGAGGTGGGTGGTGATCACCGCGTCGAAGTCCTCGTCGGTCATCTTCCACAGCACCTTGTCGCGGAGGATGCCGGCGTTGGTGACGAGGACGTCCAGCCGGCCGAACTCCTCGACCGCGCGGGCGACCAGCCGGTCAGCCGCCTCGGCCGTACCGACCGGGACCACCTCCGCCACGGCCTTGCCGCCCACCTCGGTGATGGACTTCACGGCCGCCTCGGCCACCGCCTCGTCGACGTCGTTGACGACCACGGAGGCGCCGTGGGCGGCCAGGGCGTGGGCGTAGGCGAGGCCGAGGCCCCGGCCGCTTCCGGTGACGACGGCGGCCTTGCCGGTGAGATCGATGCTGGGCACGGGTGGGTCCCTCCACATGGGGTGCGGCTACGAGTCGCACGGGGTGCGGCTACGAGATCGAAGCTAAGAGCAATAATTGTCGACGTCAATAGTTGTTGAGGACCCACGGGTGCGAGATGCTGGAATCACCAGGAAGCACCGAGCACAGGGAGCCCGTCATCACACGCCAGAACGTCACCCCGAAGCCCATCGACGCGCACGAGCCGTGGATGCGCGGGCTGCACGCCGACACCGGCTACCTCCTGTACCGCCTGGGCCTGCGCTCGGGACAGCTCTTCAACGCCTGCCTCCAGGAATCGGGCCTGCGTCTGCGCCACTACGCGGTGCTGCGCTTCCTCGCCACCTCCGAGGGCGTCCTCCAGCGCGAGCTCAGCACCCGGCTCGGCTACGACCCGAGCGCGATCGTCGGCCTGGTGGACGACCTGGAGAAGCAGGGCTTCGCCGAGCGCCGCGCCTCCCCCGACGACCGCCGCAGCCGGATCGTCGCGCTGACCGAGAAGGGCCGCGCGTTCCTGCGCGACACCGACGAGGCCGGCCAGCGGGTGACGAACGAGCTCCTGGGCCCGCTGGACCCGGCCGAGCGGGACGCGCTGCACGCGCTGCTGCTGCGGATCGCCGAGGACGGACTGAACTGATGTTGTGCAAATGATTGACGGCCGCACGGGAGATGCATAACTTCATCGGCCAACCGAGACCCGTCCCCAGGGAGCTCCCGTGCAGCCATCCCCTTCTGCCGCTCAACCCGCCCCCGATTCGCGGCAGTTGCGCCGCGTGGCCGTCTCCGGCCTGCTCGGCACGGCCGTCGAGTTCTACGACTTCCTCGTCTACGGCACGGTCGCCGCGCTCGTCTTCGGCGAGCTGTTCTTCCCCCGGGCCGACCCGGCGGTCGGCACCATCGCGGCGTTCGGCACCTTCGCCGCGGGCTATCTCGCCCGACCGCTCGGCGGCATCGTCTTCGGCCACTTCGGCGACCGGATCGGCCGCAAGTCGATGATGCTGCTGACCATGGTCCTGATGGGCTCGGGCAGCTTCCTCATCGGCCTGCTGCCCACCTACGACGCGATCGGCGTCTGGGCTCCGATCCTGCTGGTCGCCCTGCGCGTGGTGCAGGGCATCGCGATCGGCGGCGAGTGGGGCGGCGCGATGCTGATGGTCGTCGAGCACGCCGAGCAGACGCAGGGTTCCCGGCGCGGCCTGTGGTCCAGCTTCACCCAGCTCGGCGCCCCGCTCGGTTCCGTGCTGTCGGCCGGTGTGGTCACCCTCGTCGCCGGTCTGCCCGACGACGAGTTCCGCTCCTGGGGCTGGCGGGTGCCGTTCCTGCTGAGCATCGTGCTGCTGGCCGTCGGGCTGTTCGTGCGCCTCAAGGTCGCCGAGAGCCCGCTGTTCGCCCAGGTCAAGCGGCAACCGATGGACAAGCCGCCGATCCTGGAGGTGCTGCGCCGCCCGAAGCCCGTACTGCTCGCCGCCTGCGTCGGCATCGGCGCCTTCACCACGCAGTCGCTGCTGACCAGCTTCATGATCTCCTACGCCGTCGACGAGGGGTACACCCGCCCGCAGGTGCTGACCGCGGTGACCGTCGCCTCCTGCGTGGCCCTCGTCGTCCTGCCCGCCGCGTCCGCGCTGTCGGACCGGGTCGGCCGCCGGCCCGTCGTGCTCGCCGGAGCGGTCGCCTCCGCCGCGCTCGCCTTCCCCGTCCTGGCGCTGGTCGACTCCGGCTCGCCGGGACTGCTGATCCTCGCCCTCGCCCTCGGTCACGGTGTCGCCCAGTCCACGATGTACGGGCCGCTCGGCGCCCTGCTCACCGAGATGTTCGGCACCCGCGTCCGCTACACCGGCGCCTCCCTCGGCTACCAGGCGGCCACCCTGATCGGCGCCGGCTTCTCCCCGCTCATCGCCGGCAGCCTCCTCGCCTCGTACGGGGGCGGGAGCACGCCCGTCTCGCTGCTGCTGTGCGCGGGCGCGGCGATCACCGCCGTCACCGTGTGGCGACTGCGCGAGACGCACACCGACGCCCTGGACTCCCCCGCCGCCACCGCGCCCACCCTGGAAGGGACCCCGCGTTGAGGATGCGCCTCGCTCTGCTTGCCGCCTGCCTGTCCGTGGCGACCGCACTGCCGGCGCAGGCCGCCGGCACCACCGGCACCCACCTGGAGGGCGAGCTTTCTTCCGGCGCCGCGTATGTGATGGACGTCCCCGCGTCCTGGAACGGGACGGTGCTGCTGTACAGCCACGGCTACGCCCCGGCCGGATCCCCCAAGCGGGCCGAGAACACGCCGAGTGCCACCGCCCGGGACAGGCTGCTGGCCGAGGGCTACGCCCTGATCGGCTCCTCGTACGCGACGAACGGCTGGGCCGTCACCGACGCGGTGCCCGACCAGCTCGCCACGCTGGACCTGTTCACCGAGACGTTCGGGGCGGCGCGGCGGACCCTCGCGTGGGGCACCTCGTACGGCGGCTTCGTCACCACGATGCTCGCCGAGCGGCACGCCGGCCGGTTCGACGGTTCGCTGTCGATGTGCGGGCTGGTGCAGGGCGGCGTCGCCAACTGGAACAGCACCCTGGACCCGGTGTTCGCGCTGCGCACGCTCCTCGCGCCCGGCTCCGGGATCCGGCTCACGGGCTTCACCGGCCAGCCGGAGGCGGTCGCCGCCGGGAAGGCGCTCACCTCGAAGGTCGACGCCGCCCAGCGCACTCCGGAGGGCCGGGCTCGTATCGCCCTGGCCGCGGCCCTGCACGACATCCCCGGCTACAACGACGCCTCGCAGACCGAGCCGGGCCCCACGGACTGGGAAACCCAGCAGGCCAACCAGTACACGGCCGTCCGGGGCCTGCTCCAGATGCCCGCGTTCAGCTGGCGGCAGGAGGCCGAGGGCCGGGCGGGCGGCAACCCGTCGTGGAACACCGGTGTCGACTACACGGCCATGCTCGGCCGCTCCCCGCTGTACAAAGAGGTGAAGGAGCTCTACAAGGAGGCGGGACTGTCCTTGCGTACCGACCTCTCGGCCCTGGGCCGCGCACCCCGGATCTCCGCCGACCCGCCGGCCGTGCGGTGGATGCGGAACACCAGCGTGTTCTCCGGCCGGCTGGCCGACCCCCAGCTGAACATCCACACGACCGGTGACGCGCTGATACCGGTGCAGGCGGAGAGCGCCTACCGGCGGGCGGCCGGCGCGGCCGGCTCCGGTCCGCTGCTCCGCCAGGCCTACGTCGACGCCCCCGGCCACTGCACGTTCACCCCCGGCGAGACCCTGGCCGCCCTGCACACCCTGGAACACCGCCTGGACACGGGCCGCTGGGACACCTCGCCCGCCGCCCTCAACTCCCGTGCCGCAGCGGCGGATCCGACGGCGGAACCTCGCTACGTCCCGTACCGCCCGGCCGCCTACCCCCGCCCCTACGACCTCGCCCACCCGGGAGACACCCGGCCATGACCGCTCTGCCCCGAGTCCTGGACTCCGCTCACACCGGGGGCGCCCCGACCGCGACCGACCGCCTGCTGTCCGTCCTCGCGGCCTTCGACCACGAGCACCCGGCGCTGTGCCTGACGGACATCAGCCGGCGGGCCGGGCTGAGCCTGACCACCGCGCACCGGCTGGTGGGCGCGCTCACCGAGTGGGGTGCCCTGGAACGGGACGAGTCCGGCGTCTACCACGTCGGGCTCCGGCTGTGGGAGATCGCCGCACTGGCGCCGCGCGGCCTCGCCCTGCGGCAGATCGCGCTGCCGTACCTGGAGGACCTGTACGAGGCGACGCACGAGAACGTGCAGCTGGCGGTGCGGGACGGCTCGGACGTCGTCTACATCGAGTGGCTCTCGGGGCGTTCGGCGGTCGGCGTGCACATCCGCGTCGGCGCGCGCTGGCCGCTGCACGCCACCGGGGTCGGGCTCGCCCTGCTGGCCCACGGCGATCCGGAGTTCCAGGAGGAGTACTGCGCGGGCACACTCGCGTCCTTCACGCCGTACACGATCATCGACCCGGCGCGGCTGCGGCGGGAGCTCGCCGGAGTGCGCCGGACCGGTGTGGCGGTGAGCGACCGTCAGGTCACGGAGGACGCCCTGTCGGTGGCCGCGCCGGTCCGCACGGCGGACGGGTCGGTGACCGCCGCCGTGTCCATCGTGGTGCCACAGGCCGACGCCCAGGTGCCGGTACTGGTCCCGGCGGTACGGGTGGCGGCGCGCGGCATCTCCCGGGCCCTGGGGTGGCGGCCGGAGCGGGCCTGAAGCGGCGGGTTCAGCACCTCCCTGCACACGAGGGGCGGGCACCCCACGGCCCGCCCCTTCGTCATGCCCGCAACGCCCCGGCCGACAGAGCCCCTTCAGGACGTGCACTCATCGCACGCCCCGTACTTTTCCCGGTTTCACCTCTTGACGACGCGGGTGACGTGGAGCACATTGACGACACTTTGAGAGCGCTCTCAACCTCCCCGCACCCGTACCCGAGAGGCATCCCCACATGAGTGACACCTCCGGCAGACCCCGCGCACGGCGCCCCTTGCGGCGGGCGCTCGTCGCCGTCATCGGCACACTCGGCCTCGCCGCGGTCGCCGCCACCGCCGCGACCCCCTCAGCGAGCGCCTCCGCGCCGCCGCCCCCGTCGGGCTGGAACCAGGTCTTCCTCGACGACTTCAACGGCCCGGCCGGCAGCGGCGTCAACACGGCCCACTGGCAGTACGCGACCGGCAAGGGCTACGCAGGCGGCCCCGCCAACTGGGGCACCGGCGAGATCGAGACGATGACGAGCAGCACCGACAACGTCTCACTCGACGGCAACGGCAACCTCCGCATCACTCCTCGGCGGGACGGTGCCGGGAACTGGACCTCCGGCCGCATCGAGACCAACCGCACCGACTTCCAGCCCCCGGCCGGCGGCAAGCTCCGCGTGGAGTCGCGCATCCAGGTGCCGAACGTCACCGGGGCCGCTGCCAAGGGCTACTGGCCCGCGTTCTGGATGCTGGGCTCCCCCTACCGCGGCAACTACTGGAACTGGCCGGCGGTCGGCGAGCTGGACATCATGGAGAACACCCAGGGCCAGAACACCGTGTTCGCGACGATGCACTGCGGCACCTCGCCGGGCGGCCCCTGCAACGAGACGAGCGGCATCGGCAGTTCGACCACCTGCCAGGGCACCACCTGCCAGGCCGGGTTCCACATCTACCGGATGGAGTGGGACCGCTCGACGAGCGTCGAGGAGATCCGCTTCTACCTGGACGGCGTCAACTTCCACACGGTGCGCGCCAATCAGGTCGACGCGACGACCTGGCGCAACGCCACGGATCACGGCTTCTTCATCATCCTGAACGTCGCGATGGGCGGCGGCTTCCCGGACGCGTTCGGCGGCGGCCCGGACGCCGGCACGCAGCCCGGTCACGCGATGGTCGTCGACTACGTCCAGGTGCTGTCGTCCGGTGGCGGCACCACACCTCCCCCGACCGGCAACCGCGACGCCTACTCCACCATCCAGGCCGAGTCCTACGACGGCCAGTCCGGCGTGACGACGGAGACGACGTCGGACTCCGGCGGCGGCCAGAACGTCGGCTCGCTGGCGGGCGGGGACTGGCTGCACTTCAAGGGCGTCAACTTCGGCTCCACCGCGGCCCGGCAGTTCAGCGCCCGGGTCGCGAGCGGCGCGGCGGGCGGCGTCAGCGGACTGGTCGAGGTGCGGCTGGACAGCCGGAGCAACGCGCCCATCGGGAGTTTCGCCGTGGGCAGCACCGGCGGCTGGCAGGCGTGGCGGACCGTTCCGGCGAACATCGCCTCCGTGACGGGCACGCACGACGTGTATCTGACCTTCACCAGCGGACAGCCGGCGGACTTCGTGAACGTCAACTGGTTCACCTTCGGGCACTGACGATCCCCGGCAGGGGGCTCCACGCGCGCGTGGAGCCCCTTTTCGCTGCCCGGCCTCCGCCGCCTCAGCGCAGTTCCGCCCGGAACGCCGCCGGCGTCACGTCCGTGTGCTGGTGGAAGAACTTGGAGAAGTTCGCGGCGTCGGGGAAGCCGACCGCCGCGCCGACCCGGCCGATCGGCAGGTCGGTGTGGGCGAGGAGCCGTTTGGCCTCCAGGACCACGCGCTTGTCGATGAACGCCTTCGGCGTGTCCCCGGTCGCGCCGCGGACCGCGCGGACCAGGGTGCGGCGGGAGTAGCCAAGCGCGTCGGCGTAGGCGCTGACGCTGTGGTTGGTGGCGAAGTCCTTCTCCACGGCGTCCCGGAACAGGGTGAAGGTGGAGTCGGACGTCTGCCGTACCGACTCCGCCGTACTGGCGGCGAGATGGGAGAGCCGCAGCAGGAACGCCGTCAGCGAGTGGCGCAGGACGGCGGTGTGCAGGCTCGGCGGCAGCGTGTCCGTGTCCTCGTACTCGCGGCGGAGCTGGCCGAGCGAGTCGCGCAGACCGGCGAGTTGGGCCGCGTCGGGGCGCAGCAGCGGCGGCAGGTCGTAGCGGTACAGGCCGGTGGCCTCGACGGTCGCGCGGGGCAGGAAGCCGGGCTGCATGGTCAGCACGGTTCCGCGGTACTCGCTCGTGCGGGAGAAGCGGTGGACCTGCCCCGGGCGGATCCACAGCAGGTCCCCGGCCGTGGCCCCGTACTCGGTGAAGTCGACCATGTGCCGGACCGGGCCCTCGCCGAACAGCAGCACGACGTGGAAGTCGATGCGGTGCACGCGCTCCAGGGGCGCGTCGGCGTGCCAGGTGCGGCCGGTGCCCATCGGGCCGACCTGCATGCCGACGCCGCCGACGCTCAGCTCGACCGGGAAGGGGAACGTTCTGATCCCGTCGCCGCCTTGGATGCCTCTGTCTGCCATATCTGCCATATCTGCCATATCCACCATGTCCGCCTCGTGCCGCCCCGTTCGCGCGCCGCACCGCCCGCGGGTGTCCCACTTTCACCACAGGCTGGCACACGGCGACCTTCCCTCGAAAAAGTCAGACTTTTAGTTTTGAACACGTCAGACCAGCCACTTCGCTCCTATCGAGGACTTCTTGAAGATGAGCACGCAGACAGCGGACAGCTTCGAATGGACCGACCTCGACCGGCGTGCCGTCGACACCGCCCGTCTGCTGGCGGCCGATGCCGTCCAGCGAGTGGGAAACGGCCATCCCGGCACCGCGATGAGCCTGGCGCCGGCCGCCTACACGATCTTCCAGAAGGTGATGCGGCACGACCCGGCCGATCCGGAGTGGACCGGCCGTGACCGCTTCGTCCTCTCCCCCGGCCACACGTCGTTGACCCTGTACACACAGCTGTACCTCGCGGGCTACGAGCTGGAGCTGGACGACCTGAAGGCGTTCCGCACGCACGGCTCCAAGACGCCCGGCCACCCCGAGTACGGGCACACCGCAGGCGTGGAGACCACCACGGGCCCGCTCGGCCAGGGCGTCGCGAACGCGGTCGGCATGGCGATGGCCGCCCGCTACGAGCGCGGCCTGTTCGACCCCGAGGCCCCCGAGGGCGAGTCCCCCTTCGACCACACCGTCTGGGCGATCGTCTCGGACGGCGACCTCCAGGAGGGCGTCTCCGCCGAGGCCTCCTCGCTGGCCGGCCACCAGAAGCTCGGCAACCTGGTCTTCCTCTACGACGACAATCACATCTCCATCGAGGGCGACACCGCGACCGCGTTCTCCGAGGACGTGCTGAAGCGGTACGAGGCGTACGGCTGGCACGTCCAGCGGATCGAGCCGCGGGAGGACGGCGACGTCGACGTGCACGCGCTGTACGCGGCGCTGAAGGAGGCTCAGGCCGAGACCGGGCGCCCCTCGATCATCGCGATGCGCACGATCATCGCCTGGCCCGCCCCGAACGCGCGGAACACCGAGGCGTCGCACGGCTCGGCGCTCGGCGAGGACGAGGTCGCCGCCACCAAGCGCCTCCTCGGATTCGACCCGGAGAAGACCTTCGAGGTCGCCGACGAGGTGCTGGCGCACACCCGCGGGGCCCTGGACCGGGGCGCCGAGGCGCACGCCGCCTGGGACAAGCGGATCGCCGTCTGGCGCGGCGAGAACCCGGAGCGCGCCGCCACCTTCGACCGGGTCAGCAAGGGCGAGCTGCCCGCGGGCTGGGAGGACGCCCTGCCGGTGTTCGAGCCGGGCAAGGCGGTCGCCACCCGTGCCGCGTCCGGCAAGGTGCTCCAGGCGCTCGGCGCGGTCGTCCCCGAACTGTGGGGCGGGTCGGCCGACCTGGCCGGTTCGAACAACACCACGATCGACAAGACCAGCTCCTTCCTCCCGGCGGGCAACCCGCTGCCGGAGGCCGACCCGTACGGCCGGACGATCCACTTCGGCATCCGCGAGTTCTCCATGGCCGCGGAGATGAACGGCATCGCCCTGCACGGCAACACGCGCGTCTACGGCGGCACCTTCCTGGTGTTCTCCGACTACATGCGCAACGCCGTCCGCATGTCGGCCCTGATGCAGCTGCCGGTGACGTACGTGTGGACGCACGACTCCATCGGCCTGGGCGAGGACGGCCCGACCCACCAGCCGGTCGAGCACCTGGCCGCGCTTCGGGCCATCCCGGGCCTGAACGTCGTACGCCCGGCCGACGCCAACGAGACCGCGCTCGCCTGGGCCGAGATCCTCCGGCGGCACACCACCGACCCGGCCCCGCACGGTCTCGCGCTCACCCGCCAGGGCGTGCCCACGTACGAGCCGGACCCGGACGTGGCACGCGGCGGTTACGTGCGGGCCGAGGCGGAAGGCGGCGAGCCGCAGGTGATCCTGATCGCCACCGGTTCCGAGGTGCACCTCGCCGTCGAGGCCCGTGAGCGGCTCCAGGCGGTGGGCGTACCCACGCGGGTCGTGTCCATGCCGTCCGTGGAGTGGTTCGAGGAGCAGCCGCGCGCGTACCGGGACAGCGTCCTGCCGCCGTCCGTGAAGGCCCGGGTCGCGGTCGAGGCCGGTATCGGCCTGACCTGGCACCGGTTCGTCGGGGACGCGGGACGCATCGTCTCCCTGGAGCACTTCGGCGCCTCCGCCGACGCGAAGACCCTGTTCGCCGAGTACGGCTTCACCCCCGAGAACGTCGTCGCCGCAGCCCGGGAATCCCTCGCCGCTGTGCGCGGTTGATCCGACCGCCCCGAAAGAAGATGATCACTGTGACCGAAGCGACCGCGAGCGCGGGAGCACTCAAGCGCCTGTCCGAGGAGGGCGTGTCGATCTGGCTGGACGACCTGTCCCGCCGGCGGATCGAGTCCGGCAGCCTGGCCGGGCTCGTGGCGACGGGGAACGTCGTCGGCGTCACCACCAACCCGTCCATCTTCCAGGCCGCCATCGGCTCCGGTGAGGGCTACGAGGAGCAGCTCGCCGACCTGGCGGTGCGGGGCGTCACCGTCGACGAGGCCGTCCGGATGATGACGACGGCCGACGTCCGGGCCGCCACCGACATCCTGCGGCCGGTGTACGACGCCACCGGCGGGCGGGACGGCCGGGTGTCCATCGAGGTGGACCCGCGGCTGGCCCACGACACGGCGGCGACCGTCGCCGAGGCCCGGCAGCTGGCCTGGCTGGTGGACCGCCCCAACGTGATGATCAAGATCCCGGCGACGAAGGCCGGCCTGCCGGCGATCACGGAGGTGATCGGCGCGGGCATCAGCGTGAACGTGACGCTGATCTTCTCGCTGGAGCGCTACCGCGAGGTGATGGACGCCTACCTCGCCGGCCTGGAGAAGGCGCAGGCGGCCGGTTACGACCTGTCGGCCATCCACTCGGTCGCGTCCTTCTTCGTCTCCCGGGTCGACTCCGAGATCGACAAGCGGCTGACGCTGCTGGGCACGGACGAGGCCCTCGCCCTGAAGGGCAGGGCGGCCCTGGCCAACGCGCGGCTGGCCTACGAGGCGTACGAACAGGTCTTCGCCGGACCGCGCTGGCAGGCCCTGGGCGGTGCCCGGGCGAACCGGCAGCGCCCCCTTTGGGCCTCCACCGGTGTGAAGGACCCCGCTTACAAGGACACCCTGTACGTGGACGAACTGGTCGCCCCCGGCACGGTCAACACCATGCCGGAGGCCACGCTGAACGCCGTCGCCGACCACGGTGACGTCCAGGGCGACACCGTCACCGGCGGTTACGCCCAGGCGCGCGCCGACCTGGCGGCCGTCGAGCGGCTCGGCATTTCCTACGACGAGGTGGTGCGGCAACTGGAGGACGAAGGCGTCGCCAAGTTCGAGGTGGCCTGGCAGGACCTGCTGGACGCGGTCACCAAGTCCTTGAACAGCAAGGGAGTTGACGCGGAATGACCGAGGGCATCCCCCAGACGGCCGAGCAGGAGACCATCGGAACCAAGGAGGACAAGGAGGCCCGGGCGGCGCAGGAGGCCGCCGGGGTCGAGCAGACCGGGGTGAGCGGCCGGGCCGCACCGCGCCCGCAGTACGCCGGTACCACCGACTTCGACAACCCCCTGCGCGACCCGCGCGACCGCCGTCTGCCCAGGATCGCGGGCCCGTCCGGGCTCGTCATCTTCGGTGTGACCGGTGACCTGTCCCGCAAGAAGCTCATGCCGGCGGTGTACGACCTGGCCAACCGCGGCCTGCTGCCGCCGGGCTTCTCGCTGGTGGGTTTCGCCCGCCGGGACTGGGAGGACCAGGACTTCGCGCAGGTCGTGCACGACGCGGTCCGGGAGCACGCGCGCACCCCGTTCCGCGAAGAGGTCTGGCAGCAGCTCGCCGAGGGCATGCGGTTCATCCCCGGCGACTTCGACGACGACACGGCGTTCAAGCAGCTGCGCTCCGCCGTCGAGGAGCTGGACGCCTCCCGGGGCACCAGCGGCAACTACGCCTTCTACCTCTCGGTGCCGCCGAAGTTCTTCCCCAAGGTCGTCGAGCAGCTGAAGAAGCACAAGCTGGCCGACGCGCCGGAGGGCTCCTGGCGCCGCGCGGTCATCGAGAAGCCGTTCGGGCACGACCTCGACAGCGCCTGCGAGCTGAACGCGATCGTGCACGACGTGTTCGACCCGGAGCAGGTCTTCCGCATCGACCACTACCTGGGCAAGGAAACGGTCCAGAACCTCCTGGCGCTGCGCTTCGCCAACCAGATGTTCGAGCCGATCTGGAACCGTTCGTACGTCGACCATGTGCAGATCACGATGGCCGAGGACATCGGCATCGGCGGCCGCGCGGGGTACTACGACGGCATCGGTGCCGCCCGTGACGTCATCCAGAACCACCTCCTGCAGCTGATGGCGCTCACCGCGATGGAGGAACCCGCCGCCTTCGACGCGGCGTCGCTGCTCACCGAGAAGCTGAAGGTGCTGCGGGCCGTGCGGCTGCCGGAGGACCTGGGCCGGCATACCGTGCGCGGGCAGTACGCGGCGGCCTGGCAGGGCGGCGCGAAGGTCCGCGGCTACCTGGAGGAGGAGGGCATCGACCAGGCCTCCTCGACCGACACCTACGCCGCGATCAAGCTCCAGGTGGACAACCGCCGCTGGGCGGGCGTGCCGTTCTACCTGCGCACCGGCAAGCGCCTGGGCCGCAGGGTGACGGAGATCGCGGTGGTGTTCCAGCGGGCTCCGCACTCCCCCTTCGACTCCACCGCCACCGAGGAGCTGGGCTCCAACGCGATCGTCATCCGCGTCCAGCCGGACGAGGGCATGACGGTGCGGTTCGGCTCCAAGGTGCCGGGTACGTCGATGGAGATCCGGGACGTGACGATGGACTTCGCCTACGGCGAGTCGTTCACCGAATCGAGCCCCGAGGCGTACGAACGGCTGATCCTGGACGTCCTCCTGGGCGACGCCAACCTGTTCCCCCGTCACCAGGAAGTGGAAGAGTCCTGGAAGATCCTCGACCCGATCGAGCGGTACTGGGCCACGCACGGCCGGCCCGCGCAGTACGTCTCGGGCAGTTGGGGACCCGCGGAAGCCGACGAGATGCTCGCACGAGACGGACGGAGCTGGCGCAGGCCATGAAGATCGACCTGACCGACACCACGGCAAGCAAGATCAACAAGGCGCTGGTGCAGGGCCGCCGCGCCATCGGCACGCCCGCCGTGGGCATGGTCCTGACGATGGTGATCGTCACGGACGAGGAGAACGCCTACGACGCGATCAAGGCGGCCGAGGAGGCCTCGCACGAGCACCCCTCGCGCACCCTGGTCGTCATCAAGCGGCACGCCCGCACCCCGCGCGACCGCACCCAGTCCCGGCTGGACGCCGAGGTCCGGGTCGGCGCCGACGCGGGCACCGGCGAGACGGTGGTGCTACGGACCTACGGCGAGGTGTCCGAGCACGCCGACTCGGTGGTGCTGCCGCTGCTGCTGCCGGACGCGCCGGTGGTGGTGTGGTGGCCGATGGAGGCGCCGGAGGTGCCCTCGAAGGACCCGCTCGGGGCACTGGCGCAGCGGCGCATCACCGACCTGTACGCGGTGGAGAACCCCCTGGAGATGCTGGAGACCCGGGTCCGCTCCTACGCGCCCGGTGACACGGATCTCGCCTGGACCCGGCTGACGCCCTGGCGTTCGATGCTGGCGGCGGCGCTGGACCAGGCCCGGGCGAAGGTGATCTCGGCGGCCGTGGAGGCCGAGGCCGAGAACCCGGCCGCCGAGCTGCTGGCCCGCTGGCTGGAGGCGCGGCTGCACGTCCGGGTCGACCGGGTGGTCACCGCCGGGCCGGTCGTGACGGCCGTCCGCCTGGGCACGGAGAACGGAGAGATCCTCATCGATCGCCCCGAGGGGCCGCTGGCCACGCTGACCCTGCCGGGCCAGCCGTCGCGCACCCTCGCCCTGAAAGTCCGTGCCACCTCCGAACTCATCGCCGAGGAGCTGCGGCGCCTCGACGCGGACGAGATGTACGCCATCGCCCTGAACGGTGAGGCAACCGAGGAGACCCCTGCTCATGTCTGACTCCCCCTCCGGCTCCCCCAAGCTCACGCGGCGGCCCGAATGGACCGCCCTGGAGGACCACCGCAAGGACGCCCTGCCGCAGCCGGACCTGCGTGAGCTGTTCGCCGCGGACCCGGGGCGCGCCGAGCGCTACGTCGTGCACGTGGGCGACCTGCGCATCGACTACTCCAAGCACCTGATCACCGACGAGACGCTGGCCCTTCTCCAGGAGCTGGCCGCCGCCACCGACGTGTTCGGGCTGCGGGACGCCATGTTCCGCGGCGAGAAGATCAACGTCACCGAGAACCGGGCCGTGCTGCACACCGCGCTGCGCGCCCCGCGGGACGCCGTCATCGAGGTCGACGGCGAGAACGTCGTCCCCGGGGTGCACGCCGTGCTCGACAAGATGGCCGACTTCGCGAACCGGGTGCGCTCGGGTGAGTGGACCGGCCATACCGGCAGGCGGATCCGCAATGTCGTCAACATCGGCATCGGCGGCTCCGACCTGGGCCCGGCCATGGCCTATGAGGCGCTGCGGCCGTTCACCGCCCGGGAACTGACGTTCCGCTTCGTGTCGAACGTGGACGGCGCCGACCTGCACGAGGCCGTCCGCGACCTGGACCCGGCGGAGACGCTGTTCATCGTCGCGTCCAAGACCTTCACGACGATCGAGACCATCACGAACGCGACCTCGGCGCGCTCCTGGCTGCTGGAAGGGCTGGGCGGTGACGAGAAGGCGGTCGCCAAGCACTTCGTGGCGCTGTCCACGAACGCCGGGAAGGTCGCGGACTTCGGTATCGACGTCGACAACATGTTCGAGTTCTGGGACTGGGTCGGCGGCCGCTACTCGTACGACTCCGCGATCGGCCTGTCCCTGATGATCGCGATCGGGCCGGACCGCTTCCGGGAGATGCTCGACGGCTTCCGCATCGTCGACGAGCACTTCCGCAACGCCCCCGCCGAGGCCAACGCGCCGCTCATCATGGGCCTGCTCGGCATCTGGTACGGCAACTTCCACGGCGCCCAGTCGCACGCCGTCCTGCCGTACAGCCACTACCTGTCGAAGTTCACCGCCTACCTCCAGCAGCTCGACATGGAGTCCAACGGCAAGTCGGTGGACCGCGACGGCCGTCCGGTGGAATGGCAGACGGGGCCGGTGGTGTGGGGCACGCCGGGCACCAACGGGCAGCACGCCTACTACCAGTTGATCCACCAGGGCACCAAGCTGATCCCGGCCGACCTGATCGGCTTCGCACAGCCCGTCGCCGAGCTGGGTGACGAACTGAAGGCACAGCACGACCTGCTGATGGCCAACCTGTTCGCGCAGGGGCAGGCGCTCGCCTTCGGCAAGACCGCCGAGGAGGTGCGGGCCGAGGGCGTGCCCGAGGAGCAGGTGCCGCACCGCACGTTCCGGGGCAACCGCCCCACCACGACGATCCTGGCCACCGAACTGACCCCGTCGGTCCTCGGCCAGCTGGTCGCCCTCTACGAGCACAAGGTGTTCGTGCAGGGCGCGGTCTGGAACATCGACTCCTTCGACCAGTGGGGCGTCGAGCTCGGCAAGGTCCTCGCCAAGCGCGTCGAGCCCGCCCTGACCGAGGGCGCTGACGTCCCCGGTCTCGATCCGTCCACGGCCGCGCTGGTGGCCGCCTACCGCAATCTTCGGGAAGTGAACTGACATGCAGATCGGTCTTGTGGGTCTCGGCAAGATGGGCGGCAACATGCGCGAGCGCCTGCGCAACGCCGGCCACACCGTCATCGGCTACGACACCAACCCGGACAAGTCCGACGTCGCCAGCCTGGCCGACCTCGTCAACGAGCTGGAGGCGCCGCGCACGGTCTGGGTCATGGTCCCGGCCGGCGACCCCACCCAGCACGTCATCGACCGTCTGGCCGACCTCCTCAAGCCGTACGACACGGTGGTCGACGGCGGCAACTCCCGCTGGACGGACGACGAGAAGCACGCCGAGGAGCTGGGCAAGCGCGGCATCGGCTTCGTCGACGCGGGCGTTTCCGGCGGTGTGTGGGGCCTGAAGAACGGCTACGCCCTGATGGTCGGCGGCGAGAAGGAGTACGTCGACCGGCTCCGGCCGATCTTCGAGGCGCTCAAGCCGGAGGGCCCGTACGGCTTCGTGCACGCCGGCCGGGTGGGCGCCGGGCACTTCGCGAAGATGGTCCACAACGGCATCGAGTACGCGATGATGCAGGCCTACGCCGAGGGCTGGGAGCTGCTGGAGGCCGTGGACTCCGTGGACAACGTCCGCGAGGTGTTCCGCTCCTGGCAGGAAGGCACCGTCATCCGCTCCTGGCTGCTGGACCTCGCGGTCAACGCCCTCGACGAGGACGAGCACCTGGAGGGCCTGCGGGGCTACGCCCAGGACTCCGGCGAAGGACGCTGGACCGTGGAGGCCGCGATCGACAACTCCGTGCCGCTGCCCGCGATCACCGCCTCCCTGTTCTCCCGGTTCGCCTCCCGGCAGGACGACTCGCCGCAGATGAAGATGATCGCGGCACTGCGCAACCAGTTCGGCGGCCACGCCGTCGAGTCCGCGAAGAAGGCGTAGGACGTGGGAGATCTGCTGCTGGTCCGCCACGGCGAGACGGAGTGGAGCCGGAGCGGACAGCACACCAGCTTCACCGACCTGCCCCTCACCCCGAACGGCGAGGAGCAGGCCAAGTCGCTGGCTCCGCTCCTGGCGGGCCGTTCCTTCGCGCTGGTCCTCACCAGCCCGCTCGGCCGCGCGGTGCGCACCGCCGAACTCGCGGGCCTGACGGGGGCCGTGCGGGACGCTGACCTGCACGAGTGGTACTACGGCGCCTACGAGGGCGTCACCACCGAGGAGATACACCGCACCCGCCCCGACTGGGACCTGTGGACCGACGGCGGCCCGCCCGGTCCCGACGGCAAGCCGGGCGAATCCCCCGAGGAGGTCGGCGAGCGTGCCGACCAGGTGCTGTCCCGGGTGGCCGACGCGCTGCCCGAGGGCGATGTGCTGCTGGTGGCACACGGCCACTTCCTCCGCGTCCTGACGGCCCGCCGGCTGGGCCTGCCGCCCTCGATGGGGCGGCTGTTCCGGCTGGAGACGGGCACGGTCTGCCGGCTGTCGACCGAGCACGGGCGGCCCGTGATCGCGGAGTGGAACACCAGGGCGTGAACACGTCGGCGTAACCCACCCCGGCCGGAGGCGAGTTGACAGCCTCCGGCCGGGCGCGTCAGAGTCCCCGCTGATGGAGATCGAGGACATGACACCCGCCGAGGAGCGGGTGTGGCGGGCCTTTCCGCGCGGGGGTGACGTCGACTTCCGGCGGTCGGCGGACGAGGACGCGGCGCGGGGCGCGGACTGGGGACCCGAACGGACCGTACGGGCGGCCGTGGTGCGGGCCCTGCTGCTGAGCGCCCCGCAGGAAGACGGGGAGACGGCCGCCCTCCGACTGGCGGGCGCGCGGATCACGGGCGTGCTGGACCTCAAGTACGGAGAGGTCGACCACGCCGTGCGCCTCAGCGGCTGCTACTTCGAGCACGTCCCCGTCCTGTACGGGGCGCGGCTGCGGCAGCTGAACCTGCGCGAATCCGCCCTGCCCGGGCTGGACGCCGCCACCCTCCGCGTGGACGGCGTGCTGCGCCTGTCGGACTGCCTGTTCGAGGGGCCCGTCCGGCTCGGCGGGGCGCAGATCTCCGGCGCGCTGTTCATGGACCGGGCCGATATCGATGAGCGGCCCGTCGGTCAACCCGCGCTCCAGCTCAACCACGTGACCATCGGCGACGGCCTGTCGGCGCAGGACCTGCGCACCCGCGGCGAGGTACGCCTGACGGGTGCCTCGGTCGCCGGGACGATCGACCTCAACCGGGCGCGGCTGGAGGCCGGTACCGGTGAGCCCGCCCTCGACGCGGAGACGCTCACGGTCGAAGGCGACGTCCTGCTGCGCGACGTGGACGTCCTCGGCTGGATCGGACTGCGCGGCGCCCGGATCGCGGGCCGCCTCGATCTCTCCCACGCGCGGCTGGCGAACCCCGGTGGCACGGCGCTGCGCGCCAGCAGCTGCACCGTCGGGGAACTCTGGCTGCGCAGAAGCCCGCCCATGGCGGGCGCCCTCAACCTGCGCCGCGCCCAGCTGGACGTCCTGTTTCTCGAACCGGACGTGGTCCCCGGGGAGGTCCTGCTCAACAGCCTCGTCTACGCCTCCCTCACCCCGCACGAACCCGCCGAGCGGCGCCTGACGATGCTGGAGCGGGACCGCGAGGGTTATGTCCCGCACGCCTACGAGCAGTTGACCGCGGCCTACCGCCGGATCGGCGACGACGACGCCGCCCGCGTCGTCCAGCTCGCCAAGCAGCGCCGCCGTCGCGCCACCCTGCCGTGGTACGGCCGGTTGTGGGGCTACGTCCAGGATGCGGCTGTCGGCTACGGCTTCCGGCCCCTGCGCGCCGCCGGCTGGCTGGTGTCCCTGCTGGCGATCGGCTCCCTGACCTACGCGCTGCACCACCCCCGGCCGCTGAAGGCGGACGAGGCCCCGCAGTTCAACCCGGTCTTCTACACGCTCGACCTGCTGCTGCCGGTGATCTCCTTCGGGCAGGAGGGCGCGTTCGCTCCCACCGGCGGATACCAGTGGCTCTCCTGCACGCTGGTGCTCACGGGCTGGATCCTGGCGACGACGGTCGTCACCGGCATCACCCGGTCGGTCAGCCGCCAGTGAGTGCCCGTGCCGTGTGCTGTGCCGCCAGCCGGACGGGGGCGTTCGGGGCGCCGTAGCCCCGGTAGCCGTCGTCGCGCTGGACCAGTTCGAAGAAGACGCGGCCGACGGTGCGGGTGTAGCAGTGGCGGAAGACGCCGTGGGCGTCGCGGTCGTAGAGGATGCCGAGGTCGCGGTAGGTCTCCAGCTCGCCGTCGGCCAACTCGAAGCGGGCGGCGAGATCGTCGTAGTAGTTCGCCGGGACGGGCAGCAGAGCGCCGCCGGCGTCCCGGAAGCGGCGGGCCGAGGCGACCACGTCGTCGGTGGCCAGGGCGATGTGCTGGGCGTGGACGGTGTCGTCCGTGGGCGCGGGGCCGACGGTGAGGGCGATCCGGACGCTGCCGTCGGCGTTGGTGACGGCGCGGCTGCGCAGCAGACCGTAGGGGTCGGCGACGTCCACGCTCTCCTGGGCGTGCAGGCCGAGCACACCGTGGTGGAAGAGGGCCGCCTCGTCGAAGTGGTGCCAGGGCTGGGTGAGGGCGAGATGGTCGATGCGACGGACGGTCGCGGGCGCGGGTGCCGGGTCCGTGTCCTCGAAGTCGGCCCGCCAGTCGGGCAGGTCCGGGCGGCCGGTGGCGCAGAAGAAGAGCTCCGTGCCGTCGGGGGCGGCGACCGCGTCGAGCGGGGCGTCCTCGGGTGCCCGGCGGCGCGGCAGGACGGGAGCCAGCAGCGCCTCGGCACGCCGGGCCGCCGCGGCCGGGTCCGGTGACTCCAGCCCGACGGCGGCGAGCTGGGTGCCGTCGCGGCGGACCATCGGCCCGGTGTTGACGAGGATCCGGGCGTCCCCCTGCTCCCACAGGGCGACGGGCTTGCCGCGATGGCGGGCGGTGCGGGAGAAACCGAGGGCGCCGAGCAGGGCGGTGAGGGGCTCGGCGTCGGGCGTGACCAGCTCGGCGAAGGCGACGCCGGTGGGGACGACGGGCTCGGGCAGGGCGGCCCGGCCCACGGTCTCCTGGAGGACCAGCAGGGAACGCCGGGCGTCGACGGCGGTCGGACCGGCCTCGGCCTGCCGGAAGACGTCGTTGAAGACCTCCAGGGAGAGCGGGCCGTCGTAGCCGGTGCGCAGCACGTGCCGCAGCAGGCCGGCGACGTCGAAGCCGCCCTGGCCGGGGAAGCAGCGGTAGTGGCGGCTCCACTGGAGGACGTCCATGGCGAGCAGCGGGGCGTCGGCGAGCTGGAGGAAGAAGATCTTCTCGCCGGGGATGGCCGCAATGCCTTCGAGGTCCTTGGGTTCAGAGCCGCGCGAGAGGATGTGGAAGCTGTCCAGGCAGGTGCCGAGGGCGGGATGCCCGGCCGACTCGACGATGCGCCAGGCGTGGTCGTACGTACTGACGTGCCGCCCCCAGGCCAGGGCCTCGTAAGCCACCCGGATGCCGAACTCCTGGGCCAGGCCGGCGAGCCGGCTCAGCTGCTCGGCGGCGAGGGCGTCGTCGTCCACCGCCCGCGGGGAGACGCTGGAGCAGACGAGGACCGTGTCGGCGCCCAGCCTGCGCATCAGCTCGAACTTGTGGCGGGCCCGCCGCAGGTTCCGGGCGAACTCGTCCACGGGGACGGCCTCGATGTCCCGCATCGGCTGGTACAGGTCGATGGAGAGGCCGAGGTCGGCGCAGCGGGCGCGGATCTCCTCGGGGGTGAGGGGGCTGGCCAGCAGGTCGTTCTCGAAGATCTCCACCCCGTCGAAGCCGGCCCGGGCGGCGGCCGTCAGCTTCTCGGTGAGGGATCCGCTGAGGGAGACGGTGGCGATGGACGTACGCACGTCGGTACCTCTCTTCAGTTCGATGCCCCTACGGCTCCGGCCAGTTCGGTCAGGTCCGCCAGCATCCGCGCGGCGTCGGGTTCCCGTCCGGTGAACAGGCGGAACGCGTCGGCGGCCTGGAAGGCGGCCATGCCGCCCCCGTCGAGGGTGGCGCAGCCCAGCGCGCGGGCGGTGCGCAGCAGTTCGGTCTCCAGCGGGCGGTAGACGACCTCGGCGACCCACAGCCCAGGATGGAGCAGTTCGGCGGGCAGCGGCAGGCCGGGGTGGGCCGCCATGCCGGTCGGTGTGGCGTGGACGATGCCGTCGGCCTGCGCGAGCAGCCGCGCCTGCCGGTCCGGGGCCGCGGCGGCGGCACGGTCCTGGCCGAAGGCGCGGTTCAGGGCGTCGGCCAGGGCGGCGGCCCGTTCGGGCAGGGCGTCGACGACGGTGACCCGCTCGGCGCCGAGGGTGAGCAGGGCGTGCGCGACGGCCGCACCCGCGCCGCCGGCGCCCAGCTGCACGACCCGCTCCAGCCGCGCGTCGGGCAGCCCGCGCGCGAAGGACGCGGCGAAGCCGGTGACGTCCGTGTTGTGGCCGACGGCGCGGCCGTCCTCGAAGACGACGGTGTTGACCGCGCCCAGCGCCTCGGCCTGCGGGGCGAGCGCGTCCAGGTGCTCGACGACGAGCTGTTTGCAGGGATGCGTGATGTTGAGCCCGTCGAACCCGAGGTCGCGGGCGGCCCGCACCAGATCGCCCACCGCCTCGGGCTCCACCCCGAGCGGGTCGATGTCGATCAGCCGGTACAGCAGACGCAGGCCCTGCCGGTCGCCCTCCCGCTCGTGCAGTGCCGGGCTGAGCGACGGGCCGATACCGGAACCGATCAGTCCGACGAGATACGAGTCCTTGGGCACACGGGCCTCCCGAGCGGGTCACTAATGTACGAACTAGTACGTTAGCTATATCAGCCGAGCTCGACCACGGAAAGGCCCCGGGGGGATCCGGCCCCTGCTCCTAGAATCACCGGCACCGGCCCCTCCGCCCGAAGGAACCTGATGACCAGCGTCGAAGAACCGGCCCGTCCCGGCGAGCGCGAGCGCGTCCGTGACGCCGCCCGCACCCAGGCCGAGATCCTCGACGTCGCCACGCAGGAGTTCGCCCGGGCCGGCTACGACGGGGCCCGCGTGGACGAGATCGCCGCCCGCACCCGCACCACGAAGCGGATGATCTACTACTACTTCGGCGGCAAGGAACAGCTGTTCACTGCCGTGCTGGAACGGGCTTACGGCGTGATCCGGGATGCCGAGCAGCAGCTCGACGTCGAGCACCTGGACCCGGTGGCGGCCATCCGCCGTCTCGCCGAGGTGACCTTCGACCACCACGAGCAGCACCCGGACTTCATCCGCCTGGTCAGTATCGAGAACATCCACGAGGCCCAGCACATCGCCGCTTCCGAGAAACTGGGCAGGATCGGCTCCCCCGCCCTGGACGTGATCCGCCGCATCTTGGAGGAAGGCCGCAGGTCAGGGCTGTTCACGGCGGAGGTGGACGCCGTCGACCTGCACGCGATGATCTCCTCCTTCTGCTTCTTCCGGGTCTCCAACCGGCACACCTTCGGCGCGCTGTTCGGCCGTGACCTGGTCGACCCGGCGCAGCGCGCGCACTACCGCGCCATGCTGGGCGACATGGTGATCGCCTATCTGACGGCGGAGCGCGCGGCGGACTGACCGTCCGGCGCCGAACACCGGCGCACGACCCCTTGACACCGGCGGCACTCGGGCGCAGCATCCCTAGCCATCCCCTACTAACTATCCAGTGGGTTAATTAGCCGCGATCCGGCACTTCCCCTTCGCTCTCCCCTCTGTTCACTCCGCCTATGGTGGAGCCCGCTAAGGAGCCGCCGTGTCCGTCCCCGCCATGCCCCGAGGGGCCGCCGCCCCGCCCGGTCAGCCCAGGAAAGCCGCGACCGCCGCCTGGATCGGCAGCGCCCTGGAGTACTACGACTTCTTCATCTACGGCAGCGCCGCCGCGCTGATCTTCCCGGAGGTGTTCTTCGACGAGTCCGACCCAGCCACCGCGACCCTGCTGTCCCTGGCCACGTTCGGCGTCGCGTACGCCGCCCGCCCGGTCGGCGCCCTGGTGCTCGGGCACTTCGGCGACAAGCTCGGCCGCAAGAAGATCATGGTCTTCACGCTGATGCTGATGGGCCTGTCGACGTTCCTGATCGGCTGCCTGCCGACCCGGGACCAGGTCGGCCCACTCGCCCCGGTCCTGCTCGTGCTGTGCCGGGTGCTCCAGGGCATCTCGGCGGCGGGTGAGCAGGCCAGCGCCAACTCCATGACGCTGGAACACGCGCCGCCGGGCCGGCGCGGCTTCTTCACCAGCTTCACCCTCAGCGGCACGCAGGGCGGCCAGCTGCTGGCCACGCTGGTCTTCATCCCGGTCGCCGCGATGCCCGAGGACCAGTTGCTGTCCTGGGGCTGGCGGGTGCCGTTCTGGCTGAGCGTCGCGGTCGCCGTCGTCGGCTACGTCATCCGCCGCAGGCTGGACGAGACCCCGGCCTTCGCCCAGCAGGCCGCCGAGCAGGGTGTCGTCAAGATGCCGCTGGTGGTGCTGCTGCGCGAGCACTGGGCGGACGTACTGCGGGTGATCGGGGGCGCGCTCATCGCCTCGGTCAGCACCATCTTCACGGTGTGGGCGCTGGCGTACGCCACGAGCGACGCGGTCGGCATGTCACGTACCGCCATGCTGTGGGTGGGCGCCCTGGCCAACCTCGTCGCGCTCGCCGCGATCCCGCTGTGGGCCACCCTGTCCGACCGGATCGGCCGCCGCCCGGTGTACCTGATCGGCGCGGCCGGCAGCGCGGTGACGATGTTCCTGTACCTGTGGGCCGTCTCCACCGGCTCGTACCCGCTCACCTTCCTGCTGGGCATCCTCTGCTTCGGCGTGGTCTACAGCGCCGCGAACGGCGTGTGGCCCGCCTTCTACGGCGAGATGTTCACGACCCGGGTCCGGCTGTCCGGCGTGGCCATCGGCACGCAGATCGGCTTCGCGGCGGCCGGCTTCGCGGTGACGTTCGCCGCGCGGATCGCGGGTCCGGGCGGCGACGACTGGTCGGCGGTGGCCCTGTTCACGGCGGCCCTGTGCGTGCCGCCGGTCATCGCCGCGCTGTCGGCCCGCGAGACGCACCGGGTTCCGACGGAGGCGCTGGGCGTACGCGCCGCCCGGGCGACCACGGAGCCGGAGAAGGTGACGGCCTGAGCCACTCCCCGCCGGGTCCTCGCGGGCCCGGCGGGTCCCGTCAGCTGTTGGACCAGGCCCGGCGGCACAGCACCAGGCGGTAGCCGTCGGGGTCCTCGATGGTGACGCCCCATTCGTTCCAGTAGGGGTTGGGGGATTCGACCCGCTTGCCGCCGTGCCGCTCCAAGCGGGCGATCAGCTCGTCCGGGACCGGGTCGCCGGCGTAGACGACCAGCAGATCCTCCTCCGTGGGGCGGGGCTCCACCGGCCGGGCGGACTCGTACACGAGCTCCAGATGCCAGTCGGCGTCGGGCCAGCCGAGCATCAGCAGGTCGTGGTGGCCCGGTGCGGATCCGCCCTCGGACCGCCACACGACACTCAGCCCGAGCCCCTCGCACCAGAACCGCTCGGCCGCCGCGAGGTCGCGGGAGGGACGGGCGATCCGGATGTGACTGCGACCGTTCACGGGCATGGCGACCTCTTCTTCTCGTGGCGTCCTGGTCTGCTGCGGCGGCGACCCGCCTCGCAGCCTAGGAGGCCGGTCGCCGCCTGACATCGGCCGTCAGCCCTAGGCCTTGGTCTGCACAAGCTGGATCAGGTGGCCGTTCCCACGTGATGTTGCCGTTCCTACATGATCACGAATGGTTCCTGCACGAGTATGGGGTCTGAGGCGGTCCGGTCGGGGTATGCCGGATCTCACCTCGACGAGCGCGACGGAGGATGAGCGATGGCACAGCTGCGGCAAGAGGTCGACCCGGGTGAGGCCGGGCTGGATCCGAAGGCGCTGAGCCGCCTGGACCGGCACTTCGCCGGTCTCGTCGAGGAGGGCCGGCTGCCGGGCTTCCTCGTGTCCGTCGCCCGCGGCGGACGCGTCGCCCACCTCACGACGCACGGCCTGCGCGACATCGCGGCCGGGCGCCCCGTCGAGCCGGACACGCTGTGGCGGGTCTACTCCATGACGAAGCCGGTCACCGCGGTCGCCGCGCTGCTGCTGGTGGAGGAGGGCCGGCTGTCACTGGACGACCCGGTCGCCGACCACCTTCCGGCCTTCGCGAACCCCCGGGTCTACGTCGAGGGCTCCGGAGCCGACGTCAGAACCCGCCCGGCCACCGGCCCCATACTCGTCCGGCACCTGATGACCCACACCGCGGGCCTGACCTTCGGCTTCTACCACACCCACCCCGTGGACGCCCTGTACCGCGAGGCCGGCCTGGAGTCGTCGGTGCGGCCGGGCGCGGACCTGGCCGAGACGATCGAGCTGTACGCGAGTCTGCCGTTGCAGTTCGAGCCGGGCACGCAGTGGAACTACTCGGTGGCGAGCAACGTCCTGGGCCGGCTCATCGAGGTCGTGTCGGGGCAGCCGCTCGACGTGTTCTGCGCCGAGCGGATCTTCGGGCCACTCGGCATGACGGACGCGGGGTTCCACGTCACGGACGAGCAGGCGCCCCGGCTCTCCGAGATGTACGGGGAGAAGGAGGGCGGCGGCATCGAGCGGATCGCCGGGCTGCCGCTGCGCGGCGGCCGGCCGCGGTTCCTGTCCGGCAGCGGCGGCATGGTGGCCTCCGCCCACGACTACCACCGCTTCATGGAGATGCTGCGCCGCCGGGGCGAACTCGACGGCGTCCGGCTGCTCGCCCCCGAGACCGTGGACCTGATGACCCGCAACCACCTGCCCGGCAACGCCGATCTGCGTGCCTTCGGCAGCCGCCCGGCCCACGACGAGCCCGGCAACGAGGGGGTCGGCTTCGGGCTCAACGTCTCCGTGGTGATCGACCCGTCCCGCACCCAGGCGCCCTCCGGTCTCGGCGCCTACGGCTGGAGCGGCGTGGCCACCACCACGTTCTGGGTCGACCCGGGCCGCGATCTGACGGTGCAGTTCATGACGCAGGTGCGGCCCAAGACCTCGCACACGGTCTTCCGGGACCTCAAGAGGTTCGTCCACGAGGCCGTGTCGGCCTGACCCCCGCTACTGGTCGACGCGGAGTGTGAACTCGACGCCGTCCCGGGCGAGTTCACTCAGCCACTGTGCGGACCGTGCCGCCGTCCCGGCGGCCCGGTTCAGGCCCGGCGGGAGGGAGCCGTCCAGGACGTGGCTAACGCCCAGGGCGAGGGTGCGCGAGACGCAGCGGGCCATCGCGCTCTCCCGCGCGTCGCCCACCAGGTCCAGGAGGTAGCCGCCCGCCCAGGCCCGCCCGGTCCCGGCCCGCACGTCCAGCGACACGGCGAGGACGACCCGGTCGCGGTCGTCGTCCGTGGTGGGGTACGCGGCGGCCAACTCCTGGGCCAGGGCGGCGATCCGGGCGTCGTCGCCCCGCTTCAGCTCCTCGAACACGCCGTCCCAGGCGCGCAGCCAGCCCTCCAGACGCAGGGTGCCGCGGACGAACGTGCGCGGTGTCCAGGCGTCCGGCAGTCCGTACTGCTCGACGAAGGGGACGCTGTCGCGGTTGGGGTAGACCTCGAAGGTCTCCCCGTCGACGACGTGCCGCCGGGTCGCCTCCCACGGGTGGTCGGCCACCGTCTCGGCGCCGCCCTCGATGTAACGGGCCGGGGAACGCAGGGCGTTGAGGACCCCCGCCGGTGCCCAGCTGAACCGGTACGTGAAGTCGTTCGGGACGGCCGGGACGCCACCGCAGTACGAGGTGAGGCTGTACGAGGCGGGCGTCTCGTCCCCGACGGCCTCCCGCGCGCGGGCGACGAGGGCGTGGGCGAAGAGATGATCGATGCCCGGGTCGAGTCCCGCCTCGGTGAGTACGATGACCCCGGCGTTCTGCGCGGCGGGCACCTGGTCGAGGACCGCCTGGGACACATAGCTCGAGCAGGCGAAGTGCGCGCCGAGCCGGACACACTCGGCGAGCAGCGGCGCGTGCTCCGGGGCGGGCAGCATGGACACCACGACGTCGCCGGGCGCCAGTTCGGCGGCGAGGGCGGGCAGCGTGTACGCGCGGGGCTCGGCCCGGCCGGCGAGGCCCAGCCGGTCGAGGGCGTCGGCCGCGCGGCCCTCGGTGCGGTGCCAGAGCCGTACGCGCTCGGCGGTGTCGCACAGCGCGGCCAGACCGCTGCCCGTGGACAGGCCGGCGCCGATCCAGTGGACGGTGCCGCTCGCGGGGACCGGGTCAGTGGTCAAGGGTCTCCCCCTGGTCGAGGCCGTGTTCGCGGCATGCCTGACGGAACCGGTCCAGGCAGCGTCCCCAGGGCCCGCTGACGCCGAAGTCGAGCAGGTGGGGCAGGAGGGCGGCGGAGAAGTCGGCGCTGGACTCCAGCGGCAGCAGGGAGGGCAGGTTGTCGATGGCGATCAGGTCGAGCGGCGGGTCCTCGCGCAGCCGGCGGACGGGCTCGTCCCAGTCGGTGGTCTCGTCGTACACCGGAAGGACGTTGAGCGGGGAGCCGACGTCGCACGTGACGTCGCACAGGGTGCGCAGGCGGCGCTCCGGGATGTCGAGGTCCTGCTCGCGGAGGAAGGGCGGGACGGGGCTGGTGGCGAGCACCGCGTTCACCATCACGTCGTGCTCCAGCAGGGCGCGGCGGTCCAGGTCGCGGGTCTCGGCGAGGTCCCAGCACGTCGGGTCCGCACCGGCGGTGGCGAAGGCCGCACGGGCGCCGCGGCCGCTGCGTCCCAGGGCGCCGATGACCAGGCCGGTGAACTCGGCGTCGTCCGCGGCGGGCTTCAGCGTCTCGTCCAGGGCCTCCTTCGTCGTGGGCGTCAGCGGTGCCCGCAGCCGGCCGCGGTGCTGGAGCACGGCGAGGGCCGCGCCCAGGTAGCCGGCCCAGAACCCGAAGGCGGCGAGGCGCCGGCCGGTGTCGTCCACCAGGTACTCCAGGTCGAACAGCGCCCCGCCCCCGGCGGCGAACCGGCGCAGCAGGCCGGCCGCCCCGGGCTGTCCCTTGTAGGCGTGGCCGAAGAAGATGTGTCGGTGCGTCAGCTCGGCCGGCTCCTCGGGCAGTTCCTTCAGGCCGAGCACGACGGCGTCCGGCGGGGCCGACACCCAGGAGCCGGCGGGCGCGACACGGCAGCCGGCCGCCGCGTACTCCTCGGTCGGGAAGACCCGCTGCGGGGAGTCCTCGACGGTCAGTACCACTCCATGCTCGACGAGCCGCCGGGCGTCGTCGGGCACGACCGGCGTGCGCCGCTCGGTGGTTCGGTCCTCGTGGCGCAGCCACAGATGGAGCTCGGTCATACCAGGTGGGCCTCCGGACGTGAGGCGCCGGCCGTGACGGCCGGCGCTCAAGGGACGGATGTCCCCGCAGCGTACGCGGCCCGCCCGCGAATCGCGCACGCATGCGCCCGGGTCACGTCGAAGGGGCTCCGGAACCGCCCCGGCGTCTCAGGAGGAGCTGACCACCGCGTCGAGGTGGGGCAGGTGGTGGTCGAGGCGCTCCCGCTTGGTCCGCAGATAGGTGATGTTGTTCTCGCACGGCGGGATCAGCAGCGGCACTTGCTCGGCGACCTCGATGCCGTGGTTCACCAGCGCCTCCCGCTTGCGCGGGTTGTTGGACATCAGCCGCACGGACTTGACGCCCAGGTCGTCGAGGATCCGGGCGGCCACACCGTAGTCACGGGCGTCCACCGGCAGACCGAGAGCGAGGTTGGCCTCGACGGTGTCCAGACCCTCCGCCTGGAGGGCCATCGCACGCAGCTTGGCGAGCAGGCCGATACCACGGCCTTCATGCCCTCTGAGGTAGACCACGACACCGGCGCCCTCGGCGACGACCGCGCGCAGGGCGGCGTCGAGCTGGTCACCGCACTCGCAGTGCTGCGAGCCGAAGGCGTCACCGGTCAGGCACTCCGAGTGCAGCCGGATGAGCACGTCGTCGGTGCCGAGGTCGCCGTAGACCAGCGCCACCTGTTCGTCACCGCGGTCGTGGTCCAGGTAGCCGACCGCCTGGAAATTCCCGTACACGGTGGGCAAGGGCGCATTCACGACGCGTTCCACGCCGGTCCGCTGCGGTGACTTCTTGCCGAGTACGCCAATTTTTTCTGTCATGATTCTCGAGTTCCTAAGCAGAGACGAAAGGCCGTGACGTTATGAGTGACTTGGTGCCGGCGGACACCACGGAAGACGTACGGACGCGGAGCTCCGGTGTCTCACGGCAGGTCGCGGTGCTTCCCGTGGGCAGCTTCGAGCAGCACGGTCCGTATCTTCCGCTGGCGACCGACACGCTCGTCGCCTGTGCCGTCGCGCGGGAGATAGCCGGCGCGTACCCGGTGCACCTCCTTCCTCCGGTGACGATCTCGTGCTCGCACGAGCACGCGGCCTGGCCGGGGACCGTGAGCATCTCCTCGGTGACCCTTCATGCGGTGGTACGGGACATAGCGGCTTCGCTGAGCCGGTCCGGCGTCGACGCCCTGGTGGTGGTCAACGGGCACGGCGGAAACTACGTACTGGGCAACGTCGTTCAGGAATCCTCCGCCCGCGGCGAGCGGATGGCGCTGTTCCCGGCCCCGGAGGACTGGGAGGCGGCGCGAAAGCGGGCGGGTGTGGTCGCCTCGCTGCTCACCGACATGCACGCGGGGGAAATAGAGACCTCCATCCTTCTGCACGCTCATCCCGAAATGCTCCGACCCGGTTATGAGACTTCCGATTTCGTCGCTGACGACCGGCGTCATCTGCTCACCCTCGGCATGTCCGGTTATACCGATTCCGGTGTCATCGGCCGTCCTTCGCTGGGTTCGGCGGAAAAGGGGAAGGAACTCCTGGCGAGTCTGGCGGATTCCTTCGGGGCGTATTTCTCGCTGCTGACCTCCGACGGGTAGTCGGACCCGGTCGCGGGACCGGGTCCAGCGGCCGGTGCGGCGGACCGGGATCCGGCCCGCAGGCCGGCGTACCAGCGGGCGACCAGCACGATCAGGCCGGGCAGGCTCGCCACGAGGCTGAGCACCCCGTAGACGACCGCGACGGCGAGTCCCCGGCCGGCGCCCAGGCCCGCGGCGCCGAACGCCCAGGCGGTGACGCCCTCCCTCGGCCCCCAGCCGCCGACGTTCAGCGGCAGGCCCATGGCCAGCAGCGCGAGTACCGCGAGCGGCACCAGTACGGCCACGGAGGCGGCGGCTCCGGCGACGCGGGCGGCGAGGACGAACATCGCGACATAGCCTGCCAGGACGACCACCGAGGAGACGACGACTCCCGGCCCGTTGCGGCGGGACAGCAGTCCTTCGCGGGCCTCGGTGAGCAGGGCACGCAGCGCCCGGCCCCGGCGGGAGGGCGCCGGGCGGTTCATGCGCAGGGCGAGGACGACGGCGACCGCGCCGAGTGCGGCCAGAACGGCGAGCGGGGCGATGTGCCGGGCCTGCGCCAGCACCGGGGACGGCATGGTCAGCAGGACCACGGCTCCCAGCGCGAACAACGCGATCTGTCCGGCGGCCCGTTCGAGGACGACGGCCTTCACACCCCGCCGTACGTCCCCCTCGCTCTGGCCGTGCCGCACCGCCCGGTGCACGTCGCCGAGCACACCGCCGGGCAGCGCCGCGTTCAGGAACAGCGCACGGTAGTAGTCGGCGACGGCCGGCCCGAACGGCAGCCGGATCCTGAGGCTGCGGGCCACGAGCGCCCAGCGCCAGGCACTGAACACGGTGGTGACGAGCCCGATGCCGAGTGCGAGCAGCACCGACACGGTGTCGATCCGGGCCAGCCCGTCCAGGAAGACGCCCGTGCCGAGCCGCCAGAGCAGTACGCCGAGGATGACGACCCCGGCGAGGGTGCCGAGATGCGTACGGACCTTGGGGGAGCCGAGGCGCGCCAGGGCGGTACGGATCGGGCGACGGGGCGACGAGACGGCGGCCGCATTGTCGCAGGGGGCGACTGACTCAGTGAACGGAGCCGTGTCACCGCCGGTTTCCGGCAGCCACTCCGCGTCGACGGGCGCCGGCCGCTCGCACACGGCCGTCAGCGCGCCCCGCGGCACCTGCGTCGTTCCCGTCGCCTGCGGGCTCATGACGCTCCGCCCGCCGGGCGGTTCAGTGCCAAGAGATCGGTGTGGTGGACCGTGACGCGCAACTGGCCGGCGGCGCAGGCGGCCAGACGTTCGGCCAGATACGCGTCGGCGCGGGCGCGCAGTTCGGGGCGCTGCTCGACTGCGGCGCCGACCCAGCCGCGCAGCCACTGCCCGGTGAGCGCGGCCTGCTCGGGGCCGAGCCGCCAGGGGCTCGGATGCAGCCGCACCGTCGCGCCGTGCTCGGAGAACGCCTCGGTCGCCGCCGTCACCGCGTCGGGACCGAGCAGACCGTCACGGCGCTGGTGGTCGTTGAACGCCTGGGCGATCTCCGAGTCCAGCGGGTGGGACGGCGTCAGTTCCACCCGGCCGGCGACGGACAGCGTGAGCAGGGCCGGGCAGCCGGCTCCCGCGCAGGCGGCGGCGAGGGCGTCGATCTCCTCGCGGGTGAGGACGTCCAGCAGTGCGGACGCCGTCACCAGGGACGCGCCGTGCAGGGCGTCGGCGGTGAGGCGGGCGACGTCACCGCGCCGCGTCTCCACGGTGACCCGGCTGCCGTCGGCCGCGGAGCGCGGGGAGGCGACGGCGGCGAAGTGCAGCAGATAGGGGTCGCGGTCGTGCAGGATCCAGTGCTGGGCGCCGTCCAGGCAGGGGGCGAGCCAGCGGCCCATCGAGCCGGTACCGCACCCGAGGTCGTGGATGACGACCCCGCCGGACCTGCCCGGCAGGTTGGCGAGCCGGATCCGCAAGGGGTCGAGCAGATCGTGCGCCCGCGCGGCGGCATCGGCCGGCTCCCGCAACTCCAGCCACTCGGGCGCGTAACGGGGCGGATCGTCCGGATCGGCCTCACGCAGCTTCACGGTGGGCCGCGCACCGGGATTCCCACTGGGCCCGGCACCCGGGATGACCACGTCCGCGGCCTGCCCCGGTCCGGGTCGGCCACTGCGGGCCGAGCCGGCGACCACGGCATCCGCCGCCTCGGCAGACTGCCCGCCGGAGCCCACGCCCCGAGCCACGGCGTCCGCCGACCGGACGTCCTGCGCGCCAGGGCCCACGTCCGGCACCACCGTGCCCGCCGTTCGGGCCGACTGCCCACCGGAGCCCGCACCCGACACCACCGCGCCCGCCGACCAGGCGGACGGCCCGCCGGGGCCCACGCCCGGGAGCGCCGCATCCGCCGACCGGGCCGACGGGTCAGGCCCGGGCTTCCCGTTCGGGCCCGCGCCCGGAATCACGCCACTCATCGCCTCGGCAGCCGCCCTAGGTCCGGGCTGGGCCGGGATCGTCCCGTTCTGCTGGGTCGTCACCGGGTTCGTCATACGGCCCTCCGGGGGTCGGTCGGGAGCCGGCGCAGTACCGCCGCCAAACTCTGTGCGGTCGTCGCCCAGCCGCCGAGGGCGGCGCGGCGGCTGCGGGCGGCGCCCTTCAGGCGACGGCGTACGTCCGCCTCGCCGAACCAGCAGCGCAGCTCCGCGGCGATGGCGGCCGGGTTCTCCGGCGGGACGAGGATGCCGGGCACGCCGCCGTCGGGGGCGCGGCCGACCGCCTCGGGGAGTCCGCCGACGTCCGTGGCCATGACCGGGATGCCGCGCGCCAGGGCCTCGGTCACGGCCATGCCGTACGTCTCGGCGTAGGAGGTGAGGACCATCAGGTCGGCGGTGGCGTAACTGGCGTCGAGTGCGGCGCCGGACTGCGGACCCGCCAGCTCCAGCCGGTCCTGAAGACCGTGCTCGGCGATGAGGGACCGCAGATGGGCGACGTACTCCGGGTCCTGGGTGAGACTGCCGACGCACACACAGCTCCACGGCAGGTCGGCCACCGAGGCCAGCGCCTCCACCAGCCGGTGCTGTCCCTTGCGCGGGGTCACTGCGGCCACGCACAGCAGTCGTGAGACACCGTCGGTGCCGGGCGCGAGCGGCGCGATGTCGGCGCCGGGGGCGGCGACGTGCACCCGCTCGGGGGGCAGGCCGTGGTGGGCGACCAGGCGGCGGACCGCCCAGTCGCTGGTGGCGACCACCGCCGGTACCGCCCGCAGCACCGCCCGCTCCCTGGCGTCGAGTTCCGCGGCCACGGCCGGGTCGAGCCCGGTCTCGTCGCCGAGCGGGAGATGGACGAGAACGACCATGCGCAACCGTTCCGCCTCCGGCACGACGATCTCCGGGACGCCGCAGGCGACCAGCCCGTCGAGCAGGACGACGGCACCGTCGGGCAGGCCGCTCAGGGTATGGGCGAGTTCCGTACGGGCCGCCGCCCTGGGCCGGGGCCAGTCACCGGACACGGCGTGCTTGGTGACCTGCCAGCCGAAGCCGGGCAGGTCCAGGCACACGCGCCGGTCGTAGGCGTTGCCCCCGCTCGGCGTCGCCGGGTCGTCGACGCCGCCCGGCAGCACGAAGTGCACGGTGCGCAGGGACATGGGGATGATCTCGGCGTTCTTCAGGGTGGCGTGCTGCACGGGAACATAATTCAGCCGCGCGGGCGCCGGTCCGCTCTGCCCGGGCCGTTCGATCGTCGTGTCGGTCACAGCGCACGCTCGTAACTCGCCCACGCGATGTGTGACTCGTGCAGGGTGACGGTCAGGCCCGCGATGCCCTTGGCGCCCTCGCCCAGCGCGCCCTTGTGGATGCGCTCGGCGAGCCGGTCGGCGATGACCTTGGCGAGGAACTCCGTGGAGGTGTTGACCCCGGCGAAGTCGGGCTCGTTGTCGAGGTTGCGGTAGTTGAGCTCGCTGACCACCGCCCCCAGTTCCTGGGTCGCCAGGCCGATGTCGACGACGATGTTGTCCTCGTCCAGCTGTTCGCGCCGGAACGTGGCGTCCACGAGGAAGGTGGCCCCGTGCAGGCGCTGCGCCGGTCCGAAGACCTCGCCGCGGAAGCTGTGGGCGATCATGATGTGATCGCGGACGGTGATGCTGAACAACGGACGACCCTCCAGGTGCGGCGCGTCTGCTCCCCCGCTCCAGCTGCCGGGGATGCCGTGTATTACGGCTGCTTCCCTTCCCCTGTTCAGCCTCCGCCACGTCTTTTCTCAGGTCAGGCGCTCTCGCCTTCTCTCAGGTCAGGCGCTCTCGTCATAGCGGACGCGGTGGCACAGGGCGGGGATCTCGCCGGAGGCGAGCTTCGGCAGCACGTCCGGCAGGTCCTCGAAGGCGGATTCGCCGGTGACGAGGGCGTCGAGGGCCGGGTCAGCGAGCAGGTCCAGGGCGAGGGCGAGCCGGTCGGCGTAGGTGCGGCCGGGCCGGGCCGGGGAGACCGTGCCGACCTGGCTGGAGCGGATGACGAGCCGCCGGGAGTGGAAGGCCTCGCCGAGCGGCAGGCTCACGTGCCGGTCGCCGTACCAGCTCAGTTCGAGCACGGTCCCTTCGGCGGTGAGGAGTTCCAGGGACCGGGCGAGGCCCTGCTCGGTGGCGCTGGCGTGGACGACCAGGTCGCACTCGCCGAGGGCGTCCTCGGGAGAGGCGAAGCCGACGCCCAGGGCCTTGGCGATGTCCGCCCGGCCCGGGTCGGCGTCGACCAACTGGACGCGCACGCCGGGGAACCGGGCGAGCAGGGCGGCCACCGAGGAGCCGACCATGCCCCCGCCGACCACGGCGATCCGGTCGCCGACCAGGGGCGCGGCGTCCCACAGGGCGTTGACGGCGGTCTCCACGGTCCCCGCGAGCACGGCCCGTTCGGCCGGCACGGTGTCCGGTACGGGTGTGACGGCGCTCGCCGGGACGACGTAGCGAGTCTGGTGCGGGTAGAGGCAGAACACCGTACGGCCGACGAGGGCGTCGGGCCCCTGCTCCACCACGCCGACGTTGAGGTAGCCGTACTTCACCGGGCCCGGGAAGTCGCCCTCCTGGAACGGCGCCCGCATGGCCGTGTGCTGGGTTTCCGGTACGCCGCCGCGGAAGACCAGCGTCTCCGTGCCACGGCTCACGCCGGAGTACAGGGCGCGGACCAGCACCTCTCCCTCACCGGGCTCCGGCAGACTGACGTCCCGGATGCCGCCTCGCCCAGGCGAGTCGATCCAGAACGCGCGTCCGGTGTGCTTCATCGAAGTCCTCCTGAACGATCGGGAAGCTGCTTGCGTACCGAGGGGTGCACAGGCCGCGCACAAGGTAGCGGCGTTGATCGACTCTGTCACACGGCCGGAGGGTGTTCGGTGGCCCTGAACAACACTTACGACGCGAGGCTCCAGCAGGAGACCGCCCTGGGGGCGGGAGTGCAGATCCTGCTGCTGGCCCTGATCGGTACGGCGATCGGGATGGGGCCGGCGGGCTGGCTGACCGGCCTCGCGTTCGCGATCGCCACCTGGGCGGTGCTCTCGCGGGCCCTGCACCGCTCCCGGCTGCGTTCGTTCGGCGCGGCGAACCGGGTCACCCTCGGCCGGGCCACCCTCGTCGGCGGGGTCACCGCGCTGGTCGCGGACTCCTTCCAGAGCTCGCCGCCCGTGTCGCTGTTCGTCGGTCTGACGGCGGTGGCGCTGATCCTCGACGGTGTCGACGGCAAGGTGGCCCGCCGTACCGGCACCTCGACCCCGCTGGGCGCGCGCTTCGACATGGAGGTCGACGCGTTCCTGATCCTGGTGCTGAGCGTGTACGTGTCGATGCAACTGGGCCCGTGGGTACTGCTGATCGGTGGGATGCGGTACGTCTTCGTCGCCGCCGCCCGCGTCTGGCCCTGGCTGACCGCCGCGCTCCCGCCGAGCACCGCCCGCAAGACGGTTGCGGCGCTCCAGGGCGTGCTTCTGCTGCTGGCGGGCGCCGATCTGCTGCCGTACGCGGCCAACTTCGCGGTCGCGGCCCTGGCCCTGGGCCTGCTGGTGTGGTCGTTCGGACGGGATGTGCTGTGGCTGTACCGGACCTCGCGGGTCGAGAAGACCCCGGCCCGGCGGCAGGTGCGGGAACTGGTCGCGAGCTGATCGCGATCTGACGCCCCTGCCGGTCAGGCGTCGAACCGGTCGCGCGCCGACTCGATGTGGCCGAGGTACTCATGGGTCCAGCCGCAGATCAGGTCGACGGTGGCGCGCAGGGCCCGGCCCGGTTCGGTGAGCGTGTACTCGACCTTCGGCGGCACGGTGGGGTGCACCTTCCGGTCGACCAGGCCGTTGCGCTCCAGCATCCGCAGGTTCTGCGTGAGCATCTTGTGGCTGACGCCCTCGACCTCGTTGCGCAACTCGCTGAAGCGCAGGGTGCCTTCACCGAGGGCCTCGATGATCAGCAGCGCCCACTTGTTGGCCACGTCCGAGAAGATCTCCCGCGCCAGGGAGTCGGCCCGCCGCAGATCCGCGTTCTCCGGCAGGTCCCTCAACTGCTTGGTCACCATCTGGTTCCCCAGTCACTGAAAAGTGCGTTCTTCCAGGTCGGCACAGACTCTCCTACGGTTTCCGAGTAACCGCAAGAGAGCGTGTATTCGCGCTCGACCGAAGGAACGCAAGGACGGGAACCATGACCACGATCGATGTCTACGACCACGCCATCGCGGCGGAGAGCCACTTCGGCTACGCGCAGGCGATCAGGTCCGGCGATCTGATCCACGTCTCCGGACAGCTCTCGTTCGACGAGGCGGGCGATTTCCGCCCCGAGGACGACTTCGCCACTCAACTGGCGGGGACCTACACCAACATCGACAAGGTGCTGGCCCACTACGGCGTCACGCGCAACCAGATCGTCTCCCAGACGCTGTACGTGGTGGACCTGGTGAAGAACGCCGACGCGGTGGCGGAGGGCAACCGGGCGTACTTCGGTACCCACCGCCCGGTCAGCACGGCCCTGGGCGTCACCGAACTCACCTTCCCCGGGCAGGCGGTGGAGATCAGCGCTGTGATCGACACGAAGCTGCCCGCGTGAGTTGGGGAGCGGGCCCTCGGCGGCAGACGGTCAGCGACGCGTCCCGGCTCCCACCAGGGCCCGCTCGTACGGGTCGAGGACGACGCCCCGGACCTCGGGGTCGACACCGGCGATGATCCGCTGATGGGCCAGCGGCACGACCGCGTCCGTGCCGAGGACCGCGGCCTCGGCGGCCATGGCCGCGTCCTGCCGCTCGCCCGTACCATCGGTCCCGTCGGCCTTCCGCACGGCCCGGTCGACGTCCTGGTCACACAGCAGGGCCAGGTTGTAGCCGCCGTCGCAGGTGTAGTCACTGGCGAGGATGCCGACGGGGTCGCCGGTGTCGAGCAGGCTGTTGCGGGCGCCGATGAACGCGTCGAACTTCCCGGCCAGGGCGTCGCTCTCCAGCCGTGAGTACTCGCGGACTTCCAGCTCGACCGTGAAGCCGGCCTTCTCTAGCTGCTGTTGTACGACCTGGGCGACCTCGGGGAGTTCGGGCCGGTTGTCGTACGTGGCGAGGGTGATCCGCGTACCGTCGGGCCGGGCGGCGTCCGCGCGCCCCGTCGGCTTCACCCGCTTGCTCTCGGCCCAGGTGACGGCGGGTCCGTACACGCCCGCGCCCGGGTCGGCGTACCCCTCGAAGACGCCCTTGACGATGGCGGAGGAGTCGACCGCCGTGCGCGCGGCGGCACGCAGCTCCGGGTCCTTGAAGGGGCCGGTCCTGGAGTTCAGGTGAAGGCTGGTCGTCCGGGTGGTGCCGGCTTCCTTCAGCGTCTCCTTGTCGAGGGTGGCGGCCTGGGCGACGGGGATGGCCTCGGCGATGTCGACGTCGCCGGTGCGCACCGCGTTGGCGCGCGCGGTGCCGTCCTTGACGAAGCGTGCGTCGATGCCGGAGGCGTGGGCGCGGCCGCCCCAGTAGTCGTCGAAGCGGTCGAGGGTGGCGGAGCCGCCGCTGTTGACCTTGGTGATCTCGAAGGGCCCGGTGGCGGTTCCGACGGGCGTGGGGGCGCCCTTCCTCGCGTACGCCTTCGGAGAGAGGATCGCCAGGCTAGGGCTGGACAGACGCATGGGCAGGACGGGGTCGGCCGCGCCGGTGGTGATCCGGATGCCGCGGCTGCCGTCGGCCTCGGCGTCGAGGGTGACACCGGCGAGGGCGGCGGGCACGGGCTTCGCCTTCGTGGCGCGGGTGAGCGCGTCGGCCACGGCGGAGGGGGTGACGTCCGTGCCGTCCTGGAAGGTGGCCTCGCGCAGGGTGAACCGCCAGGTGCGGCCGTCCTCGCGGCGCCAGGACTCGGCGAGCGCCGGGGTCGCGGCACCGTTGGCGTCCAGGGCGGTCAGACCCTCGGTGACGCCGAGCCGGCTGAGGAGCGTGGCGTCGGCTCCGTACGGCGAGAAGTTCTCGGCGGGCGGGAAGGCGAGGGCGACGCGCAGCCGCGAGCCCGGCTGTCCGCCGTCCGACGACGACTCCCCCGGCGGGGAGACGAAGCAGCCGGCCAGGCCAGGGACGAGGACGAGGGCGGTGAGGAAACGGAAGGGACGCTTGATGCCGAGCTTACGCACTTGCACAGCATATGCATCAAGATCGGGGGGCGGCCGATTGGGGGCCCACCGTTGGACGCCACCGTAAATCCCGTATGGAGTAAGCAATTTGACAGCGGCGACGATCACTCCCTAAACCTAACCACATGACATCCATTTTCAAAAAGGGCGAGCGGTCGTGAGGGTCGCGTTCGTCGGCAAGGGCGGCAGCGGCAAAACCACACTGTCGGCGCTCTTCTCACGCCACCTGGCTCGCTCCGGCGCCCCGGTCCTCGCCATCGACGGCGACATCAACCAGCACCTGGCCGAGGCGCTCGGCGAGGAGGAGACGTCCGCACCGCCCCTGGGCGAGCACCTGGCCGAGATCAAGGACTTCCTGCGCGGCACGAACCCCCGCATCACCTCCCGCGAGGCGATGATCAAAACGACTCCTCCGGGACGCGGCTCGCGCCTCCTGCGCCCACTCGGCGACGACGAACTGCACGCCCGGCACGTCGGCCGGGCGGGCGGCGTCCCGCTGATGGTCACGGGCGAGTTCGACGAGTCCGACCTGGGTGTGGCCTGCTACCACTCCAAGCTGGGCGCGGTCGAGCTGTACCTCGGCCACCTGGCCGACGGCCCCGGCGAATACGTCGTGGTCGACATGACGGCGGGCGCGGACGCCTTCGCCTCGGGCCTGTTCACCCGCTTCGACATCACCTTCCTGGTGGCGGAACCCACCCGCAAGGGCGTCTCCGTCTACCGCCAGTACCGTGACCACGCGGAACAGTTCGGCATCCGCGTCGCGGTCATCGGCAACAAGGTGACCGGCGAGGAGGACCTCCTCTTCCTGAAGGAACAGGTAGGGGACGACCTCCTGACCCACCTGGTCCACTCCCCCTGGGTCCGCGCGGCCGAACAGGGCCGCGTCGAGGCCGGTCCGGACGCGCTCGACTCCCTCGAACCCCACAACCGCCACGCCCTCACGATCCTCCGCGAGGCCGTCGACTCCCACCCCCGCGACTGGGACCGGCTCCATCGCCACGCCGTCGAGTTCCACCTGCGCAACGCCCGAGCGTGGGCGGACGCCCGCACGGGCGAGGACCTGGCGGCGCAGGTCGACCCGGAGTACATCCCGGGCGCCCGGCCCACCCTCTGACCAGACAGGACGACATACCCCTATGTCCCTCGACGTCTCCCCGAACCTCCTCGCCGAAGCCGAGCAGGGCGACATCCGCGAGGAGGACTTCGTGGACACGGTCCGCACGTCCCTCCCCTACGCCTATGACCTGATCGCCTCCCTCGCCACCGAACTCCACGACGGCCGGTCCGAGTTCACCGACAACCAGACCCCTCCCCCTTCGGAACAGGAGCGCGGCCAGCTCCTGCGCGCCCTCGCCGGCGACGCGATCCGCACCAGCCTGGAGCGCCACTTCGGCATCGCCCTGGCCTTCCAGAACTGCCACCGGGTGGCGGCGTTCCGCCCGGGAGCGCGGGGCGGGGAGAGGTACGCGCGCTTCACCTCCGCCCGCTCGCAGATCCTGAACCAGTCACCGGAGTTCAGGGACTGCTGACGCTCCGCACCGGCTACTCGATCCCCGTGGCATCGAGTAGCCGGACCACTTCCTTGCGCCCGTATCCGAGCAGTCGGGCACGGTCAGCGGCCATCAGCACCAAGTGCGCGACGATGTTCGCCGCGTATCCGTTCTTGTTGTTCGCGTCGAACCATTCCTGGGGCTTCTCGACACCCAGGCTGTTCATCACCAGCCCGTGTTGCCGACGGATTTCCGCGACGGTACCGGCGACGGCGTCCATGAGTGTCTTCCCCGGCCGCTCGCACTCCAGGGCGAAGCAACCCCAGTCGGCCGGCACACACCCCTCCGGCGGACGCTCCCGCAGCCCCGCATACCTCTCGTCCCCGAACCCGGAGGCCCGGAACTCGTCGTGCACCAAAGAGAACCGATGGAACCCGGGCGGAACCGGAGGCGGTGGAGGCGTGTACTCCCACCCGGCATCCTCATACAACTGCCGCTTCACCTCTTCTTCTTCGGCATGCGTCACGGTGAAGCCGTTGGCCTCGTTGCGCCCGGTCGTCGTGCCGTCGGGGTTGCGGTGGAAGTGCAGGCCCATGGTGTGCTCCCGCTGCCGTGCTGACAATGGACGAGAATTCCCCGTCACCAGCTCGAACGGCCCGCGAAGCCAGCCCGTGCCCGCTTCTCTGCAGCATCACCCGATCGCGTGGAAACATGCGGCGTGGGAACTGACCGACCAAGCGGGATCGGCGATTGTTACGCTCCCCCGGTGAGGATTCCGAGCCCCGCAGAGATCCAAGCGCTGCACGAGAAGCACGCGCCCACCACCGAAGCGTTCACGCTCGTCCACACGCACTGCGAGATCGTCTGGGGAGTCGCCGAGCAGCTTCTCTCCTCGCCCCGCCTCGCTCACCTCGATGCCGAACTGGTCCGCGCCGGCTGCCTCCTTCACGACATCGGCGTCTACCGCCTCTACGGGAACGACGGACGGCTGGACCACGAGAATTACATCCGACACGGACTACTCGGCCACGAGATCCTCGAAGCGGAGGGCTTCCCCGAAACCCTCCGCCGCTTCTGCTCCCACCACACCGGAGTGGGACTCACGCGCCACGGCATCGTGAGCCAGGGGCTGCCCCTCCCGCCCGCCGACTACCTGGCGGTGACGGAGGAGGAGAGGCTGGTGATGTACGCGGACAAGTTCCACACCAAGTCCAGGCCGTCGGCGTTCCTTTCCCCTGACGAGTACGCCACCTACCTCCGCCGCTTCGGCGAGGACAAGGTGACCGCCTTCCGGAACCTGCGTGCGGAGTTCGGCGACCCGGACCTCACCGAACCGGTACCAGGCATCGAAGCGGAGGGAGGCGCCGCTACAGGGGCCGCCTGACCGGCGGACCGTCCCGATCGACGGCGCGGGGGCCGTCCTGCGCAGCGCGCGGGCCTGGGCGGACGCACGCATGGTGAGTACCTGGCCGCACAGGTGGACCCGGGGCACGTTCCGACGCCCGGGTTCAGGGGCCGCCGACACCACCGGCCTTGTCCAGGAAGGCCGCCAGAGCGGTCACGAACTGCTCCGGATCGTCCCGCCAAGGAAAGTGCCCCGCCCCGCTCTGCACGACCAGCTCGGCACTCGGGAACAGCCCCGCGTACTCCTTCATCACGCGGGCAGGTGCCGCCACGTCGTACTCCCCCGCCAGCACAAGGACGGGCGAGGAAAACATGGCGAGGGCGGTCCGGGTGGCGTCGGGGTCGAAGGCGCCGTCGGAGGCGTACAAGGTGGCGGCCTCGTCGTTGCGCTGTCGCTGCTCCGCCGCACGGAAGGCCCGGGCCTCGTCGTCCCACCGGCCGTACCAGAACGGGGCGACGGCGTCCCAGTCGACGGCCGTCGCCCGGCCGCCCGTGATGGCCTCCAGGGACGCGTACGCCGGGGCGAACCACGGTTCGTCCCGGCGCGGGCGTGCCGTCTCCAGGCGGTCCTCGGCGGTGATGCCGATGCCGACGGCGAACACGCTGGGCGTGATCAGTGCGAGCCGGTCCACGCGGTCCGGATGTCGGGCCGTGTACAGCGCGGCGAGATTCGCACCGGCGCAGTGCGCGAGCAGATCCAGCCGCTCCACCCCCAGCTCTTCCCGCAGCGCCTCGATGTCGTCGACCTGCCGGTCGCACCGGTACGACCCCGTGTCCCGAGGCACAGCCGACCGGCCCGTGCCCCTGAGGTCCAGCCGGATCAGGCTGCGGTGGGCGGTCAGACCGCCCAGGTCCCCCAGGTAGACCGAGTCCTGCATCGGACCACCGGGGACACAGACCAGGGGCGGTCCGTCCCCCGTCACGTGGTAGGCGAGGGTGATGCCGTCGGGAGCGGTGAAGGTGGGCATGGGGGCGAGGTTCGCAGGGGGTGGAGGCCGGGGCAACCGGATATCCGGGCCAGGGGCAGCCCTTCTGCGCCCGCACCCGGTCGGAGGGCCCAGGCAGGGGCAGTCCTGCCGCTCGGGGACGTCCACCGTGCCGTCGACGGTGGTGTCGTACCCGTGAGGGACAGGTCCCTCCCCTTCCGGTCCAGGGGAGGGACCGCCGCCCTCGGTGCTACCGCGCCGGCGTCGCGACCGGCGCCGGCGCGTAGCCGGTGGGCCGGGCCGTGAAGGTGCCGCGGCCCTGGGTGCGGCTGCGCAACCGGGTCGCGTAACCGAAGAGTTCGGCCAGCGGCACGGTGGCCGTGACGACCGCCGCGCCCGCGCGGGCGACCGAGCCGGTCACACGGCCGCGCCGGGCGGCGAGGTCGCCGAGAACGCCGCCCACCGCGTCCTCGGGCACGGTCACCGTGACCTCGACGACCGGCTCCAGCAAGGTCATCGCGCAGGCGCGCAGGGCCTCGCGGAGGCCGAGCCGGCCGGCCGTGCGGAACGCCGTGTCCGAGGAGTCCTTCACATGGGTCGCCCCGTCGGTGAGCGTGACGCGCAGGCCGGTCACCGGATGCCCGCCGAGTGGCCCCTCGGCGAGGGCGTCGCGGCAGCCGGCCTCGACCGCCCGGACGTACTCCTGCGGCACGCGTCCGCCGACGGCGGCCGAGCGGAACGCGAACCCGCCCTCCTCGTACGGCTCCACGTCGAGGACGACATGGGCGAACTGCCCCGCCCCGCCGTCCTGTTTGACGTGCCGGTAGACCAGACCGGACACGCCTCGGGCGACGGTCTCGCGGTAACTGACCCGGGGGCGGCCGACGTTGACCTCCAGCCCCAGCTCGCGCCGGAGCTTCTCCACCGCCACCTCCAGGTGCAGTTCACCCATGCCCGACAGCACGGTCTGCCCGGTCTCCGGGTCGGTCCGCACGACCAGCGAGGGATCCTCCTCGGTCAGCCGGGCCAGCCCGGACGCCAGCCGGTCGGTGTCGCCGGCCCTGCGGGACTCGACCGCCACCGACACCACCGGCTCGGGCACGCCCGGCGGTTCCAGCACGAGCGGGGCGTCCGGCGCGCACAGGGTCGAGCCGGCGCGGGCCGACTTGAGCCCGACGACGGCGACGATGTCCCCGGCGACCGCACGGTCCAGCGGCGCGTGCCGGTCGGCCCGGACGCGCAGGATGCGGCCGATGCGCTCGGTGCGCCGCGCGCTCGCGTCCCACAGCGTGTCTCCCTTCTCGATCGTCCCGGAGTAGATCCGCAGGTAGGTCAGCCGTCCCGTCGGAGTGGCCTGCACCTTGAACGCGAGGGCGGCCGGCGGAGCCGCCGGGTCGGCGGGCCGCTCCCGCTCCTCACCCTCGTGGGTGCCTCGGACCGGCGGCACGTCCAGGGGCGACGGCAGATAGTCCACCACCGCGTCGAGCAGCGGCTCCACACCCCGGTTGCGGTACGCGGATCCGCACAGCACGACCACGCCGTCACCGTCCCGGGTCAGGTCCCGCAGCGCCGAGGCCAGGTTCCGCGCGCCGAGCGTGCCCGTGTCGCAGAACTCCTCCAGGGCGCCCGGATGGAGTTCCGCCACGGCCTCTTCCAGCGCCCGGCGGCGCGCGAGGGCCTCGTCCCGCAGGTCGTCCGGCACCGGCGTCTCCTCGACGACGTCACCGCCGGCCCACCGCAGGGCGCGCAGGCGTACGAGGTCGACGACGCCGGTGAAGGCGTCCTCCGAGCCGATGGGCAGCTGCACGACCAGCGGGGCGGGGTGCAGCCGCTCCCGGATCGACGCGACGGCCGCGTCGAGGTCGGCACCGGCACGGTCCATCTTGTTGACGAACGCGATCCTCGGTACGCCGTGCCGATCGGCCTGCCGCCACACCGACTCGCTCTGCGGCTCCACCCCGGCCACCGCGTCGAACACGGCCACGGCACCGTCGAGCACGCGCAGGGCACGCTCCACCTCGTCGGCGAAGTCGACATGCCCCGGGGTGTCGATCAGGTTGATCCGGTGACCGTCCCAGGCGCAGCTCACCGCCGCGGCGAAGATGGTGATGCCCCGGTCGCGTTCCTGCGGATCGAAGTCGGTGACGGTCGTGCCGTCGTGGACCTCGCCGCGCTTGTGCGTGGTTCCGGTGGCGAACAGGATCCGTTCGGTGACGGTGGTCTTGCCGGCATCGACGTGGGCGAGGATGCCGAGGTTGCGGACGACGGCGAGCGGGTTGTGGTTGGTGCGCACGGCCCAGGGCCTTTCGAAGCGTTCAGGAAAGGGGCAGCGCGATTACCGGGCGGAACGAGCAGGCGAGCACGTAGATCTGACATCACGTCAGATCTACGGGACCCGGGCGTTCGTCCGGTCAGCCGGTGCCGCCGCGCAGCGGACACCGGGGCGACGAGGACACGAGGATCACCTCGTAGCGAGGCAGGGAGACGGCGTCAGCGGTGCGGTCACGCATGGCCGTCTCCCTTCGTTCGTCGCGGCGGCGTCCGGCGCCTGGTAGTGGGCGGCGCGGATACGTGCGTGAGTGTAGGGAGCCCGGGGCTTACGGGACCAGCGAATTTCCGGCGGGCCGGGAGACTCCTGACCGCATGCGGCGGCACTACGACGAGGATCTGCTGGAGTCGCCGGAGCCCGGCAGCACGGACTTCCGAGTCACGTTGAAGCTGCAGAACTCCGGCAAGGAGCCGGCCCGAGAACTTCGACGTCGAGTTTCCGGAGTTCACCGGCCGCATCACCGGCTGAGGACGACGACGCGCGCCCGACTCCCCCTCCTATTCCGGGGGAGTAGGAGTGTCGTGGGTCCGGTACATCGCCTGGACGTCCAGCTCCAGTTGGACGGTCGGGCCGACCACCGCGATGCCGCGGGCCAGCATGGAACGCCAGTTGAGTGTGTAGTCCTCGCGGTGCAGTTCCGCCGTCGCCAGGGCCGCGCAGCGCAGCTCCTGGCCGTAGCCGCCGTTCACGGTGCCGAGGTACGTCGTGTCCAGGGCCACCGAGCGGCTGACGCCGTGCATCGTGAGGGAGCCCTGGAGCGTCCACTTGCTGCCGCCCCGGTAGGCGAAGCGGGTGCTCGTGAAGTCGATGTGCGGGAAGCGTTCGACGTCCAGAAAGTCGGCGGACCGCAGGTGGTTGTCGCGGGTGGTGTTGCCGGTGGTGATGCTGGAGGCGTCGATGCGGACGTGCACCTGGGAGTCGGTCATGTCCTGGGTGATCCGGATGCCGCCCTCGAAGCGTTCGAAGCGGCCGTGGACATGGGCCATGCCGACGTGCTTGGCGATGAAGCGGATCGCGGTGTGCGGCGGGTCGAAGAGCCAGGTGCCGGGCGTCGGCAGCTGGAGCGCCTCGGCGGGCTGCAGCCAGACGCGCTCGGTGGCCGTCGGGGCGCCCGGGCCCGTCTCGATCGTCTCGCGGTGCGGACGCAGGCCCTGCGCCGAGACCAGCAGGCTGTACCGGCCGGGCGGCAGCGCCGCGAGGAAGTAGCCGTACGGGTCGGTCGTGCCGCGGGCCGCGACGCGGTGGGTGTCCAGGGCGGTGACGGTGACGTCCGCGGCCGCCAGGGGCGTGCCCATCGGGTCGACGACCTCGCGGGCCACGGCGCCCGCGCCCGCAGGGAGGGGGAGGGCGAGACCCGCCGCTGCGGCGGAGGTGTTCTTGAGCCACCGGCGCCGGAGCAGTGCGAGGGCCATGGTGGTCACCTTTCTTCGGGTGTGCGGCCGCACGGTCAGCGATTCAGCGCATGCCGACGGCCGCACCTTGCTGCGGTCACACCCCCTTGCCGATCTTGACGGGCCGGGCTCCGGTGCGGGTGTCTCAATACGAGACAGTCAGGACTGCCCCTGGAAAACGCCCGCGTGTTCGGCGGCCCACCAGGCGAAGGGGCGTGCGGGGCGGCCGGTGACCTTCTCGACGGTGCCGGAGACGGTACGGCCCGCCTCGGGGGTGTCCCCGTACGCCATGAGCAGGAAGCCGATGACGTCCTCCGCGAGACCCGCCGCCCGCCACTGCGCGACGGCCTGCTCCTCGGTCAGCTCGACCAGGGTGATCTCCCGGCCGACGGCGGCGGCGATCGTCTCCACCTTGTCGCCGACGGTGAGCACGTCGGGGCCCGTGATCACGTATTCCTGGCCCGCGTGTCCTTCCTCCGTGAGCGCGACCGCGGCGACGGCGCCGATGTCGCCCTCGTGGACCATGGCACTCAGCCGGTCCACGAACGGCTCCCGCACCTCGCCCGAGGCCACGATCCCGTCCGCCCACTCCAGGGCGTTGGCCATGAACTCGACCGGCATGAGCACGGTCCAGTCGACGCCGTCGTCGGCACGCACCGCGTCCTCCAGCGGGGTGGGCCCGCCGCCGTGCAGCACGGTGACGCGGCGGACCCGGGCAGAGCGGGCGAGTTCCAGGATCCGGGGGCCGGTCTCCAGCGGGCAGAAGGCCGCACCGCCGAAGGTGATCAGATGGAGGCCGGTGACGCCCTCCAGCGCCGGGGCCAGGCCGTCCGGTGCGGTCAGGTCGCCCTCGACGACCTCGACACCGGCCGGGAAGGCGGCCTTCGACGCGTCGCGCGTCAGGGCACGCACCTCGTGCCCCCGGTCGAGCAGCTCGGCGACGACCTGACGGCCGACGGTTCCCGTGGCGCCGGTGACAAGAATCCTCTGCTTCTGAGTCATGCCACGACCCTAGGAAGGCTTGCGGTCACCTTCTGTCCGCAAGCCGGAGTCCGGCGGGCCCCCCTCGAACGCCGCGAGCAGTACGCCCCGCACCCCCTCCGCCGTCACCTCGCGCGGGTTGGCGTACGGCTCCCCCGCGACCCGGGCCGCCGCCGGGGTCAGGTCGGCCTCCTCGAGGCCGAGTTCGGCGAGGGAGCGCGGTGCGCCCAGGCGCCCGGCCAGTTCCCACAGGGCGCGGGGCGGGTCGTCGGCGCCGAGGGCCCGTCGCAGGACGGCCAGCGCCCGCGGGGCAGCGGGGGCGTTGTGGGCGAGGGCGTAGGGCAGGACCACGGTGTGCGTCTCGGCGTGGGGCAGGCCGTACGTGCCGCCGAGGACGTGGCACAGCTTGTGGTGCAGCCCCATCGTGGTCGCACCGAGGCACGAGCCGCACAGCCATGCCGCGTACAGCGCCCGGCTGCGCGCGTCCAGGTCCTCCGGGTCGGCGGCCAGGCGTGGCAGCGCCTCGGCCATGGCGCGCACGCCCTCCTCGGCCATGACCGAGACCAGCGGCGAGGTGTCCGGGGCGTACAGCGCCTCGACGGCGTGCGCGAGCGCGTTGACACCGCTGGTCACGGTCAGCGGTACGGGCAGGGAGAGGGTGAGCCGGGGGTCGTAGACGACGCTGCGGGGCTGGACGACCGGGTCGCGGCCGGTGCGCTTGGTGCCGTGCTCGGTCAGGCCCCAGACCGGGGTCATCTCGGAACCCGAGTAGGTCGAGGGCACGGCGATCAGCGGCAGTCCGGTGCGCAGGGCGATCGCCTTGCCGAGGCCGATCGCGGAGCCGCCGCCGACCGCGACGCAGCCGTTCGCCCCGGCCGCCCGTACCGCTGCCACGGCCCGGTCGGCGTTCTCGACGGGGACGTGCATCCGGGCCTCGGCGTGGACCCCGACGCAGGTGTCGCCGAGCGCGTCCGCGACCGCCCGGGCGACGGCTTCGCCCCGGCTGCCGCAGACCACGAGGAGCCGCCGCAGGCCCAGGCGCGCGGCCTCGCCCGGGGTCGCGGTGACGGCCGCGCCGGGCCGGAAGACGACCCGCACGGGCCGGGTCTCGTACGTGAAATCGCTCTGGAAGCTCGGGGAGCTGTCGAATCTCTGGAAGCTCGGGAACGTCATGCGGCACGCTCCAGGACGAGGTCGAAGCGGGCGTGGCGGAAGGGGTTCGGCACGCCGAACTCCCGGGCCAGGGAAGGATCGTCGGTCTCCGCGAAGTCCTGGACCAGGCTCTCCTTCACGGCGAACACCGCGTCCGAGTCGAGGTAGTCGCCGCCGGCCACGAAGATGTGCGTGGTGACGGACGTGTGTCCCTCGGCCGTGGCGATGAAGTGGATGTGCGCGGGTCGGTAGGGGTGCCGCCCGGTCGCGCGCAGCAGCCCACCGACCGGGCCGTCGGTGGGGATCGGGTACGGCGCCGGGACGCAGGTGCGGAACCAGAAGCGGCCCTCGGTGTCGGCGGTGAACAGCCCGCGTCCGTTGCCGGCGGGCTGTTCACCGGGCTGCTGGACGTCGTAGAAGCCCTTGTCGTCGGCCTGCCACACGTCGACGACGGCGCCGGGCAGAGGGGTGCCGTCCTCGGACCGCACCCGGCCGCTGACCACGCACGGTTCGCCGCCGCCCAGGAGGTCGATGTCATCACCGAGGGCGCGCACGGGCGATTCGGTCATGTGGAAGGGGCCGAGCACGGTCGACTCGGTGACGCCGGGCGCGCGGTGGCCGTTGACGGTCTCCACGAGCATGGACAGCCCGAGCACGTCCGACAGCAGGATGAACTCCTGCCGGGTGTCGGTGCAGGCCTGCCCGGTCGCCGTCAGAAAGGCGATCGCCCGCTCCCACTCCACCTGGGTCAGCCGGGTCTCGCGCGCGAAGTCGTGCAGATGGCGGACGAGGCCGGTGAGCAGCTCACGCAGCCGCGGGTCGGCGGTTCCCCGGAGGCTGGCGAGGGCCTGTTCGGTGACGCCGGTCCCGGTCGCGTCGGTGGTCATCCCGGCTCCTCGTCGTCGAAGTTCGCTGCTGCCCTTGCTTCCATGATGGCGCGCTGCGGTGCCTCGGTGATTGCTCGCTCAGGCGTGTCCGAGGACGGTCCGCACCGCGTGCGTGAGCAGTTCGCCGGCGTCCGGTGCGGCGGTCGCGTGCCGGAAGGCGACGAACCCGTCGGGGCGCACGAGCAGGGCGCCCGCGTCGGAGATCTCGCTCAGGCGCGCCCAGTCGCCGTACGGGTCCTCGTACTCCTGCCCGGGGCCGATCACCACGGTGGCGACCGGGATGTCCTGAGCCGAGGCGGCCCGCACCCAGTCCTCTCCCCCGATGCCGGTCAGCAGGGTGAAGCGGCCCCGGCCGACCGTGTCGAGGGTGGAGAGCGTGCGGGATCCGGAGGTGATCCAGGCGTGCGGGAGCCGGGCGCCGGGGCGGGAGGACGGCTGGTGGTGCAGCTCGGGGTCGCGGGCGAAGCCCGGGTCGGGCGTGCCGTCCGGGACGATCGCGCGGGAGGTGTAGCGCTGGTTGAGGTCGACGCCGTGCGCGTTGAACTCGTACGCCTTGAAGGCGATCGCCTCCCGCAGCGCGGCGCGCTGTTTCGCGGCGGCCTCGGTGCTGTCCTTGCGGGCGGCGATGTTGGCCCACAGCTGCTCGGGGGTCTGCGGGGAGAGCCCGTCGAGGGCCTCGAAGACCGGGGCGGTCTCGCGGATGGACCGGTTGGCCCGGGTGACGATCTGCCGGCCGATGGGCGCGCGCTCGGCGGTGTAGCTGTCGAGCAGCCGGGGGTGGGCGGTGCCGTCCAGGACGAGCTTCAGCTTCCAGGCCAGGTTGTAGGCGTCCTGGATGGAGGTGTTGGAGCCGAGGCCGTTGGACGGGGGATGCCGGTGCACGGCGTCGCCGGCGCAGAAGACGCGGCCGTTCGCGTAGTTCTCCGCGTACATCTCGTTGACGGTCCACGCGGAGGACGACTTGATGGTCACGGGGATGTCGTCGTCGCCGACGAGCCCCCGCACGACGGATTCGGCGTACTCGGTGGTGAGGTCGGGGGCGCCCGCGGTGACGTCGTAGCCCCACACGATCAGCCACTCGGTCCAGGGGCGGACGCAGCGCACCAGGCCCGCGCCGATGCCGCCGACCGTGGCGCCGGGCGCGAGGACCCAGTAGAGCGTGGAGGGACGGTGCGCGGTGTACTTGGCCAGGTCCGCCTCGAAGACGATGTTGATGCTGCCGGCCACGCCCATCTGGCCGCCCATCGGCAGCCCGGCGTCCGCGGCGACCTTCGACCGTCCGCCGTCGGCGCCGATCAGGTACCTGGCGCGGATCTCGTACGTGTCCCCGCGCAGCCGGTCGCGGACGGTGGCCGTGACGCCGTCGGCGTCCTGGGTGTGGGAGAGGTACTCGGTCTGGAAGCGCAGCCGGGTGCCGCGGGCGACGGCCGCGTTCACGAGGACCGGCTCCATGAGGTGCTGCGGCATGTCGCACATGCGGGTGGGGCTGGCGAGTTCGTGTTCCGCCTGGACGATCGGGTCGTTGCCCCAGGAGCGCACCCGGCCCAGTTCCTCGCCCGCCAGGCTGGTGCAGAACGTCGTGTTGCCCATCAGGTGCTGCGGGGTGGCCTGTGCGACGACGTCCTGTTCCACGCCGAGGTCGCGCAGCACCTCCATGGTGCGCTGGTTGGTGATGTGCGCGCGGGGCGTGTCGGCGAGGCTCGCGTAGCGGGTCACCACGATGTTGGGCACGCCGTAGGTGCTCAGGGCGAGCGCGGCGGAGGCCCCGGCGGGGCCGCTGCCCACGATCAGGACGTCGGTCTCGACGGTGGTGGGCACGGGCGCTCCTGCAAGGGGGACGGGGGCGGACATCGAGCGTCCATGATCATGGAGCGGTTCGGCCGGTCGCGGGTGTCTCATTACGAGACACCCGGCGGGTCCGCGAGGGGGCGCCGGGCACCGCAGCTGCTGCCGTCGGGCCCGTTGTTGCCCGTTCAACCGAACCCGCTACGGTGTTGCATGCCGTGACCACGACCGAGCCTTCCGCCGCAGCCACCGCCCGCCCCTCGCTGCGTCTCGCCCGCGAGCGCTTCCTGTCGGGCGGCCCGCTGCCCGGCGGTGTTCCGGAGGAGGTCGTCGCGGCATGGCGGCGGGCACGGTTCTTCGGTGTGCCGCACGACTTGAAGGAACCGGCCGTCGCCCCGTCCCGGCCGGTGGACTCGGCGCTGCTCGGTGCCGCCCGGCCGGTGCTCGACCGGATCGCCCCGGCCCTGGACACTGACCGGTCCCTGCTCCTCCTGACCGACGAGCGGCTGCGGGTGCTGTGGAGCGCGGGGAGCGTACCCGGGCTCGATCCATGCCCCGTCCTGTCGGAGCAGGAGGTCGGCAACAACAGTGCGGCTGTCGCCCTGCGCACCCGGCGCCGGGCCGAGGTGCACGGGCCGGAGCACTTCCTCGACCGGTGGCAGGACGTGTCCGCCGTGAGCGTTCCGGTGCTCGCCCCGGAGGGCGGCCGGCTCGTCGGCACGCTGACCGTCGCGTCGCTCGCGTCGCGGCTGGGTACCGTACGTTCGCCCCACCCGCACGCGGCACTCGCCGAGGCCGCCGCCGCGGCGGTGGAGACGGAGCTGCGGGCGCGGGCGGGGCGGGCCGAGCGGGTGCTGCTGGACGCGTATGTGCGGGCGGTGGGCGGACCGGGCCGGGTCATGGACGGCCCGGACCGTGCCGTGGTCGCTCTGGACGGTCGTAACCGCCTGATCAGCGACTCCGCGCAGCGGTTGCTGACGCCCGAGGTGCTCGGAGCGCTGGAGCGTACGGCGGTGAGCGCGCGACACACCGATACTGCGGGTGAGGCCGGGCAGTCCGAGGGAACGGGCCCGCCCGAGCTGCCGGATGGCTCTGGATGCGTCGCACGGGTCGACCCCGTACGGCTGGACGGCATGGTCGTCGGGATCGTCGCCGTCCTGGAGCCGCTCGCCGGTCCCGCGCCGTCTCAGCCGGCATCCGTGCCGACCGTTGCGCACGCTCCCTGCTCGCTCACCGGTTCGTCGCTGCCCTGGCGACACGCCGTCGGCCGTGCCGTCGAACTGGCCCGCTCGACGGAGCCGTTGCTGCTGACCGGTGAACGCGGAACCGGCAAGTCCGCGCTGGCTCTGGACCTGCTCGGCACAAAGGCCCGGGCGGCCGTCGAGATCGCCGACGCGGCGCTGGACGCCGGGCTCGAAAGGGCCCTGACCACCTGGTCGGCCGATCGCCCGCTCCTGCTCCGGCACGCTGAGCGCCTCACCCAGCCCGGCGTGGCCGCGCTCAACTCCCTGCTCGATACCCACCCGGCCACCCGGCTGCTGGTCACCTACACGCCCGGCGCGCCGCCCGGCCCCTGCCTCCAGCGCCTGCTGGACAAACTGTCCGCCCGCTCGGTGACCCTGCCCCCGCTGCGGGAACGCACCGAGGACATACGGGAGTTGCTGCCCGCCCTGGCGCCACGGCCGGCCGCCGGGCAGCCGCCGCTGACCTGGACGCTGGACGCCCTGCGCGCGCTGGATCGCTACCCGTGGCCCGGGAACGTCACCGAGCTGGCCCATGTCGTCCGGGCCCTGGCGGAACACCGCCGGATGTCGGGGCCGGTCCGCCGGGCGGAGCTGCCGGACGCCGTGCGGGAAGGCCCGGCCGCGCGGCCTCTCAGCCCGATGGAGCACGCCGAGCGCGCCGCGATCCTGGAGGCCCTGCGCCTGCACGGCGGCAACAAGGCACGCGCGGCGGCGGCGCTGGGGATAGGAAGGGCGACGCTGTATCGCAAGCTGCGGGGCTACCGGGTCTGAGGGCGCGGTTCCGCGACGCCCTGCCAGCGTCGCCGGACACAGAAGAGGACACAGAAAAGGTGCCGACCAGAACCGGTCGGCACCTCTCATACGCCGAAGCAAGTGTCCGAGGGGGGACTTGAACCCCCACGCCCGATAAAGGGCACTAGCACCTCAAGCTAGCGCGTCTGCCATTCCGCCACCCGGACCAGGTGTCTGCCGCCTTGCCAGGGCTCTGCCCGGCGGCGACATGGACAACCATACCAAGGTTTCGCAGTGCCTTTCACCTGCGTTTCCTTCCCAGGGCGGGGGTCCGGGGCCTCGCGGCCCGATACACCTAGGGTCACACCATGAGTGACTGGATGGTTACGCAGAGCCCCATGTCGGGCCGTCGCCCCCGTGTGCTGTCGCCGCTCAGGGAGCATCTGCGGGACACGTTCTGGTTCGCCCCCACCGCGGCGATGGTGGGGGTCTTCGTGGTCTGGGCGGGCGCCCAGGCGCTGGACGCGGCCATCGTGGAAGCGCTCCAGGACGACCGCGACTACGACACACTCGAGGAGCTGCTGCGGTTCGCGGAGGACGCCAAGGCCGTCGTGAACGCGGTCGGCTCGGCGATGATGACCTTCATCGGTGTGGTCTTCAGCATCTCGCTGGTGGCCGTGCAGATGGCGAGCGGGCAGTTCACCCCGCGCGTGGTGCGGCTCTTCGTCCGGAGCCGGATCACCAAGGCGACCTTCGCGGTCTTCCTGGCGACCTTCGTGCTGACCCTGCTGGTCCTGACCTCCTTCGACAGCGCCGGCGACCCGCGGACCGTCACGACCGTGCCGCTGGTGCAGTCGGTCCTCACCCTCTGCATGGTCGCGCTGAGCCTGCTGCTCTTCGTGCTGTACGTGAACACCACCCTGCGGCTGATGCGGATCAGCCATGTGATCGCGCGGATCGCCACGGAGTCCTTCCGGGTGGCCGCCTCGATGCCCGTGCCGACGGGCGGGCAGAACGAGGCCGCCCGCCTCGGCTCCGCGACCGCGTGGGTCCCGCACGAGGGCCGGGCGGGGGTGCTGCGGGACGTGCACATCACGCGGATCGTACGGGTGGCGCGCAAACACGGGGTCGTGCTGCGGCTGATCCCGCGGATCGGGGACTTCGTGGTGCCCGGGATGCCCGTGCTGGCGGTCCACGGCGGGCCGGTCCCGCCGCGCCGGGCGCTGCGTTACGCGATCTCGGTGGGAGTGGAGCGGACCTACCACCAGGATCTCGGCTTCGGACTGCGCCAGTTGTCCGACATCGCGCTGCGCGCCCTGTCGCCCGCGATCAACGATCCGACGACCGCCGTCCAGGCGCTGGACCGGATCGTCCAGTTCCTGGCCGCGCTCAGCCGACGGCCGCTCGACGCCGCCCTGTACCGGGACCGGGGCGGGGCGGTGCGGCTGGTGCAGCCCGTGCCGGGCTGGACCGAGCTGGTGGATCTCGGGTTCACCGAGGTACGAGGGTGCGCCATCGGGAGCCCGCAGGTTTCGCGGCGCATGCTGGCGGGGCTGGACGACCTGCTCCTGCTCGTGCCGCCGGGGCGGCGGGAGCCACTGCTCCGCCATCGCGAGCTGCTCCGGCAGGCGGTCGACCGGTCCGGGCCGGCTCCCTCGGACCGCGCGTTCGCCCTGCGCCCGGACCGGCAGGGCATCGGCTGACCGGCGGGCCTAGCGGGTCGGCAGGGCATCGGCTGACCGGCGGGCCTAGCGGGTCGGCAGGGCATCGGCTGACCGGCGGGCCCAGCGGGCCGGCAAGGCATCGGCTGACCGGCGGGCCAGCGGACCGGCAAGGCATCGGCTGACCGGCGGGCCAGCGGACCGGCAAGGCATCGGCTGACCGGTGGCCCAGCGGGCCGGCAGCCCAGGGGCGCGGCCCGGCGGCGCGGCGGCCCGGCACCCCGGCACCCCGGCACCCCGGCACCCCGGCACCCCGGCACCCCGGCACCCCGGCACCCCGGCACCCCGGCACCCCGGCACCCCGGCGGCGTCCAACGCCGATACGGTTTTCAAGACACGCCGGTTTCACCACCCGTCGGCGACCGACACCGGAGCCCCGCGCGGGCGTCCGCGCGGTGGACCGGCGTCGGTCGCACTGGGCCCCAGGGCGGCCTGCCCTCACGGCAGCAACTGATACTCCGGGAAGTTGCCCGGCAGCCGCTCCCCCGCCGGTCCCCGTGTCACCGCGCGGACCAGCAGCTCGCCGCCGACGAACGCGCCGTGCCAGGAGGCGCCGAGCCCGCCGAACAGCTCGTCGCGGTCGCCGCGGGAACGGGGCCGGCCGTGGCCGGTCTTGAACGCGCGGATCTGCGGGGCGAGTCGCTCGTAGGTCGCCCGGTCGTCCGTGGACAGCGTGGCCACCAGCGCGCCGTTGGAGGCGTTCATCGCGGCCAGCAACTCCGCCTCCGTGTCGACCAGGACGATCGTGTCGACCGGGCCGAACGGCTCCGCGTGGTGCAGCGGAGAGGACGGGGGCGGGTTGAGGAGCGTGACCGGCTGGACGTAGGCCGAGGTGTCCTGGCCGGGCAGGAAACGGGTGTCGGACGGACTGCCGCGGTGCAGCGGTACGGCGCCGCGCTCGATCGCCTCGGCGACCTGGTCCTGGAGTTCCTTGGCCTTGGCCGCGTTGATGACCGGCCCGAAGTCCAGTTCCGGGTACGGGTCGTCCGGCTGCTCCACGGCGAGCGGGTGTCCGACCCTGAGCGTGCGGACCGCCGGGAGGTACGCCGCCAGGAACGCGTCGAACAGATGCCGCTGGACGACGAAGCGCGGGTACGCCGTGCAGCGCTGCTTGCCGTAGTCGAAGAGCTTGGGGATGACCGCCGTGAGCGCGTCCCAGTCCGAGTAGTTCCAGATGCCCCAGGTGTTGAGTCCTTCCTGTTCGAGTACGTGTCGTTTGCCGAGGTCGGCGACGGCCGTGGCCACCGCGGCGCCGGTGTCGCGGCCGCCGACGAAGGAGACACAGCCGATCTCGGGCGCCCGCACCAGCGCCTGGGACAGCTCGCCTCCGCTGCCGCTGACGAGGGTCACGGGAATCCCCTCACGGGCGGCGAGGGCGCAGGCCAGGGTCAGGCAGGCGGCACCGCCGTCGGTCGGGGTCTTGGCGATGACCGCGTTGCCTGCCAGTGCCTGGACCAGCACTGCGTGAACGAGCACGCTCATCGGGTAGTTCCAGCTGGCGATGTTGGACACCGGCCCGTCCAGCGGGGCCCGGCCGGCGACCATCTCCTCGATGCCGTCGACGTACCAGCGGACCCCGTCGATGGCGCGGTCGACGTCGGCCAGGGCGAGTCGCCAGGGCTTGCCGATCTCCCAGACGAGCAGGAGGGCGAGCAGCCGGCGGTGTTCGGCGAGGGCGTCGAGGGTGGCGGCGACGCGGGCCCGGCGCTCCGGCAGGGGGACGTGACGCCAGGCGCGGTGCTGGTCGAGGGCGGCGCGCACGGCCCGGCGGGCGGTGGCCCCGTCCAGGCGCGGCGGGCCGGCGATCGGGCTGCCGTCGACGGGGCTGACGGCGGGCAGGACCCGGCCGTCAGCCTGCCAGGCGGCGTTCCAGAGGTTGAGGACCCGCTCGTCGCGGAAGGCCTCGGGCGCGGCGGCGAGGCAGCGCTGCCACGCGTCGGGCCAGGTCGTGCCGGATTTGAGGGTGAGGGTGGGTGCCATCGGGTTGCTCCGCTCTCGGTGCACGGTCGGGGGCGGGACCTGGCTCATTGCCGTTGTTCTCCGAGGCTCGCTTCGGGGCTCCCTTCGGGGCTCACTTCGAGGCGCGCCAGCACGAGTTTCGCCGTCTCGGTCGGGGTACTGCCCACGCTGACCCCGGCCGCCTCCAGCGCCTCCTTCTTCGCCTGTGCCGTGCCGGCGGAGCCGGAGACGATGGCGCCCGCGTGCCCCATCGTCTTGCCCTCGGGTGCGGTGAACCCGGCGATGTAGCCGACGACCGGCTTGGTGACGTGCTCGCGGACGTAGGCCGCCGCCCGTTCCTCCGCGTCGCCGCCGATCTCGCCGATGAGGACGATGAGTTCGGTGTCGGGGTCGTCCTGGAAGGCGGCGAGGCAGTCGATGTGCGTGGTGCCGACGACCGGGTCGCCGCCGATGCCGACGCAGGTCGAGAAGCCGATGTCGCGGAGCTCGTACATCAGCTGGTACGTCAGCGTGCCCGACTTGGAGACCAGGCCGATGCGGCCCGGTTTGGTGATGTCGGCCGGGATGATGCCCGCGTTGGACTGGCCGGGGGTGATGAGGCCCGGGCAGTTGGGTCCGACGACCCGTGTGCCCTTCTTCCTCGCGTACGTGGTGAAGGCGACGGAGTCGTGGACGGGGATGCCCTCGGTGATGACGACCGCGAGGCCGATGCCGGCGTCGGCGGCTTCGAGGACGGCCGCCCTGGCGAAGGCCGGCGGCACGAAGACGACGGTGACGTCCGCTCCCGTCGCGCGCATCCCGTCGGCGACCGTGCCGAAGACGGGGACGGCCCGGTCGTCGAAGTCGACGGTGCTGCCCGCCTTGCGCGGGTTGACGCCGCCGACGACGTTCGTGCCGGCCACCAGCATGCGCCGGGTGTGCTTCATGCCCTCGCTGCCGGTCATGCCCTGGACGAGGACCTTGCTCTCCTTGGTCAGGTAGATGGCCATGACGCCCCCTCAGGCTGTGGTGGCGAGTTCGGCGGCACGGCGGGCGGCGCCGTCCATGGTGGTGACCTGCTGGACCAGCGGATGCGCGTGCTCGTCGAGGATGGCGCGGCCCCGTGGCGCGTTGTTGCCGTCGAGGCGCACGACGAGCGGCTTGGTGAGGCGGACGGTGTCCAGCGCCTGGACGATGCCGTCGGCGACCGCGTCGCACGCGGTGATCCCGCCGAAGACGTTGACGAAGACGGACCTCACGTCCGGGTCGGAGAGGATGACCGACAGTCCGTCCGCCATGACCCGGGCACTCGCTCCGCCGCCGATGTCGAGGAAGTTGGCAGGCCGGGCGCCGCAGCCCGCGACGACGTCCAGTGTCGACATGACGAGTCCGGCGCCGTTGCCGATGATGCCCACCTCGCCGTCGAGCTTGACGTAGTTGAGGCCCTTGGCGGCGGCCGCCGCCTCCAGCGGGTCGCCGTGTCCCGTGTCGTCCGCGCCCCACCGCGCCTGCCGGAAGCGGGCGTTGTCGTCGAGGGTGACCTTGCCGTCGAGGGCGAGGATCTGCCCCTGCCGGGTGCGGACGAGCGGATTCACCTCGACGAGGAGGGCGTCCTCACGGACCAGGACCTCCCAGAGCCGTACGAGGACGTCGACGGTCTGCGGCGGCAGTCCGGCCGCCTCGGCGATCTCGCCCGCCTTCGCGGAGGTGACGCCCTCGGCGGGGTCGACGGGGACGCGGGCCACGGCGTCGGGACGGGTGGCGGCGACCTCCTCGATCTCCATGCCGCCTTCGGCCGAGGCGATCGCGAGGAAGCGGCCCGCAGCGCGGTCGAGTACGTAGGACGCGTAGAACTCGGTGTCGATGTCCACGGGCTGGGCCAGCATCACCGTGCCGACCCGGTGGCCGTTGATGTCCATACCGAGGATCTGACGGGCGGTGAGCTCGGCGGCGGCCGGGTCCGCGGCGAGCTTCACCCCTCCTGCCTTGCCCCGGCCACCGGTCTTCACCTGGGCCTTCACCACGACACGGCCACCGAGCCGGCGTGCGATCTCACGGGCCTCCTTGGGCGAGTCGGTCACCTCGGCCCGCGGCACCAAGATGCCGTGTTCTTCGAAGAGTTCCCTTGCCTGATGTTCGTACAGGTCCATTCCGGCTCCTGACTGAAAGTGCCGCACGCCCCCTGGACACCACCCCATCGGATGCGGGATAACAAGCTTCATACAGTATTCGTCGACTGTATGCAATGTACCGCGAGACGTTCCAACCCCCTACGAAGGGACAGGACTTCGCCATGCCCGACGACACCCAGGACGTCATTTCCGGTGGTCATCTCGTAGCCAAGGCTCTGAAGGCCGAGGGGGTCGAGCGCATCTACACCCTGTGCGGCGGCCACATCATCGACATCTACGACGGCTGCGTCGACGAGGGCATCGAGGTCGTCGACGTCCGTCACGAGCAGGTCGCCGCCCACGCCGCCGACGGTTACGCGCGCATCACCGGCAAGCCGGGCTGTGCGGTGGTCACCGCGGGACCGGGGACGACCGACGCCGTCACCGGTGTCGCCAACGCCTTCCGCGCGGAGTCCCCGATGCTGCTGATCGGCGGTCAGGGCGCCCTCACCCAGCACAAGATGGGGTCCCTCCAGGACCTGCCGCACGTCGACATGATGAACCCCATCACCAAGTTCGCGGCGACCGTGCCCGACACGGCGCGCGCGGCGGACATGGTCTCCATGGCGTTCCGCGAGTGCTTCCACGGCGCGCCCGGCCCCTCCTTCCTGGAGATCCCGCGCGACGTGCTGGACGCCAAGGTTCCCGCGTCCAAGGTGCGCGTGCCGCAGGCCGGCGCCTACCGCGCCTCGACCCGCTCGGCCGGCGACCCCGAGGCGATCGAGAAGCTCGCCGACCTGCTGGTGCACGCCGAGAAGCCCGCCATCCTGCTCGGCAGCCAGGTGTGGACGACCCGGGGCACGGAGTCGGCCACCGAGCTCGTGCGCACGCTGAACATCCCGGCGTACATGAACGGCGCCGGCCGTGGCACCCTCCCGCCGGGCGACCCGCACCACTTCCAGCTCTCCCGGCGGTACGCCTTCTCGGGCGCCGACGTCATCGTCATCGTCGGTACGCCGTTCGACTTCCGCATGGGCTACGGCAAGCGGCTGTCACCGGACGCGACCGTCGTGCAGATCGACCTGGACTACCGCACGGTCGGCAAGAACCGCGACATCGACCTCGGCATCGTGGGCGACGCGGGGCTGGTACTGAAGTCGGTCACCGAGGCGGCCTCCGGACGCGTCAACGGCGGGGCGTCGAAGCGCAAGGAGTGGCTGGACGAGCTGCGCGCGGCCGAGCAGACCGCTCTGGAGAAGCGGCTGCCGAGCCTGAGGTCGGATGCCTCGCCCATCCACCCGTACCGGCTGGTCAGCGAGATCAACGACTTCCTCACCGAGGACTCGATCTACATCGGCGACGGCGGCGACATCGTCACCTTCTCCGGCCAGGTCGTCCAGCCCAAGTCGCCAGGGCACTGGATGGACCCGGGTCCCCTGGGCACGCTCGGCGTCGGCGTCCCCTTCGTGCTCGCCGCCAAGCAGGCGCGGCCCGACAAGGAAGTGGTGGCCCTCTTCGGCGACGGCGCGTTCTCCCTCACCGGCTGGGACTTCGAGACGCTCGTCCGCTACGACCTCCCCTTCGTCGGCATCGTCGGCAACAACTCCTCCATGAACCAGATCCGCTACGGCCAGGCCGCCAAGTACGGCAAGGACCGCGAGCGGGTCGGCAACACCCTCGGCGACGTGCACTACGACAAGTTCGCCCAGATGCTGGGCGGTTACGGCGAGGAGGTCCGCGACCCCGCCGACATCGGCCCGGCCCTGCGGCGCGCGCGTGAGTCCGGCAAACCGTCCCTGATCAACGTCTGGGTCGACCCGGACGCGTACGCCCCCGGAACCATGAACCAGACCATGTACAAGTGAGGTGCCCCCGATGACTCCTCCGTCCACCAAGGCACTCGAAGGCATCCGCGTCCTGGACATGACCCACGTCCAGTCCGGGCCCTCCGCGACCCAGCTGCTCGCCTGGCTCGGCGCGGACGTCGTCAAACTGGAGGCGCCGACCGGCGACATCACGCGCAAGCAGCTGCGTGACCTGCCGGACGTCGACTCCCTCTACTTCACGATGCTCAACTGCAACAAGCGGAGCATCACCCTCAACACCAAGACCGAGCGCGGCAAGGAGATCCTCACCGAGCTGATCCGGCGCTCGGACGTCATGGTCGAGAACTTCGGCCCGGGCGCGGTCGACCGGATGGGCTTCACCTGGGACCGCATCCAGGAGATCAATCCACGGATCGTCTATGCCTCCATCAAGGGCTTCGGCGAAGGCCCGTACACCAACTTCAAGGCGTACGAGGTCGTCGCACAGGCCATGGGCGGGTCGATGTCGACCACCGGTTTCGAGGACGGGCCGCCGCTGGCGACGGGGGCCCAGATCGGGGACTCGGGGACGGGCGTGCACGCCGTGGCGGGCATCCTCGCCGCGCTCTACCAACGGGAGCGCACCGGGCGCGGGCAGCGGGTCAACGTGGCCATGCAGCACGCTGTACTGAACCTGTGCCGGGTGAAGCTGCGGGACCAGCAGCGCCTGGCACACGGGCCGCTCGCTGAATATCCCAACGAGGACTTCGGCGACGAGGTTCCCAGGTCCGGGAACGCGTCCGGCGGCGGCCAGCCCGGCTGGGCGGTCAAGTGCGCGCCGGGCGGCCCGAACGACTACGTGTACGTCATCGTGCAGCCCGTGGGCTGGCGGCCCATCAGCGAGCTCATCGGCCGGCCGGAGCTGGCCGACGACCCCGAGTGGGCGACGCCCGAGGCGCGGCTGCCCAAGCTGAACAAGATGTTCCAGCTGATCGAGGAGTGGTCCTCGACGCTGCCCAAGTGGGAGGTGCTGGAGCGGCTCAACGCGCACAACATCCCGTGCGGGCCGATCCTGTCCACCAGGGAGATCATCGAGGACCGGTCGCTGGCCGCCAACGAGATGGTCGTCACCGTCCCGCACCCCGAGCGCGGCGAGTTCGTCACCGTCGGCAGCCCGCTCAAGCTGTCCGACTCCCCCGTCGAGGTGACCAGTTCGCCGCTCCTCGGCGAGCACAACGAAGAGGTCTACGTCGGCGAACTCGGCCTCGGCGACGAGGAAGTGCGCCTGCTCAAGTCGAACGGAGTGATCTGACGTGATGGCCGAAGACCGGGTCCTGCGGGTGCGGGGCCTCCTGGACTCCGTACGGGCCGAGGGACGGACCGCGCTGACCGCGCCCGAGGGCAAGGTGATCGCCGACGCGTACGGGATCGCCGTACCCGGCGAGGAGCTGGCGACCGACGTCGACGAGGCCGTGGCGTTCGCGGCGCGCTTCGGCGGTCCCGTCGTGATGAAGATCGTCTCGCCCGACATCCTGCACAAGACCGACGCCGGCGGGGTGATCGTCGGGGTCGAGGGCGCGGCCGACGTACGGGCGGCGTTCCACACCATCATCGACAACGCCCGTGCGTACGCCCCGAAGGCCCGCATCTCGGGTGTGCAGGTGCAGGAGCTGCTGCCCATGGGGCAGGAGGTCATCGTCGGGGCGGTCACGGACCCGACGTTCGGGAAGGTGGTCGCGTTCGGGCTCGGCGGGGTGCTGGTCGAGGTGCTGAAGGACGTCACCTTCCGGCTCGCTCCGGTGGACGCGGACGAGGCGCTGTCGATGCTGGACTCGATCCGGTCGGCGGAGATCCTGCGCGGGGTGCGCGGTCGGGCTGGCGTGGACCGGTGGGCCGTCGCCGAGCAGATCCGCCGGGTGTCGGAACTCGTAGCGGACTTCCCGGAGATCGCGGAGGTCGACCTCAACCCGGTGATCGCCACCGCGGAGGGGGCGGTGGCGGCCGACATCCGGATCATCCTCGCCGAGTCGCAGCCCGCGCCGCGCCGGAAGCACGCGCGGGACGAGATCCTCACGTCGATGCGCCGGCTGATGCAGCCGGGTTCGGTCGCCGTCATCGGTGCCTCCAACGAGCAGGGCAAGATCGGCAATTCCGTGATGCGCAACCTCGTCGACGGAGGTTTCGCGGGCGACATCCACCCGGTGAATCCCAAGGCCGATGACATTCTGGGCCGCAAGGCGTACAAGAGTGTCACGGACGTTCCCGGTGAGGTGGATGTGGCGGTCTTCGCGATCCCCGCCAAGTTCGTGGCCTCGGCCTTGGAGGAGGTGGGACGCAAGGGCATCCCGAACGCCGTACTGATCCCCTCCGGGTTCGCCGAGACCGGTGAACACGAACTCCAGGCGCAGATCGTGGCGATCGCCGAGCGGCACGGTGTCCGGCTGCTGGGGCCGAACATCTACGGCTACTACTCGACCTGGCACGACCTGTGCGCCACGTTCTGCACACCGTACGACGTCAAGGGCGGGGTGGCGCTGACCTCGCAGTCCGGCGGCATCGGGATGGCCATTCTCGGCTTCGCCCGCACCACCAAGACGGGCGTGTCGGCGATCGTCGGGCTCGGCAACAAGTCGGACCTGGACGAGGACGACCTGCTGACCTGGTTCGGGGAGGACCCGCACACCGAGTGCATCGCGATGCACCTGGAGGACCTCAAGGACGGGCGCGCCTTCGTGGAGGCCGCTCGGGCCACCGTGCCGAAGAAGCCCGTGGTCGTGCTGAAGGCGGGGCGCACGGCGGCGGGCGCGAAAGCGGCCGGTTCGCACACCGGCGCGCTGGCGGGCGACGACGCCGTGTACGACGACATCCTGCGGCAGGCCGGGGTGATCCGGGCGCCGGGGCTGAACGACATGCTGGAGTACGCGCGCGCGTTGCCGGTGCTGCCCACTCCCAAGGGCGACAACGTCGTGATCATCACGGGTGCCGGCGGCAGCGGTGTGCTGCTCTCGGACGCGGTCACGGACAATGGCCTGTCGCTGATGGAGATCCCGCCGGACCTGGACGAGGCGTTCCGCGAGTTCATCCCGCCCTTCGGGGCCGCGGGCAACCCGGTGGACATCACCGGGGGCGAGCCGCCGTCGACGTACGAGGCGACGATCCGGCTGGGTCTTGAGGATCCCCGCATCCACGCGCTCGTCCTCGGCTACTGGCACACCATCGTCACTCCTCCCATGGTCTTCGCGGAGCTCACCGCGCGCGTGGTGGCCGAGTTCCGGGAGCGGGGGATCGAGAAACCGGTCGTGGCGTCGCTCGCCGGGGACGTGGAGGTCGAGGAGGCCTGCCAGTACCTCTTCGAGCGCGGGGTCGTCGCGTACCCGTACACGACCGAGAAGCCGGTGGCCGTGCTCGGCGCGAAGTACCGCTGGGCGCGGGAGGCGGGGCGGCTGGGGGGCGGTACATGAGGTGAGGCAGCGGGGGGCCGGCCGACGGTGCGCGTCGGCCGGCCCCGGGACCCGCGCGCGCACGAAAGGCATGGGACAGGGGGCGCCGGCCAGATCTTTCGACGCAAGGGGTGCGACACGACATGACAACGACCGATCTGCCCACCACGGTTCCCTACCGGGAGGTCAGCGACGCGAACGGCCGCGTCTACCGCCTCGGTGAGACCGACATCGACATCATGGGGCGCAAGCGCAAGTGGATGGTGATCCTGCCCTGGATCGGCATGATGGGCATCTCCTCCGCCGAGTACGCGTTCGCGTCCGCGGAGGAGACCCTGCACACGGCACATGCGTGGGACAGCATGCACATCTTCTGGATGATGACCGTGTGGGTCTTCTTCCAGGCCGCGGTGGCCTTCCCCGCGGGCAAGCTGCGTGAGAGCGGCAAACTCCCGGCCCGCTGGGCGATGATGTGCGGCGCGGCGGGCACGCTGCTGGGCTACCTGTCACTGGCCTTCGCACCGCACGTCGTCTTCGCCTACATCGGCTTCAGCATGTTCAGCGGCATGGGCGCGGGCATGGTGTACGCCACCTGCGTCAACATGGTCGGCAAGTGGTATCCGGAGCGCAAGGGCGGCAAGACCGGCTTCGTCAACGGCGGTTTCGCCTACGGCTCGGTGCCCTTCGTCTTCCTCTTCAACGGCTACATGGACCTCACCAACTTCCGCTGGGTGCTGGTCTCGGTCGGCGTGTTCCTGGCCGGGATCGTGGCGTGCTCCGGCTACTTCTTCAAGGACCCGCCGAAGAACTGGTGGCCCGCCGAGATCGACCCGCTCAACCCGCCGAAGGACCCGCGTGCGGCCCGCTCGCTGCGCATGAACCCGCCGGCGGTGCGCCAGTACTCCCCCAAGGAGGCATGGAAGACAGGCCGGGTGGCCCTGATGTGGTTCTGCCTGGCCTGTACGTCCGGCGTGAACATCTTCGGCATCGCCTTCCAGGTGGAGATCGGCGAGGAGGCCGGCTTCGCCGGCGGGATCGTCGCCACGGCCATGTCACTGAAGGCGATCGTCAACGGCACCGGCCGCGGCGTCATCGGCTGGCTCTCCGACCTCTACGGCCGCAAGCGGTGCCTGCTCGTGGTGTGCGTCATCCTGGGCCTGTCGCAGTACGGCATCCTCTGGTCGGCGAACGCCGAGAACCTGCCGCTGTTCCTGGTCTTCTCCTCGATCTCCGGCTTCGGCGGCGGAGCCATCTTCCCGATGTTCGCCGCACTGACCGCCGACTACTTCGGTGAGAACAACAACGCGTCCAACTACGGCATGGTCTACAGCGCCAAGCTCGTCTCCGGCCTGGGAGCGGGCATGGGTGCCGTGGTCGTCGGCGCCTGGGGACACTCCGGTGCGTTCATCCTGGCCGGCTCCATCTCCCTCTTCGCCGGCTGCGTTGCAGTGTTCCTGACCCCGCCGGGACGCGACAAGGAAAGGCGCCGCATCGCTCCCAACCCGCAACCGCTCGGCGAGGACACGACCTGACATGCACCCGGAGCCGTCCCGGGCAAGCAGCCCGCACGCACCGTCCGGCGCCGCACACCGTCCCCTCCATGACAACGACGGTTGACCGTCCCACATGTGAGGAGGCCCCTCCCCGGCCGGGGAGGGGCCTCCTCACACTCCTACGGCGTCAGCACTTCTCCCGCAGCGAGTGCAGGTGCGCGCTGGAGCGCCGCGCGAACGTGAAGGACTCGGCCGGGTTGTCGTGCTCGGCCTGCCAGTGGTGGGCCATGCGGTGGCCGCGCAGCCGGGTCACGGCGGAGATGAACCGCTGGTAGTCGATGTCGCCGTCACCGACATCGGTCATGCGGTAGCCGTACGGGTTCGACGGGTCGCTCTCCCCGTCCTTCACGTGGAACAGCGGGTAGCGGTCGGGCTGCCTGAGGACGTACTTCAGCGGTTCGAACGGGGCGGGCGTGCCGTCGGGCCGCTTGGAGAAGCGGAACTGGCCGACGTACGCCCAGTAGATGTCCATCTCCAGGTAGACGAGGTCCGGGTCGGTCTCCTTGAGCAGGACGTCGTAGAGGCGGACCTTCGGGTTGTCCGTGGCGAAGCTGAACTCCTCGGAGTGGTTGTGCTGGTAGAACTTCATGCCCCGGGCCTTCGCCGCCGCGCCGTAGGTGTTGAAGTCCTCGGCGGCGCGCTTCCAGGCGTCGACGGTCGAGCCGTAGCGGAACGGGCCGGCGGCCGTGCCGATGTGCTTGAGGCCCAGGGCCTGGGCGTCGTCGAGGACCTTGGTGAGGTTCTGGGCGAAGGTGTAGGCGTTCGGGTCGTCGGAGTAGTAACCGACGTGGCTGCCGATCGGGTTCAGGCCGTGGTTCCTGGCCAGTCGCTTGAGCTGGGCGAGTGTGATGGGGCCGGCCGAGCCCTGGGTGTAGCCGGCGAACTCGACCTCGTCGTAGCCGTACTTCTCCAATTCGGCGAAGACGGGGCCGAAGCCGAGGGTGGAGACCTTGTCGCGGAGGCTGTAGAGCTGGATGCCGAGGCGGCCGGGCGGCAGGACGGGGCGGCCGCGGCCCTTGGCCCCGGAGGCCGTGCCGGTGGCGCCGGAGGCGTTGCCGGTGGCGGCTGTCGCGGGGGCGGCGGCACCGAGCAGGGCGGCCGCGGTGGCGCCTGCGGCCACGCCGAGCATGCCTCGTCTGCTGAGGCGGTGGGTGAGCTCGGGGTCGGGCTGGGAGAAGCGGCTCATGCGTGGAACTCCTCGTGATCGCGGGGCGTTGTCAGTGGTGAGTGCTTCACTTGTGACCAGTCGGGACTGAGGGCTACGGCCTCAGTGGAGACCGGCGAGTCGGAGCAGCAGTGACTTCACATCGGTGGCCGCGACGCGGTCGCCGACAGCGCGGGGGGTGGAGCAGATGAGGAGCGGACCGTCGTCGTCGCTCGCCGGAAGGCGGCCGTGGCTGCCGCGAATAGGTGAAGGGTCCAGGGGCACGACCGCCATGCGGTAGCGCATGCCGAGTTTCTTGCGCGCCAGAGCGGTGGCCGCCTTGACCTTGACGTAGGGGTCGAGGGGATCCATGAAGAGCTCGACCGGGTCGTAGCCGGGTTTGCGGTGGATCTCGACGAGCTGCGCGAAGTCGGGCGCGCGTGCGTCGTCGAGCCAGTAGTAGTACGTGAACCAGGCGTCGGCTTCCGCCACGGCGACGAGTTCGCCGGCGCGCGGATGGTCGAGGTGGTGGGCCTTCTTGCCCTGGTCGTCGAGGAGTTGCTCGATGCCGGGCAGGCCGTCGAGGGCAGCGCGGGTGGCGTCGAGGTCCTCGGGGCGGCGCACATAGACGTGGGCGATCTGGTGGTCGGCGACCGCGAAGGCACGGGACGCCATCGGGTCGAGGTACTCCATGCCGTCCTGCGTGTGCACCTCCAGCAGGCCGGCGCGGCGCAGGGCGCGGTTGATGTCGACGGGTCGGTTCACCCGGGTGATGCCGTACTCGGACAGCGCGACGACGGTGCGGCCCTCGGCGCGGGCGTCGTCCAGGAGCGGGGCCATGGCGGCGTCCAGGTCGGCGGCCGCCTTCAGGGAGCGCGGGTCGTCGGGGCCGAAGCGCTGCAGGTCGTAGTCGAGGTGAGGGAGGTAGCAGAGCGTCAGGTCGGGGTGCCGGGTGCGGATGATGTGGCGGGTCGCGTCGATGATCCACCGGCTGGAGACGAGGTCCGCTCCGGGCCCCCAGAAGTGGAAGAGGGGGAACGTGCCGAGTTCGTCGGTGAGTTCGTCGTGCAGAGCTGCCGGCCTGGTGTAGCAGTCGGGTTCCTTGCGGCCGTCGGCGTAGTAGATGGGACGCGGGGTGACGGTGATGTCGGTGTCGGCGCCCATGGCGTACCACCAGCAGATGTTGGCGACGGTGTAGCCGGGGTGGGCGCGGCGGGCGGCGTCCCAGAGTTTGTCACCGGACACGAGGCCGTTGTGCTGGCGCCACAGGAGGACGTCGCCGAGTTCACGGAAGTACCAGCCGTTGCCGACGATGCCGTGCTCAGAAGGCATGGTGCCGGTGAGGAACGTGGACTGGGCGGCGCAGGTGACGGCGGGCAGGACGGTTCCCAGCGCGGCGCGCGAGCCTGACCGGCCCAGCGACTTGAGGTGGGGCATGTGGTCGAGGAGACGGGGGGTGAGGCCGACGACGTCGAGAACGAGGAGCGGTGTGGGGCGGTCCGCGGTGGCCGGGCCCGGGTGCTCATGGGTGCTCATGGCAGCTCCTTCAGGCCGAGGTCCGTCAACAGGTCGCGGGCGAGGAACAGTTCCGCGGCGATGCCCTCGGCGAGCTGGCTGCGGCTGCGGGGGCGCAGCTCGGGCGGGAGGGCCTGCCAGGTGTAGGTCTCGACCTCCAGGTGGCGGGTGAGCGGGACAGGGCCGCCGACGAGCCGGGTGAGCGCGGCCTTCAGGACCGGGAGTGTGGAGGTGAGGGGCGCGGCGGGGGCCGCGTGCAGGGGGACATGGAAGTGGGCGCGCCAGGGTGCGCCGTCGGGCAGGGCGTGGCCGGCGACGGCCTCGTCGAGGTCGTCGGTGGCGCGCAGGCCGGCGGCGGTGGCCGTGCGGGTCTGGTGCAGGAAGCGGGGTTCGGCGAAGACGGCGAGGGCCTCGCGGACCTCGGGCAGATGGGGGTGTTCGGCGTGCAGGGCGGCGGAGAGCTGGGATTTGACGACGGGGACGCGGGCCTCGGTGAGGGCGTCCAGGGCGGTGTGCGGGTCTTCGAAGGAGGTGGCGAGGTGGCAGGTGTCGACACAGATGCCGATGCGGTCGTGAGCGATCGCGGTGAGCGGGGCGATGGCGTCATGGGTGGTCTCGACGACGCAGCCGGGTTCCGGTTCCAGACCGACGCGGAGGGAGCGGCCGGTCAGCTCCTCGATGGCGTCGAGGCGTTCGGCGAGGGTGCGCAGGGCGGTGCGGGCGGTCTGTGCGCGTTCGTCGTCGTACGCGGTGCGCCACGCCAGGGGCAGGGTGGAGATGGTGCCGTCGCGGACGTCGTCGGGGAGGAGCCCGGCGAGGACGCGGGCCAGGGCGGTGGTGTGGTCGAGGCGTTCGGGGTCGGCCCAGTCCGGCTTGTAGACGCGGTACTTGACCTCTTCGGCGCCGAAGCCCTCATAGGGGAAGCCGTTGAGGGTGACGACCTCGAGGCCGCGCCGGTCGAGCTCGGTGCGCAGGCCGCGCAGTGCGGACGGGTCGGTGTCGAGGGCGTGGGCGGCGTCCCTGGCGAGCCACAGCCCGATGCCGAGCCGGTCGCGGCCCAGGCGGCGGCGGACGGGTTCGCAGTGGTCGCGGAGCTGCGCGAGGACGCCGCCGAGGGTTTCGGCTGGGTGGACGTTGGTGCAGTAGGCGAGGTGGACGGTGGAGCCGTCGGGGTGGCGGAAGCGCATGGTTCACGCCCCCGCGGCGGGGACGCGGGCCGGCTCGCCGCCGTCTTCCGGGCCGGGGTCCGGCTCCCCCGGCTCCCCCGGCTCCTTGGGTACGCCGCGGAGGATGGAGTTGCCCTCGTGGGTGGCCTCCGTGCCGGTGACGTCGAGGTTCAGGCGGCCGCTGATCCCGTAGAAGGTGACGGGGTTGCGCCACAGCACCTGGTCGACGTCGTCCTCGCCGAAGCCCTCGGCCAGCATCAGGTCGCCGACCTTGCGGGTCTTCAGAGGGTCGCTCTTTCCCCAGTCGGCGGCGGAGTTGACCAGGACCTGCTCGGTGCCGTAGGCGCGCAGGATCGCGATCATCCGCTCCTCGTCCATCTTGGTGTCGGGATATACGGAGAAGCCCAGCCAGCAGCCGCTGTCCTTGGCCTCCTTGACGGTGGTCTCGTTGAGGTGGTCGACCAGGACGCGTCCCGGGGGCAGCGCGGACTCCCGGACGACGTCGAGGGTGCGGCGCAGGCCGGCGAGCTTGTCGCGGTGCGGGGTGTGCACGAGGGCGGGCAGCCCGTGGTCGGCGGCGAGCTGGAGCTGGGCGGCGAGGGCGGTGTCCTCGGCGGGGGTCATGGAGTCGTAGCCGATCTCGCCGACGGCCACGACGTTGTCCTTGACGAGATACCGGGGCAGTGCGTCGAGGACGGGTACACAGCGCGGGTCGTTCGCCTCCTTGGGGTTGAGCGCCAGGGTGCAGTGGTGGGCGATGCCGTACTGGGCGGCGCGGAACGGCTCCCAGCCGAGGAGGGAGTCGAAGTAGTCGAGGAAGGAGGCGGGCGAGGTGCGGGGCTGGCCGAGCCAGAAGGAGGGCTCGACGACGGCGCGGACACCGGCGGCGTACATGGCCTCGTAGTCGTCCGTGGTCCGGGACGTCATGTGGATGTGGGGGTCGAAGATGCGCATCAGGACTCCTTACCGTGGGGGTGGTCCGTGCCGGGGGCCCGGGTCACGGACTCGGTCAGGTCCAGGACGCGGTACAGGTCCTCGGGGACGGTGCGGCCGGCGGCGGTGCGTTCGGCGGCGTAGTCGCCCAACATGCGGGCGAGTTCGCCGTCGCCGCGGGCCCGCCGGGGCAGGTCCGCCACGTGGTCGACGGGGACACCGGTGAACAGGCACTTCAGCACGGCGTGGCGCCAGTCGTGCGGGGCCAGGTGCCGGGCGGCGTAGGGGCCGACGGCGGCGCTGAGGAGCCGCGTGTCGTTGGTGCGCAGGGCGTCCTCGACGAGCGGGAGGGCGCCGGGGCCGGACACGAGGTGGGGCAGGGCGTGCAGAACGGCGCGGCGCTCGTCGGCGGTGCCCTGGAAGTACACCCGGGTCAGGGCGTCGGTGCCGGCACGGGCCGCTTCGAGGATGAGGACGCGTGCGGCATCGGCGTACGCGGCACCGCAGCGCCGGCCCGCCTCGGCGAGACGCAGTTCCCACGCGGAGATGGGCCCGTGCATGCCGGGGTGGGCGGCGGCTTCGTCGAGGGCGTGCTCGAGCCAGGCGCGGGCGGCGGGATCGAGATGGGCGATGAGGTGGCGGCGGAGCTCGTCCAGGGAGGAGGTGAGGGCGGTGTCGAGGGTGGCTCGGGGGGTGCGGGTGCTGTGGGCCTGGGTGTCGTCCTGGGTGTCCTGCGGGCCGTCGGTTCTCGCCGGTGGTGTGGTGCGGGGGTGGGTCATGGGGTGCTGCTCCCTTCAGGGGCGGTGGAGGGAGCGCCGTGGCGTGGCGCGGCCTGCTGGAGGGCCGGAGCAGGGTGCGGTGAGGCGGTGGCCGCGGCCTGCTCGGCGTGGCGGAGGAACGGGAGGGAGTGCCCGGCGTAATGCGGGCCGGCGTGGGAGTGGCGGGGCAGTTCGACGACGGTCAGGCCCGGGTAGCCGGTGGCGGCGAGGGCCGCCAGGACCGGCGGGAAGTCGATCTCCCCGTCCCCGAAGGGGAGGTGCTCGTGGACGCCGCGCCGCATGTCCTCGATCTGGACGTGCCGCAGCCAGGGGGCGGCCGCGCGCACGCAGTCGGCGGGAGAGAGGGGTTCCAGGCACTGGCAGTGGCCGATGTCGAGGGTGAGGCCGAGAGGTTCGGGATCACCGAGGATGCGGCGGAGGTGGTGGAAGTCGGCCAGGGTGGCGAGGAGGTGACCCGGTTCGGGTTCGACGGCGAGCGGAACGCCGGCGGTCGCGGCGGCGTCCAGGACGGGCGTGAGGGTCTCGGCGAGGCGCTTCCACGCGGTGTCCGTGTCGGTGCCCTCCGGGAGGATCCCGCTGAAGCAGTGGACCGCGTGGGCGCCGAGGTCGGCCGCGACCCGCACGGCCCGCAGGAGGAGGTCGGCACGGCGGGCCCGGTCGCCGGGGTCCGGGTCCAGCAGGGAGGGGCCGTGTTTGCGACGAGGGTCGAGCACATAGCGGGCGCCCGTCTCCACGGTGACCTCCAGCCCGAGCGCGTCCAGCCGGTGGGCGACCCGGCGGGTGCGGGCGGCGAGGTCGGGGGCGAGCGGGTCGAGATGCATGTGGTCGAGGGTCAGCCCGACGCCGTCGTATCCGAGGTCGGCGAGGAGACGGAGCGCGTCGTCCAGCCGGAGGTCGGCGAGGCCGTTGGTGCCGTAGCCGAAGCGGAGGGGCCTGCGGGCGTCGAGGGGAGAGGTTCCTGCATTCACGTCACACTCACCTTCTTCGCGAACCGCGCTCCCAGCGGGGCCAGGGCCGCGATGAGAAGGGCCGTGGCCGTGCCCTTGGAGCGGGCGGTCAGGGTGGCCTGGAGGGGGATCGTGGCGCGGATGCCGGCACCGACGGCTCGTTGGGTGAGCGGAGGTGAGGGGTTGAGCGTGGCGTGGAAGTAGGGGCGGGCGGTGGCCGCGACGTAAGCGGCCGCGAGGGCGGTGGTGAGGTGTGCCGTGGGTTTCCGGCCGAGCGCAGCTTTGGGAGGCGGAGTCACTCGCAGCCCGAGCAGGCCATGAGCGGCTGCCCCTCGGTGGTCCGACGGGCGGTGCGTTACCACACGGGTCAGCAGGGCCGTCGTCGCAAGCGCCGCCAGGGGGGCCAGGGGTGAGCCGCCCCGCGCCTCCTGGCGGGAGACCGTCGTGACGGCCAGGGTGTGGGTGCCGAGGAGGGCGGCGGAGGGCAGTGCCTGGCGGGTGCGGCCGGTGGTGGCCGCGGCTCCCAGGAGCAGGTCCAGTCCGCGGGCCGCGCCCATGGCCACGGGTCCGGCGGACGTGTGCTTCAAGGTGAGGTCGTACGCCCAGACGGTCGCCGCCAGGGGCGCGGCGACGGCCAGGGCCGGGCGGCCGGCGCGGGCGGCCAGGGCCAGTCCGGCTCCGGTGAGGGCGCAGGCCGCCGTGAGCGCGGCGGCGGGGCGGACGCGGCCGGAGGGCAGGGGGCGGTGGGGGCGTTCGACGGCGTCCACCTCGCGGTCCGCCCAGTCGTTGAGGGCCATGCCGGCCTCGTACAGGCAGAGGGAGGAGCCGATGGCGAGCAGGGTGCGGGCGTTGGGCGGTGCGCCGGCGGCGGCCGTGCCGGCGAGTGCGTCGCCGGGCACGCTGAACAGGGCGGGCAGGCGCAGGAGTTCGGCCCAGGCGCGTCGTCGGTGTGCACGGTCGGCAGCTCGGCAGGACGCCGTGCGACAGGGGTTCTCTTCCGTGGCGCCGTCCCCCGCACCGTCCCGGTTTGCGGGAGGCTGCTCGCGACGTCCCGTCACGGCCGGTCCCCCGTCCCGCGCGCCTCCCGCGCCGGATGGGCGGCCCCGTCTGCGGCGTCCTCCCGTTCGGCTGCTCCCTCCCCCGCCTCTCCCTCCCGGAGCCTCCCCGCGAACCGGATCAGCGCCTCGTACTGCTCGGCGAGGCCCGAGGGCGCCTCCTTCCCCACCGGGTCCTTGAAGTAGAAGGCGAGGGCGTCGATCGGGCCGGTCAGGCCCGACTCGTGGGCCCGGGCGGTCAGGCGGGCGAGGTCGAGGACGAGGGGTGCGGCCAGGGCCGAGTCACAGCCCTGCCAGGTGGTCTGGAGGATCATGCGCGTGCCGAGGAAGCCGTCGAAGGCGATGTGGTCCCAGGCGGTCTTCCAGTCGCCGAGGGCGGGGACGTCGTCGATGTGGGTCTCGCCCTGGGGAGTGGTGCCGAGGGTGTCGGTGAGGACGCGTTCCTTGCCGGCGTTCTTGGCGGCCGCGGCGGCAGGGTCGGCCAGGGCGGCGCCGTCGCCGCCGCCGAGCAGGTTGGTGCCGGACCAGGCGCGGACGGTCAGGGCCCGCTGGGCGAACATGGGGCCGAGCACCGAGCGCAGGAGGGTCTGGCCGGTCTTGCCGTCGCGGCCGGCGTACGGCAGGCCGCTGCGTTCGGCCTCGCGGGCGGCGACGGGGTGGTGCATGCCCTCGGAGGGGGTGAAGTTGACGTAGGGGCAGCCCGCGCGCAGGGCCGCCAGCGCGTACAGGGTGCTGGCCGGCAGCGGCGCGTCGGGCCCCTGGGAGGCGGGTTCGGTGGAGGCGACGTTCACCACCACGGCCCGCTCCAGGTCATGGCGGTCGACGAAGTCGCGGATGTCGTCGGCGAAGGCCGTGATCAGGTCGGCCTCGCTCCTGGTGTCCCCGGGAGTGGGGCCACCGGGCCTGATCTCCCGGTCGGCGGTGGCGAGTTCGGCGGCGACCGCGGTGGCGATGCCCGGCGGGAGGACGCCGCCGGCGGTCAGGGTCTCGGCGCGTTTGGGCAGGGGGCAGTCGACGGTGTCGTGGCCCCCGAAGACGAGGCCGGACAGCGCGGGCAGACGGCTGTCGGTGAACGCCGGTGTCTCGGTCACCATGCCGGTGGGCGGGTGCAGTCCCGCGGCGACGGCGGCGCACCCCGTGACGACGGTGGTGGCGACGGAGCCGCGGGCTCCGATCAGCCACACCCCCACACGCGGTCGGGAGAGGGACGCGGACATGTGCAGCCTCCTGATCGTGCGTGAACCCGGGGTAGGGACGGGAGACGGCGGGCGGGGGTCCGGCGTCCCCCGCCCGCCGCCGCTCTCAGCCACCCGTGACGGGCAGTTCCTTCAACCGGATGTTGCGGAAGGAGACCTGGTCGTCGGCGCCATGGTTCTGGAGGCCGATGTAGCCGTCGGTCAGGCTCCGCTGGGGGTCCTTGTTGGTGAAGTCGTTGATCTTGACTCCGTTGAGGAACACCTGGAGGCGTTCACCCTGGACCTTGATCTCGTAGGAGTTCCACTGGCCGGGCGGCCGCAGAACCTGGTCACGGGCCTTGATGTTCGCCGACTTGAACGAGTAGACGGAGCCCGTGGTGCGGTCGGCCGCGTCCGTGGCGTCGATCTGGATCTCGTAGCCCTTGTTCACCGCGGACCAGGGGTCGTCGGAGGCCGGGAAGCCCACGAAGATCCCGGAGTTGTCGTCGCCCCGCATCTTCCAGTCGAGCTTGAGGGAGTACGACTTCAGCTCCTTGGCCTGGTACCAGAGCAGGCCCATGCCGCCCTCGGTCTCCAGGGTGCCGTCCTTGACGTTGAACGTGCCGGGGCCGGCCTGCTTCCAGCCGTCCAGGGTCTGGCCGTTGAAGATCTTCCGGTAGTCCTTGCTGGGCTTGCAGTCCGCCTTCACCTGGCCGGTGGCGTACTTCAGGCCGCCGAGCAGATGGGCGCGGAAGGCCTCGTCGGCGTAGGACTCCTTGGTGTGGCCGCCGCCGGTGTAGAAGGACCGGCCGCCGCCGTAGCTCTGGCACCAGGCGATCGGGTGGTCGCCCTTCATGGTGCCGCCCTGGTAGGTGGTCTCGTCCAGGGTGGCGAGGACCTTGGCCTGCGCCCGCGGGTTGGTGCGGTAGTTGTACCACTCGTCGGTGCGCTCCCAGGCGTCGTCCAGGTGCGCGGTCGACGGGTGGTCGTGGTCCTCGACGCGGACGGTGGCCTTCTGGATGGCCGGGTGCGAGTCGAAGTAGGCGCCGACGAGGCCGCCGTAGAACTCCCAGTCGTACTCGGTGTCGGCGGCGGCGTGGATGCCCATGTAGCCACCGCCGTTCTTCACGTAGTTCTCGAACGCCTGCTGCTGCTCGGCGTCGAGCACGTCACCGGTGGTGGACAGGAAGGCCACCGCGTCGTACTTGGCGAGGTTGGCCGTGGTGAACTGCTTCGCCTCCTCGGTGGCGTCGACCGTGATGCCGGCCGGGCCGCCGAGCTCCTTCAGCGCGGTGATGCCGGCCGGGATGGAGTCGTGGCGGAAGCCGGCGGTCTTGGAGAAGACCAGGACCTTCTTGCCGCCCTTGAACGGCTCCTTGGAGAACTCGAAGTCGTCCACGTCGTACAGCGCGCCCTCGCCGCCCTTGAAGACCAGGTAGATGTCGGTGGTCTTCTTGGGGAGCGACCGCAGCGGCACGTCGACGTTCTGGAAGGTGTCCCAGCCGCCGGTCGGCGGGATGTACGCCGAGCCGTGCAGCGGACCGTCGGGCGAGCCGGTGCGCAGCTCGATGAAGCCGCCCGCGCCGCCGGAGGAGGCCCGCACGGTCATCTTCTTCTGCCCGTCGAACCGGTACGGGCTGAAGGAGATCCAGTCGCCGTCGTCGATGTCGCCGACGGTCTTGCCGCCGTTGGCGCCGGTCTTCTCGATGACCGACACGCCCGACTGGGTGGTGAAGTGTTCTCCCTGGCGGTGCAGCGGCTGGAGCACGGTGCGGGCGGTGCCGGTCAGGGCCTCCTGACCGTTCGCCCCGCCGTCGGTGTAGCCGGCGCCGACGACGCCGTAGATGTCGGCGTTGGGGTCGTGGCCGCCGTCACCGGGGGGCGGCTTCAGGGTGCCCTCGCAGCCCATCTCGCTGGTCAGCTCGTGGGCGTGGGAGTCGTGGCCGAGGCTGTAGACGACCTTGACCTTGGAGCAGTCGACGGTCTCCTCGGGATCGGTGACGCTCACCTTGAACGGGACGGGCTTGCCGAATTCGGCCAGGGTGCCGTTGCCGGGGACGTCGATCCGCACCTTGGGCTCGGTGTTGCCGACCACGATCCGGACACTGGCGTTGCCGGTGTTGCCCTCGGGGTCCTTCGCGGTGAAGGTGGCGCTGTAGGTGCCGATCTTCTTGTACTTGTGAGTGGTGTTGAGGCCCTCGCCCTTGGTGCCGTCGCCGAAGTCCCAGCTGTAGGTGAGGTTCTGGGAGTCGGCATCCTTGGCGGAGCCGGTGAACCTCACCTTCAGGCCGGCCGCGCCGGACGTCTTGTCGGCGCTCACCTCGGCGATCGGTGAGAAGCCGTCCTCGGCGTTCTCGATCCGGTAGAGAGCGGAGTTCTCGTCGCCCTGGAACCAGGAGACGCCGTAGTCCAGGACGTAGAGCGCGCCGTCGGGGCCGAACTCCATGTCCATGATCTGGGTGCCGGTCCACGGGAAGTCGTTGATCTTCGCGACGGACCCGTCGGCGTTCTGCTCGATCCGCTTGATCCAGCGGCGGCCGAACTCACCCGCGAAGAAGTCGCCGTCGTACGCCTCGGGGAACTTCACGCTGGAGTCGAGCTCGGGGTCGTAGCGGTAGACCGGGCCGGCCATCGGGGACTCGGAGCCGGTGCCGAACTCGGGCAGGGAGCCGTCGTCGTAGGGGATCCAGGCGGCCTGCGCGGGCGGCAGGTCGACCAGGCCCGTGTTGTACGGGGAGGTGTTCTTCGGGGCGTCGCAGTCGAACTTCTCGCCGGACTCCTTGGTGGCGAAGTCGTAGTCGACGTAGGCGTCGTTGTCGCCGGTGCAGAAGGGCCAGCCGAAGTTGGCCGCCTTGGTCACCTTGGCGAACTCGACCTGTCCCGCCGGGCCCCGCTTGGGGTCGGCGGCGCCCGCGTCGGGGCCGTAGTCGCCGACGTACACGATGCCGGTCTTGTCGTCGACGCTCATCCGGAACGGGTTGCGGAAGCCCATCGCGTAGATCTCGGGACGGGTCTTCTCCGTGCCGGGGGCGAAGAGGTTGCCCTCCGGGATGGTGTACGAGCCGTCCTCGGCGACCTTGATGCGCAGGATCTTGCCGCGCAGGTCGTTGGTGTTGGCGGCGCTGCGGCGGGCGTCGAAGGCGGGGTTGCGGCCCTCGCGGTCGTCGATCGGCGTGTAGCCGTCGGAGGCGAAGGGGTTGGTGTCGTCGCCGGTCGACAGGTAGAGGTTGCCGTCCGCGTCGAAGTCGATGTCGCCGCCGACGTGGCAGCAGGTGCCGCGGGAGGCCGCGACGTCGAGGACCTTCTTCTCGCTGGCCATGTCCAGCGTGCCGTTGGCCTTGAGGACGAAGCGGGAGAGGCGGTTGACGCCGTCGAACTTCTTGAAGTCCGCGGCGGTGCCGGTCTCCGGGGCGTCGCCCGCGGGGGTGTCGAGCGGCGGGGCGTAGTAGAGGTAGATCGCCCGGTTGTTCTTGAAGTCCGGGTCGATGCCGACGCCCTGGAGGCCTTCCTCGTCGTGGCTGTAGACGGGGATCTTGCCGGCGACCTTGGTGACACCGCCCTGGTCGGTGAGGCGCAGCGTGCCGTCGCGCGAGGTGTGCAGGACGCTGCGGTCCGGGAGCACGGCGAGCGACATCGGCTCGCCCGTCTCGGGTTCGCCCTTGGCGAGCGGCACCTGCTGGAACTGGCCCTCGGCGGCCGCCGGTTCGTCCTGCTCCGCTTGGCCGGGTTGGGCTCCGGCGACGGTGGCCGGGGTGCCCACGGCGAGGAGCAGGCCGGTGAACAGGGCGACGGTGGTGCGCAGCCTGGGCCGCCTGGGGGTGCGGGTGCTTCTGGGTCTGGTTCTGTGCACGAAGTCCCTCCGGGAACGGGGTGGGCCGTACGGAACGGGTGCGAAGACGTGCGGTGCGGGCGCCGGGGTGCGCCGTCACCCCGGAGGTGCGTGTGTCCTGAACGCTTCAAGGAAGGTAACCGCGTCCGTCCGGGGCGAACACCCCTTGGATCGGGTTCGGTCGGGCTTTCTCCCCGCGCAGGACAAAGCGGGATCCGGGCAGGTCGGAGGGGGGACCGGCGGTGGAACCGGTCCCCGTCCCCGGCCTGCGGGGAGTGCGTGGTTCAGCTGTTGAACGCGGCGTCGAAGGACGCGCTGGGCGGCTCGAAGTCGAACGCCTTGAGGCGGGTCAGCGCCTCGGGAGCGCCCTGCAGCCGGTCCATGCCGGCGTCCTCCCACTCGACCGAGACCGGGCCCTGGTAGCCGATCGAGCGCAGCATCCGGAAGACGTCCTCCCAAGGGACGTCGCCGTGCCCGGCGGAGACGAAGTCCCAGCCGCGCCGGGGGTCGCCCCAGGGCAGGTGGGAGCCGAGCCGGCCGTTGCGTCCGTCGAGGCGCTTGCGGGCCTCCTTGCAGTCGACGTGGTAGATGCGGTCGCGGAAGTCCCAGAGGAAGCCGACCGGGTCGAGGTCCTGCCACACGAAGTGCGAAGGGTCGAAGTTCAGGCCGAACGCGGGGCGGTTGCCGACGGCCTCCAGGGCCCGCTGCGTGGTCCAGTAGTCGTAGGCGATCTCGCTGGGGTGGACCTCGTGCGCGAACCGCACGCCCTCCGCGTCGAAGACGTCCAGGATCGGGTTCCAGCGGTCGGCGAAGTCCTGGTAGCCCCGCTCGATCATCGCGTCGGGGGCGGGCGGGAACATGGCGACCAGGTGCCAGATGGCGGAGCCGGTGAAGCCGATGACGGTGTCGACGCCGAAGGCGGCCGCGGCGCGCGCGGTGTCCCTCATGCGGTCCGCGGCCCGCTGCCGGACTCCTTCCGGGTCGCCGTCGCCCCAGACCTCTCCGGGCAGGATCGCCTGGTGGCGTTCGTCGATGATGGCGTCGCAGACGGCCTGTCCGACCAGGTGGTTGGAGATGGCCCAGCACTTGAGGCCGTACTTGTCGAGCAGGGCCCGGCGGCCGTCCAGATAGGAGGGATCGGCGAGGGCCTTGTCGACTTCGAAGTGGTCGCCCCAGCAGGCGAGTTCGAGCCCGTCGTAGCCGAAGTCGCGGGCGAGCCGGCAGACCTCCTCCAGCGGCAGGTCGGCCCACTGGCCGGTGAACAGCGTGAATGTGCGCGGCATGCGCGTCAGCCTCCTCAGACCGCGATCGGCGTGTAGACGGAGTTCTTCTCGGCGCTCTCCTCCACGGCCGCGAGCACGCGCTGCACCTGGAGCCCGTCGGCGAAGGAGGGTTCGGGGCGGCGGCCCTCGGCGATGGCGTGGACGAGGTCGCGGGCCTGGTGGACGAAGGTGTGCTCGTAGCCGAGGCCGTGCCCCGGCGGCCACCAGGCGTCCAGGTAGGGGTGGTCGGGTTCGGTGACGAGGATGCGGCGGAAACCGGCCTCCGCGCCGGGTGCGGTGCCGTCGTGGAAGGACAGTTCGTTGAGCCGCTCCAGGTCGAAGGCGAGCGAGCCGCGCTCCCCGTTGAGTTCGATGCGCAGGGCGTTCTTGCGGCCGGTGGCGTAGCGGGTGGCCTCGAAGGAGGCGAGGGCGCCGGAGGGGAAGCGGGCCGTGAACAGGGCGGCGTCGTCCACGGTGACCTCCCCCGTGCCGGCGGCCGAGACGGCGGACAGGCCGCTGGTGGCGCCGGTGGGCAGGGGCCGCTGCCGTACGAAGGTCTCCGTCAGCGCGGAGACGCCCGCCAGCCGCTCCCCCACCAGGTACTGCGCGAGGTCGATGATGTGCGCGCCGAGGTCGCCGAGCGAGCCGGAGCCGGCCTGTTCCTTGCGCAGCCGCCAGGTCAGCGGGAACTGCGGGTCGACCAGCCAGTCCTGGAGGTACGTCACGCGCACGTGCCGCAGTGCGCCGAGGCGGCCCTCGGCGACCATGCGGCGGGCCAGAACTGTGGCCGGGACCCGGCGGTAGTTGAAGCCGACCATCGCCACCTGCCCGCGCCGGTGGGCCTCTTCGGCGGCCCGCACCATCGTGGTGGCTTCCTCGACGGTGTTGGCCAGCGGCTTCTCGCACAGGACGTGCTTGCCTGCCGCGAGGGCGGCCAGTGCGATCGCGGCGTGGCTGTCGCCGGGGGTGCAGATGTCGACGAGGTCGATGTCGTCGCGTTCGACGAGGGCGCGCCAGTCGGTCTCGGTGGACGCCCAGCCGTGGCGGTCGGCCGCCGCCCGCACGGCGGTGGCGTCCCGGCCGCAGATCGCGGTCTGCACGGGGTTCAGCGGCAGGTCGAAGACACGGCCCGCGGTGCGCCAGCCCTGGGAGTGGGCGGCGCCCATGAAGGCGTAGCCGACCATCCCCACGCGCAGGGGTGGCTTGCCTGCCTCGGTCCCATCTGACTGCGCTTGCGGCTGTCCCATACGGGTGTCCTCCTCGTCCTGGTCGGGGTGGCGCACGTGGGGGGTGCGGGCGGAACCGGTCACCGGAAGCCGGTGGGCATGTACTGGTCGACGTTGGTCTTGTCGACGACGGCCGAGTAGAGCGTGATGGACGCCGGAATCTCGAACTCGGCCATGCCGCCGATGCCCTTGCCCTGGCCGAGGGCGCGGGCGAGGTCGATCGCGGAGGCGGCCATGGTCGGCGGGTAGAGGACGGTCGCCTTCAGCACGCCGTTGTCCTGCTTGATGGCCTGGAAGGCGGACAGGGCTCCGGCGCCGCCGACCATCAGGAAGTCGTCGCGCCCGGCCTGCTCGATGGCGCGCAGCGCGCCCACGCCCTGGTCGTCGTCGTGGTTCCACAGGGCGTCGAACCTGGACTGCGCCTGGAGCAGTTGGGCCATCTTGGCCTGCCCGGACTCGACGGTGAACTCGGCGGCCTGGCGGGCGACCTTCTTGATGTTGGGGTAGTTCTTCAGGGCGTCGTCGAAGCCCTGGGTGCGCTGCTTGGTCAGCTCCAGGTTGTCCAGGCCGGCCAGCTCGATGACGCGGGCGCCCGACTTGCCCTTGAGCTTCTCGCCGATGTAGTGCCCGGCGTTGAGGCCCATGCCGTAGTTGTCGCCGCCGATCCAGCAGCGGTAGGCCTGCGGGGTGTTGAAGATGCGGTCGAGGTTGACGACGGGGATGCCCGCGCGCATCGCCTTCAGCCCGACCTGGGTGAGGGCCTTTCCGTCGGCGGGGAGCACGACCAGGACGTCGACCTTCTTGTTGATGAGGGTCTCGATCTGGCCGATCTGCTGGGCGGTGTCGTTGGAGCCCTCGGTGATCTCCAGGGTGACGTCGGAGTACTTCTCGGCCCGCTTCTTGGCGTTGTCGTTGATGGCGTTGAGCCAGCCGTGGTCGGCCTGCGGTCCGGCGAAGCCGATGGTGACCTGCTTGCCGGGCTTGTCGTCGGCGGCGGGCTGGTTGTTCCCGGCCGGCTCGTCCTTGGAGTCGGAGGGCTCGTTGCTCGTGCACCCCGTGAGGAGGGCACCGGCGGAGACGACGGCGGCTCCGAAGAGCAGTCCTCTGCGGCTCGTGATCTCGGTCATGGCGGTGAACCCTTTCCTCAGGTCGTGCTCGCGGTACGGCGCTGGACCAGCACGGCGGCGACGATGATCGCGCCCTTGGCGATCTGCTGGACGTCGCTCTGCAGGTTGTTCAGGGCGAAGATGTTGGTGATCGTGGTGAAGATCAGGACGCCGAGCACGGAGCCGGTGATGGTGCCCCGGCCGCCGGTGAGGAGGGTGCCGCCGATGATCGCGGCGGCGATGGCGTCGAGTTCGTAGAGGTTGCCGTTGGTGTTCTGTCCGGAGCCGGACAGGACGATCAGCAGGAAGGCGGCGATGCCGCAGCACAGCCCGGACAGCAGGTAGAGGTACAGCCGCTGGCGGCGGACGTCGATGCCGGCGAGCCGGGCGGCCTCCGGGTTGCCGCCGACGGCGACGGTGCGGCGGCCGAAGGTGGTGCGGTTGAGCACCAGCCAGCCGATGACCGTCACCACCGCGAAGACCAGCACCAGGGGCGGGACGCCGAGGACGTAGGCGTCGCGTTCGCCCAGGTCGAGGACGGACGGCACGGTCACGATCTGCGTCTTACCGTCGGTGATCTGCAGGGCGAGGCCGCGGGCGGAGGCCAGCATGGCGAGGGTGGCGATGAACGGCACCATGGCGCCGTAGGCGATGAGCACCCCGTTGACCAGGCCGCAGCCGACTCCGACGACGACCGCCGTGAAGAGGATGCCGGCGAAGCCGTACTCCTGGGTGGCCACCGTGGTCGCCCATACGGAGGCGAGGGCGACGATGGCGCCGACCGACAGGTCGATGCCGCCGGAGACGATGACGAAGGTCATGCCGACGGTGACGACACCGATCACGGACGCCTGGGTGAGGACGAGTTGCAGGTTGCGGGTGTCGAGGAACTCGTCGGGCTTGGTGATGCCGCCGATGAGGATCAGCACGGCGAGCACGCCGAGCAGGGAGAGGGTGCGGACGTCGGCGCGGGCCATCAGGCCGCGCCAGGCGGGGGGCTGGCCCTGGGGCACCTTGTCGGTGCGGCTGTCCCGCGGCGGGGAGACGGGCTGCGTCATGACGCCGGACTTCCTTCCATGACCAGGTCGAGTACGCGGTGTTCGTCGAGTTCGCGCGCGGGTGCCGTGTGGACGACACGGCCCTCGCGCAGCACCAGGACGCGGTCGGCGAGGCCGAGCACCTCGGGCACCTCGCTGGAGACCAGCAGCACGGCGAGGCCTTCGTCGGCCAGCCGGCGGACGACCGCGTACAGTTCGGCGCGGGCGCCGACGTCGACGCCGCGGGTGGGTTCGTCGAGCAGCAGCACCTTGCAGCCGCGCAGCAGCCAGCGGGCCAGGACGGCTTTCTGCTGGTTGCCGCCGGACAGGGTGCGCACCGGCACGGACGGGTTGTCGGGCCTGAGCGACAGTTCGCGGGTCGCGGCCCGGGCGGCGCCGAGTTCGGCGCCCCGGTCGATCCAGCCGCCGCGCGAGAAGCGGGACATGGAGGAGACCGACACGTTGCGGGTGACGGACTCCAGCATCAGCAGGGCCTGCGCCTTGCGTTCCTCGGGGGCCAGCCCGAGTCCGGCCCGGACGGCGGCCCGGACGCTGCCCGGCTTCAACGGCTTGCCGTCGACCAGCACCTGACCGGTCGTCGGTTTCCTGGCGCCGTAGACCGTCTCGAGGATCTCGGAGCGGCCCGAGCCGACGAGTCCGGCGAGTCCCACGATCTCGCCCGGCCGTACCTCCAGATCGAGGGGCTCGAACTCACCTTGCCGCGAAAGGCCTTGGACCTTCAGTACGGGTTCGCCGGGCGGCGGGGAGGCGGGCCGGTCGGGGAAGACGTACTCGACGTTGCGGCCCGTCATCAGGGCGACGACCTCGCGGGTGGGGGTCGTCTTCGCCGGCAGTCCGTTCGCCACGGCCCGCCCGTCCTTGAGCACGGTCACCCGGTCGCCGATGCGCCGGATCTCCTCCAGGCGGTGCGAGATGTAGACGACGGCGACACCGGCGGCGGTGAGGGCGCCGACGATGCGGAAGAGGTTGTCGACCTCGTCCGGGTCGAGCGCGGCGGACGGCTCGTCCATCACGATGAGCCGCACGTCGTGGGAGAGCGCCCGGGCCATGGACACGATCTGCTGCTGCGCCGCGGACAACTCCCCGACGAGCCGGGACGGATCGATCTCCGCGTGTCCGAGTCGCTTGAGCAGAGCGGCCGTCGACTCCTTCGCGGACTTCCCCCGGACGACGAAGCCGGCGGTGGTCGGCTCGTGGCCCAGATGGACGTTCTCGGCGACCGACAGGTGCTCCACCAGGTCGAGTTCCTGGTAGATGGTCGCGATGCCGAGCCGCATGGCGGCGATCGGAGAGCGGAGTGTGACCTGCTCGCCGCGCCAGCGGATCTCGCCGGTGTCGGGCTGGTGGGCGCCGGCCAGGACCTTGATGAGGGTCGACTTCCCGGCGCCGTTCTGGCCGAGCAGGCAGTGCACCTCGCCGGCCTGGACGTCGAGATCGACGCCGTCGAGGGCCCGGACTCCGGGGAACGACTTGGTGATGCCGGACATGCTGAGCAGCGGTGGTTCTGGTGCCATGAGGTCCCCTTGGCGGGCGTGCGGGCCGGTTGCAGGGCAGGGCAAAGCAGAGCGCGGTGCTGGTACGCCGTACTGAACTGAGTGCTTACGCGGGTGAGAAGCCGTACTGAACTGAGTGCTTACGCGGGTGAGAACAAGTGATCGCTGATGAGCCGGGCCGCGCCGGTGACTCCGGCGGCCGGTCCCAACTCGCCCAGGACGATGGGCAGGTTGCCGGTCGCCAGCGGCAGCGACTGGCGGTAGACCTGGGTGCGGATCGCGGCGAGCAGGGTGTGGCCGAGGCCGGTCACCCCGCCGCCGATCACCACCAGGCCCGGGTTGAAGAAGCTGACCAGGCCGGCGATGACCTGGCCGGTGCGGTTGCCGCCCTCACGGATCAGGTCGAGTGCGGTGGCGTCGCCGGCGGCGGCCGCGGCGGCGACGTCGACGGCGGTGAGCCCGCCGTTGGTCTCCAGCCGCGAGGCCAGGTCGGCGGAGAGCCCCTGCTGGGCGGCCTCCGTGGCGTCACGGGCGAGGGCCGCCCCGCTGAAGTGGGCCTCCAGGCAGCCCCGGTTGCCGCAGGCGCAGGGACGGCCGTCGGGCACGGCCTGGATGTGCCCGATGTCGCCGGCGCTGCCCGTCGTACCGCGGTAGACCTCGCCGCCGACGACGATGCCGCAGCCGATGCCCGTGCCGATCTTGACGCAGAGGAAGTCGGCGACGGTGCGGGCGACGCCCGCGTGCTGCTCCCCCATCGCCATGAGGTTCACGTCGTTGTCGACCATGACCGGACAGCCGAGTTCCTGGCTGAGCGCCTCCCGCACGGGGAAACCGTCCCAGCCCGGCATGATCGGCGGGGCCACCGGGATGCCCTCGGGGAAGCGGACCGGGCCCGGGACGCCGATGCCGGCGCCGTCGAACCCCTCGGCGAGTCCCGAGGCCTTCAACTTGGCGGCCATGGCCAGGACTTGCTCGAAGACCGCGACCGGGCCCTCGCGCACGTCCATGGGGTGGTTGATGTGCCCGAGCGTCTCCAGTTCGGCGTTGGTGACGGCGACGTCGACCGAGGTCGCGCCGATGTCGACGCCGAGGAAGCGCAGCCCGGGGTTGAGCCGGATGTTGTGGGAGCGGCGCCCGCCGCGCGAGGCGGCGAGTCCGTCGGCCACGACCAGCCCCGTCTCCAGCAGCCGGTCCACCTCCACGGCGAGCTTGGACCGCGAGAGGTCGACCTGGTCGCCCAGCTGGGCACGGGAGTTGGGGCCGCCGTCGCGCAGCAGCTTGAGCAGTCGGGCCTGGTGGGCGTTCCCGGGTCGTGCGGTCATACGTCTCACGAGCCCCTCCCCGCCTCGATCGGCCTGTGCGCGCCGGTTTTCCGCCACCTCAGTGGCTTGCTTTCGGAGGGAACGTAGCAGCGGCTGCCGGAGGTGGGAAGAAGTCGCGCAGGAATTGCCCTCTACTTTTTCCACTCACAGGACAAAGCGAGGGATGCGAGCCCAGACGGGACTGGCTGTCGGCTGAGACCTACGAACGCTCGCGCGCGTGGTACGAGCGCCTCGTGTGCTCGGTGTGTTCGCGCATCAGGTGCCTGGCCCGCTGTTCGTCGCGGTCGGTGATCGCGGCGATGAGTGCGCGGTGTTCGATCCAGGACTGGTGGCCCCGCTGGCGGGCGACCGGCGTGTAGTACCAGCGGACGCGGCGGTCGACCTGGGCGGCCAGTTCGGCGAGGACGGCGTTTCCGGCGAGCTCCATGATCTTCGCGTGGAAGCGGGCGTTCATGGCGACGGCCCCGTCCACGTCGTCCGCCTCGACGGCCTTCTCACCCTCCGTGCACAGCACCTCCAGCGCCGCGATGCCGGCGCTGTCCGCGCCCGCCGCGGCGAGCCGGGCCGCCTCGGCCTCCAGGAGCGTACGGACCGTGAGGAGCTGGTCGGCCTCCTCCTCCGTCGGCTCGTGCACGAACGCGCCCTGGGCGGGCCGCAGATCGACCCACCCCTCGGTGTTGAGCCGCTGCAACGCCTCGCGCACCGGCTGCCGGGAGACCCCGAGATGCCCGGCGAGTTCGCTCTCCACGAGGTGCTGGCCGGGCTGGAGGGCACGGGTGGTGATGAGTTCGAGCAGCGCCTCGTAGACCCGGTCGCGCAGCGGGCCCGGGCGTTCCAGCTTGGGTACCGCCCCCTGGGGCAGGCCTGTCGACAGCATCGCGGTCCCCCTCCTCGGCAGGGCCGTGCACAGCGCGGCGGAAGCCGGTGTAGCCGTGGCGTCAGTATTGATTGTCTTTCGTCTACAGTCTACGGCGCACAAGAGCCAGGGCTACGGACAGTTGACCGCGTCACACCGCGACGCGGGCTCGGACACGGGCTCAGGGGCAGCGGACGACCTGCCCGGCGTACGACAGGTTCCCGCCGAAGCCGAACAGCAGGACCGGGTCGCCGGTGGCGATCGCCCCCTGTTCGACCAGCTTGGACAGGGCGAGCGGGATGCTCGCGGCCGACGTGTTGCCGGACTCCGTGACGTCGCGCGCGACGACCGCGTTCACGGCGCCGATCTTCTCCGCGAGGGGTTCGATGATGCGCAGATTGGCCTGATGCAGTACGACCGCCGCGAGGTCCGCCGGCTCCAGCCCGGCCCGCTCGCACGCCCGCCGCGCGATGGGCGGCAGTTGCGTCGTCGCCCAGCGGTAGACGCTCTGCCCCTCCTGCGCGAAGCGCGGCGGCGTGCCCTCGATCCGCACGGCGTTGCCCATCTCGGGCACCGAACCCCACAGCACCGGCCCGATGGCCGACTCGTCGGCGGCCTCCACGACGGCGGCCCCGGCCCCGTCACCGACGAGCACGCACGTCGTGCGGTCGCTCCAGTCTGTCACGTCGGACATCTTGTCGGCCCCGATGACCAGGGCCCGGCTCGCGCCCCCCGCGCGGACGGCGTGGTCGGCGGTGGCCAGGGCGTGGGTGAACCCGGCGCACACCACGTTGAGGTCCATCGTGGCGGCCCGCGGAACGCCGATGCGGTTGGCGACCCGGGCGGCCGTGTTGGGCGAGCGGTCGACTGCGGTGGAGGTGGCGACCAGCACCAGGTCGATGTCGGCGGGGGTCAGCCCGGCCGCCGCGAGGGCCTTGGCGGCGGCGTGTGCGGCCAGCTCGTCGACGGGTTCGTCGGGGCCGGCGATGTGGCGGGTGCGGATGCCCACCCGGCTCCTGATCCACTCGTCACTGGTGTCGACCAGGCCCGCCAGGTCCTCGTTGGTGAGCACCTTGGCGGGCTGGTAGTGGCCGACGGCGGCGATGCGCGAGCCGATCATGTGGGCGGTCCCCCTCGTTGGAACTTGGGTAGCGGGATTCACCAGTCTGATCAGTGACTCGCCGGTACGACGGTAGGCAAGGTGACAGGAAACAGGTGCCCGCGTTGTCAGCTTCGGTCAGGACCTCGGACGACCGAGCACCTGTCACCTGCCCGGACAGCCACCTACCCGGTGAACAGCTGGGTCGCCTTGCGGACCAGCTCGTACAGCCCGTAGGCGAGCGGCAGGCCCACCCACACCCAGGCGAAGGCGATCAGCCACCGCCGGTCCGGGCTAGGCGGACTCTGACTGCTGTCGCTGGACATGCGCGGCCTCCTTCGGTGCCGGGATGTGATGACGCGGGTGGACGGGCCGGACGAGTTCGTTGGCGACGAAGCCGGCGACCAGCAGCCCGATCATGATGACGAACGACAGCCCGTACAGGGACGCGCCGTGCCGGCCTGCCTCCTCCTGCCGGTCGGCGATCCAGTTGACGATGAGCGGCCCGAGCACGCCCGCCGTGGACCAGGCGGTGAGCAGCCGCCCGTGGATGGCGCCGACCTGGTAGGTGCCGAACAGGTCCTTCAGGTACGCCGGTACGGTCGCGAAGCCGCCGCCGTAGAAGGACAGGATCACCAGCGCGCACAGGACGAACAGCGGCTTCGAGGAGTCGCCGAACAGGGCGATGAGCGCGTACATCAGCGCGCCGACGCCCAGGTAGACGCGGTAGATGTTCTTGCGGCCGATCAGGTCGGACGTCGAGGACCAGCCGATGCGTCCGGCCATGTTCGCCGCCGACAGCAGCGCGACGAAGCCCGCGGCGGCGGTCACCGACACGGGCGTGGAGGTGTCCGCGAAGAAGTCCGTGATCATCGGGGCGGCCTTCTCCAGGATGCCGATGCCCGCGGTGACGTTCATGCAGAGCACGATCCACAGGCACCAGAACTGCGGGGTGCGGATGGCCTGGTTCGCGGACACCTGCGGGCCGGTGGGGGCCGGTCGCGCAGTTCCCCGCGCCCCTGGGGCACTGCTCGGAACCCGGACCAGAAGCACACCCAGCAGCATGAAGACGGCGTACGTCAGACCGTGCACCAGGAAGGCGAGCGCGATCCCGGAGCTGTCGCCGCCGAACGACTCCAGCATCTGCGCGGACCACGGCGAGGCTATGAGCGCACCGCCGCCGAAGCCCATGATGGCGATGCCGGTGGCCATGCCGGGCCGGTCCGGGAACCACTTGATCAGGGTGGAGACGGGCGAGATGTAGCCGATGCCGAGGCCGATGCCGCCGACGAAGCCGTAGCCGAGGACGATCAGCCAGTACTGCTCCAGGGACGCGCCCAGCGCGGAGAGCAGGAAGCCGGACGAGAAGCAGACCAGGGCGACGGTCATCGCCCAGCGCGGGCCGTTGCGCTCGACGAGCGTGCCGCCGAACGCGGCGGACAGGCCCAGCATGACGATGCCCAGCTGGAAGGGCAGCGCGCTCTGCGTGCCGCTGAGGCCGAGCGCGGACTCCAGGGGCGGCTTGAACACGCTCCAGGCATAGGCCTGGCCGATGGAGAGATGGACGGAGAGAGCGGCGGGCGGGACAAGCCAGCGGCTCCAGCCCGGGGGCGCGACTGGGGGACTCATGAACCCGGAACCGTAGGCAGTCGCAGGGGAGTTGAGAAGGCGGCGCATCGAGTATGCGGTGAGCGGTATCCAGCATGCGCCGAACGGTCGTCGCACGGACCCTTGCTGACCCAACGTCCATACTGTAGACAATATTCCGTCGACACAAGCTGACACCGGTTGTGAGCCGGCCACTCGGCAGTCACCTCCGCGGTATCCCTCAAACCGAACGGAGTGTTCCCGTGAAAGTCGCAGTTCTCGGCGCCGGTGCCATCGGCGCCTACGTCGGCGCCGCGCTCCACCGCGCGGGCGCCGAGGTGCATCTCATCGCCCGTGGACCGCATCTGGCGGCCATGAGGCAGCACGGAGTCCGGGTACGCAGCCCGCGCGGCGACTTCACCGCGCACCCCCACGCGACCGACGACCCGGCCGAAGTCGGCCCGGCCGACTACGTCTTCCTCGGCCTGAAGGCCAACGCGTACGCGGCGTGCGGGCCGCTGATCGCGCCCTTGCTGGGCGACACGACGGCGGTCGTGGCCGCCCAGAACGGCATCCCCTGGTGGTACTTCCACCGGCACGGCGGCCCCTACGACGGCCACCGCGTGGAGAGCGTGGACCCGGACGGCGCGGTCAGTGCGGTGCTCGCGCCCGAACGGGCCGTCGGATGCGTCGTCTACGCGGCGACCGAGCTCGAAGGGCCGGGCGTCATACGGCACTTGGAGGGCACGCGGTTCTCGATCGGCGAGCCCGACCGCAGCGTGTCCGCGCGGTGCGTGGCGTTCAGCGAGGCCATGCAGGCGGGCGGGCTGAAGTGCCCGGTCGAGCCGGACCTGCGCAATGACATCTGGCTCAAGCTGCTCGGCAACATCTCCTTCAACCCGATCAGCGCGCTGGCCCGCGCGACCATGCGGCAGATGTGCCTGCACGGCGGCACGCGCAAGGTCATCGAGATCATGATGACCGAGACGCTCGCGGTCGCGAACGCCCTCGGCTGCGAGGTCGGCGTCTCCATCGAGCGCCGGCTCGCGGGCGCCGAGCGGGTCGGCGACCACCGGACCTCCACGCTCCAGGACCTGGAGCGCGGCAAACCGCTCGAACTCGACGTACTCCTCGCGGCGGTCGTCGAGTTGGCGGACATCACCGGCGTCGAGGTGCCCACCCTGCGCACCGTGCACGCCATCTCGGACCTGCTCGCGCTGAGGAGCGCCGCATGAGCAAACGCGACCGAACCCCGAAGACCTACACACGGCTCACTCATCCGCTGGTGAGGGACTCGCGCGACGAGCCCTTCCGCCGGACGAGCTGGGAGGAGGCCCTGGACCGGGCGGCCCGAGCCTTGACCCGCAACCGGGGCGCGTTCGGCATGTTCTCCTGCGCCCGGGCCACGAACGAGATGAACTACGTCGCCCAGAAGTTCGCCCGGGTCGTCATGGGCACCAACAACGTCGACTCCTGCAACCGCACCTGCCACGCCCCGAGCGTGGCCGGCCTGTCGGCGGCGTTCGGCTCGGGCGGCGGGACCTCGTCGTACGAGGAGATCGAGCACACCGACGTCATCGTGATGTGGGGCTCCAACGCCCGCTTCGCGCACCCGATCTTCTTCCAGCACGTGCTGAAGGGGATCAGGAACGGCGCCCGGATGTACGCGGTCGACCCGCGCCGCACCTCGACCGCCGAGTGGGCGGAGAGCTGGCTCGGCCTGAACGTCGGCACCGACATCCCGATGGCGCACGCCATCGGCCGCGAGATCATCCACGCGGGCCTGGCGAACGAGGCGTTCATCGCGCGGGCGACCACCGGCTTCGAGGAGTACCGGGCGCTGGTCGAGCCGTGGACACTGTCGCTCGCCGAGAAGGTGACGGGCGTACCGGCCGCCGCCATCCGCGAGCTGGCGCACGCCTACGCCCGCGCCGAGCGCGCCCAGCTGTGCTGGACCCTCGGCATCACCGAGCACCACAACGGCACCGACAACGTCCGCGCCCTGATCAACCTGTCCCTGCTCACCGGGCACGTCGGCCGCTACGGCTCCGGCCTGCAACCCCTGCGCGGGCAGAACAACGTGCAGGGCGGCGGCGACATGGGCGCGATCCCCAACCGCCTGCCCGGCTTCCAGGACATCCTCGACCCGGACACCCGGCTGAAGTTCGAGTCCGCCTGGGACACCGTCATCCAGCCACACTACGGCCTGAACCTCACGGAGATGTTCGAGGCGATGGAGGACGGCACGCTCAAGGCCGTCTACTGCATCGGCGAGAACCCCGCCCAGTCGGAGGCCGACAGCGAGCAGGCCGTACGGCGGCTCAAGGCTCTCGACTTCCTCGTCGTGCAGGACATCTTCCTGACCAAGACGGCCGAGCTCGCGGACGTCGTCCTGCCCGCCACGGCCGGCTGGGCGGAGACCGAGGGCACGACCACCAACAGCGAGCGACGGGTGCAGCGCGTCCGCAAGGCCGTCACCCCGCCCGGCGAGGCCCGCGAGGACATCGACATCCTCTGCGACCTCGCGGCCCGCCTCGGCCACGACTGGAAGTACGCCGACGCCGAGACCGTGTGGAACGAGCTCCGGTCGGTCTCCCCCGACCACTACGGCATGACGTACGCGCGTCTGGAGGAGCACCAGGGCATCCAGTGGCCGTGCCCCAGCACCGACGGACTCGAACCGACCTATCTGCACGGCCGGTTGTGGGAACCCGACCCCGCCCAGCGCGGCCCGCTCGCGCCCTTCGGGATCGTGCGGCACGACCCGCCCGTGGACCTCACCGACGAGGAGTACCCGATCCGGCTCACCACCGGGCGGCGCCTCGACTCGTACAACACCGGGGTGCAGAGCGGCGGTTACGCCTCGCCGCTGCGGCGCGGCGAGTACATCGAGCTGAGCCCGGAGGACGCCGAGCGCTACGGGGTGGTGGTCGGCGAGCAGGTGCAGGTCACCTCGCGGCGCGGGTCGGTGACCGCACCCGTGTGGGTGGACCCCGCGCTGCGGTCCGGGCTCGCCTTCATGACCATGCACTTCCCCGACGAGGTGGACACCAACGCGCTGACGATCGAGGCGAACTGCCCGATCGCGGGGACGGCGGAGTTCAAGGCGTCGGCGATCCGGATCGAGAAGCTGCCCATCGCGACCATCGTGGGGTGACGCACTGTGGACCTGCACTTCGGTGACAGCAAACCGACGGACGAGGAACGGGCGGCCGTCGACGCCCTGCTCGGGCCTCCGGAGTCCTCCTGGGAGGGCGCCGACCGCTCCGACGCGGATCTCAGGTGGGCTCGTGGCGGGCGCGCGGCCCGGGACCGCCGCGACCTGCTGTTGCCGGGGCTGCACGCGATCAACGACCGGGTCGGCTGGATCAGCGACGGCGCCCTCGACTACCTGTGCCGGCGGCTGACGGTGCCACCGGCGGAGGCGTACGGGGTCGCCACCTTCTACGCCATGTTCTCCGTCAAGCCGCGTCCGGCGACCGTGCTCCACGTGTGCACGGACCTGGCGTGCGCGGCGGCCGGGGCGCCGGAGCTGTGCGCGGGGATCGAGGAGCGGCTGGGCCCCGGCAGCGGGGTCGCGGTCGAGCGCAGCCCCTGCCTGGGCTTGTGCGAACGCGCCCCGGCCGCGCTTGCGATCAGGGCCGGGGACCCGGTCCGTACGGCGGTCTCGGCACCGGCGACCGTGCAGGACGCCGTCCTCGCCGCGAGCGCCCCCGACTCGGCGCCGGAGGAGCCCCCGGCCGCGCTGGCGGTGCCCCAGGCCCGGCAGGACGGCCTGATGCTGCTGCGCCGCGTCGGCGTGGTCGACCCGGCGTCCCTGGACGACTACCGCGCCCACGGCGGCTACACCGCCCTGCGCCGGGCCTTCGAGCTGGGCCCCGCCGGGGTCATCCGCGAGGTCACCGACTCGGGCCTCGTCGGGCGCGGCGGCGCCGCCTTCCCGACCGGCCGCAAGTGGCAGGCCACGGCGTCCCAGCCGGACCGTCCGCACTACCTCGTCTGCAACGCCGACGAGTCCGAGCCGGGCACCTTCAAGGACCGGGTGCTCATGGAGGGCGACCCGTACGCGCTGGTCGAGGCCATGACGATCGCCGGGTACGCGACGGGCGCCCACCAGGGCTACCTGTATCTGCGCGGCGAGTACCCGCGCGCCCTGCACCTCCTCGAACACGTGATCGCGCAGGCCCGTGCGCGCGGCCTGCTCGGCGACGACGTCCTCGGCCAGGGCTACGCCTTCGACATCGAGATCCGGCGCGGTGCGGGCGCCTACATCTGCGGTGAGGAGACGGCCCTGTTCAACTCCATCGAGGGCTACCGGGGCGAGCCCCGCTCGAAGCCGCCGTTCCCCGTGGAGAAGGGCCTGTTCGGCAAGCCGACGGTCGAGAACAACGTCGAGACGCTGGTCAACGTGCTGCCGATCCTCACCATGGGCGCCCCGGCGTACGCGGCGATCGGCACGGGCAGGTCCACCGGGCCGAAGCTGTTCTGCGTCTCGGGGAGTGTGGAGCGGCCGGGCGTCTACGAGTTGCCGTTCGGCGCGACGCTGGGCGACCTGCTCACCCTCGCCGGGGTGCGGGACGGGCTGCGGGCGGTGCTGCTCGGCGGGGCGGCGGGCGGTTTCGTGCGGGCCGACGAGCTGGACATCCCGCTCACCTTCGAAGGGACACGGGAGGCGGGCACGACGCTCGGCTCGGGGGTCGTCATGGCCTTCGACGACAGCGTGCCGCTCCCCCGGCTGCTGCTGCGCATCGCGGAGTTCTTCCGCGACGAGTCGTGCGGCCAGTGCGTGCCCTGCCGGGTCGGGACCGTGCGGCAGGAGGAGGCGCTGCACCGGATCGTGGAGCGCACCGGAGCCGCCGCGGCCGGGGACATCGCCCTGCTCAGGGAGGTCGGCCGCGCGATGCGGGACGCCTCGATCTGCGGTCTGGGGCAGACCGCCTGGAACGCCGTGGAATCCGCCATCGACCGTCTGGGGGCGTACGAATGACCGTCACACCGCTGGGGATCCCGCGCCGCATGCTGGAGTTCACGATCGACGGCGAGGAGGCCAGGGTTCCCGAGGGCTCGACGATCCTCGACGCCTGCCGGGCGGCCGGGAAGGACATCCCGACCCTGTGCGAGGGCGACACCCTGCGGCCGAAGAACGCCTGCCGGGTCTGCGTCGTCGAGGTCGAGGGGGCGCGCACCCTGGTCCCGGCCTGTTCCCGCAAGGCCGAGCCGGGCATGGAGGTGCGTACCGGCACCGAGCGGGCCCGGCACAGCCGGAAGGTCGTCCTCGAACTGCTCGCGTCCTCGGCCGACCTGTCGACCACGCCCCGCGTCGCCGAGTGGCTCAAGGAGTACGAGGCGAAGCCCGACCGCTTCGGCCCGGACGCGGCCCGCCTCAACGAGGAACCGAGGGTCGACAACGACCTGTACGTGCGGGACTACGACAAGTGCATCCTCTGCTACAAGTGCGTCGACGCCTGCGGCGACCAGTGGCAGAACACCTTCGCGATCTCGGTCGCCGGGCGGGGTTTCGACGCCCGGATCGCCGTGGAGCACGACGCCCCGCTGACCGACTCGGCGTGCGTGTACTGCGGGAACTGCATCGAGGTGTGCCCGACGGGCGCGCTGTCCTTCAAGTCCGAGTTCGACATGCGTGCGGCGGGTACGTGGGACGAGTCGCGGCAGACGGAGACGACCACGGTGTGCGCGTACTGCGGAGTGGGCTGCAACCTGACGCTGCACGTGCAGGACAATGAGATCGTGAAGGTCACGTCACCGCACGACAACCCGGTGACCCACGGCAACCTCTGCATCAAGGGCCGCTTCGGCTACCAGCACGTACAGAACCGGGGCTGATCAGGACATGGGACGAGTCACGGAACGACGCAAGGTGCTCCGCATCCGCGACGGGGCGGTCTCCAGCCGTCCGGACACGCTCGTCGCCGAGGAGCCCCTGGAGATCCGGCTGAACGGCAAACCCCTGGCGATCACCATGCGCACGCCGGGCGACGACTTCGCGCTGGCGGCCGGCTTCCTGGTGAGCGAGGGGGTGCTGGGCGGGCAGCGGGACCTGCGGAACATCGTCTACTGCGCCGGGGCCACGGCCGAGGGCTCGAACACGTACAACGTGGTCGACGTGCAGACGGCCCCCGGGGTGGTGATCCCCGACATCACGCTGGAGCGGAACGTCTACACGACGTCCTCCTGCGGGCTGTGCGGCAAGGCCTCGCTGGACGCGGTGCGGACGACGGCCCGCTGGCCCATCGCCGACACTCCGCCGGTCCGGGTCACTCCCGAGCTGCTCGCGGGCCTGCCCGACCGGCTGCGTGCCGCCCAGCGGGTCTTCGACCGGACCGGCGGCCTGCACGCGGCGGCCCTCTTCTCGGAGGACGGCGAGTTGCTGGACGTCCGGGAGGACGTGGGCCGGCACAACGCGGTCGACAAGCTGGTCGGCCGCGCCCTGCAGAACGGGGAGCTGCCGCTGTCCCGGACGATCCTGCTCGTCTCGGGCCGGGCCTCCTTCGAGCTGGCGCAGAAGGCCGTGATGGCCGGTATCCCGGTCCTGGCGGCGGTGTCGGCGCCGTCCTCGCTGGCGGTGGACCTGGCCGCCGAGACGGGCCTGACGCTGGTGGGCTTCCTGCGGGGCAGCTCCATGAACGTGTACGCGGGTGAGGACCGGATCGCCCTGCGGGCCGCGGCCGCCCAGGGCTGACCAGGTTCCCTCCGCGACACGGCGGCGGGGCCCCGACCGGCGGGGAGCGCCCCCTGCGCCGCAGGGGCCCCGTCTCGGCCCGACGGGCCCCGGGGTGTCAGTCCGCCGTGCCGGATATGCGCCGCAGCATGCGCGTGAACTGCTCGCGTTCGGCCTCCGACAGCGGGGCCAGCAGCTCGTCGTTGGCCGCGCGGGCCGCCTTCTCGCAGCGCGTCAGCAGCCGGGCTCCCCGGGCGGTGAGGGACACGGCGTTCTTCCGCCGGTCCTTCGGGTCCGGCTCGCGCACCACCAGGCCCGCCGCCTGGAGGTCGTTCAGGATGCCGACCAGGTCCTTGGGGTCCAGTCCGACCCCGCGGCCGAGGTCGGCCTGCGCGACGGGGCCGAGGTCGCGGACGGCGGACAGCACCACGTGGTGCCACATCCGCATGTCCTGCTCGGCCAGTGCCGCGGCCACCAGGGCCCGGCCGCGTGCGGCGGCACGGCCGAGCAGCCAGCTGGGCAGGGAGCGGATCGCGGGGAGGGGGGCTTCCGACATGGCCGCAGCCTAACCAAGAAATCGTTGGTTCTCCCTATGATCCTCCTATACCGTCGGGGACCCCGACGAACTCGTGGGGACCACCAACGACATCCGGAGGTGCGATGCGCCGCGTCCGCTACGAATCCCGAGGCGGCCCCCTGTTCCTGGAGGAGGCACCGGTGCCCGAGCCGGGCCCCGGAGAGCTGCTCGTGCGCGCGGAGGCGATCGGCGTCACGCTCCCGGTCGTCCGCAAGGTCGGCGAGGCGGCGGAGCCGGTCCCGCTCGGCGGCGAGATCGCCGGGGAGGTGACGGCCGTCGGCGGGGGCGTCACCCGCTTCGGCACCGGCGACCGCGTGACGGGGCTCTGTTTCGGCCACGGCTACGCCGACTTCGCGCTCCTGCACGAGGCCATGGCCTCCCCGGTCCCGGCGGACGCCGACGCCGTCACGGCCGTCGCCCTGGTCCGCAGCGGTCTGGTCGCCCTCGGCGCCCTGGAGGCGGCACGGCCCGAGCCGGGTGAAGCGGCCCTTGTCACCGCCGCGGCGAGCGGTGTCGGGCACCTGGCGGTGCAGCTGGCCAGGACGCGGGGCGCCGGGCGGGTCGTGGGGGCCGTATCCGACCCGGCCAAGGCCGGCTTCGTGCGCGGCCTCGGCGCCGACCACGTCGTCACCTACGGCGACGACACCTGGGGCACCCCGGTCGACTACGCCCTGGACGCGGTCGGCGGCGAGCTGCTCACCCCGGCCCTCGCCGCACTCGCCCCGGAGGGACGGCTGGTGGCGTACAGCTCGGGCGGCGGCACCGTCCAGGCGTACGACCTGCTGGCCGGAGCCAAGTCGGTGATCGGGTTCCAGATGGCCCGTGTCGCGCGCGGGAAGCCGGAGTTGTACGAGCAGTGGCGGGAGGAACTGTGGCGGCTGTTCGCCGCCGGAGAGGTCAGGCCTGTCGTGCACGGGGAGTTCGCCCTTCAGGACGCGACGAAGGCACACGGGGAGATCGAGGCGAGGGCCAACCTCGGCAAGGTCGTCCTGATCCCCTGACGCACGCTCCTTGTGGGGGGTCTGTGAAGCCAAGTACCGTCTGTGGCCCCACACATGGGACGTGGGATGTCCGATTGACCGAATGTCCGCTCCTCGGACTTCCGACCCCCGGATTCCCGTTCCCATGCCTCGGTGGTCCAGCCGACAGACGCATGAAGGGCAGGTCGCACCATGCCGTCAAGACTTCGCGCACGTCTGAGATCCAGCCTGACAGCCGTCCTCACCGCCGCGGCACTGCTCACGCCCGTCGGCCCGGCCCGTGCCCAACCCGTCACCGTCTTACCGGAGTTCGAGCAACAGGTCCTCTTCAAGGCCTCCCAGGACCCCGGCTACGCGTGCTTCCGGATCCCGGCGATCGTGCGGACCACGGCCGGCACGCTGCTCGCCTTCGCCGAGGGCCGCGTCCTCAATTGCGGTGACGCGGCCGACATCGACATCGTCCTCAAACGCTCCACCGACGGCGGCCGCACCTGGGGACCGCTCCAGGTCGTCAACGAGGGCGCGGGCGACACGCACGGCAACCCGGCGCCCCTCGTGGACCGCAGGACCGGCCGCATCCTGCTGGCCGAGACGTACAACACGGGCCGTACGGACGCCGGCAACTGCACCGTCCCCTGCGACCGCACCCCGCACCTCCAGTACAGCGACGACGACGGCCGGACCTGGTCCGAGCCGCGCGATCTGAGCGACCAGATCCTGCCCGGCCACTGGAACTCCTGGTACGCCACCGGGCCCGTGCACGGCATCCAGCTCACCCGCGGCAAGCACGCCGGGCGGCTGGTCTTCGGCGTCAACACCGAGACCTGGAACGGCAGCCGGGTCAGCGCCAACCACGCCGCGCTCATCGTCAGCGATAACGGCGGCGACCAATGGCGGACCGGCGCCACGGACTCCTGGCCGATAGCGCAGGACGGCATGTTCCGGCAGAAGCCCTCCGAGGTGACGCTCACCGAACGGGCCGACGGGGCCCTCCTCGTCAGCGGACGCGAACAGGACGGCACCGACCTGGGACACCGCTCCCAGACCCTCAGCCTGGACGGCGGCGACAGCTTCGCCACGCCCTTCCACGCCCTCCCGGACCTCTACACCCCGCAGGTCCAGGGCGCGACACTGCGCCTCGGCCACCGGATGCTGCTGTCCGCCCCGGCCGATCCCGACCGCCGCCGGACGATGATGGTCCGCTCCTCCTACGACGGCGGGCGCACCTGGGACAGCGTGGACCGGGGCACGGTCGTCACCAGGGACTGGTCCGGCTACTCCGACATGGCGGCGGTCGACGCCTCGACGGTGGGCCTGCTGTACGAGGGCGGCGCCGTCGACGCCCGCGACGAGATCCGCTTCGTCCGCTTCACCGAGGACTGGCTGAAACCACGCCGTGGCGCCGACCCGACCACCCTCGACGCGGCACCGGGCGCGAAGCCGGCGGCCGTGCTCGGCGGTGCCGGGCGGACGGCCGGTGTCCGCGGCGGCGCGCTGTCCTTCGACGGCGCCGACGACGCCGTACGCCTGCCCTACCGGTCCCGACTGCCGCTCGGCGAGGGGGACTTCACGGCCTCGCTGTTCTTCCGCTACACGGCCACGACCGGCGAACAGCCCTTCCTGTGGATGGGCGGCATCGGCACCACCCAGCCGCAGGTCTGGCTGCGCGGGGAACCGGCGAGCGACCGGGTCCGGGCGCTCATCACCACCCGGTCGGGCGCGACGACCGTCCGGACGGCCTCGGTGTGGACCGACGGCGCCCACAACGACGGCCGCTGGCACCACCTGGTCCTGCGCCGGGGCGGCGGGCAGCTGACCCTCTTCCTCGACGGCACGCCCATCAGCACCCCGGACGTGCCGGGCTCGGTCAGCCGTAACTCCCCGTTCGGCGTGCACATCGGCCAGCGCATGGACAGCCGGGCGTTCCTGACGGGGGCGATCGACGACGTCCGCGTCTGGAACCGCGCCCTCAGCGACAGGGAGTTGGGCGCCGGCACCAAGGGCGCGGCCGCCAGGGGCACGGTGCTGTGGCTCCCCATGGACCGGGTGAGCGGCAGCAACTAACGTCACGGCACGTGCCCGACGACGTAAGTGCAGCACGAGCACGGCAGCGCACGGGAACCGGGATCGGCCTGCTGCTGGTTCTGGTTCTCGGGGCAGCGCTGCTCATCGCCCTCCCGGAGGACGAGAGCCCGGACGACGACACCGCCTGCTGGGCGCGGACGGTCCGCTCCTGGCAGGCGGACGACGGACTCACCGCCGAGTTCGCCCGCTACGGCGACGACGCGGCCCGAACCGACGACTGGACCGGCGGCGACGGCACCCACTCGGTGCGGCTGCCGGACGGCCGGGTGCTGTGGCTGTTCTCCGACACCTATCTGGGCCGGGTGTACGGCCCGCCCAACCCGGCCGGCGAGTCCCACGCCTGGCGGGACACCACCGCGCCGCTGGTGCGCAACTCGGCCGTCCTGATGCGCGACGGCCGGCTGGAGACCACCCTCCCCGCCCCGCTCTTCGCCGACCCGGCGCCGAACCAGTGGCGCTGGCCGGTCGCCGCCCGCGTCGAATCCCGCTCCCCCGGCTCCTCGGAACAGGTCGTCCGGGTGCTGCTGTGGGTGCGTACTGCCGGCCAGGCCCCGTGGATCTACGGCGTGCCCACCGCGACCGAGGTGGCCACGCTGTCGCTGCCCGAACTGCGCCTGGAGTCGGTCGTCAAGGTGCTCGACCAGCAGCTGGTCCCCGACCCGTCCCGGCGGGTGCTGTTCGGCACGACGCTGGTCGAGGAGGACGGCTGGACGTACGTCTTCGGCGGCGACGACGGCCGGGCCGCCTCCCGCCCGGCCTCGCACGCGTACGTGGCGCGGGTGCCGGAGGGCAGGCTCGGGGATCCGGCGGCCTGGCGGTACTGGAACGGCTCGGCGTGGGCGGCCGGCGCCCGCCCCCGGGCGGTGCTCGGAGACGGGCAGCGCAGGGGCGTGGGCAGCGCGTTCTCGGTCGTCCGGGACGGCGGGACGTACCTGCTGTTCACGATGGCCGCGGGCACGAAGGGCCTGACCACCGTCGCCTCGTACTGGGCGTGCTCTCCGGCCGGGCCGTGGCACGGGCCCGCGAAGGAGTTCAGCCCGTCGCTGCCGCAGGGCCAGGTGGCCGCCTACAACCCGCAGGCACACCCGGTGCTGAGCGGCGACGGGCGTCTCGTGCTGAGCTACGACGTCAACTGGCTGGAGACGACGGGCGCCGCCGCCCAGCTCAGCCGGAACGTGTCCCTGTACCGACCGCGGTTCGTGACGCTGCGGCTGGCTCCGGCCCGGTGACCTCCGGGCGGGGGTCGTGCGAGCGGCGCTTGGCGATCACCGCGCAGACCATCAGCTGCATCTGGTGGAAGAGCATCAGCGGCAGCACGGCCAGCGAGGCCTGCGCGCCGAACAGGACGCTCGCCATGGGCAGTCCGGCGGCCAGGGACTTCTTCGAACCGGCGAACTGGAGGGTGATCCGGTCCTCCCGGACGAAGCCCAGCGCCTTGCCGCCGTACCAGGTCAGCAGCAGCATCACGGCGAGGATCACGGCCTCGACGACGAGCAGCCCGCCCAGCCGGAGGGGGCTCACCTGGTGCCAGATGCCCTGGACCATGCCCTGGCTGAACGCGGTGTAGACGACGAGCAGGATCGAGCCGCGGTCCACCAGGGCGAGGACCTTCTTGTGGCGGGTGATGAAGGCACCGATCCAGCGGCGCAGCAGCTGCCCGGCGAGGAACGGCACGAGCAGTTGCAGCACGATCTTCAGCAGCGAGTCGGCGGAGAACCCGCCGCCGCTGCCGCCGAGCAGCGAGGCCGCGAGCAGCGGGGTGGCGACGATGCCGACGAGAGAGGAGAAGGAGCCCGCGCAGATCGCGGCGGGCACGTTGCCGCGGGCCATCGAGGTGAAGGCGATCGAGGACTGCACGGTCGACGGGACGAGCGTGAGGAAGAGCAGGCCCTGGTACAGCGGGTGGGTCAGGATCACCGGCACCAGCCCGCGGGCCGCCAGGCCGAGCAGCGGGAAGGCGACGAAGGTGCAGGCCAGGACGGCGACGTGGAGCCGCCAGTGGCGCAGCCCGTCCAGGGCCTCACGGGTGGACAGCCGGGCGCCGTAGAGGAAGAACAGCAGGGCGATCGCCGCCGTGGAGGCACCGGACGCGACATCGGCCACCGTCCCGCGCGCCGGGAACAGCGCGGCGACACCCACTGTCGCGAGGAGGAGAAGGATGTACGGGTCGATCGGCATCCGACGCGGCCGGCGCAGGCGTTTCACGGTGCTCCACTTGCTCGGGACTTACGGGCGGTACATACGTGCGGTACTCAGGTGCGGTGCGGGGCCGGTACGGCCCCCTTCCATCCTGCTCCCCGGCACGGCGATCGGGAATCCCGTATACCGCTCTCACTGTCATCACGTTCTGCGATAGCCTGGCGGGCATGTACGACCCCGCCCATCTGCGCACCTTCCTGTCGGTGGCGCAGACACTGAGCTTCACGCAGGCCGCCCGGCGGCTCGGGCTGCGGCAGTCCACCGTCAGCCAGCACGTGCGGCGGCTGGAGGACGCCACCGGGCGGACGCTGTTCACCCGGGACACGCACTCGGTGGAGCTCACGGAGGACGGCGAGGCCATGCTCGGGTTCGCGCGCCGGATCCTGGAGGTGCACGAGCAGGCGACGGCGTTCTTCACGGGCACCCGGCTGCGCGGCCGGCTGCGCTTCGGCGCGTCGGAGGACTTCGTACTGACCCGGCTGCCGGAGATCCTCGAGGGCTTCCGGCACGACCACCCCGAGGTCGACCTGGAGCTGACGGTCGAGCTGTCGGGCACGCTGCACGAGCAGCTCGCCGCCGGGAAGCTGGACCTCGTCCTGGCCAAGCGGCGGCCCGAGGATCCGCGCGGCGAGCTGGTCCGGCACGACAGGCTGGTGTGGATCGGCGCGGAGCGCCTCCGGCTCGACCCTGACCGTCCCGTGCCGCTCATCGTCTATCCACCGCCGGGCATCACCCGCGCGCTCGCCCTGGAGGCGCTGGAGCGGCAGGGCCGCGAGTGGCGTGTGGTGTGCACGAGCGGCTCCCTCAACGGCCTCGTCGCGGCGGCCCGGGCGGGGCTCGGCGTGATGGCCCACTCCCGCGGCCTCATCCCGCCGGGCCTGGTCCGGATCCCGGACCGGGCCGGGCTGCCGGAACTGGGACAGGTCGACTTCGTCGTGGTCCACGGCCGGCGGAGCCCCGCCGCCCAGGGGGCGGCGGACGCCCTGGCCGCGGCGATCCTGGCGGGCGGCGACCGACTGAACCGGAGTGACGAAATCCGTCTACGGGGCGCTGACAGAAGAGACGGCCGGGCACCGCGCACGAGGAGCCTCGGGCCGTAGGGGGTCGTACAGATTCGGTGGAGATTACGGCTCCGAAACTTACTCAACCGTCAGGATTCTGTCCGACCCTTCCCCATGTGGGCGCATTTTCCCTCCCTGCAGCGCGGACAAGAGCGCTGCTCGCCTTCGCCACCCCTCCCGCCCTCTGCCCGGTTGGGGTAGCTTTCACGGCGCTGTGCGGAGCGTCACTCAACAAAAGCGCTGAGGAGCGGGGAGCGGGGTTTGCGCGAGTTCACCAACCCTCCGTTGGCGTTGGCACCTCCCGTGGGCGGTCTGGCCGACGTGGTCTTCGAGCATGCCCAGGAGGACCCGCTGCGCATCGCGCTCGGCCGCAAGGACGAGTCCGGGCAGTGGCGCGACGTCACCAGCGCCGAGTTCCGCGACGAGGTGCTCGCCCTGGCCAAGGGCCTGCTGGCGAGCGGCATCCGGTTCGGCGACCGCGTTGCGATCGTGTCCCGTACGCGCTACGAGTGGACGCTGTTCGACTACGCGCTGTGGACGATCGGCGCCCAGGTCGTGCCCGTCTACCCGACATCCTCGGCCGAGCAGTGCTTCTGGATGCTCTACGACGCCGAGGTGACGGCCGCGGTCGTGGAGCACGAGGACCACGCGATGACGATCGCCACCGTCATCGACCGGCTGCCCCAGCTGCGCCGCCTGTGGCAGCTCGACTCGGGCGCCGTGCACGAGCTGTACGACGCCGGCGCACACCTCGACGACGAGGTGGTGCACCGCCACCGGCAGGCCGTCACCCCCGACTCGGTCGCCACGATCATCTACACCTCGGGCACCACCGGCCGCCCCAAGGGCTGCGTCATCACGCACGGCAACTTCATGTACGAGGCGGACACCGTCATCGAGCGCTGGGAGCCGGTGTTCCACTCCAAGCGCGGCGACGAGGCCGCCACCCTGCTGTTCCTGCCGCTCGCCCACGTCTTCGGGCGGATGGTCCAGGTCGCCGGGATCCGGGGCAAGGTGAAGTTCGGCCATCAGCCGCAGCTGAACGCGGCGGCCCTGCTGCCGGACCTGGCCGCGTTCAGGCCGACGTTCTTCCTGGCCGTGCCGTACATCTTCGAGAAGGTGTTCAACGCGGCCCGCCGCAAGGCCGAGAAGGAGGGGCGTTCCGGCCCGTTCGAGAAGGCCGTCGACATCGCCATCAAGTACGCGGACGCGATGGAGGCGAAGGCCTGGGGCATCGGCCCCGGCCCGTCCGCCGGCCTGCGCATGCAGCACCAGTTGTTCGACAAGCTCGTCTACGCCAAGATCCGCGCCGCGATGGGCGGCCGTATCAAGCACGCCATGTCGGGCGGTTCGGCGATGGACCGGCGGCTCGGCCTGTTCTTCGCCGGGGCGGGCGTGCACATCTACGAGGGCTACGGCCTGACCGAGTCCACGGCCGCCGCGACCGCCAACCCGCCCGGCCGCACCCGGTTCGGCACGGTCGGGCAGCCCATCCCCGGCATGACCGTGCACATCGCGGACGACGGCGAGATCTGGCTGCACGGCCAGAACGTCTTCCAGGGGTACCTCAACAATCCCAAGGCGACCGACCAGACCCTGCACGACGGCTGGCTGGCCACCGGCGACCTCGGCTCCCTCGACGAGGACGGCTACCTCACCATCACCGGCCGCAAGAAGGAGATCCTGGTCACATCGGGCGGCAAGAGTGTTTCGCCAGGCGTGCTGGAGGAACGCGTCCGTGACCATCCACTGGTCAACCAGTGCATCGTCGTCGGCAACGACCGCCCGTACATCGCCGCCCTCGTGACCCTCGACCAGGAGGCCGTCGAGCACTGGCTGACGATGCGGGGCAAGCCGCGGATGTCCGCGGCGGAGCTGGTGCGCGACGCGGATCTGGAGGCGGAGGTGCGGCGCGCGGTGGTCGCGGCCAACACCCTTGTCTCACAGGCCGAGTCGATCCGCACCTTCCGCATCCTGGCCCAGCCGTTCACCGAGGAGCACGGGCTGCTGACCCCGTCCCTGAAGCTGAAGCGGAAGGCGATCGAAAAGGCGTATGAGAACGAGGTCGAGGCACTGTACCGGGCGTGAATGTCCAGGTGACAGGTGAATTTCACGCCGCAATTCTCCCGTCAGGAATGCATCACGGCTCGTGATCGTTGACGATGGGAGGTACACCGACCACAAACCGAAGGATCGAGAGCTCGTGAGCAAGGTCCCCCCGATCATCCTGAACAACGGCGTCGAGATGCCCCAGCTGGGCTTCGGCGTCTGGCAGGTGCCGGACGACGAGGCCGAGTCGGCCGTCGCGACGGCGCTGGAGGCCGGGTACCGCAGCATCGACACAGCGGCGATCTACGGCAACGAGAAGGGCACCGGCAAGGCCATCGCCGCGTCCGGTCTCCCCCGCGAGGAGCTGTTCGTCACCACGAAGCTCTGGAACGCGGACCAGGGGTACGACTCGACGCTGCGCGCCTTCGACACGTCGCTGGACAAGCTCGGCCTGGACTTCGTCGACCTGTACCTGATCCACTGGCCGCTGCCGGCCCGGGGCACCTACGTCGACACGTACAAGGCGTTCGAGAAGCTGCACGCCGACGGCCGGATCCGGGCCATCGGCGTCTCCAACTTCCTTCCCGAGCACCTGGAGCGGCTGATCGGCGAGACGTCGGTCATCCCGGCCGTGAACCAGATCGAGCTGCACCCGCACCTCCAGCAGAGCGAGGCCCGTGAGTACCACGCGGAGCAGGGCATCGCCACGGAGGCATGGTCGCCGCTCGGACAAGGCAAGGGCCTGCTGGAGGTCCCGGCGATCGTGGCCATCGCCCGGAAGCACAACCGCACGCCGGCCCAGGTCGTCCTGCGCTGGCACATCCAGCTGGGCAACGTGGTCATCCCCAAGTCCGTGACGCCGGCGCGGATCAAGGAGAACATCGAGGTCTTCGACTTCAGCCTGGACACGGAGGACCTGGCGGCCATCAGCGCCCTCAACGAGGACCGCCGCCTGGGCCCGGACCCGGCGACGTTCGACGGCGCCTGAGGTTCCCCCCCGAATGCTCGCAGCTCGCTGAGCTGCGGGCATTCGTGCCGCTGGGGCGGCACGGGTGGGCGCAGCGGCACACCGCACCGCCGGGCTGCGCACCCACCCGCCCCCAGCATCAACACCCAGCACCCGTGTCAGACAGGTCCTAGCCAGCCCGAACGGCCGTGTGCACCGTATGGGCCTCCAAGACGAACACATCCGACCGCCGATGCAGACTCGCCTCGTCGTCAGGATCAAGCAGCCGATCAAGAGTCGCGAGATCTTCCGCGTCCAGGCCGTCCGCGAGCCTCTCGCGCATGTGCGACAGGGACGCCACGACATAGCCCCGCGCCCGCTCCGAAGCAGGCGCGGGCAGGTCGAGCAGGAACGTATGCGTCCTGGCATGCTTCAGTCCCGCGGCGGCCAGCAGCCCCGGCCAGTCCTCCGTCTCCGCGACATGGCCCGGCAGCTCCGCCCGCATCCGCGTGAACCACTCCGCCTCCACCGCGTCGACGCGCGCCTGCAGTCCGGGCCGGCCGATGCCGATGTCGCGCGGGAGGTACCGCGGGGGCAGACCACCCTCCATCAGGGCGAGCGTGCCGCCGGGCGCGAGCCGCGCTGCGAAGGCGGTGAGCGCGGCCCGCTGGTCGCCCAGGTGGTGCAGGCTGCGGCTTGCCCAGAGCAAGTCGGCGGGGTAGTCCAACTGGTCGAGCACGTCCGGGAGTTCACCGGCGATCGTGCCGAAGCGGTCGGCGACCCCGAGCCGTTCGGCCCGTGCCCGTGCCCGAACCAGCAGCGGCTCGGAGCCGTCCACCGCGACGATCCTCGCGCCCGGGAACGTCTCGGCGAACAGACAGGACACGACGCCCGGCCCGCTGCCCGCGTCGACGATCAGACCCGGCTCGGTCACCTCCTGCGCCAGCCAGGCCATGGCCCGCTCGTACAGGGACGCGAACAGCTCCGCCTGTGACTCCAGCTTCGGGCCCATCTCGGCCCAGTCGATGTCCGTGGAGCCGTGATGGTGGCCATGGCCCTGCCCGTGCTCCTGGTTGTGCTCGTGGTCGTGGTCGTGGTCGTGCGCCATGGTGCTCAGCCTCTCCCTCTCCATGCCGCCAGCCTGAGCCGACGCACCGGGGAAGGCCACCGCTCTTGCCGCTCCCGCAAAAAATGATCCGCCGGGGCCGGAGCCCCGGCGGATCCGTGGGGACGGGGTGTCAGCGGGTCAGGACAGCGGCGGGTACGCGTTCTGCATCAGCTGCCGGAACTGCGCGGAGAACCACTGCCCGGACAGCGGGGCGTCCGGCAGCGCACCGGACGGATTGTTGCCGTTGCGCGGGTTGCCCTTGTACGCCGGGTCGCACATCTCGTCGAAGCCCTTGCCCTCGTCGTTCGGGATCGCCTTGCTCGCCCCGTCGGACTCGCCCGGGGGCTTCATCCACACGTAGGCGTCGATCCCTGCAGCCGGGCTGGCCTTCGGCCGCTCGCCGAGGCCGGCTCCGGACTGGTTGCACCAGTTGCCGGGGTTGATGCGGCGGTCGTAGCGGCCGCCGTCGACGTAGGTGTCGACGGAGGTCTGGGCGCCGGGGCCGGTGGGCCGGTTCGCGCCGCCCCAGCCGTTGCGGGAGGTGTCGATCAGCATGCCGATGCCGGAGTTGAAGCCGACCGAGACCAGCTGGTTGCGGAACGCCTGGGCGAAGGACAGCTCGTCGACGTAGCGGTTCCAGTCGACCCACTTCGACTCGCGGACGGACTTGCCGGCCACGTTGTCGCTGATGGAGAAGTGGTCCTCCTTCAGGGCGCTGTAGTTCGCCGTGTTGGTGATGAAGCCGTGGACGTCGTTGACGGTCGCGCCCTCGGCGGTCGCCGCCTCCTTGAACAGGGTCGCGGAGGGAGCGAAGTTGTCGTCCCAGCCGATCCAGCCGTGGTGGCCGGCGTCGACGTAGTTGTAGACGTTCGGCACGTCGCCGAGCTTGTTCAGCGCGTAGCCGACGCCCTTGATGTAGTTGCCGTTGGCCTTCATCACGTCGCACGTCGGGGTGGCCGTCGGGCGGCTGCCGGTGTTGGTGACGAGGTTCGGCAGCGAGTCGATCTCGACGGTCGTGACGATCCGCAGCGAGGAGTACTTCGAGTCGGCGAGGATCGCCTTGATCGGGTCGATGTACTCCGTCTTGTAGCGGCCGATCTCGTCGGGCTTCAGCTCGCCGTTGGAGGCGAGGGCGGCGCAGTCACGGCCGGGCAGGTTGTAGATCACGAGCTGGACGACGAGCTCGCCGGAGCCCTTCTGGCGCAGCGCCTCGTCGAGGTGGGCGCGCAGGCCCATCTTGCCGCCGGCGCCGTTGATCGCCGCGATCCGGTCCAGCCAGACGCCGGTCGGCTGGTTGGACACCCGGCTGCCGCCCGGCTCGGCGGCGGCCTTCGCGGACCACTCGGGGTTCACGTACACCTTGGCGCCGTCGTAGGGGTTGTTGACCCGGTTGGCGGGGCCGCCCGGGTCCGGCGGATCCGTGGGGCCGCCGGGACCGCCGCTGTCGACGTTGCAGGTCACGCCGTCGAGGGTGAAGGTGGCCGGGATCGCGTTGCTGCCGCTGTAGGAGCCCTGGAAGCCGAAGCTGACCGAACCGCCCGTGGCGAGCTGGGCGTTGTAGCTCTCGTTGGCCACGGTGACGTCGGCACCGCTCTGGCTGATCTTGGCGTTCCAGCCGCTGGTGACCTTCTGGTTGCCGGCGTACGACCACTTCAGCGACCAGGACGACTTCGCGGCACTGTTGTTGGTGATGGTCACGGCGGCGGTGAAGCCGGTGTTCCACTGGTTCTGCACCATGTAGTCGACGGTGCAGGGGACCGCGGCGGTGCCGATGCCGCCCGGATCGACGGCGAACGCCGTGCCGGTGGCTCCGGCGACCAGGGCCATGGCGGCCAGTAACGCTGTTCTCGTACGGCTCATGACTGCGGGTTTCCCTTTCGGTGGTGGGGGTGTCAGCCGTTCAGGGCGCGCTCCGACAAGGACATGAGGAACCCGGCACCGGCACTCGCGCAGCCGGGGACGACCGCGAGGGCGGCGGCTCTAAGTACTGAACGCGAGGGGTGTCGCATGAGCGACTCCGTGCAGGTCGGGCCCGTCGTGACGGACGCGTCGACTGATGGAACCGCTCCCACTGGTGTCAAGGAAGGTAGCGGCAAGTGTCGGCAAAGAACAGGGGAGTCACTGACTTTCGCTCAACACACGGCGTCGAATCTTTTCGACTCTTCAAGGACCTTGACCGGTACCTGACCCGTCCGCACTATGGGAGCGCTCCCACTGGTTCAAGCCTTGACTTCTCCGAGCCGCAAGGAGGAACCAGCACCATGCATCCCCCACCCCGGAGGCGGAGAGCGGTGCGGCGTCTGTGGACCGCCGCGCTCGCAGCTCTCGCGCTTCCGTTGACGATGCTCTCCTCAGGGTCGACCACCGCGCAGGCGGCCGCACTTCAGTGCAGTGTCGATTACAAGACGAACGACTGGGGCTCCGGCTTCACCGCGGACCTGACCCTCACCAACCGCGGCACGGACGCCATCGACGGCTGGACGCTGACCTACGCCTACTCCGGCAACCAGAAGCTGGGCAACGGCTGGAACGGCACCTGGTCGCAGTCCGGCCAGAACATCACCGTCAAGAACGCCGCCCACAACGCGCGGGTCGCCGCGGGCGCCGCCGTCTCCACCGGCGCCCAGTTCAGCTACAGCGGCAGCAACACCGCGCCCACGTCCTTCGCGGTCAACGGCACCCCCTGCACGGGCGCGCACCAGCCGCCGATCGCCGTGCTGACCAGCCCGGCCGCCGGCGCCGTCTACACCCAGGGCCAGGCGGTCCCGCTGGCCGCCACCGCCGCCGCCGCGGACAACGCCACGATCAGCAAGGTGGAGTTCTACGACGACACCAAGCTGCTGGGCACGGACACCAGCGCGCCCTACGCGCTGTCCGTCTCAGATTTGACCGTGGGCAGTCATTCCCTGGTGGCGAAGGCCTACGACAGCATGGGCGCCTCCGCCGACTCCACCCCGGTCGGCATCACCGTCGCCTCCGGCCCCACCGTCGTCGCCTCGCCGCTTCAACTGGGAGTCCAGTCGGGCAAGTCGGGCACGTACGAGGTGAAGCTGTCCAAGCAGCCGGCGTCCAACGTGACGGTCACGTCGGCCCGCGCGAGCGGCAACTCGGGCCTGTCGGTCACCGGCGGCGCCTCGCTCACCTTCACCCCGCAGAACTGGAACACCGGCCAGAAGGTGACCGTCACTGCGGCCGACTCCGGTACCGGTTTCGCCGTGTTCGAGTCGACGGCAGCGGGTCACGCCAAGGCCTCGGTCACCGTCACGCAGCTGGCGGCGGCCAAGGCGTACGACGCCCGCTTCCTCGAGCTCTACGGGAAGATCACCAACCCGGCGAACGGCTACTTCTCCCCCGAGGGCATTCCCTACCACTCGGTCGAGACGCTGATCGTCGAGGCGCCGGACCACGGCCACGAGACCACCTCGGAGGCGTACAGCTACCTCCTGTGGCTCCAGGCCATGTACGGCAAGGTGACCGGTGACTGGTCCAAGTTCAACGGGGCGTGGGAGCTCATGGAGAAGTACATGATCCCCACACACGCCGACCAGCCCACCAACTCCTTCTACAACGCCTCCAAGCCGGCGACCTACGCGCCCGAGCTGGACACGCCGGGCGAGTACCCGGCCAAGCTCGACACCGGCGTCTCGGTGGGCCGGGACCCGATCGCGGCCGAGCTGAAGAGCGCGTACGGCACGGACGACGTCTACGGCATGCACTGGCTCCAGGACGTCGACAACGTATACGGCTACGGCAACTCGCCCGGCAAGTGCGAGGCGGGGCCGTCGGACACCGGTCCGTCGTACATCAACACCTTCCAGCGCGGCCCGCAGGAGTCGGTGTGGGAGACGGTGCCGCAGCCGACCTGTGACGCCTTCAAGTACGGCGGCAAGAACGGCTATCTGGACCTGTTCACCGGTGACGCCTCATACGCCAAGCAGTGGAAGTTCACCAACGCGCCGGACGCCGACGCGCGCGCCGTGCAGGCCGCCTACTGGGCGGACCTGTGGGCGAAGGAGCAGGGCAAGGGCGGGCAGGTCTCCGGGACGGTCGCCAAGGCGGCCAAGATGGGCGACTACCTGCGCTACTCCATGTTCGACAAGTACTTCAAGAAGATCGGCAACTGCGTCGGCCCCTCGGCCTGCCCGGCGGGCACCGGCAAGGACGCCTCGATGTACCTGATGTCCTGGTACTACGCCTGGGGCGGCGCCACCGACACCAGCGCGGGCTGGTCCTGGCGCATCGGCTCCAGCCACGCCCACGGCGGCTACCAGAACCCGCTGGCCGCGTACGCGCTGAGCAGCTACGCCCCGCTGAAGCCCAAGTCGGCGACGGGCGCGGCGGACTGGGCCAAGTCCATGGACCGGCAGCTGGAGTTCTACCGCTGGCTGCAGTCCGACGAGGGCGGCATCGCCGGCGGCGCGACCAACAGCTGGGCGGGACGGTACGCGACCCCGCCCGCCGGGAAGTCGACGTTCTACGGCATGTACTACGACGAGAAGCCGGTCTACCACGACCCGCCGTCCAACCAGTGGTTCGGCTTCCAGGCGTGGTCCATGGAGCGGGTCGCCGAGCTGTACCAGCAGACGGGGAACGCGCAGGCCAAGACGGTCCTCGACAAGTGGGTCGACTGGGCGCTGTCCAAGACCACGTTCAACCCGGACGGCACGTTCCGCATCCCGTCGACGCTCCAGTGGTCGGGCCAGCCCGACACCTGGAACGCCTCCAGCCCCGGCTCCAACAGCGGGCTGCACGTCACCGTCGCCGACTACACCAACGACGTCGGTGTGGCGGCCTCGTACGCCAAGACCCTGACGTACTACGCCGACCGCTCCGGTGACACGGAGGCCGCGGCGGCGGCGAAGAAGCTGCTGGACGGTATGTGGGCGAACCACCAGGACGACATCGGGGTCGCCGTCCCGGAGAACCGAGCGGACTACAACCGGTTCGACGACTCGGTGTCCATCCCGAGTGGCTGGACGGGCACGATGCCGAACGGTGACGCGATCAACTCGTCGTCGACGTTCGACTCGATCCGGTCCTTCTACGAGGACGACCCGGCCTGGTCGAAGATCGAGAGTTATCTCGCGGGCGGTGCGGTGCCGTCGTTCACGTATCACCGGTTCTGGGCTCAGGCGGATATCGCGCTGGCCATGGGCTCGTACGCGGAGCTTCTCGAATAGTCCCCGCCGGGCGCTCCGCGGGTTCGGCGGTTGCAATCTGCGGGCCGGTGTGTGGCTGGTCGCGCACACGCGGCGGAGCCGCAAATCGAATGCAGCCCCGCGCCCCTGAAAAGACGGTGCGTCCGAAGCTCCGCGTTCGTGGTCCCGTCACCTGACGACGGGGCCGACCGGCCGGGCGGTCCCCACCCGCACTGGGGGCCGCCCGGCTCTCGCACGTTCCCCCTCACGGAAGGACCCCCACCGTGCGAAGAACCCGCATCCTCACTGCCGTGCTCGCGCTGGCGGCCGGGCTGTTGTCGGGCGCTCCCGCCGCCCTGGCCGCTGATCCGCCGTCGGTGAAGATCGCTGCCGATAGCTACTCCTGGAAGAACGCGCGGATCGACGGGGGCGGATTTGTCCCCGGGATCGTCTTCAATCGCAGTGAGAAGAACCTCGCCTACGCCCGGACCGACATCGGCGGTGCCTACCGGTGGCAGGAGGCGTCGAAGACCTGGACGCCGCTGCTGGACTCCGTGGGCTGGGACGACTGGGGGCACACGGGGGTCGTCAGTATCGCCTCCGACTCCGTCGACCCGGACAAGGTGTACGCGGCGGTCGGTACGTACACCAACAGCTGGGATCCGAAGAACGGTGCGGTCATGCGCTCCACCAACCGGGGAGCGAGCTGGCAGAAGGCCAATCTGCCGTTCAAGCTGGGCGGCAACATGCCGGGGCGGGGCATGGGCGAGCGGCTGGCCGTCGACCCGAACCGGAACAGCGTGCTGTACCTGGGCGCGCCCAGCGGCAAGGGGCTGTGGCGGTCGACGGACTCGGGCGTGACCTGGTCGCAGGTGGCGAACTTCCCCAACGTCGGCAACTACGCCCAGGACCCGAGCGACACGAGCGGTTACGCCTCCGACAACCAGGGCATCGTCTGGGTCACCTTCGACGAGTCCACGGGCACGTCGGGCAGTGCCACGAAGACGATCTACGTGGGGGTCGCCGACAAGGACAACGCGGTGTACCGCTCGACGGACGCGGGCGCGAGCTGGCAGCGGCTGGCCGGGCAGCCCACCGGCCACCTCGCCCACAAGGGAGTCCTGGACGCGAAGAACGGCTATCTGTACCTCGCCTACAGCGACAAGGGCGGACCGTACGACGGCGGCAAGGGACAGCTGTGGCGGTACGCGACCGGGACCGGGACCTGGAAGGACATCAGCCCGGTGGCGGAGGCCGACACGTTCTACGGCTTCAGCGGGCTAACGGTGGACCGGCAGAAGCCGGGCACGGTGATGGCGACCGCGTACAGCGCCTGGTGGCCGGACACGCAGATCTTCCGCTCCACGGACAGCGGCGCGACCTGGACCAAGGCGTGGGACTACACGTCGTACCCGAACCGCGAGAACCGCTACACGATGGACGTCTCCTCCTCGCCGTGGCTGACGTGGGGCGCCAACCCGCAGCCGCCCGAGCAGACCCCGAAGCTGGGGTGGATGACGGAGGCCCTGGAGATCGACCCGTTCAACTCGAACCGCATGATGTACGGGACGGGCGCGACGATCTACGGCACCGAGAACCTCACCAACTGGGACAGCGGAAGCAAGTTCGCCGTCAAGCCGATGGTGCAGGGACTGGAGGAGACGGCGGTCAACGACCTGGCGTCACCGCCGTCGGGCGCGCCGCTGCTGAGCGCGCTGGGTGACATCGGCGGCTTCCGGCACACGGATCTGACGAAGGTCCCGCCGATGATGTTCACCCAGCCGAACTTCACGACGACCACGAGCCTGGACTTCGCCGAGTCGAACCCGAACACGGTCGTCCGGGTCGGCAACCTCGACTCTGGTCCGCACATCTCGTTCTCGACGGACAACGGCGCCAACTGGTTCGCGGGGACCGACCCCTCGGGCGTGAGCGGCGGCGGCACGGTCGCGGCGGCGGCCGACGGCAGCCGGTTCGTGTGGAGCCCCGAGGGCGCCGGCGTACACCACGCGACGGGCTTCGGCACCTCGTGGCAGGCGTCCGGCGGGATCCCCTCCGGGGCGATCGTCGAGTCGGACCGCGTCGACCCGAAGACCTTCTACGGCTTCAAGTCGGGGAAGTTCTACGTCAGTACGGACGGCGGGGCGACGTTCAAGGAGTCACCGGCGACGGGCCTGCCCGGCGGTGACAGTGTCCGCTTCAAGGCGCTGCCCGGCGGGAAGGGCGACGTGTGGCTGGCGGGCGGCGCGAGCGACGGGGCGTACGGTCTGTGGCACTCGACGGACGGCGGCACGAGCTTCACGAAGCTGCCGAACGTCGAACAGGCCGACACCATCGGCTTCGGCAAGGCGGCCCCCGGCGCCTCCTACCAGACGCTCTACACCAGCGCGAAGATCGGCGGCGTGCGCGGCGTCTTCCGCTCCACGGACAAGGGCGCGACCTGGACCCGCATCAACGACGACGTCCACCAGTGGGGCTGGACGGGCGCGGCCATCACCGGTGACCCGAGGGTGTACGGCCGGGTGTACGTGTCGACGAACGGCCGTGGCGTCATCTACGGGGACAGCTCCGACGGCGGCACCACGGGCCCCGGGCCCGGCCCCGAGCCGGCCGGTGCCTGCAAGGTGACGTACAAGGTCACGAGCCAGTGGTCGGGCGGCTTCCAGGCGGACGTACAGCTCACCAACACTGGTGCCGGAGCCTGGAACGGCTGGTCGCTCGGCTGGTCCTTCGCCGACGGCCAGAAGCTGACCCAGGCGTGGAACGCCGAGGCCGCGCAGTCGGGTTCGGCGGTGACGGCGAGGAACGTCGGCTGGAACGGCAACGTGGCGGCGGGCTCGTCCGTGAGCTTCGGCTTCACGGCCAACTCGTCGGGGACGAACACGAAACCGACGGCGTTCAAGCTGGGTGACCAGAGCTGCACGGTGGCCTGACCGTGCTGGTGAGGGCGTATGCCGGAGACGGCATACGCCCTCGGCTTTCTCAGGGGGTGTAGACCGTCGGCCTGGGAGCCGTCGGCATGTTGTTGCCGATGAAGAAGCTCGGGTGCGGAGGCTGGTTGTAGGCCGTGTTCTGCCAGGCCAGGGCCGTGCGGTACTGCGTGTCGTGGAGCAGGGTCGTGATCTTCGTGCTGGTCTCGTGCGGGGTCGAGTAGATGCGCAGCGCGGTGTTGTCGCTGGTGCGCCAGACGACCTCCTCGCGCCAGTCGCCGAGGATGTCACCGGAGATCGCCGGTGTGGACTTCGTGCCGTTGTTGGAGGAGACGCCGGATCCGGTCAGCAGGCGAGTGTCGCCGGAGGTGCCGTACTTGTCTATGCGGGTGCCGTCGAGGAGTTCGCGGACCGGGTCGCCGTCCCACCAGGAGAGGAAGTTGATACTGGACGGTTCCCGCCCGAGCGAGGCGCCGGTGGCCGAGCGCAGGGTCGTGTCGGCGGCTGACCAGGCCTCGGCGCCCGCGCTGCCGGCGTAGATGTCGGCGGCGACACCGCGGCCGTTGTCGGACCCGGAGGCCGTCTGCCACAGGACCTGGCCGGTGCGCGCGTCGGCCATCCAGGAGCCGGGCTTGCTTTTGTCCTCGGAGACCTTGAAGTACTCCAGACCCGCGCGGGAGGGGTTGAGGTCCCCGACGTGTCCGGCGTCGCCGTGGCCCAGCCTGGTCGTCCACAGCCCGTTGCCGTTGTCGTCGACCGTCATGGCGCCGTAGACGATCTCGTCCTTGCCGTCGGCGTCGACGTCCGCGACGGACAGGCTGTGGTTGCCCTGACCGTCGTAGCCCTTGCCGCTGTTGGTCGAGGAGCTGGTGTCGAAGGTCCAGCGGCGGGTGAAGGAGCCGTTCCGCCAGTCCCAGGCCGCGATGACGGTACGCGTGTAGTAGCCCCGGGCCATGATCAGCGACGGGCGGGAGCCGTCCAGGTAGGCCGTACCCGCCAGGAAACGGTCCACGCGGTTGCCGTAGTTGTCGCCCCAGGAGGAGACGGTGCCGCGGCCGGGGACGTAGTCGACGCTCTGCATCGCCTTGCCCGTCTGGCCGTTGAACATCGTCAGGAACTCGGGTCCGGAGAGCACATAGCCGCTGGAGTTGCGGTGGTCGGCCGAGGAGGAGCCGATGACCGCGCCGGTGCCGTCCCGGGTGCCGTCGGCCGTCTTCATGGCGACCTCGGCCTTGCCGTCGCCGTCGTAGTCGTACACCTGGAACTGCGTGTAGTGCGCGCCCGAGCGGATGTTGCGCCCCAGGTCGATACGCCACAGCCGGGTGCCGTCCAGCTTGATGCCGTCGACGATGGTGTTGCCGGTGTAGCCGGACTGGGAGTTGTCCTTGGCGTTGGTCGGCTGCCACTTCAGGACGATGTCCAGGCCGCCGTCGCCGTCCAGGTCACCCAGGGAGGCGTCGTTGGCCTCGTAGGTGTACGTCGAGTTCCCCGGGGCGGTGCCGCCCGCGGGCGGGGAGATCGGGATGTCCTTGTAGCCGGTGCGGAACTGGATCGCCTGCACCGAGTCGCCCTGCTCCACGCCGTTCACGATCGCGCGGACGGTGTAGTCGGCGTGCGAGGGGGCGCCGGAGTGGAAGTAGTTCGTGGAGCCGGTGATCGGGGTCGCGTTGACCTTCGTACCGGCCCGGTACACGTTGAACGACACGTCGTTCGGGTCGGTGCCCAGCCAGCGCCAGCTGACCAGGTTGCCGCTGCCGGTGTGGACGCTGACCACGCCGCGGTCCAGCTTCTCGACCTGCCGGGCGGTGGCCGCCTCGGCCGTGTCACCGGTGGCGAACGTGGTCAGGCCGGCGCCGGTGAGCGCCGCCGTGACGGCGGCGACGGGCAGGAGCAGGCGGCGTCTGCGGTGCCTGTGCGGGTGCTTCACGGGACGGACCTCCTGAAAGGACGGGCGGGTTCCGCCTCTCAGTCGCCGCCGGGGGCGCGGGAGTTGCCGTACTCGAGCCCCTCACGGCTTCCGGAACGCCCGGAGCGTGAAGTACGGGTCGGGGCGGGGTCTGTCCTGGTCGGGGAGTTCCGCCAGACGGGTGGCGAAGCCGTCGGCGAGCGGGTGGCCGGGCGGCAGGGTGACGAACCAGCCTCTGCGCAGGTCGGCGACCGTGCGGCGCGGGCTGCGGCCCTGACCGTGGCCGCGGAAGCGGGCCTGTCCGGCCGGGACCAGGCCGTGCGCGGCGGCGTAGGCCTCGACGTCCGCCGCCGCGTCCCGGACCGGGCTGGGCGGACGGGAGGACATGACGACATCGATGTCACTGCCCACGTTGTGGGAGGCGGCCTTGTCGACCGTGGTGACGTAGACGCCGTCGCGCCGCAGCACCCGCGCGCACTCGCCGATGACGGTCCGGACGTCGGCGGGCCCGGCGGCCAGGTGCAGCAGCCACACGCTGCACACGGCGTCGAACTCACCGTCTCGGAAGGGCAGCCGGCGGCTGTCGGCGAGCACCACGGCACCCGGCAGCCGGGCGGTGGCCTGCCGGGCCATCGCCGGGGAGAGGTCCACGCCGGTCACCCGCATGCCCTCGCGCGCGGCCGCGAGCCGACGGGTCACGATGCCGGTGCCGCAGGCGACGTCGAGCAGGCTTCGCGCGTCCGGCGGCACGAGGCTCAGGACCGCGTTCGCGGCGGCGGCCGCCCTGGGCTCACCGCCGCGCGAGGCGTCGTACCGCTCCGCTTCCTTGTCGTAGTCGAGCACCCGGTCAGCGTGCCCCGTGCCCGGGGGCCAGGTCCTCCACCCTGCGGGCGAGCTCGACGTCCTTCTCCGTGACGGCGCCGCCCGCACTGTGCGTGTGGACGGCCAGGGACACCGTGTTGTAGCCGAGCGTGAGGTCGGAGTGGTGGTCGAGCTCCTCCTGGACCTGGGCGATGTGCACGACCATCGCCGTCGCCGCGAAGTGCGAGCCGAGCCGGTAGGAGCGGGTGAGGCGGTCCCCGTCGAGCGACCAGCCCGGCAGTTCGGCCAGCCGGTCCTCGACCTCCTTCTGCGACAGCGGTTCGACGGGCATGGGCAGCGCTCCTTCCCTGACACGGGCGTCCTCTTCTCCCTTCTCAGCCTGCCACAGCGGAAGGTCAGGGGCCCTGGTCACAGCGGCGTGCCTGTCCGGCGCGACCGGTTCTCGACTACGGTCCCGGCATGACCACTCATCCGTCCACCACCGACCAGGGCGTGGGGCCGCTGCTGCGGGCCTGGCGGGAACAGCGCCGGGTCAGCCAGCTGGAGCTGGCGCTGCGCGCGGACTCCTCGGCACGGCACATCAGCTTCATCGAGACGGGCCGCTCCCGGCCCAGCGAGGAGATGGTGCTGCGGCTGGCCGAGCACCTGGACGTCCCCATGCGGGAGCGCAACGCACTGCTGCTGGCGGCCGGTTACGCCCCGCGCTACCCCGAGACGCCGCTGGACGACCCGGCGCTGGGCGCACTGCGCGAGGGCATCGAACGGCTGATCGGGGGCTACGAGCCGTATCCGGCGCTGGTCGTGGACGCGGTGTACGACGTCGTGGCGGCCAACCGGGGGATCATGGCGCTGGTCGACGGCGTGGACGAGTCGCTGCTCGAACCGCCGCTGAACGCGATGCGGCTGGCCCTGCACCCGCGGGGCCTGGCGCCGCGCATCCGCAACCTGCGCGCCTGGCGCGGGCACCTGCTGGAGCAGATGGAGCGGCAGATCGCGCTGCACCGCTCCGAGCCGCTGCGGGCGCTGTACGAGGAGGTGGCGGCGTATCCGGTGCCCGACGCGGATCCGGCGGAGGAGCCGGCGGAGCCGGTGCCGTACTTCGCGCTGCCGCTGCGGATCGAGCACGAGGGGCGGACGCTGTCGTTCATCTCCTCGATCTCCACGTTCAACACCCCGATGGACGTGACCGTCGCCGAGCTGGCCATCGAGACGCTGCTCCCTGCGGACCCGGCGACGGTCAAGTACCTTCAGTCGCTCATGTCCTGACGGACCCTCAGCGCCGTGTACTGGAGGGCGGCGAACGCGGCCACGACCAGCGACTGGAGCACCGTCCACACGGCGCCCGCCGTGCTCGGCGTGAGCCACAGCGCCAGGGCCACGAGGCTCACCGCCGTCCAGGCGAGGTTGGCCTCCACGACGGCCCGCACGCCGAGCGCCGGAGGCTGCCGGCGGGAGGCCAGCAGGCCCACGCCCGCCGCGTAGGCGGTGAGGAACGCGCCCAGGGCGAGCAGCAGCGTGGAGTCCACGCCGAGGAAACGGCCGAGCGGGCCGGAGAACGCGAGGTAGGCGAGCGCGTTGGTGCCGGTCACCGCCGCGTCCAGGGCGAGGAAGCGGCGCAGCATCGACTGCGGCGCGCTGGTCCGGGCGAGCGTGGCGAGCGGGGTCGCGGACATGGTGCATCACTCTCCGTCGGGTCGTGGTGCGGCAGCGGGTACCGGGTCCCGGGCCGGAGTGCGCCGGCCCGGGACCCGGTGCGTTCACGATCCCGTCCCGGGCGCGCCCGGTCGATTACCCCCGGGGTAATGCCGCGGCGACCGGTCCGTTTCCCGCGATCTTCTCGCCCGCGACCCTGTGAGACTGCCGTCGGAACGTGACAGACTGATCACAGGCTGGGGCAGGTTGGGGAGGCGTGGCGTGAGTGAACGGCGGGCCGCACCGACCGTGGGCCAGGTGGTGCTGGGCAAGAGGCTGCAGGAGCTGCGCGAGGCCGCGGGCCTCAGTCGTGACGAGGCCGCCCGGGTGCTGCGCGTCGCCCCCGCGACGGTCCGGCGGATGGAGACCGCCGACGTCGCGCTCAAGATCCCCTACGTGCAGATCCTGCTGACGGCGTACGGTGTCGCCGAGGACGAGGTGACCGCGTTCGTCGAGCTCGCCGAGGAGGCGAACCGGCCGGGCTGGTGGCAGCGGTTCCACGACGTGCTGCCGGAGTGGTTCAGCCTGTACGTGAGCCTGGAGGGCGCCGCCCGGATCATCCGGTCCTACGAGCCGCACTTCGTGCCGGGGCTGCTGCAGACCGAGGGGTACGCGCGTGCGGTGCTGCAGGCCGGCACCATCGGGAACTCCGGGCCGCAGGCCGTGGAGCGGCACGTCTCGCTGCGCATGGAGCGGCAGCGGCTGCTGGATCGCCCGAACCCGCCGCACCTGTGGGTGATCATGGACGAGACGGTGCTGCGGCGGCCGGTGAGCGTCGACGGCCAGGTGATGCGGGACCAGCTGGACAAGCTGCTGGAGTACGCCGAGCGGGACCGCGTCACGCTCCAGATCGCCGAGTTCAAGGACGGCCCGCACCCGGGCACGTACGCGCCGTTCTCCCTGTTCCGCTTCGCGGAGCCCGAACTGCCCGACATGGTCTTCACCGAGTACCTGACCGGCGCGCTGTACCTCGACTCCCGCAAGGAGGTCTCCGCGCACCTGGAGGTCCTCGACCACATGACCGCGGGCGCGGCCTCGACACAGCGCACCGAGATGCTGCTGCGGGAGTACCGCGAGACCTACTGAGCGAGGCCCCTCGCGCGCGGGCCGTGACCCGTACGGGCGCCGCCGACGGGTGCGCTCCCCCGCCCGCCCCTAGCGTCGTCTGCACGGGGCGGGGCAGAGAGCGCACGGCAAGGAGGTCAGATGCCCGGCTTCGAGCTGCTGTACCAGGCGGCCGCGCTGTGCCTGACGTATCCCGGCGACGAGTTCCGCGCCCGGCTGCCGCTGCTGCGCGAAGCCGCCCCGCAGCTGAGGGAGTTCGCCGATCACGCGGCCGTCACCGAGCCGCGGGAGCTGGCCGCCCACTACCTCCAGGTCTTCGAGAGCGCGGACGGCCACAGCCTGTACCTGAGCCGCTGGCGCGGGATCTCACCGGCCCGCTTCCAGGAGCTGTACAGCTCCCACGGACTGGAGCTCACCGGTGAGGAGCTGCCCGACTTCCTGCCCGCCGTACTGGAGTTCACGGCACGTACCGGCGACACCGTCCTGCTCACGGAGCACCGGGCCGGACTGGAGCGGCTCCGCTCCGGACTGGCCGACTCCGGCACTCCGTACGCGTCCGTCGTCGACGCCGTGTACGCGACGCTGCCGCCCGCGGAGAACCCGGCCGAAAGTTAGGCCGCGCCGCCCTTCCGGTCTCCCTGGTCCTTTTCCTCGTCCACGATCTCCGCGTCGACGACGCCCTCCTCGTCCCGCGGGGTTTCGGAGGGCTCCTCGGGGGGTGTCTGCTGGGCCTGCGCGTACATCGCCTGGCCCAGCTGCTGGCTGACCGAGGCGAGCTTCTCGACGCCGGCGCGCAGGGCGGCGGTGTCCGCCTGCCGCTCCAGTTGTTCCTTCACTTCGGTGATGGCGGACTCGACCTCGGTCTTCGTTTCCGCGGGGATCTTGTCGCCGTTGTCGCGGAGGAACTTCTCGGTCTGGTAGACGAGTTGCTCGGCCTGGTTGCGGGTCTCGGCGGCCTCGCGGCGTTTGCGGTCCTCCTCCGCGTACTGCTCGGCCTCGCGCATCATGCGGTCGATGTCCTCCTTGGGCAGGGCCGAGCCGCCGGTGACGGTCATCTTCTGCTCGCGGCCGGTCGCCAGGTCCTTGGCGGAGACGTGCATGATGCCGTTGGCGTCGATGTCGAAGGCCACCTCGATCTGCGGCACGCCGCGCGGCGCCGGCGGCAGTCCCGTCAGATCGAAGACGCCGAGCTTCTTGTTGTACGCGGCGATCTCCCGTTCGCCCTGGTAGACCTGGATGCCGACCGAGGGCTGGTTGTCGGCGGCGGTGGTGAAGATCTCCGAACGCCGGGTGGGGATCGTCGTGTTGCGTTCGATGAGCTTCGTCATGATGCCGCCCTTGGTCTCGATGCCCAGGGACAGCGGGGTGACGTCGAGCAGCAGCACGTCCTTGACGTCGCCGCGGAGGACCCCCGCCTGGAGCGCGGCTCCCACGGCCACGACCTCGTCGGGGTTGACGCCCTTGTGCGGTTCCTTTCCGGTGAGTTCCTTGACGAGGTCGGTCACGGCGGGCATCCGGGTCGAGCCGCCGACCAGGATCACGTGGTCGATCGCCGAGAGCTTCACCCCGGCGTCCTTGACCGCCTGGTGGAAGGGCGCCTTGCAGCGGTCGAGCAGGTCGGCGGTGAGCTCCTGGAACTGCGCCCGGGTCAGCTTCTCGTCGAGGTGCAGCGGCCCCTCGGACGAGGCCGTGATGTAGGGCAGGTTGATCGTCGTCTCGGTGGAGCTGGACAGCTCGATCTTGGCCTTCTCGGCGCCCTCGCGCAGCCGCTGCACGGCCATCCTGTCGCCCGCGAGGTCGACGCCGTACTGGCCCTTGAAGCGCTTGACCAGGTACTCGACGATCCGCTGGTCCCAGTCGTCGCCGCCGAGGTGGGTGTCGCCGTTGGTGGCCTTCACCTCGATGACGCCCTCGCCCATCTCCAGCAGCGACACGTCGAAGGTGCCGCCGCCGAGGTCGAAGACCAGGACCGTCTGGTCGTTCTCCTTGTCCAGGCCGTAGGCGAGGGCGGCGGCCGTCGGCTCGTTGATGATCCGCAGCACCTTCAGGCCCGCGATCTCCCCGGCCTCCTTCGTGGCCTGCCGCTGGGAGTCGTCGAAGTACGCCGGGACGGTGATCACCGCGTCGGTGACGTCCTCGCCGAGGTAGGACTCCGCGTCCCGCTTCAGCTTCTGCAGCACCCGCGCGGACAGCTCCTGCGCCCGGTAGCGGGTGCCGTCGATGTCGCCGTGGTCGGGGAAGCGCCAGTGCGCGTCACCCATGTGGCGCTTGACCGAACGCGCGGTGCGGTCCACGTTCGTCACGGCCTGCCGCTTGGCCACCTCCCCGACCAGCACCTCGCCGTTCTTGGCGAAAGCCACGACCGAGGGTGTGGTCCTGGCCCCCTCCGCGTTGGCGATGACGGTGGGCTCGCCGCCTTCCAGCACGGCGACCACCGAGTTCGTGGTTCCCAGGTCGATCCCGACCGCACGTCCCATCGCTGTCCCCTTCCGCCAGGGCGCTCTCACAATCCAGCACAAAACCTGAGTGCGCTGTTGTCAATGGCGCGAGGGGGTGACCGGCCCGCGGAGCGCCACGGCCCGCCGGGGCCGGTCGGTGACGAGCACGTCCACACGCGGGTGGGCGAGGAAGGCCCGCATCAGGGTGTCGTCGTTGACCGTCCACACCATGGTGAACAGGCCGCGGCGGGTCGCCTCGCGCAGCACGGTGGTCCTGGCCAGCCGCTGATGCACGGCGACGCCATCGGCCCCGCACGCCCGGATGCGGCGGGCCGGGAACAGCTCGCTCAGCCGGGTCCCGGGCAGCCGGGCCAGGGCCAGCTCCTTGCGGTCGCGCCCCAGGGACAGCGCGGTGCGCACCCCGGGGAAGGCCTGCGCGACGGCGGCCACGGAGCAGTCCTCCAGCGACGTCACGACGAGCCCGTCCACGCCGAGCAGGGCCACCGCCCGGTCGATCACCTCCCGCTCGTAGCCGGTCTCCTTCAGGTCCAGGTGCGCCACGAGCCTCCCTGCGATCAGCGCCATGACCTCGTCCACCACGGGCACCTCGTAGCCGGCCCGCTCGCTCAGCTCGGCATGCGTGAGCGCGGCCAGCGGCGGCCCGGCGGGCCCGACCCGGGGGTCGTGGTAGACGACGAGGACGCCGTCCCTCGTGCGGCGGATGTCGAACTCGGCGTACTCCGCGCCGGACTCCAGCGCGTCCTCGTACGCCTCCCAGGTGGCGGGTCCGGCGCGCTCGGAGCCGCCCCGGTGGGCGGAGACGGCGGGGCGTGGCGTCATGGTCGTCGGCTCCCGGAGGGCGTGCGGGGAGGCGGGACGGGTACGGCGTCGTCGTCGGAGGCCGGCAGCAGCGAGCCGGAGCGGGTGCTGATCCGTCTGAGCAGGACGTAGCCGATCAGGACCAGGAGCACGAAGGGGAGCCAGGCCAGCGCGTAGGCCGGGGCGTAGGCGCGCAGGTCGAGGATGGAGCGGTGTTCGTCGACGTTCGTGCCGTTCACGCCGAAGAAGGCCAGCAGCAGGGTGGGCGGCAGGGCGATCAGCGTGGCGGCGGCGACCAGTCCGGAGACGGTACGGTCCCGGCGGTCGTCGCGCTCGGCGAGCTCGGCGTCCAGGGCGGCGGAGCGGGCGCTGATCACCGAGGTGAGGCGCTCGACCATGCGGGCCGAGTTCTCCAGGCTGTCGCGGATGCCGAGCGCGTCGCGCAGCGAGGACTGGAACGCCTCCATGACCATCTCGGGGATCAGCAGGCTGTCGACGTAGGCCTCGACGCCGAAGGCCAGGTCCAGCTGGAGTTCGTTGACGCCCGCGGAGAGGCGGGAGATCAGGGAGCGGATCTCGGTGGGCGAGTCGGTCAGGGCCTGCTCGTTGGCCTTCATCGTCGCGAAGGCGGCGAGCCGGGTGCGCTGGAGCGCGGCCAGGGCGGAGATCATGCCGATCGCGACGAGCATCAGGCCGTTCTCGACGTGCGGGGCCCAGCCGGCCTGGACGGAGACGCCCCGGCCGAGGGCGGACAGGGTGACGCCGTGGTTCCTGAGGTGCGGCGCCAGGCTCGCGTCGTAGGGCGTGGCGGGGTTCCAGGGCATCCGGCCGCGGTAGACGATCTCGTTCAGCAGGATCGCCTTGCGGGCCTCGTCGGCGCTGAGCAGCTCGCGCTGTAACCGGCCGCCGGGGAAGACCAGTTGGTGCACGTTCTGGCCGAGGGCGAGCGGCCGGCCGCCGAGCTGTCCCGTCAGGGCCTGCAGGAGCGGACGGTCGTCGAGTTCGATCCGCTCCCGGTCGAAGCAGGTGGTGGCCAGCCAGGCGGCGAGGTCGCCGGCCGTGGTCTCGCCCGCGAAGGCGCAGTCCGCGACGAGGGTGGCGTCGCCGCGCGGGGTGGTGACGACGAGGATCCGCAGGGACGCGAGGCCCAGGCCGTGGTCGCCGTGCGGCAGCCGCAGCCGGCGTGGCGCGACCTGTTCGTCCAGCACCGGGACGGGCAGGACGTCCTGGCTGGTCATCAGGTGGGAGGCGAAGCGGCCGAAGTCGTAGCGGTCGACGAGGGCGCCCAGGGGTGTGTCTTGGGGGCGGAGCCGGCCGGAGAGGCTGAACAGGAGCAGGACGCGGGTCCGGTCACGGGTGGCGGAGTCGAGCGCCGTCGCGCTGGTGGACGTTCCCGGCAGCATCGCTTTCCTTCCGGACCGTCGGCGGCAGAGCGTCTGGTTCATACCCCGGGCGCCGTCGGCGAACCGACGACGGCGCGCGGGCCGGCCCTGGTGGGCGGGCCCGCGCGACGTGGGCGGGGCAGGTCAGGCGAGCTTGGCGGTCAGGGTGATGGGCGTGGCCTTGAGGGCCTGGCTGACCGGGCAGCCGACCTTGGCCTCCTCGGCGGCGGCGAGGAAGGCGGCCTCGTCCATGCCGGGGACGGTGCCCTCGACGGTGAGGTGGATGCCGGTGATGCCCTCGCCGGGCTGGAAGGTCACGTCGGCGGAGGTCACCAGCTTCGTCGGCGGGGTGCCGGCCTTGTCGAGGATGTTGGAGAAGGCCATCGAGAAGCAGCTGGAGTGGGCGGCGGCGATCAGCTCTTCCGGGCTGGTCTTCCCGCCCGGCTCCTCGGTGCGGGCCGCCCAGCTGACCGGCTGCTCGGCGAGGATGCCGGAGGAGTCGAAGGTGACGACGCCGTTGCCCTTGAACAGGTTGCCTTCCCACACGGTGTGTGCGGAGCGCGTGGCTGCCATGACGCATCCTTTCGATGAGTATCCGGAACCGCGACCGGGTTCCTGGCCACCATCCGATCACACTCCCGCTCAACTCACGCGGAAGACCTGCCCTCTGACGCGAACGGCAGCCGCCCCAGCGGGATGAGGCACGCGGCTTCCCGGACGCGGCCCGGTCTCAGGCGGCGCGCTCCTCGCTGGTCTCCAGCGGCACCTGGGGGCCGTCCGACTCGCGCATCCAGCGGCACAGGACGCGGTGGACGTGCTCGGCGCCGACGAGTTCCTCCCCCTCGCCGACCGGCGGGGAGAAGCCGAGCGGCGACAGCAGGAAGGGTCTGCCCTGTTCGCCGCCGAGGCCGCCGTGGGAGCCGATCTGCTCCTCGAAGGCGAGGACTTCGCCGTCGGCCGGGTCGTGGAAGGAGTTGACCATGATGTCGGCGGTGTGCGGGAAGGTGTGGGTGCGGCGTACCGCGTCGGCGGCGCCCGGGCCGAAGGGGGCGAGCGGGCCCGGGTTGTCGTCGAGGTCGGCGAGCGGTATCTCGGCGCCGTACGCGCCGAGGACGACCCCGCCGTGCTCGTCGCTGCGGACCAGCAGGAAGCCGATGCCGGGGTGGTTGGCGAGGGTCGGCAGCAGCGCGGGGTGGCGGGCGTCGATCTCCTCCTTGCTCATGCGGTGCGTGACGTCCGGGAAGGAGATCAGGCCGAGGTTGCCGGAGGCCAGCACGATCGGCTCCGAGCGGCGCGTGGGGCGGTGCTGCTCGCCGTGCTCCTCGACGGGGATGCGCAGGGCGGCGCGCACGGCGGCGCGGGCCTCGGTCCCGCTGCGGGTGCGCTCCGCGCGGCGCGGCACGGGCAGTCCGCAGCCGGCCCGCACCAGGTCGCCGAGGGTGAGGCCGTAGCGGGAGCGGAAGGTCTCGCCGGGGCTCTGGCCGTGGTCGGACAGCACGACGATCCGGTACGGGCGCGGGGCGTGCTCGGCGACCTTCTCGATCAGCGCGAGGGAGCGGTCGAGGCGTTCGAGGACCTTCTGCGCGTCGCGGCTCGCCGGGCCGGAGTGGTGGGCGACCTCGTCGTAGGCCACGAGGTCGGCGTAGACGGCGGTGCGGCCGGCGAGCATGTCGCCCGTCACGGCGGCCACGACGACGTCCCGCTCGACGACGGTCGCGAAGGCCCGCACGAGCGGGTAGAGGCCGCCGCGGGAGACGCGCGGGCGCTGCTTGCCGAGGCGGGCCCGGGTGGACTGGCCGATCTCGCGGCCTACCTCGGCGACGAAGGACAGGGCCGTGCGCACGGCGTTGGCCGGGTCGGAGAAGTAGGCGAAGTAGCCCGCGCGGGAGCGGTTCTCCCGGCTGCGGCGGGCGGCTACGGACAGCACGAGGGCCTGCTGCTCGGCGCCGCCGCTGAACAGGTTGCCGCGGCTGGCGCCGTCGACGGCGAGCAGACCGCCGTGCCCCGCGTAGCCGACGGCGCGGCGCTGGAGTTCGGCGGCGCTGCTCGGGCGGTTGCACACGACGACCTCGCGGGTGTCCTTCTCGTACCAGCGGAACGCCGGGACGTCGTGGTTGCTGCCGTGCAGGATGCCGAGCTGGCTGGCGCCGGTCTGGCTGGACCAGTCGGTGCGCCAGGGGGTGAGCCGGTGGGTGGGGCGGGCGCCGTCGCCGATGCCGAGCCAGCGGGCGACGGTGGGCATCAGGCCCTTGGCGACCGCGTCCAGCAGGACGTCGTGGCCGACGCCGTCGAGTTGCAGGAAGACCGTGCCGGGGGTGGACGGGCTGGGCGGTTTGGACCTGCGGCGGCGGTCCGAGAGGCGGTACAGCCTGCGGCGGTAGGCGTCGTCGTCGCGCACGGCCAGGGCGGCGCCGGTGGCGGACGCCACGGCGGACATCACGGCGGCGACGACGACGGCGGTCTCCGGGGCGGCGGTGCCGCGCTCCCCGGGGTCGAGGCGCAGGGCGAGCAGCAGCAGCGCGCCGTTGAGGAAGAACACCAGCAGTCCGAGCACGAGCGCCGGTACGAGGAGCAGGAGACGGACGAGCAGCGGCCAGACCACGGCCGACAGCAGACCGAAGGCGCCGGCGCCGAAGGCCGCCTTGACGGCGATGTCGGTCGCGCTGTCGCCGTCGGCCGAGCGGAGCCGGAAGTCGGGCAGGATCCCGGCGAGCACGAGCATGGTGAGGGTGGAGACCGCCCATACGGCGACGCTCCGCCCCACCTGACTGGCGACCCGCCGCCACCGCACGCCCCGCACGCCCAGCCACCTCACGTCCCGGCCCGTCGCGACCACGGGCTCTCACCCACAGTGCCACAACGCTCCGCGGACGCCCGGTGTCCCCCGGACCGTCGTGTCAGCGCCCGTCGTAGCCGGCGGTCGGCATCGACAGCCGGCGGTGCACGCACGCCTTCATCGCCGCGTCGTACGCCGGCTCCGCGTGCCCCACCGTCTCGACGCGTACCCCGCGCCGCGCGCACTCCGCGGTGAACTCCTCGACGGAGGCGAGCGCGCTCTCCAGCACTCTCCGGCTGGGTGCCACGAACAGATCGAGGCCGGGGCGGACGCCGTCCCACAGCGCGCAGTGGTCGGAACGCAGCCCCCGGACCAGTAACTCCCGGCTGATCACATAGCCCCGCTCGGCGGCCCAGCGGGCGCACATCGCGTGCTGGCTGCGGGAGTCGACGAGGAACGGATCGTCGTCGAGCTCCTCCAGCGGCGTCAGACTCGCGATCGCCGTGACCCGGACCGGCACCATGGCGTCCCCCTCACCTCCGGTTTCGCCGCCGACCCTACTCCTGCACGTAGGCTTCGGGGAGTCGCGCGAAGGGGGCAAAGAAGTGCCGGTGGAGATCACCTGGTGGGGTCACGCCACTTGCACGGTCGAGGACTCGAACGTACGCGTGCTCACCGATCCGCTGTTCGCGCGCCGGCTCGCGCACCTGCGCCGCCGGCGCGGAGACCTGCCGCCTCCCGGCGCCCGCCAGGCGGACGTCGCGCTGGTCTCGCATCTGCACGCCGACCACCTGCATGTGCCGTCGCTGATGCGGCTCGCTCCGGGCACGCGCCTGCTCGTGCCCCGGGGCGCGCGCCGGGCGGTGCCGGGACTGCGCCGGCTCGCGCACCTGCACGTCAGCGAGGTGGCGCCCGGGGACGAGACCCCGGTCGGCGACATCGTCGTACGGGCCGTGCCCGCGCGGCACGACGGACGCCGGCTGCCGTTCGGGCCGCACCGCTCCCCCGCGCTCGGTTACGTCGTCGCCGGCGAGGCCCGGACGTACTTCGCCGGGGACACCGGGCTGTTCGACGGCATGGCCGAGGAGGTCGGGCCGGTCGAGGTGGCGCTGCTGCCGGTGGGCGGCTGGGGGCCGTACCTGGGCGAGGGACATCTGGACGCGGGCAGGGCGGCCCAGGCGCTGGCGCGGCTGGCGCCCCGCAGTGCGGTGCCGGTGCACTACGGCACGTACTGGCCGATCGGGATGGACGCCGTGCGCCCCCACGAGTTCCACGCGCCGGGTGACGAGTTCGTGCGGCTCGCCGCGCGGCACGCGCCCGGCGTGACGGTGCACCGGCTCGGGCACGGGGAGAGCGTGCGCCTCGAGGTCGCGCGGTGATTCCGACCGGGCCCGTGGCGCAGGCCGCGATACCTCTGCTCGCGGCGTCTGCCGTCACCCCGGCGTCCGTCGTGCCGGAGTCCACGCAGCAGGCGATCGGTTATCCGACGCTTTTCGTGCTGGTGCTGGTCGGGGCGCTGGTGCCGGTGATCCCTACGGGCGCGCTGGTGAGTTCGGCGGCCGTGGTCGCCGTCCACCAGACGGCGCCGTTCTCGCTGGCGATGGTGTTCGTGACGGCGTCGCTGGCGGCGTTCCTCGGCGACGCGGCGCTGTACTGGCTCGGGCGGCGCGGGATGAAGTCGAAGAACGGCTCGCGCTGGCTGGAGGCGCTCCGGGCGCGGGCCCCCGAGGACCGGTTGGAGCAGGCGCAGACGAAACTCGCCGAGCACGGGGTGGCGGTGCTGGTGCTGTCGCGGCTGGTGCCGGCGGGGCGGATTCCGGTGATGCTGGCGTGTCTGCTGGCGAAGTGGCCGCTGCGGAGGTTTTCCCGGGGGAATCTGCCGGCCTGTCTGGCCTGGGCTGTGACGTATCAGTTGATCGGGATTCTCGGGGGGTCGTTGTTCGATGAGCCGTGGGAGGGTGTCGTGGCGGCGATCGGACTGACCTTGCTGATCAGTGTGGTGCCGAGTGTGGTGCGGCGGGTTCGGTAGCACCGTTGGAGGTTGTGTGGGCTTCGGGGCGCGGGTTGTTCGTGGTTGTTCGCGCCCACGCGGCGGAGCCGCATATCGGCACAGCCCCGCGCCCCTGGAGTCGGACACCTACAGCACCTTTGAAGCGCCCACCGGCATGTCCCAGAGGTTTTCTCGGGGGAGGGCTGCCTTCTCCCAGGCCGCCCGTACCCGCGTGAGGGGTTCCAGGACCGGTTCCGCCGAGAGGACGAAGGTGGCCCAGTGCATGGGGGCCATCCTGGTCGCTCCCAGGTCCTGGGCCGCGCGGACCGCCTCCTCCGGGTCGCAGTGGACGTCACTGAGCCACCAGCGGGGGTCGTAGGCGCCGATGGGGAGGAGGGCGAGGTCGATACCGGGGTAGCGGCGGCCGATGCGGGAGAACCAGTGGCCGTAGCCCGTGTCGCCCGCGAAGTAGACGCGCTGGCCCTCCTGGTCGGTCAGGACCCAGCCGCCCCACAGGCTGCGGCAGGTGTCGGTGAGGGTGCGCTTGGACCAGTGGTGGGACGGGACGAAGTCGAAGCGGACGCCGTCTAGTTCGGCTGCCTCCCACCAGTCGAGCTCCGTGACACGGGTGAAGCGGCGGCGGTGGAACCAGCGGGCCAGGCCGGCCGGGACGAACACCGGGGTGTCGCGCGGGAGGCGGCGCAGCGTGGGGGCGTCCAGGTGGTCGTAGTGGTTGTGGCTGATGACGACGGCGTCGACGCGCGGCAGCGCCTCCCAGGGGACTCCCACGGGGGTGATGCGGGCCGGGGTGCCGAGGATCCGGCGGGACCAGACCGGGTCGGTGAGGACGGTGAGCCCGCCGATGCGCAGGACCCAGCTGGCGTGTCCCGCCCAGGTCACGGCGACCGTGCGGGCGTCGACGCGGGGCAGCGGGCCGGGGGCGTAAGGGAGCCGGGGGATGTCGGCGAGGCCCTCGGGGCCCGGTCGCACGGCGCCCTCGCGGGCGAAGCGGGCCATGGCCCTCAGGTCGGGGAGCGGGGCGGTGAGCCGGTCGTGGAACGTGCGCGGCCACACCCGGCGTTCGGCCAGTGGTCTCGGCTCGGCCAGCGGCGGGTACGGGGGCGCGAGGGGGGACGGGAGGGCCGCGTCGCCGGCTTCCCGAGTGGTCGTGCTCGTGGTCGACTCGGACTGCTGCGTCATCGAGGAGGCTCCCATCGCTGAGCGTCGTCACGGAGATCGTCGAAGACCGACTTCAGTCGGATCAACGCGCGCCGCACGTGTGGCAGTTCCAACGGCGTGGGTGAGGTGAGGCATTCCGCGCGTTCCGGGGCGGAGCCGAGCAGCAGTGCGCCGGTCGAAAGCCGCACGCGCGGGGCTTCGAGCTCGTCGCCGAAGCGGTGCCCGCCGGGCGCGGGCATGCCGAGGCGGGCGGCGAGGAAGTCCTCCAGCTCCTGTGCGTCGCCGATGGCGTGCGCGCTCAGCGCGGGGCGCAGCGGTGTGAGGTCGACGTACAGATGGCGGCCGGCTTGCGGGGGCCGGGCGAGGGCGCCGGACGCGACGACGACGGCGTGCGCCTCGGCGGCCAGGCACGCGTGCAGGCGCACGGTGGCGGCTATGCGCGCGGTGACCGGTTCCGGTTCCCCCAGCGCGTGGGCGGCCGCCGAGGCGACGGGGGCGGCGACCCGGGCGTCGAGCGCGGTGAGGACGTCGAGCACGCGCGCGTGGAGCCCGTCGGCGTCCTCGCCGGCCGGGAAGCGGGCCACCGCGGACGGCCAGCCGGGCGGGAGGAAGGCCCCGGACAGGTCGGTGACGACGGTGACCCGGTCGGGCAGCATCTCGGCGGGGCTGAGCAGCACGGTGTCGTGCGGGTCATGCAGGGTGTCGCGCCAGGTCTCGTCGCTGACGAGGTGCAGGCCCTCCCCCTGGGCGGCCTCGACGGTCTCGTGCAGCAGTTCGGGAGGGGCGACGGTGGCCGTCGGGTCGTCGGCGACGGACAGCACCAGGAGGCGCGGATCACCGCCCTCGGCGCGGACCCGGCGCACGGTCTCCAGCAGGGCGTACGGATCGGGCACCCCGCCGCTCTCCGGCGGGGTCGGCACGTGGAAGACGGGGCGCCCCAGCAGGCGGGCGTACGGCGCCCACCAGGCGGCGCAGGGTCTCGGCACGAGGACGTCACCGCCGAGGGCGGCGGTCAGGGCGAGCAGCAGCGCGGGCGCGCCGGGCCCGGCGGCCACCCGGCCGGGGTCGCAGTGCAGTCCGCGCCGGTCCCAGTAGCCGCAGGCGGCCTCCCGCAGGGCCTCTCCCCCGCCGACCGGCTCGTGGTCGCCCCGGGACGCCGCGGCGGCGAGCACGGCGGACAGCTCCGGCAGCACGGGCAGTCCGTCGTCGGGGAGCGGCGGCCCGAACCGGACGGGGCCGTGGCCTTCCGGGTCCGTCCGCCGCATCCATACCTCCGCAGTGCCTGCTGCCGTGTCCTGTCGCCCTCGCCAGCCGTATCGCGCGTGCCCTCGGCCACTGAGTACCCATGGCGCCGTCGCCCCATGGGCGCCCGGCCGGGTTGTGACGGTCACAGCATGAGCGGGCCGGGCCGGGGAAGCGGGGGGCTTCCGGGGCGGTGGTGCGCGCCGGCGCTCAGCGGTACGGGTCGCTCTCCCGGTTGCGCAGCCGGTGCACGGCGGCACCGAACGCGCCCGCGATCAGCACGCCGCCCGCGACCAGGGCGGGCACGGAGTCGGAGAAGGCACCGCCGTCGCCGGCGCGTACCCCGCGCTGGACGACCGCTCCCCCGCACTCGGTGGGGTGGTGCCCCGGTTCGCCGAGCGGTTCGTCGCGCCGCGCGTCGGGGCAGGGCTTGTGGGTGGGCCGGTGGGAGGGCTCGTGCGTCGGGTGGTGGGACGGCGTGTGGTGGCCACCGCCGTGCGCCACGGTGAACGTCGCGCTCCACTGCTTGCCCTCCCCGCCGGGAGCGGCCGGGCAGGTGCCGTCGACGGTCCAGGCCGAGTCCTCGCCGAGGGCGTCGGGATCGCCCTCGAAGTTGTCCGCGGGAGCGATACGGGCCGTGCCCCGGTAGGCCGGGCCGGACACCTCGTCGTCGTTGCCGGTCACCTTGCGCAACGGGACCGTGCCCTCGTCGAAGGCCTGCGAGGTCGCGTCGATGCTGTCGGGCGGCGGCCCCCCGGTCGGATCACAGCTGACCGAGATGGTGAGCGTGCCGCCTGGCTCCACGGTGGCCGGACTGACCTCGGCGGCGGGTTCGGCGGCCACGACCGGAACGAACCCGACCAGGGCCGAGCCGGCCAGGACGGCGACGAAGAGTGCGTGACGGGTGCGGCGCATGGCGGGGGCTCCTTCGGGCGACGGCGGAATGGCCCTCTGCCATCACAGCCCGCCCGCTGGAACGCCGCGCGCGCCCGGACCCCATTAGCGGGACAGCACTCGCCAACCGGGTGAATCGATACGTCCCTCTCAGGGGCGCGAGGAACTGCGCGACAAGCCACAGACGGCCCGCACACGCGACCAGCGAACAGCCCCCACGGCGCTACGCCACATCCCGCATGACCTGCTCCCGGACCCGACCGCAGCACCGGCTGATCAGCCGGGACACATGCATCTGCGAGATCCCCAGCTCCTCCGCGATCCGGCTCTGCGTCATGTCCCCGAAGAACCGCATGTACAGAATCGCCCGCTCCCGCTCCGGCAGCGCCGCCAGCCGCGACTTCACCGCTTCACGGTCCACGACCGTGTCCAGCGCCGGATCCGGCGACCCGAGCGCGTCGCTCAACGAGTACCCGTCCTCGCTGCCGGGCAGCTCCGCGTCCAGGGACAGGGCGGTGAAGCTCTCCAGCGCCTCCAGGCCGGTCTTGACGTCCTCCTCGCTCAGCTTCGCGTGCTCGGCGATCTCCGCCACGGTGGGCCGCCGGCCGGAGATGGTCTGGGACAGGTCCTGGGAGGCGAACCGGACGCGATTGCGCAGGTCCTGGACGCGGCGAGGTACGTGCAGGGTCCACATATGGTCCCGGAAGTGCCGCTTGATCTCGCCGGTGATGGTGGGCACGGCGTAGCTCTCGAAGGCGTTGCCGAGCTCGGGGTCGTACCGGTCGACGGCCTTGACCAGGCCGAGGGCCGCGACCTGGCGCAGGTCCTCGAAGCTCTCGCCGCGGCTGCGGAAGCGTCCGGCGAGGCGGTCGGCCATGGGCAGCCAGGCCTCGACGATCTCGTCGCGGAGCGCGTCGCGCTCGGGTCCGTCGGGGAGTGTGGCGAGCCTGCGGAAGGCGTCGGCGGTGTCGGGGGCGTCGTCGTGGGGGTGCTGCTTCGCGCTGGTGTGGATCGGCATGATGCGTCGCAATTCCCTTGCAGGTGCTCTGGGTTGGACGGTCACCGTGGGAGCGCGTCGACTGGGTGCGGACCAGGAGCGCCGGTGGCGGCGCGATTCGCCGCTCCCACGGACGTGCCTCCTGTCCGAAGCACTGAGGTGCGCCTGCCCCCGGCCCCCGCCCGCAAACCCGGTGAGGTTTTCCGCCGTTGCGCAGGGTGACTCGTACAGCTGGCTCTGTCCCCATACGTCCGGGAGGTCGTACATGAGCACCAAGGTCTCCGACCACGTCCTTGAGCGGTTGCGCGAGTGGGGGGTCGAGCAGGTCTTCGGTTATCCGGGCGACGGCATCAACGGCCTGCTCGCCGCATGGGGCCGGGCCGAGAACGAGCCCCGTTTCGTGCAGTCGCGGCACGAGGAGATGTCGGCGTTCCAGGCGGTCGGGTACGCCAAGTTCAGCGGCCGTCTCGGGGTGTGCACGGCGACGTCCGGGCCGGGCGCGATCCATCTCCTGAACGGCCTGTACGACGCCAAACTGGACCATGTTCCGGTGCTGGCGATCGTCGGCCAGACGCACCGCTCCGCGATGGGCGGCTCCTACCAGCAGGAAGTGGATCTGCACACGCTGTACAAGGACGTCGCCTCCGATTTCGTGGAGACGGTGACCGTGCCGGAGCAGCTGCCGAACGTGCTGGACCGGGCGATCCGCACCGCGTACGCGCGCCGCTGCCCGACCGCGATCATCATTCCCGGCGATGTGCAGGAGCTCGACTACTCGCCGCCGACGCACGAGTTCAAGATGGTTCCCTCCAGCCTGGACCGCAGTTCGTGGACGGCCGTGCCGTCCGACGACTCGGTGCGGCGGGCCGCCGAGATCCTCAACTCCGGCGACAAGGTGGCGATCCTGGTCGGCCAGGGCGCGGCCGGGGCGCGGGCCGAGGTGGAGTCGATCGCCGAGCTGCTCGGCGCGGGTGTCGCCAAGGCGCTGCTCGGCAAGGATGTCCTCAGCGACGAACTGCCGTACGTCACCGGCTCGATCGGCCTGCTGGGCACGCGTCCGTCGTACGAGCTGATGCGGGACTGCGACACGCTGCTGACCATCGGGTCGTCGTTCCCGTACACCCAGTTCATGCCGGAGTTCGGCAAGGCGCGGGGTGTGCAGATCGACATCGATCCGCACATGGTCGGGATGCGCTACCCGTACGAGGTGAACCTGGTCGGCGACGCGAAGGCCACGCTGGAGCGGCTGATCCCGCTGATCGAGGAGGGCCGCGGGCGCGAGTGGTACGACACGGTGTGCGCCAACGTGACGCGCTGGCGTGAGGTCATGGAGCGCCGCGCGGGACTCGACGCCGACCCGATCAACCCGGAGTACGTGGCCCGCTCGCTGGACCCGCTGCTGCCGGACAACGCGATCATCGCCTCCGACTCGGGTTCGGCGGCGAACTGGTACGCGCGGCACCTGACCATGCGGCCGGGCATGCGGGGCTCGCTCTCCGGCACCCTGGCGACGATGGGCTGCGGGGTGCCGTACGTGATCGGCGCGAAGTTCGCGCACCCGGACCGGCCCGCGATCGCGCTGGTGGGCGACGGGGCGATGCAGATGAACGGGATGGCGGAGCTGATCACGGCGGCGAAGTACCGCCACCAGTGGGAGGACCCGCGGCTGGTGATCGCCGTGTGGAACAACCAGGATCTGAATCAGGTCACGTGGGAGATGCGGGCCATGGAGGGCGCGCCGCAGTTCCTGCCGTCGCAACAGCTCCCGGACGTGCAGTACGCCGCGTTCGCGCGTTCCCTGGGGCTGACCGGCATCCGGGTGGAGAAGCCCGAGGACGTCGAGGCGGGCTGGCGAGCCGCGCTGGAGGCGGACGGTCCCGCGGTGGTCGAGTTCCTGACCGATCCGGCTGTCCCACCGATCCCGCCGCACGCCACCTGGGAGCAGATGGAGGCGACCGCCGCGTCGATCCTGAAGGGTGACTCGGACCGCGGATCGGTGGTCAAGCAGGGCTTCAAGGCGAAGATGCAGGAGTTCCTGCCGGGGCGCGAGAAGAAGTAGCGGTCGCCGCCGCCGGGGGCACGCCGACCGGTTCGCGCCGGTCGGCACCGTCCTGCGGCAGCAGCAGCTCCTCGTAGCGGCCCAGCAGCAGCACCACTCCGAGCATGAGCACCGGAAGCAGCACAGCGAGCATCGCCATGGCGTGTCCTTCCCCAGAGATGAGTGGGGGGTGTGATCCGGGTCTCCCGCAGGCCGTGGCGCAAACCCGTGCGGAGGGCACCGATCCGGGGTGGCGAACCCGTGTCGGCTCGCGGTGTTCGGGTACGCGGTGCGGACCCCCGACCGTCTGGAGGGAGAAATGCAGCGAGGCAGCGACCGGCTGAGCGTCCATCGTGACGACGAGATGAAGCATGAACTCCAGGGGCTGCTCAGGTCCGGGCACCCCACCCGTAGTGAGGAGTGGCACGACCCGGAGCCGGCTGCCGAGGACGACCCCGAGGTCGCGCGCGGGCCGGTGACGCCGAGCCGTGCGCCGACGTCCCTGGAGTCGGTACGCCTGGAGCTGGCCCGAATCCTGGGCCGCAGGGCGTTCCCGGCGAGCGCGCGCGACCTGGCCCGCGAACTGCGCGGCCACCAGGCGCCCGACGCCCTCGTCGAGGCCCTGGAGCGGCTGCCGCGCCAGGAGCGCTACGGCAATGTCCAGGAGCTGGCCCAGGCCCTGATCCGGGCCCGGGAGACCGGACCGGAGGAGTACGCGTAGGAATCGCGACGGGGTGTGCCGCGGGCGGGCCGCGCCCGCCCGCGGTGCCCCCGCCGGCCGGGGAACAGAGGGAGGGCCCTCAGTGATGGCCGAGTTGGTGAAGGACGTGATGACCCCGGGTGTGGTCGCCGTACGCCCGGACGCCTCGCTCGTCGAGGCGGCGCAGTTGATGCGCACCCAGAACATCGGCGACGTGGTGGTGGCCGACGGGCAGGACGTGATCGGCGTGCTCACCGACCGTGACATCACGGTACGGGCGGTGGCCGACGGGGCCGACCCGATGACGGTGAGCGCGCAGTCGGTGTGCACACCGGATCCGGTGACGGTGACGCCGGACGAGCGGGTGGCGACCGCGGCCGCGCTGATGCGTGAGCACGCGGTGCGCCGCCTGCCGGTGGTGGAGAACGGGCTGCCGGTCGGGATGGTGAGCCTCGGCGATCTGGCCGAGGCCGAGGATCCCGCGTCGGCGCTCGCCGACATCAGCCGTGCCGAGCCGGACGCCCGGGGAGGTGCGTGAGCATCGACCAGGCGAAGGAGATCAGTGCCAGTGGCGTCACGGTGGACGTCGGTGACGCCACGACCCGCTATCTGCTGTACGGGCTGCTGCCCAGCTGGTTCGTGCCCGGGGTGGCCGACTGGGTGATGCACCGGCGGACCCGTATCGAGGAGACGGCGGGGACGAAGGAGTCCCTGATCCACTCCCTGATGATGGCCGAGGTCGGCATCCCGATCGCGCTGACGCTGCGCTACGAGGTCAACCCGCTGCTGCTGAGCGTGCAGCTGGGCGGGGCCGCGGTGCACGAGGCGACGGCGCTGTGGGACGTCCGTACGGCCGTCGAGAGCGAGCGGGAGGTCAAGCCCATAGAGCAGCACATCCACAGCTTTCTGGAGTCGCTGCCGTTCGCGGCGCTGGCCTCCCTGATGTGCCTGCACGCCGACCAGGTGACGTCGCTGCTGCGCGGCGGCCGCGGGGATCCCGACGCGTGGCGTCTGGTGCCGCGCCGGCGGCCGCTGTCACGCGGCTATCTGGCGGGCATCGCCGCGGCGATCGGCACGTGCGTGCTGCTGCCGTACGGCGAGGAGTTGTTGCGGTGCGTGCGTACGGGCCGCGGGAACCGCACGAAGGAGAAGAACGCGAGGAGTGACGCGGCGCGCTGGAGTGCCGCGCGCTCCGGGAAAGGACGTTGAGCATCATGCGTATCGCATTTCTGGTGGCACCCGAGGGCGTCGAGCAGGTGGAGCTGACCGATCCGTGGCAGGCCGCGAAGGACGCCGGTCACGAGCCCGTGCTGGTGTCGACGAAGCAGGGGGAGATCCAGGCGTTCAACCACCTCGACAAGGCGGACACCTTCCCCGTGGACGAAGTCGTGGGCGAGACCGCCCCGGGCTCGTTCGCCGCTCTGGTGCTGCCGGGCGGCGTGGCCAACCCGGACTTCCTGCGGATGGACCCCAAGGCCGTCGCGTTCGTCCGGGACTTCTTCGAGCAGGGCCGGCCCGTGGCCGCGATCTGCCACGCGCCGTGGACCCTGGTCGAGGCGGACGTCGTACGGGGCCGGGTGCTGACCTCGTGGCCGAGCCTGCAGACCGACATCCGCAACGCGGGCGGCACCTGGGTCGACGAGCAGGTGAAGGTCTGTGACCACGGCGCCAACAAGCTGGTCACCAGCCGTAAGCCGGACGACCTGAAGGCGTTCTGCGAGGCCTTCCTCGACGTCTTCGCCGAGGAGGCCGCCTGATGGCCTCGCCCGCCGACCGGAAACAGGAACAGCGCGAGGCCTTCAAGGCGGACGATCCGGCCGGCGGGCCGCTCACCACCGACCAGGGAGCCGAGGTCGACCACACCGACGACTCCCTGGCCGCGGGCGGGCGCGGTCCGACACTGATGGAGGACTTCCACTTCCGGGAGAAGCTCACCCGCTTCGACCACGAGCGGATCCCGGAGCGGGTGGTGCACGCGCGGGGCGCGGGCGCGTACGGCTATTTCGAACCGTACGAGTCCTGCGCGGAGTTCACCTGTGCGGCGTTCCTCCAGGACCCGGCCGTGCGCACGCCCGTGTTCGTACGGTTCTCGACCGTGCAGGGCCCCAAGGGCTCGGCGGACACGGTGCGGGACGTGCGCGGCTTCGCGACCAAGTTCTACACGTCGGAGGGCAACTACGACCTGGTCGGGAACAACTTCCCCGTCTTCTTCATCCAGGACGGGATCAAGTTCCCCGACTTCGTGCACGCGGTGAAGCCCGAGCCGCACAACGACATCCCGACGGGCGCGTCCGCGCACGACACCCTGTGGGACTTCGTGTCGCTCCAGCCCGAGACGCTGCACGCGATCATGTGGCTGATGTCGGACCGGGCGATCCCGCGCAGCTACCGCATGATGCAGGGCTTCGGCGTGCACACTTTCCGGTTCGTCGACGCGGACGGCAAGGGCACGTTCGTGAAGTTCCACTGGAAGCCGCGGCTCGGCGTGCACTCGCTGGTGTGGGACGAGGCGCAGGAGTGCCAGGGCCGCGACCCGGACTTCAACCGGCGTGATCTGTGGGACGCGATCGAGGCGGGCGAGTACCCCGAGTGGGAGCTGGGCGTGCAACTCGTGCCGGAGGAGGACGAGTTCGCGTTCGACTTCGATCTGCTCGACCCGACGAAGATCATCCCGGAGGAGCAGGTGCCGGTGCGGCCGATCGGCCGGATGGTGCTGGACCGCAACCCGGAGAACTTCTTCGCGGAGACCGAGCAGGTCGCCTTCCACACGGCGAACGTCGTCCCCGGCATCGACTTCACCAACGACCCGCTGCTCCAGGCGCGGAACTTCTCGTACCTGGACACCCAGCTGATCCGGCTCGGCGGGCCCAACTTCTCGCAGCTGCCGGTGAACCGGCCGGTCGCGCCGGTGCGCAACAACCAGCGCGACGGCTATCACCAGAGCGCGATCCACTCCGGCACGAACTACTTCCCGAACTCGCTCGGCGGGGGCTGCCCGGCCCATGCGGGCGCCGGGGGCAGTGCGTACACGCATTACGCCGAACGGGTGGACGGCCACAAGATCCGGCGCCGCAGTCCCAGTTTCCAGGACCACTACAGCCAGCCCGCGCTGTTCTGGAACAGCATGGCTGACTGGGAGAAGCAGCACATCGTCGAGGCGTTCCGGTTCGAGCTCGGCAAGGTGGGCGCGATGACCGTGCGGGCGCGTACGGTCGAGCACCTGGCCAAGGTCGACGGGGAACTGGCGGTGCGGGTGGCACGGGGTGTCGGGGTGCCGGAGCCGTCCACTGCGGAGGCCGCGTCCAAGTCGGCCTCCCCCGCGCTCAGCCTGGAGTCCCTGCGCGGGGACGGTTCGATCCGGACCCGGCAGATCGCGGTACTGGTCACCGACGGGGTGGACGCCGAGCAGATCACCTCCGTGCGGGAGCGGCTGGCCGCCGAGGGCGCGATCGTCGAGGCGCTGGCCCCGACGGACGGGACGATCACCGGCTCCGACGGCGAGACGTACGCGGTCGACCGTGCGCTGCCGACCGTGGCGTCCGTGCTGTACGACGCCGTGCTGCTGCCCGGCGGGCCCGTCGGCACCCCGCCGACGGCGGCCGACCCGGACGCGGTGCGGTTCGTGCGGGACGCCTACCGGCACGGCAAGCCGGTCGGCGCACTCGGCTCGGGCGTGGGCGTCCTGTCGGCCCTGGAGCCCGAGGGCCTGCGGCTGTCGACGGAGTTCCACCGCGTGGTCACGGACCAGGGCGTGGTGACGGACACGTCCCCGGGCCCGGCGAGCGAGGAGTTCCTGAACGAGCTCTGCACCGCGATCGCGGCACACCGCCACTGGGGACGGGCACCGGTGCGGCACTGAGCCGGGGCCGGGGCAGGGCCGGGCCGCGCTTGTGGGGGCGCGGCCCGGCTTGCTTTGTGCTGCCAGGGGGCGAGTCGTGGTGTGGCGGTTGAAGGGGCGGCTCGGGTCGTGCCGATGCCGGCCCGCGCGCGATGCGCCGATGCGGGCCGGCCGCGCGCTTGTCGGTGCGGGTCTGGCGCTTGTGCGGTGCTTGGCCGGGTCGCGTTGTGCCGGTGCGGACCCCCCCCCGCGCGATGCGCCGTTGCGGGGCGGGGGCGCGCTTGTGCAGTGCGGACCAGGCCGGGTGGCGCCGGTACGGTACGGAGGGGCTCGCCTCGCCTCATGCCGTTGCGAAGCCGGTCGTAGCGGGGCCGGTGGGGCCCCGCGCGCGAGGCGTCGCCGGGGCCAGGGCACATCTGAGTGCTGCGGATCAGGTCGGGTGGCGGCGGCGCCGAGCCGGTCGCCTTGTGCCGGGAGAACCCGGTCGTGACGGGGCCGATGCGGAACCGTCCGCGAAGCGCCGGCGGTGCCGGGCTCACTCGTGTGGTGCCGATCAGGTCGGGTGGCGGCGCGGAGCGGCTCGCCTCATGCGGATGCGGACCCGGTCGTGGCGGGTCGATGCCGACCCGCGCGTAAGCGCCGGCGGTGCCGCGGTCCGCTTGTCCGCTGCGTGCCAGGTCGGGCTGTGCCGACGTGGGCCGGGACGCGGGGGTGCCGGTGCCGGCCCGGGGCGCGATCTGCCTGCTCGTCCGGGGCGCGTTGCGCCGCTGCCCGCCTGGGTGCGTCGTTGCGTGCTGGTCCGGCAGGGTCAGGTGCCGGGGGTCGTGGGAGTCGTCGACTCTCCGCTTCCCCGTTCCCGGGCGCCTTCGCGGGTGCGGCCCGCGGCCACCGGGCGGCGTGGGTTGCGGCGCAGGAACTCGCCCTCCAGCTGCGCCATGCGCTCGTTGTGGGCCCGCAGCGCGTCGTTCGAGCCGTAGAGCAGCGTGTCGTGGCGCGTGCGGTGGATGGTCTCCAGCTCCTTCATGAGCTGCTGGTCGTCCAGCCGGTCAGGGTCCACTCCGGTCATGGTGTTGCCCCGCTCGTCGTGTTCGTTCATGCGGTCCGGGTACCCGCCCGGGGAGCAACTGAGCACTACCCCCGAGCGGCATCCGGGAGGGAGCCATGGATCTCGCCTTTCTGCACCCACTGTACGAACACCCCGGGCCTTGGGCCTCGGTGTACGTCGACACCTCCCGGCATACGGAGGCCACCCCCCACGAGCGGCAGCTCACGGCCCAGGCGATGGCCAGGCAGCTGGCCGACCAGGGCGCGGACGAGGCGACCTGCCGGGCCGTGCAGAGCGCGATCGAGGACCTGCGGCACTCTTCGGAACCGCACGGCCGGGCCCTGTTCGCCCGCGCCGGCGAGGTGGTCCTCGACCCGCCGCTGGCCCGTCCCCCGCAGGGCGGCGACTGGGCCGAATGGGCCCCGCTGCCGCGTGTGACGCCCCTGCTGGAGCTGGCCGGCGAGGACCCGGTGTGCGTGGTGGCGTACGTCGACCGCAAGGGCGCGGACTTCGAGCTGCGCAGCGCACTGGGCCGTGAGGACGCCGGAAGCGTCACCGGGCGTCAGTGGCCGGTGCACCGGACGAGCTCCGTGGACTGGTCCGAGCGGCATTTCCAGCTGCGGGTGGAGAACACCTGGGAGCACAACGCCGCGGAGATCGCCGACGCGCTCGCCGTGTGCCAGGAGGAGACCCGCGCCGACCTGCTGATCCTCGTCGGCGACGACCGTGAGCGGCGGTCCGTGCACGAGCGGCTGCCCAAGCGGCTGCACGACCTCGTCGTCGAGGCGCCGCACGGCACCGGCAGCCGGCTCCTCGACGAGGACGTGGAGCGGGCCCGCGCCGAGCATGTGGCGCGGCGGGCCGAGGCGGAGCTGGAGCGGTTCCTGGCCGCCCGGAACCCGGACGACCAGGGCCGCGCCGGAGCCGTGGAGGGCGTGCCCGCGCTGATCGAGGCGGCGCGCGAGCGCCGCATCGACGAGCTGCTGATCAGGCCGGACGGGCCGGACGCACACCGCGAGGTGTGGATCGGCGAGGACCCGGACCAGGTCGCGGTGCGGCGTACGGACCTGAAGATCCTCGGCGAGCAGCACTCCTGGCCGGCCCGGGCGGACGACGCGCTGATCCGCTCGGCCGTGGCGACGGACGCGGCGGCACTGGCCGTCGCGGAGCGCGAGGTCCCGGCCGGCGGTCTCGGGGCGCTGCTCCGCTGGAAGTGAGCGGGGAGCAGCGCCCCCTACGAGCCGGCCCCTAGCGGGCCCGTTCCACCCTGCGTTCGTCCCAGACCGGGTCCGGGGTCTCCCGGACCCGGCCGTCGCTGCCGAAGACCAGGTAGCGGTCGAAGGAGCGGGCGAACCAGCGGTCGTGCGTGACCGCGAGGACCGTGCCCTCGAAGGCTTCCAGGCCCTCCTGGAGTGCCTCCGCGGATTCCAGGTCCAGGTTGTCGGTCGGCTCGTCGAGCAGCAGAGCCGTCACCCCCTGGAGCTCCAGCAGGAGAATCTGGAAACGGGCCTGCTGACCGCCGGACAGGCGGTCGAACGTCTGCTCGGCCTGGTTCGTCAGCTCGTAGCGGCGCAGCCGGGACATCGCCGCGCCGCGGTCCTGCGCGTGTTCCGTCCACAGGATGTCGAGCAGGGTGCGCCCCTCCAGCTCCGGGTGCGCGTGCGTCTGCGCGAAGTGCCCGGGGACGACCCGGGCTCCCAGTTTCCAGAGGCCGGAGTGCGCCACGTCGCCGCCGGCGAGCAGGCGCAGGAAGTGGGACTTGCCGGAGCCGTTGGAGCCGAGGACGGCGACGCGTTCGCCGTAGAAGACCTCCAGGTCGAAGGGCTTCATCAGGCCGGTGAGTTCGAGTCCTTCGCAGGTGACGGCCCGGACGCCGGTGCGGCCGCCCTTGAGCCGCATCCTGATGTCCTGCTCGCGCGGCGGCTCGGGCGGCGGCCCGGCCTCCTCGAACTTGCGCAGCCGGGTCTGGGCGGCGGCGTAGCGGGAAGCCATCTCATGGCTGACGGCGGCGGCTTGACGCAGCGTCAGCACCAGCTTCTTCAGCTGGGCGTGTTTCTCGTCCCAGCGCCTGCGCAGTTCCTCGAAGCGCTCGAACCGCTGCCGGCGGGCCTCGTGGTACGTACCGAAACCACCGCCGTGCACCCAGGCGTCGGCGCCCGCGGGGCCGGGTTCCAGGGAGATGATCCGCTGGGCGGCGCGGGCGAGCAGTTCGCGGTCGTGGGAGACGAAGAGGACGGTCTTGCGGGTCTCGGCGAGCCGTTCCTCAAGCCAGCGCTTGCCGGGGACGTCGAGGTAGTTGTCGGGCTCGTCGAGGAGGAGCACCTCGTCGGTGCCGCGCAGGAGGGCCTCCAGGACGAGCCGTTTCTGCTCACCGCCGGAGAGGGTGCGGACCTGGCGCCACTGGGCCTTCTCGTAGGGAATGCCGAGCGCGGCCGTGGTGCACATGTCCCACAGCGTCTCGGCCTCGTAGCCGCGGGCCTCGGCCCAGTCGGCGAGGGCCTGGGCGTATGCCAGCTGGGCGGCCTCGTCATCGACGGTCATGAGGGCGTGCTCGGCGGTGTCCACGGCGTGGGCCGCCTCGCGGATGCGGGGCGTGGCGACGGACACGAGCAGGTCCCGCACGGTGCTCTCGTCGCGTACGGATCCGACGAACTGCCGCATCACACCGAGTCCGCCGCCCACGGTGACGGTTCCGCCGTGCGGCTTGAGCTCACCGGCGAGCATGCGGAGCAGAGTCGTCTTCCCGGCCCCGTTGGGCCCCACGAGGGCGACGACCGCCCCCTCCCCCACCCGGAACGAGACGTCACCCAGCAGCGCCCTTCCGTCGGGCAGGTAGTACTCCAGATGCGCTGCTTCGAGGTGACCCATGGTCGCGATTTTGCGCGGCGACCGGCGCGCTGGGCAAACGCATTTCCGGCGGGGGTGCGCGTCTGCGCCTGCGCGGTGCGGGTGGGTCGGGGCCGCGCCGGGGGTGTCCGTTCTCGGAACGGCGCGACGGGGCGCCTACCGACTGACTGGCGTCGACGCGCCAACCGCTGCGGGCGGACACCCCCCGCGGTGCGGGCGCGCTCAGCTGCGGGCAAACGTGCCGCTAAGGGCGGCACGGGTGGACGCAGCGGCCCCCCGCTCCGCCGGGCTGCCGACCCACCCGGCCTCGGCGACAACGCCGACCACCGGGAAGGCAAGGCAACGGCTCAGACCCGCTCCAGAGGCCGGTGCGGCCCCGCGGGGAGTTCGACCGCGATCGCGTCGCCGGGACGCACCACGCCGCCTTCCCGCACGACGCTCATGATCCCGGCCTTGCGCACGACGTTCCCCGCCTCGTCGCGCCCCACGACCCGCTTCAGCAGCCCTTCCTGGAAGAGGTCGATCTGCAGGCAGGGATTGCGCAGGCCTGTCACCTCCAGCACCGCGGTGTCGCCGATGCGCAGCAGCGTGCCGGCCGGCAGACCGAGCAGATCGATGCCCCGTGTGGTGATGTTCTCGCCGAGTTCGCCGGGCGCCACCTTGAATCCCTCCTCACCGACCTCCTCGAAGAGTTCCTCGTGCATGAGGTGCACCTGGCGCAGGTTCGGCTGGGTCGGATCCTGCGCGATGCGCGACCGGTGCTTGACCGTCACACCGGCGTGCACGTCCCCCTCCACACCCAGCCCGGCGAGCAGCCTGATGCTGTCCCGGTTCGGCTTGGTGAACGAGTACTCCCCGTTGCTGCTGACCGCCGTCACTCGCCCGCTCATTCGGTTCCCCCTCTTCGGTCATGATGATCAGCCATGAGCCTGCCCGGGGAGGGCCGGTGTGTCCACCCCCCTCCGGGTACCCGCACCCCATGACGCCCGCCGTCCCGCCCCGCCTGAGCCGCAGCACGAACCACGGCGCCCTGTGGTGCGCTGCCGCCGCCGCCCTCGCGGCGACCCGCACCCCCCGCGCCCGCCGCGCGGCGACCCGCGGCCTGGCCTCGCTCGGCCTCGCCTCCCTCACCGTCAGCGCGCTCGGCAAGCGCACTGTCCCCACGGTGTGGCAGCTGAAGCGGCGTCGGGCCGCCACCGCGTTCCCCTCCGGGGACGCCGCATCGGCCGCCGCCTTCGCGACCGGTGTCGCCCTGGAGTCCCCCGCCTGGGGCACGGTCGTCGTCCCGGTGGCCGCGTCCATCGCCCTCGCCCGCGCCGGCAGCGGCCCGCACGTCCCGGGTGACGTCCTGGCGGGCGCCGCCCTGGGCGTGGGTGCGGCGTTCGCCGTACGGGCCCTGGTGCCGACGCGGGGCCAGGCCGCCCCGCCGGCCCGGCCTCGCGCCGAGGTCCCGGCGCTGCCGGACGGCGAGGGACTCGTGCTGGTGGCGAACACCGGCGCGGGGAGCGCCGAGCGGGTCCGTGCCCTGCGGGACGCCCTCCCCCGGGCCGAGGTCGTCGAGTGCGAACCGGCGGACGTGCCCGCCGAGTTGGAGAAGGCGGCCACCCGTGCCCGGGTCCTCGGCGTGTGCGGCGGCGACGGCACCGTGAACGCCGCCGCCCGTGTGGCGCTCAGGGCCCGCCTGCCCCTCGCCGTGCTGCCGGGCGGGACCCTGAACCACTTCGCCTACGACCTGGGCATCGAGGACGTACGCGATCTCGCCCGCGCGCTGCGTGCGGGCGACGCCGTGCGCGTGGACGTGGGCCGGTACTCCTGCGGCGGGAAGCACGGCGTCTTCCTCAACACGTGCAGTGTCGGCGTCTATCCGGAGCTCGTGCGCGAGCGGGAGCGCTGGTCGCACCGGATCGGCGGCTGGCCCGCCGGCGTGGTCGCGGCCGTGCGCGTGCTGCGGGCCGACCGGCACCCGCTGGAGGCCGAGGTCCGGGGCGGTACGCATCCGTTGTGGCTGCTGTTCGCCGGGAACGGCACCTATCACCGCATGGGGCTGGCGCCCGGGCGCCGGAGGGACCTGGCGGACGGGCAGCTCGACGTGCGGGTCGTGCACGGCGGTCGCCGGCCGGCGGTCCGGCTGCTCGCCGCCGCCCTCGCGGGACCGCTGACCCGCTCCCCCGCCCACGCCGCCGTCCAGGTGGGACGGCTGCATCTGGATCACGTGGCGGCCGGCACGCTCCTCGCCTACGACGGCGAAGTCACCGAGGTGGAGGGCCGCGTGACCCTGGAGAAGCTGCCCGAGGCGCTGACCGTCTACCGGCCGATCCCGACCGGCACGGGCTGACGCGGCGTCAGTCCATATAGCGGGAATGCGGTCTCAATATGCGGCCGCACTGCGTACGGTGATCCCATGCCGACCCGACACGAAGGGGTGGGATCCGCCATGCCGGAACCACGGGAGACCGCCGTCTACACGCACGGGCACCACGAGTCGGTGCTCCGTTCGCACACCTGGCGGACCGCCGCCAACTCGGCCGCGTATCTGGTGCCGTCGCTCCACCCCCACATGAAGATCCTGGACGTCGGGTGCGGCCCGGGCACCATCACCGCCGACCTGGCCGGTCTCGTGCCCGACGGCCATGTCACCGGCGTCGACCGGGAGCCGGAGATCCTGGAGCGGGCGCGTGCCACGGCTGCCGGGCGGGGGCTCGCCAACGTCGACTTCGCGGTCGCCGACGTGCACGCCCTGGACTACCCGGACGCCACGTTCTGCGTGGTGCACGCCCACCAGGTCCTGCAGCACGTGGGCGATCCGGTGGGGGCCCTGCGCGAGATGAGGCGGGTACTGAAGCCCGGCGGACTGGTCGCCGTGCGGGACGCCGACTACGAGGCCATGACCTGGTTCCCGGCGTCCGGAGGGCTCGACGACTGGCTGGACCTCTACCGCCGGGTCGCCCGGGCCAACGGCGGCGAGCCGGACGCCGGGCGCCGGCTGAAGGCGTGGGCGCTGCGCGCCGGGTTCACGGACGTCACGGCGACCTCCGGCACCTGGACGTTCGCCACGCGGGAGGAGCGGACCTGGTGGAGCGGTCTGTGGGCCGACCGGACGCTGGCGTCGGCGTACGCGGACCGGGCCCGGCAGGGCGGGCACGCGAGCGAGGCGGAGCTGCGGGCCGTGGCCGACGCCTGGCGGGAGTGGGGGCAAAGGGAGGACGGCTGGTTCAGCGTCCTGCACGGAGAAATTCTCTGCCGGAAGGGCGCCTGAAACGCCGATTCGGGGACACCCTAAAAGCAGGAGGTTCGAATTATGGTTCCCATCCTGCTGGTGCTGCTTCTGGCGTTGGTTCTGTTCGGCGCCGGATTTGCAGTGAAGGTTCTCTGGTGGATCGCGCTCGCGGTTCTCGTTCTGTGGCTGCTGGGATTCTTCGTCCGTGGTACGTCGGCGGCTGGAGGCAGGGGCCGTTGGTACAGGTGGTGAATTAGCCCCCGTCGCGGGGCAGCAGCGGTCCGAGCGGCCCGAGGTCCAGATTGAGGTCCTCGGGCCGCAGTCCGTAGCGGTCGCGCAGTTCCGCCATCCGCTCCTCCAGCAGCATCAGCGTGAGGCCGATCCGCTCCTCCTGGTCCTCGCTCAGGTCCCCCACGTCGAAGCGGCGCAGCGCCTGGCGCTCCATGAGCTGGCGCAGCAACTCCACCACCGTGAGCACGAGTTTGACCAGGTCACGCTCGACGGTGTCGGGTTCGAGGTCCAGCCGGTTGCGACGCGGCCGCGGGTCCTGCTCGGGCTGGTCGGACGACGTCACAGCAACTCCTCGAACGGGGAGGGCACCTGGGCGTTCACCGAGCTGATGAGCGCGTTGAGGTCGATACGGACGAGGTCGACGTCGGCGATGCGCAGCGTGATGTCCCCCGTGATCACGACGCCGCCGGCGAGCAGCCGGTCGAGCAGGTCCACGAGGGCGACCTCACGGCGTTCCACTACGGTCACGGCTTCTCCCCGTCGGTCATGTGGCCTCCCCGGCGAACGAATAGGCCGCCCAGGGGCCGGTGAGTTCGACACGCATTCCGGGCAGCTCGCCCTTCGTGCGGTCGACCATTTCCACGAATTCCTCGGAATGCGAGCGCGGCACGAGATAGGCGGCGTTCAGTACGTTCCGCCCGGTCGCTTCGGAAAGCGCGGGATTCTGCGGGGGATGCAGCCGGGAATCCTCCGCGAATGCGGAAAGCTTTTCGTGCAGTCGGGTGGAAAAGCTTTCCGCCTTCTGCCACATCTCCTCGTGCGACCGCGTCTGCATACGCCGCTGCCGCAGGTAGTCGCGGCCCGACGTGGCTTTCTGCGCGGGCCGGGCGCTCTCCTGCGGCTCGGACTCGGCGTACACCTTCACGCCCCACTCGACCCGGCCCTCCAGCCGGTCGAGGGTGCGCCGGAAGTCCTCTTCGCGGGCCTCGATCATGGTCCGTACGCCGCTGTCGTCCCGGAAAACGGTGCCCAGCCGCAGCGGCAGCGGGGTCGTGACGGTGGTCAGCGCGTCGATCACGCCCTGGTGGGCGCGGGCGGTCGCGGTGAGCCAGTCCAGGTCCTCCAGATGGGCGCGGAGCGGTTCCTCCGCGAAGTCCCGCTCCGGTACGTGGCTGACCACGGCCACGAGGCCGTGGTGGGTGAGCGCTCTGGGCGGATCACCCGCCACACCCGACAGCTGGGACTGGAGCGGCGTACCGAAGGGGCGGCAGACGGCGTAGACGTACCGCAGTCCGGTCACGGTGCCTCCTTCTTCTGCGCTCGGCCGGGCTCCAGTTCCTCCAGCCGGGCCAGCCTCTCGCGCAACTCGGCGTTCTCACGGGTCAGTTCGTCACGGCGGGCCCGCGAGCTCAGTGCCGGGTCGGTCTCCCACCAGTCGATGCCCATCTCCTTCGCCTTGTCCACGGAGGCGACGATCAAACGCAGCTTGATGGTGAGGAGTTCGATGTCGAGCAGGTTGATGCGGATGTCGCCCGCGATGACGATGCCCTTGTCGAGCACCCGTTCCAGGATGTCGGCGAGGTTGGCGCCGCTTCCGTGGCCGTAGGGTTCGGGCATCCTGCTGGGCGTTGTCATCGACGGCTCCCGCCTTCGGCGTACTCGTCCTCGTCCTCGTCGGCCTCCTCGTACTCGCCTTCAGGCTCCTCCTCGGCTTCTTCCTCGGGCTCTTCCTCGTCGTACTCGGACTCGGCTTCGTCCTCGTACTCGCCCTCGGGTTCCGCCTCGCCTTCCTCTTCCTCGTCCTCGGCGTACTCGTCCTCGGGTTCCTCGCCCTCGGCTTCCTCGCCCTCGGGGCGCTCCTCCTCGGACTCCTCCTCGGCGAGCGCGTCCTCGTGGCTGCGGACGACCTCGCCGTCGCGGATCTCGCCGCGCCAGCTGTCCTCCGTCTCGCCCTTGATCGTGATGAAGCGGGCGAAGTTCTTCAGGTCGAGCCGGGCCCGGCGGCCCTGGGCGCGCCAGATGTTGCCGGTCTTCTCGAAGAGCCCCGTGGGGTAGTACTCGATGACCAGCAGGACCCTGGTGAGGTTGTCGGCGAGGCGGTGGAAGGAGACCACGCCCTTCGTCGTGCCCTTGGCGCCTTCCGACGTCCAGGCGATGCGGTCGTCGGGCACCTGCTCCGTCGTCTGCGCCTTCCAGCTGCGGTTGGACCAGAAGACCTTCAACTGCCAGTCGGAGTGGGTGTCGTCGGCCTTGTTCGCGGCCTTGACGCCTTTCGCGAAGGTGCTGAAGTCCTGGTACTGGGTCCACTGGTCGTAGGCCGTGCGCAGCGGCACGCCGACATCGATGTGCTCGATGATGACGGTGGGCTTCTTGCCGGCCGAGCGCTTGCGTTTGCCCTTGCCGCCGCCCAGGCTCTTGAAAGCGCCTGTGACCTTTTCCTTGATGGTCGACCCGCCGGTCTCCAGCGCGGCGCGCACCGGTCCCTTGCCCTCGGCGAGCTTGCGGCCGCCGTCGAGGGCGAGCTTGGCGAAGCCGGGGCTGTTGCCCTCGGCGATGTCGTTCAGTCTGTTGGTGGTCTCGCCGAGCTTGCGGCCCACGCCGGTCAGCATGCGGGTGGCCTGCGCGGTGACGTACTCCTGCAACTCGGCCTTCAGCCGGTCGGCGGCCTCGCTGTGGGCCACGTCGGTGAGCGGGTTCTTCTTCGCTCCGTTCGCGGCGGAGGTCGCGGACCCGAGGGTGTCGCTCATCCCTCACCGCCTCCCTTCGGCAGCCGGTTCCGGGAGCTGCCGCCCCTGTTCCCGGCCGTGGTCTTCTTCGCCGCCGTCTTCTTGCCCGCGGTCTTCTTGGCGGGGGCCTTCTTCGCCGGGGCCTTGCGCGCCGTCTTCCCGGGCGCCTTCTTGGCCGGGGCCTTCTTCGCCGCCTTCGCCGGCTCCGACTCCTCGTCGTCCTCCGACCCGGAGTCCTCGGCCTCGGCCTCGGGCTCCTCGTCCTCAGGCTCCTCGGCCTCGCGCTCCTCGGCCTCGGGCTCCTCGTCCTCGGCCTCGCCCTCAGGCCCTCCGGGAACCACGCCCGACAGCTGGTCGCGCACCTGGGCCGTCCGGCCGTGCAGCCGGTCGGCGAAGGCGTCGAGCTGCCGCTCGACCATGGCACCGGAGGCCGCCTTGCCGACGCCGCGCAGGTCCTGCCGCAGCTGGTCGCCGATCTCCTTGAACTGCGGGTTGTTCCGCAGCTGCTGCTGGACCAGGTCCGCGACCATGCGCGGGCTCAGGTTCATCTTCTTCCCGGCCACCAGGCCGCCGACGGCCACCGCCATCTTCAGTTTCTTGGTCCGTCCCAGGAGGTATCCGGCCCCCACGGCGAGACCCAGTCCCACTCGGTTCATTGTGTCGTCCCGTTGCCCGTTCCCGCGCTCCCGCGCGAAGCGATCTCCAACCGGTCGAGGAGTTCGTCCTCGAGGCGGTCGAACTCCTCCTCCGTGATCTCTCCGGCCTCCAACTGCTCCTCGAGACGGCCCAGTTCGGCCCGGATCGTGGCGGGGTCGTAGTAGATCCGCTCGGCCTCCTGGACTACCTGTCTGATGGCCCAGGCGCTGCCGCGCACCGGTGCGAACGGCAGCAGCAGCACCTCCGAGATCAGGCCCACGTCGTCACCCCGCTCCGGTGTCCGTGCCGCTCGCCATGACGTCCGCCGACTCTGCCGGGCCGGGCTCGACGAAGCTGTACGGGGGCAGCGGTCCGTTGATCCGCACCTCCAGGTGCGGCAGCTCCTTGCGGGCCTCCTCCACGGCCGCCAGGAAGTTCTCGGCGGACTTCCGGTCCACCAGGAACGACACGTTGGCCAGCCAGCCGGTGGACTCGGGGCCCACACTGACGGCATCGGCGGAGGGTTCCAGGAACCGCTGGAGTGCGGCGGCGTCCTCGCCCTCCCGGGCCTTGACCGCGGCCGCGACCATCTCGCCCAGCCGGATCTTGTCGTCGTAACTGCCGCCGCCGGCCTGGCGGTTGGCCTCGGCGAGACCGCGGATCTCCGGGTTCTCGGCCATCACCTGGTGCAGTACGGCCTCTTCGACGTGGTTGGCCTTGACGTTGTACTCGACCCGGCCGTCCAGGGCCCGCAGGCGCTCCTTGTAGTGCTCGGCACGCTCGGCGAGGACCGCGGTGATCGAGTTGTCGTCCGGGGCGACGCTGCCGAACCGCATGGGCAGCACACACCCGGCCGCGCCCGCCTCGCTGAGCACGTTCTGGTGGGCGAGCAGGTCCTTGCGCTTGGGCCGCAGCCCTTCGGGCGCCTCGCTGACGACGGCCGCCAGGTCGCCCTCGCGCAGGATGCGCACCGGGCGTGGCGGGTCGCCGACACCGCCCATGCCCTCGGGGAGCCCGGGGTGCGAGCTCGCCGCGATGCCGTAGACGTAGGTGCTCACTCCTGCTCCTCCTTCCGGCGGGCGGACGTGCTCTTACGGGCTCGCGGACGGGACTCGGTCTCCTGCTCGGAGCCTTCGGAACGCGCCTGCTTGAAGGCGTCGGAGATGGTTTCGGCGGCGCCGGACAGCGCCCCCTTGGACTTGCCGCGCGCGCCGGACTCGGTCATCTCACCGACCAGGTCGGGCAGGCCCGGGTCCTTGCGCGGCCCGGCCTCGAGGTCGAGCCGGTTGCACGCCTCGGCGAAGCGCAGATAGGTGTCGACGCTGGCGACGACGACGCGAACGTCGATCTTGAGGATCTCGATGCCGACCAGGGAGACTCGCACGAATGCGTCGATGACGAGCCCCCTGTCCAGAACAAGTTCAAGCACGTCGTAGAGACCGCTGCTGCCGCCTCCGCCGCCGGTCTGCTGTGCCGGTACGACTGTCATGCCGGATGTCCCTCCTTGTCTGTGGGTGCGGGTCCGGTCGGGCGGTCTAGCGACCGCCGGTCCTTCGCGGGTCGGACCGCCCCCGCTCGTAGCGGCGGACGCGGCGATATCCCGTGAGCTGCCCCTGGGCGTCGAGCTCCACCTGGTAGCTCGCCATCAGGCTCATCGTGTCGGGCACGCGCTCGAGTTCGAGGACCTCGACCTCCAGCGCCCAGCCCTGCTCGGTCTGCTCGAAGGACGACACGGACTCGGCGGTCATGCCGGTGAGCTCCGCGAGCTGACCGCGCGCCTGGCGCAGCACCTCCATGGGGCTCGGCCGGTCGTCGGCCGCGTTGTCAGTAGGCTTACGTGAGTTTTGAGAGGTTTGGGGCTCCTGTGAACCCTGTGACTCTTGCGTGTTTTTTGTGTTCGACATGGCCACCTCCCCCTCCGTGTGGCCGCAAGAGTGTTCGCCAAACCTCTACGGGCGCATGCATCTGCCACCCGCCGGCGGCCACGGGCGGTGGCTCAGCCGCGCAGGGCGTTCAGCCGCCGCCGGGCCGGACCCAGCGCCCGGCCGCGGTTCAGCAGACCCGACCAGGGGTTGGTGCGGGCCTGCTCCACGGCGTCGGCGATGGTCCAGCGGCGGGCGTGCAGCTCGGGGTCGTCCAGCTGGTCCCAGGTGATGGGGGTGGCCACGGGCGCGCCCGGCCGGGGCCGGACGGTGTACGGCGCGACGGCGGTCTGCGCGTAGGCGTTGCGCTGGATGTCGAGGTAGAGCCGCTGCCCGCGGTCCTTCTTGCGGGCGGCGGTGGTGAGCCGGTCGGGGTGGGCGTCGGCGAGGGTGTCGGCGACGTCCCGGGCGAAGGAGCGCACCTCGTCGAAGTCGTGCCGGCCGTTCAGCGGCACGTTCACGTGCAGCCCGCGCGATCCGGTGGTCATCAGCGCCGAGGGCAGCTCCAGCTCGTCCAGCAGCTCCCCCAGCAGCCGGGCGGCCTCGCGCACGGCGTCGAAGTCGTCCCCGGCCGGGTCGAGGTCGAAGACCAGCCGGTCGGGGTGGTCGACGCTGTCGGCGCGGGAGAGCCAGCGGTGCAGCGTGATGCTCGCCTGGTCGGCCAGGTAGAGGAGGGTGGCGGTGTCGTCGCAGACGACGTGGCGGACGGTGCCGCCCTCCTTGGCCACCTCGGCGCGGGTGATCCACTCCGGGTAGTGGTCCGGGGTGTTCTTCTGCATGAACGTGGGCCCGTCCAGCCCGTCCGGATGCCGCTCCAGCATCAGCGGACGGCCGCGCAGGTGCGGCAGCATGAAGGGCGCGACGGCCCGGTGGTAGTCCACCAGGTCGCCCTTGGTGTACTCCTTGGCGTCCCCGCCGCCGGGGAAGAGCACCTTGTCCGGTCGGTGGATCTCCACGGTGCGGCGGCCGGCCCGCACCCTGCGCGTGCCGTCGCCGCCGCTCACGGCACGACCGCCTCCTCCACCAGCAGCCGCCCGGCCGCCGCGATCGACTCGGCGTCGATGCCCGCGGCGTGCAGCTGCTCGTCCGGGGAGGCCGAGCCGGGCATGCTCCGCACGGCGAGCCGTACCAGGCGCGGTACGGGGCGTCCGTCGGCGAACGCCTCCAGGACCGCGTCGCCGAGACCGCCCTCCTGGTGGTGGTCCTCCACGGTCACCAGGCAGCCGGTCTCCTCGGCGGCCTTGCGCAGGGTGGCCCGGTCGACGGGCTTCACCGAGTACAGGTCGATCACCCGGGCCCGGATGCCCTGCTCGGCGAGGGCGTCGGCGGCGGCCAGCGCCTCGTGCACGGTGACGCCCGCCGCGACCAGGGTCAGCCGGTCCTCTCCGGAGAAGCGCAGCACCTTGCTCCCGCCGACCGGGAAGTCCTCGTCCGGGCCGTAGATCACCGGGCTCTCGCCGCGCGAAGTGCGCAGGTAGCGGACGCCCTCCAGACCGGCCATCGCGCCGACGAGCCGCGCCGTCTGGTTGGCGTCGCAGGGGTACAGCACGGTCGAGCCGTGCACCGCCCGCATCATCGCCAGGTCCTCAAGGCCCATCTGGCTGGGCCCGTCCTCGCCGATGGCGACGCCCGCGTGCGAGCCGACGAGGTTGATGCCGGCGCCGCTGACGGACGCCATCCGGATGAAGTCGTAGGCCCGGGTCAGGAAGGCCGCGAAGGTGGCGGCGTACGGCACCCAGCCACGGGCCGCGAGCCCGACGGCCGAGGCGACCATCTGCTGCTCGGCGATGTAGCACTCGAAGTAGCGGTCGGGGTGCTCCTTGGCGAAGAACTCGGCGCGGGTGGAGTCGCCGACCTCGCCGTCCAGGGCGACGATGTCGCCGCGGCCGGTGCCGAGGGCGGCGAGGGCCTCGCCGAAGGCGTTGCGGGTGGCGACCTCCTCGCCCTTGTCCCACTTGGGGAGTTCGAAGTTCCCGGTGTGGACGGAGTGCAGCATGCGGGCGGCGGGCGGCTCCTGCACCCGGACGCGGATGTCGCGCGGGCCGCCGAGTTCGGCGATCGCCTCGTCGGCCTCGGGGAGCGGTTTGCCGTGCAGGCCCTCGCGGTCCTGGACCCCTTCGACGCCCTTGCCCTTGAGGGTGCGGGCGAGGATCGCGGTGGGCTGGCCCTTGGTGGACAGGGCCTCGCCGTAGGCGCGGTCGATCGCGTCCACGTCATGCCCGTCGACCTCGATGGTGTGCCAGTCGAAGGCCTGGAAGCGGCGGGCGTAGGCGTCCAGGTCGTGGCCGTGCCGCGTCGGGCCGCGCTGGCCGAGCCGGTTGACGTCGACGATGACGGTCAGGTTGTCGAGATGCTCGTACCCGGCGTGCTCGGCGGCCTCCCACACGGAACCCTCGGCCAGTTCGCTGTCGCCGCACAGCACCCAGGTGCGGTAGCCGGTGCGGTCGAGTCGCTTGCCGGCCAGCGCGATGCCGACCCCGACCGGCAGGCCCTGCCCGAGCGAACCGGTGGCCGTCTCGACCCACGGCAGACGCTGCGGCGTGGGGTGCCCTTCCAGGCGGCTGCCCAGCTTGCGGAAGGTGAGCAGTTCCTCGTCGTCGATGGCGCCGGCCGCCTTGTACGCGGAGTACAGCAGTGGGGAGGCGTGGCCCTTCGAGAGGACGAAGCGGTCGTTGCCGGGGTGGGCCGGGCGGTCGAAGTCGTAGCGGAAGTGATGCGCGAGCAGTACGGCCATCAGGTCGGCCGCGGACATGGAGGAGGTCGGGTGCCCGGAGCCCGCGGCGGCGGCAGCGCGGACACTGTCCACGCGCAGCTGCTGTCCGAGGTCGGTGAGTTCACCGGTGTTCATGAGTCTCCTTTCGCGGAGTCGTCCGGGACGTCGGATCGCTTGACGGGACCGGGGGCGGTGTCGGGGCCGGGGGGTGGCTGATCGGGTGGGGGCTGGGGGGTGGGCCCGGGCTGGTTCCTGGCGGGCTCACCACCGGGCTGGATCCTGGCCGGTTCGCCGCCCCGCTGGTCCTTGGCCTGCTCCCCGCCGGACTGCCCCTTCGCGTACTCACCCCCGGGCTGGTTCCTGGCCGGTTCGCCCCCGGGCTGGTTCCTGGCCGGTTCGCCGCCGGGCTGGTTCTTGGCAGGCTCACCGCCTGGCTGGTTCTTGGCCGGCTCACCACCGGGCTGATTCCTGGCGGCTTCGCGCCCGGGCTGGTTCCTGGCGGGCTCACCACCGGGCTGGATCCTGGCCGGTTCGCCGCCCCGCTGGTCCTTGGTCTGCTCCCCACCGGACTGCCCCTTCGCGTACTCACCCCCGGGCTGGTTCCTGGCAGGCTCGCCGCCAGGCTGACTCCCGGCCGGATCGGCGGGCTCCCCACCGGAGCGCCCCTGCGCGGGCTGACCACCCAGATGCCCCTTCGCGGACCCGCCCCCGACCGGTCCCTTGGCGGGCTCGTCGGTCGGCCAGGTCCTGGCCGGCTCGCCGCCAGGCCGGTTCCTGGCCGACTCCCCGTCGGAGCGCCCCTTGGCCACCGACTCACCACCCAGATGCCCCTTCGCGGACCCGCCCCCGACCGGTCCCTTGGCGGGCTCGTCGGTCGGCCAGGTCCTGGCCGGCTCGCCGCCGGGGCGGCCCTTGGCCAGCTCCTCTTCCGACCGGCGCTGTGCGGTCCCGGATCCGGGCCGGTGCTGGTTCCGAGTCGTCCCGGATCCGGGCTGCCCCTTCGCGGGCTCTCCTCCGGCCCGGCCCCGCGAGGATCCGGCGCCGGTCCCCCCGTCGTGCGTGTCGGCCGCGATCGCCGCCCCCGGCCCCGACCGGGCGCTCGCCTCCTGCCGCCGCTCCGGCCCGCCCGGCACCCGGGCCAGCTCCGGAGAGGACGTGTCCAGCGGCACGGACCAGGACCGGACGAGCCCCAACTGCACGGCTTGGCGCGGCAGTACCGCGTCCAGCAGCCAGTCGGCGGCGACCCGGACACGGTTGCCGGGCATCGCGGCGAGGTGGTAGCCCCGCGTCACCGCACCCGCCGGCACCCCGGACAGGGGCACGCCGAGCGGATTGGCGGCGGCCTTCGCGCCGCCCAGGTCGACGACGAAGCCCAGGTCGCGGTGGCGGTAGGGCTTGCGCTCGCCACCGAGGCCGAGCGAGGCGGCGACGTTCTGCGCCGCGACCTTGCCGTGCCGCCAGGCGTGCTGCGCGGTCATCGGCGTGTAGCTGCCCGGCTTGTCCAGATCCGGCACCGCGGCCACGTCTCCGCAGGCGAACAGCTCGGGCCGGCCTGGCACCTGCAGGTGCGGGTCGACGAGCAGCCGTCCCTTCTCCATGGGCAGCCCGAGGGACTCGACCAGCGGGTCGGGCCGTACGCCCACGCACCACACCAGCGTCCGGGTCTCGACGAACTCGCCGTCGGTCAGCACGACCCCGTCGGGCGTGGCCTCCTTCACGGAGGTGCCCATCCGTACGTCCACGCCCCGCTGCCGCAGCACTCGGTCGGCGGTGGCGGACAGCTTCTCGTCCATCTCGGGCAGCACCCGGGGCGCCACGTCCAGCAGCATCCAGCGGGGCCGCATGCCCTGCCGCAGCGGGTGCTTGCGGACCTGCGCGTCGGTGAACATCTGCCCGTGCGCGGCGACCTCCGTGCCGGTGTATCCGGCGCCGACCACGACGAAGGTGCACCGGGCGGCACACGTCTTGGGATCGTCGGCGGCGGCCGCCAGCTCCACCTGCCGGGTCACGTGGTCGCGCAGGTACAGCGCCTCCGGCAGCCCCCGGAAGCCGTGCGCGTACTCGGCGACGCCGGGGATCGGCAGCAGCTTGTTGACGCTGCCGGCGGCGAGCACCAGCCGGTCGTAGGCGAGCGTGCCCTCGTCGCCCTCGGGCCCGGTGTAGTGCAGGGTCCGTCCGTCGAGGTCGATCCGGTCGGCCTCGCCCAGCACGAGCCGTACGTTCGGCAGCGTGTCCGAGAGGGAGACCGTGACCCGGCGCGGCTCCAGGACACCGGCCGCGACCTGGGGCAGCAAGGGCAGGTAGAGGAAATAGTCGGTGGGGTTCAGCAGGGTGATGTGCGCCCGGCCCCGGGTCTCCCGGGACAAGGTGCGGGCCGTGCGGTACCCGGCGAAACCGGCACCGACGATCACGATGCGGGGTCGACTCACGGTTCGCTCGCCTCCGGCGCTGTCGCGTGGCTCGGGAGCCTTCCGCGTCCCCCTGGCCAGGGCACCCAAACGTCCGCCCGGGTCCTGTCGCGCGAACGCCGCCGGTTTCCGGACCCGCGCCCGGGTACCCGGTGCGGGATACGGACCGCCGACGTCGCGGAGGCACTCCCCCATGACCGAGTACGGCTACTTCCTGTCGTGCGAGCAGTACGGCCCCGCCGAGCTGATCGAGCAGGCCCGGATGGCCGAGCAGGCCGGATTCCAGGCGCTGTGGATCTCGGACCACTACCACCCGTGGAACGACGCGCAGGGCCAGAGCCCGTTCGTGTGGTCGGTGATCGGCGCGCTGTCCGAGGCGGTGTCCCTGCCGGTGGAGACGGCGGTGACCTGCCCGACCGTGCGGATGCACCCGGCGGTGGTGGCGCAGGCCGCGGCGACCAGCGCGGTGATGACGGAGAACCGCTTCCGGCTGGGTGTCGGCTCCGGCGAGGCCCTCAACGAGCACATCCTGGGCGACCACTGGCCGCCGGCCCACGTCCGTCTGGACATGCTGGAGGAGGCCATCCAGGTGATGCGCCGACTGTTCACGGGCGAGGAGGTCAACCACCACGGCCCGCACTACACGGTGGAGAACGCCCGCCTGTACACGGTCCCGGACGAGCCGATCCCGATCGACATCTCCGGCTTCGGTCCGGCGGCCACGCAGCTCGCCTCCCGCGTCGGCGACGGCTACATCACCATCCAGCCGGACGCGGCGATGGTGGAGCAGTACCGCAAGGGCGGGGGCGGCGGAAAACTCGTCAGCGGCGGCACCAAGGTCTGCTACGACACCGACAAGGACGCGGCGGTGAAGACCGTCCACCGGCTCTGGGCGAACGAGCAGCTGCCCGGCGAGCTGGGCCAGGTGCTGCCGTCCCCGAAGCACTTCGAGCAGGCGCAGCAGCTGGTCACCGAGGACATGGTGCGGGAGAACCGGGTGTGCGGCGACGACGTGGACGAGCACGTGGCCGAGCTGAAGCAGTTCGCCGACGCGGGCTTCGACCGGGTCTACGTCAACCAGATCGGCCCGGACCTGCGCGGTTTCTTCGACTTCTACCGCACGAAGGTGCTGCCGCAGCTCCAGCAGGCCGTCTGAGGGAAGCCGGGCGATCCGATGGAACTCCACCGTCCCGCCGTGTCCGTGTACACGGTGCCGACGGACGCTCCCGAGGCGGACGGCACGCTGTCCTGGGCTCGACGACCGTGGTGGTCTGCGAGGTGACGGCGGGTGACGCGACCGGCACGGGCTGGACGTACGGCCAGGCGGCGGTCGGTGACTTCCTCACCGCCGAACTCGCCCCGCTGGTCGAGGGCATGAGCGCCCTGGACATCCCGGCGGTGCACGACGCGATGTGCCGGTCGGTGCGCAACGCGGGCCGCCCGGGCATCGCGTCCTGCGCGGTCTCGGCCCTGGACATCGCCCGGTGGGACCTCAAGGCCCGGCTGCTGGAACTCCCCCCTGGCCCGGCTGCTGGGGGTGCGGCACAAGCGGGTGCCGGTGTACGGCAGCGAGGCTTCACGACCTACCACGACACGCACCTGGCCGCGCAGCTGAACGGCTGGGTGCACGGGCAGCACATCCCGCGCGTGAAGATCAAGATCGGTGAGAGGTGGGGCCGCGAGGTGGCCCGCGACCTGCACCGCGTCCGGGCGGCACGCCAGGTCATCGGCCCCGACGCGGAGTTGTACCTCGACGCCAACGGCGCCTACACCCGCAAGCAGGCCGTGCGCGCCGGCCACGCCCTCGCCGAACACGGCGTGGGCTGGTTCGAGGAGCCGGTGTCCTCGGACGACCTGACGGGCCAGAGGCTGGTCCGGGACGCGGTGTGAGTGACGTGACGGCCGGGGAGTACGGCTTCGACCTGCCCTACTTCGCCCGGATGATCACGGCCGGGGCGGTCGACTGCCTCCAGATCGACGCGACCCTGCCCACTGCCCTAAAGGCGTGGGGGGACCCCCACCGGCGGCCTGACCGAGTTCCTGCGTGCGGCCGCCCTGGCGCACGCCCACGGCCTGGAGGTCTCCGCGCACTGCGCCCCGCACGCCCACGCGGCGGCGGCCGCCTCACTCCCCGATCTCCGGCACATCGAGTGGTTCCACGACCACGTCCGCATCGAGGACATGTTCTTCGACGGCGCCCTGGACCCCACGGGCGGCACGATCCGCCCGACCCAGGGCGTGGGCCACGGACTCACCCCGCGGACACAGGAGGTGGCGGAGTACCGGGTCGCCCAGTGCTCCGGCATGTCGACCGAGGTGCTCCTACCGGCGGGCCTGCCCGGCCAGTCTGCGTGCGGCCAGGGCAGCCGCCGCCCCGACGGTCAGGGCCGCGCCCATCCGCCGCCGGTTCCGTGAGACCCACTGCTGCGGGCTGACGTGGACGGCCTCGTCGTCGAACCGCCCGTGCGCGCCGAAGTCGCGGCCCTGCCGCCCGTCCGCCGGGGCCCACAGGTTGGCCGGCTCGTCGTGCCGGTCCCCCTCCTGCTGGGACGCGAAGCCCGTGCGCGCCAGATAGCGGTCGAGCAGGCCGGGGGCGACGGCGTTGGCGAGGAGCGTGGCGGCGGTGGAGGCGCCCACCCAGTACTCCCGGCGCCCCGCGTGCGAGGCCGCGTACACGATCGCCCGGGCCGCGACCTCCGGCTGGTACACGGGTGCGACCGGCCGGGCCCGGCCCCGCATGCGGTTCAGCACCCACTCGAACTGGGGGGTGTTGAGGCCCGGCAGCTGCACCATCGTCGTACACACCCCACTGTGCGCGTGCAGCAGTTCGCAGCGCAGGGACTCGTTGAAGCCCTGGATCGCGTGCTTGGCGCCGCAGTAGGCCGACTGGAGCGGGATGCCCCGGTAGGCGAGTGCGGAGCCGACCTGCACGATCGTGCCGCGGTCGCGCGGCAGCATGTGACGCAGGGCCGCCCGGGTGCCGAACACATAACCCAGGTAGGTCACTTCGGTCACACGGCGGAACTCGTCGGGGCCGATCTCCGTGAACGGAGCGAAGACCCCGGTGAAGGCGTTGTTGACCCAGACGTCGATGGGGCCGAACGTGTCGACGACCTGCTGGGCGGCGTCGTCGACGGCCTTGGCGTCGGAGACGTCCACACTGATGACGAGGGCCTCGCCCCCGGCGCGCCGCACGTCGTCGGCCGCGGCGGCGAGCCCTTCCGTGCCCCGGGCCAGCAGGGCGACCCGGTCGCCGCCGGCGGCGAAGGCGCGGGCCGTGGCCCGTCCCACGCCGCCGCTGGCCCCGGTCACGACGACGACGCGGCCGTGCGGTGTTTCCGCCGTGCTCACTTCGGATCACGCCCCACGGGGAGGAACGTCGGGTTCGTCGGTCGGCCGCGGGGGCACGGCGCCGGGGGCGGGCCCGCCGGCCGCGCCGGCGACCGGTCCGGCCGCGGGCGGGGCAGGCGGCACGGGCGGCACACCCCCGGGCACTCCGGTGCCCGGGCCGGTGGTGGTCTCGCGCCCCGGCGTCATGCCGGCCGCGTTCGCCGGGCCCGGCGGGGAGGCGGACGGCCGGGCCATGCCGCGCAGCACGTACGCCAAGGCGCCCAGGATCACGGCGGTGATCAGCGCGGCGGCCCAGTCGGGCAGGCCGAGGGCGAGGGCCAGTCCCACGGCGAGCGCGAGGGCCGCGCCCGCGTACAGGGCGAGGGCGCCGGACGCGGCGTACAGCGCGGCCTTGCGGCGCTGCTTGCGCGTCTGCTCGCGCAGTTCGTCCCGGACGGTCTCGCGCGCCACCTGTGCGAGCTCGTCGACCAGATGCTTGTCCAGATGCTCCAGGTGATCCAGCGGCTTCATACCCGGCCGGGTACCCTCGCCCCCTCGCCCGTAACTAGGCTCCTCCCCATGGAGATTCTGGGTGCCACACTGCGCGTCTGCGTCGACGACCTCGAGACCGCGATTCCCTTCTACGAGCGGCTGGCGGGCGGCAGAGCCCAGCGCTTCGAACGGGGCGGTGTCCAGGTGGCGGCGATCGGCTGCTTCCTGCTGATGAGCGGCCCCCCGGCCGAGCTGGAGGTGCTGCGCAAGGTGGCCGCCACGATCGCCGTGACGGACGTCGAGGAGACGCACAAGGTGCTGACCGAGCTGGGTGGCCACATCATCGCGGGGCCCATCGCCTCCCCGGCGGGCCGCAACCTGATCGCCCTGCACCCGGACGGGTCGGTCTACGAGTACGTGGACCGCCAGGCGTGATCCCGGCCGGGGCCGGCTCAGCGCCGCCCCGGCTCCTCGATCATCTCGGCGGTGATCGCCCAGCGCTCGTGGTCGCGCCAGGCTCCGTCGACGAAGAGCATGTTCGGCGAGAAGCCCTCCAGGCGGAATCCGCGGCTGCGGGCCAGGGCGATCGAGGCGGCGTTCCGGGGCTGGACGTTGATCTCCAGCCGGTGCAGCCGCATCGGGCCGAACGCGTACCGCACCACGAGGTCCAGCCCTTCGCCCATCAGCCCCCGCCCGGCGGCGTGCGCGAAGGCGCCGTAGCCCAGCGTCCCGCACTGGAAGCCGCCCTCGACGATGTTGTTGATGTTGATGAAGCCGGCGATGGACCCGTCGGCCTTCTCGCAGACCAGGAAGCCCGCCTTGGACGGGTCCTCGATCAGCCGGCCCGCGTACGCGGTGTACGCGGGTGAGCTGTCCGGCGGGAAGAGCCAGGGCTGGTGCAGGTCCTTGCTGTCCCGGGCGCGGGCGGTGAACTCGGCACCGTCCTCGTACGTGAAGTGGCGTATGCCCACCCGGGGGCCTTCGGCGAGGTAGCGGGATGCGTTGTGCGGCACCCCGCCACAGTAACCGCGCCGGCGGTGTCCCATCAGAACCCGGAGACCTCGGAACCCGGAGACCTCGGAACCCGGCGACCTCAGGACCCGGCGACCGGCAGCCGGAGCACGCCGGGCTCGCGCGCTCCGCCGACCACGGTGACCGGCTTGCCCCCCGGTTGCCGAAGAGGTGCCCTGGGCCCGGAGTGTCCGGAGCCCGGCCAGCGTAGCGGCACGCTCAGCTCAGGGCCGGCGCGTCGAACGTCAACGTGCCCGTGCCGGCGTCCAGTTCGGCCGGGAGGCCGAGGGGCATCGTCAGCGCGCCCTCGCCGTGCCCGAACCCGAACTCCTCCACGACCGGGACGCCGAGGCCGCCGAGCCGCTCGGCGAGCACCGCGCGCAGTTCCGCGTACGGGCCGCACGCCGACCAGGAGCCGAGCACGATCCCGGCCACCCCGTCCAGCCAGCCGGTGCGCAGGAGTTGGGTCAGATACCGGTCGACGCGGTACGGGCTCTCGCCCACGTCCTCGATCAGCAGCAGCCCGCCCCGGGCGCCGGCGAGGGCGTGCGGGGTGCCGAGGTCGCTCGCGAGCAGGCTGAGGCAGCCGCCGAGCGTGACGCCACGGGCCCGTCCGGGCACCAGCGCGGTGCCGCCCGGGGGCACGGCGGTGACGGTCCGCACGGACTCGGGCGCGAAGAGGGTCGCCCGGAGGTGTTCCTGCGCCCGGGCGTTCTTGAGGAAGTCGACACCGGCCGCCGCCGGGCCGTACAGGGTGGCCAGGCCCAGGCGGGTGGCGAACGCCTGGTGCAGGACGGTGATGTCGCTGAACCCGGCGAACACCTTCGGGCCCGCCGCCCGCATCGCCTCCCAGTCGAGCAGGTCCACCATGCGCTGCGCTCCGTACCCGCCCCGGGCGCACAGCACCGCGGCGACGGCCGGGTCGCACCAGGCGTTCTGGAGGTCGGCGGCCCGCTGGGCGTCCGTACCGGCCAGGTAGGCGAACTCCCGGTGGCGGCCGAGCACATGGGGTGCCACGACAGGGTCGAGGTCCCAGCCGCGCAGGACGTCGAGCCCGGCCTGGAGCCGCTCCTCGGGCACGGGCCCGCTGGGCGCGACGACGGCCACGCGGGCGCCGGGGGCGAGTCGGGGCGGTCGCAGCAGAGGTCTCACTTTGTGAGCTCCAGGGTCGGGACGCCGGGTGGGTTCAGCCCGAACACCTGGGCGTACAGTGACAGTTCGGCCTCCAGGGCGCGCACCATGGTCTCCGCCCGGCGGAACCCGTGCCCCTCCCCCTCGAAGGCGAGGTAGGCGTGCGGCACCGGCCGGTTGCCGAGGCGGGCCAGGAACCGCTCGCACTGGACGGGCGGGCAGATCACGTCGTCCAGGCCCTGGAGCAGCAGGAACGGCACGTCCAGGCGGTCGGCGTGGGTGGCGGGCGAGCGCTCCGTGTAGCGCGCGGGCACGTCGGTGAGCGGCCCGATCAGGCTCTCCAGGTAGTGCGACTCGAAGTCGTGGGTCTCGCCCGTGCCCCAGCCGGTGAGGTCGAGGATGGGGTACTTGATCGTGCCGCAGGCGTAGACGTCGGTCGTGGTGAGCGAGGCGGCCGCGGTCCAGCCGCCCGCGCTGCCGCCCCGTACGGCGAGCCGGTCGCGGTCGGCGGTGCCCTCGTCGGCGAGGGCCAGGGCGACGGCGGCGCAGTCCTCGACGTCGACCACGCCCCACTGCTCGCGCAGCCGTTCGCGGTAGGCGCGGCCGTAGCCGGTGGAACCGCCGTAGTCGACCTCGGCGACGCCGATGCCCCGCGAGGTGAAGTAGGCGATCTCCAGGTCGAGCACGAGCGGCGCGCGTCCGGTGGGCCCGCCGTGCGCCCAGACGACGTACGGCGGCAGCTCGTCGGCGGGAGCGACACAGCCGGGGTGGTGCGGCGGATAGATGTGGGCGTGGATGTCGCGTCCGTCGGGGCCGGTGAAGGTGCGGATCTGCGGCTCGGGGTAGTACGCGGGGTCCACGGCGTCGTCGTGCTCGGCGCCGATGACGCGGGCGTAGCCCGTGCGGGCGTCCAGCTCCACGACCTCGTAGGCGCTGCGCGGGCTGGCCCCGACGGCCACGACCCGCTCGCCGTGCGCGGCGAGGGTGGCGGCGAACTCGGTCCAGGGCCCGGCCGCGTCGACGACCTCACCCGTCTCGGGGTCCAGGATCCCGAGGGCGGTGGCGCCCCGGCCGTGCACGACGGCGATCAGGCCGCTGTCGAGCGGCGCGAACCATCGCATGCCCAGTTTCCACAGTGCTCCGGCGAACTCCTCCTCGCGCGGGCACAGCGGCTCCCCGTCGAGGTACAGGTTCCACCAGCCGCTGCGGTCGCTCGCGTACAACAGGCGGCCGTCGTGGGTGAAGTCCGCCTGGGCAATGGACTCTTCCTGCCCGCCGGCGACGGTCCGCGCGCCGTGCAGGGTGCCGTCCGGGCCGACGTCGGCGAGGAGCAGTTCGGTGCCGTCCCACGGCATGCGGGGATGATCCCAGGCGAGCCAGGCCGCCCGCCGCCCGTCGGGCGACAGCCGCGCTCCGGTCACGAACCGGTGCCGGTCGTCGGTGAGTTCGCGTACGGCGTCCCGGTCCCGTGCGGCGGAGCCGTCCAGCGGTACGGCGGCCAGGACACGCCGCACATCGGTGGGTCCGGCGCCGGTGAACTCCTCCAGCACGCACCACACCTCGTCCCGCTCGGGCCGCAGTTGCGGCTCGGCCCAGCGCAGGCCCGCGCCCACGTCGGACACGGGCGTGAGCGGACGCGGCTCGCCGCCGGGCTCGTAGCCGTACAGCCGCTGGTCGGCGAAGTTCACGAACACCACCAGCGGGCCGTTCTCCTGCGGGAGGGCGGCCCACGGATGTCCGCCGTATTCGATGACCCGGCTGCGCACGTTCCACGGGGCGGGCAGCAGCGACTCCTCCGTGCCGTCGGCGTGCCGCCGCACCAGGGTGCGCCGCCCGGCCTCGGCGGGGCGCGGTTCGGTCCACCACACCTCGTCGCCGACGAACCCCACGTACTCCGGGTGTCCGTCGTGCGCGGCGGCCAGCGCCGCGTCGATGGGCGAGGGCCAGGCCCCGTACGGCAGTGTCCGCACCGTCTCCCCCATTCCCTAGGCCGTGCGCAGGAACCGGTCGAGTACTCGGACACCGAAGTGCAGCGCCTCGACGGGGACCCGCTCGTCGACGCCGTGGAACATGGCGTTGTAGTCGTAGCCCTCCGGCAGCTTCAGCGGTGTGAAGCCGTAGCCGGTGATGCCGAGGCGGGAGAACTGCTTGGCGTCCGTGCCGCCGGACATGCAGTACGGCACCACGTGCCCCTCCGGGGCGAACTCCTCGACGGCGGCCCGCATCCGGGCGAACGTCACCGAGTCCACCGGCGCCTGCAAGGCCACCTCGTGGTGGTGGAACTCCCACTCCACGTCCGGCCCGGTGAGCAGGTCGAGGGTCTCGCGGAACTCGTCCTCCCCACCGGGCAGATACCGGCCGTCCACGTGCGCCACGGCCTCCCCGGGAATCACGTTGATCTTGTAACCGGCGTCCAGCATGGTCGGGTTGGCGCTGTTGCGGACGGTCGACTCGACGAGCCGGGCGGCCGGTCCGAGCTTGTCGAGCAGCCGGTCCACGTCGGTGAGGTCGGGCTCGATGCCGTACAGCACGGCGAGTTCGGTGAGCGCGGCGCGCACGGTCGGGGTCAGCCGCAGCGGCCACTCGTGCTCGCCGATCCGGGTGATCGCGGCCGCGAGCCGGGTGACCGCGTTGTCCTTGTTCACCTTGGAGCCGTGCCCGGCCCGGCCGCGCGCGGTGAGCTTCAGCCAGGCGGTGCCCCGCTCACCGGCCGAGACGGGGTAGATCTGCCGTCCCGCGCCGTCGTGGAAGGTGAAGGCGCCCGACTCGCTGACGCCCTCGGTGCAGCCCTCGAACAGCGCGGCGTGCCGGTCGGCGAGGAACCCGGAGCCGTCCTCGGCGCTGGCCTCCTCGTCCGCGGTGAACGCGATGACGATGTCCCGCCGGGGGCGGACGCCCTGGCGTGCCCAGGCGCGCAGCACGGCGAGGATCATCGCGTCCATGTTCTTCATGTCGACGGCGCCGCGTCCCCAGACGACCCCGTCGCGGATCTCCCCGGAGAACGGGTGCACGCTCCAGTCGGCGGCCTCGGCGGGCACGACGTCCAGATGGCCGTGGAGCAGCAGCGCGTCGGCCGAGGGGTCGGTGCCCTCGACGCGGGCGACGACGTTGGTGCGGCCCTTGGTGCGCTCCAGGAGCGTCGGCTCGATGCCGGCCTCGGCGAGCCGCGCGGCGGCGTACTCGGCGGCGGGCCGTTCCTGGCAGTCGCCCCCGCCCCGGTTGGTGGTGTCGATCCGGATCAGGTCGGACGTGAACGTCACGACCTCGTCCAGCGCCTGCCGGTCCGGCTGCTCAGCCATACTGCTCCTCCACCGCGGCCGAGACGATCGTGGTGACCGCCTTGAAGGCGCGGATGCCCTCGTACATGGTCCCGCTCGTGCAGGCCACCTTCCGCTCCCCGATCCGGTCCACACCCGGCACGACGGTGGCGGCCATGGCCAGGTGCTCGGCGTCGAACTCGACGGCGACGGTGAACGGGCCGCCGTGCACGGGTTGGTGACGCACCGCCAGCGACGCCGCCTCCTTGGCCGCCGCCCGGATGTCGGCCGCGGTCCTGGCGGGCGTCCGGCACACGGCCGCGTACCGCGAGACGTGGTCCTTCACGGCGACCTTCAGCGCCTCGGGCGCGTATCCGAGCGCGTCCTCGCAGGCGACGTCGTCCCCGGTGACCAGCACGACCGGCACCCCGAACTCGGCGACGACATGCGCGTTGAGCAGCCCCTCGCTCGCCGGTACGTCGTTCAGCCACACGCCCGTGATCTGGTTCGCGAGGTAGGTGTGCGCGAGGACGCCCTCCATGCCGGCGCCCGCGTGGTAGCCGACGAACGCGATGCCGTCCACGTCGCCGTGCTGCACGCCCTCCACCATGGACAGCGCCTTGTGCCGCCCGGTGAGCAGCTGGGCCCGTTCGTCCAGCTGCTCCAGCAGCAGATTGCGCATGGTCGAGTGCGCCTCGTTGATGACGACCTCGTCGGCGCCGCCGTCGTAGAAGCCGAGCACGGCGGCGTTGACGTCCGAGGTGAACAGCGAGCGGCAGCGCTCCCACTGCGAGGCGCCCGGCAGCACGTCGTCGGGCCAGGTGACGCCGGTGGCGCCCTCCATGTCGGCGCTGATGAGGATTCTCATGACGAGCCGTCCCCCCGGATGGAGATCTTCATGGTTCGTCACGTTACGCGCTGCGGGCGGAACCGGCTACGACATGTCACCACCGTATCGGCAGGTCGGTGATGAACGCGGTGAGCCGGTCGGCGAGCAGGCGGTCGTCGCGGGCCGAGTAGTGCCAGTGGCAGCCCGTGTAGTCCAGGCCCGTGTCGTCGAGGCGCCAGTAGCGGACCCGGCGGTCGCCCGCGCCCGCGCGCTCCTCGACCACCTGCTGGACGTGTCCGGCGAACGGGCCGGCGCCGACGGCCAGGAGGGTGGTCCCGGGCCCGTAGCGCGTCCGCAGCTTCTGGAGGAAGCCGCTGTAGGCGCTCCGGTAGGCGGCGGCGAGGCTCTCCTCCGTCCACGGCTCGCCCGGGTTGACGGGGGTCGAGAAGTCGTTGGTGCCGAGGTGGACCACCACCAGCTGCGGTCGCCAGGTGCCCGGGTTCTGCCAGACGTCACCGGGCACGTTCAGCAGCGCGCGGTCGTAGAAGGTGCGGTAGTTCACCTCCGGCGTCCCGCCGTTGTAGTTGCGGACCATGCCCAGGCCCGAATAGGCGTTGACCTGGTAGTCGGCGCGCAGCCGCCGGGCGGTGAGGGCGCCGTAGCTCACGTCGGCGTTCGTGGTGCGCGCGACCTGCTCGCCGGTGCAGTCGCGGGAGGTCGAGAGGTTGCCGTAGCCCACCGTGAGGGAGTCGCCGACGAACTCGATCCGGCGGCTGCGTGCGGCCGGTCTGCCGAGGACGGCGCCGCCGGGCGCGGCGACGAAGCCGCCGAACGAGCTGGTGCTCCAGGGGGTGTCGTTGCGCTTGACGAGCCGGACGGTGTGCACGCCGTCGCGCAGACCCTTGATCCAGTGGGTGGTCCTGCCCGGCGTGACGAGGGTGGCGACGGTGGTTCCGTCGATCTGGACGTCGTAGTCGGCGGCCGGGTCGTCGAGCACGACGCCCACGCCGGTGCCGCGGAACCGGCCCTCGAAGTACACGCCGGGCCAGCTGTACTGGAGCACGTCCCCCGCGTCCTTGACCCGCCCGGCGGTGTGCACGCTCGCGCGCACGCCGTCCCGGTCCGGCGGGGAGGCGGTGGCGACGGCGGGCGGACCGGCCAGCGCCAATGCCGCCGTCGACGCGACCAGCATCCGTAACCAGGGCAACGGCATGACTGTCCTCCGGGGGACGAGACAGGTGCACATATGGGGGCGACATGACGGTACATCGACAAAATCCCCGCCCGCCAGACCGCGTCGCGCTCAGCTCCGCAGCCGGTCGAAGCCGAAGGGCACGAGGGCCTCGGGCCGCCGCCCGGTGATGACGTACTGGGCGAGCCGCTGCCCGGTGACCGGGCCCAGGGTGACCCCGAGCATGCCGTGGCCGGTGGCGGCGTAGGCGTTGTCGTGCCCGGGGACGCGGTCGATCACCGGGAGTCCGTCGGGGAGGAACGGCCGCCCGCCCACCCAGGGGTCCCGGATCAGGCCGACCAGGTCGTCCGGGTCGTCGAACCAGCGGCCCAGGTAGTGCCGGCTCGCGAGGGCGACCGCGACGATACGGCGCCAGTCGAGGCGGTTGTTGTTGCCGCTGAGCTCCATCGTGCCGCCGATCCGCGTGGTGCCGCCGATCGGTGAGGCGACGGCCCGGCGCTCGCCGAAGTACAGCGTGTGCCGGGGCGCCGGATCCAGGTCCACGGAGAAGCTGTAGCCCTTCCCTGCCTGGAGGGGCAGATGGTGCCCCAGGAATCCGAGCAGGTCCGGCGAGCGCATGCCCGCCGCGACGACGACCGCCGCACAGGGCAGTTCGGTGTCGGCGGTGCGCAGGGCGGTGACCCGGCCGCCCGTCGAACGGAACCCGGTGACCTCGGCGTTCTCGTGGATCTTCACACCAGCGGCGGCCAGTGCCTCGCCCAGGGCACGCGCGAACGCCTCCGGGTCGACGACCCCCTCCCCCGCCACGAGGTAGGCCGCGCGCACGGCCGGTGACAGCGCCTCGTCCAGCAGGTGGGCCTCGGCGCCCGTGACGATGTCGTCGGGCACGGGATAGTGCCCGTCCGCCATCTCCCGCTGGAGCGCGAGGTGGTGCCGGGCCTCGGCAGGCGACAGGAAGGCGTGCACCATCCCGGGCCGGGTCAGCGTCGTGTCCACCCCGGCCTCGCGCATGCCGTCGAACAGGCCGAAGGTCTCGCGGTTCAGCTCGGCGACCGCCGCGTAGCCGCGCTTGAAGACGGCCGGGGTGCTGCTGCGCCAGAACCGCCACAGCCACCGCACGAACGCCGGGTCCGGAAGCGGCCGCAGGTAGAGCGGGGAGTCGGGACGGCCCAGCGAGCGCAGGGCGTAGCGCACCACGCCCGGCGCCGGCACCGGCGTGGAGTGGCTGAGGCAGACCCAGCCGGCGTTGCCCCTCGACGCCCCGGACCCGAGCCGGCGCCGCTCGACCACCTCCACCGGCAGCCCCGCGGCGGCCAGGTAGTAGGCCGTGCACAGCCCGACCACGCCGCCGCCCACCACGACGACGGGGCCCGACACGGCGCTCATGACGCGTTCCCGTACGACGCCAGGAACTCCCTGGTGCGGGCCTCGGCGGGGGTGTCCAGGACGTCCTCGGGCCGGCCCTCCTCCACGATCCGGCCGCCGTCGACGAACACGACGTGGTCGGACACCTCGCGGGCGAAGGGCAGTTCGTGGGTGACGAGCAGCATCGTCATCCCGTCGGCGGCCAGTTCGCGCATCACGGACAGCACCTCCCGGGTCGCCTCGGGGTCCAGGGAGGAGGTGGGCTCGTCGAAGAGCAGCACCTCGGGCCTCAGGGCGAGGGCCCGCGCGATGGCGACGCGCTGCTGTTCGCCGCCGGAGAGCTGCTCGGGCTGGGCGAGGGCGCGGTGGGCCACCCCGACCCGGCGCAGCAGGGCAACGGCCCGCTCCAGGGCCTGGGCTTCGGGCACTCCGGCCTTGCGCTGGGCGAGCACCACATTCTCCACCGCCGTCAGGTGCGGGAACAGATGGAACCGCTGGAAGACCATGCCGACCGTGCGGCGCAGCCTGGGCAGGTCGCGGCAGACCATGCGGCCGCCCTGGTGGACGGTCTCACCGGCGACCTCGACGGTGCCCTGGTCCGGGCGTTCCAGCAGGTTCACGCAGCGCATCAGGGTCGTCTTGCCGCCCCCGCTCTGGCCGATGACGCTGACGATGCTGCCCCGGCCGACCTCCAGGTTCACCCGGTCGAGCACGAGCCGGCCGTCGAAGGACTTGCACAGCCCCTCGATCCGTATGACGGCCTGGGAGGATGCCCGGGCGGCGGGCGTCGCCGCGGCCACTGACTCGGTCATGCGGAAACCTCCTTCACGGGAACGGCGGCGGCCGGCTCGGCGGCCAGCAGGGCACGGGCCGCCCGCAGGCGCCGCCGTCGCCACGGCGACAGGGGCACTCCCGACCGGACCTTGCGCTCCAGGAGCAGCAGCAGTTGGGACAGCGGGTAGCAGAGGGCGAAGTAGATCGCGGCGACGACCAGGTACACCTCCAGGGCCCGGAAGGTGGCCGAGGTGATGAGCCGTCCCTCGGACATCAGCTCGGCGGCGGAGACGGTGACCAGCAGCGAGGTGGACTTGAGCAGGTCGACGAGCATGGTGTTGGTGCCGGGCAGGGCCAGCCGGAGGGCCTGCGGGAGCACGATGTGGCGGAAGATGCCGGTCCTGCCGACACCCAGGGCCTCGCCGGCCTCGGTCTGTCCCGCGTGCACGCCGCTGATCGCGGCGCGGAAGATCTCGGACAGGTAGGCGGCGTAGAAGACGACCAGGCTGAGGCAGCCGGCCGTGAAGACGTCCAGCCGGATCCCGGCCGAGGCGAGGCCGAAGTAGGTCAGGAAGATGATGGCGAGCAGCGGGACGTTCTTGAACACCTCGGTGTAGACGGCGGCGAGGGCGCGCGCCGGCCAGGCCCTGCTGAGCCGGAGCAGCGCCACGGCCAGGCCGAGGAACACCGCTCCCGAGAAGCTGACGACCGTGTAGGACACGGTGCGCCCGAGCGCGGAGATCAGATCGGGCCGGTAGTCGGACCAGGGGACCTCGAAGAGACCGGACATGGCGGCTGCTTTCACTGGGCGATGGACGGGGGCGTCCAGTCCTTGGGCCGGTCCACGCCCCGGCGGGCCGTGGCGACGTCGGCGGCGGGCACGAGGAACTGCTTCGGGTCGCCGCCGTACTTGCGGACGAGCTTGTCCAGTTCACCGTTCTTGTACATGGCGTCGATCTGCGCGGAGATCGCCCGCTCCAGCTTCGTGGCCTTCTTCGGCAGGTAGAAGCCGGTCTGGTACGGCTGGAAGTACGCGTAGGCGGGCTTGGCCTTCACCTGCGCGGCGGTCGGCGGCGTCAGGTACTGCGTGTCGATCTTCAGCTCCGGGCGCTGCTTCTGCGCCGCGATGATGATCAGCGGGTCGAGGAAGCCGACGTCGACCCGGCCGGCGCCCAGGTCGTCGAAGACGCCGTTGGCGTCCGGGTAGGCGTGCAGCTTGCCACCCGGCACGGCCTGGATAGACTTGACCCAGACGTAGCCCTCGACGGTGCCCAGATTCAGCCCCTCCAGGTCCCCGACCGTCTTGTACGTCTTGCCGCTGCGGACGGCCATCGCCGGGGGCGAGTAGTAGGGCGGATCGGTGAACAGCCCCTGTTTCTGCCGGTCGGCGGACCAGGCGACGCCGCCGATGGTGATGTCGACCCGGCGGGACTGCACCCCGGCGAGCATGCCCGCGAAGTCCGTCACCTCCGGCTCGATCTTCAGGCCCAGCTTCTTGGCGGCGTGGGCGAGGATGTCGCCGTCGAGTCCGACGATTCTGCCGTCCTGGACGCTGGTGTAGGGCGCGTAGGGCTGGACGGCCACCTTGAGGACGCCGGGCGTGAGCGTGCCCAGCGCGGCGGTCTCGGCGGACACGTTCTTCGGGACGTCGTCCCCGCCCGAGCCGCAGGCGGCGGTGGATATCAGGAGCATCGCGGACAAAGCGAGAGCGAGCGAGCGCACACGGATCATCGGCTCGGGCCTTCCGTCTCGGTGCTGAAGGATCCCGCCGATTCACCGGACACTGTGCTCCCGGCGGGGAGGTGATGAGCCCCAAAGCTAGGCACAGGCCCGCCGCGCGTCACCGTTCACTTCGTACGAACTTGTCGCCGGAATGCCTGCCTCCCCTGTACGGTGCGTCCAACCCGGACCGCCCCTGGCGGGAGGAATCGCCCATGCTGAGCCCGTCACTCGCGCAGGAGATCGCCGGGGACACCTCCGCGGTCATCGGCTTCAACGTGCTGATCACCGACGCCGAGGGCATGGTCATCGGCAGCGGCGACAGCAGCCGCGTCGGCACCTTCCATGAGGCGTCCGTCGAGGTCGTCCGCACCAAGGAACCCGCCACGCACAACGCCTCTCAGGCCCAGTCGCTGCGCGGGGTCCGGCCCGGAATCACCCTGCCCCTGGTCACGGACGGGCGGGCGGTGGGAACCGTCGGGATCACCGGCACCCCCGCCCAGGTGGGCCGCTTCGGGCTGCTGGTGAAGCGGCAGACGGAGATCCTGATCCGCGAGTCCGTGATGCTGCGCTCGCGGCTGCTCGCCGAGCGGGCGGCCGAGAAGCTGCTCACCGACATCGCCGCGTACGACCCGCTGGTCGTGGAGGGCGACCTGCTGATGTTCCGGGCCGCCGACCTCGGCTTCGACCTGCGGCTGCGCCGGGTCGCGGTGGCGTTCGAGGTGACCGTGCCGGATTCGGGCGCCCGTCGGGGCGCCCGGGCCCGGGACGTGGCGCTGGTCCGCTCCGAGCTGCTGCGTACGGTCCGCGACGTCTTCGCCGACCCGCAGGACATCGTCGCCGGCACGGCTCCCGGCTGGATCGGCGTCCTGCACCGGCTCCCTGCCCGGGCCCCGGCGGACGCGCCGGCCGCCGACTGCCGCCGGGTCACGGACGTCATCGCCGCCCAGGACGGGCTCACCGCCCGCGCGGGCATCGGCGAACCGGCCACCTCTGTCGGCGCTCTGCACGACTCGTACCAGGACGCGTGCGACGCGCTGCGCCTGGGCGCCCGGGTGGACGGCGGCTCCACCGTCCACGCGATCGGCGATCTGCGGGTCCACCAGCTCCTGGCTGCGGTGAGCCAGTCCGCCCGTAACCGGCTGCTCGACCTGACCGCCGCCCGGCTGCGGGAGCAGCCGGACTGGCCTGCCCTGCGCGACACGATCACCGCCTGGTGCGAGAGCGGCTTCAACCTCGTACGGGCGTCCGCGGCGCTGCACATCCACCGCAACACCGTCGTCTACCGCATGAACAAGATCGAGCAGCTCACCGGCCGTCCGCTGCGCGAGCACCGGACGGCCATGGCCCTGTACCTGGCGTGTCTGGCCGACCGGCTGGGCGGCCCGGACCGCTGACCGTCCGCCTCAACGACCTTTACCTTGGGGACCTCTAAGCCGTACGCCCCGCCACCAGCCACCTGGCGGGCAGCTCGATCCGCGTGCCGTCGGAGTGGAACTCCGTGGTGAGGAGGGGCAGTTCGCCGCTCGCCAGGACGGTGAGACCGGCCGAGCGCAGATAGGCGGGTACGGCGTCGTCGGAGACCTCGCCGGGGGCCAGCCCGTGCCGGAACACGGGCGCGAGCTTGGGCGGCGGACCGGACGGGCCGCTCGCCAGCCCCAGCAGCACCGCCTTGGCCGCCCCCGACAGCTCCACGAGGAAGGCCCGGCCCCGGTCGCCGACCAGCGTGGCGATCCCGTCGGCCAGCGCCTGCCGGTCGTCCGGCTCGCACTGGTGCAGCACGCCCCGCATGTAGACGTTGGTGTCGCCGAACTCGGCGTGCAGGGCCTGCGCCTCACTCTTCTCGGCGGCGTCCAGCTGCCGGTAGGAGGCCTGCCCCGCCGGGTCGGCCCGCCGGGCGTGGTCGAGGGCCGCGGCGGACAGGTCGGCGCCCACGACCCGCGGGAAGCGGTCGGCGAGGAAGCGCGTCTGGGTGCCGTTGCCGCAGCCGAGGTCCACCAGCGGCAGCGCGGGATCGGCCAGGTGCGGTTCGAACAGGGCGAGATGCGGGCCGGCGGTCACGGCCGGCTCGGCGTCCCACATCACCGCCCCGGGTTCGTCGGGCGCCTCCCGCCAGAACCCCTCCCAGGCCTCCCGGTACCGGCTCGTCACGCTCATGCCCACTCCCCAGGGTGTCGACGGCGGTGGTGTTCAGCGGCGCGGCAGGGTCAGCTCGAACCAGACCGTCTTGCCGGCCTTGGTCCGGCTGGTACCCCACTCGCGGGACAGCGTGCTGACGACCCGCAGACCGCGCCCGGAGTCGTCGAGCGGGCCCGTGCCGAGCAGCGTCGGCAGGTCGTGGTCGTCGTCGTCCACCTCGCACAGCAGGGTGTCGCCGCGGACCAGGCGCAGTTCGACGGGGCGGGCGCGGGAGTGCCGTACGGCGTTGGTGACGAGTTCGCTGACCAGCAGCTCGGCGGGCGCGGCCAGCTTCGCCAGGCCCCAGTCGTGCAGTTGCTCGCGGACCGCCGCGCGGGCCCGGCCGACCTCGGCCGGTTCGAGGGCGAGCCGCCACTCGGCCACGTCGTCCGGTTCGATGCCGTTCAGGCGGGCCATGAGCAGCGCCACGTCGTCCTTGCGGCCGCCACACGTGTTGAGGGACCGGATGATCGTGTCGCAGGCGTCGTCCATGGAGGCGGCCGGGTGGGCGGCTGATGCGCAGAGGGTCGCCAGGCCCACGCCGATGTCCTCGCCGCGCACCTCGACCAGCCCGTCGGTGCACATCACCAGCCGGTCGCCGGGCCCGACGCGCACCCGTACCGCCTCGAAGGGCACCCCGCCGACGCCGATGGGCGCCCCGGTGGGCAGACCGAGCAGTTCGCTGCGCCCGTCCTCGGCGCGGACCAGGACGGGCGGGATGTGACCGGCGTTGGCGAGGTGCAGTTCGCCCGCGATCGGGTCGTAGACGGCGTACAGGCAGGTCGCAAGGTAGCTGTCGCCGAGGCGCTGGGCGAGGTCGTCGAGGTTGCGCAGCAGCTGGGCGGGCGGCAGGTCGAGCCCGGCCATGGTCTGCACGGCCGTGCGCAACTGCCCCATCATGCGGCCGAGTTCAGTCCGTGGCCCATGACGTCGCCGACGACGAACGCGGTGCGCCCGCCGGGCAGCTTCACCGCGTCGAACCAGTCGCCGCCGACCCGCCCGAGCAGCGTGCCGGGCAGATAGCGGGTGGCGATGTCGCAGCCCGCCATGCGGGACGGGATGTGCGGCAGCATGCTGTCCTGGAGCGTCTCGGCGACGTTCTCCTGAAACGTGTACATGCGCGCGTTGTCGAGCACCAGCCCCGCGCGGGCGGCGAGTTCGGCGCCGGTGACCCGGTCCATGTCGTTGAAGACGGGCCGCTCCGGGTGCCGCAGCAGGATCATGAAGCCGAGCACGACCTGGCGGGCCTTCAGGGGAACGACCAGCATGGAGCGGCCCGTGATGAGCGGCCGGATGTCGCGCTTCTCGAACTGCGCGGCGATGGCGTGGCCCATCTCCTCGCCGATGTGCGGCACGAGCACGGGTTCGCCGGTCGTCATGCACTGGAAGAACGGCGTGTGCGCCGGGAACGGCATGGCCTCGCCGACGGGCACGACGTCGTCCCAGCGGCCGGGTTCGTCGGTGTGCTCGACGGCGACCCGGTGCCACAGGGTCGTCGTGTCGGGCACGCCCTCCGGGAACCCCTCGCCCGCGACGACCTGTTCGCGCAGATAGGTCCCGGCGACGTCGGTGAAGCGGGGCACGACGGCCCTGCTGACCTCGATGATCGTGCGGGACAGGTCGAGGGAGGTGCCGATGCGGCCGCTGACCTCGTTGAGGAACTCCAGGCGCTCGCGGACGGCGGCGTACTCGAGGTCCTCGCCCTCGTCGCGCAGTTCCTCCGGGACGGGCTCGCCGGCGGCGAGAGCCCGCGCGGCGCGTTCCCGGCGTGCCTTGCGCTCGGCGCGCCGGGCCACACCCCAGTCCTGGGTGATGGGCACCCGGTCGTTCTGGCTGAACTCCAGGACCGGGTAGCCGAGTTCGAGGACCTGCGCGACGATGCGGGCGCTCTCGCCGACGCTCATGCCGGGCAGGATCTCGGGGAGCCTGCGGGCGAGGTCCTCCGAGCCGGGGAAGTCGGTGTGCGGCGCGAAGCCGGGCGCGATCCGCTCGAACGCCCCGTCGATGCCGCCGGCGCGCAGCCCGTCCGCGTCGGCGGCCAGCACGAGAAGCCGCTCGGGGCCGGTGCCGACCAGGGGGTAGGCCCACCACAGGACGTCGACCCGGTCGCTGCCGGGAGCGGTGAGCCGGGCGCGGCCGGCCGCCGGGTAGGACAGCCCGCCGTCGAGGGACGGTCCGAGGCCGGGCCCCAGACCGTCGTAGGCCTCGTACGGGGTGGTGTCCTGGTCCTCGGGGAGTGCGCCGGAGACGGGGAGCAGGTCGAGGGCCGGGCGGCCGATGGCCTCGTCCTTGGGGACGCCGAACAGGCGCCGTGCGCCCCGGCTCCAGTGCGACACGAGGCCTTCGCGGTCGACGACGACCACGGCCAGGGGGACACGGCCGGGCCCGGTGGGGTCGGTCACCGAACCGTACTCGGCGCTCTCGGTGCCACGGTCCATGCCCTCTCTCCCCACGGATCCGCATCACCACCGTACGGCGACCGCCGGTCGCCGTGTGCGGCAACGGGGGAATTGGTCGCGCGGGGTGCGCACCGGCGTGCGACCCCGCGCGCCGGTGCGGGTCAGTCCTCGTGTCCGAGCTGGAGGTCCCGCTCGGTGCGGCCGCCTCCGGCGACCTGGAGGACGGTGGCGACGGGCGGGTAGCCGGCGGCGATGACGGTGTACTCGCCGGAGGACAGGTCGACGAACCGGAACGTGCCGTCGGGCCCGGTGGTGAGGGTGTCGACGACGTTGCCCGCCACGTCGAGCAGCGTCACCCGCGCGTCCTCCACGGGCCGTCCGCCGCCCGCCCGGACCGTGCCGCGCAGCAGGGCGCCGCCGGCCAGTTCGATGTCCCGGCGGGTCTCGCGGGCGGCCTGGACGGTGACGGGGAGCGCGGCCGGGCGGAAGGCGGGGGCGCTGGCGGCGAGGGTGTACTCGCCTGCCACCAGATCGGTGATGACGTAGCCGCCCTCGCGGCCGCTGCGGGTGGTGGCCACCACCTCTCCGTGCGCGTTGGTGAGCGTGACGCCGGCGTCCCGTACGGGGGTGCCGTCGGCGGTGACCACGGTGCCGACGAGGTTGCCCGCGCCGCCGAGGACGATGTCCAGTTCGACGGGGCGCTCGCCCACGGTCACGGAGACCGCCTGCGGCTGGTGGCCGCCCGCGGCGGCGATCAGCACGTAGGAGCCGGGCCCCGGAGTGGCCAGCGCGTAGCGCCCGTCCTCACCGCTCGCGCCGCGCCCGGTCTGCCGGCCGGTGGCGTCGATGAGGGTGAGCGCCGCGCGGGGCACGACGGTCCCGTCGTGGTGCTGCACCGAGCCGCAGACGGGGATCCCGGCGGTGTGCGGAGCGCGGGCCTGCGGGATCGGGGTGCTCCCCGGCTCCGTGTACAGGTCTGTGACGGATGCGTGGTGGGACACCAGGGGTTTCTCCTTGAGGAAGAGGGCGATGACCAGCCCGAGGGCCAGCACCGGCACCAGGTAGAGGAAGATCCGCGGCATGGCGTCGGCGTACGCCCCGATGTAGCCGTCGCGCAGCCTGGGGGGCAGGGCGTGCACGAGCTGCGGGGTGAGGGACTCGGGGTCGGGGAGCCGGTCGCCCGCGCGCGTGGGCAGGTGATGGGCCAGGGCGTCGGCGAGCCGGCCGGCGAGGAACGCGCCGAGGACGGCGGCCGAGACGCTGCCGCCGATCTGCCGGAAGTAGTTGTTGGCGCTGGTCGCGGTGCCCAGGTCGGCGGGGCGCACGGAGTTCTGCACGGCGAGGATCAGCGCCGGCATCACCATGCCGATGCCGGCGCCGAGGACGGCCGTCCAGACGCTGTAGTGCAGCCGGGGCGTGTCGGCGTCGAGGCGGGACAGCAGCCACATGCCGGCGGCGGAGAGGGCGCAGCCGAGGATCGGGTAGGCCTTGTAGCGGCCGGTGTGGCTGATGAGCTGACCGGCGATGACGGAGGCACCGACGATGCCGGCCGTCATGGGCAGCATGAGCAGGCCCGACTCGGTGGCGGAGACCCCGTCGACCATCTGGAGGTAGGTCGGCAGATAGCTGGCGGCCCCGAACAGCCCGGCTCCGGTCACCAGGCCGACCAGGCCGGTGACGTTGAAGACGGAGTCCCTGAACAGCCGCAGGGGGATGAGGGGTTCGGCGGCGAAGTGCTCGGCGACGAGGAAGAGGACGGTCGCCACGGCCGCTCCGGCGCCGAGGCCGAGGATCACGCGCGAGTCCCAGGCGTACTCGGTGCCGCCCCAACTGGTCAGCAGGACCAGGCAGGTGGAGGCGGCGGTCAGCAGCAGCGCGCCGAGGAGGTCCAGCCGGGCCTTGCCCGCCGGTTTCGGCAGCTTCAGCGCGATGGCGACGACGGCCAGTGTGACCAGGCCGAAGGGCACGTTGACGTAGAAGCACCAGCGCCAGGAGAGATGGTCGGTGAAGTAGCCGCCCAGCAACGGCCCGGCCACGGAGGCGAGTCCGAAGGCGGCGCCGATCAGGCCCAGGTAGCGGCCGCGCTGCCGGGCGGGCACGATGTCCGCGATGATCGCCTGGACACCGATCACGAGGCCGCCCGCGCCGGCGCCCTGGAGGGCGCGGAAGGCGATCAGCTGGTCCATGGTCTGCGCCCGGCCCGCGAGCGCGGAGCCGGCGACGAAGACGACGATCGCGAACTGGAAGACGCCCTTGCGGCCGAGCAGGTCGCCGAGCTTGCCGTAGACCGGCAGTCCGACCGTCGCGGTGAGCAGGTAGGCGGTGATCGCCCAGGACATCCGGTCCAGGCCGTGCAGCTCACCGACGATCTTCGGGAGCGCCGTGGCGACGATCATCTGCTCCAGGGCGGCGAGGAGCAGGGCCGGCAGGAGTGCGAGGAAGACCAACCGCACTCTGCGCGGGCTCAGTTCGACGGCCGGGGCCGGCGGCGGGGCGGGAGGTTCGGGAGGTGCCACCGCCGGTTCGTCCTGCGCCAGAGTGATCCCGCCCACCTACCGCTCCCCTCGTCGCGCTGCCGCACAATTCCCGCGTAAAAGCGACAACTACGAGCAAGCGCGACGAGTTACGGCACAGGAGCGAGCCGTACGGACATCACTCGAACCGGTGAGGGGCACAACGGCCCTTCAGTATTTGCGCCTTGGGAAGGCTACTTCTCGACCTCGGCGGCGAGTCGGGCGAGCAGCGCGTCGTAGATCCGGCCGAGGCCCTTGGGCGCGAAGGTCTTCTCGAAGAAGCCGCCGATACCGCCGGCGCCGGTCCAGGTGGTGGTCACGACGACCCGGGACCTGCCGTCGCCGGCCGGGGTGACCCGCCAGGTGGTGACCATGGAGGAGTTGCGGTCCTTCTCGACCAGCTCTCCGTCCGTGGGCTCACTGACCTCCAGGAGGCAGTCGCGCACGCGCTTGCTGGTGGCCTGGAGCTTCCAGTGGACGAGGGTGCCCTCGCCGTCACCGCCCTCGCGGACCTCGTACTCGCTGAACTGCTCGGGCAGCAGCTTCGCGCGCGTGCCGCTGTAGTCGGCGAGGGCGTCGAACACCGTCTCCGCGTCCGCCGCGACGATCCGCTCCGTAGTGGCCTCGACCTGCGCCATCGCTTTCCTCCAGGACATGGGTTCTCGGGGGTTGGGGGCAAGCCAACCACCCCGCTGCCCGGCCCCCCAAATCGGGGTCGCCCAACCCGGTCGCACCCGTTCGGAAACACCCTCGCACGATCAAGGGAACATGTGTTCTATTCTGTGGTCAGTGCTACCGAGGAGGCGTCATGCGCTGGGACAACCTCACCGAGGACTCCGAACACAGCCGGGCCGACGCCGCGCTGTTCGGCGCGGACGCCGTCACCACCCGCACCTTCGACACGCCGGAGTTCGCGGGAATCACCTTCCACGAAATCCGGGCCCGCTCGATCATCAACCGGGTGCCGGCGGTCTCCCGGATGTCGTTCCAGTGGACCGTCAATCCCTATCGCGGCTGCTCACACGCGTGTGTGTACTGCTTCGCGCGCAAGACGCACAGCTATCTCGACCTCGACACGGGCCTGGGCTTCGACTCCCAGATCGTGGTGAAGACCAACGCGCCGGAGCTGCTGCGCCGGCAGCTCGGCTCGCGCCGCTGGCAGGGCGAGCACATCGCGATGGGCACGAACGTCGACTGCTATCAGCGCGCCGAGGGCCGCTACCGCCTGATGCCGGGCATCATCTCGGCCCTGCGTGATCACGCGAACCCCTTCTCGATCCTGACCAAGGGCACCTTGATCCTGCGCGACCTGGACCTCATCAAGCAGGCCGCGGAGGTGACCGACGTCGGCATCTCCGTGTCGGTCGGCTTCACCGACCAGGAGCTGTGGCGGACCGTCGAGCCGGGCACGCCCGCGCCGGAGCGGCGCCTGGAGGTCGTACGGACCTTCGGCGAGCACGGCATCGGCTGCGGGGTGCTGATGGCGCCGGTCATCCCGTTCCTGAGCGACCAGCCGGACCGGCTGCGGGCCACCGTACGGGCGATCGCGGCCTCCGGCGCCACGTCCGTCACCCCGCTGGTGCTGCATCTGCGGCCGGGCGCCCGCGAGTGGTTCATGACCTGGCTGGGGCAGCACCACCCCCACCTGGTGCCACGCTACGAGCGGCTGTACGCGGCGGGCTCCTACGCCCCGAAGTGGTACCAGCGCCGGATCACCCGTCAGGTGCACGAGCTGGCCGAGGAGTACGGCATCGGGCCGACGCGCGCGGGGATGCCGCGCCGGATCCGGCCCCCGGAGCCGGCCGGGGAGCCCCCGGTGTCCGGGCCGACACAACTCTCGCTCCTTTAAGGCGTTCCAGCGCATCCCTTGAGGAGCGTTCGAGCGTATCCGAAGATCCATCCGGGTCATGACAGTGATGGAATGAGCTCTTCCAGGACTCCTCTCCGGGACGATGCGGCGAGGACGGTGACCCTCGCGGTCCTCCATCCCGCCGTCCTGGGAGGACTCCATGAGAAAACGCGCAGCCGCGCTGTGCGGCGCCGCCGCCGTCATGGCCGGTACCCTCACGGCCGTTCCCGCCGAGGCGAGCGCACCGCGCACCGCGGAGCCCGTGCACTCCGCGGAACCCGTCGAGGAATCCACCGCGGAACCCACCTGGAAGAACTGCGCCACCAAGAACTACCCGACGCTCCAGTGCGCGTCCCTGAAGGTGCCGCTCGACCACCGCAGGCCACACGGCCGGCGGATCACCCTCGCCCTGTCCCGCGTCCCGCACACCGCCAGGACCTACCAGGGCCCGCTGCTGGTCAACCCCGGCGGCCCCGGCGGCAGCGGTCTGGCGCTCGCCGGGTTCGTCGCGTCCGCGCTGCCCGGGAAAGTGGCGGCGCAGTACGACGTCATCGGGTTCGACCCGCGCGGCGTGGGCAAGAGCCGGCCCGCGCTGGACTGCCGCCCCGGCCACTTCGCCCCGGTGCGCCCGGACTCCCTGCCGACGACACCCGCGATCGAGCGGGCCAACCTCGCCCGCGCCGAGTCCTTCGCGAGGGCCTGCGGCAAGAAGTACGGGCGTCTGCTGCCGTACCTGAACACCATCAGCGCCGTGCGCGACATGGACGCCATCCGGAAGGCCCTGGGCGCCAAGCGGATCAACTACCTCGGTTACTCGTACGGCACCTACCTGGGCGCGGTCTACGCCAAGCTCTTCCCGGAGCGCGTCCGGCGCCTGGTCCTGGACTCGGTCGTCGACCCCACGGAGGTCTGGTACGACGCCAACCTCAACCAGGACCTGGCCTTCAACGACCGCCACCGCGCCTTCCTGGCCTGGGTCGCCGAGCACGACGCGACGTACCGGCTCGGCACCGACCCGGAGCGGATCGAGGCCAGGTGGTACGCGATGCGGGCGGCGCTGGCGAAGAAGCCGGCGGGCGCCAGGGTGGGGGCGGCGGAGCTGGAGGACACCTTCATCCCGGGCGGCTACCACAACGGCCACTGGCCGCGTCTGGCCGAGGCGTTCGCGGCCTACGTGAACGACGGGAAACCCGAGCCGCTGGTCGAGGCGTACGAGGCCCTCGGTGCCCTCGACGCCTCCGGCGCCAACGGCTACAGCATCTACACCTCGGTGCAGTGCCGGGACGCCGGCTGGCCGCGCGACTGGCACCGGTGGCGCGAGGACAACTGGGCGGTGCACGAGAAGGCGCCGTTCATGACCTGGAACAACGCCTGGTACAACGCGCCGTGCGCGTTCTGGCCGGCGGACTCGCTGAAGCCGGTGAACGTCGCCAACGGCAAACTGCCACCCGCCCTGCTGTTCCAGGCGACCGGCGACGCGGCCACCCCTTACGAGGGCGGTGTCACCGTCCATCATCTGCTGGCGGACTCCAGCCTGGTGGTCGAGGAGGGCGGCGGCAACCACGGCATCACGCTGAGCGGGAACACCTGCCTGGACGAGCATTTGGCGGCGTACCTCTCCGACGGCACGGTGCCGCGCGGCCACGGCGAGGCGGACGCGGTGTGCGAGGCACTGCCCGACCCGAAGCCGGCCGCCGGGAACGCGGCCTCCTCGAAGGGCTCGACGCTGCACGGCCTGCTCGGCTTCCGAGGCTGAACTCGAGTGAGCTCCCCTGCAGCTCCACGCGAAGCAGCGGCACACCTTCGACCGCCTGACGACGGAGGCGATCAAGGACGGCGACGCCCCCGCCATGGTCCACCATGGGCCCATGAGTGAGTCGACCAGTACAAGCAAGCTCCGGATACGGGAGATGACGTTCGCCGACTGCGACCGCGTCGCCGAGATCCGCATCCGCGGCTGGCAGAGCGCGTACCGGGGGCTGATACCGCAGTCGTACCTGGACGGGCTCAGCGTCGCGGAGGACGCCGAGCGTCGTCGCGGGCATCTGGCGCAGGCCGACGACAACGTGGTGAACCTGGTCGCCGAGGACAGCGGCGGCGAGGTCGTCGGCTGGGCCTGCCACGGTTCGTACCGGGACGGTGAACTCCTCATGTCCAACGCCGAGTTGTACGCCCTCTACGTCCACCCCGACCGGGTGGGACACGGCGTAGGGCAGGCCCTCCTCGCGGAGTCCGTCGCGCGCTGCGCCGCCGCGGGCCACGGCCGGCTGCTCCTGTGGGTCCTCAAGGAGAACGGCCGGGCCCGCCGGTTCTACGAACGGGCCGGCTTCGAGGCGGACGGCGCGGAGGAGCCCTTCGAGGTGGACGGTGTCACGGTCCCCGAGGTGCGGTACGCACGCGCGCTCCCCCGCTGATCTCACCGCTGTTTCGGAATCCGCCCCAGCGCCCGCACCGCCGCCTCCGCCAGCACCGGATGCGCGAGGGCCTCGTTCAGCACGGGTCTGGCCCGCGCGTCGCCCAGCGTGCCGAGCCCGTCCACGCAGGCGAGGGCCACGCGGCGGTACGGGTCGTGCGGGCGCAGCCGTCGCTGGAGGGTGGTGATCAGGGCGGGCACGGCCTCCGGGGCGCGCAGGTCGACCAGGAGCCGGACGGGGTGGAGGGCGTAGGCGACCCGCAGTTCGTTGGTGGCGAGGGCGGCGGCCGCGCGGGCGGTGCGCGGGTCGCCGAGCCGGGCGAGGGCGTACGCGGCGGAGGCGCAGCGCGGCGGATCACGGTGGTTGAGCAGCAGCACCAGGGACTCGAAGGCCCGCCGGTCCCCGGCGAGTCCCAGCCGGAAGGCGGCCAGCTCCCGCGCCCACAAGGACTGCCCGGGTTCGGTCAGCACCGCGGCCAGGGCGTCGAGGTCGTCGGTCGCCACGAGCCGCTCGAAGGCGGGCGACGCCCCCGACTCCTGCCGTAAGCGCTCCGTGAGTGATCGCAACTCTTCGTCCATGTCTGAGAGATTAGGGGCTGGCGCGAGCCGCGCGGGACGTACATCACAAACACGAGGGCTGGCGCGCTCGTTACCCGCGAGTTAAGCTCAGACGAGCGAGTTACCCACTCGTATCTCCTCGCGGCGGTCTGGTGACGCGGCCACCGCGAGAGCAGTCGGTTCGGTACATCGGTACCGCAGTACGGCTCGGCCCCGGGACAGGGCCGGTCGGAACCGCCGTTCACCGGGCGTGTGCACGCCCGGCCCGACGGCACCGGGCGTGTGCGCTCGCAGCCCGGCCAGCACCCGCACTTCTCACGCACCCGGTGCGCCCGGGACCGGCCCCTGCCGGTCCGTACTCCGGCGCACCCGGGACGCGTTCCCCGTCGTCACCCTCATCCTGGAGTCCCGCGATGGCCACTCCCCTGTCCGACCCGTCCCTGTCCCCGCTGCGCACCATCGCCGTCGTCGGTCTCGGCACGATGGGCACCGGCATCGCCGAGGTCCTCGCCAAGGCCGGCCGCGAGGTCGTCGGCATCGACATCAGCGAGGCCCAGGCCGCGAAGTGCGTCGCCGCCCTGGAGTCCTCCACCGCCCGTGGCGTGGAGCGCGGCCGGCTGACCGAGCAGGAGCGCACGCAGATCCTGGAGCGCGTCCGTACCTCCACCGACCTGCGGGCCGCGGCCGACGCCGACCTTGTCATCGAGGTGGCGCCGGAGTCGTACGAGGTCAAGCACCAGATCTTCCGGGAACTGGACGGGATCGTGCGCCCCGAGACGATCATGGCGACGGGCACCAACGCCCTGTCCGTCACCCGGCTCGCCGCCGACTCCGCCCGTCCGGAGCGGGTGCTGGGCCTGCACTTCTTCAACCCGGCGCCGGCCATGAAGCTGGTCGAGGTCGTCTCCTCGGTGCTGACCGCGCCGGCAGCCGTCGCGGCGGTCACCGATCTCGCCCTCGACCTGGGCAAGGAGCCCGTCGCGGTCGGCGACCGCCCCGGGTTCGTCGCCGACGGCCTGCTGTTCGGCTACCTCAATCAGGCCGCCGCGATGTACGAGGCGAAGTACGCCTCCCGTGAGGACATCGACGCCGCGATGCGGCTGGGCTGCGGCCTGCCGATGGGCCCGCTGGCGCTGCTCGACCTGATCGGTGTCGACACCGCGCGCACGGTCCTGGAGGCGATGTACGCCGCGTCCCGCGACCGGCTGCACGCCCCGGCGCCGATCCTCAAGCAGCTGAGCGAGGCCGGCCTGACCGGCCGCAAGGCGGGACGCGGGTTCTACACGTACGAGGCGCCGGGCAGCGGCACCGTCGTGCGGGACGCGCTGACCCCGCTGGAGGGCGGCGACCTGGCCCCGGGCCGGGAGGTCCGCTCGGTCGGTGTCGCGGGCTCGGGCACCATGGCCTCCGGTATCGCCGAGGTCTTCGCCAAGGCCGGGTACGAGGTCGTGCTGGCCGCCCGCAGCGAGGAGAAGGCCCGGGCCGCGAAGGCCCGCATCGGCAAGTCCCTGTCCCGCTCGGTCGACAAGGGCCGGATGACCGCCGAGGCCGCCGCGCAGACCCTGGACCTCATCACGCCGACGGGCACGTACGACGACTTCGCGGGCGTCGACCTGGCCGTGGAGGCCGTCGCCGAGGACCTGGAGGTCAAGCGGCAGCTGTTCGCCGCGCTGGACAAGGTCTGCAAGCCGGGCGCGGTGCTGGCCACCACCACCTCGTCCCTGCCGGTCGTCGCCTGTGCCCGGGCCACCTCGCGCCCGCAGGACGTGATCGGCATGCACTTCTTCAACCCGGCGCCGGCCATGAAGCTGGTCGAGGTCGTCCGTACGGTGCTGACGGCCGACGACGTCCACGCCACGGTCCGCGAGGTCTGCGGCCGGATCAGGAAGCACCCGGTCGACTGCGGGGACCGCGCGGGCTTCATCGTGAACGCGCTGCTCTTCCCGTACCTGAACAACGCGATCAAGATGGTGCAGGAGCACTACGCGTCCCTCGACGACATCGACGCGGCGATGAAGCTGGGCGGCGGTTACCCGATGGGCCCGTTCGAGCTGCTGGACGTCGTCGGACTCGACGTCTCGCTCGCCATCGAGAAGGTCCTGCACCGCGAGTTCCGCGACCCGGGGCTCGCCCCGGCACCGCTCCTGGAGCACCTGGTGGCCGCGGGCTGCCTCGGCCGCAAGACCGGCCGTGGCTTCCGCGAATATGCCAAGCGCTGACGGTCCCGGCGACTGGTTCCGGTCCGGCGCGGAGTGGGGCGGCCTGCTCGGCCCGGACCGGTTCCCGCCGCCCCAGGGCGGCGGCGGAGAACCAGGTCACGCGCAGCGAGCTGCGCACATGCAGTACGTTCAGGGCATGTCCCAGCCCGCCAAGTCCTCACGTACATCGGCTACGACCGACGCGCCGGAAAGTGCCGCAGGCTCTCGCGCCGCCGCCCAGCGGCTCAAGATGCGCCGGGAACTGGCGGCCGCCGCGATGGAGCTGTTCGCGACCAAGGGCTACGAGGCGACCACCGTCGACGAGATCGCGGCCCAGGCCGGCGTCGCCCGCCGCACCTTCTTCCGCCACTTCCGCTCCAAGGAAGAAGCGATCTTCCCCGACCACGACGACACCCTGGTCCGGGCCGAGGCGGTGCTCAACGCCGCGCCCGCGCACGAGCATCCGCTCGACACGGTGTGCCGCGGCATCAAGGAAGTCATGAAGATGTACGCGGCCCGGCCGGAGATCTCGGTCGCCCGTTACAAGCTGACGCGCGAGGTGCCGACCCTGCGCGAGGCGGAGATCGCGTCGGTGGCCCGCTACGAGCGCCTGTTCACCCGCTATCTCCTCGGTCACTTCGACGAGCGCGCCCACGCCGACGACGCCAACGACGACCCGCTGCTCGCGGAGGTCGCCGCGTCCGCCGTGGTCACCGCCCACAACCACGTCCTGCGGCGCTGGCTGCGGGCGGGCGGACAGGGGGACGTGGAGGCGCAGCTGGACCACGCCTTCGCGATCGTGCGCAAGACGTTCGGCACGGGGATCGGGGCCGGGCGCTCCACGGAGGCGCAGCCGGCCGCGGCGACGACCTCGGCGCAGGGTGAGGTGCTGGTGACCGTCGCCCGGACCGACGCCCCGCTGGACGAGGTCATGCGGACGATCGAGCAGGCCCTCAAGGAGCGCTGAGCGGCTCCCGTTCCTGTGATGACGGCCACCCCACGGGGTGGCCGTTTTGGCATGTCAGGGGCCGTTTTGCAGGCCCTTGACGAGGCCGTTCGATCGATCATCGCTCATTTGTTACGTAAAGATTTCATCTGAGAGAAAGTTCTGGCACTCAGTGCCTTGCGAGGTGACACGCGGTGTCATACGTTGAAGAGGTCCGGGCGACGTCCCAGCAAGCCCAGCGCCTGCCCGCCCGGACGCCTGCGTCACAGGCAACCTCCCGCGCCACCAGCGCTGCCGAACAGCACCACCGCCGAACCGACGGCACACCCCCGACCCTCAGCAGCACCGACGTAACCATCGGCGCCCCTCCCTCAGGGCGCTCACCGCCGGAGGCAACACCGTGACCGTTAAGGACATCCTGGCCGCGATCCAGTCGCCCGACTCCACGTCGGAGGACTTCGCCGCCCTCCCGCTCCCCGAGTCGTACCGCGCGATCACCGTGCACAAGGACGAGACGGAGATGTTCGCCGGGCTCGCCACGCGCGACAAGGATCCCCGCAAGTCGATCCACCTGGACGAGGTGCCGCTGCCCGAGCTCGGCCCGGGCGAGGCCCTGGTGGCCGTCATGGCCTCCTCGGTCAACTACAACTCGGTGTGGACCTCGATCTTCGAGCCGCTGTCGACGTTCGGCTTCCTGGAGCGCTACGGCCGCACCAGCGAGCTGGCCAAGCGCCACGACCTGCCGTACCACATCATCGGCTCCGACCTCGCGGGCGTCGTCCTGCGCACCGGCCCGGGCGTCAACGCCTGGCGGCCCGGCGACGAGGTCGTGGCGCACTGCCTCTCCGTCGAGCTGGAGTCCAGCGACGGCCACAACGACACGATGCTCGACCCCGAGCAGCGGATCTGGGGCTTCGAGACCAACTTCGGCGGCCTCGCCGAGATCGCGCTCGTGAAGTCCAACCAGCTGATGCCCAAGCCGGACCACCTCAGCTGGGAGGAGGCCGCCGCCCCGGGCCTGGTCAACTCCACCGCCTACCGGCAGCTGGTCTCCCGCAACGGCGCCGGCATGAAGCAGGGCGACAACGTGCTCATCTGGGGCGCGAGCGGCGGACTCGGCAGTTACGCCACCCAGTTCGCGCTGGCCGGCGGCGCAAACCCGATCTGTGTCGTCTCCAGCGAGCAGAAGGCGAACATCTGCCGCTCGATGGGCGCCGAGGCGATCATCGACCGCAACGCCGAGGGCTACAAGTTCTGGAAGGACGAGAACACCCAGGACCCGAAGGAGTGGAAGCGCTTCGGCAAGCACATCCGCGAGCTCACCGGCGGGGAGGACATCGACATCGTCTTCGAGCACCCCGGCCGCGAGACCTTCGGCGCGAGCGTCTTCGTCACCCGCAAGGGCGGCACCATCACCACGTGCGCCTCCACCTCGGGCTACATGCACGAGTACGACAACCGCTACCTGTGGATGTCCCTGAAGCGCATCATCGGCTCGCACTTCGCCAACTACCGCGAGGCCTGGGAGGCCAACCGGCTCATCGCGAAGGGCAAGATCCACCCCACCCTGTCGAAGGTGTACTCCCTGGAGGACACCGGCCAGGCCGCCTACGACGTGCACCGCAACCTCCACCAGGGCAAGGTCGGTGTGCTGTGCATGGCCCCCGAGGAGGGGCTGGGCGTGCGCGACCAGGAGAAGCGCGCCCAGCACCTCGACGCCATCAACCGCTTCCGGAACATCTGAGGGCCGCTGGATGACAGAGCGTCAGAAGGACCGTCCGTGGCTCATGCGGACCTACGCCGGTCACTCCACGGCCGAGGCGTCCAACGAGCTGTACCGGCGCAACCTCGCCAAGGGCCAGACGGGTCTGTCGGTGGCGTTCGACCTGCCGACACAGACCGGCTACGACTCCGACCACATCCTCGCCCGCGGCGAGGTCGGCCGGGTCGGCGTGCCGATCGGGCACGTCGGTGACATGCGCCGGCTGTTCCAGGGCATCCCCCTGGAGCAGATGAACACCTCGATGACCATCAACGCCACGGCCATGTGGCTGCTGGCGCTCTACCAGGTCGTCGCCGAGGAGCAGGGTGCGGACATCACCAAGCTCCAGGGCACGACCCAGAACGACATCGTCAAGGAGTACCTGTCCCGGGGGACGCACGTGTTCCCGCCGGTGCCGTCGCTCCGTCTGACGACGGACATGATCGCGTACACGGTCTCCCACATGCCGAAGTGGAACCCGATCAACATCTGCAGCTACCACCTGCAGGAGGCGGGCGCCACGCCGGTCCAGGAGATCGCGTACGCGATGTCCACCGCGATCGCCGTCCTCGACGCCGTGCGCGACTCGGGGCAGGTGCCCCAGGAGCGCATGGGCGACGTCGTCGGCCGGATCTCCTTCTTCGTGAACGCGGGCGTCCGCTTCATCGAGGAGATGTGCAAGATGCGGGCGTTCGGCCGCATCTGGGACAAGATCACGCGGGAGCGGTACGGCATCGAGAATCCCAAGCACCGCCGCTTCCGCTACGGCGTCCAGGTCAACTCCCTGGGCCTGACGGAGGCCCAGCCGGAGAACAACGTCCAGCGGATCGTCCTGGAGATGCTGGCCGTGACCCTCTCCAAGGACGCACGCGCGCGTGCCGTGCAGCTCCCCGCCTGGAACGAGGCCCTCGGCCTGCCCCGCCCCTGGGACCAGCAGTGGTCGCTGCGCATCCAGCAGGTGCTGGCGTACGAGAGCGATCTGCTGGAGTACGACGACATCTTCGAGGGCTCGAAGGTCATCGAGGCGAAGGTGACGGAGCTGGTCGAGGCCTCGCTCTCGGAGATCGACCGCATCCAGGAGATGGGCGGCGCGATGGCGGCCGTCGAGTCCGGCTACCTCAAGTCGCAGCTGGTGGCCTCGCACGCGGAGCGCCGGGGCCGGATCGAGTCCGGCCAGGAGAAGATCATCGGTGTCAACGCCTTCGAGGGCACCGAGCCGAACCCGCTGACCGCCGACCTGGACACCGCGATCCAGACGGTCGACCCGGCGGTCGAGGCCCGCGTCATCGCCGCGCTCCAGCAGTGGCGCGACAGCCGCTACCAGCCGCCCTTCAACCACCCGCGGCCCTGCAAGGCGCTGGAGCGGCTGAAGGAGGCCGCCCGGGGCACCGAGAACCTCATGGAGGCCACCCTGGAGTGCGCCCGCGCCGGGGTCACGACCGGCGAGTGGGCGGGGGCCCTGCGCGAGGTGTTCGGCGAGTTCCGGGCGCCCACGGGTGTCTCCTCGGCGCCGGTGGCGGTCCCCGCCGAGGAGGGCAGCACGCTGGCCCTGGTGCGCCGCAAGGTGGATCTGACGGCCAAGGACCTGGGCGTGGGCAAGCTGCGCTTCCTGGTCGGCAAGCCGGGCCTGGACGGCCACTCCAACGGCGCCGAGCAGATCGCGGTGCGCGCGCGTGACGCCGGCTTCGAGGTGGTCTACCAGGGCATCAGGCTGACGCCCGAGCAGATCGTGGACGCGGCCCTCGCCGAGGACGTGCACGCGGTCGGCCTGTCCATCCTGTCCGGCTCGCACGCCCAGCTGGTGCCGGACGTGCTCGAACGGCTGCGTGTGGCCGGTGCCACAGACATCCCGGTGATCGCCGGTGGCATCATCCCGAACGGGGATGCCGAGCAGCTCAGGGCAGCCGGAGTGGCCGCGGTCTTCACCCCGAAGGACTTCGACATCACCGGAATCATCGGCCGCATCGTCGACGAGATCCGGAAAGCGAACAAGCTCGACCCCCTGGAGGTCTCCGCATGACCACGGTCAACCGCCTTCGCCCCCGGCGTTCCTGCCTGGCGGTACCGGGCTCGAACCCCCGCTTCCTGGAGAAGGCGCAGGGCCTCCCGGCGGACCAGGTCTTCCTCGACCTGGAGGACGCGTGCGCCCCGCTCGCGAAGCCCGAGGCGCGGCACACCATCGTCAAGTTCCTCAACGAGGGCGACTGGACGGGCAAGACGCGCGTGGTCCGGGTCAACGACTGGACGACCGAGTGGACGTACCGCGACGTCGTGACGGTGGTCGAGGGCGCCGGCCAGAACCTCGACTGCATCATGCTGCCGAAGGTGCAGGACGCCCAGCAGATCGTCGCGCTGGACCTGCTGCTGACCCAGATCGAGAAGACGATGGGCTTCGAGGTCGGCAAGATCGGCATCGAGGCGCAGATCGAGAACGCCCAGGGCCTGAATAACGTCAACGAGATCGCGCAGGCCTCCCAGCGCGTCGAGACGATCATCTTCGGCCCGGCCGACTTCATGGCGTCCATCAACATGAAGTCGCTGGTCGTGGGCGAGCAGCCGCCCGGCTACCCGGCGGACGCCTACCACTACATCCTGATGAAGATCCTGATGGCCGCCCGCGCCAACAACCTCCAGGCGATCGACGGCCCCTACCTCCAGATCCGCAACATCGACGGCTACCGCGAGGTCGCCCAGCGTGCGGCCGCGCTCGGCTTCGACGGCAAGTGGGTGCTGCACCCGGGCCAGGTCGAGGCGTCCAACGAGATCTTCTCGCCGTCCCAGGAGGACTACGACCACGCCGAGCTGATCCTGGACGCGTACGACTACTACACGTCCGAGGCGGGCGGCAAGAAGGGCTCGGCGATGCTCGGCGACGAGATGATCGACGAGGCCAGCCGCAAGATGGCCCTGGTCATCGCGGGCAAGGGACGCGCCGCCGGGATGCGGCGCACCAGCAAGTTCGAGATCCCGGAGGCCTGAGCGCGATGCAGTTCGGACGCACCTACGAGGAGTTCGAGGTCGGGGCGACGTACAAGCACTGGCCGGGCAAGACGGTCACGGAGTACGACGACCACCTGTTCTGTCTCCTCACCATGAACCACCACCCGCTCCACATGGACACGAACTATGCGGAGAAGACGACGGACTTCGGCAAGAACGTCGTCGTCGGGAACTACATCTACTCGCTCCTGCTCGGCATGTCCGTGCCGGACATCTCCGGCAAGGCGATCGCCAACCTGGAGATCGAGTCGCTCAAGCACGTGGCGCCGACCTTCCACGGCGACACGATCTACGGCCAGACGACCGTGCTCGACAAGTGGCCGTCGAAGTCGAAGAACGACCGCGGCATCGTCTATGTCGAGACCAAGGGCTACAAGCAGGACGGCACGCTGGTCTGCGTGTTCCGCCGCAAGGTGATGGTGCCGACCGAGACGTACATCAAGGAGCGCGGCGGCGAGCAGCCCGGCCGCCCCGAGCTCAGGGAGCAGGAGAAGTAGCCATGGCGCGACTCGCCCAGACCGCCGGTCTGACGGACATCCAGCAGGAGATCCTGTCCACCGTCCGGGACTTCGTGGACAAGGAGATCATCCCGGTCGCGACCGAGCTGGAGCACCGCGACGAGTACCCCCAGCAGATCGTCGACGGGCTGAAGGAGTTGGGCCTGTTCGGCCTGATGATCCCCGAGGAGTACGGGGGTCTGGGCGAGTCGCTCCTGACGTACGCGCTGTGCGTGGAGGAGATCGCCCGCGGGTGGATGTCGGTGTCCGGCATCATCAACACGCACTTCATCGTGGCGTACATGCTCAAGCAGCACGGCACGCAGGAGCAGAAGGACCACTTCCTGCCGAGGATGGCGGCCGGCGACGTCCGGGGCGCGTTCTCGATGTCGGAGCCGGCCCTCGGCTCGGACGTGTCGGCGATCACGTCGAAGGCGGTGAAGGACGGCGACGAGTACGTCCTGAACGGCCAGAAGATGTGGCTGACCAACGGCGGAACATCGTCTCTCGTGGCCGTTCTGGTGCGAAGTGACGAAGGTCACCCCGAGGGCACCGCGCCCCACAAGTCGATGACGACCTTCCTCGTCGAGAAGGAGCCCGGCTTCGGCGAGGTCCGCCCCGGCCTCACCATCCCCGGCAAGATCGACAAGATGGGCTACAAAGGTGTCGACACCACCGAGCTCATCATGGATGGCCTGCGGATTCCCGCCGATCGTGTGCTCGGCGGGGTCACCGGCCGCGGTTTCTACCAGATGATGGACGGCGTCGAGGTCGGCCGCGTGAACGTGGCGGCGCGTGGCTGCGGCGTCGCTCAGCGTGCGTTCGAACTCGGCGTCCAGTACGCGCAGCAGCGTCACACCTTCGGGAAGCCGATCGCCCAGCACCAGGCGATCCAGTTCAAGCTGGCCGAGATGGCTACCAAGGTCGAGGCCGCGCATGCGATGATGGTGAACGCAGCTCGCAAAAAGGACTCCGGGGAACGAAACGACCTTGAAGCCGGTATGGCGAAGTATCTCGCTTCCGAATACTGCAAGGAGGTCGTGGAGGACGCCTTCCGGATCCACGGCGGCTACGGCTTCTCCAAGGAGTACGAGATCGAGCGCCTCTATCGTGAGGCACCGATGCTGCTGATCGGTGAAGGTACCGCCGAGATCCAGAAAATGATCATCGGCAGGCGGCTGCTCGAGGAGTATCGATTCCAGGGCTAGATGTCCGGATACGGGGTGTTTTCTTGGAGAAGAAGATCACACCCCGTCAGCACTCTTCGGCGGCCGACTCGGCTGCCTGGCTTACCCAGTTAGGGCCCCGAGCCGCTACGATCGCCGGAAAGCCGCCGTCCCCCGTCAGAGTGCGGCATCATCCGCTACGAAGGTCATCCATGCCCCACAGCCAAACCTCTGCACCTCGCGACAGCCGGGCCGGCGTACGCCTCGCGCGCGGAGCATCGCCGTGGCTCCTTCCGACCGTCGCCACCGCAGCCCTCAGCCTGGCCCGCGCCCGTCGCTCCGGCGCCGCCAAGGCCGTCGCCGTTCCCGCCACCGCGCTCGCGGCGGGGATGCTGTGGTTCTTCCGCGACCCCGAGCGCGAGATCACCCAGGGCCGGGTCATCTCGCCCGCCGACGGTGTGGTGCAGAGCATCATGCCGTGGAAGGACGGCCGCACTCGCGTCGCGATCTTCATGAGCCCGCTCAACGTCCACGTCAACCGCGCGCCGCTGGCCGGCACGGTGACGTCGGTCGAGCACGTGCCCGGTGGCTTCGTTCCCGCCTTCAACAAGGAGAGCGAGAACAACGAGCGTGTCGTCTGGCACTTCGACACCGAGCTCGGCGACATCGAGATGATCCAGATCGCCGGCGCGGTCGCCCGCCGCATCGTTCCCTACGTGCCCCAGGGCACCAAGGTCGAGCAGGGCGAGCGGATCGGCCTGATCCGCTTCGGTTCGCGGGTCGACCTCTACCTGCCCGAGGGTGTGGAGGTCGCGGTCGAGGTGGGGCAGAAGACCGTGGCTGGGGTGACTCGCATTGACCGTGATTGATCCCGACACCAAGGCCGGCTGGGTCCCGGAGGCCGACGAGGTCGACGAAGAAGAGGAAATGCCCCTCTCTCTTCGCCTGTCGATAGCGGACACCCTGACGCTCGGCAACGCCACGTGCGGCTTCATGGCGGTGTACTTCACCACCACCGGCATCCTGATCCCGGATCTCACCGGCAGCCAGGAGACCGGCATGGCGCGCAACAGCGCGGCCACGGCCGTCATCCTGATGCTGTGCGCGGCGGTCTTCGACCTGTTCGACGGCCTGGTGGCGCGCAAGCTGCGCTCCTCGCCCATGGGCGCCGAGCTGGACAACCTCTCCGACCTGATCAGCTTCGGCCTGGCGCCGGCGTACTTCGTCCTCGTGTACGGCATGGTGGCGGACGGCGCGTACCAGCGAGTGGCGGCGGTCGGGGCGATCGTGGTGCTCTTGGCGGTGGTGCTGCGGCTTGCGAGATTCTCGTGCGTCACGGTGAAGGACGGCACGTTCCAGGGCATGCCGTCACCGTTCGGCGCGTTGACGGTCGTGTCGATCGTGCTGCTGGAGCTGCCGTTCGTGGCGACGCTGCTGGCGATCCTGGGTACGGCGTGGCTCATGGTGAGCCGGGTCGAGTACCCGAAGCCGCGGGGGCGGCTCGCGGTGGCGATGCTGTCGTGGATCGTGGTGGGCATGGGCATGATGGCGGCCTGGGCCTTCGACGCGCCGAGCGGACAGCTGCTGCTCCAGACGGGATGCGCGCTGCAGCTGGTCATGGGGGCGGTGATCCCGCTGTTCGCGACGGCCCGACGGGTGAACAACTTCCGTGACAACCGGCGGGAAGCACGGGCGGCGCAGCTGCCCTGACCTCGTCCCACCACTGACGGGTGTGGCCCGAGCCTCGAAGGCTCGGGCCACACCCGTTTTCACGTTCAAGGGCATTTCCCTTTTGCCCTTGACCAGTCAACTACCTCTGTTCTGGCCGCGTTCGACCTCGCCCCGGTACCCGGCGGCTCCGCCACCTGGGGCTTCCCATACTGGTCGGCGCCGAGACCGGGTTCAGGACGGGGCTGGACGGCAATCCCGCCCTGCGAGAGCCGGCCGTCGTGGACCTGACCTGGGAGGCCTGCATGCAGAACGTCCCCCTCGGCAGCAAGTGGGGCCCCCAGGTGGAACCGGGCGAGTCCGAGGGCATCCTGCGGTACCGGAACACCTACTGGTGGGGCTGGAACAGCCTGACGGTGCCGCACGAGACCCGGCCGGCACACTCGTCCTCGGCGAACAGGTTTACGGGGAGCTGGACCGGGCCGCCAACAGCCCCGCGACCTTCCCCGACCCGATCCGCTTCTCCGTGCCGGCCCTCTACGCGGCCGTCAAGGGACCCCAGAAGCGCCTCGCCGGAGCGGGCCACTCCCTGGCGTGGGAGACCACAGCCAAGGACGTGCACCAGCTGATACCCCTGCCGTGACGGCTCAGGTCAGGAAGTCCCTGGCGATGCGTTCCGCGACCCGCTCCAGGATCGGGCCCGCCTCGGCGATGCACTTCGCCACGTCCGGCTCGGCGTCCGTCAGGGGGTAGACCCGGCGGAAACCGGCTCGGCCCAGGGCCTCTGGGAGGAGGGCGAGGCGGCCGCAGACCGCGACGACCTCCTTGCCCGCCGCGCGGGCCGCCGCGGCGACGCCCGCCGGGGCCTTGCCGTGGAGGGTCTGCTCGTCGAGGGAGCCCTCGCCGGTGATCACCAGGTCGGCACGGTCCACGGCGGGGCCGAAGCCCAGGACGTCGAGCATGACCTCGATGCCGGGGCGGAAGCGGGCGCCGAGCAGCATGGCGCCGTAGCCGATGCCGCCGGCCGCGCCCGCGCCGGGTGAGGCGGCGAAGTGGGCGGCCTTCGGCCCGGCCGACTCCTCCAGCACCTTCGCGAAGTGCGCGAGGGCGGCGTCCAGGGCCGTCACGTCGTCCGGCGAGGCGCCCTTCTGCGGGCCGTAGACCGCGGGCGCGCCCTTCGGGCCCGTCAGCGGGTTGTCCACGTCGCTCGCGAGGACCAGTTCGATCTCGGTGAGGCGGGGGTCGAGGCCGGACAGGTCGGCGGTGGCCAGCTCGGCGAGGCCGCCGCCGCCCGGGGGCACCGGCTCGCCCTGCCCGTCCAGGAAGCGCGCGCCCAGCGCGGACAGCATCCCGGCGCCGCCGTCCGTGGTGGCGCTGCCGCCGACGCCGAAGACGATCGTGCGGGCGCCCGCGTCCAGCGCGGCCCGCAGCAGCTCGCCGGAGCCGTACGTGGACGCCGTGAGCGGTGCGAAGACCCCGGCGGGCAGCAGCTGGAGTCCGCTCGCCTCGGCCATCTCCACGACCGCGGTGTGCTCGCGCAGCGCGAACGCCGCCGTCACCTCGTCGCCGAGCGGGCCGGCGACCCGCACCTCCCGGCGCTCGAACCCGGCCGCGACCGCCGCGGCCACGGTTCCGTCGCCGCCGTCGGCCACGGGCAGCGCCTCGACCTCGACGTCCGGTACGGCCCGGCGCAGCCCGGCCGTCACACGCTCGGCGACCTCCACGGCCGTCAGCGACCCCTTGAACTTGTCCGCGGCGACGAGCACCCGCCGTGCCTTCCGGGTATCGCTCACTGCAGCGTCCGCCACTTGCACTCCCCTTGCTCTACGGGCCCTCACGCACGTCAAGGCCAGTCGCGCCGCAGCGACCTTAACCGCAGGACACCCCCGCCGTCAGCCTCTGCCCAACCTCTGGAACGACGCCCCAAGGGGCGCGGGGCTGTGCCATCTATGCGGCTGCCGCCGCGGGCGCGACCGACCACGACGCACCCGCGGCCGCGAGCACACCGCAGTCCCCCGCCCCTCAGGCGCGCGCCGAAAACGGGTAGACCTTAACCATGCCCCCAGCGCACCCCCAGACAGACCTAGCCAACCGCATCCTCGGCGGCTGGCAGGGCCGCATCGCGGGCAACATGCTCGGCAAACCGGTCGAGCAGGGCGAGGTCTGGACCCGCGACCGCATCGACCGCTACCTGCGCCAGGCCGCCGCCCTGCCGCTGACCGACTACCTCCCCGAACCGATCAGCGAACACGACGGCTTCGAGCTGCGCCCCGAATGGCGCCAGTGCGTGCGTGGCCGCATCCACGGCAGTTGCCGTGACGACGACGTCGACTACGCGATCCTCGGCCTGGACCTGCTGGAGACCCACGGCTTCGGCTTCAGCACCGAGCAGGTCGGCGACCTGTGGCTGCTGCGGCTGCCGTACCTCCAGACGTTCACCGCCGAGCGGGCCGCGTACCGCAACCTCGCCAACGGGCTGAAGCCGCCGCTGACGGCGACGTACGACAACCCGTACCAGGAGTGGATCGGGGCGCTGATCAGGGCCGACATCTACGGCTGGACCTGTCCGGGCCTGCCGCGCCGGGCCGCCTCGCTGGCCCGGCGGGACGCGGTGCTGTCGCACACCGGCAACGGGCTGTACGGGGCGATGTGGGCGGCGGCTCTGATCGCGGCGGCGTTCACGGCGCCCACCGTGCGGCACGCGATCGACGAGGCCCTGGCCGTGATCCCGGCGAGCAGCCGCCTGGCCCGTACGGTGCGCCGGGTCGCCTCCCTGCACGACACCCGGATGTCGTGGGAGGACACGCTCACCACGCTCACCGAGGAGACGGCCGGGATGGGCTGGATCCACACGGTCCCGAACGCCGCCGTTCTCACCGCGGGCCTGCTCTACGGCGACGGCGACTTCACCCGCACCATCGCCCTGACCGTCCGCGGCGGCCTGGACACCGACTCCAACGGGGCGACGGCGGGGTCGGTGGCGGGTGTGTTCGGCGGGGCCGCGGCCATGCCGGAGCAGTGGACGGTCCCGCTGGAGGACACGGTCCGCAGCGCGGTGTTCGGCTTCGACGGGGTGCGGATCAGCGAGCTGGCGGAGCGGACGCTGCGGCTGGCGGGGCGGGAGGCCTGAGGTCTGCTGCGCCTTCCCCCGCGGCTGAACCGTCATCGGGTGGTTACCCTGCCCCAATGACCACCTCTTCTGACTTCGCCGCCTACATCGCGTCCCTGCCCCGCGTCCTGGCCGGCGCCGCCGCGCTGTTCCGGGACGGGGAGGGCCGGGTGCTGCTCGTCGAGCCCAACTACCGGGAGGGCTGGGCGCTGCCCGGCGGCACGATCGAGTCCGACGACGGCGAGACGCCTCGGCAGGGCGCGCGGCGCGAGACGGCGGAGGAGATCGGGCTGGACCGTGAGCTCGGCCGGCTGCTGGCGGTGGACTGGGTGCACGGCACGGGGCGTCCGCCGCTGGTGGCGTACCTGTACGACGGCGGGGTGCTCGGCGAGGACGAGTTCAAGGCGATCCGGCTCCAGGAGGAGGAACTGCTGTCCTGGCGGCTGGTCCCGCGCGAGGAGCTGCCCGAGTATCTGCCGGGCGCCCTCGGCCGCCGTGTCCTGGCCGCCCTGGACGTCCTGGCGGACGGCTCCGGCACGGCGGAGCTGGAGAACGGGCACCGGGTGTCCTGACCGGATCCGCCCGTTCACCCTCCGGCGTCCCGTTCGATAATCGCTCGCCGCTGTCGTACGGCCCGCCCTACCCTCGGTGCCATGGCCAAGCCCCTCGTCGCGCTCCTCACCGGCGCCGGTATCAGCACGGACTCCGGGATCCCGGACTACCGCGGGCCGAAAGGGCTCTGGCGGCGGGATCCGGAGGCCGAGAAGCTCGTCACGTACGAGTACTACATGGCCGACCCGGAGATCCGCCGCCGCTCCTGGCAGATGCGGCGCGAGAACCGGGCCCTTCAGGCGGAGCCCAACGCCGCGCACCGGGCGGTGGCCGAGCTGGAGCGGTCCGGGGTGCCCGTCCGGGTGATCACGCAGAACGTGGACGGGCTGCACCAGCTCGCCGGAATGCCCGCCCGCAAGGTCCTCGAACTGCACGGCACGGCCCGGAGTGTCGTCTGCACCGGCTGCCACGTCCGCGGCTCGATGGAGGACGTACTCGCCCGGGTGGAGGCCGGGGAGGACGACCCGCCGTGCCTGGAGTGCGGCGGCGTCCTGAAGTCGGCGACGGTGATGTTCGGCGAGCGGCTGGACCCGGTCGTTCTCGGCGAGGCGGCCGCCATCAGCAAGGCCTGTGATGTGTTCGTCGCCGTCGGTACGAGCCTCCAGGTCCAGCCCGCCGCCGGCCTCGCCGGTGTCGCCGCCGACCACGGCGCCCGCCTCGTCATCGTCAACGCCGAGCCGACACCGTACGACGACCGCGCCGACGAGATCGTCCGCGAGCCCATCGGCACGGCGCTGCCCGAGCTGTTGCGCGGTCTCACGGCCGAGACGCCGCCGGCAGGTCCTCCAGGCGCGTGAGTGTGTCGCGGGCCTGGTCGCGTTCGGCTTCGGTGAGGTCGAGCGCGGCGGCCCGGGCGAGGGCGGCCGCCGCCGTCTCCTCGTCGCCGAGGCGCCCCGCGATGTCCGCGCGCAGGACGAGGAGCTGAAGCAGTTGTACGGGCGTCGGCGTCTCGTCCGTCAGGCCCAGCACCCGGTCGACGACCTTGGCGGCGCCCGCCGCGTCCCCCTTGGAGTCCGCCAGGAGGGACGCGTGGTGCAGGGCCCGCGCGAAGGTCTCCTCGGGGGTCGGCCCGTGGTGTCGGCTCGCGCCGGTGCGCTGCCCGACCCGGACGCAGTTGCCACCCGGGTCGGTCATGAGGAACTGCCGCACGCCGTACGACATGTCCTTGAGCGGCCCGACCCGCGGCAGGCCCCGGGTGGGGATCCTGCCGTACGCCGCCTTGAGCCCGGTCCGGAACGCCTGGTACAGGCCGTCGACGTCGTCGGTCAGGACGTAGCAGGTGCTGATCGAGCCGGTCGGCTCGTAGTGCTTCATGGCGAAGAACTGCAGCTCGATGCCGCCGTGCTCGACGACCGCGTACGGGTTGGGGCTGCGCTGCTGGTAGGTCACCTCGAAGCCGAGGGCGGTGTAGAAGTCGAGGAGGGGCGGGAGGGTCTGGCACGGCAGGATCGGGATCGTCTTCTCCGGCATCACCCCACTCTAGTCAAATTTGATCAGCCGGGTGCCTAGAACAGTGCGGCCCCCCGCTCGAAGTCCAGCAGGCGCTGCTTGCGCTCCAGCCCGCCCCCGTATCCCGTCAGGCCCCCGTTCGCGCCGATCACGCGGTGGCAGGGGACGATGATGCCGATGGGGTTGCGGCCGTTGGCGAGGCCGACCGCGCGAGAGGCGGTCGGGGCGCCGAGGGCGTCGGCGAGTTGGCCGTAGGTGCGGGTCTCGCCGTAGGGGATGCGGCGCAGTCGGTCCCAGACGCGGCACTGGAACGGTGTGCCGGTCAGGCGGAGTTCGACGGTGAACTCCTTGAGGTCGCCCGCGAAGTAGGCCTTCAGTTGTTCCTCCGTCTCGGCGAAGAGGGTGTCGTCGCGTGGGCCGAAGGTCTCCTCCGGGGGGCGGTGGCGTTGGTCGGTCATGTAGAGGCCGCACAGAACGCCGTCGTCGGCGACGAGGGTGAGGAGGCCGTAGGGGCTGTCGGTCACGGTGTGGTGCTTCATGGAACGTCCCTATACCGGTAGGAAGTTGATCGGGTGGCTGTCGGTCGCCCAGAGGTACTGGACGGCGTAGGCCCGCCAGGGGCGCCAGGCCGCCGCGCGGGCGGTGAGCGCGGCGGGGGTGGAGGGCAGGCCTAGTTCCTTGGCGGCGCGGCGGATGCCGAGGTCGGTGGGGAGGAAGGCGTCGGGGTCGCCGAGGGCGCGCATGGCGATGACGTCGGCCGTCCAGGGGCCGAACCCGGGCAGGACGAGGAGCTGGGCGCGGGCCTGCGGCCAGTCGCTCTCCACGCCCAGGTGGAGGTCGCCGTCGGCGAGCCGGCGGACCAGGGTGGTGAAGGTCGTGCGGCGCGTGCGGGGCATCGCCAGGGTCTCCGGGTCCAGCGCCGCGAGGGCCTCGGGGGCCGGGAAGAGGTGGGTGAGGCCGCCCTCGGGGTCGTCGACCGGTTCGCCGTGCGCGGTGACCAGGCGGGCCGCGTGGGTGCGGGCGGCGGCGGTGGAGACCTGCTGGCCGAGCACGGCCCGGACCGCGAACTCCGCCTCGTCCACCGTGCGCGGGACGCGCCGGCCGGGCGCCTTGTCGACCAGCGGCGCCAGGACCGGGTCCGTGCGCAGCTGGTCGTCGATCGCGACCGGGTCGGCGTCCAGGTCGAGCAGACGGCGGCAGCGGCTGATCGTCACGGTCAGATCGCGCAGGTCGCTGAGGATGAGACGGCAGGCGATGTGGTCGGGGGCGGGAGTCAGGGACACGATGCCGTGGCCGTAGGGCAGGCGGAGCGTGCGCCGGTAGGAGCCGTCGCGCCACTCCTCCACCCCGGGTACGGCCGTGGCGGCGAGGTGGCCGAAGAGGTTGTCGGGGTTGAGCGGGGTGCGGAACGGCAGCCTCAGGGACAGCGCGCCGGGGGTGCTCGCGCCCTGCCGCTTCGGGGCGCGGGCGCGCAGCTCGCTCGGGGAGAGGGCGAACACCTCGCGGACGGTGTCGTTGAAGGTGCGGATCGAGGCGAAGCCGGCGGCGAAGGCGATCTGCGCCATCGGCAGGGCCGTCGTCTCGATGAGGAGCCGGGCCGTCTGGGCCCGCTGGGCGCGGGCGAGCGCGAGCGGGCCCGCGCCCAGTTCGGCGAGCAGCTGGCGCTCGACCTGGCGGGTGCTGTAGCCGAGCCGGGCGGCGAGGCCGGGCACGCCCTCGCGGTCCACGACACCGTCGGCGATCAGCCGCATGGCGCGGGCGACGAGGTCGGCGCGCTGGTTCCACTCCGGGGAGCCGGGGCTGGTGTCGGGCCGGCAGCGTTTGCAGGCCCGGAACCCGGCCTGCTGGCAGGCCGCCGCGCTCGGGTGGAAGACCATGTTCTGCGGCTTGGGCGGCACGACCGGGCAACTGGGACGGCAGTAGATGCCGGTCGTCAGGACGGCCGTGAAGAACCATCCGTCGAACCGGGCGTCCTTGGACTGGACGGCGCGCACGCAGCGCTCGGTGTCGGTGTGCATCCCCATCTGCATGCGTCCAGCATCCGGCACGGGACGGGGCCAGGCTGGCGAGAATCCGACATCGACGTGCCCGGGCGGCGCCCCGCGGGCACCACCGTAGCCAGTACGAATGAATATCCATTCATGTGTTTGTGGGCGACCGGTACGATGGCGTCATGGGTCATGGAGCCGTCATCCCCGCGCAGGACGCCACCGAGCGCGTACGCCTGGACGCGGACAATGTCGCGAAGGTCGCCACCACGCTCCAGGCCCTGTCCACGCCCTCCCGGTTGCTGATTCTGGCGCGGCTGCGGGAAGGCCCGCTGCCGGCCACCGAGTTGGCCGCCGAGGTGGGCATGGAGCAGTCGGCCTGCTCGCACCAGCTGCGGCTGCTGCGCAATCTGGGCCTGGTCGTCGGTGAGCGGCAGGGCCGTTCCGTCGTCTACGCGCTGCACGACCACCATGTCGCCGAGCTGCTCGACCAGGCCGTCTACCACGTGGAGCATCTGCGCCTGGGCATCAGCGACGCCACCGACTGAGGCGGCGCCGCTGTCGCGCCATTCCGGCTATTCGGTGGCCGTCGGCCGCCTCGACACCGCCATCGCCTCGCTCACGCGCGTCAGCGGACGCAGCCGGTAGGTGTAGGCGTAGTCGCGGTTGGCGAGGAGCTTGAACTCGTCGTGGGTGTGGGCGCCCCAGCTGTTGTCGCCGCCCACACCCATCTGACGGTGGTTGACCCGGAGGACCACCGCGTCCCTGGGGTTGAGCTGGTAGTCGTGGCGGGCGCCGACCGACAGGTCCTCGGGGGTGAAGTGCGAGGCGTTGACCTCCACCAGCGGCTCACCGCAGACGAGCAGTCCGCGTCCGCCGCCGTCGGTCAGCGCGGCCCAGCGGACGTCGGTCTTGTTGCCGTTCTCCTGGGGGCGCAGGTAGGAGGTCCACTGGTCGGAGACGGTGCCGGAGTACAGGCCCACGTCGGTGGCGTTGTTCCGGTCCCACATGTTCTCCTCCGGGCCCCGGCCGTAGTAGTGCAGCCGGTCCAGGCGGCGGGGCAGGAACAGCAGGGTGCCGACCTCGGGGATGTACGGCAGGTTCGACGCTCCCGGGTGCAGGGTGTTGTCGACCTTGATCTCGCCGTTGCCGAAGACCGTGTACGTCGTGCTGTACGTGGACTCCGTGCTGGTGGGCAGCGTGCCGGTGAGGGTGACCTCGACGGCCCGGTCGTCCAGGGGCCGGACCCGTACGTCCGCCACCTTCCGCCTGGATCCCGCGTCGCGCCACGTCTGGTTACGGGTGTGGTGGCCGTTGCCCCGGTCGTTGTCGGTGGGCGCCCGCCAGAAGTTCGGGACGGGGCCGGAGGTGATGAGCCGGGTGCCACCCGCCTCGTACGAGGTGATGGTGCCGGTGCGCTTGTCGACGGTGACCGAGAAGCCCTTGCCCTTGACGGTGACGGCATCGTCCCGCTCGGTGTACCGCAGGGCGGGGACGCTGCGCAGCGGCAGGGGCGTCACGGCCGGGCTGTCCGTGTCGAGGGCGAGCTGCTGCTTGGCCACCTCGAAGCCGGCCTTCGCCCACTTGGTGGACTCCTTCGTGGTGAAGGAGAGCTGGAGGAAGTACTCCGTGCCCGGTGCGGGCTTCGCCGGCAGCCGCACCGGCACCTTGATGTCCTTGCTGGTCAGCGGGGCGATGTTCAGCTGTTCGCGGGTCAGCCGGCCGCGCTGGACGACCTTGCCGTCGGCGATGAGGGACCAACGGCCGTCGAACTCACGGACGTTGGTGAAGAGGTACTCGTTGGTGAGGGTGACGGCGCCGGGGCCGCCGGAGGCCGGGGCGGCGTTGATCGCCTGGTAGATCTGCTTGACCTCGGCGGACTTACCGGTGAGGCCGCGGTCGGCGGTGATGATGCCGTCACCGGCGAAGGCACCGTCGTTGGGGTTGTCTCCCCAGTCGCCGCCGTAGGAGTAGAAGGTCTTGTCGCGCGGGCGCTTCTCGCTGAAGCCGACGGTGGCGGCGTCGAACCAGAAGCGCACGCCCTCGTCGTCCGGGCCGCGGCTGTCGGAGGCCAGTTCGGCGGCGCTCAGCGCGCGGGCGTACACGCGGGCCCGCCGGATGGTGCCGCTGAACTCCCGGGTCGGGTTGTCGATGTCGGTGGCGAGGGACAGGGACGCCGTGTTGTCGCCGGGGCGCCGGGTGGTGGTCCGGGTGCCGCGCACCTGGCCGTCGACGTACAGGGTGAGCGTCCCCGCGTCGGCGTCGAAGACACCGGCGACGTGGTGCTCCCTGCCCGTCCAGCCCTCGGGCAGCGCCCAGCTGGCGGTGACCCACTGGCCGCCGCCGTGGATGAAGAACTCCAGGTTCTTGTCGGTCTGTTTGAGGGCGTACTGGGTGTCGCCCTTGGCGATGAGGGGCTGGTGCCCGCCGGTCACGTGCGGGGTGACCCAGGCCTCCAGCGTGAGGGAGCCGGTGAGGTCGAGGCGGGCGTCGCGGGGGAAGACGGTGCCGCCGGAGACGCCCTTCGCGCGGTCGAAGGTACCGGCGGGCGCGATGACCTCGCCGCGCAGTGCACCCGGGCCTGACTCGGTCAGCAGTTTGCGCGTGGGGGTGGGCCAGCTCAGGGCCTGGTCGACGAAGTCCCAGATCCAGCCGCCCTGGAGGACGTCGTAGCGGCGGACGATGTCCCAGTACTTCTTGAAGTTGCCGTTGGAGTTCCCCATCCCGTGCGAGTACTCGATCATCACGTACGGGCGGGTGTCGTTCGTGTCCTTGGCGCGCTGCTCGACCCGCTGCGGGCTGTCGTACATCTCGGAGCGGATGTCGCTGATGCCCGGGCGGTCGTCGCCCTCGTACTGGATGACGCGGGTGGGGTCGTAGGAGCGGATCCAGTCGTGCATGGCGTTGAAGGTGGTGCCGCCGCCCGCCTCGTTGCCGAGGGACCATATGACCACCGACGCGTGGTTCTTGTCGCGGTGGACCATGTTCTGGGCGCGGACCACGCACGCCTCGGTCCACTCGGGGTGGCCGCTGCCGGGGAACCTGTCGCGGATGCCGTGGGTTTCGAGGTTGGTTTCGCCCACGAGGTACAGGCCGTACTCGTCGGCGAGTTCCAGCCACAGCGGGTTGTTGGGGTAGTGCGAGGTGCGGACGCTGTTGATATTGAGCCGCTTGATGATCTCGATGTCCTCGATCATCTGCGCCCGGGTGAGCGCCGAGCCGGTTTCCGGGTGCATCTCGTGCCGGTTGGTGCCGCGGAAGGAGACCGGCTTGCCATTGATGCGCATCAGGCCGTCCTTGAGCGCGAACTCGCGGAAGCCGACCCGGTGCGAGAGGGTCTCGACGACCTTGCCGGACGGGTCGCGCAGTCGCAGCACGGCGGTGTAGAGGTTCGGGTGCTCGGCCGACCAGAGCTTCGGCGAGGGGACGGCTCTGGACGCCTCGGCGGTGGCCTCGTCGCCGTCGGGGACGTCGACGGGCTGGTTCAAGGGACGCGACCAGACCGCGTGGCCGCGCGCGTCGTAGAGCTGGGTCTCGACGGTGTAGCGGCCCGCGCCCTTGCCGCCGTAGTCGCGGACGTGCGCGGTGACCTTGAGTTCGGCGGAGGCGTAGGCGTCGCCGAGCGGGGTGTCCAGTTTGAAGTCGCGCAGGTGCACGTTCGGGGTGGAGTACAGATGGACCGAGCGGAAGATGCCGCTCAGCCGGATCATGTCCTGGTCCTCCAGCCAGTCCGCGTCCGAGTAGCGGTACACCTCGACGGCGATCTGGTTGGTGCCCGGCTTGAGGTGGGGGGTGATGTCGTACTCGGCGGAGGTGTAGGAGTCCTCGTGGTAGCCCACGAGTTCGCCGTTGATCCACACGTAGTGGGCGGACTTGACGCCCTCGAAGTGCAGGAAGGTGCGCCGGCCCGACCAGTTCCGGGGGACGGTGAACGTACGGCGGTACTGGCCGACGGGGTTGTAGCGGGTCGGGGCGGTGGGCGGCTGGGCCTCCTCGCCGCCGCCGTTGGGTCCCCACCAGGGGTAGGTGATGTTGACATAGATGGGGAAGTCGTAGCCGTGCAGCTGCCAGGCGGAGGGCACGGGGATGGTGTCCCAGCCGGAGTCGTCCACGTCGGTGCGGTAGAAGTCGGCGTCCCGGTCGTCGGGGCGGTCCGCGTAGGCGAACTTCCACTTGCCGTCTAGGCTCAGCCGGTACGGCGAGCGCTCGCGGTCGCCGGCCAGGGCCTGCCCGAGGTCGGCGTACGGCATGAGCGTGGTGTGCGGCGGCTCGGTGCCCACGCGGTACACGGCCAGGCCGTCGTTCCACTCCGGCGGGCCGTCCGCCGCCGGGCGTCGGTCGGCCGCGTGCGCGACGGCGGGCGACGCGGACAGGGCGAGCGCGCCGAGCACGGCGGCGCCCCCTTCGAGCAGGCGGCGACGGCTGACGACGGGCCGGTCGGCGGGGGACGGAAGCGGGTGCGGCATGACCGTGGCCTTCCTCGGTTCGACAGGGTGCTGCACGGACTGAGGGCACGTCCGTTGCGGTCCCCAACTCCCTTACCGGGTGTTTCAGTTGGGACCGGTGCAACTGACGGTGACGGAGCAACTGCTGAGCAGGCACACCCTAGGACTCGAACAGAACCGAAGCAATGACCCCGTCGGACTTTGTTCGGTCCTGATGGTTCTCCCGCGTCCTTGGCCGCGACGCCCTCAGGCCCCGAGGAAGGTGAGCACCTCGTTCGTCAGCCGGGCGGGGGCGTCCAGCGGGACGAGGTGGCCGGACTCCGGGACGGGCACCAGCCGCGCACCCGGGATCAGGGCGGCCAGCTCCTGGCCCTTGGCGAAGGGGATCCAGGTGTCCTCGGTGCCCCAGCAGACCGTCACCGGCAGGTCGAGCGTGGAATACAGCGGCTGGATGTCGTCGGTGTAGCGCTGGTCGGCCTGCGCGATCTGGCGGTAGAAGGCGGCCTGGCCCCGCTCCCCCGTCCAGGGCCGCACGAGCGCGTCCAGCGCGGCGGGCCGCAGGCCGAGGTGGCTCGCGGACGTGACGTACTCGCGCACCAGAGCCTCGTGCAGCGCCGGCGGCAACTGCTCGAAGACGTGGCTGTGCTCCCCGACCAGCCGGAAGAAGGGAGAACCCCAGGGTTCCAGCGCCACCGGGTCGACCAGCGCGAGCCGCCGGTAGCGGGCACCGTGCAGCAGATGGGCGCGCAGTGCCACGCACCCGCCGAAGTCGTGTGCGACGACGGACGGCTCCTCAAGCCCCCAGTGCGCGAGCAGCTCGGTGAAGATCCGGCCCTGGGCCCCCAGCGAGACGTCCTGGTCCGGGTGCATGTCGGAGGTGCCGTAGCCCGCCATGTCCCACACATGCACGAGGTGCCCGCCGGCGGCGAGCGCCGGAGCGATCTCGTGCCACACATACGAGGAGAAGGGCGTCCCGTGCAGCAGCACGACCGGCTCACCGCCGGGCTCCCCGAACCGGTCCCAGCGCACGGTCCCCGACATGGTGGCCAGGCTCTCCCTCAACGTCCAGTCAGCCAAGATCCCGCTCCCTCTTCCTCTGTGCATCGACCGGCGGTTATTTGTCATTTCGGCGCGACAGTGTCGCTCCTCCGACCGTAATGTGACCTCATCGGACAGCCTGCGCAACGGATCTTGGCCGGACCTTTTGCCGCGCCGGAAGGAGCGGCTCGCATGAACGGGTATGCGCCCTCGGACCGGGGCGCCGTCACGGCCGCGCCCGGTGGGCTGCTGGACCTGCTGAAGGTCGCGGCCGTGGTCCTGGACGACGGCGGGCACATCGCCCTGTGGAGCCCCGAGATCGAGCAGCTGCTCGGCTACACCGCCGACGAGGCCCTGCGTCAGCGCGCCGACACGCTCCTGGTGGCGCCCGAGAACCGCCCCCGGGGCAGGGAGCTGTTCGCCCAGGTCAGAGCGGGAGACCGCTGGGCCGGTGTCTTCCCGCTGCGGCACCGCGACGGCACGGAACGCGCCGTGGAGTTCCGCACGATGCGGCTCCTCGACAGCGAGGGCAGGCCCCACCTGCTGGGACTCGCCACGGACGCGACGACCGTACGGAAGGTGGAGCGGGACCTCGCCCTGTCGCACAGCCTCGTCAACCAGACCCCGCTCGGCATCGCCGTCTTCGACAACGACCTGCGCTGGGTCGGGGTCAACCCGGCGCTGGAGCGGATCAACGGGGTGCCCGAGGAGGCCTTGCTGGGCCGGCGGCTCGGCGAGGTGCTGCCGGGCCTGGACGTCGAGGCGATCGAGGCCCGGATGCGGCACGTCCTCAAGACGGGCAGGCCGCTGCTCGACCAGCAGACCATCGGCCGTACGGCGGCGGACGAACACGACCGCGCCTACTCGGAGTCGTACCACCGGATCGAGGACACCGACGGCCGGGTGCTCGGGCTCGCGATGGCCGTGCTGGACGTGACCGAACGGCAGCAGGCCGCGGCCGAGGTCGCGCAGGCACGCCAGCACCTGTCGGTGATCGCCGAGGCCGGGGTGCGGATCGGCACCACGCTGGACCTTCAGCAGACCGCCCGGGAGCTGGCCGACGTGGTGGTGTCGCACCTGGCGGACCTGGCCGCCGTGGACGTCCTGGAGTCCGTCGTGGCCCGCGGCACCATCGTGCCGGTGACGGGCGGCGCACCCGCGGAGTTCCGGGCGCTGGCCGTCGCGGCGGGCTACCCGACCGACGCCATCCACGCCGCCGACCCGGTCGGCGAACTGGCCACGTACGCCTCGTCACGGATCATCACGCAGTGCGTGCGCAGGGCCCGCCCGGTCCTGGTCGAGCGCGTGGACCCGAAGATGATGCGGCGCATCGCCCGGGACGCGCGGGCCGCCCGGACCCTGCACGAGGCCGGCGCGCACTCCTACCTGGCGGTGCCGCTGGTGGCCCGGGGGAAGGTGCTCGGCACCCTCACCCTGTACCGCACGATCGACGAACGCCCGTTCGACGACCGGGACCAGGCGCTGGCCTCGGAGCTCGCCGCGCGCGCCGCGATCTGCATCGACAACGCCCGCCTCTACGGCCGGGAACGCGGTACCGCCCTGACGCTCCAGCGCAGTCTGCTCCCGGCCACGCCCGCCGAGCAGGAGGGGCTTGAGATCGCCGCCCGCTACCGCCCGGCGCTCAGTGAGGTCGGCGGCGACTGGTACGACGTGCTGCCGCTGGGCCCGGGACGCACCGGGCTCGTGGTGGGCGACGTCATGGGCAAGGGCGTCCAGGCCGCGGCGATCATGGGGCAGCTGAGCACGGCGACGCGGGCACTGGCCCGGCTGGACCTGCCGCCCGCCGAGCTGCTGCGGCACCTCGACGACATCGCCGGCTCGCTCGGCGACGCGATCGCCACGTGCGTGTACGCGGTGTGCGACCTGCGGGCGGGCGTCTGCTCGCTGTCCAGCGCCGGTCATCTGCCGCCGGTACTCGCCGGGGCGGACGGCGGCGCGAAGCTCGTCGACGTGCCCGGCGGGGTGCCGCTGGGGGTGGGCGGCGTGGAGTTCGGCACCGTGGAGCTGGAGTTCGCTCCGGGCTCCCTGCTCGCCCTGTACACCGACGGGCTGGTCGAGAACCGCGGGGAGCCGATCGACACCGGCCTCGACCTGCTGACCCGCCTCCTGGAGAACGCGGGGCCCAGCCTGCAACGGGCCAGTGACAGCCTCCTCGGCGCGCTGAGCCCGGAGCCCGACGACGACGTCGCGCTGCTGTTGGTCCGCGCCCGTTCCTGAGCGCGCTCGGCGGCAACGGTTGGCACCAGCTGGGACCGGTCACGGGCAGGCGGATCAAGGGTGGTCACGTTCTCTTCCTGCGTGAGGAGGCACACTTCACCCTCGGGTCGGGGCGGGGATGCGAGTGGCTTCCGGCGCCTCGGCCCGTGGTCGTCAGGGGATGCGAACCTGCACCGGCCTCCACGTCGTCCGCGGTGGCCGCACCGTGCTGTCGGGTCCGGCGCGCTGCGCAACATGCCGCTCTCAGCGTGCCCGTGTGCGGGACGGGGCCGCCTCACCGCGGCGGGTCATCCGTACGGCCACCCGGTGAGCCCGGCTCACTCCGGCAGCTGACGCATCTCCACGACCCTGAGTCCCAGCGCCTGGAAGCGGGTCAGCAGCCCGTACAGATGGGCCTCGTCGACGACGGGGCCGTACAGGACCGTCTGGCCGGACATCAGCACGTGGTCCAGCTCCGGGAAGACCTTGGCCAGCGTCTCCGACATATGTCCGTCGACACGGATCTCGTAGCGCATGAACAGCTCTCCCGCGGACGGCCTGAAGCGGACGGGGCACGCCTTTCCCTGGCGATGCTCCGCCCCGGCGCGCCGTACGGCGTCACCCGGCGCAGGTGAACCTCACGGCAGCCGTCACAGCAGCCGCCGTTCGCGGGCGCGGCGGACCGCGTCGCCGCGGCGGCCGACCGCGAGTTTGCGGTAGATGCTCTTGAGGTGGGTCTTCACCGTGTTCACGGACACGTGCAGGCCGGCGGCGATCTCCTCCGTCGACCTCATGTCGGCCACAAGCCGCAGCACGTCACGCTCGCGTGCGCTGAGTTCCTCGACGGCGAGTGCCGGGTGCCGGTCCGGCGCGGCGGGCCCGGGGTCGTGGGGGCGGCCGGGGCGGGGAAGGAGCCAGCCGCCGGCCAGTTCCCGGCACCGGCCGGTGCTCAGCAGGGGGCGGAGCCAGGGACCGGCTTCCAGGAAGGGGCGGCGCAGATGCTCGCGCCGGCCGTCCCGCAGGGCCCGGGCGACGAGGCGGCGGGCGGTGACGGGGTCGCCTCTCGCGTGGGCGGCCTGGGCGCGGACCAGTGTGGCCCGGACGGTCACCGCCGGGCCGGGGCGATCGTCCTCCGGCAGGTTGTCGATCATGTCGAGCGCCCCCTCGACCTGCCCCGCCGCGAGCCGGGCCCGCGCCGCCTCGACCGCGCAGGCCGTCCGGTGGTGTGCCACGTGCTCCACGACCTCCCGGGCCGCTTCGGGATGCCCCCGGGCCAGGTGGGCGGCGGACGCGAGCAGGGCCGCGTGGTCTTCCGCCCAGGGGGAGCTCACCGCTGCTGGTACGGACGCGTCCGCCGCCGCCAGCGCGGCCCGGGCGTCCCCGCGGGCGAGGAGCAGCCGCCCCCGGATGAGGGTCCGGCCGGCCTGAGTCACCGGGTCGTCGCGGAGCGGCCGGGAGGCGGCCGCCGCGTCGAGGAGCGCCTGGGCGTCGTCGAGTTCGTCGCGGTCGATCAGGACGGCGGCCAGGACCAGCGGGGCGAGGCCGGCCCCGGACTGCGGGGGCAGGCTGTATCGCTCGGCCTGGCCGGCCGCCGCCAGGGCCTTGTGCTCCGCCGGGCCGGGCCGGCCGTTCAGGTGGTCGATCAGCGCGAGGTGGCCGAGCGCCTCCCACCGGGGCAGTGCCATCGCCGCTCCGCCGGGGTGTCCGGCGACCGCCGACAGGGCGTCGCGGGCGTCGTCGAAACGCCCGGCCCACAGGCGGGCGGAGCCGAGGTGGGTGAGCAGGAGGGCGGTGACTTCCGGGTGGTTCTCCAGGAGGTGGGCGGGAACGTCCTGGCGGAGGCCCCGGGCCTCCTCGGCGGCTCGCTCCGCTCTGTCCGGGGCGCCGGTCATCCGTGCCGCCAGGGCTTCCAGCAGGGCTCGGGCCAGCCGGACGGGCGCCCTGTCGCGGCCGTTCCCGGCCAGGTGGCGCCCGGCCCGGTGCAGGTGGGGCAGGCCGTGGTCGAGGTCGTGGTGAGCCAGCTCGCGGGCGGCGCGGACGAGGTCGGGCGCCGGGCCCGTGGCCTCGGGGCTCATCCGCGCGAACAGGGCGGACAGGTCCTCGGCGTGCAGGCCCGTGAACAGCTGCCCGATCGCGAGGTCGTCGACCACGGCGTCGGCGGTGAACTCCCAGTCGTCCGCGGCGGCGCCCTGGACGAGCGCCTCGTGCAGGGCTCCGGACCGCCGCAGCCACCGCGCGGCCCGGCCGCGCAGTTCCGGCTCCAGTCCGGGGAAGCGTTCCCGCAGGTGGGCGCGGAGGATCTCGGCGAACAGCGGATGCAGGCCGTACCACGAGTGGCCGAGGTACTGGACGAAGGCGTTCTCCCGGTGCAGCGCGGCCAGGACCTGCTCGGCGTCGGTCCGCAGCGTCAGCGCGTTCACCAGGTCGGAGCAGCAGCGGTCCAGGACGCTGATGCGCAGCAGCAGGTCCTGGGTGCGGGGCGGCTGCCGGTCGAGCACCTCGGTCAGCAGGAAGTCGGCCACCGCGCTGTGGTCGGCCTCGAACTGCTTCACGTACAGGTGGGGGTCCGCGACCTGCCGGGCGGCCAGGGCGCACAGTCTGAGGCCGGCGGCCCATCCCTGGGTGCGGTCGACCAGGGCCCTTACGGCGCTGTGGTTCAGGTGCAGGCCGTGCCGCGACAGCAGGTCCGCGGCCTCCTCGGCGGTGAACGCCAGCTCCGCGTCGCGGATCTCCGTCATCTCGCCCGAGGCCCGGTAGCGGTGGAGCGGCAGCAGGGGTTCCGTGCGGGTGACGAGGACCAGGCGCAGGCCGTGCCCGGCGTGGCGCAGAACGAACTGCAGCTGCTCCGCGATCTCGGGTGAGGTCACCCGGTCGAACTCGTCGAGCACGACGACGGTGGTGTGGTCGCGGCTCTCCAGGTCGGCGGCGAGGCGGGTCAGCGTCCGCCGGTCCACCCGGCCGGCCTCCGCCGGGCAGCCGACCTCGCCCGCCATGGGTACACCGGCGGCGCGCAGTGCCTCCAGCACATAGGCCCAGAAGATCCCGGGAGCCTGGTCGCCGGGCTCGGCCGTGAGCCAGACGACCGGTTCGCGCAGGCCGGCGGCCCAGTCGGCGACCAGGAGGGTCTTGCCCGCGCCGGCCGGCCCGTTGACCATCGTCAGGGGGGTCATGAGCGCCTGGTCGAGGTGTCCGGTCAGGCGGCTGCGGCGCAGGAAGCCGGCGGGCCGCTTCGGCAGGGCGAACCGGGTGCGCAGCAGCGGATCGCCCATGGGGTCGACGCCCGTGGACGTCGGCTCCGCACCGGTCTCCGAGGTCGCGGCCATGGGGCTCCCACTGCCTGCCGTGCGCCGGATCATGAGCAGCACTCGTTTCCCCAGAATCTCAGTGTTCACTCCCCCACGCACACCGGCCCGGGCGCTGCCGCTCCCCCGGCAACCACCCGTGGCGGGCGATGCGGCCGTCACCGGTGGCGGGGTTGTCTGGGACCACGCGCCGCGGCCCCGGCGCGCGAGACGTATCCGCACCGACACCTGCGGAGCCGCACGGCAGGGCCGAGGCGGCTCGGATGGGGGTGGCGACCATGTGCCGCTGGCTGGCCTACTCGGGCACTCCCGTGCTGCTGGACGACGTCCTGTACCGGCCGCAGCACTCGCTGATCGACCAGAGCCTGCACGCACGGATGGGTGTCGAGACCACCAACGGCGACGGTTTCGGCGTCGGCTGGTACGCGTGGCACCTGCGCACCCCCGCCGTCATCCGCGACACCGGTCCGGCCTGGAGCAACCGAAATCTCCGCGAGATCGCCGATCACGTCCGCTCGCCGCTGTTCTTCGCCCACGTCCGCGCGTCCACCGGGACGGCCGTGCAGCAGACCAACTGTCACCCATTCCGGCACGGGCGCTGGATGTGGATGCACAACGGGGCGATCAGCGGGTTCAGCGAACTGCGCCGCGATCTCATGCTCGCTGTGGATCCGGAACTGTTCCCGTCGCTGGAGGGCACAACGGACTCCGAGGTGATGTTCCACGTGGCCCTCACCCTGGGGCTCGACGGCGATCCGCCGGGCGCGGTGGCCCGCATGGTGGGGCTCGTCGAGCGGCTGGGGCACGAGCACGGGGTGGCGCAGCCGCTCCAGATGACGGTCGCGGTGACCGACGGCGAACGGCTGTGGTTCTTCCGGTACTCCAGCTCGGGAGACTCGCGGTCGCTGTACTACAGCAGCCGGGTCGAGGACGTGCGGGCCCTCCACCCCGACCTCGCGTTCCTGAAGCACATCTCCGAGGGGACCCGGCTGGTCGTGTCGGAGCCGCTCGGTGATCTGCCCGGCGTCTGGAACGCGGTACCGGAGAGCAGCTACGGCGTGGTGCAGCCCGGCCGGGACCTGCTGCAGCACTTCGAGCCCGAGCCGGTCTGAGACGGCCCGGCCCGGCCGGGTCGCGTCAGCGGAGCCGGCCGGCGAACACCTCGTACGCCTGCTCGTCGAAGAGCACGAACCTGACCTCCTCGACCGCCGTGTCCGCGGCCCGTACGGTCTCCACCGCGATGCGCGCGCCGTCGTCCATCGGCCAGCCGTAGACGCCCGTGGAGACGGCCGGGAACGCGACCGTACGGGCGCCGAGCTCGTCGGCGACGCGGAGGGACTCGCGGTAGCAGGAGGCGAGGAGGGCGGAGCGGTCCTCGGTGGCGCTGTGGACGGGGCCGACCGTGTGGATCACCCAGCGGGCGTCCAGGTCTCCGGCGGTGGTGGCGACCGCCTGGCCGGTGGGCAGGCCGTTGCCGTAGTGGGAGGCGCGCAGCTTCCGGCATTCCTCCAGGATGGCCGGGCCGCCGCGCCGGTGGATCGCGCCGTCGACGCCTCCCCCGCCCAGCAGCGAGGAGTTGGCCGCGTTGACGATGGCGTCGACGCTCTGGCGGGTGATGTCGCCCTGGACCAGTTCGATGGTGGTCATGGCTGCCTCAGTCGCTTCCAGACGGCCTTCGCCGCGTTGTGCCCCGACATGCCGTGCACACCGGGGCCCGGCGGGGTCGCCGACGAGCAGATGAAGACGGCCGGGTGCGGCGTGCGGTAGGGGAACAGGGTCGGTTTGGGGCGCAGCAGGATCTGCAGACCGCAGACCGCGCCGGAGGCGATGTCGCCGCCGACGTAGTTGGCGTTGCGGGCGGCGAGTTCGGGCGGGCCCGCCGTCGCGCGGGCCAAGACGCGGTCGCGGAACCCCGGGGCGAACCGCTCCAGTTGGCGCTCGATGGCGTCGGTCAGGTCGCCGGTCCAGCCGTGCGGGACGTGCCCGTAGGCCCAGAAGACGTGCTTGCCCGCCGGGGCCCGGGTGGGGTCGACGACACTCGGCTGGACCGTGATCAGGAAAGGCTTGTCGGGGGCCCGGCCCTCGCGGGACGCCGCGCGCAGGGCCGCGCCGATCTCCGCACGGTTCGCGCCGATCTGCACCGTGCCGGCGACGCGGGCCTCCTTCGCGGTCCAGGGCACGGGGCCGTCCAGCGCGTAGTCGATCTTGAAGGCGCCCGGTCCGTAGCGGAAGTCCGCGTAGTGGTTGCCGAAGCCGGCGATGCGGGCCAGGGCGGTGGGTGAGGTGTCGAAGACGTACGCACGGGCCGGCGGCAGGTCGTCGAGGCGCTTGACCTCGTAGTCGGTGTGGACGCTGCCGCCGAGGTCGCGCAGGTAGGCGGCGAGGGCGTCGGAGATGGCCTGGGAGCCGCCGCGGGCGACGGGCCAGCCGCGGGCGTGCGCCGCCAGGGCGAAGACCAGGCCGATGGCGCTGGTGGCGAAGCCGCCGAGCGGCGCCATGACATGCGCGACGAGCCCCGCGAACAGCGTCCTGGCGGGTTCGTCGCGGAAGCGGCGCGTCAGCAGAGTCGACGGGGGCAGGCCGACCAGGCCGAAGCGGGCGAGCGTGACCGGGTCGCGGGGCAGCGCGGTGAGCGGCAGGGACATGAAGTCCCGGGCCAGCACGTCCCACTTGGGCAGGAAGGGCTCGACCAGCCTGCGGTACGTCCCGGCGTCACGCGGCCCGAAGGAGGCGGCCGTCTCGCCCACCGACCGGGCCAGCACGGCCGCCGAGCCGTCCGGGAAGGGATGCGCCATGGGGAGCTCGGCGTGCAGCCACTCCAGGCCGTAGCGCTGGAGCGGCAGGGCGCGGAACGCGGGTGAGTTGATGGCGAGGGGGTGCGCCCCGGAGCACGGGTCGTGCCGGAAGCCCGGCAGGGTGAGCTCCTCTGTGCGGGCACCGCCGCCCACGGTGCCCCGGGCCTCGAACACGGCGACGGAGAATCCGCGGCGGGCCAGCTCCACGGCCGCGGTCAGTCCGTTCGGCCCCGCACCCACTACGACGGCATCGAGCATCGACGGCACCTTCGGACCCCTTCGTCAGCCGACGGCCACTGAGGATCAGGATAGGCCCGGGGACTGACAGTCACCGGCCGCGGGGGGAATCGCGCGGAAACGGCACCCGGAGCGCCCCTTGGGCGACGGGGGGCGCACGGTCCGTGACATTCAGTCTGCGCTCGCCAGCAGTGCCGCCACCCGGCGGGCCGTGGCCGCGTCGCGGGCCGCGGTGAAGGGGAGCTCGTTGCCGCCCGTGATGCGGAACGGCTCGCCCGAGCGGGTCAGGTGGGCGCCGCCCGCCTCCTCGACCAGGAGCAGACCGGCCGCGTGATCCCACGCGGCCTCCCAGGAGAAGGCCACCGCGTCGGACTCGCCCCGCGCGATGGCCAGGTACTCGAGTCCGGCCGAGCCGCACGCGCGCGGTGCCACGCCCTCGGTGCGCAGGCCGAGCAGGGCGCGCTTTTGGTCGTCCGTCGTGTAGTCCGGGTGGGAGGTGGCTACGCGCAGGTCCCGGCCGGGCTCGGGCACACCGGCGAACAGCCGCTCTCCCCCGAGGTAGGCGCCCTTGCCCCGCTGGGCGGTGGCGAGCTGGTCGCGGGCGGCGGCGTAGGTCCAGGAGGCGAGCAGGGTGCCGCCGTGGGCCAGCGCGACCAGGGTGCAGAAGGCCGGTTCGCCGCGCACGAACTGCCGGGTCCCGTCGACCGGGTCGACGATCCAGACGGGGGCGTCGCCGCGAATGGCCTCGTAGGACGCCGGGTTGGCGTGGACCGCCTCCTCGCCGACCACGACCGAGCCGGGCAGCAGGGCGCCCAGTGCCTCGGTCAGATACAGCTCGGCCTTGCGGTCGGCGTCCGTCACCAGGTCGTGCGGGCCGGCCTTCTGGTCGACCTCGTGTGCGGCGAGGCGGCGCCAGCGCGGCATGATCTCGGCGGCGGCCGCGCTGCGGATCGCCTCCTCGACGTCGGAAGCGTGCCGGGCGAGAAACTCTTCGATGGTTTCGGTGCTGTCGATCACCCCTCCATCACAACACGCGGCACTGACAATCCCCACCCGCCCGGCGCACTCCGGGTGGCGTCACGATGAACAGCGACGGCGCCGCGCGGGCTCCACGGCCAGGGGGACTCAGCGGTTTCACCGCCCGACCGCGTAGCCCTGCATGCCGCGCGGGTTCGCCGCCGCCGACAGGACGCCCGTCTCCGGGGCCCGCGCGACCGCGCAGAGCCGGCCCTCCGACCAGGGGCCGCCCACGGTCACCTGGTGGCCGCGCCGCCGCAGCTCCTCGACGACGGCCGGGTCCGTGCGCGACTCCACGGTGACGCTCCCCGGGCGCATGCCGCGCGGGTAGAAGGAGCCCGGGAAGCTGTCGTTGTGCCAGTTCGGGGCGTCGATCGCGCCCTGGAGGTCCAGGCCGCCGCGCACCTCGGCGCGCAGCGCGACCGCGAGGAAGAAGTGCAGCTGCCACTGGTCCTGCTGGTCCCCGCCCGGTGTGCCGAACGCCATGACGGGCACGCCCGCGCGCAGGGCGATCGAGGGCGTCAGCGTGGTGCGGGGGCGGCGGCCGGGGGTGAGGGAGTTGGGCAGGCCCTCCTCCAGCCAGGTCATCTGGAGCCGGGTGCCGAGCGGGAAGCCGAGTTCGGGCACGACGGGGTTGGACTGGAGCCAGCCGCCGCTGGGTGTGGCCGAGACCATGTTGCCCCAGCGGTCGACGACGTCGAGGTGGCAGGTGTCGCCGCGGGTGGTCCCGTCGTCGCCCACCTCCGGTTCGCCGGGCACGGGGGACGTGGGGCTCTTGGCGACCGTCGGTTCACCGACGCCCAGGGCGTCGAAGCCCTCCAGGGCGGTGGCCGCCACGCGCGCGTGCGCGCACAGCCGCGGGGTGCGTCCGCCGGGGCTGCCGGGCCGCAGGTCGAGACCGGCCCGCTCGCCGACGAGAGCGCGGCGGTCGGTGTTGTACGCGTCGGACAGCAGGTCGTCGAGCGGCACGTCGGCGGCGTCCCCGTACCAGGCCTCCCGGTCGGCCATGGCGAGTTTGCAGTTCTCGACCAGCAGGTGGACGTAGTCGGCGGAGCCGTGGCGGGGCAGCTCCGGCGGGAGCAGGGCGAGCTGCTGGAGGAGGACCGGGCCCTGGCTCCAGGGGCCCGGCTTGCACACGGTCCAGCCGTTCCAGTCGTACGACACCGGTGTCTCGCAGGTCGCGGACCAGCCGGCGAGGTCGGCGGCCGTGAGGGTGCCGGTGTGGCGTTCGCCGCTGGTGTCGAGGGTGGGCTGCCCGGCCTGCCGTACCAGGGCCTCGGCTATGAAGCCGCGGCGCCACACCTCCCGCGCGGCCTCGATCCGGGCCTCCCGGTCCCCCGCCCCCGCGGTCTCGGCGAGCAGGCGCTTCCAGGTGGCGGCGAGCGCGGGGTTGGCGAAGGGCTCGCCGGGACGCGGGGACTTGCCGCCGGGCAGGTAGACGTCCGCCGACGAGGTCCATTCCGTCTCGAACAGCTCGCGTACGGTCTCGACGGTCTCGCCGACGCGTTCCACGGGCGGGTGCCCGTGCTCGGCGTATCCGATGGCGTACTTCAGGACGTCGGCGAGGGACTTGGTGCCGTGGTCGCGCAGCAGCAGCATCCAGGCGTCGAACGCGCCCGGCACGGCGGCGGCGAGCGGCCCGGTGCCGGGGACGAGGTCCAGGCCGAGGCCCCGGTAGTGCGCGACCGTCGCCCCGGCCGGTGCGACGCCCTGTCCGCACAGCACCCTTACCTCGCCGCCGGCCGGCGCGAGCAGGATCGGCACCTCGCCCGCCGGGCCGTTGAGGTGCGGCTCGACGACGTGCAGCACGAACGCGCCCGCCACGGCCGCGTCGTAGGCGTTGCCGCCGTCCTCCAGGACGGCCATGGCCGACTGCGAGGCGAGCCAGTGCGTGGAGGACACCATGCCGAAGGTGCCCTGGAGGGTGGGGCGGGTCGTGAACATAGGGCCTCTCATCTCGTTCACCTCATTGGCGGTGATCTCCCTTCCCTACCCGGGCTGACGGAGCGGATGGCGGGATGCTGGTGACACCATGCGGATGTTCTGTGTCCTCGCCGTCCTGGTGGCCGCGAACCTGCTCAACAATTGGCTCGCGCCCGGCGCCTACGTACCCACCTGCGTGGCCGCGGCTGCCGCGCTGCTGCTGATCGCCCGGTGGGACGGTCTCACCCGAGCCGATCTCGGGCTCGGCCCGGCTGCCCTGCACCGGGGACTGCGGTGGTCAGCGGTGCTGGTGGGAGCGGTTCTCGCCGTTTTCCTGGTCGGGCTCGCTCTGCCGGCCACGAGGGAGGCGTTCGAGGACGAACGCGCCACCGGCCTGACCGAGGGGGAACTGCTGTGGCGAGTGTTGATCCGGGTGCCGGTCGGCACCGTGCTGCTGGAGGAGATCGCCTTCCGCGGCGTCCTGTGGGCCATGGTGCGGCGTCGGCACGGTCCTGCCTGGGCCACCGCGGTGTCGTCAGTGCTGTTCGGGCTCTGGCATGTGCTTCCCTCGCGCGGGCTGAGCCGGGCCAACGAGGCCGTGGCGGTCCTGGGCACGGGACCGGCGGGCACCGTGCTGTCGGTCGCGGCCGCCGTGGTCGCCACGACCGCGGCCGGGGTCGTCCTGTGCGAGCTGCGGCGCCGGTCCGGGAGTCTGCTGGCGCCCGCTGCGCTGCACTGGGCCCTCAACGGCTTCGGCTACGTGCTGGCCTGGGCCGTACCTCGGTGGAGGGGCGCGGGGGACATGCTGTGAACGTCGGACAGTGCCCGCGTCAGCCGTGGGATGTCGTGCCGCCGAGGACCTGCTCGCGGAGGATGTCGGCGTGGCCGCAGTGCTGGGCCAGTTCGCGCAGTGTGTGGAGGTAGACCCAGCGCAGGGGCAGCGGGCCCCGGCGGTTGCCCAGGAGGAGGTCGTCCAGCGTCAGCTCTGCCGTGGCGCGACGGGAAGCCGCGCAAGCCTGCTGGTAGGCGTGCTGGACCGAGGCGATCGTGTCGTCGTCGCGCAGGTCGAAGGACTCGTCGGGCGAGTCGGGAATGCCGATCTCGGCGCGGGACCGGCAGGTTGTCCCCTCGTCGAACCAGACCTTCTCGACGAACGTGGCGTGCTTGACCAGGCCGAGCAGCGTGGTCTTGGACGTGACGAGTGACCGGCGTGCCTGCTCCTCGGTCAGTCCGTTCAGACTGTCGTGCAGCGCGGAGCGGTGCTCATCGAGGAACGTCTCGAACTGGTCGCGGAGCGTTGCGTGGAAGACGGCGGGTTCCGTGGACGGCTGGAAGACCATGTCCGCAACGATAGGCCGACCGGCTCCTGTGCGACCGGCGCGATGACAAACCACCCAGTGGTCGCCGAACCGACCGAAACCACGACCGTCGACAGTGAGTCACCGTCACCGCGCAGGCACGGAGCGAGTTCGCCCTTCCGCGTCACAGGGAGTCATGTGAAACTGTCGTCCCGTCCGCCGTCCCCCACGAGAAGGGCGCCGTGCGTTCCCTACCTCTGCCCCTGGCCCTGACCGCACGCCTGTCGCCGGTGGCCGTGCTCGCCGCGGCGGGCTGGGCGCTGTCGTCCGGTCCGCTCGCCGCACCGCAGGCCGCCGAGCACAAGCCGGCCGACGAGAAGACCGAGACCCAGTCCGCGTCCGCCCCGTCGACGTCGACGGTGTCGAAGACCTACTCGGCCGCGCCTGCGCCGTGCGAGAGCGTCGCCAAGAAGACGGTCGAGTCGCTGGTGCCGGGTGCCAAGACGGCCGGGAAGGAGATCCCCTCCACGGACTCGGAGGTGCGCCGCACCTGCTCCTGGAACGCGCTCAAGGGGTACGACTACCGCTGGCTCGACGTGTCCTTCGAGGTGATGGAGTCGGACGAGGCGGCCGAGAAGGCCTACAAGGGCCGCACCGAGGAGAGCAGCGGCGGAGGCGCCGTCCCCGGTCTCGGTGACAGCGCGTACTCCATCGTCAACCTCACCACCGAGGACAAGCAGCAGACCCGTGAGGGCCAGGTGTTCGTCCGCGCGTCGAACGCGCTGGTGGTCATCACGTACAACGGCAGTGACTTCGAGTCGAAGAAGGCGCCGAGCACGGACACGATCAACAAGGGCGCGATCAAGGCCGCGAAGGAAGCGGTGGCCGCGCTGGAGGGCGGCAAGGGCTGACCGCCCTCCAGCGTCCGTGACCGTAACCGTGTCAGACGATGGTCCGGTCCCGGCCCCGTGCCGCCATCAGCAGCAGGTACAGCAGCATCGACGTGCCCAGGCCCACCGCCCAGCCGTAGTCCGCAAGATCGGCCAGGGCCGGGACGGGGCGGCCGTCGATCAGCGGCTTGAAGCTGGCGCCGCCGACGGCGAGGACGCCGCCGACCGCGAAGGCGACGACGGCCCGCCAGTTCCAGCCGCCCTCGTACCAGTAGCGGCCGCCCGTGCGGTACAGGTCGGCCAGGTCGAGCCGGGCGCGGCGCAGGATCCAGTAGTCGGCGATGAGGATGCCCGCGACGGTGCCGAGCAGGCCGCCGACCAGCCCGAGCCAGGTGAAGATGTAGCCCTGCGGGTCGGAGTACAGCTTCCACGGGAAGATCAGTACGCCGAGGACACAGGTGGCGAGGGCGCCCGCCCGGAAACTGATCTTCCGGGGCGCGATGTTGGAGAAGTCGAACGCGGGTGAGACCAGGTTGGCCGCGACGTTGACGGACAGCGTCGCCACCAGGACGGTGACCAGGGCGAACAGCAGGCCCACCGTGTTGTCGGTCTTCGCCGCGAGCTGTACCGGGTCCCAGATCGCCTCGCCGTAGACCGCCTGCGAGCCCGAGGTGACCATCACGGAGAGGAACGCGAACAGCGTCATCGTCGTCGGCAGACCGAGGGCCTGCCCCCAGGTCTGCGCCTTCTGGCTCTTGCCGTAGCGGGTGAAGTCGGGGATGTTCAGCGACAGCGTGGACCAGAAGCCGATCATGCCCATGAGGGCGGGTGCGAACAGCTTCCAGAAGTCCGGGCCCCAGCCGAGCTTCGACGGCTGGTCGAACAGCGGGCCGAAGCCGCCCGCCTTGTCGCTCATCCACCACAGCATCACGAACGCGCCGACGAGCACGAAGGGCGCCGCCCAGTTCTCGAAGCGGCGGATGGTCTCCATGCCCCGGTAGATGATGACCACCTGGAGCGCCCAGAAGATCGCGAACGACAGCCACATGGTCCAGGCATAGCCGCCGACCTTCGCCGCGTCCGTCCAGCCGCTGCCGACGAGCTTGCCGGCCAGGAAGAAGATGGCCTCGCCGCCGATCCAGGTCTGGATGCCGAACCAGCCGCAGGCCACCAGCGCCCGTACGACGGCGGGCAGGTTGGCCCCGCGGATGCCGAAGGAGGCCCGGGCGAAGACCGGGAAGGGTATGCCGTACTTGGGTCCGGCGTGCCCGGTGAGCAGCATCGGTATCAGCACGATCACATTGGCCAGGGCGATGGTGAGCACCGCCTGCTTCCAGTCCATGCCGACGGCTATGAGGCCGGAGGCCAGGGTCCAGGAGGCCGTGTTGTGGGCCATGCCGACCCACAGCGCGGAGAAGTTGTACGTGGTCCAGGTGCGCTTCTCGACGGGGACCGGCAGCAGGTCCTCGTTGGCGTAGGCCCCGGTCGGTGCGGGGGCGCCCGGGGCGATCTCCACCCGGCCGTCGGCGAGGGTGACTTGGGTGGTCGGCGGCGGTGCCGTGGGAACGGTGTCGGTCATGGGCCAGGCCAATCGTGGAGGTGGGACGGGAAAGGCCATGCGGGTGACGCCGATGGGGGGTGCGCTCGGGAGCGCCCTGGGCCCCCTTCCCGGGCCGGCGGGAAGGGGGAGATCGAGGGAGTGGTGCGGCGGTGGTCAGCCGTTGACGGCCGGGATGACCCGCGAGCCGTACGTGTCGATCACGGCTTCCTGCGCGTCGTGCATGTCGTAGACGGCGAACTGGTCGACGCCGAGGGCGCGCAGCGCGGTCAGCTTCTCGACGTGCTTGTCGACCGGGCCGATCAGGCAGAACCGGTCGACGATCTCGTCGGGGACGAACTGGGTGTCGGGGTTGTCGGCGCGGCCGTGGTGGGAGTAGTCGTAGCCCTCGCGCGCCTTGATGTAGTCGGTGAGTTCGTCGGGGACGGCGGCGGAGTGCTCGCCGTACTTGGACACCAGGTCGGCCACGTGGTTGCCGACCATCCCGCCGAACCAGCGGCACTGGTCGCGCGCGTGGGCGAGCGCCTCGGGCGAGTCGTCCTCGGTGACGTAGGCCGGGGCGGCCACGCAGACGGTCACCTCGGACGGGTCCCGGCCGGCGGCGACGGCCGCGTCCTTCACGGCCTTGACCATGTACTCCGTCAGATAGAGGTCGGCCAGTTGGAGGATGAACCCGTCGGCCTCCTCGCCGGCCATCTTCAGGGCCTTGGGGCCGTACGCGGCCATCCACACCGGGAGTTCGGCCTCCGGCTTGATCCACGGGAACCGGACGACCGTGCCGCCGCCGAGGTCGGCCTCCTGGCCGCTGCCGAGGGCCCGGATGACCTTCATGGCCTCGCTGATCCGGGCCAGCGTGTTGGGCTTGCGGCCGGCCACGCGCATCGCGGAGTCGCCGCGGCCGATGCCGCAGACCGTCCGGTTGCCGTACATGTCGTTGAGGGTGGCGAAGGTGGAGGCGGTGACCTCCCAGGTGCGGGTGCCCGGGTTGGTCACCATCGGCCCGACCTTCAGTTTCGTGGTGTTGGCCAGGATCTGGCTGTAGATCACGAACGGTTCCTGCCACAGCACGGCGGAGTCGAAGGTCCAGCCGTAGGAGAATCCGTTGCGTTCCGCGCGTTTCATCAGGCTGATCACCCGCGAGGCCGGCGGGTCCGTCTGCAGGACGAGTCCGAAGTCCATCGGCACCACTCCTAGTTGAGGTACTGACAGGTGGAACGCGGGGTGAAGACGCCGTGCCCGGCGTGCCCGGTGTACTCCCGCTCGGTGATGACGGGTACGCCGCGCGAGAGGACCGTCTCGACCCGTCCGGTGACGCGTTTGCCCTCGTACGCCGAGTAGTCGACGTTCATGTGGTGCGTGTCGGCCGACATGACCTGCTCGGCGTGCGGGTCGTAGATGACGACGTCGGCGTCGGCGCCCGGCGCGATGGTGCCCTTCTTCGGGTAGAGGCCGAACATCCGGGCGGGGGTGGCGCAGGCGATCTCGATCCAGCGGCGGCGGGAGATGTGCCCGTCGAGGACGGCCTGGTGGAGCAGGTCCATACGGTTCTCGACGCCCGGGAGGCCGTTGGGGATCTTGGAGAAGTCGCCGCGGCCGAGTTCCTTCTGGCCGACGAAGCAGAAGGGGCAGTGGTCGGTGGAGACGACCTGGAGGTCGTTGGTGCGCAGCCCCCGCCACAGCGCGGCCTGGTGCTCCTTCGGCCTGAGCGGGGTGGAGCACACGTACTTCGCGCCCTCGAAGTCCGGCTCGGCGAGGTTGTCGGTGGACAGGAACAGGTACTGCGGGCACGTCTCGCCGAAGACGGGCAGTCCCTCGTCACGGGCCCGGGCCAGCTCGGCGACCGCCTCCGTCGCCGAGACGTGCACGACGTAGAGGGGTGCGCCCGCGACCTGCGCCAGCCTGATGGCGCGGTGGGTGGCCTCGGCCTCCAGCAGGGCCTTGCGGACCTCGCCGTGGTAGCGGGGGTCGGTCTCGCCGCGGGCCAGCGCCTGCTCGACCAGGACGTCGATCGCGATGCCGTTCTCGGCGTGCATCATGATCAGTCCGCCGTTCTCGGCGGAGCGCTGCATGGCCCGCAGGATCTGGCCGTCGTCGGAGTAGAACACCCCCGGGTAGGCCATGAACTGCTTGAAGGAGGTGACGCCCTCCTCGATCAGCAGGTCCATCTCCTTGAGCGTCTCCTGGTTCACGTCGGAGACGATCATGTGGAAGCCGTAGTCGACGGCGCAGTTGCCCTCGGCCTTGGCGTGCCAGGCGTCGAGGCCCTCGCGCAGGCTGTGCCCGACGCTCTGCACGGCGAAGTCGATGATCGTGGTCGTGCCGCCCCAGGCGGCGGCGCGGGTGCCGGTCTCGAAGGTGTCGGAGGCGAAGGTGCCGCCGAAGGGCAGCTCCATGTGGGTGTGGGCGTCGACGCCGCCGGGGATGACGTACTTTCCGGTGGCGTCGATGGTCCGGTCGGCGGTGAAGGCCTCGGCGGCGGGGGTGCCGGAGGCTGCGAGGGCGGCGATTCGGCCGTCCTCGATCAGGACGTCGGCGTGGATCTCGTCGGATGCGGTGATGACGAGGCCGCCGCGGATGACTGTACGGCTGCTCATGTCGTGGTCGCTCCTCGCAGTGGGTGCGTGCCGGTTGTGGGTGGTTGCTCGCGCGCACGCGGCGGTAGCCGCATATCGAATACAGCCCCGCGCCCCTGAGGACGTTCCCCCAGCGGACGTCCTACGGAGCTGTCAGTGGCCCGTACGTTCCAGGCGCCCGGTCCCTGTAGAACTGCCAGCGGTCGCGGACCTCTCGGAGTTTGGCCATGTCCAGGTCGCGGACGACCAGTTCGGGCTCCTTGTCGCTGGCCACCTCGCCGACGAACTGGGCCTCCGGGTCGACGAAGTACGACGTCCCGTAGAAGTCGTTGTCGCCGTACTCCTCGACGCCGACCCGGTTGATCGCGCCCACGAAGTACTCGTTGGCGACGGCAGCCGCCGGCTGTTCCAGCTGCCAGAGGTAGCCGGACAGGCCGCGCGAGGTGGCCGAGGGGTTGAAGACGATCTCGGCGCCCGCGAGGCCGAGCGCGCGCCAGCCCTCGGGGAAGTGGCGGTCGTAGCAGATGTAGACGCCGACCTTGCCGACGGCGGTCTCGAAGACCGGCCAGCCGCTGTTGCCCAGGCGGAAGTAGAACTTCTCCCAGAAGCCCTGGACCTGCGGGATGTGGGTCTTGCGGTACTTGCCGAGGTAGGAGCCGTCCGCGTCGATCACGGCGGCGGTGTTGTAGAGGACGCCGGGTTGCTCCTCCTCGTACATCGGCAGGACCAGGACGATGCCCAGTTCCCTGGCGAGGGCCTGGAAGCGGCGGACGATCGGGCCCTCGGGGATCTGCTCGGCGTACTCGTAGAAGGCCGGGTCCTGGACCTGGCAGAAGTACGGTCCGTAGAACAGCTCCTGGAAGCACAGGACTTGGGCGCCCTGTGCGGCGGCGTCGCGGGCCGCCTGCTCGTGGACCTGGATCATCGACTCCTTGTCGCCGGTCCAGGCGGTCTGGAAGACGGCGGCACGGATCACTCGGCTCATCGGGACCTCCGGTCGCTCGGTGTGCCGTGAGCCTAGGGAGGGCGAAAGGCGTCGTTGAGTTGCACCGTGTCACGTCTGCGGGCGTGCGGCGTGTCACCGTGTCACTCTGCCGTGAGCCCATGTTTCACCGCCGTTTTCCCAGGTGGTCGGGTGTTTCACTGCTGTTGCGCGTCGTGCGCGAGGAGTGCGATGTGCACCGAGGCGGCCTGCTCGAAGTCGTCGAGGTCCACCCCGAGGCGGACCTGTATGGATTCCAGGCGGCGGTACAGGGCGGGCCGCGAGACGTGGTGGAGCTGGGCGGTCCGGGACTTGTTGCGGCCGGTGGCGAGGTAGGTGCGCAGCACGGACAGCAGGTCCTCCTCGGTCTCGCACAGCAGCCCGTCCAGCTCCCGCTCCGCGAAGGACTGCACGTGCGGGTCGTCGCGCAGCAGGCGGATCAGGCCCCGCAGGTGGACGTCCCGCAGGCGGACGACCGGTGGGAGGTCCAGGGCGGCGACCGAGTCGGCGACGGCGTCCGCCACGTGCCGGGCCTCGCGCAGCCCGGCGGGGACGTCGTCCCAGGCGGTCCGGGGATCGGCCGCGGCGACGACCGTGCGGGCCGGTCCGGACTCGGTGCGCAGCCGGGTCGCGAAGTGCGCGGCGAGGGCGTCCGCGTCCTGGTCGCGCGGGAGGCTGAGGAGTACGGCGGTGGCTCCGTCGGCCAGTTCGGCGACCAGCCCGGGCAGGCCCAGCAGCCGCAGCAGCCGGTCGAGCCGGGGGGTGTCGCCGTCGCGGACGACCAGCGGCACGAAGGTGCGCCGGTTGACGGGCAGCCCCGCCGCGCGGGCCCGGGGCAGGAGTTGCCGCGCCGGTACGACACCGCTGACCAGGTCGGTCAGCAGGCTCTGCGCGGACTGCTCCTCCCAGGAGCAGGCGGCGCCCCCGGCGAGCATGCGGTGCAGGACGAGGGCCTCGGCGGCGCGGTCGGCGAGCAGCCGTCCGGTGGCGGTGTCGCCCCGGTAGCCGCACAGCACGATCCGGCCCCAGCGCTCCCCGCGTCCGCCCAGTTCGGCCCGGATCCAGCCGTCGCCCTCGGTGCCTCCTGCCTGCCGGGCGATGCGCTCCCAGTCGCGCAGTACGTCGTCCACCGCGGGCCGCTCCCCCGCCGTGCCGAGGACGCGGTGGGCGAGGTTGGTGACGACGACCGGGCAGGCGCTGTGCCGGGCGACCTCGTCGAGCAGGCGTTGCAGCGGGGCGCCCGCGGTGATCAGGGCGGTGAGTTCCGTGCGGACGGCCTCGGAGAGGCTGACGGCGGCGAACTTGCGCCGCACGAGCCGTGACTGGACCTCCTCGGTCAGCTCGGCGAAGGGGAAGGGCCGGTGCAGGACGACCATCGGCAGACCGCACCGCTCGGCCGCCCGGCGCATCACGGCCGGTGCGGCGGGGAAGGCGCGGCCGAGTCCGAGGACGACGGCGGAGGCGTCCGCGCGGTGCAGCGACCGGACGTACTCGGCCTGTTTCTCCTCGTCGCCGGCGAGCAGCACCCCGGTGGTGAGGACCATCTCGCCGCCGCTGAGCATCACGCCGACGTCGGCGGCCTCGGCCACGTGCACCCAGCGCACCGCCCGGTCGAGATGGCTGGCGCCGGCCACCACCTCGGGCTCCCCGGCGAGCACCCGCTCCAGGGTGAGGACCTGCCGGACCGACAGCGCGGGTTCCAGGGAATCCAAGGTGATGGTCATGGTGCCGTTCCCTTGTTCAGTTCACTGCTACTGGATGCTCCTCAGAGCGTTCTCGAGGATCGCGGCGCCTTCCTCGGCCTCCGCGACGTTGAGGGACAGCGGCGGGGCGACGCGCAGGGCGCTGGTGTTGTGGCCGCCGCCCTTGCCGATCAGCAGGCCGCCCTCGCGGGCCGCCTCCAGGACGGCCGCCGCCGCCTGCGGGTCGGCCTCGTCGGTGCCCGGCTTGGTGATCTCGATGCCGATCATCAGTCCGCGTCCGCGCACCTCGCGTACGGCCGGCACGTGCGCGGCGGCGGACCGCAGCCGCTCGATGAGCATGCCGCCGACGCGCCGGGCGTTGCCCTGGAGGTCGTGTTCCAGCAGGTAGTTGAGGTTGGCGAGGCCGGCCGCCATGGTGATCTGGGTGCCGCCGAACGTGGAGATGCTGTTGGAGTCGAGGCAGTTCATGATCTCGGAGCGGGCGACGACACCGCCGATGGACATGCCGTTGCCGATGCCCTTGGCGAAGGTCATGATGTCCGGCGGCCCGCTGCGCCCGTGGGCCTGCCACCCCCAGAAGTGCTCGCCGGTGCGGCCCCAGCCGGTCTGCACCTCGTCGGCGATCCACAGGATGCCGCGTTCGTGCAGCACCTCGCGGAAGGCGGCGTACAGCCCGTCCGGCGGTGCGGTGAAACCGCCGACGCCCTGGACGGGTTCGGCGATCAGCGCGGCCGGGGGGCGGGTGTGGCCGAGCAGGTCCTTCAGGTCGTCGACGCAGGCCGCGATGAAGTCGTCGTCGCCGAGGGAGGCGAACGGGCCGCGCGTGCGCACGCCGCCGTGGACGTAGAGCGTCTGGAGCGGGGACAGGGAGGTGGGGGACCAACCGCTGTTGCCGGTGATGCCGACGGAGCTGAAGGAGCGGCCGTGGTAGCTGTTGCGCATCGCCAGGATCGTGTTGCTGCGCCGGTACGCGGTGGCGAGCAGCAGGGCGGTGTCGTTGGCCTCGGTGCCGGAGGTGGTGAAGAAGACGCGGGCGTCGGGGATGCCGCTGAGCTGGGCCACGCGCTCGGCGAGTTCGACCATCGGCCGGTTGAGGTACAGGGTGGAGGAGTGGATGATCCGCCCGGCCTGCTCGCTCACCGCCTTGGTCACCTCGGGCAGGGCGTGCGCGGTCATGGTGGTGAGGATGCCGCCGAAGAAGTCGAGGTACCGGTTGCCGTGGGCGTCCCAGACGTGGCGGCCCTCGCCGTGGGTGATCTCCAGGGGCTCCTCGTAGTAGAGGGCGAGCCAGTCGGGGAGCACGGCCCGGTGGCGGCCCAGCAGGTCGTTCGTCACGGCTGCACCAGTCCTTCGTAGGCGTCGGGTCGGCGGTCGCGGTAGAAGGCCCACGTCTGCCGCACTTCTTCGATGAGGTCGAGGTCCAGGTCGCGGATCACGAGCTCCTCCTGGCTGTCGCTGGCGACGTCGCCCACGAACTGCCCGCGGGGGTCGACGAAGTAGCTCGTCCCGTAGAAGTCGTTGTCGCCGTACTCCTCCTGTCCGACGCGGTTGATCGCGGCGATGTAGTAGCCGTTGGCGACGGCGGCCGCGGGCTGCTCCAGCCGCCACAGATGGGACGACAGGCTGCGGTGAGTGGCGGAGGGGTTGTAGACGAGCTGGGCTCCGGACAGGCCCAGTTGCCGCCAGCCCTCCGGGAAGTGGCGGTCGTAGCAGATGTAGACGCCGACCTTGCCGGCCGCCGTGTCGAAGACGGGCCAGCCGAGGTTGCCGGGCTTGAAGTAGAACTTCTCGCGGAAGCCCTTGAGCTGCGGGATGTGGTGCTTGCGGTACTTGCCGAGGTAGGTGCCGTCGGCGTCGATCACGGCCGCGGTGTTGTAGTAGAAGCCGGGCTGCTCCGCCTCGAACACCGGCGCGACGATCACCATGCCGGTCTCGCGCGCGAGGGCCCGCATGCGCCGCACGGTCGGCCCGTCGGGCACGGGCTCGGCCCAGCGGTAGTGCTCCGGCTCCTCGACCTGACAGAAGTAGGGGCTGTTGAAGACTTCCTGGAAACCGATGATCTTCGCGCCCCGGCGGGCCGCCTCACGGGCGTGCTCCTCGTGTTTCGCCACCATGGAATCGGTGTCGCCGGTCCAGGTGGCCTGGACCAGGGCGGCACGTACGACGTTGGCCATGAGCTGCTCCTTCGACGCGACGTCAGCGCCTCTACGCCCGTAGAAGCGGGCCGTAGAGCCACGAACGTAAGCCTCCGGCCCGGGCTTGCCAAGACCATCGTCCCCAACCCGCGGTGCCGGGCGCCATTCGCACTCCTGTGGGTGAGTCGCCGGGAGCACGGCATGCCCGGTCAGGCAGGGAATCCGGCGACTCGAAGGGCGTGCACGAGGTCCCGGCGGCGCTCGTCCGACACGCCCCGGGCGGCCTCCAGGAGGAGCGGTACGAGGGTCTGCGGACCGGGTTCGGCGCTGCGGGCCGCCTCCTCGGGGGTGCGGGCCGTGACGTACGCGTCGAGCAGGACGCGCACCTCGCGGTGACGCCCCTCGGCGACGAGTCCGAGGACGGCCTCTCCGATCTCGCCCGGGGGCCGGCCGACTCCCTGCCGCAGGATCTGCTGTCCGTCGCCCGCGCGGCCGGCCGCGGCCAGCTCGTCCGCCGCGGCGACCAGCCGCCCGGCGGGCAGCGAACCGGCCTCCCAGAGCAGCGTCTGCCAGTCCGCACCGAGCCCGGCCCGCTCCAGCTCCTGCGCGAGCAGCGGGAACCGGGCTGGAGCCCAGGACGCGGCCTCGACCAGCAGGGCATGCGCCTCGCCGCTGCGGCCCTCCTTGCGCAGCCGCGCGAGGGCCTCGACAGCTTGTAGGACATCCCTCCGTTCCGCCACCCCGACGGCCGCGACCCGCGGCTCCGTCCGCTCCTCCCCCACCTCTTCGTCGGCGGCCCCCGCGAACCGCGCACCACGCGGCTTACGGCGGCCGCTCACGGGGGCGGGTTCGGGAAGCAGCGGCACGGCAGCGGGCGGCACGACAACGGGTACGACGTCCTCCTCGACCATCCCGGCGAAACGGGCACTGCCGCGACGGCGTTTGCGTTGCTTGGGGATGAGGGGTTCGGCTGTGCCAGGAGGTTCGGCTGTGCCAGGAGGGTCGGCTGTGGCCGGTTGTTCGGCACCGGCTCGTGGTTCGGGCATGGATGGGGGTTGGTGGGCGGCTGCTGGTTCGGAGGCGAACGGGGCCGGGGCGACGAAGACACCGGGCACGCCGTCGCCTGCGGCTCCCCGAGAGGCGGCCCAGCCCGCCTGATACTCCCGATCACGGCCACCGGCCACACCCTCCCGCGAGGCGTCTCCGGCCCCCGGATACTCGCCGCCACGCCCACCACCCCCGCGCCCCGGACCCGCCAACGCGCCCGAGGCGCCCTCAGATGCCGCCTCCCGCGAGGCCGCCCAACCCGCCTGATACTCCCGATCACGGCCACCGGCCACACCCTCCCGCGAGGCGTCTCCGGCCCCCGGATACTCGCCGCCACGCCCACCACCCCCGCGCCCCGGACCCGCGAACGCGCCGGAGCCGCCACCAGATGCGGCATCCCGCGAGGCGGTACGCCCTGCCGCGAACTCGCCGCCCTCCCGGGCCTGGGCCCGGCCCAGCGGAGCCTCGAAGGAGCCGTCAGATCCTGCCTCCCGGGAGGGGGCACGCCCAGCCGCGAACTCGCCTGCCTGGGCGTGGGGCCGCCCGGCCGGGGCCGCCCCGGCGTCCGTATGGCGGGGGTCGTCATGGCCGGCCGCACCCGTCGCGCCCGGCGCCGGGGCCTCGGGGTGCCAGGGCGTGTCAGGCGTGCCCGAGTCATGCGGGCCGCCAGGGGCCGATCGCATACGGCGGCTGTCCGGTGCCGGGCCGGCAGGCGTGTACCCGTCGGCCCTTACCGGCCGACCACCGTCCGCCGCGGCACCAGAGCCTGCCCACCTGGCCGATCCTGTTCCCGAAGCCCCGGCCCCAGCCCCAGCCCCACCAGAGCCCACACCCCTGCCCGACCCTGCTCCCGAAGCGCCCTCCACCGCGGTACCAGAACCCACCCACCCGGCCGATCCTGCTCCCGAAGCCCCGACCGGTGCCCCGGCGCCTCCGTCGTTCGGCCTGGGGCGCCACGTGGCCGACCAGGCACCGTCGTCGTCGGGTTCGCCCGACGTCGCGTCCGTGCCGCTGGACGCGCCCGCGGGAGCCCCCGACGTGCCACCCACCCGTCCGTCGCCCCACACCCCGCGGGACAGGCCCTCGCGGCGGTCCAAGTCGGCCATCCGGGCCCGGAGTTCCGCGCAGCGCGCCGTCGCGCGTCGGTGGTCGTCGTGGGCCCAGGCGAAGTCGAGACGGAAGGCGTCGGCCTCTTCGCGGGTCGCGGCGGTGGCGAGCAGGCGGGTCAGTTCCGCCCGGCGTTCGGCGGCGTACTTCTGTTCGCGGAGCATGACGTCGAGCCGGTCCCGGAGGGCGTCACGGCCACCGGGCCGGGCATCGTACGCGGCGAGCGCGGCGGCGTGCAGGGACCGGGCGCGTTCCGTCTCCGGGCCCGCGCCTCCCGGGCCGTACTGCCCGGCGAGGTCCTGCAACAGCGCCTCGACCACGTCCCACGGCGGCATCTCACGCCCGTCGAGACAGGCCCGCATGCCCTCCGGGTCACGCTGCCAGAACACCGCGCACCAGCCCCCGGACGGGTCCAGGCGTGCCAGCAGACCCTCCAGGTAATGCGTGAACTCCCGTACTTCACTTGGGAGTCGATCCGCCGTCATCGCTCAACTCCCGCCCGACCGGAGCACTCCGCCCAGTAGGCAACACCAGTCGTGTTACAGCCGTGCTACGGGGAGTTTTCACACGCGGCGCAGGAGCATCAGCGCCATGCCGTCAGACCGGCACCAGTGCGCACCGCCCGGCCAGCTCGTCCATCGACAGCCCGAGCGCGCCGGCCAGCGCGGCCACGGTGAAGAAGGCCGGGGTCGGAGCCCGACCGGTCTCGATCTTCCGGAGCGTCTCCGGGGAAATGCCCGCGTTCGCCGCGACCTCCGCCATGCTCCGGTCGCCACGCGCCTCACGCAGCAGCCGGCCGAGCCGTTCGCCGCGTTCGCGCTCTTCGGGGGTGAGAGGGGTGCGCACCATGCGACCATTCTAATACCGGTATAGTAATTGGCATGGTTGAGCTGAAGACCGATGTGTCGATCGATGCGATGTACGAGGCGGGCCAGGTCGCGGCCCGCGCCCTGACGGCCGCGCAGAAGGCCGCTGACGTGGGCGTCTCCCTCTTGGAGCTGGACGAGGTGGCGCATGACGTCCTGCGGGAGGCGGGCGCGACCTCGCCCTTCCTCGGCTACCGGCCGGCCTTCGCACCGACCCCCTTCCCCGCCGTCCTGTGCGTCTCGGTCAACGACGCGATCGTGCACGGCATCCCGACCCGCTACCGGCTGCGCGACGGCGACCTGGTCTCCATCGACTTCGGCGCGGAACTGGGCGGCTGGGTCGGCGACTCGGCCCTGAGCTTCGTCGTGGGCACCCCGCGCGAGGCGGACCTGCGCCTGATCGAGACCGCCGAGCGGGCCCTCGCGGCCGGCATCGAGGCCGCCGTCGTCGGCAACCGCATCGGCGACATCGCGCACGCGATCGGCACGGTCTGCCGCGCCGCGGGCTACGGCATCCCGGACGGCTTCGGCGGCCACGGCATCGGCCGCCGGATGCACGAGGACCCCGGAGTGCCGAACGAGGGCAGACCGGGGCGTGGGATGCGCCTGAGGCACGGCATGGCGCTGGCGATCGAACCCATGGTCATCGCGGGCGGCATCGACACCTTCCACCCGGCCCCCGACGGCTGGACCCTGATGACGGACGACGGCTCCCGCGCGGCCCACGCGGAGCACACGGTGGCGATCACGGACGCGGGCCCGAGGATCCTGACCGCACGCTGAGATCATCCTGACCACGCGCCGAGATCATCCTGACCGCACGCTGAGATCTGTCGTAATTACCCGGGTACGCCTCGAAGGTGCCCCTTGTCCGCGATCGTGCGAAGGTGTTCTACGAGCGCGCCCCAGGTGTAACCGGCTGCCACCCGGGTTACCCGACCCCGGCACGTCGACCAGCGAGGGCGTCCCCCGCCCGCGCGCCGGGGACGCCGGGAACGGAAGGCCCATGAGCAGCGGCTTCAGCAGCCCGGAGGGCTACGGCTCGGATCCCTTCGGAGAATTCCTCGCACGCTTCTTCGGCGGACCGCGCCCCGGTCCCCGGCAGATCGACATCGGTCGGCTGCTCAGCCAGCCGGCCCGGGAACTCGTCCGCGGCGCCGCCCAGTACGCCGCCGAGCACGGCAGCCGGGATCTCGACACGGAACACCTGCTGCGGGCGGCGCTCGCCACCGAACCGACCCGGACCCTGCTCACCAAGGCGGGCGCGAATCCCGACTCCCTGGCGTCGCAGATCGACGAGAGGTCGGGCCCGGTCCAGCACAGCCCGGACGACGCACCGCCGCCGACCGCGCTCTCCCTCACCCCGGCCGCCAAGCGCGCCCTGCTGGATGCGCACGACATGGCCCGGGCCCGCGGATACGGCTACATCGGGCCGGAGCACGTGCTCAGCGCCCTGGCCTCGAACCCCGACTCGGCCGCCGGGCACATCCTGAACGCGGCCCGATTCGCCCCCTCGGAACCCCCCGAGGCGCCGGAGGCCCCCCAGGCCGAGCGGCCGCGCCCGACGAACACGCCGACCCTCGACAAGTACGGCCGCGACCTCACCGAGCTGGCCCGGCAGGGCCGTATCGACCCGGTGATCGGCCGGGACCAGGAGATCGAGCAGACCGTCGAGGTCCTCTCCCGCCGCGGTAAGAACAACCCGGTGCTGATCGGTGACGCGGGCGTCGGCAAGACCGCCATCGTGGAGGGCCTGGCGCAGCGCATCTCCGAGGGGGACGTGCCCGACGTGCTGACCGGGCGCCGGGTGGTCGCCCTGGACCTGACGGGCGTGGTCGCGGGCACCCGCTACCGGGGTGACTTCGAGGAGCGGATGAACAACATCGTCGGCGAGATCCGCGCCCACTCCGACCTGCTGATCATTTTCATCGACGAGCTGCACACGGTCGTGGGCGCCGGTGCCGGCGGCGGCGGTGACGGCAGCTCCATGGACGCCGGCAACATCCTCAAGCCGGCCCTCGCCCGCGGCGAGCTGCACATCGTGGGCGCCACCACGCTGGAGGAGTACCGCCGGATCGAGAAGGACGCGGCGCTGGCCCGCCGCTTCCAGCCGATCATGGTGCCGGAACCGACCGCGGCGGACGCGATCGAGATCCTGCGCGGCCTCCAGGACCGCTACGAGGCCCACCACCAGGTCCGCTACACCGACGAGGCCCTGGTCGCCGCCGTCGAGCTGTCCGACCGCTATCTCACCGACCGCCGGCTGCCGGACAAGGCGATCGACCTGATCGACCAGGCCGGTGCCCGGGTCCGGCTGCGCGCCCGCACCAAGGGCACCGACGTACGGGCCATGGAGCGGGAGCTGGAGCAGCTGACCCGGGACAAGGACCAGGCGGTCGCGGACGAGAGTTACGAGCAGGCCACCCAGTTGCGCGACCGGATCATGGACCTGAAGCAGCGGATCACCCAGGCGGGCGGCGACCACGAGATCGACGAGGGCCAGGACCTGGTGGTCGAGGCCGAGGCGATCGCCGAGGTGGTCTCCCGGCAGACCGGCATCCCGGTCAGCAGCCTCACCCAGGAGGAGAAGGACCGCCTGCTGCACCTGGAGGAACATCTGCACGAGCGGGTGGTCGGCCAGGACGAGGCCGTGCGGGTCGTCTCGGACGCGGTGCTGCGCTCCCGCGCCGGGCTGGCCAGCCCCGACCGGCCGATCGGCAGCTTCCTGTTCCTCGGCCCGACCGGCGTCGGCAAGACCGAGCTGGCCCGGGCACTCGCCGAGGCGCTGTTCGGCAGCGAGGACCGCATGGTCCGCCTCGACATGAGCGAGTACCAGGAGCGGCACACGGTCAGCCGCCTGGTCGGCGCCCCGCCCGGCTACGTCGGCCACGAGGAGGCCGGCCAGCTCACCGAGGTCGTCCGCCGGCACCCGTACTCGCTGCTTCTGCTGGACGAGGTGGAGAAGGCCCACCCGGACGTCTTCAACATCCTGCTGCAGGTCCTCGACGACGGCCGGCTGACCGACTCCCAGGGCCGCACGGTCGACTTCACCAACACCGTCATCGTGATGACGAGCAACCTCGGCTCCGAGGTGATCACCCGCCGCGGCGCCTCCGTGGGCTTCGGGTCGGGCGGCGCGGACGCGGACGAGGAGGCCCGGCGCGAACAGATCCTGCGCCCCCTGCGGGAGCACTTCCGCCCCGAGTTCCTCAACCGCATCGATGAGATCGTCGTCTTCCGCCAGCTCAGCACGGAACAACTCCGCCGGATCACCAACCTCCTGCTCGACCGCACCAGGTCCCTCGTCCAGAGCAAGGGCATCTCGGTGACCTTCACCGACCGTGCGGTGGAATGGCTGGCCGACCACGGCTACCAGCCGGAGTACGGCGCCCGCCCGCTGCGCCGCACGATCCAGCGCGAGGTGGACAACGAGCTGTCACGACTGCTGCTGGACGGCAGGGTCGCGGAGGGCGGCCGGGTGACGGTGGACGTGGAGGACGGTCGCCTGACGTTTCAGACGCAGGTGAGTGCAACGTCCTCTTAGGGGCGCGGGGCTGTATCGACGTGCGGCTCCGCCGCGTGGGCGCGACCAGCCCCCACGCCCCGTCAGAATGCCCTCAACGCACAGGCCGCACCACCATCGCCGACCCCCCACCCCGCCGCGCAGTCTCAGCCGCCGCAAGCCACTTCCCACCCGGCAACCGCTGAACCCCCGTGGCCGCCCCGATCTCCGGGTTGGCCTTGAAGGAGTGCCCGATCGCCTCGAGTTGCTTCCTCACGCCACTGTCGAACCCCGGCTCCAGCTCGGTCTGCGCGGCATTCCGCTGACTCGCCCGGGGCGCAGCGATCGCGTCGACCAACGGCAGTCCCCGATCGAGGAACCCGGTGAGCGTCTGCAGAACCGTCGTGATGATCGTCGCCCCACCCGGCGACCCCAGCGCCACCACGGGCCTGTCATGCCGGTCGAGCACGATCGTCGGCGACATCGACGACCGCGGCCGCTTCCCCGGCCCCGGCAGGTTCGGGTCGTGCACGGCGGGATTCGCCGGCGTGAAGGAGAAGTCCGTCAGCTCGTTGTTGAGGAGGAACCCCCGCCCCGGCACGGTGATCCCGCTGCCGCCCGTCTGCTCGATGGTGAGGGTGTAGGCGACGACGTTCCCCCACTTGTCCGCCACCGTCAGATGCGTCGTACTGTCGCCCTCGTACGTGGTCGGAGCGGCCGTACCACCGGAGCCGCACCCCTTCGGGTCGCGCGGATCCCCCGGCGCCACAGGACTCGTGAGCACCGCGTCGTCCTTGATCAGGCACTCGCGCGAGTCGGCGAACCGCTGCGACAGCAGTTCCTTCGTCGGTACGTCTTCGAAGGCCGGGTCACCGACCCACCTCCCCCGGTCCGCGAAAGCGATCCGGCTGGCCTCGATGTAGCGGTGCAGGTACTGCGCCTGGCTCGCCTTCGACAGGTCGGTCCGCTCCAGGATGTTGAGCGCCTCGCCGACCGTCGTGCCGCCGGAGGAGGACGGCGCCATCGAGTAGACACCGAGGCCGCGGTACGAGGATGTGGTGGGTGCCTGGAGCTTGGGGCGGTAGGCGGTCAGGTCCCGCTCGGACAGGTCGCCGGGGCGGGCGTTCCAGCCCGAGGCGGGGTCCACGGGCGGCTTGTTGACCGTGTCGACGACGTCCCGGCCGATGTCCCCGCGGTAGAGCGCGCCGACGCCCTTGCGGGCCAGCTCGGCGTAAGTGCGGGCGAGGTCGGGGTTCTTGAAGGTGGAGCCGACGACGGGGAGCCGCCCGCCGGGCAGGAACAGCTCGGCGGTGTCCGGGAAGTAGCGGAAGCGGGTCTCGTTGGACGCCGTCTGCGAGCGGAAGGTCTCGTCGACCGTGAAGCCGTCCCGGGCGAGCCTCTCGGCCGGTTTCAGGACGCTCGCGAGCCGCTTGCTGCCCCACCGGTCGAGCGCCGTCTGCCAGGTGGCGGGCGTGCCCGGGGTGCCGACGCTCAGGCCACTGCTGACGGCCTGGGCGAAGGGGACGGGCTTGCCGTTCTCGACGAACAGGTTCTCGTCGGCGGACAGCGGGGCGGTCTCGCGGCCGTCGATGGTCTGGACCCTGCGGGACTCGGCGTCGTAGTAGACGAAGTAGCCGCCTCCGCCGACGCCGGCCGAGTAGGGCTCCGTGACGCCGAGCGCGGCGGCCGTGGCGACGGCCGCGTCGACGGCGTTGCCGCCCTTGCGCAGCACCTCGAGCCCGGCCGCGGAGGCGTCCCGGTCGACGCTGGAGACGGCGCCGCCGTAGCCGACGGCCAGGGGCGTTTTCTCACCGCCGGTGGTCTGCGCGGCGGGCGGCGCAGCCCCTCCCACCGACATCACCACGGCGGCAGAAACCGCCAGGACCGTCAGATTCCGTGCGACAGGGCGACGCATCCGCACCTCCAGTCAAAGGCCGTCCGCGCAGCTTAATTCATCGCCATGGCCGCGTCAGGAATGCCTCGAACACCGGTGCGTCGGGCCCGCTACCATGCGCGCCCATGAATGACGACGTGCGCAACATCGTCCTGGGCGTGGTCGCGGCGGGTATCAGCGCCGCGCTCGGCTGGGTGGCCCGCACCTACCTGTGGAAGCGCAAGCTCCGCCGGAAACAGGACTTCTTCGGACTGCCCGACAACTCGGAATCGCTGCTGGTGGTGAACCGGGGCGCCGCGGGGCCCGAGTTCGCCGTGATGCGCTACGACGTGTTCGCGCTGCTCGAACTCGCCGCGCTGATCAAGGACTGCAATGCCCACGCCCAGATCCTGCCGCACGACACGGCACGTCAGGGGTTCGGTGAGCGCACCGAGTTCTGCGTGGGCGGCCCGGCCTCCAACCGCCGTATGGCGGCGCACCTGTCCTCCCTGCTGCCCGGTGTGCGGGTCAACGTCGACGCCGAACCGAGCCCGGACCGGGGCTCGTTCCTGGTCGGCTCCGAGCGCTACCGCGTGGAGAACGGAAAGGAGGAGTACGCGCTGCTCGCCCGGCTCACGGCGGAGCGGAGCCAGCACACCCGTCCCGTCTTCCTCTTCTGCGGCCAGACGTCGATCACCAACCAGGCCACCACCCGCTATCTCGCCCGCCATCACGAGCGGTTGGCGCGCAAGTACGGCAACAACTCGTTCGTGCTGCTGCTGAAGGTGATCAACTCGCAGGCGTACGGGCCCGATGTCGTCGAACTGGTGGAGGACGTGACGCGCGCGGCCCAGACGCCGCTGCCCGCCCAGGCTCCACGCAACAGCCACCGCGCCTCCTGAAGTCCTCCACTTCTCAACAATCGTTACTGGCACGTAACTTACCGACGGGTTACCACTGGTAAGGGGGCGAGGTTACCGTCTGGTCACTTTGCACTGACACGAGTGAGGAGTGACCCATGGATCCAAGGGGCGCGAAGCGCCTTCGAATAGGGTGGCGGTGGGAGACGGGCGGGCACCACCGCAAGGCCCTGCGCACCACAGCCGTAGGCGCCGTCTCGGCGACCCTGGTCGCCGGTACCGCCCTCGGACTCGCCCCCACCGCCCAGGCGGCGCCGAACCCCATCCGGTTCGTCGACATCACCGGCGACGGCGGCACCGTCCTCAAGGCCAACGTCGTCACGCCGGCCGGCGCCGACGGCACGCGCCGTTACCCGCTGCTCGTCATGCCCACGAGTTGGGGTCTGCCCCAGGTCGAGTATCTGGCCCAGGCTCAGAAGCTCGCCGACTCCGGGTACGTCGTCGTCACCTACAACGTGCGCGGCTTCTGGCAGTCGGGCGGCGAGATAGAAGTCGCCGGCCCGCCCGACGTGGCCGACGCCTCGAAGGTCATCGACTGGGCTCTCGCCCACACCCCTTCGGACGCCGGGCACATCGGCATGGCGGGCGTCTCCTACGGCGCGGGCATCAGCCTGCTCACCGCCGCGCACGACCAGCGCGTCAAGGCGGTGGCCTCACTGAGCGGCTGGGCCGACCTGATCGACTCGATCTACTCCGGCCGCACCCAGCACGTCCAGGCGGCCGCCCTGCTGGACGGCGCGAGCGTGGTGACGGGCCGGCAGAGCGCCGAACTCCGGCAGACCTTCGACGACTTCTACGCCTCCAACCTGGCGAAGGAGCCGGAACTCGTCGCCTGGGGGAAGAAACGTTCCGCTGCGACCTACGTCGACCAGATCAACAAGAACGGCGCGGCGATCATGCTCGCCAACGCCTGGGGCGACACGGTCTTCCCGCCCAACCAGTACGCCGACTTCTACGAGAAGCTGACCGGCCCCAAGCGGCTGGAGATGCGGCCCGGGGACCACGCCACCGCCGAGCTGACCGGCCTGTTCGGACTGCCCAACGACGTGTGGAAGGACACCGAGCGCTGGTTCGACCATTACCTGCGGGGCGAGGACAACGGCATCGACCGGGAGCAGCCCGTCCAGCTCAAGTCCCGCTCCGCGGGCGGCTACGAGGGCTACCCCGACTGGAAGTCGGTCGCCGCCACGAACCGGAAGATCGACCTCCCGGGCGCGACGACGATCCGCACGAACGTCAACTCGGGCGCCGACGGCGGAGTCGTCTTCCTGTCCAGCATCCTCGACCAGGTGGCCCAGCTGCCCCCGATGGCCTCGATCCCCCTGCTCCCCCGCCGCTGGGCCGCCGTGTGGCAGTCGGAGAAGTACGCCACGGCCCAACAGGTGCGCGGGACGGCGACGTTGCACACGACCGTCACCCCGACCAAGGAGAGCGGCACCCTCGTCGCCTACCTGTACGACGTGGGGCCGCTCGGCCTCGGCAAGCTGGTCACCAACGCGCCGTACACCTTCCACGGGCGCACCCCCGGAAAGCCGTTCGGCGTCGACCTGGAGCTGTACTCCACGGCCTACGACGTCCCGGCCGGGCATCGCCTCGCCCTGGTCGTCGACACGGTCGACCCGCTCTACATCGAGCACAACCCGTCCGGCGCGCAGCTGACCTTCTCCTCGCCGGCGAACGACCCGTCGTACGTGTCGGTTCCGCTGCGCGAGCAGTGATCTCCGGCTGCCGCCGGACGGGCCTGGCCGATGTGAACCGCCGCCCCCGTGGCCGACAGGGCCGTGGGGGCCGCACCCGGTGGGAATGGCCCGCAGGCCGGGCGGGCGGTCTGCTCATCCCGGGCGGGATCGGCGGAATTCGGCGAAGTCCCCCTCTCCGACAGGGATGAAGAGCACATCGTAGTCGAGGTCCGATGCGATGGGCCGTCCGGTGCCCGCCCGTTCAGTGCTTGAGGATCTTGGAGAGGAAGTCCTTGGCGCGGTCGCTGGTGGGGTCGGTGAAGAACTCGTCGGGGGTGCGGTCCTCGACGATCCGGCCGTCGGCCATGAAGACGACGCGGTTGGCGGCCGAGCGGGCGAAGCCCATCTCGTGCGTGACGACGATCATGGTCATGCCCTCGCGGGCCAGTTGCTTCATGACCTCGAGCACCTCGTTGATCATCTCCGGGTCGAGGGCCGAGGTCGGCTCGTCGAAGAGCATCGCCTTGGGCTCCATGGCCAGGGCGCGGGCGATGGCCACGCGCTGCTGCTGGCCTCCGGAGAGCTGCGCCGGGTACTTGTCCGCCTGGTCGGCGACGCCGACCCGGTCGAGCAGTTCGCGGGAGCGCTTGTCGGCGTCCTCCTTCTTGCGCCCGCGCACCTTGACCTGCCCCAGGGAGAGGTTCTGCAGGACGGTCTTGTGGGCGAAGAGGTTGAACGCCTGGAAGACCATCCCGACGTCGGCGCGCACCCGCGCGAGGGCCTTGCCCTCCTCCGGCAGCGGCTGCCCGTCGAGGATGATCTCGCCGGACTCGATGGTCTCCAGACGGTTGATCGCCCGGCACAGTGTCGACTTCCCCGACCCGGAGGGGCCGATGACGACGACCACCTCCCCCCTGCCGACGGTGAGGTTGATGTCCTGGAGGACATGCAGCTCCCCGAAGTGCTTGTTGACGTCACGCAGCTCGATCAGCGGATCGACGGCCATGCTCAGCCCTACTCACTCTCAGCTGTGTGGTGGTTGCCGCAACGTATCCAGGCAAGATCGGACTTGTCGGGCGACACGCACTTTTCGATCATTAGCCGTATTTACGGCGAACTTTGGGCCAAAGGTTGTGGCCATGGGGCTCACGACTCCGCGACTTCCGCGTACAGCTGGGACAGCTCGGGCACCCCGTTCGCGGCCCACTCGTGACCGGAGTCCACGACGTCGAACTCCCGGCCGGAGGCGAGCCGCACGACCGGCTGCCCGTCGGGCCGGATCTCCCAGGCGGCTCCCGGTACGGTGCGCACGATGACGGTGCCCAGGTAGAGCCCGGCGTCGTTGCCGAGCCAGGTCAGGGTCTCCTCGTCGTCCCGCCAGCGGGGTACGACCTGGTCCAGCGCCTCCAGCGAGGCCGCCGAGTCGTCCAGCCGGACACCCGCGCGGGACGCCTGGGAGCGGAGCAGTTCACACTCGGCGAGGAGTTCCGCGATGCCCGCCGGATCGGGAACCCCGAGCTTCCGGCGCCGGTTGCCCAGGAAAGGGATGTTCATACGTCCAGCGTGTCATTCGTACCGCCGTACGCACCACAGGCGCGCGGGCCCGCCATTCCTGACGAGTTCACGCCGAGTTCGTCCACGGCTCGTTGACGAGTTCCTGATGTCTCCCTAGTTTCACCAGGCGTCGTGCGTCTCGGCTTTCGTCGTGTCTTCTGTTCCGTCCCTGCGTTTCGTCTGAGTGCGTTCGTGTGTCGATGAGCGGGAGGAGTCGGCCGTGCGCCGATGTGTCCGGGGGATCCTGGTCGTGCTGGCCCTGTGCGCGTCCCTGATGCCGGCGGTCTCGGCGCGGGCCGCCGAGGAGCGGCGGGCCGCGCCCGTGCAGCTTGAGCGGCTGTTCGACAACATCGCCGTCAGCGACGACGGCCGGCCCGCGCAGGCCGATTTCGACGGCGCCGGTGCCTCCCTGTCGGCGCGGGACCTCGCGGCCGCGGGCTGGACGCCCGGCCGCGGCCTCACCGTCCAGGGGGCCCGGCTGACCTGGCCGCGGCGGCAGCCCGGCGAGCCGGACAACGTCCGCGCCGCCGGCCAGGACGTACGGGTCACGGGGCGCGGGGACGCCCTCGCCTTCCTGGTGGCGGGCACCGCCGGCACCGAGACGGGCGGCCCGGGAGTGATCACGTACACGAACGGCACGCGCTCCGGGTACCGGCTGACCGCGCCCGACTGGCGCACCGGGCCGCTCGCCACCAAGGCGGTGGCCCTGCCGCACATCAACACGCCCGGCGGGCAACTCGCCGAGCGGGCCCGCCTGTACGTCGTGACCGTACCGCTGGTCCCGGGCCGCCCGGTCGCCTCGATCCGGCTGCCGCACGCGGCCGGGCTGCATGTCTTCGCGGTGTCGGTACGGACCGCGACGCGGGGCTGGACCGGCAGCTGGACGACGTCCACCGGCGGCTACACCGCCGTGGGGCCCTGGACGGACCGGACGCTGCGGCTGGTCGTGCACACGTCGGCGGGCGGGCCCCGGGTGCGGGTGCGGTTCGACAACACCTTCGCGGCGGCGCCGGTCCGGATCGGCAGCGCGACCCTCGCCGTGCAGGCGTCGGGAGCGGCGGCGCGCGAGGCGCCGGTGCCGCTGTCCTTCGGCGGTGCGGGAGGTGTGGAGATCCCGGCCGGGGCCCAGGCGTACAGCGATCCCCTGGATTTCGCCGTCCCCGCGGACACCAACCTGCTGGTGAGCTTCCACCTGCCCGGTACGGTGACGGCGGCGCCCGTGCACCGGCTCGCACAGCAGCGGTCGTACGTCAGCGAACCCGGCGACCACGCGGCCGACGGCTCGGCAGGGGCGTACACCTCCCAGATCACCAGCCGGCCGCTGCTCGCCGGGGTCGATGTGAGCGGCGGGCCCGGGTCCGTGGTGCTGCTCGGGGACTCGATCACCGACGGCGACAAGTCCACGGTGGACGCGAACCGGCGCTGGCCGGACGTGCTGGCCGGCCGGCTGCAGAAGCAGACGACGGTCCCGCGCTACGGAGTGCTGAACCAGGGCATCTCGGGCAACCGCGTGGTCACCGACCGGTACCCCGGCGAAGGGGTGTCCACGGACACGGCCGGGGTGAGTGCCCTGCACCGGTTCGACCGGGACGTCCTCGCCCAGCCGTCGGCGCGGACGGCGGTCGTCTTCGAGGGCGTCAACGACCTGCGCTGGGACACCTCGGCGGAGCAGGTGATCGCGGGGCTGCGGGAGCTGGCGGCCCGCGGGCACGCCCGGGGCGTCAGGATGCTCGCGGCGACGATCCTGCCGTGCGAGGGCGAGGCGCGCTGCACGGACGCCGTGGACGCCGAGCGGGTCGCGGTGAACGAGTGGATCCGGGACGGCGGTGCCTTCGACGGCGTGCTCGACTTCGACGCGGTGGTCCGGGACCCGGGGCGGCCGTCCCGGATCCTGCCCGTGTACGACAGCGGGGACCATCTGCACCCGGGCGACGCGGGGCTGGCGGCCCTGGCGGACTCGGTCGACCTGCGGTTGCTCTAGGACGTCGCTCCAGGGCGCGAAGTCCTCAGACGTCCAGGTCCACCACGACCGGTGCGTGGTCCGACGCGCCCTTGCCCTTGCGCTCCTCGCGGTCCACATACGCGTCCTTGACCGCCTTCGTGAACGGCTGGTTGGCGTACACCAGGTCGATGCGCATGCCGCGGTTCTTCGGGAAGCAGAGCTGGCGGTAGTCCCAGTACGTGAACGGGTGCTCGTACTTCAGGGGCCGCGGGACCACGTCGGACAGGCCCGCCTCGCGCAGGGAGGCGAGGGCGGCGCGCTCGGCCGGGGTGACGTGGGTGGAGCCCTCGAAGGCCGCGCGGTCGTAGACGTCGTCGTCCGTCGGCGCCACGTTGTAGTCGCCCATCACCGCGAAGGGGCGGCTGCCGGACGCGTCTCCGGCGACGGCGGCCTTGAGGGCCTCGAACCACTGGAGCTTGTAGGCGTAGTGGGGGTGGTCCACCTCGCGGCCGTTCGGCACGTAGACCGACCAGACGCGGAGCGGGCCGCACGTCGCCGAGATGGCGCGGGGCTCCACCGAGCCGTCGAACCCGGGGTCGCCGGGCAGGCCCTTGACGACGTCCTCGATGCCGACGCGGGAGAGCACCGCCACGCCGTTCCACCGGCCGGTCGCGTGGACCGCCGACTCGTAGCCCAGCTCGCGCAGCTGCTCCGCCGGGAACTGGTCCTCGGCGACCTTGGCCTCCTGGAGGCACAGCACGTCCGTGCCGCTGCTCTCCAGCCAGGCCAGGAGCCTCGGCAGGCGGGCGGTGATCGAGTTCACGTTCCAGGTCGCGATGCGCATGTCCCACAACCTACCCGGCGGGTCTGACAACGCGGCCCGGTCCCCTTCGGCCTCAGACCTCGGCGGAGTCCCCCGGTGTGAGCCGCAGGTGCTCCGAGCCGCCGAGCTGCCCGATCTGGCGGTCGTAGATGGGGCGGGCCAGGTCGGTGAGCAGGGCGTCGTGGATGTCGTAGGCGCGCTGCGGCTTGACCTCGCGGACGTAGTCGATGACCTCCGAGATCTTGCTCCAGGGGGCCATCACCGGGAGCATCAGCGTCTCGACCCGGTGGCCGGGGACGGTGAGGGCGTCACCGGGGTGGAAGAGCTTGCCGCCGTCGACGAGGTAGCCGACGTTGGTGATCCGCGGGATGTCCGGGTGGATCACCGCGTGGAGCTCGCCGTGGACCTGGACCTCGAAGCCGGCGGCGGTGAAGGTGTCGCCGTGGCCGACGGTGTGCACGCGGCCGGGGAACGCCGAGGAGATCTTCTCGGCGACGGACTTCAGGGTCCAGATCTGCGCGGCCGGGTTGTTCTCCATCGCGGCGCGCAGCCGGAACTCGTCGAAGTGGTCGGGGTGCTCGTGGGTGACGAGGATCGCGTCCGCGCCGAGCGCGGCGTCCTCCTCGCTGAACCCGCCGGGGTCGAGAACGAGGGTCTGACCGTCCTTTTCGAGGCGGACGCAGGAGTGCGACTTCTTCGTGAGCTTCATGATTCCATCCTGCCTCCGCGCCCCCCGCGGGCTCACTCCTGGGGCGTGGTCTCCTCGCGGATCACCTGCTGGGCGACCTTGAACGCACTGTTCGCCGCCGGTACGCCGCAGTAGACGGCCGCCTGGAGGAGTACCTCCTTGATCTCGCCCGGGGTGAGGCCGTTGCGCAGGGCGGCGCGGGTGTGGAAGGCCAGTTCGTCCAGGTGGCCGCCGGCGACCAGCGCGGTGAGGGTGACGCAGCTGCGGGTGCGCCGGTCGAGGCCGGGGCGGTCCCAGACCTCGCCCCAGGCGTAGCGGGTGATGAACTCCTGGAAGTCGCCGGAGAACTCGTCGGCCTGTGCCAGCGCCCGGTCGACGTGCGCGTCGCCCAGCACCTCGCGGCGGACCTTGAGCCCGGCGTCGTAGGGGTCGGGCCGGCCCTGGGGCTGCGGCGGCACGGCCGGGGCGATCTCGGCGACAGGGCCGGTCTGGAGGGGCTGCGCGGGGGCGGCGGACAGGACCGGCTTGACGGCGGCCGCGGGCAGGGCGGTCTGGCCGGTGGAGGTCTCGAAGGCGGGCTGCCAGGCGGTGGAGAAGTGCCGCACCAGCAGGTCCGTGACGGCCGCGGGCTGCTCCACCGGCACGAGGTGGGAGGCGCCGGGGACGACGGCGAGGCGGGCGTCCGGGATGCCGGCGACCAGGGTGCGGGCCTCGGCGGGGCCGGTGACCTGGTCGTCCGATCCGACGAGGACCAGCGTCGGCACGCCGACCCGCCCGAGCTCCGGGCGGACGTCGAACGAGGCGAGCGCCTCACAGGCGGCGATGTAGCAGCCGGGGTCGGTGGTGCGCACCATCTGCACGGCCCACTCGGTGATCGCGGGCTGCGCGGCGGCGAACCCGCTGGTGAACCAGCGCTCGGGCGCGGTGCGGGCGATGGGGTCCAGGCCGTTCGTACGGACGATCACGCCTCTCTGCCGGAACTCGTCGGCCGTGCCGAAGCGCGGTGAGGCGGCGATCAGGGCGAGGGAGGCGAGCCGCTCGGGGTGGCGCAGGGCCAGCTCGATGCCGACCGCGCCGCCGAGCGCGCAGCCCGCGTAGCCGAAGCGCTGCACACCGAGCCCTTCGAGGGTGGCCAGCAGCCGGGTGGTGAGATCGGTGACCGAGCCCGCCGGGTACGCGGGAGCGCCGCCGTGCCCCGGCATGTCGAACCGGAAGACGCGCCACTGCTTGATCAGCTCGGGGATCTGGCGGTCCCACATGTGCCATGTGGTACCCAGTGAGGGACCGAGGATCAGGACGGGAGCCTCTTCCGGCCCGTCAAAGCGGTATTGCAGGGTGTTCGGTGGTGTCTCGCTCACCCGCCTGAGCCTCTCATCTGTCACGGACGCCCCTATTACGAGGGGGTGCTGGAGACGGGTCTGCCCAGGTTGAAGACCTCGCGGGCGGCATATCGCTTGAGGCATCGGATGATCTCACGTCGGGTCTTGCCCTCCTGGGTGCGGCGGTCGTAGTACGCCTGGGTACGCGGGTCGTGGCGCAGCCGGGTGAACACGATGCGGTGCAGGGCGGCGTTCGCCTGACGGTCGCCGCCGCAGTTGAGCCGGTGCGTGCTCCGACGGCCCGACGAATATTCGACGGGGCTGACTCCGCAAAGGGCAGCAAAGGATGCTTCGGTGTTCAGCCGCTCGGGGTTGTCTCCCATGGTGATCAGCAGGGTGACTGCACTGTCCGGGCCGATGCCCACCGGGGCGAGTAGCTGTGGGGCGTGGTGTTCGACGAGCTGGGTCAGGCGTTGGTTCAGCTCATTGATCTGCCCGGTGAGCTGTTCGATACGCTCCGCGAGCATTCTCAGAGTCATATGGGTGGCCTGGGCCACCGCGTTCTCGCCGTCCTCGCCGTCGCCTGGCCCGAGGCGTGCGCAGGTGCGGAACAGCTCGCGGTTGCCCAGGCTGGACAGTCGTTCCCGCAGTGCGGGATCGGCGATGACCAGGACGGCTTTGAGCTGGTTGATCGCCTGGGTGCGGGCCTTGACCGCGGAGTCCTTGGCGAGCTTGAAGACCCGGGCGCTGTGCACCGGACCGTCGCCGGACTTGGCCCGGGCCCGGGCACGACCGCTGAGCACGGCCCGCGCGGCGGCCTGAGCGTCGAGCGGGTCCGACTTCCCCAGCAGTCGGCGGGCCGAGCGGTCGGGCCGGTTCACTTCGAACACCTGAATCTGCTGGGCCAGCAGGTAGCGGGACAGGCCCGCGCCGAAGGTGCCGGTGCCCTCCACACCGGCCCGGCGCACCGTACCCTGCTTGCGGGCCCACACGAGCAACTGTCGGTAGCCGGCCGCCGTCGCGGGAAAGGACTCTGTTCCCAGGATCTTCCCGAGCGGGGAGATCACGGCGGCAACATGCACCTCGCCGTGCGTGTCCACGCCCAGGACGACCTCGCGCCGAACGGGCGGATCCGCGCTCGATGAGGTGCTGCGCTGTCGGGTCGTCATGATGGTGTGCCTCCCACATGCTGACGTACTGGGTGATGGCACCGGCCTGCTTGGGGCGGTCTGAACCGTGATGGCGCCTAAAACTCGGCAAGGCCCCTATTGGGACACGCCCTGTGGCTCGGTGGCAGGCAGCATCCCGCAACGGCAGTCGACAGGTCCGTGACTGGACACTGTGGTCATAGATCTCACGAGTCAGACCCCGTCCGGGATGACACTGCACAACCTTCCCATCGATCGCGGTACGGCCGCGTGACTCGATCACTGCCGGATGACTTCGGCCGAAACGATGCTCAACCTGACTGAGCGGGCTGACAAGGCGTTGACTCTCGTCCACCTCTGACCGGCATTGACAGGGAGACGTCACGCAAGGAGGTGGTGCTCACCGGCTGCGGCTCCTCCCCCGTAGAGTGTGAGCAGGACACTCTGGTCAGGCATCTCAGGAGTCAGACCCCGCCGCAGGACAGCACCCACCTACCGTTCTCCGTCTATCCGGCTTGCAGCCACGTCAGCTCGCTCGTTCGCACGAATCGAGTCGAAGCACCGGCCGCCTATCAACGGACCTGGCACCATGCCGCAGTCGTACGTCACTGCAAGTCGAAGGCGGACCATTGGAACGGCGGGTCAATGAGCGGCAGCTCTCGGTGTTGCAGTGGGTGGAAGCCGGGTGCCCTGCCGGCGTATGGAAGACCAACTCCTACAAGACCACCTGTCAGGCACTACACAACCGGGGCCTGGTGACGGTCTCCCGGAAGAGCGGGCAGTGGAGCGTCGCCCTGACGAGCGCCGGCCAGTACTACCTGGCACACGGCACGTATCCTCCCCGCGGGTCACGCCCGCGGAAGACTCAGGCCGCCGCTCCACGACCCCAGTCCATCCGAGCGCAGGCCACTCCGGCAGCGGGGCGGAAGCCAAGCCCTCCATCACAGCCTCGTGTGACGTTCACGGAGCAGCTGTTACAGGAGCTCGCGGAGGCCGGCGGCAGGATCGTCAAGAGCGGGAGCGGTTCCGACTTGGAGAAGTGGCCGTCCCGCGTCGCCGCCGCACGCAGATCCGGACGGATTCCGGAGGCGAAGGAGCTGTACGGAAGCTGGTGCCATGGCGGATACGAGATCAAACTCGTCGACATCCCCGCCTGGCGCCTTGCCGTCCTCGCCCCCGTCCCGGTGCCCTCGCGGCTCACGCGGCCGCACACCGTTATCCGGGCCATGCAGAACGAACGCCAGCCGCTCGGCCTGACCAAGCCCGTCCAAGGACGCGCTCTCCGACTCATCCAGGCACTGATCACCGTTGCCGAGGCCGGCGGACACACCTGCTCGGCCGGGCAGACCAGCTTCGCACCCCCGTCTCATCGCCGCCGCAGGGCACATCCTCACTTCACCATCACCGCACAGGGCCAGCCCGTGGGGTTTCTCGTACTCCAGGAACAGGACCGGACCGAGCACGTCGCCACCGAGAAGGAACTCGTCGACGCCAAGAAGCACTCCTGGGTCAGAATCCCCCGCTTCGACTACACCCCGTCCGAACGCCTCCGCTTCATCCTGAGCGGCGGCCAGCCACACCGGGCGAGCGAATGGGCCGACGTTCCCGGCCGCGCCCTCGAAGAGCAGCTCGCCGAGATCGCGCAGGAGGTCACGCTTCGCGGCGAAGCCGCCGAACGCAGACGCCAGGACGAGGCCGAAGCGGCACGCCAGAAGCGCATCCGCTGGGAAGCCGCCATGGAGCAAGCCCGCATCCGGTATGCGGAGGCGTACCGCGTCCGGCATCTGGGCAGCGGCCACCGTTGAGCGCCTCGCTCCATTGCACACACCGCCCGACTGCCCGACGTTCCCAACCCACGGGCCGACGACCTGAAATCCTTCCTCGGGCACTGGAGCCCCTACGGCCCCACCTACTGACGCCCGCTCCGCCAACCGTCCGGCCCGCCGCGCCGCCGAGGGGCCCCGCCGGACCGGGACGTGCAGGGGCCCGGCCGGGGACGGATCGGAGGGCTCGGGGTCTTCGACCTAGCGGAGTTCTGCCATGGGGTGCCTCCAGACAGGCAGGGAGCGAGGGATCCCTGACGGGATGCTGACGCCCCGGTGCGGGGGTGTGGAAAAGGGCCGTCAGAAGGCCACCAAAAAGCCGCCTACAGGGCTGTTCAACGTCTTTGACCGGCCGGAAGCGGGGACCTGTACGGAGCGCCCGCTCCTCTTCTACTCTACGGTTGCCCGTCATTGCGGCATACTCGCGGGTCAACGCACCCTTTCCCATGGCTTGAGCGGAATCCCAACGCTACAAACCGATGCACCCTATCGTGAGACTGTGGATGTGGAGTTGAAGGCAAAGAGGGGCATCGCCCGTGTCTGCGCAAGCCCGGATGACCTCCGCCAGGTCCTTGACGATTCGGCGCCGCTGGACGCGGTCCTGGATCTCCTGCGGTCCGACCCAGGGGATCTGGCTTCGCTGATCGGTGTACTCGACGCCCTCCACAGAGCCCTGCAGCAGGCCGGTGACCAGCTTGGTCTGTACGGGGAGGCGGCCCGGGGTGTCCCCAGCGGGCTGGGGGCAGGAGGCCGTACGGACGTCGTCTTCCACTGCCCACAGGGACGCTGTGCGCGGTCGGAGCGGCCCGGCCCGGGTGTGACTGAGCGCCCTCGCTGCACTTTGTTCGACGAGGATCTCGGCTGGATCGCCTGGACCACCTCATGACCGGCCTGCTCGAGGAATTGGGCAAGAAGTTCGCCGAGCGTTGGTTCACACTGCTGGTCCTGCCCGGTGCTCTCTACGTGTGCGCGGTGGCAGCCGCGCGTCAGCTCGACGGTTTCGCCTTCGCACCTTTGACAGCATGGGTCAAGGGGCTGTCTGTTCCGCACAACGGTGCCTCCGCGTTGCTGTACGTGGTGGTCTTCGGGGTGGTCGCGGCTGCCGTCGGACTCGCGGCCTCCGCCGTCGGCGCGCTCGTCGAGCGCCTGTGGCTCGCCGAAGACTGGCTGTCCTGGCCGGGTCCGCTGCGTCGGGCGGCCCAACTGCGGGTCGAGGCGCGGCAGACTCGGTGGGTTGTGGTGGAGGGGACCGAAGCCGCACTGCGCCAGCGCTACGGAAACGGCCTTATCCCTGACGCCACGCCCTCCGGTGTCACCGAGCTGGATGTGCAGTTGGCCCGGCGCCGGGTCCTCGCCATCGCCGAAAGGCGCCCCGCACGCCCCACGTGGATGGGTGACCGCATGCACGCCGTCGTGGCCGGCTACCGGCAGGAGTGCGGCCTGGACCTGCCCAGTGTCTGGCCTCATCTGTGGCTCGCGCTGCCCGATACCGCGCGCGCCGAGATCAAGGAGGCGCGGGAAGCGGTCAGCAAGGCCACAACGCTGGCCGGCTGGGCCGTGCTCTACGTCGCCGTGGCCTATCTGTGGTGGCCCGCTTTCCTCCTGGCCGCCGGCCTGTTCCTCACGGCACGGCAGCGAGGGCGCCGGGCGGTGGAGGCGTACGCCCTACTGGTGGAGGCGGCGACCCGACTGCACGCGGGCGACCTGGCCCGCAGTCTGGGCTTCGACCACACCGGCCCCCTCGACGCCCGGACCGGGCAGGCCATGACCCTACTCGTCCAGGGGCAGGGTCATCTCATCCCGCTGACGATCGGCTGGCCCCGGCAAAGATAGCCGGAATGAGTGCGGGATGGTCCGCCAAATCCCGTCATGGGATGATTGGTTTTCGTTGTGACCGGGGGGTGACGGGGCGGTGCAACAAGACTTCCTCGCGGCTATGGAAGCGCGGTTGCAGCGCTTCCGGACCAGTGGTGATCCTGCGCATCTGCTGGACGAACGCGCCCAGGGCGAGGCGACTGCGTTGGCCGCTCTCCTCCATGCCGATGCCGACCTCAGGTGCCACTTCACGCTGGGGTTGTTCCACTGGTACCGCAGTCGTCTCCTTCCTTGGCGCGACGCCATGGAAAACGCCGCGAAGGCCCATGACTTGCTGTTGCCCTGCTACGTCGCTGGACGGGAAGACCTCCCGGCATCCGTGGTGCCGGTCCTGGCCGAGCGCGTTCTCCGGTCGGTGACCGGCCGGCTGGAGGAGACGATCGCCGGTTCGGCCGGTCCTCCGCCCAGCGAGCTGGTGTCGCTGTGGGCGCGCAGCTTGGAGCTGGCGACGCCTGGGGCTCGGGAGGAGATCATCGCCCGGGTGCTGCCCGCGGGCGGAACGTATACGCCGGAGCAGTTGGACCTCCTGATCGACGTATGCCGCGCCATCGTCAAAGCCACTCCGCGGGGCCATGGCCACGAAGCTCCCGGCATGTCCGTACTGGCCAGTTGCCTGATCGAGCGCTTTCACGCCAATAACGCCACAGCGGACCTCGGAGCGGCCGACGAGGCGTTCCGCACGGCTCAGGGGATCACACCGCCAGACCACCCGATGGCCACCCAGCTGGAGCTCCAGCGTCGCCAGACGCGGCGCCTGCGACTAGCGCACATGGCAGGGAAGACAGAACTCGACGAGGCCGTCCGAGCCGCGCGCAACGCCCTGGCGGCTGACGAGTCCGCCCCCGATCGACAGTCCCGGCTCCACGACCTCGCCACCGCGCTGAACAGCCGTTACCAACGATTCCGGTATGCCACCGACTTGCAGGACGCCATCAACGCGTTCCAGGAGATGGTCGACCGTGCACCGGTCGACCACCCGGATGTCCTGCGCATCGACGAGATCAGCTCCTTGGCCGAGTTGTTGTCCGCGCGGTACCAACTTCACCAACGGTTGCCCGATCTGGACAAGCTGATCGACGCACTCACCGCGCTCGTCCACACCGTCCGCATCACGTCCCCGCTGTACATCCCCTCCCTGCGCCATCTCGTCACCGTCATGGCGGGCCGCTCCGAGATCACCGGCCAGCCAAAGGACCTCGCCGCAGCAATCACGCTACTCGAGACCATCGAGCGTGATCTGCCCGCCAACGCGCCGCCGACCGCCGACGTTCTCCTGCTCCACGGCCGCATCCTGCAGACACGGGCGAGCCGCCTGGCATTACCAGCGGACCTTGACAAGGCCATCGAACTGTACGGGTCGGCCGCGGCGGCTTCGGAGCCCGGTCGGACCGTACGACTCGACGCCCTGAAACATTTGGGGGCGGCCCTGGGCCAGCGGGCTCAATGGTCGGGTAGCCGGCCTGACGACATGGATAGGGCGGTGGCCGCCGCCCAGGCGGCCGTCGACGAAGCTCCGCCCGATCACCCCTTACGTCCCTCGCTCCTGCACGACCTCGCCGGCGCCCATCACCTCCGGCACCACCTGACGCGGAGCACCGCGGACCTCGACGCGGAGATCCGCGTCAACCGGCTGCTGCTGGATGCCGGCGGCACGGAGGACCCGGAATACCTGCTGCACGCCCAAAACCTTGGGATCGCACTGCTGTTGCGATCCGAAGCCGTGAACGACCCGTCCGACGCGAACGAGGCGGTCGACGTGCTGCGCGCGGCCCTCCAGTGCGCCGAAGAGGGCACCCCGCAGGTCGGTGTGCTGGAGCACATTCTTCGCAGGGCATACCGGTGGCGCTTCACATTCACCCAGGACTGGCGGGACACGTGGGCCGGGGCCACGGCCACGAAAGGAAATCCGTCCCCTGATGAGTCATCCGCCGACCGGCTCTTCATGCGGGCGGACAGCTGGCCACAGTCTCCCTACCCCGTCCTCATCGATGGACTGGGGGTGGCGCATACGGAGACGCCCGGCTGGAACGAAGGTCTGATTCCCTTCCTGACCCAGGTGGGTGAAGCTCTGGACAACGTGCCTTCAGGGACCCCCGGATGGCTCTACGCGCAGCGCTTCAGGCAAGTCCTGCGTGAGTCGCCGGCCGCCCTCGGCAGCCTGGCCGGGGTAGAGGAGCTGATCAACGCCTACAGAGCCGTTCTGCAGCCGATCAACCTACCAACCACGACTGCGGGCCACTTGGACTACGACGCCTCACTGGAGGCGCTCAGGCACGAGCTCCGTGACTCCGCCGCCCGCCCGTACGGCGCGCTGCGCGTCCAGACGTTGATCGACGCACAGCACAAGGCACTCGAAGAACCGGAGCCATCCGTGCCTGCGCGGTACACACACCAACTGCTGGCCTGCGCTCTGCTCACCACCTACGAGCGCTCCGGTGACCTGCACGAGCTCGACGCGGCCGTACGCGCCATGCGCACTGCACTGGCGGCCACCCCAATCAACAACCCGGAGCGGGCCGCGCACCACTGCTTCCTGGCCGATGCCCTGTGGCAACGGTACGAGCGGACGGGCGAACAAGAGGACCTCACCGGCGTGATCGCCTCGCTGAGAGACCTGAGCGAGCTGCTTCCACGCGGCGGCTGTGGGCAATGCCGGCGGTGCCGCCTGCGGGGCCGGCTCCACTTCAACCTCGCCTGCGCGCTGCGGCGCGTCTTCGAACAGACCGGGCGTGAGGAGGACGGTTCGGCTGCCCTCCTGCAGGTGTACCTGGCACGGGCCTACGTGCTCCCGGGCCATCCCGACTGCGACCTGTACGGGGCACTGATCAACTGGTGGGCCCCGGAATCCGCACAGTCCACCGAGGACTTGAAGGAACTGATCCGTGCCTACCGCGCCGTGATCGACGACCTGCCCGAGGGAGATCCCGATCGGGCAGTGTGTCAGTCAAGTCTGGGAGAACTGCTGGGGCTGCTTCACTTCCGTACCCAGGACAGCGCGACCTTGGACGCGGCTATCGAGGCTACCCAGTGTGCCGTAGCGGGAACCGTGGTACCGCGGGCGGCACACGCCTGCGACCTGACACGGCTGGCCGCACTGCTGCTCCAACGCCACCAACAAGAGCGCGATGAGGCCGACCGCGAAGCGGCGATCCAAGCGTACACGCAGGCGGCGGCCGTCCCCGCAGCGCCGCCGTCCCTGCGCATCGACGCCGCCCAATCAGCCGCCGCACTCTGCGCCCCCGACCGCCCCAGGGATGCCACCCAACTGCTCACCAATGCGATACGGCTGCTCCCCGACACGGCCCCTCGGCATCGGCCGCGCGCGTTGCAGGAAAGCGCCCTGTCCGCTTTCCCCGGCCTGGTGGCCGACGCCGCGGCACTCACGCTCCGCACCGCGGATGCGGACACGCAGGAGCCGCCTGCCTACCAGGCGTTGACCCTGCTGGAGTCGGGCCGTGCGGTACTGATCGGCCAGGCCCTGGAGGTCCGGGGTGACATCGCTCTCCTGCGGCACCACCATCCACAACTGGCCCACCATTTCATAGAACTGCGCGCCGCACTCCATCTCCCCGACGGCGAAGGCGAGGTGGAAGAAGAAGCAACCAGCTCACCGACCCGAGCCTCCCAGCACAGTCGCCGCCTGACCGAAGAGCTCACCGAGGTGCTGCAGGAGATCCGCAGGCAGCCCGGTTTCGCCTCGTTCGCGCGGCCGCCGACCCTGCGGCAGCTGGCAGCCCAGGCAGCCCAAGGTCCCATCGTCGTCTACAACGTGAGCGACTACCGCAGCGATGCCCTGATCATCACTGAAGACGGCATCACGAGTCTGGCCCTACCGACGCTCACTCCGCATGCCGTGAGACAGCAGGTGCGGGCTTTCCAGCATGCACTGAGGCACGCCGCTGACCCGCAGCTGAGACCCGTGGATCGCACGGGCGCCCAAGGACGTATGCGGACCGTTCTCGCATGGCTCTGGGACAATGCGGCCGGTCCCGTGCTGCACCACCTCGGCATCGACTCCGCGCACCGCACCTCGGCTCCGTGGCCCCGAGTGTGGTGGATACCGGGCGGTCTACTCGGGCAGCTCCCCTTGCACGCAGCCGGCCATCACGACGAGGCCCTCGACGCCCCCGATCGCCGCACGGTACTGGACCGGGTGGTCTCCTCCTTCTCGCCCAGCGTCAGGGCACTCGACCACTCCCGGACGCGCGACAGAAGCCAGCACCGGCCACTCGACAAGGCGCTGATCATCTCCATGCCGACGACCCCCGGCATGAACGCCCCGCTCCGCTCCGATGAGGAAGCCCGCGTACTGAAGTCCCGGCTCCCCGCGTCCCTCCGACTCACGGATGCCACGAGCGCCCAGGTCATGGAGCACCTTGCCGACTACCCGATCGTCCACTTCGCCTGCCACGCCGTGTGTCATCCGACGGATCCCTCGCAGAGCACACTGCTCCTCACCGACCACGCCTCCGCTCCCATGACCGTGCGACGTCTGAACACCCTCCATCTCGGACAGGGCCGGCTCGCCTACCTATCCGCCTGCAGTACGGCCGTCACCGCCGCCGATACCCTGCTCGACGAAGCCATCCATCTCACATCGGCGTTCCAACTCGCGGGCTTCCCTCATGTCATCGGCACTCTGTGGCCAGTGGACGACACGCCCGCCCTTGACATCGCCACGGCCTTCTACGGCCATCTCGCTGAGTCCGGCCCCCAACCCGGCGACATGGCTCTGGCACTGCACAAGGCCCAGCGTGCCCTCCGCGATGCCTATCCTCCGTTGGTCAGCACCTGGGCCGCCCACCTGCACACCGGCGCCTGAGCTTGTTCTTTATGGTCGGCGGCCTCATTGAGGCCAGCAGCGCACGCGGGCGGTGTCGCCGTCGATACGGACGATGCACTCTTTGAAGAGCGCCATGGGTCGACCTTCGTCTTCCGGAACCAGCGCTAGTCCGAGGTCCATGATGGGCTTGATGGCCTGCGCTGTTCGAGAGCCGTCGGGGTCCGGGCCGTGCAGGTGCGCCCAGCTCTTGAACAGCACGCGGACCCCTTCCCATCCAGGCCCGGGATGAAGTGACAGAGGAACGTCGGCTGATCAATTGCGTACTGCCGTAGCTCGCCGATCCGGGTGTCGCCCTGTGTGAGCCACCAGGTCCCGTTCACTACCGCTCTCTTCAGCCACGGCTTCAAGCGGATTGTCTGAGCTCCCGAGCGCCGTAGTGTCAAATTGTCCGTCGAACCCCACGCGGAAGTTCATCAGACGGGTGGGCGGCCCCCGTCCGGTTCTGTGCTCCGCCCAAGGAATGCACCGAACCAGAACGAAGGCCGTGGGGATGAGCCTGCCGCACGTAGATGTCCCAGGAGAAGCGTTCGCCGAAGCGTCACGCTTCCGGGACGACTTCTTCGACTGCCTGAGCGCCCGCGGGGACGAGCTGTTCGAGCTGGCCGACGCGTTGCTGTGTGCGGACGGGCCGGTAACCACGCTGGTGGCCGAGCGCCGACGTGGGCACGGCGCGATGTACGAGGCGTTGAACCATGGAAACGTGGACGTGGCCTCGCTGCGGCAGCTGGCCGGTCTACCGATGCCACAGTCCGCCGACGGGCGCCTGGTCCTGGGGGTCGACGTCAGCAGCTGGCTTCGCCCCGACGCACCGACCAGCGCGGACCGCCTGTTCTGCCACGTCTAGGCCGCAGCGGACGGTCCTCGGACCAGTTCATCCCCGGCTGGCCCTACTCCTTCGTCGCCGCCCTCGAATTGGGCCGGACGTCCTGTGCCAGCTGCTGGATGCTGTCCGTCTCGGGCCCGCGGACGACGTCGTCGAGGTCACCGCCACCCAACTCCGCCGTGTGGTCGCGGACCTGATCGAGATGGGCCGCTGGCAATTCGGCGACCGCGACATCCTCATCGTCTTCGACGCCGGCTACGACGCCCCGCGGAAGTCGAGGTAGCCCATCTTGGCCTCGTCCGCCCGCTGGACGTACTGGTTCAGAGCCTCGGCCAGGTGCGGTAGGCCGAGCTTGGCGGCGGTGGTGCGGGTGCTGGTCAGCTCGCTCAACGGGCCTTCTTGGTCGGGTGAAAGGGAGGGGTGCCGATCAGCTCGTCATAGACCGACAGCGGACGGCGGCCGACCTTGACGTTCGCGGCGGCAGCCCGATTCAGCAGAGCCTCAGCGGTCCGGCCTCCACCTTCGGCAGCTGGCCGCGGCGGGAAGAGGGCAGAACGTCGTCGCCGGTGGTGACGCGACGGCCGGCGCCGGTGGGCAGCCCGTCCCAGTGCGTCTCATCCACGATGCGGGCACCTCGGTGAACTGCCCGCGGATGCACGGCCAGCAGCATCTGGCGTTCGGCGTCGGCGACAGTGGAATGGAGGCTGATCTGCGATTTCGTGGTCCTGATCTCGACCAGCTGACGGGGACGGACCTTGCGGGCGGGGACCGAGTAGAGGTACGCGTCGAAGGCGACCAGGCAGTCCTTGCCGACATGCCGAAGACGCCGCTGAGTGACCACATAGGGCGTCTGCGGCATCAGACGGAGGGCCATGTGATCGCCCAGGGCCCGGTGCCCGATGAGGACGGTCTCTACAACCTGACAACTGTTGTGCCCTGTCGTCGCAAACGCCCGGCACGTACGACCGAGTCCGGCGTGCGTCACATGTTCAGCACCAACGGACGGTGAGCTCCTACTGCTCCCTGGGCTATCAGGCGCCAACGTGGAGATATGCCGCCCAGAAGGAGGGCAGCCGGGGCAGTTCGTCCCGCGCGGCGCGCACAGCATGATGCAGAGCGAGAGCCGATTTCTCGGTCGCGAGCGCCTTGTCATGTGCGAAGAGGTACTTGTAAAAGCGCTCAGCGAACGTGCAGGCGTAGGCATCGTTGATCTCCCAGAGCGTGCCCACCACATGTGCGAAGCCTGCCAAGTGGAAGGCGCTGGTGAGATGAATTGCTTCGTCCTGCAATTCAGGCACGGCTGAGAGGGCCGTGCCGCATGCGGAAAGGTAGGCAAGACGGGCGTGTCCTAGCTTCAGCTGCGCGAGTCGGGCCACGGTGAGCGGGCTCGTCTCGTGGTCAAGGAGGAGCAGTCGACTCAGGGAGGGATCCGAGGGATGGTCGTCACCGTGGCAGGCGAAGTGGACGATGGAAGACCGGGGCAGCTGTGCCAAGACGTTCTCGCCAGTAGGACGGAGATCTTGGGCTACCGTGCGATTGCCTCGTACCGTGTCGCTGTCCGCGCAACGTCCGCGCTCCTTTTCCATGAGCAGCACATGGGGGGACAGGAGGCTGCCCACGATGGACACTTCGGCGGGAACGTTTTCCAGGCGCCCGGGGACGCCTGGCGTGACGGGCATGGCGACGATTAGCGCGCGGTCCTGTGCGTACTCCGTTTTGGTGCCTGTGTTCCGGCGGGCGTGCCGCAGGGAGCGGACGGTCGGGGTGTAGGAGGAAACGACCCGGTCCATCACCGTCCGGCACCGCGGATCGTCCGATGGGTCGGAGTGATGACCGGCGGCGTGCAGAGGCAGGACGCTCAGCAGGCCGCCGGGCGCCCACCAGATGCGTGGCCACTCCGCTCCGGGCGCGGGCGGCCCATGATGGCCCAGAGCGAGGAGCACCGGCTCTGCCACGGCGTCCCAGAGCCAGGCGAGCGTGTCAGTGATGTCGGCCTGGGCACGTCGTCTGCTGGTCGGCGTCGTTCCGTCCCTCGCGGAGCGGAGTGCCTGGCGGAACGCAGTGATCCGCTCCACCACCTCTGAACGTGGCAGGCCAGGAAGCTCAAGGGACGTGATGCCGTCTGCTGTGAGAAGCAGAGCGTCGCTGCGGTAGGTACTGACGTTCAGGGCGACGATGGACCCGTCCCTGGTTTGGGCGATCAGTTCTTCTTCGCTCAGAGGGAGTGCGAAGTCGGCGAAGCCGTCGATATCGCGGATCAGGGTCAGCATCGTCTCGAACTCGGCTGTAACACGTCGCCGCTGGTCCGCCGAGCGATGCAGCCAGGGTGGGTTTTTTTCGGTGTCGACGGACGCGGTGTCGGAGAGGCTGTCCAGCAGATCGCGCAATCGCACGAACCGCGCCGCGAGCTCAGGGTGTGCCCGGCGGAGGGTACTGAGGTCGCTTCGGGTGTCGATTGACTGGTTGAGGAGAACGGCTCTGCCCGTTTCCAGCAGGTGCAGGGCTCGGGCAGCTCGCCGGTCCTCGGACCGTCGCCCGTCGGACAGGGCGTGTGCCGCGGCTTCCGCGGGTAACCCGGTGAACATTGCGAGAGCGTGCTGCTGGTCCCCTCGTTGGAGGTGCCGAGGCGTCAACAGCGGGAGCAGCGCGATCGCGTCTTCGAACAGGTCGGATGCCCGCCCGAGGTTGGACGGGGCGATCAACTGCGCCGCGGTGATGCCGCTGAACACGCGCAGGAGCGGCACGGCGGTGGCGCTTTCGAGTACGCCCGCGAGGGCGGTCGACGCGACATCGCGGTCCGCCTCAGCCCGGGTTGCTGCGTATCGAACGCTAAGGGCTAGACCGAAGTTGAACTGCGCCGCGTCTCGGTGCGGGTGGTCGCGTTCACCGGTGGCGGCGGCCAAGGCGGCCCTGGCCGTGTCGACGGCCTCGTCCATATCCCGTCCAGCGCCGGTCCGAACGGCGCGCTCCCGCAGAGCCCCGGCGAGGTTGTCCAGCCACTTCACCTGATCGGGGTGACCGGAGGGGGTTTCGTCGACAGCGCTACGAGCAGTATCAACGGCCTCGTCGAGGTCTGCCTGGTCCCCGAATCGCGTGAACCGGGATTCCAGCGCCACAGCGAGGTTCGACAGGCGTCCGGCGCGGCGAGGGGAGCCGTCCGGGGTGGCGTCGATGGCCATTCGAACTGCCTCGACAGCTCCGTCGATGTCCGCCCGATGACCGAGTCGCGCGAACCGTGCCTTGAGAGTCATGGCGAGGTTGGACTGACTGCCCGCCCATGCAACGTGATCGGCCGGCATCGCGGCGATAGCGGCGTGCATGGCCTCGACCGAACCGTCGAGGTCTGCCAGGGCTCCGTTCAGCCGATATCGCCGTTCCAGAGCCACGGCGAGGTTCGACAACCATTCGGCCCGGACGGGATCGTTGTCCGGGATGTTCGAGAGTGCCGCCCTGTTCGCCTCGACAGCGGCGTCCAGGGCGGCTGGGTCGCCCTTGGCCTCCGATTGGAGCCGTAACGTGGTTGCCAGGTTGAGCAGCCGGGTGGTCCTGTCCGGATGGTCATCGGGGGTGGCGTCCAAAGCCGCCTGGTCCGCCTCTAACGTGGCTTCGAGGTCGGCTGGGTCCTGAGTCAACTCGAATCTCGCCCTGAGGGTCCCGCCGAGGTTGGAGAGCAGCGCCGGCCGGTGCGGGTGTCCGTCGGGCGTGATCAGGAGTGCCTCGCGACCGGCCTCGACGGCAGTAAGGAGGTCTTCCGCATTCCCGGTACGCTCGAACCGCGTTGACAACGCGAGGCTCAGATGGGTCAGGTTCGCCGCGCGGTCGGGATGGCCCGGTAGGGCGGCGTTCACCCCTGCCCGGGCCACGGCGATCGCTGCGTCGATGTCCGCGAGAGCGTCCGTCCGTTCGTACTGGGCTATGAGGGCGCTACCGAGGTTGACCAATCGTCCGGATGCCCTCGGATGGTCGTTGGCCGTCGCATTCACGGCGGCCCGCCCTGCCGCGACCGCTGCCGCCAAGTCGTCAGGTTCACCAGTCTTTCGGTATCGGCCGGCGAGCGCGATCCCCAGGTTCGACAGTCGCTCGGGCAGATCGGGGTGGTCTGCCCGGGTGACGGCCACGACGGACTGCCAGAGGGTCACGGCAGCGGTGAGGAGGCCGGGGTGCTGAGCGTCGACAGCTTGTTGGAGCACGGTGCGGGCCACAGGCTGCACGGCGTCCGCGACGTCTGGCAGCAGAGGAGGGGGGATGTCGTGGGCTCCCGATACGAAGCACAGCACGAACAAGGCGACTGCCGCATCGCGATGTCCTCGAGCCTGCTCGTCGGGCAGGGCGACCGAGCGGTACCAGTGGAACCAGGCCAACGCGTACCGGGCCCGCACGTCGTAGTCGTCATCGGTCAGCAGCGCGGACAGCCGTCGGGCTGCATCTGCAGCGGCCGGATCCAGTATGGCGGTTAGGTCGTGCTGTGCCACTACCCGTGCAAGCCTGGACTCAAGGTGCACTGTCCAGTGATGCCGCTCGTCCAAACGCCCCCCACATTTTCGCCATATGACAGCGACGCTAGCCGAATCTGACCTAGGATTCGATGACTTGGGCGGATGTGATCGGATGGTTCGTCATCTGATGCGTTTCACAGACCTGTCCTTGTCCGGGCCCAGGCCGTCGGAGTCCGTGTACGTCGGACGGGGAGATGATGAGGGCTCTGCCGCAGCGTGCTGCCGATGGCCTTGCGGTCGTGTGTGCGAGCCGGGAGGCCATTTGTGAGGTCCTGCGGGACGCCAATAACGGTGACGGCACGCCGCTGGGTCTGTGCTGAGCGCTGACAGCCGCCGCTCGGCGAGCTTCTTGCCGAGTTCGAACAGGAGCTCGCCCACCGCTTACAGCCGTCCCCGGCGGAGCTTCTGCCCACTGATCCTGCATTGGGGTACGGATGCGGCGACCTGCGGCCAACAATAGCGCGAACACCGGGCGGCCGGGCATAGGTACACGACTTCGGGCGGGCTCGACGAATCCACCTCGGCCAGGGGGAGACCACGGCCAACTGCACTCTTGCGGATGTTCCCGTAGATGCCCATGGCATCTACGTCCGCCTGCAGGCGAGCGTGCAGCCGCTCGAGCGGGCCGGTGAGGTCCCTACTGTCGCGTATCGCGGCCAGCAAGTGGTCCAGTGGCGCCTCGTCCCCACCCGCACCTGTGCGCAGCTCCTCGCGAATCTGCTCCAACTTCGCGCAGACGTAGGCCAAAGCTGCGGCCGTGCGCTGCGCCACCTCGTTCGGCCTGTCTGCCATGGCGTCCTCCCCCATACGGTGCCCTTGGCGCACCGGTAGACCGCTCCTGGTACTCAAAAAGACCGTATCGGGAAACATCCCCTGATCTACCGATTGTGCGACTAACCTCATCATGCGTGAGTGAGCAGACGGAAGAGCGAGCGCGCAGACTCGCCGTCATACAGGTGCGGCTACACCGCATTGTTGCGGGGGATCTCTCCGCAGCGGTGGAGCCTAAGGCTCTGACCGAGGCGCGACAACTCGCCGAACTCCTGCGGGGTAGCGACGAGGATTCCCTTGATGCCTTACGTAGCCTTGGATGGTTGCACTGGTTCCGGCACCAGGCGCTCCCCGAAGGCGAGGACCAGGCGGACTGGGAGGAGGCGGTGGAGTCGTTCGCGCCGTGTTTCCTCGCTGGCGTCGACGACCTGCCCGAACCGCTGGTGCCACTTCTCGCCGACACGGCCAGGCCAGTTGCTGTCCACTTGCTCGAGCAAGCACTCGTCTCCACCGAACTCACCGTGATGTCCGCTGCCGTAGAGCTGTGGCAGCGCATTTTGCACGCCGCTCCCGCCGACCACCCCGACCGGGCAGCGACGCTGTCCAACCTGGGCCTCGCCCTGCGGTTGCGGTTCGAGCGCACCGGGATCCAGGCGGATCTGGACGAGGCGATCCGCGCTGGCCGGGAGGCGGTCCAGACCACCTCCGACGATCACCCCGACCGGGCAATATACCTGTCTAACCTGGGAGGTTCACTGGCGGTACGGTTCGGGAGCACTGGGGCTCAGGAGGATTTGGACGAGGCGATCCGCGTTGGCCGGGAGGCGGTCCAAACCACCCCTGACGACCACCCCAACCGGGCGGGGTACCTGTCCAACCTGGGAGATGCGCTGCGCGAGCGGTTCGGGCGCACCGGGAGTCAGGCGGATCTGGACGAGGCGATCCGCGTCGGCCGGGAGGCGGTCCAGACCACCCCCGACGATCACCCCAATTGGGCAATGATGCTGGCCAACCTGAGCCTCGCCTTGCAGGAGCGGTTCGGGCGCACCGGGAGTCAGGAGGATCTGGACGAGGCGATCTGCGCCGGCCGGGAAGCAGTCCAAACCACCCCCGACGACCACTCCGGCCGGGCGCTGATGCTGTCCAATCTGGCGGTTGCGCTGCGCGAGCGGTTCGGGCGCACCGGGGGTCAGGAGGATTTGGACGAGGCGATCCGCGTTGGCCGGGAAGCAGTCCAAACCACCTCCGACGACCACCCCGACCGGGCAATGTACCTGTCCAACCTGGGAGGTTCACTGGAGGAACGGTTCGGGCGCACCGGAGATCAGGCGGATCTGGACGAGGCGATCCGCGTCGGCCGGGAGGCGGTCCAAACCACCCCTGACGACCACCCCCACTCAGCAATATTCCTGTCCAGCCTGAAGGCCGCCCTGCAGGAGCGGTTCGGGCGCACCGGAGATCAGGCGGATCTGGACGAGGCCATCCGCGTCGGCCGGGAGGCGGTCCAAACCACCCCCGCCGACCACCCCAACCGGGCGGGGTACCTGTCCAACCTGGGACGTGCGCTGGGCGAGCGGTTCAGGCGCACCGGGGATCAGGAGGATCTGGACGAGGCCATCCGCGTCGGCCGGGAGGCGGTCCAAACCACCCCCGCCGACCACCCCAAACGGGCCACGATGCTGTCCAACCTGGGAATCGCATTGAGGGAGCGCGTCGTGCGCACCGGCGGTCAGGAGGATCTGGACGAGGCCATCCGCGTCGGCCGGGAGGCGGTCCAGGCCACCCCCGCCGACCACCCCAGCCGGGCGGGGTACCTGTCCAACCTGGGTGGGGCGCTGCAGGAGCGGTTCGGGCGTACCGGGGATCTGGCGGATCTGAACGAGGCGATCCGCGTCGGCCGGGAGGCGGTCCAAACCACCCCCGCCGACCACCCCAGCCGGGCGGGGTACCTGTCCAACCTGGGCCTCGCCCTGCGGGTGCGGTTCGGGCGTACCGGGGATCTGGCGGATCTGAACGAGGCCATCCGCGTCGGCCGGGAGGCGGTCCAAACCACCCCCGCCGACCACCCCGACCGGGCAATGTACCTGTCCAACGTAGGAGCCGCGCTGCGGCAGCGGTTCGAGCGCACCGGGGGCCAGGCGGACCTCGACAAAGCGGTGTCCGCATACGTAAGGGCGTGGGAGTCTGGGTCGGCGGCGCCTTCAGTGCGTGTGCGTGCGGCCAGGGCGGCGGCTCGGCTCCTGGCCCAGTCGGAAGCCGGGCGTGTACGGGCAACGGACATGTTGGAAGCGGCGGTGCGGCTGTTGCCAGAGGTGGCCGCCCGCCAGTTGGCCCGTGGTGACCAGCAGTATGCGCTCGGCGGGTTCGCTGGCCTGACCGGCGATGCCGCCGCGCTGGCTCTCGCAGACCGCAGGAGGACGAAACAGGAATGCGCGGCCCGGGCGCTGCAGTTGCTGGAGACGGGCCGAGCAGTGCTGTTGAGCCAGGCCCTGCATACCCGCAGCGATCTCACTGACCTCCACGAGCAGTACCCGGAGCTGGCCGCACGGTTCGTTGAGCTACGTGACCGTCTCGACCAGCCGGAGACCTCTGCTCCCGCCGTCGTGCCAATTGGTAATCCAGATACCCTGCACGAAGGCCAGGACCGTCTCATACAAGACCGGCATCGGCTCGCCCGCGACATCGCCGCCACCCTAGCCGAGATCCGTACCCACGACGCGTTCGCCTCCTTCGGGCTCCCCCCCACGACCGAGGAACTTCTCACCCAGGCAGACCAGGGCTCGGTGGCGGTGTTCAACATCAGTGACTACCGCAGCGACGCCCTGCTGCTCACCGAGACCGGCGTCACCTCCGTCCCTCTGCCCGGGCTCGGCTACACCACCCTGATCGACCGCATCAACATCTTCCGCCAGGCCCTGTACACCGCGGGCGCGGGCGCGAACGGAGCGCTGCGGCGCGAGGCCCAAGCCACCTTGTCCCGGACCTTAGAGTGGTTGTGGGATGTCGCCATCGAACCGGTGTTGACCGCGCTGGGCCACCACCGCCAGCCCTCACCGGAGGTCATCAGGCCCCGGGTGTGGTGGGCACCGGGCGGTCTGCTTGGCCTGCTGCCCCTCCACGCCGCCGGCTACCACACCGATCCAGCCGATACCCCGCAGCGGCGCACCGTCCTCGACCGGGTCATCTCCTCCTACACCCCCACCGTGCGCGCCCTGCGCCACACCCGCCAACGCAACCCCGTGCCACCCTCACCCACCCACGCGCTCATCGTGGCGATGCCCACCACCCCCCACCTCCCCAACGAAGGTCGGCTGGACCACGTACCCGCAGAAGTCGAGAAGTTGCATCACCACCTGCCCGATCCCGTGCTGCTGCGCGAACCCGACCCCGACCGCGATCCCGCCGACCTCTCAGCCGCTCTCCCGACTAAGAACAACGTCCTAGCGCTCCTGCCCACGTGCCCGATCGCGCACTTCGCCTGCCACGGTGACAGCCACCCCACGGACCCGTCGGAGAGCCTGCTGCTGCTCCACGACCATGACACCGACCCGCTCACTGTCGCCAGCCTTGCCCCGGTCCAGTTGGGCCAGGCGCAGCTGGCCTACCTGTCAGCCTGTCGCACGGCGGCTATCGATGCCGCCGAGTTGCTGGATGAGGCCATCCATCTGACCTCGGCGTTCCAGCTAGCCGGTTTTCCCCACGTAATCGGGACCCTGTGGGAGATCGACGACCAGATCGCCGTCACCGTCGCTGACGCCTTCTATACCCACCTCACCACCGACGAGGGCGCCTTAGATGTCAGCCGGGCTCCCCACGCCCTACACCTGGCGGTCCAGGCTGTCCGCGATCGTTTTCCCCGCACGCCGTCCCTGTGGGCCGCGTACCTCCACGCCGGCGTGTGACCACGAACGCTCTGAACGCGATTGACGGGGCTACGAGGGTGGCGATCCCCTCGCTTGAGCGACTGGCAGATGTCCTCGGCCTGGCCCGTTTTTGCCGGATCAGCCGGAGTGGGCAGATCGGCACCTACTCCTACACGATTCATGGAGCGGGCTGCCGCTTCGTGTGCGACAACGGCACTGAGGTCGATGGGGACCTCGCAGCCGCCGGGAGCTTCGACCTCTAGGGCCAGAGGCCGCCGTCGGTTCAGTCCCGCAGTCGGCGCTTCTCCGCGGGGACATCACGCCACGCGACACCGGTCCGCAACACGTTACATGGCGTCGGCGGTCCTCGGTCCACCAGGCAGCGATTTCGGCATACGAGCCCGTATTTCTAGATGTTTGAGCCACACTGAGAAGGGCCTTACGGCAGCATCTTGCCGCGCCACAACTGAACATGAGGGGGGCGCAGTGGAAGACGCGACAGGTGGCGATGCGCGTTATGTGGAGGAGCATGCCAAGGACGCGATCGACCTCATTGAGGAGGTCCTTCGTTGTTTGGCTCATGCAATTGAGTTGAAGATCAACTGGAGTGGGCATCCAGATCGCGAGGCGGGTTCTGTCCGTGCCGTGACGAACCAGCTGAAAGCCGTCCGGCAGGGCGAGTTGCGGATGGCCGTCGTCGCCCCCATGAAGGCCGGGAAGTCGACTCTGGTCAATGCGATCGCCGGCTACGAGCTGCTGCCGGCGCGGGCGGCCGCCATGACCACCCTGCCCACCCGGATCGTGCTGGAGCGAGCGGTCGGCCAGGATGCGCTGCGAAGCGGGGGCAACGACCCGTTCGGCCCCGTGCTGGAGGTGGCCGAGGAAGATGCGGAGCTGTTCGGAGTGCTGCTGGCGGCACTGCGGGAGCAGCTGAGGACCGATACCGCCGCCGTGAAGGAGAAGTTCCCGCATTTGGAGGAACTGCTTCAGGACATCGCCGAGGGGCGGGTTTCCACGGTGAGCACCCACTTTGAGGGCAAGAGGGCTGTACAGCAGGCGCTGATGCTCCTCAACGACCTGGTCAGACTGGCGGGTGTACTGCTTCCCGGCGACAGGGTCCGCGAACTCTCGGACAGCCCGGTCGTCCGCACCCCCTACTGGACGCCGGAGGCGGTCGAGGAGACCGGTCCGGGCCAACTGGTCATCGTGGACACTCCCGGTCCGGACGAGGACGACCTGTCCGCAGTCCTCGGCGACATCGTGAGCCGTCAGCTCAGCGAGAGCCACATCGTCCTGGTGATCCTGGACTACACCAAGATGGGCGGGCAGTCCGACGCCTTGATCCGGGACCTGATGGAACCGCTCCTTCGCGCCGTCGGCCAGGACAAGCTCTTCGCGGTCGTCAACAAGATCGATCAGCGGAAGAAGAAGAGCGGCATGAGCGACGAAGAGCTGGCTCGCTCAGTCGCATTCAACCTCGGGCTGGGGGACGCCGCCGACGATCGGATCTTCACCACGGCGGCCGACCGGGCGCTGATGTCGGTTGGGGTCCTGGCTGAGCTCGAGCTTCGTGGCTCCTCCTTCGAGGCCGCGCAGAGCGAGAGCGCACTGCAACTGCTCCAGCTGGCGCACCCGCTTACCTGGGAGGAGGATCTCGAGGAGGCGGACGCCGACGGGATGCGGAAACTGGCCCGGGTCGCATGGGAGCGAAGTGGCCTGCCGCACCTGCTCTCCACGGCCATCACCGGCTTGCGGGCCAGGGCGCTGCCCTTGGCCGTCGAGTCGGCGCTCAAGGTGGTCGCATCCGAACTGTCCGATCTGCGCACTGCCGTCAGGGCCCGGCACGATCTGATCGGGCGGGAGTCGAAGGAACTCGCCACAGCGGCGACACAGATCACTGGCGAGATCGACGAAGTGGCCCGCTTCCGCCAGCGCGTGGCGGCTCCGGAGGAACTTGTCGCCGAACTCACCGAGTCCCTGTCCGCTTTATTGGACGGTGCAAAGAAAGAGGGAAAGCGAACCGCTCGCGCCCTGGGCGACCGAGTACGCAAGGACAGCCTTCAGGACGGTAATCTTCTCAAGAAGGTAACCAGGCACAAAAGGCCCGGAACCGTCGAGTTCAACACTAAGGCCGAGGCACAGGCGTACATGCAGTCAGCCTCGGCGTCGGCGCAAGCTGCCCTGGCCGGACTCCTGGAGCGCACTCGCTCGCAGATTGAACACAAGATCCGCATCTCCACTCAGCAGCAGGTCCAGAAGGAAAGCGCAAAGATCCAGCCGATCGTCGACCGGGCTGCGGTTCGGCTCCGGGACGAGTTCGCCATCGTGTTCACCATGCCCGACCTCGCACTGCCCGTCAGCGCGCCACAGCATCCGGACGCGCCCGAAATCGAGACAAAGACATCGAAGCAGAAGGTCGAGGAAGAAGTCCACGAGCGTTCCTTCAGGCGGCTGTGGCTATGGAAGTCCACCTTCACCAAAGAGGTGGAAAAAGAGGTCACCACGCACACCTACCTGGTCAAGTCGGACGCTATGCAGAAGAGCCTGCAGGCGTCCTTTGACGAGCGGCTCAACGAGATCCACAGCGGACTGGGCGGCCACGTCCGCGAGAGCATGGTCGACCGGATCAACCAGTACTACGACGAGGTCGAGGCCTTCCTCCAGCGGTACCGGCTGATCCTGGAGCAGTCGGCAAACGACAACGTCCTCCAGGAGAAGGCCAAGGAGGAGTTGCGCGACTCCCTGCACCGGTTCCAGGTGACGGTCGAACAACACCTGCGCAGCGTTGAGGATCTCGGTGGCCGCTGAACCACGGTCGGACCTTGCGGCTCTGAGGGCGGACATCGAGCGCCTGCTCGCCGAGCCGGGATCCCCGGACTCGGAGCTGGTGCGACGCCTTCAGCTGGCCCTGCTCGATCTGAGCAGGGCCGAGGCAGGAACTCCGGAGTACCGGGTAGTCCTGGCAGCACCAATGAAGGCCGGCAAGTCGACCCTGTTGAACGCTCTTCTGTGCCAGGACCTGCTGCCCGCCCGGGGCTCTGCCATGACGATGCTGCCGACCCGGGTCGTCGTCGTTCCGCTGGGCAGGCAGCGGCGGCCCGTGCTGCGGCTTGCTCCGCATACGGCCGCCGCGCTCCAGGAGCTTCTATCGAGGCTGCTGCATCCCGAGAACGAGGCGGCCGTTCGCCAAACGACGCGTGGTCAGCAGGAGCTAGCCCATGTCATGGGGGCGTCCTGTCAACGCTTGGCCGTGGCCCCGGTGGTCGGCCCTTACCGTGGGTACCGCAGCGTTCGCAGACGGCTGGCAATGCTCAACGACACGGTGCGGCTCGCGGCGCTGGTGCTGCCTGCCGGCGTGCTCCACGCCGCCGTCCGGGACATGCAGGCTCCAGAGGTCGTCGTGCCCGTGCCCTGGATGGCTCAGGACGTCCACCGGTACGGACATCTCGTGCTGATCGACACACCAGGTCCGGACGAGACGCTGCTCTCCGGAGTTCTCGACGGCTTGGTGATCCGCGAGTTCAAGGATGCGCACGAGCTTCTTGTGGTGGCCGACGCGACTCGTGTCGGGAGCACGGCCGAGGCGTCGGTGCGCCGGCTGGTGCAGAACGCGCGGCGTGAACGGGGCCCGTGCGGTGTACTGGTGGCCGCCAACCGCGCCGACCTGGTGCGAGGCCCGGTCCCCCTGCGGGCGGTCCAAAGGAGGGTGGACCCGTTCGAGGGTCCAGCGGACCGCGCGGTGGCCACCAACGCCCGGCTGGGCCTTTCTGCGGCCGGAGTGCTGTGGCCAGCTCTGTCCGGGTCCCCCGGCCGGGAGCATGAGCGTGCGGCCGGGTTCTTGGAACTGGTGTTCCCGCTGGACTGGGAGGAGGTCGCACCGTCGGTCCGGCCCGCGCAGCTCCGCAGGTGGTGCACTGAAGCCTGGCATCGTTCGGGTGTCGCGGAACTGCTGGACCGCTTTGTGACCCCACTCGCTGTGCGGCCCGGCTTCTCGGCTCTGGCGAGAACGCTCGCAGAGGTGGCGTCCGTCTGCCGTGATCTCGCCCGTAACAGCGGTTCCGACAAGCGGGTCGCTCAGCTGGCACGGCAATGTGACGGTATCCGGCGCACCATGGAGGTTCACTAGGCATGCTCATGGACCCCCACGGGCTTGTGGCAGACATGCCTGTCGTCGCGGACCGGATCATGCTGGAACTCGCCAACAGCCTGGTGGTGGCAGAGGACCTGACGCCCTTCCGGAGCGAGCAGTCCGCGATCGCCGCCCTGCTCGCCCGTCTCACGGGGCGCGACCGGCGCCGGGAGACGCTCACCGCCCGAGCACTGGTCGACGGGCAGAAGGCCCTGGTCGCCTGGGCTACGGAGCTGACCGGTCACGCCCAGGTCACCGATATCGTGGTCGGGCTCGTGGCCGAGCACCTGCAGCAGACCAGGGCCGAGCTGGCACGCGCCGACGCCCACACTGCGGCACGGCTGGAGGACCTGGCGGACGTGGTCGCCAGGGTCACCGAGGTCTGTGAACAGCGCTTCGCCAAGGCGGAGAGCCGACTCGCGGCGCTGGAGCGGCAGGGGCAGCTCGTCCAGTTGCGCCTGGCCGCAGAGGAGAGCCTGGAGCTCTCCGTCAGCCGCTGGTCGGCGGGCCGATCGTACTCCCAGCTGCCTTGGCTGCTGCAAGTGGTTCTACTGAGCCGGGAGGTCGCCACCGGCCCGGCGGGCCGCAACGACCACCTCACCGGCTCGGACGCCTTCCAGGAGCGTCTGATCCACCGGATCCTGCAGGCACCGAGGACCATGGGGCTTCCACGGGACAGGTTCACGCTGGCGGAGCTGATCGACGAGTCGTACCGCGATATGGACGATCCCAAGATGCTTCACCTGGTGGCCGAGGTCCTCGGCAGCGGACTGGAGCCCTCGCTGGCCATCCCCGCAGGCCCCCTGAGCTCGGCCCTCACCGTGTCGGCGGAGCTCGCATCGCTGCCCGGTCCAGCACGGCTGGAACGACCGGCCGAGACCGCGCTCGCCCTAGTTCGCCGTCGTGGCGGTGCTCTACAGCGGACGACCAGCCGCCGCGAGGTCGCCCGCAGACTCGCAGCCGAGCAGTTCGAAGCGGTGCGAAGGGTGCGGGACCGACTCGTCCTCCCACAGATCGGGGCAACCGCATTCCCGCCCGCCACAAGCCGATCGGGCGGCGAGCTAACCTGACGAAGGGACGAGCCCATGAAGGACCTTCCAGAACTCGCGGCCGCCGCCCGAGCCATCGGGAGGGCGGCTACCAGTGTTGAGAGTCCAGCCCCGGGCGCGGCCGACCAGCCCTCACGCAACCGCCCCGCGGCCCCGCCCGCACCGCGCCCCCCAGTCAGGATCGGGCTGGTACTCAGCGGCGGCGGCGCGAAGGGCGCCTACCACAATGGTGTCCTCGACTATCTGGCGTCGATCGGGACCACAGTCAGCGCTATCGCCGGCGCCAGCATCGGCGCCCTTAACGGGGCGGTCATCGCCGCCGCGCCCTCGCTGGCGCAGGGGGTGGCGCAGCTCGACATCCTGTGGGAGCAAGTTTCCCGGCAGTCCGTTCAAGGACTCCTTCCCCACGACGTCCGGCTCGGGGAAGCGCTCGAAGAAGGCACGCTGGAGGAGACCACACTTGAGCAGCTGACCCGGCTGCTTCCTCGCCTCGGTGGGCCTGCGCTGAGCGCCGCACTGATCGAGCGGCTGGTCCTCGAGCACATCGATCCTGCGCGCCTGCGCACCGGCATCCCGATGTGGGTGTCGGCGTTCCCTGCGCTGGAGGAGCGGCGAATATTACTGGGCTGGGGCTGGGCCGTCGACGTGGTACGAGCACAGACGGGCACTCGGGCCGTCTGGCTGCGGCTCGGTGAACTGGGGGCCGACGACTGCCGACAGGCGATCCTGGCCAGTGCGGCACTTCCCCTACTGCTTCCCCCGCGCAGGATCGCGGGTAGGCTCTACCGCGACGGCGGACTTGCCGACAACACCCCGGCTGGCGCCCTCGCCGATCACGCAGGGTGCGACATGGCCATCGTGGTCCACCTCAGCCGGGGAGCGCTTTGGGACGCCCACCACTTCCCGGGACTCGGCATGCTAGAGGTACGGCCCAGCCGTGCACTCGCGCCGACAGGTCCCGTGGGGGGGCTCACCGGGCTGGTCGACTTCTCGCCGTCCCGCGTGCGCGCCCTCCGAGCCCAAGGCCGCGCCGACGCGGAAAGAACGTTGGAGCCCTTCCGGGAGTTGCTGACCGGGCTGCGAAGTCTGCGCTCGGCGGAACGCTTCATGCTGGACTCGATTCGGGGCCTCCTTGACCGGGGGGAACCCGATCAGACGTGGGCCGTCCGAGGTCTGCCCAGCAAGAAGAAGCCGCATCAGCTTGAAGACTGACCCGCTCTGGGATGCACAGCACAGTCCTACCCGTGCGCTGATCCGCACGTACTGCATGGCGGTTACGGCTTCGGCTGGATCGCATGTTCCCGGCCTCATCCCGGCTCGGGCAGTGACGATGTCAGGGGAGCACACCGTGGAAATGGTCCGCTACCGCCCGGCCGATTCGGCGGGCGTGCCCGTCACCGGAAGGCCGACCGCTTCGGCGAGGGGTATCAAGGGGCATCAGATGTAGGTGGACGGCAATCCCCACGAGCGAGCCCAGGGTATCCGCACTGTCCGGGCACGTATGGCCGCGCAGAACGCGATTCCGACCCCGATGAGGGCGGCGGGCTACCACACGGGGACCGCGAAGAGGGTGGCTGAAAGGGCTTTGCGCATCAGTTGACAGGGTGTCATGCGCCGCCCACGTAGCCAGGCCGCTCCCGCGAGGCGGGCCTGCTGGTCGGCGTCACTGCGCGGATCTGTTCCGCCTGAGCGGCGGATCGGTCGCGGCGCGGGCGTGGAGTCATCGGATCGAGTGCCTCCGTCTCCAGGACGGACAACCGCACGCGGAGTCGTGCCATGTCCCGCTCGGTGTAGGCGAGGTTCGCGCAGGTGCTGCAGCACAGTGATTCATCTGGCCCGTCGTTCAGTGGGCGCTGAGCAAGCCTTCACGCATGCGGGCGGAGGGAGCCATCGGATTTTCATTAGCAAAGGAGTACAGCCCGATGGACGCCGGGCAGTTCCCATGTCGCGCACTGCACCTCGGACGTGCGACGAGCGTCGTCACGGCGCCCCCGCCCTGACGCTCGAGAAAGGCGAACCCAAGTAGCTGTTAGACGCGAGGCCCCGTCGGGATCACGCCGACGGGGCCTGCCCCCACGTCTAACTGCGCTCTAACGCCGCTATCACCGACTGTGCGGACTCCACCGGGCCGAACGGCGCTGAGCTGGCATTATGTGCCCGGAGTGGACTAGTGCGGACGCACCTGGACACCTTCTACAACCTGTGCCATGTGGTACCCAGTGAGGGACCGAGGATCAGGACGGGAGCCTCTTCCGGCCCGTCAAAGCGGTATTGCAGGATGTTCGGTGGTGTCTCGCTCACCCGCCTGAGCCTCTCAGCTGTCACGGACGCCCCTATAACGAGGGGGTGCTGGAGACGGGTCTGACCAGGTTGAAGACCTCGCGGGCGGCATATCGCTTGAGGCATCGGATGATCTCACGTCGGGTCTTGCCCTCCTGGGTGCGGCGGTCGTAGTACGCCTGGGTACGCGGGTCGTGGCGCAGCCGGGTGAACACGATGCGGTGCAGAGCCGCATTCGCCTGCCGGTCCCCACCATGGTTGAGCCGGCGCGAGCTCCGGCCGCCCGAGGAGTACTCGATGGGACTTCCGCACAGGGCGGCGAAGGACGCCTCGGTGTTCAGCCGCTCGGGATGGTCTCCCATGGTGATCAGCAAGGTGACGGCGCTGCCCGGACCAATGCGAACGTCGCCGTGCGTGTCCACGCCCAGGACGACCTCGCCCGGAACGGGAGGATCCGTGCTGGAGGAGGTGCTGCGCTGTCTGGTTGTCATGGTGGTTCGCCTGCCGCGTGGTGACGTGCTGGGTGGCTGGCACCGGCCTGGTCGGGCGGTCTGAACCGTGATGGTGCCTGATCGTCGGCAAGGCCCCTATGGGGACACGCCCTGTGGCTCGGTGACAGCAGAAACCATCCCGCAACGACAGTCGACAAGCCCGTGACTGGACACATCGGTCATAGATCTCATGAGTCAGACCCCCGCCCGGGACAGCACTGCGCCACGTGGCCCGCCTTACCAGCCGTCCTTCCTCGACCATCACACGGACGGCCTCGAACTCTCTCTTGGTAGACGCGGCCGGCGACAAGTCCTGTGGCGGACGGCATCATGCCATGAGGCCCGGGACCTCCCAGGTCACATCGCGTGCCAGGGCAGCGTTCGGCGCCGGGCGGGCTGTAACGCCAAGGCCCGAGAAACGGTGCGGGCTCTCCGACGTAGCGGCGAGCTCCTCTGCCGCACCGCGTGGCAGGCCGGCGACCGCGTCTTCGGCAGTGCCGTCATGACGATCCGCAGCCGCGCGCCGAGCTCTGGCAGGCATGCCGGGAGGCCGGTGTTCCGCGAACCGGCACACCGCGTCATGCCGAAGAAAGGCGAAACTCGAATTCGGGACGGTCCCACGGCACGGCGGGCGGGTATGCGAGCACGGTCCCGGTCCGCACTGCACCGACGCGGTGGTAGAAGTCCTCGGCGGGAAGATGCGACACGACCTTGACACGGTCGAGCCCGGCGGCACGGGCCTCGGACCGCATGTGCGCGACGAGCAGCCGTCCGATACCCCGTCCTTGCGCTTCGTCGGCGACGAACAGCAGCTCGAGCTCCGGTGGAGCGAGGACGAGCGAGTAGAACCCGAGGACCCGGCCTCCATGCTCGTCGGCGCCGACGGCCACGAAGACGCGGTGGGCCTCGATGCAATCAGGACCGACCCGGTAGCCCTCGACTGCGGCCGCGTACTTACCCTCGTAGGCGCCTGAGCCACGCACGAGCCGCGTGAGCCGTTTGGCATCCCGCGCGACGGCCCTCCGTATCGTGACCGGCCGGCTGACCGGGGAAGTGCGTGAACTCATCGGGAAAGTATGTCGGACCGAGGTCCCGTCAGGATGTTCCTCGGCGGGGCCTCGCCGTCTCACCCGCTGCCACAGAGAGATCACACAGGCAACGGATCATGTCGTCCCGCACTCCGGGTAACGTCAGGGTATGAGTCACCCGCACCCCGAACTAAAAGCCGCCCCTCCCCTTCCCGAAGGAGGGCTGCGAGTCATCGCCCTGGGCGGCCTGGGTGAGATCGGCCGCAACATGACCGTCTTCGAGCACGCCGGCAAACTGCTCATCGTCGACTGCGGTGTGCTGTTCCCCGAGGAGACCCAGCCCGGCGTGGACGTGATCCTGCCGGACTTCACTTCGATCCGGGACCGGCTGGACGACATCGTGGCCATCGTCCTCACCCATGGCCACGAAGACCACATCGGCGGCGTGCCGTACCTGCTGCGCGAGCGGTCCGACATCCCCGTCGTCGGCTCCAAGCTGACACTGGCGTTCCTGGAGGCCAAGCTCAAGGAGCACGGCATCCGGCCGCGCACGGTGCGGGTACGGGAAGGCGACCGGCGGCGCTTCGGACCTTTCGACTGCGAGTTCGTGGCGGTCAACCACTCCATCCCGGACAGCCTCGCGGTCGCGATCCGCACCGGCGCCGGGCTGGTGCTGCACACCGGCGACTTCAAGATGGACCAGTTCCCCCTCGACGACCGCATCACCGATCTGCGCGCCTTCGCCCGCCTCGGCGAGGAGGGTGTGGACCTGTTCCTCACCGACTCCACCAACGCCGAAGTGCCCGGCTTCACCACCTCCGAGCGTGAGCTGAACCCGGCGATCGAGCAGGTGATGCGCACCGCTCCGCGCCGGGTCATCGTCTCCAGCTTCGCCAGCCACGTGCACCGCATCCAGCAGGTACTGGATGCCGCCCACCAGCACGGCCGCAAGGTCGCCTTCGTCGGCCGGTCGATGGTCCGCAACATGGGCATCGCCCGCGACCTCGGGTACCTGAAGGTCCCGTCCGGTCTGGTCGTGAGCACGAAGGAGCTGGAGAAGCTCCCGGACCACAAGATCACCCTGGTGTGCACCGGATCCCAGGGCGAACCGATGGCCGCGCTGTCGCGGATGGCCAACCGCGACCACGTCATCCGCATCGGCAAGGGCGACACCGTCCTGCTCGCCAGCTCCCTCATCCCCGGCAACGAGAACGCCATCTACCGAGTGATCAACGGACTCACCCGGTGGGGCGCCCACGTGGTCCACAAGGGCAACGCCAAGGTGCACGTCTCCGGCCACGCCAGCGCCGGCGAACTCGTCTACTGCTACAACATCGTCAAGCCCCGCAACGTCATGCCCGTGCACGGCGAATGGCGCCATCTGCGAGCCAACGGCGACCTCGCCATCCGTACCGGCGTCGACCCGGACCGCGTCGTCATCGCCGAGGACGGCGTCGTCGTCGACCTCGTCGACGGGCGCGCGTCCATCACCGGCAAGGTCCCCGCCGGCAACGTCTACGTGGACGGCATGGAAGTCGGCGGCGCCACCGAGGCGTCCCTGAAGGACCGCCTCACCCTCGCGGAGGAAGGCGTGGTCACGGTGGTGGCGATCGTCGACGCGGACACCGGCGCCCTCGCCGAGGCCCCCGACTTCCTGGCCCGGGGCTTCGTCCACGACGACACCACCTTCGAGCCGGTCATCCCCGTCATCGAGAAGACCCTGGCCACCGCGGCCGAGGAAGGCGTCGGGGACGCCCGCCAGCTCGAACAGCTCATCGCCCGCGCCGTGGCGAACTGGGCCTTTCGCACCCACCGCCGCAAGCCCCTCATCATCCCCGTCATCATCGACGCCTGAGCCACGGCCCGGCAGCACGGCCCGCGGTTCCGGTCGCAGTCTTGCCGGCATCGCGGCCGGGCACGGGAGTCGGCAGCCACCCATCTGTACGCCGACACCAGCGACACCGGGCACGACCGAGGCGACCACGTTCGCCGACGCCGTAAAGCACCACCTCACCGACCAGAACCAGCAAGCAGCCAGCGAGAAGGAACGGGCGCTCGGCCGAGTGGAACACCGTCCAAGGGCACCGTGGGTGCCATACCATCTGGCCAGCACCGGGCTTTTGGCGCGGGCCCGCGCGCCGCCGGGACCGAAACTCTGAGTACCAGCGAGCGACAAGGAGTATCGGTGACCGTATGCGAGCCGGGAGACGGTGGGCCGATCAGTCGTACTCCGGAGAACGGGCGCGGCCGGGACACGATGACCTTGGCGGGGACGCTGGCGGCAGCGGAGACCGCGGCGCCCGTGGAGTCGCTCAACGTGGTCGCGCGCATGCTCAAGGAGCACCTCGGGGCCGCGTCGGTGTCGTTCCTCATCACCGACTTCACCGGCGGTTCGGTCGTACGGCTGGGCGCGGTGGGCAGCGTCGAGACCGACGAACCCGCCCGTCGCATCACGCTGCGGGGCACCCTCTACGACGACGTGATCCGCGCCCAGCGGCCGAGCGTGGAGGAGAGGGACGACGGCGCGCTGGTCCGGATCGTCGCCCCGGTGACCAATCGCGGAGACGCCATCGGTCTCCTCGAACTGTTCCTGCCCGCGGCGCCGGACGGGGAGGTGATGCGGGCGATCGGCGACACCGCGCACGCGCTGGCGTACATCGTGACCGCGAACCGCTCCTACACCGACGTGTACCAGTGGGGCCGCCGTACCATCCCGCTGAGCCTGGCCGCGGAGATCCAGCACCGGCTGCTGCCGTCGTCAAGCCTTCTCCCCTGCATGTCCGCCTTGCGATCCGTCGGGCAGCCGGTCTTCACGGCGCTCTCCACGCGCTGAGGCGACGTGACCGTGTTCGACTTCAGCGGCATCACGGGACACAGCTTCTCGTTCTCCCTCGGGCGACTGGGCGTCACTGGCAGCAATGCGGTCATGCTAAAAGACCTCACTCCGGCAGCATTCATGGAAGGTCGGTCCAGGACCCCAGGGCCATCGCCGGGCCCGGGCCGGCTCGCCACCGCGTGAACTCCAGCCCCGGTGCCCCTCCCGCCAATTGGGCCTGCCGAAGCCGAGTAGAACGGCCGGCCATGGGAAAGATCAGGGCTTCCGAACGGGCATCTCCGCTCGCCTACGCGCAAGGATCGCCGATGCTTCCTGAGGTCCGCCCCCACGTATCCACCGCCCTCGCAGACCAGTTGGAACACCAACTGGACCTGGATCCGCATCTCGAGGCCGGCCGGCTCGATGTGGAGGGCGTCGCCGGCATCGCAGTCGTCGCAGCCGCCCACTCCGATGGCTATGCGGCCACCGGCCATCTCCTCGGGCTGCTGGCCGCGCTGCCTGCCCCCACCGAGGCAGGCGAACGCTTCTGGTCGGACCTGTGGAGGTCCTCGGGCACCGCGTACCTGCTACCCGTCAACATGAAGGCTCAGGTGCTGCGTTCTTTGGAAGGAGAGGGAACCGCCCTGGCCAGGCAGATCCTCTCGGCCGTCGATGAGATGACTCCGCCCCAGCGCGTAGCGGCCGGCGAGGTGATCGGTCAAGCCCTCGCCGAGTCCGACCATGTGCCTGACCTCAAGACGCAGGTCATCGGCGAGTTGTGGCTCCGAGATCTCGAGCTCACCGCCTGGCGCGTTCTGCATGCGGACCGCAGATGGGACGATCCGGATGGACGGCAAGCCTTCCTCGCCGCGTGGACGGGCACCTGACCGTCTACTGCTCCACACTGCGCGAACAGAGGCGCCGGGCATGCGGCACCCCGAACCGGACGACGCTTGAATCACCTGAGGTCAGGAAGTTCGGGCCGAGGTCGCGTTCGCCTTCGCCTCAACAGATCAGGGGCCGCGCAGCAATGGCTGCGCGGACCCTGATCCTTTGCACGCCCGGCATGAGTGCAGGCGCTTCGCCCGGTGGTCGGCAAAGCCCGCACGGGCGGAGCCCACCGGACGCAGTGTGCGCGATCCCTGGGGCAGGTCTGCGAGGTCAGTTCAGGTTGATGTTCTCGGCCTGCGGACCCTTCTGGCCCTGGGTGACGTCGAGGGAATTCCGAATCACGACAGCTGACGCAGACGCTACACGCCCACACGCCGCGTCACCACAGGAAACGATCACACCGCACGGCAGACCATGCGTGCTGTGCCCGCCGACGCGGACGGGCACGCTCATCTCATGCTGCTGCGGTCGGGTTCGCCGATTCGGTGGCGCGGCGGTATTCGGCGTTGAGGCGCTGGGCTTCCTCAAGCTGGTCTTCGAGGATGATGATGCGGCAGGCGGCCTCGATGGGGGTGCCGTGGTCGACGAGTTCCCGGGCGCGGGCGGCGATGCGCAGCTGGTAGCGGGAGTAGCGGCGGTGTCCGCCCGCGGAGCGCAGTGGGGTGATGAGGCGGGCTTCGCCGATGGCGCGCAGGAAGCCCTGTGTGGTGCCGAGCATCTCGGCGGCCCGGCCCATGGTGTAGGCGGGGTAGTCGTCGTCATCGAGACGGCCGTACGTGTCGTCTGCTGTCATTGCACCTCTCTGTGGAACGCGTGGAGGGGCCCTGGCGCCGTACTGGCACCAGGGCCCCGAAGGAACTACTACACCATCTGCCGGCCCTGATACTGCACCGGCCCTCTGTTTCCGCAGACCCGACCGAGACGCTGTCGGGGGCGCGGGGATCGCGGTTGCTCGACCGGAGACCACCTCACTATCGATGTCCTGCGGTACCCGGGTCCAAGACTTCCACCCGGGCGATCCTGATGGCGCTCGGCTCCTCCGTTCTTCCCTCTTGATCAACTACTCACTAACGGGAACTGCGAACTGCTGGTGGCCTCGAACAGCGCCACTCTTCGGCAGCCAGCCCCGTCGCCCGTCCTGCGTCTGCTCTGGCTTGGAACCCCACTGCCGAACCTCCCGGTGCGCGCGCCCGCAGCCGACGCCTTCACCGAGGTACTGCTCACTGACTTCACTGCTGGGTACTGCGAACCTTCACTTACCAGTACTGCCACTGCGGTACTGCTCATGGCGGCCCCTGATCACTGCGGGCCACCCGGTCCGGTCGTCAGTCCCGTCGCCGTCCTGCAACCGCTCTGGCTTCGGAACTCCACCACCGCACCGTCCTGCGAACTGCAACTGCGTACTGCTGCCCGGCAGTTCATGTCTGCCGGGCCTCTCTTGATCTCGGCTACGACAGAAACTTTAACCACACCGCCGACCAATGTCTACTCCAGCGGGTATAGATTTCCGCGCGCTGACAGATGAGGTACTCCGTCTCGACCAGTCTGCCTCGACCGGTCCCCATGGAGTGGTTCAAGCAGCTGCGAGGCTCTGTCCGGCGCTCACAGTGACCCACCACCGCGTGGCAGTCGGGTGGGCGTGACGTCGCCGCCTGCGCCGCGGCTACCGTCGGCGGCACCGGCCAACACTGCGTCTCGTGAGAACACCATCGACCGGCACGGACGTTTCCAGCCGTGACGCCCCAGCTGGTGGCGAACCGGCACGGCCCCTGACTCGAGCAGTCCGCGGGCTGCGGAGACTCGGGCTCACGGCAGCAGGTGCCGTCATGCGTCGACTTTGGTCCTCCGTCCCCTTCAGGTAAGCACTGGGCTCTGCGGGGTTGGCAGGTGGAGGGGTGAGGCACAGGGGTTGGGTAGCCAGGGGCAGGGGCACGGACGATTCAGAGACCAGGGTGACCGTGATGATCACGGTGATTGCCGGCGCCGCAGCCGTCCGTTCCACCACAGCCATTGCCGACGCACGCGATATGACACGGGCCTTCCTCGAAGGTTTGCAGCAGCCGGCCGTGGCTCCTGACGCGGCGGACACTGTGGTCGTGGCCGAGCTCGTCACCAATGCCCTGCGCCACGGTGGGGGCCACTGCACACTGGAACTGACTGCGCACCCCGACACCATTGAGGTCGCCGTTCACGATCCCAGCCGGCAGGTGCCGCGCATGCGCATCCCTGACCTGAACGGCGGTACCGGGGGGCTTCGGCTGGCCCATGGTCACCCGCCTCGCCCACGCCACGGCGGTCACCCGCCGGGCCTCCGGCGGCAAGACCGTGAGCACCTTCCTTGCCCGGCAGCGTCACCGCTCAAGCAGCCTGATGGCCAGCGAACATGGTCCGCCTCATGGGCAGCCTGACGAGTTGCTGGTTGACGTTGCCGCCCTGGTGGAGTCCGGCCACAGCAACCAGATGTCCCTGGCCGTGGCCACCGGTGGCGCTGTCATCACCGGTCGGCTGGCTGCCGAAGCGGCGTGGAGGCAGAGGGTGTCGGATGTGCTGAGGGATTCCGCCCACTTGGGCGAGTTCGCCCGCCGTCTTCGACGCCCCCGTGGAGGAGGACGGGCCGCCCACGCGTCTGCACTTCCGTGCCGCCCGGATCCGCAGGGCAACGGTGGCGGGAACCCGCTGCACGCAGTGTGGGCCCGACCGGCGTACCGGTCGGGCCCACACTGCTGCTCAGGTGTCGGCTCGTGTCTGTTTACCCGGTCAGATTGTGACGGGGGTGCCGAGCATCGCGGAAGCGTGCTGCATCGGGCTGAGAATGCCCAGGGGCGCTGCCTTGGGAACGGCGCGGCAGGTGAAGCCGAGCTGAGCCATGGCCCGCAGGACTTCGGCGGCGCTGAAGTCACGACGGTCCTGGCGCGTGATGACCTGGCCGACCTGCTTGACGGGATAGTGGCGGCGGCCGATGATCACCGATTCGCCGGTGACCGGTTCGGGCTTGATGCCCTTCATCGATTCCAGCACGCCGCCCTTGGTGAGCTCGAAGGGGAAGCGGGCGATGACGCAGCGCATGTGGCCTCACAGAGAGAAGGAAAGAACGGTCCGACCAGGGGCCAGGTGTTTCAGCGGGAGAGGGCGAGGATGCCCAGGGCGCTGCCTTGCTCGTCGACCACCGGCAGGACACCGAGCCGACGGGCGCGCATCGCGCGCTCGGCTTCGGCCATCGTGGTCACGGGTGAGGCGAACGAACCGTGGTCGCCGAGGACGTCGCGCAGGCGGACACGGTCCGTGTAGTCGGAGCTGTCACGGACGGCGGCGAGTTCGGCATGGGTGACCAGGCCGGTGCACTGGCCGTCCTGGTCGCAGACGACCAGCCGGCCCGTGCGGGCGGCGGCCATGACGGCCAGCGCCACCTCGACGCTCATGTCGTCACAGACCTGCGGTCCGGCCGGGCCCATGACCTCAGCCACCGTCCTGTGCACGGGGTCGGCGTCCGCCGGGCGGGGCTGCATCTGAACCAGCGTCAAAGTATGCCTCCTGCAGAGATGGGCCGGCTTCCTGATCACGAAAGTTCTAGGCCACCGCGCCGAAGCCGGACTGGCGTACGGGAGCACGCCGGGTCGCCGAGGCGGGGCGGCGGCGGCCTCGGGAGGTGGCGCTGCGCTTGGGGCGTTCGACCACCGGTGCGGTGATGACGACCGGGATGCCGGACGGGGCCTGGGCGCCGGTGATCCGGTTCAGGGCCTCGTCGCCCGAGCGGATCTGGGTGGTCTGCGGCCGGATCCCGGCGTCCGACATCAGACGGACCATGCCTCGGCGCTGGTTCGGCGTGACCAGGGTGACGACGCTGCCGGACTCGCCGGCGCGGGCGGTACGGCCGCCGCGGTGAAGGTAGTCCTTGTGGTCGGTCGGCGGGTCGACGTTGACGACCAGGTCGAGGTTGTCGACGTGGATGCCGCGCGCCGCGACGTTGGTCGCCACCAGTACGGTGACGTGCCCCGTCTTGAACTGCGCCAGCGTGCGGGTCCGCTGGGGCTGCGACTTGCCGCCGTGCAGCGCGGCGGCCCGCACCCCGCTGTTGAGCAGGTCCTGGGTCAGCCGGTCGACGGCGTGCTTGGTGTCCAGGAACATGATCACGCGGCCGTCGCGGGCGGCGATCTCGGTCGTGGCGGCATGCTTGTCGGCGCCGTGGACGTGCAGGACGTGGTGCTCCATGGTGGTGACCGCACCGGCCGACGGGTCGACGGAGTGCACGACGGGGTCGGTCAGGTAGCGGCGTACCAGAAGGTCGACGTTGCGGTCCAGGGTGGCGGAGAACAGCATCCTTTGCCCCTCCGGGCGCACCTGGTCGAGCAGCGCGGTGACCTGGGGCATGAAGCCCATGTCGGCCATCTGGTCGGCCTCGTCCAGCACGGTGATGCCGACGTGGTTCAGCCGGCATTCGCCGCGGTCGATGAGGTCCTTGAGCCGCCCCGGCGTCGCGACGACGACCTCGGCTCCGCCGCGCAGCGCACTGGCCTGCCTACCGATCGACATGCCGCCCACCACCGTGGCCAGCCGCAGCCGCACGGAACGGGCGTACGGGGTCAGCGCGTCGGTCACCTGCTGCGCCAGCTCACGCGTGGGTACGAGGATCAGCCCCAGCGGCTGGCGGGGCTCGGCACGCTGTCCGGCGGTGCGGGCGAGCAGAGCGAGGCCGAAGGCGAGGGTCTTGCCGGAACCGGTGCGGCCGCGGCCCAGGACGTCACGGCCCGCCAGGGAGTTCGGCAGCGTCGCGCCCTGGATCGGGAACGGCACGGTCATCCCCTGCCTGCCGAGTTCGGCCAGCAGCTGCTCGGGCATGTCGAGATCGGCGAAGCCCTCAACTGCCGACAGCGCGGGGGTGATCGTCCTGGGCAGCGCGAACTCGCCCTGCACGGCGGCGGGCCGACGGCCGTAACCGCCGGAGCGGACGGGCCCGCCGGTACGACGCGGTGCCTGCGAGCCGTAGCCGCTGCCGCCCCTTCCGGCGTCGGCACGGCCGTCACGGGAGCGGGCGGGGCGGTCGTTCGTGTACGTGCGGTTCATGCGGAACCTTCCTCGATGTGGCACATATCAAGGAATTCCCGCTGCGATGAACAGCATGGAGAATTACAAGTATGAACCGGTGCAAAAGAAAGCAGATCTGGCCGGCGGAAACATCCGTGGGCGCAGGTGCTGAAATGGGTGACGCGATGGGGACCTTGCGATCCGGGCGCCGGCTGCGGTGCAGCGCTTCAGGATGCGTCTGCGCCCTGAGGGAGGAACCGCCTGTGGTACTGCGGATTCCTCCGGGTCGTCCCGCGGGTGAAAGCCGCTGCGGGATACGCGTGCAACTGGGGCCCGCACCCCGAAGGATGCGGGCCCCAGCTAAGGATTACGCGTGAGCGTCAGGCCGGAACGATGTTCTCGGCCGTGGGGCCCTTCTGGCCCTGCGCGATGTCGAAGTTCACCTTCTGGCCCTCGAGCAGCTCACGGAAGCCCTGCGCGGCAATGTTCGAGTAGTGGGCGAACACGTCGGCGCCGCCACCGTCCTGCTCGATGAAGCCGAAGCCCTTTTCCGCATTGAACCACTTCACGGTACCAGCAGCCATGTCATATCTCCTTTGGGGCAGTGCATCGGCGTCCGCACTGCGCGGACGCCGTGTCGCCGCGATGATTACCCCGCCCGGAAATGACCGGAAATACAAAAGTGCTCCCGACCGGCAGAAGCCTGGCGCGGGGGCACTTGAAGTTTTGGGAACCACAACTGCAACTGAGATAGACAGTAGCACGCCGGAACGGCCCGTGCACGTTGGATAATTCCACTCTGCTCTTCGCGGCAAAAACTCCCGCCGCTCGGCCCTCAAAAAACTGATCCCTCGGGAACAGATATTGATTCACTCGGAGTTCAACGCCTCAGGAAGGGTGGCCAACCGGCACGCTGCGCGACGGTCAGGGAAAAGCCGCTGCCGCCAGGAAACGCAACAGGGACCCGCCCCCGCCAGGACGCGGCTCAGCGGGGGCAGAGCACGGACAATGGGCGGCTCCCTGTAGCGCGGTAGGGGCAGGTGCCATGATCTTCGGATTGAGCTCGATCACCTGGGCGGGGATGAGCGATCGCCGGACGACCGATCCACCGGGCGGGCGGCTGCGGCGGCCATAAGGGCCAACAGGAGCGCGATCACGCCGACGATGATGTTGTTGACTATGGTCCTGGTGGTACTGACGTCGCCTGCTACAACCCAGGGCGCAAAGATTGTCCAGACGCTGAGTGCGCAAGCGGCCCACGCCATGCTGTGCGAGCGCTCGTATGCCCGGCCAAAGCCACCGCTCATGATCACGGCGTATGCGATGCCGACGATCAAGTTGTTGACGGCCAGGGTGGAAAAGCCGTTGAAACCCGCGATCCACGGTGAGGCCGCCAGGTAGAGGCCCGTGATCAGGGCCATCGCCTCGACGGCCTGCGCCCTCGGAGTACTTGCGACACGCTCGGCCATCTCGTGTCGACTGCGCATGGCGAGGATGTCGGGGTGCGTTTCCATGTCCGACCGGGGATGCGTTGCCATTCCGACCTCCGATTTGCCCGATATATGCATTACGTGAAGGCGGGTACCCCTCAGGGGCGGGGTAACCATCGCAGACCTGCCTGCGCCCTCAGGACGCCACTGAAGGAGGTGGCCTTCAGAGCACCTCACCAGCCCTGAGAGCCTCGCTGCGGCGCCGAACCCGAAGAGGCAACCTCCGCTGGGCGCTCAGACTGCGAGGCGCCCGGGACGCCGTCCCGCGCGCGGACCGGAAGTGGCGTGCCGGGGGGAGCTTCCATCCCACCTTCCATCGACCTGGGCGGAGCCAAGGACTGTCCCGGAATGATCTTTCGGTGGGACACGCGGGCGCCAGCTTTTGGGATCGGGCGTCGCCCTCCCCCTCCACTGGCATCCAAACCTGGCCGAAAAGGGCCGCACCGGCACCGCGTCGAGCAACCACCGTGGACCGGAGCGGCATCCGCCCGTTCTCGGAGGCGGGACGTGCTCGCACCGATCTGGAACGCCGCCCTGACCAGGCAAAATGGGCAGAATATGTGAGGTTGCGCAGACTCGGGGAAGAAGGTACGGCAACCGACAGGAGGTTGCTGTGAAGGGTGGAGATCTGGAACTGGGCGAGTTGCTGGCCGCTGCGGAAGCGGCCCCGCCCGGTGAGTCCGTCGACGTGGTGGCACACGACCTGCAGAAGCGGTTCGGTGCCGAGGCCGTGTCCTTCCTGTTTGTCGACCTCATCGGCCAGCGGCTGGTACGCCTCGCCGCGACCGGTGACAAGGCCGCCACCCCTGGCGAGCCGATCGACCTGCGGGGCAGCGTCTACGACAGCGTTCTGCAGAGCCAGCGCCAGAATGTGGAACCGGACGGCCAGGGCGGACGACGCGTCATCACGCCCGTCACCAACCGCGGCGACTGCATCGGCGTCCTGGAGTTGAGCCTGCAGTCCGCAGACGACACCGTGCTGCGCCAGGTCCGCCACGCGGCCCACGCGCTGGCCTACATCATCGTCACGGACCGCCGCTTCACCGATCTGTACCACCAGGGCCGGCGCACCACCGAGACCAGCCTGGCGGCGGAGATCCAGCACCAGTTGCTTCCCTCGGCCTCCTGCTGCGAGGCGGCCCAGTTCACTCTGGCCGCCGGACTGGTCCCGGCCGACGACATCGGTGGCGACACCTACGACTACACGCTCGACCGCGACACTCTGCACCTGTCGATCACGGATGCCATGGGCCACGACACGAACTCTGCTCTGTTGGCCACCTTGCTGGTCGGCGCGCTGCGGCGGGCACGTCGCAGCGGCTGTGACGCCCTCAAGCAGGCCCGCCACGCCCACGAGGCCCTGCTGAGCCACAGCCGCGGCCTGGCCACCGGACAGCTGCTGTGCGTCGACCTCGAAACGGGGCTGTGCGAACTGGTCAACGCCGGCCACCCCCGGCCCCTGCTGCTGCGTGACAACGCCGTCGAAGAGGTGAAACTCGCCGTCAACCTGCCCTTCGGTGTGGCGGCACCCACCACCTACCGCCTACAGGAACTACCCCTGAGCCCCGGGGACCGCCTGGTCCTGCTCACCGACGGAATGCAGGAACGCGGTGCCGCGGCCGTCGACCTGGGCTCGGTCATTCACGACACCCGCGCGCTGCACCCGCGAGAAGCCGTCCGGACCCTGACCGCCGCGGCGCTCGACGCCTGCCACGGCAACCTCAAGGACGACGCCACGGTCCTGATACTGGACTGGCACAGCAATCGCAGCCGACCGGCCTGACCGAGCCCCGACCCCGCAGAGAATGATGGCCTACTCCTGAGTCCCTACTGAGAGCGGTCCCGGTGACGTACCCCGCCAGAGGCGTCTTGAATGCGGCCGTTGGCCGTACGAAGCGCGTGTGAGCGCGGACGGGAGGAAGACTCGGCAGACTCGGCGGCAGAGGGGGTGGGGGAAGCGGCCCCTCGACTCTTCGCCGTCCCACAGTCGGCGAAGAGCCATTCGATCTGTGTGATCTTCAGGCCACAGCGAGCGCGTCTTGCTGATGCGATTGTGGGCAGGCGTACCGGAGACCTCGCCCCCTATGGAGACCAGTCATGACGACCTCCCGCGCGCAGCGGCCCTCGCCCGGTGCAAGGCGTGACGACGCCGCGCCGGAACCAATGGGCCAGGAGGTGGACGCGGCGGTGCAGCGGCACCCGTAGCCGGTAGACCGTCCGAGCCGGGCCGAGCAGGGCCTCAAATATTCAGGGCCTGCTCGACGGTGGGGTGGCTGGGGATGAGTACGGCGATGCGCAGTCACCTTTGAGCGTCACTCACGCGCCGGTGAGCGGCGACGAAGACGTTGATCCCCCTGGAGTCCAGGGAGGTCACGCCGCTGAGATCTACCGCTGAGGGGTGTGGGCGAGCGATATGAAGTCGCCCCTCTCCCTGCCGAGGAAGTGGGCCGCGGGCTGAACCCTTGTCGTCCAGCTCGACGGTGGGCGACGTCCGCCGAGATCAGGACGGCTCCCCGGCCGAAGTGATGACATCGGTCGCCGTCTCCGCAAGTCGTGCGGAGCCTCCGACGACGAAGCTCGCGCCGTTGATGTGGTGGCGGATCAGCATGGCGTGCATGCCAAACGAGGCGCGGCCGGGGGCGAGGGAGTGGTCGCCGTAGTGGCCGCTGAGCACCGCGCGCAGCTCCGCGTCGTCGGTGGGGAAAGCCGTCGCATCCATCGACCCCGCAACCACCTCCCCCTCAAAAGCGCACGAAAGAGCTTCTCCTGGCAGGACCGCCGCGACCTGCTCGTCCGTGCACGAAACGGTACGAGGCCGAGCACGACTGGCTCACCACCGGTCCGCTTCCCGCCGTATGCACCCCTTCGACACATCCGATGACCTCGACCGTGTCCTCCGCCGGAAGTTACGCAGGATACAGCTCCGGCCACACCTGATCGACGGCTGCCTCACCGCCGGCGGCCTCACCCTCGCACCACCGACCCCCACCCGGAAAACGTCCCGACCTGATCAGCTGTCCTTGCCCATCGCCTTGCGGACGGCGTCACGAGTCCGGTCGATCACGGCTGCCACGGGTCCGACGGCGACATTCTCCGCCGCCGTCTCCACTCCCGGATGCGGGCGGGTGGGCGCCATGGCCTCGGCAGCACGGACAGCCGTGGCCATCAGGGCGAGCTGCTGCGCTCCGGCCTTCTCGCGCAGCCCGGGGAACTCGTACTGTTCCTCCGAAGCCGCGTGCTGAAGCACGTCCGCGCGCAGTTTGCGCAAGGCGGGCATGAACCCGGGGTCGTCGGGGTTCATGTCGTCGAGCTGGCTCAGCTTCTCCTTCGCGGCCCGCTCCTCTTCCAGACGGTCGTCGACCACCTGCTCACCGTCCTGCAGGAGACGACGGGCTGAAGGGTGGACCACCTCCTCCTCGGCGGTCTCGTGGACAGCCAGCAGGCGGACCAGTCTGCGGAACGCCTCCTCCCGGTCGTCGGCCGTGGCGTTCTCGACCTCGGCGAAGAGATCACGGATGTGGTTGTGCTGCTGCATCAGCAGTGCCACGACGTCGGCGTTCTCGCCGGCGTCATCGAGGTGGGGCATGGCGTCGGTCAAGAGATTCTCCCTTGGGGTGCGATCCCGAAGCGGCGTCGGCCCGCAGACAGCGGGCACCTGGGCTTCGTCCAGGTTCTCGCTGGTGACGGGCGGCCACGACCGCGCGGGGCCGAACGGCGCAGGTGATCACCCAGACCGAGCAGCCGGGATCTTGACGTCGCACGGCTGCCGCGCGCCGCTCCGCATCGCGGCCGGCCACGGGGGGTACCCGGGCCGGGTCTCAGGAGTGTCGGGCCGTGAAGGGGGCGTCGCGATGGGCGTGCACGACCGGATCGCCGAGTTGCGCCGCGTCGCCCGGGAGCGGTTCGGGTGGAGTGACCTGGCCGCCGAGCAGACGGAGGCGATGGAGGCACTGCTCGAGGGCCGCGACGTGCTGGTCGTCATGCCCACCGGTTCCGGCAAGTCGGCGATCTATCAGGTGCCGACCGTCATGCTCGGTGGTCCGGCGGTCGTGGTGTCGCCGCTGATCGCCCTGCAGCGCGACCAGGTCGCCGGCCTGCGGGAGAGCGCGGCACCGGACGCCGTGGCCGTGAACTCCGCACAGCCCCGGTCGGCCACCGAGAGGGGCTGGCGGGCGATCCGGGACGGTGATGCCGAATACCTGTTTTTGTCCCCCGAGCAGCTGACCAAAGAAAGTGTCGTGGAACAGCTGCGGGAACTGGGCCCTTCGCTGTTCGTCGTGGACGAGGCCCACTGCGTCTCCGCCTGGGGACACGATTTCCGTCCCGACTACCTGAACCTGGGCGAGGCCGCCGAACGGCTGGGCCGCCCGCCGGTACTCGCTCTGACGGCGACGGCCGCGGCCCCGGTCAGGGCGGACATCGTCGAGCACCTGCACATGCGCGAGGCCCACGTCGTGACGACCGGGACCGACCGGCCCACCATCCATCTGGCGGTGCGCACCTTCACCGACGACCCCGCCAAACGCGAGGCGGTCGCACGCTGGACGGCCCAGGCGTGCGCCCCGGGCATCCTCTACACCGCCACCCGCAAGGACGCCGAGACGTACGCGGGGCGGCTTCGGCAGGACGGGGTGGACGCCGAGGCGTACCACGCGGGCATGAAGGCAGCCGACCGCCGCCGGATCCACGACGGCTTCATGGCCGGCGCTCCCGCCGTGGTGGTGGCCACCTCCGCGTTCGGGATGGGCATCGACAAGGCGGACGTACGGTTTGTCGCCCACGCGTCCGTCCCGGAGTCACTGGACTCCTACTACCAGGAGATCGGACGCGCCGGCCGGGACGGGGAGTCGGCCCGCGCGGTGTTGTTCTACCGCCCCGAGGACCTGGGACTGCAGAAGTTCCTCACGGCCCGGGCCCTGGACGCCGACGCACTGCGCCGGATCATGACCACGCTGCTCGGCCAGGGCGTCCCGCAGAGCCGTAGCCGGGTCGCGCAGCTGTGCGGCCTGTCGCGCCGGAAGACCAGCGATCTGCTGAACCTGCTGGAAGAGGCGGGAGCGGTGACCGTCGAGGGCAGGCGCCGCGCGGTCCGGGCCCTTCCCTGCCGCACGGCGGACGAGGCCACCGAAGAGGCGGCACGGGTGTTCGAGCGGCGGCGCCGCGTCGACCGCTCGCGCATCGAGATGATGCGCGGCTACGCGGAGACGCCGACCTGCCGCCGCCAGTACCTTCTGGGTTACTTCGGCGAGCAGCTCGACGCACCGTGCGGGCGGTGCGACGTGTGCGACCGCGAGGACGAGCACCCCGCCACCGGGACCGGGCATCGGGACGCCGCTCCCCCACCCGGGCACGGGCCCTATGAGACGAACGACCGGGTGCGCCACGCGGAGTGGGGTGCGGGCACGGTGATGCGCACGGAGGAGGACCGCCTCGTCGTGCTGTTCGAGCAGGTCGGCTACAAGACGCTGTCGCTGACAGCAGTACGGGAGGGCGACTTGCTGACCGGCGCCTGACGCGCCTGGCGATTGGGCCGTGACCGGGCCGAGCAGCGGGTGAGAACACCACAAACGGTGCACCGCGCCGCGTCGGGGTACCCGTCACTGGACACTGTCGGCAGCCGCTGGGGCGGACGGGCGTTGCGGCCGGTCTGCGCAGGGGAGAGATTCATGCCCGAGACGATCAAAGAGCAGACGGTTGAGCAACTGGGCGGCCCGAGCAGCGTGCTGGCCCGGCAACTCCGTGATCATGCCGAGATGGACAGGTTGATGGACCGCTATCAGACCCTGGCGGACGGCGAGGACCGCGAACGGGTCCTGCGGGAGACCGTCCAGCTGGTCTTCAGCCATGCCTTCGCCGAGGAGACCGTGCTGTGGCCGGCCGTCCGTCGCTCGGTCGAGGACGGGCACGAGTTGACCTTGCGGGTCGAGGCGGAACACCAGCAGATCAACGATCTCGTCGCCGACATCGAACGCCTGAGTCCGGGTTCTCCTGAGCGTGAGGAGAACGTACGGCGAGTCTTCGCGCTGATACGGCAGGACATCCGCGACGAGGAGGACCTGGTGCTGCCCCGGCTGCGGGAAGCGCTGCCCGCCGCGCAGCTGCGCCGGCTCGGCACGGCATGGGACACGGTGCGACGCAGCGCGCCCACCCACCCCCACCCCGTCATCCCGCGTCGTCCCCCCGGCAACGCGGTCCTGGGTGTGCCGCTCGGTCTCTATGACCGGATGCGCGACGCCTTCGGACTGAGCACGCCCATGGCCGCTGCCAAGAAGGTGTTCACCGGGCTCGCCGGGGTCCTGGTGCTGGCCGCGGCCGTCGCGATCCGCCGCCAACGACGTTGAACCAGCCGGGTGCGGCGCTAAGTGCCGAGGGCACCGCGGGCAGGCCGTCGACGTCGGCACGCACCTTCTGATCGGGAGGCATCATGTCCGTGTGGTCATGGGTCCGCGAACACCTGGGGGGTCGCTCGACCGAGCCCTCCGCAGAGGTCCGTTCGGGTCGGTCGGAGGACACGGGCGGTAAGCCGGACACCGAGGCGGCGGACCGGCACAGCACGACGGGGACGACGCCCAACGACGTCTTCGTGGGCCGGGTCGCGGGCGACGACCCCGGCTACCTGGAGACGGGCGCCGACAAGCGCGCCGAACCGGACACCGGAGAGGGCGACGAGACCACGACATCGAGGTAGGGAAGACACCATCCGGCATCGGTGATCGCCTAGGCCTGTTGCGAAAGTGCCGCCTGCCGCGCGACGCCCGGCACGCACTCTCGCCGCACCGGCCGGACGACTGGCCGTCCGCGTGCCGAATCCGCCCTGTCCTCGCTGTGCCGCCGGCTGAGTGACCGCCGCGATGCCGGTTGGCGCGGGAACCGGCCTCCAACTCCTGCGACGTCGAGCATGGGCGGCGTTCCCCCTCCCTGTCCCGAAGCGTGTTCTGCCCTCCCTGTGGGCCGGTGTACTTGTGCTTGGCCCTGTCCTGGCGGGTACCCGGCGCCGGGCATCCCCAGCCGACGTCGTCGTACAGCGGGAAGGAAGAGCCATGAGCGACTCCGTCCGGTCCGACGCCGCACCGGGCACCGGCTCCGCGTCCCGCAGGTCCATGGCCGTCTGCGCGCTGATCGGTGCGGCGGTCATGGCCTCGGTCGACGAGATCGTCTTCCATCAGATCCTGGGGTGGCACCACTTCTACGATCGTTCCACCTCCGGCGTGGGTCTGCTGTCCGACGGACTGCTGCACACCGCCGAACTGCTGGCTCTGGTCGCGGGGTTCTTCCTCTACGCCGATCTGCGCCGCCGCGGGGCCCTGGTGTCGGCCCACGCGTGGGCGGGCTTCTTCCTCGGGCTGGGCCTCTTCCAGCTGTTCGACGGGATCGTGGACCACAAACTGCTGCGCCTGCACCAGATCCGCTACGGCGTGGACGTCGCCCCGTACGACTGGGCGTGGAACATCGCCGGCCTGGTCCTGCTGCTCATCGGCGTGATCCTGGCCCTGCGTGCGGCCCGCCGCAGCGGGGCCGGGCCGGCGTCGTGACACTCGCGCACGTCCACCCCGGCCCGGCCACCGGACCTGGGACGGGCCAGCTGCTCACCGTCGTGGCCGCGCTGCTGGTGGCGGTGGCGTATCTGCTGGCCGCGGGGCGTCTGCGGCGGCGCGGGGATGCCTGGCCCCGATGGCGGGATGTGTCGTTCACCGCCGGGGGCGTCGGTACGGCCTGGGCGTCGGGGGGAACTGTGCCGGGAGGACCGTTCACCGGGCACATGATCCAGCACCTCGTCGTCGGCATGGCCGCCCCGCTGCTGTTCGTCGTGGCCCGCCCCCTCACCCTCGCCCTGCGAAGCCTCAGGCCCGGCCGGGCACGACGACGCCTGCTGGTCCTCGCGCGATCCCGTCCCGTCGGCTGGCTCGTCCTCCCACCGCTTGCGGCCCTGCTGGACGTGGGCGGCCTCTGGCTGCTGTATCGGACGGAGCTCTTCGCGGCCATGAGGCACCAGCCGTTGCTGCACGGCGTGGTGCACGCGCACATGCTGGCGGCAGGGCTCGTGTTCACCTTCGCCGTGTGCCAACTCGATCCGGTGCGCCGTCGCTGGAGTGTCGCCGTACGCGGTGCCACCTTGCTGGCCGCCGGCGCCGCGCACGAGGTGCTCGCCAAGACCCTGTACGCATTGCCGCCGCCCGGCACCGACTTCACTCCTGCCGACCTGCTCAGAGGCGCCCAATGGATGTACTACGGCGGCGACGTGGTGGACGCGGCCTTGGCGGTGGTGCTGGGCATGGGCTGGTACACGGCCGGCGGACGTGCCCGCGCCCGTCGCACCCGACGTGGAGCTGCCCCGACCGGTACGGCGACATCCGCAATCTGTTCGACGAGGTGGAGAAGACCACCGGGGACGAGCGGCGGGGGCCGCCTTTCGCCGCCTCGTCCGCCTGCCTCACAGGGCAATACACCTAGCTCCTCGCACTCTCCGAACGGCCGGCCCACCCGATCGGCGCGGTCGGCTTCCGTGGAGCTGGGGCTTCAACTACATCGAGAACATGGACGGCAACGCAGATACGGGCAGTGACTCCCAACCGCGAAGGCACCTTCCGGGGGAAGTGCGCCGAACTTTGCGGCGTCGACCACGCCCGGATGCTGTTCAACTGTAAGGACCCCGGGCATGAGCAAGGCCAAGGCCGTGCCGGGCGGTTGCTGAAGGAGGCAGAGCAAGGTGTGCTCACTCCAGCTCGCTGTGCACGTCGCTGAGGCGGGGAGTCTCGGCAGGCTTCGCCGCTCGGGGAACTCTGCGCGACGGCCCCGCGCAAGCCGTCAACGAGCCAGCGCCTCATCAGCCAGGAATCGGCGCCACCCGGCGTTGATCAGCCGTGGTATCGAGGGAAATGTCCGGTTCAATAAGACGGCGGTTCCACCAGCCGGGGCGGGCTGCCGCGATCGCCTTCAGTCGGCGGTGTTCCGCACGCTGGGCGGCGACGAGGAGGGGAACCAGCGCAGGAGCCAGCAGCGGCAGGCGTCGCCGAGCGGAGTCGTTCTCCAGGAGCAAGGCTGCCACATCCTGCGCGACCCGCCCGGTACGCCGTAGGCGCGCGGGCCAAGAGCAACTGCTCACGCGCCCGTCAGCAGGTCGTGCTCCCGAGAGCTGCCAGGGACAGCGTCCTGGAGCCGGCCTGCTCGATGCGGCGGCGCCGGACACGACGACCAAGATCGGCGTCGACTCCAGCAGGGCCTTGACCTGTTGAGGCGTGATCATGCCGTCCTGGTCACCGATCCGCCGCGCTAGGATCCGCGCTTCCCGCTGATCGCGTCGATGAGCTCTTCCTTGCGCATGTCGTGAACACCGCTGAGACCCTTGTCGCGGGCCATGTCGCGCAGCTCGTCCATGTTCATCTCGCGGAGTTGCTCCTCGGAGACCTCCTGGGACGCCTCGGACGTTCCAGACGTCTCCGCCCCGCCGCCCATGGAGGCTCCGGCAGGCGTCGTCGCGCTGGGCGGGGACGTGGGGTACCCCTCGCCGGCGTCGCTCGAGCCCATCTGCTCGGCCAGCCGACCCAGCAGCTGTTCCGTCTCGCGGCACTCCTTCGCGGACAGCTCGAAGTACGGGGTGCCCTTGAACTCCTCGGCAGCGTCCGCGCTCGCGCGCAGGACGGTGCGGGTCGCCTCGATGATCGCCATCGTCGTCGGCGCGTCGTATCCCGTCTGGCGGGCCAGGATCCGGGCCGCGACCGTACACAGGTCGGCGCAGTCGTTGTCCAGGCGCACACACTTGATGGACATCACGATCTTTTCCGGGTCCTGCTCGGCGGCGGCCGCGTCGGCGCAGGTCAGGCAGACACCGGCGCACTCGTACAGCTTGTCGACCGCCTCACCCAGCATTTTGGGCGGCATCCCGGTCTCGGCGGGGTAGGCGTCGAGCAGCTTCTCGACCAAGGACATGGCATCCTCCGTACATCAGGGGAGGGGCCTGAAATGTCCGTTTCGCGTGATTCGCGCCACGGGTACCCGCACCTGCGCTCGCCACCCACTCTGATGGCGTTGTAGCCGGCCGCGGATCTCGCCGGTACTTTGCGCGGCCCATGTGGCGGGCCCAGGCGATATGGGAGAGATGAGCGGCACAGTCGGGGTACTCCCCGCCCACCGGCGCCCACCGGGAAGCCCCCGCCGAGCGACCGGTGGGTGAAGGCGGTCGTACCGGGTACTCGCCAGGGCATGCTCAAGCGCGCACTGTGGCAGGGGTTGCTCGCCGGTACCGCCGGAGGCGTCGTGATGACTCTCGGCGAGAAGATCGAGCAGGCCGTCACCGGCCGGCCCGACTCCCATGTGCCCGCGCGTGTCCTGCAGCGGCTGACCGGTCTGCCCGAACGACCCGGCCCCCAGCCGCTGCCGGTCAACTGGGGCATGCACTACGGCCAGGCCGCCCTCCTCGGGGTGCTCCGGTCGGTCATGGCCCAGGCCGGACTGCGCGGACCGGTCGCCTCCGCCAAGTTCGCCGTCGTCCGCCTCACCAACGACCAGATCCTGGAGAACGCGACCGGCGTCGGCGCCCCGCCGCAGAGCTGGCCCCGCAAGGAACTCGTCGTGGACCTGCTGCACAAGGCCGTTTACGCCTTCGCCACGGGTGCCGTCGCCGACGCCCTGGCCGCCCGCGGCGGCCCGGGCCCCGGACAGCGCCACGCCGCCGCCCGCCCCGGCCGCCACGCCCACGTCGGACCCCTGCCCCGCAGGCATGCCTACGGGGCATGAATCCGGCGGTCGTCACCGAACGGCGCGTCGGGAGCAGCCGTCCGGGAGGTCCGGGCGGTGATAACGGGAGCCGCTCGTTCACCGTCGGCCGCTCCTGACGTCCCCCGTACTCCGCGCGGGGGACGAACGCAGCCACGCGACGATCCATCCGGTCTGCATTGCGGCGTCGAGGAGGTACGTCGGCCGGATCCGCCCCTTGGGTACGTAGACCAGGTCGACGGCCAGCAGGGTCAGGGCGGTGCCCAGCCCGACGCGGCGGGCGTGGGCCGGGCCTTGCGCGTCCCCGACCGCCGCGAGCTGGGCGACGCCGGCGGAGGTGAGCAGTCCGCCCGTCGTCATCTGCAGCCACACGTCGGTCTTCGGGCCGAAGACCGACTCGAAGCTGCGCAGGTGCAGCAGGGGCCACAGGCCGCCCACGATGTTGAAGGCACCGTGCGCGACCGCGAGCGTGTGGGCGGGCTCCCACACTCCGGTTCTGCTCAAGGGACATCCCTCCGTAGGCTCCGGCCGGGTACCCCTGCCCAGGCGCCGTCACTCCGGGCCGAGTTCGACCGTCGTCGTGACCCGGTGACGGAGGGGTTCCTCGGCGCCGAACCGAACCCGAGGCGCACGGGCGGCTCGACGGGTGCCATCGCCCCGAGTTCCGCGCCTCCGTAGGCGGCCGAGACGGCACGGATCGGCAACAGGTCCCGGGCGCCGTACTACTCCCGGCGGCCCTGCCCGGCGCTGCCGCGGGTGCGCACGCCGGGCAGCAGCAGGCGGGCGGGCCGGTCCGTCAGCGCGCTCCATTCCGGGCGGCGGCGAGCGCGCCGGGCACGGTCCGCAGCGCGAAGCCCAGAAGCCCTCGCCGGCCGGTGGTGAAACGCAGGTCGAGGGGCCCGGCGGTGACGGTCCAGGCGTGATCCGTGACGCTCACCTCGACCGGGACGACACGGACCGTGTCGAAGACGTAGGTGCCGCTGATGAAGTCCGCTGTCGCGCGCGTGGGGGCCAGCAGCAGCCCTGTCCCCATCGGTCCGCTCCAGCATCACGTCACTGAACGCTCCGAAGGGCGAGCCCTGCCAGTGGCCGAGCACGATCCGTGTGCCGGAGGAGGTGCCCATGCCCGCGATCCAGCCGTCGAAGCGCACGCGCGGGCCTCGCGTGACGGCGCCGGAATCCGGGCGACCGGAGTCAGGAAGGCTGGGAGACGCGCTCCGGGACGCACGGCCTGGAGGGCCCGAGCCGTACATGCCTGACTCCTTCCGAGAAGTGCACCAGAGGCTCACCGAGGGGGGCTTCCCGCAGACCCGCCGCGGCGGTCAGTGTCTCCTCCAGTACGTCGACGCCGGCGTCGGCCAGCGGCCACGGCTCGTGCTCGACGGGCGTCTCCCAGAGCATGCCGAGCCTGCGGGTATACGCCCGCCAGCGCGAGGTCAGCCACACCTCCCGCTCCGTCGGCTCGATCGGGTCGCCAGGCCGGACGACCAGGCGGTAGGACGCGTCACCGATCCATCGGGAACCGGAGTACGAGACGCTGTCCCCGTCCGCGGACACGCGGAGGGTGCCCGGGTTGTACGGTGCGCCGATGGCCCGGGCCGCCACCATCGGGGGGAAGGCGACCTCGATGGACAGGAACCAGATCCCGTCCCGGCCGTCACGGTGCCGTACGTACGTGCGCAGGTTGGTCTCCGCGAACGTCGGGAGGCCGGGCAGCGAGGCGGGAACACCAGGTGGTCGCACGTCCGCCATGACAAAGGGAGTGAGCCCCACCCAGGCAGCCCCCTCGTACTCATCCACGACCAGTCCCCCGGGCAGGAGCGCCTGGACCGCCTCAGGCCGGAACGGCCAGTGGACGAACGTCTGCGTCAGCCAGCCCGCCCGCAGAGCCGGCAGACGCACCCGCTGCTCTGCTCCGTATGCCACCACGGGCGTCGGGTCCCCCGCACACGATCGAAGGAAACCCACGGGGCCCGGCGCGGCGGGCGGAACGGCGCCGGCCAGATCATGAAGAACCGGGCGTCCGGGTGAGACGCCTCGCCCCGGCTCAGGGAAGGTAGTAGGTCTGCCGCAGGAACGCGGCCGTGTCCCGCAGGGCCTGGGTATAGCCCGCCTTATAGCGCGCGTCCGTGTCGGTGCGCCGGCTTTCGGCCTCCGCCCACTGGTCGAGGTGCAGGGCGATGTCGAGGTGGTTGCGGTAGAGCGTGCCGCGTTCGCCGTCGAGGGCCGCTCGTGTGCGCTCCTCGGCCCAGTCCTCCAGCTCGCCGGTATCGAAATCCAGCAGGGCCTCATCAGGCCGCTGCACGGTCTCCTCCTTCGTTCCCCTCAGGGCCGAGGACGAGCAGCCCAGTCGTCCCTCCCAGGTACCGTCATCGGATCCCAGTCGCGTCTGATGACCGGCTTCCAGACGAGGGCCTTCTGGCCGAGAAACAGGAAGTAGCGTCGCTTCTCCTCGCGGTCTGCCACTGCACCTGGCTGAGGCCGAGTGCGCGCGCTTCAGCCAGCGCGGCCTCCATCAGCACCGGACCCACTCCGCGACCCCGGTGGCCGTCCCTCAGGAACAGGCACTCATGCCGTCCTCCCGCGGCGGGGACTGTTCATCCGGCCTGGTCTGCCGTTTGCGGTATTGCGCAGGTGGGGACCCGGCTGCTCATGACCATGACGCCACGCCGTCGGATGCGGCAGAACCGGGTCCTGTGGCTGCTGGACCGCCTGGAACGAGAGCCCCGGGCCGATTCGGTGATAGACGCGATCGGCCGGGGTGTGCGTGCCCTGCCGCTCGGTCGCGGCCGGGACGCGCTGCACGGAAGGTGGCTGGGCCACCCCGTGCATCCGCTGATGGTGCAGGTTCCGATCGGCAGCTGGCTGTCCGCGGCCCTGCTCGATCTACGGCCCGGCCGCTCCCGTGAAGCGGAAGTGCTCATCGGCGTCGGCCTGACCGCCGCCGCCCCCACGGCCCTGGCAGGCTGGGTCGACTGGGCGGAACTGCACCGCCAGCAAAAACGCGTGGGCCTGGTGCACGCCCTGAGTAACGTGACAGCCGTCGCGCTGTACGCCACCTCACTCACCTGCCGCCTCAGGGGACGCCACGCGGCCGGCCGAGCCTACGGCCTGCTGGGACTGACGGCGGTCGGAGTCGGCGGCATGCTGGGCGGCCACCTCGCCTACCGTCAGGCATCCGGCGCCAACCACGCCGAAGAGGTGCCGCACGTGGTCACGGAGGGCTGGCACCGGATCGGGACCGTGGACGAGTTCCCGGCCGGCCGGCCCGTGCGGCGCAGTGTGGACGACGTACCGGTCCTGGTCGTGCGCGAAACCGGCGGCACCGTCCACGCTCTGGCCGACCGGTGCAGCCACCTCGCCGGACCGCTGTCCGAGGGCACGATCGCCGACGGATGCGTCCAGTGCCCCTGGCACGGAAGCGTCTTCCGCCTCTCCGACGGCTGGAACGTACGCGGCCCCGCCACCGCTCCCCAGCCCGCCTTCGACACTCGGATCACCGACGGCAACGTCGCGATACGCCTGCGCCAGAACGACCGGGCGGAGCACGCGGACAACAGCCAGGAGACAGAGCGGCAACCGGGCGCCGCGAAGGAGAGTGTGACCCATGGATTTCCTGGCCACCACGCCTGACAACACAGGTGACGCCGCAGCTGACAAGACGGCTGCCAACCGCCTCGCACCGCGCCTGCGCGAGCTCGCCCGGCGTACCGGACGACGGTACTCCGCAGGGCACGACCGGCCGCTGGGCGGCTATCTCGCGTCCATGACGGGATTCGGAGCGTACACGGCGGCCTGGGCCACGGCGGTGCGGCTGCGCGGGCGCCCCCTGCCCGACCGGCCCCAGCCCTGGGACGTGGTCCTGACCTCGGTCGCCACCTTCCGGCTCAGCAGGCTCCTGAGCAAGGCCTCCGTCACCAGTCCGCTGCGCGCGCCCTTCACGCGGTACGTCGGCCCGCAGGGCCCCGCCGAGCTACACGAGGAGGCGGAGCCGGAGAACGGCAGGGACACCGTCGGCGAGCTGGTGACGTGCCCGTTCTGCACGAGCGTCTGGGTGGTGTCCACCCTGACAGCCGGCCAGTTGCTGTGGCCGCGGGCAACCCGGACCGCCATGGGCGCGCTCGCGGCACTGGCCGGCGCGGACGCGCTGCAACTGGCGTACGGCGCACTGGTGAGCCGGACCACCGGGGACGACTGACCTGGCCCGCGGAGAGCCAGAGTACTGCGGTGCCCACGCCGGCCGCTGCACTGCGTCACAACCCCTGTGCACAGAAGCCCCGCCGAGCCCCGGCGGGGCTTCCCCGTGTCATGGAGCCCGTATGGCGGGGACCTACAGGAAAGTGGACCGCAATGCGGCAAAGGCGTTGGGCTTTGCAGGGGTGAAGGGGCTATGACTTGGTTGGTCGCGAAGAGTCCGGGTCGGATGCTGCGCGTCGGCCGTAAGACGCGTGCCGTCACCGCGTTCTTGCTTCGGGTGCTCGGGAGAGGAGAACCCGAGTGCGACGGTGCTCACGGCGGACGAGAAACCCCACCTACTCAGAGGCCCCGCCGGGCCGCACCTGCGGGGCTTCTCGTCACACGCCGCTGTCAAAGACGCCCCTATAACGGGGGGACGCTGGATGCCGTCCGGGCCGATGCCCACCGGTACGAGTAGTTGCGGGGCGTGGCGTTCAACGAGCCGGGTCAGGCGCCGGTTCAGCTCGTCGATCTGCCCGGTGAGCTGTTCGATGCGCTCGGCGAGCATGCTCAGGGTCATATGGGTGGCCTGGGCCACCGCGTCCTCGTCGCCCTCACCGTCGCGCAGGCCGAGGCGCGCGCAGGTGCGGAACAGCTCGCGGTTGCCCAGACCAGACAAGCGTTCCCGTAGAGCGGGGTCGGCTATGACCAGGACGGCCTTGAGCTGATTGATCGCCTGGGTGCGGGCCTTAACCGCGGAGTCTTGGGCGAGTTTGAACATCCGGGCGCTTTGCACCGGACCGTCGCCAGTTTTGGCCCGGGCCCGGACGCGACCGCTGAGCGGCCCGCGCGGCAGCCTGCGCACCGAGCGGGTCCGACTTCCCGAGCAGACGGCGGGCAGTACGGTCGGGCCGGTTCACTTCGTACACCTGGACGTGGCGAGCCAGCAGGTAGCGGGACAGGCCCGCTCCGAAGGTGCCGGTGCCCTCCACACCGGCCCGGCGCACCGTCCCCAGCTTGCGGGCCCAGCCGAGCAGCCGGTGAGACCCGGCCGCCGTGGCCGGAAAGGACTTGGTGCCCAGTACCTGACCCAGTGGGCAGAGAACGGCGGCCACATGGACCTCGCCGTGCGTGTGACACCATCCCGCAACAACAGTCGACAAGCCCATGACTGGACACTGACTTCGTCCGGACCGGTGACCATCTGCTGCCGCAAGACGAGAGATGGCCTGTTTCCTCGTCCGCTCGCGACCGGCATTGACAGACACCCGAGCCCGGACAGCAGCCTGAGGACAGAGTGCGGGAGGTCGTGCCGCAGATGCATGAGTGTGGCCGTCAACCGGTCGACGCCTTCCATCCGAAGGACCCAACGCGACCCTGCGGATTCTGCTCGACCACTCGGTCGCGGAGATCTTCACGGCCTCCGGCCGCACCCTCACCCCCCGCGTCGACCCGGTCGGCACGGCTGGCGTGCCGACCGGCTCGATGGTGCCGGAGGGCGGGGACTGCGCTGAGTCAGTCGGTCAGGTTGCCATCTTCCAGATGGTCATGGACTTGACGACACCGCCGTCGCCGAAGAGCCGCAGGCCGAGAGAGTCCTGCCGGAAGGGGCAGGCGCGGGTGGTGATGGACTTGTGCGCGTTCGCGTATGCCTCGATCATCGAGCGGTCCAGGAACACATCCAGTGACAACTCTCCCTTGGAGAGCGTCAGCGGACCTTTCTGGATGCCCAGGTCGGCGTCGACGCTGGAGTCGTTTCCGGATCATGTTCGGTCGGCGCCCAGCTGTCCGGCCGGGGCGTCGTAGAACAGGCGGGTCCGCTCTTCGTCCCCGGGGCTGCGCAGCACATCGAGTCCGAAGGTGCCGGCGCTGCCCGTTCCAGGGTCAGCTTGATGTGGAGCATGTCCCCCTTGATGTCTGCCAGGCCCGCGTTGGCGTCGGCGACGGAGGTCGGTTCGCTGATGTTCAGGAGCGGTTCGCCCACATGGAGCCGGGAGACCTCCTCGACCGGGCTGACTCCCAGGTCTCCGTCAGGTCGCATGGACAGTCGGACGGGCAGTCCGGCGTTGTGGGCCCAGCCGGCGTCGTAGTGGGCGCGCTCCGTGCGCCGGTCCTGCGCGATGCTGAAGACGAGGGAGCGCCCCTTGTCGTCGACCGTTCCGCTGGGCCCGGTGAAGTGATCGCCGTAGTCGAGCAGCTTGGGCTCGGTGGTGTCGGGTGTCCATCGGCGGGCCTGAGCGTCCCAGGTGCCGGCCCAGTATGTCCTGGATGTCGCTGGTGACGCGTGCGCATACCTCCGGTGATGTGTTGAGGTGTGTTGAGCAGGCTGATCAGTGCGTTCTCCTGGTCGCGGGCCCGCGGCAGGGCCCCGGGAGCGTGGAACGTGGGTGGGCCGGTGGTCAGGAGCGCTGGACGGGCACGTTGACGTCGTCGACGTTGATGTGGCCCCAGCCGCCCGTCGCCTTGTCGACGACCTCGACGTAGATCCGTTCGCCGATGTGCTCGGACAGGTCGAAGACGACACGGCGGTACTGTTCGGCACCACGCCCGGTTTCCTTGGCCAGCACCTTGCCGTCGTCCGCGCGGACGACGGCGGCGTAGAGCCGGTCGAGGTCGTTGCCGCCGGACACGAGCAGGTCGACCACGCCGTCTCCGCCGAGGACGACGGTGACGGAGCGGAGCACGCCTGTGGCGTCGTCGCCGCCCGCGTTCGGGTTGTAGCCCCACAGGTGGTGGCCGGCCGGGTCGTCCGCCGTCTCGGCCTGGTAGAAGGGTCCGCCCCAGCCCCAGTCGGTGCGGGTGGTCACGTTGGCGTCGCCGAAGGTGGTGCCCGAGACGACGGTCCATCCGGTGAGGTCGCCGGTGGCGAAGTCGTGGTTGGGCAGGGCGTCGACGTTCGTCGGGCCCGGCGGATCGTAGGCGGCGGGCGCGACGGACGTGTCGTAGGAGCCGTTCATGCGCCAGACGTCCAGGGAGACAACCCGGGCGGAGCCGCCCTCACTGGTCAGCCGCAGGCCCGTGGCGTCCTTCCGGGTCGGGTAGACGCGGCTGGTGAGGCTGTTGGTGCCGTTGACGTACGCCTCCAGCATCGAACGGTCGAGCAGGACCCTCAACTTCAGTTGCCCGCCGATGAGTTCGGCCGTGCCGCCGTGGACGCCCTTGCGGACGTCCGGGTCGAGACTGGAGCGGCCGCGGTCGATGGAGAAGCGGTGCTTGCTCGTGTCATAGGAAAGCAGAGTCCGCTCACTGCCGTCGGCGCTCGCCCGGACGGCCAGGGTGACGGTCGTGGCGTCGCGGGGCTCGATGACGGCCTCGATGTCCAGCATGTCGCCGGAGACGCCGGCGAGTCGGCGGTCGGCCTCCTTCACCGAAGCCTGGCGGACCTTGACCAGTCGTCGGCCCCGCAGTCCTGCCGCCTCTTCGATCGGCTCGACTCCGAGGGTTCCGTCCTGGCGCAGCGAGACGCTGACCGGCATGCCGGCGTTGTGGGCCCAGCCGGCCTGGGCGTGCTGCTGTTCGCTGCGGCGGTCCTGGGTGATGCTGAAGAGCACCGAGCGGCCGTCGGGGGTGACGAAGCCGGACGGGCCGGTGAAGTGCTCGCCGAAGTCGAACTCGCGGGGCTTGTCATGGTCGGGCACGAAGCGGAACGCGCGCTTGTCGAAGGTGCCGATCCAGTAGTAGGTGTGCTTGACGGCGTTCGGGTTGAACGCCTCCCACCAGGGGCTGATCAGCAGGATGTGCTTGCCGGTGCGCTTGCCCTTCGGTGCGGGGAGCGGGAGGAGCACCGGCAGTTCCCAGACCTCTCCGGGCTCGGGGACCTTCGCGAGGTCGTTCCAGTGCAGCGGCCCCCGGTACGTCCAGGGTCCCTCGGGCCTGCGCGCGGTGTAGACGAGTGCGGTGCCGCCGTGCTTCTTGGTGACCTGGGTGCCGTTGTGGTCGACGATGCCGCTGCCGACCAACTGGTACCAGACTCCGTCCTCCTCCCAGACGAACGGGTCGCGGAAGTTCTCCGCCCACGCGGTGCCGGGGCCGGCGGGGAGACCGGCCGGGGCCTCGGTGACCGGCTCGGACTTCATGGTCCAGGTGGGCAGGTCCGTGTCGCGGTCGGTCTTGTACGAGGACACGGCCATCCCGGTGCGCTGACGGTAGGGCAGCCGGTCGTCGCCGCCGGTGAAGAAGAGCACCGGCCCCCGGTCGCCGTCGACGTACGCCGAGCCCGACCAGCAGCCGTCCGGCCCGACCGAGTCCCCCGCCGGAGCGAGGGCTATGGGCATGTCCCGCCAGTGCACCATGTCGGTGCTGACGGCGTGTCCCCAGTGGATCTGGCCCCAGAACGGGCCGAGCGGATCGTGCTGGTAGAAGATGTGGTACTTGCCCTTGAAGTACACGGGTGCGTGCGGCTCGTTCATCCAGTGCCAGGGCGGCAGCATGTGGAACTGGGGGCGGTGCCGGTCGCCGTCGAAGCGGGAACGGTTCAACGTCAGGTCCGGGCGGGGCACGCGGTTACCCGGCAGCGCGGCGACCCTCTCGGCGTGCTCCCGCTGGGCGGTGGTGTCGTCCAGGGTGCCGGGGCGGATGACGAGGCTGTCCATCAAGCCCATGTACATGTTGGCGTGGAACTCGCCGTTGAGCAGGGTGGGCCGGTTGTGCCGGCCGATCAACAGCGGCTCGTCGGAGGCCAGTCGGGGGGCCTTGTCGGGAGTGGTGGCGGTGCCGATGAGGCGGCCGTCGCGGTAAAGGCGCAGCTGGTGTGCGGCCGGGTCGTAGCTGGCGGCGACGTGGGTCCATCGGCCCTTGGTGGCCGGCTGGTCCTGGGCTCCCTTGACCTCGATCAGGTCGGTGCCGAAGCCGAGTTGGAAAACGATCCGACCGAAGCGGCGCAGGCCGAGCAGGAAGCCGGTCCTGGCGTCCGGGTCGTGCTGGTTGGCCAGGGCCTGGGGCTTGCCGTCGATGCCGTGCTCGTAGGCGTAGGGGGCGATCCACGCGTCGATGGTCAGGCCCTGGGCGGGGTCCAGCTTGCCGGGGCCCTTGGCGGTGACGACGGTGGAGTAGCCGTCGAAGTACAGCGCCCGGCCGCGTACTCCGCGCCGCCGGACGGGGTCGGTGTCCGGCTTGTAGCGGGCGTCTTCGAAAACGTAGTCGATGGGGTCTGCGGAGCCCGAGACCGCCTCGCGGGCGATCGTGCCGCCGCGCTCGTCGAAGTCCCAGCGGGCGGTAGGACTTTGGGGTCCGCGTCGGTTCTCGGCAGCGGAAGCGGAAGCGAACGAGAGCGGTACGACGGCGCCGCCGATGGCGGCGGACACGACGGTGAGGGCTGTTCTTCTCCTCATGGGCGGGCTCCCTGGGTGGTGCGCGGCAGGTCTGACGCTCTGCCAAATCGGTTTAAGCGAGATGGCTCGGCATCGTTCGCGCCCCGCTCCTGCTAACGCAAGAGCTAATGCATACCGATTTACCTGGCAGTGACAAGGCAGGCGGACAAATCGACATATACCTTCCCCATCTCTCATTCGAGATGTCTGCGGTGTTGACATCCGGCCACGGGCGCATCAATCTCTTCGCAACTTGCTAATCCGATTTACCACGGAGCTGAGCAGTACATGTCTGAACGTCGTGTGACCATGGCCGATGTCGCCCGCCATGCGGGCGTCTCGCCGACGACCGCGTCGTTCGCCCTGTCCGGTCGCACCGACATGCGTATCTCCGACGCCTCCCGCCAGAAGGTGCTGGACGCCGCGAAGGAGCTGGGCTACCGCCCCAACGTCACCGCGCGCAGCCTGCGGACGAAGTCGACGCAGACCATCGGGTTCGTCTCGGACCGGATCACCACGACACCCTTCGCGGGCGAGGTGATCCGCGGCGCGATGGAGGCCGCCCGGGAACGGGACAACCTGCTCTTCATCACTGAGGCCGGCGGCGACCGCGACGCCGAGTCCTCGCTGGTCCACGCACTGCTGGACCGCCAGGTCGACGCGATGATCTACGCGTCCATGTTCACCCGGTACGTCACTCCGCCCAAAGAGCTCTTCGGGCGCCGCGTGGTCCTGCTGAACTGCCTCGCCCCCGGCTTCGAAGCCCCGTCCGTCGTCCCCGACGAACTGGAGGCCGGCCGGGACGCGGCCCGCGCCCTGCTCGCGGCCGGCCACACCGAGGGCATCTGGGCGATCGGCGGCCACCAGGCCGTCCCGGCCACGCCCGAGGGGATCATCGCCGGCAACGAGCGCATGCGCGGCCTGGAGGAGGTTCTGCGGGAGGGCGGCGCGCGCCTGGACGGTGTCATCGAGTGCGACTGGGACACGCGGGACGGCTACCGGGAGGTCTCCGCGTTGCTCGCGGCGGGTCACCGTCCCCGGGCGCTGGTGTGCCTGGCCGATCGGGTGTCCCTCGGCGCCTACCAGGCGCTCGGCGAGGCAGGTCTGTCGGTGCCCGGCGATGTGTCGGTGGTCTCCTTCGACGACCAGGACATCGCGTCCGTACTGCGCCCGGCGCTCACCACTCTGAAGCTGCCGCACTACCAACTGGGTCGACTCGCCGTGGAGCTCATTCTCCGCAGGGGGCCGCTCGAAGCAGTCGTCCACCGTGTGCCCATGCCGCTGCGGGAACGTGCCTCCATCGGCGCCCCCGCCGGGGGCTGACACCGGGCGCCCGAAGACGGTTGTCCCGCCGCCAGGAGCTCTGACCCTCCGGGCGGCGGGACGACCACCAAGAACAGCGACCGTCGCAACCGGTCGCCAAGGCGGGTCCGGCAAGACCCGTCTCAGTGAGATGGAGGAACCCTCGTGGTGTTCAGAACCAGGCGCCTCGCTGGTGCGAGTGTAGCTGTGGCAGCGGCGACCGCGCTGGTCGCCGGATGCGCGACCGGCAGCGGCGGCAGCACGTCCGGAGCCGACGGCGACACATTGACCCTGTGGACGCACAACGCCGGCAACTCGACCGAACTTGACGTCGTCAAGAAGATCATCAAGGACTTCAACGGCTCCCAGAGCAAGTACAAGGTCAAGCTCCAGGCGTTCCCGCAGAGCGACTACAACAACTCCGTCGTCGCTGCCGCCTCGGCCCGCAAGCTGCCCTGCCTGCTCGACGTGGACGGGCCCAACGTGGCGAACTGGGCGTGGGGCGGCTACCTCGCCCCGATCGACGTCTCCGGCAGCGAGGTCCCGCTGTCCGACCAGCTGCCCAGCACCGTCGGTCGCTACAAGGACAAGGTCTACGGCTTCGGCTTCTACGACGTGTCCCTGGCCTTCTTCGCCCGCAAGTCGGTGCTGAACAAGTACGACATCCGCATCCCCACCATGGACAAGCCGTGGACGAAGACCGAGTTCGACGCGGCGCTCGCCGAGCTGAAGAAGAGCGGGAAGTTCACGTACCCGCTGGAGATGGGCACCGGCGGCACCGGTGAGTGGTGGTCGTACGCGTACTCCCCGCAGCTGCAGAGCTTCGGCGGTGACCTGGTCAACCGCGACGGCTACAAGACCGCCTCGGGCACCCTCAACGGCAAGAAGTCCGTGGAGTGGGCGACCTGGTTCCGCTCGCTGGTGTCCAAGGGCTACATGTCCAAGAAGTCCGGCGCCGACCCCAACAAGGACTTCCTGGCCGGCAAGAGCGCCATCCAGTGGGACGGCAGCTGGAACGCCACCAAGAACGCCGACAAGCTCGGCGACGATCTGGCGATCATCCCGCCGGTCGACTTCGGTAACGGTCCCAAGATCGGCGGCGCCTCCTGGCAGTGGGCGATGAGCTCCACCTGCTCCAACAAGGCCGGCGCGCAGGCGTGGCTGAAGTTCTCCCGCCAGACCAAGTACTTCGTCGACTACGCCAGGGCCACCGGCACTCTCCCGGGCACCGAGGCCGCATCCAAGCAGATCGACGGCTACCAGCCGGGCGGAAAGTACAACGTGCTCGTCCAGTTCGCGCGCAAGTACGCGGAGGTACGCCCGGTGACCCCGGCCTACCCCTACATCTCCACCGAGTTCGAGAAGGCGGCCCAGGACATCCTGTCCGGCGCCGATCCCGAGAAAGCTCTGGGCCAGGCCGCCAAGGACATCGACAACAACCTGAAGACGAACAACTACAACGCCGGCTGACCCTGCTCCGGTCCGGTTCGGGCCCCGACCGCACCTCCCCGCGCGCCCGAACCGGACCGGCCCCCCTGGAGCTACCGTGACCACCATGATCGCAGCCCTTGAGCGGCTGCGTCCGGTCCGGCGAACCCGAACGACCAACGCACGCCGCCGTGAGAGCCTCACCGCCGTCGGCATGGCCACCCCGGCCGTCGTGCTGCTGATCGTCTTCCTCGTCGTACCGGTCGCCCTCGCCTTCGCCCTGGCGTTCACCGACGCGAGGCTGATCTCACCCACCCCGGCCCGCTTCGTGGGCCTTCGCAACTTCACCCAGCTCTTCGAAGACCCGGTCTTCTACAAGTCCCTGCGCAACACGGCGTACTTCGCCGCCGTCGTCGTCCCGCTCCAGGCCGGGGTCGCCCTGGCGCTGGCGCTGCTGGTCAACGCGAAGGTGCGGGGCGTCAACTTCTTCCGCACCGTCTACTTCCTGCCGGTCGTCACCTCGATGGTCGTCGTGTCCCTCCTGTGGACCTTCCTCTACCGGCAGGACGGCCTGGTCAATCACGTCATCTCGGCGCTCACCCTCGGACATGTCAACGGCCCGGACTGGCTGGGTAACCCGGACACCGCCATGCCCGCCATCATCCTGATGTCGGTGTGGCAGGGCGTCGGCTTCCACATGATCATCTGGCTGGCCGGTCTCCAGACCATCCCTGCCGAGCTGTACGAGGCCGCCGACCTGGACGGGGCCACCCGCTGGCACCGCTTCCGCCACGTCACCTGGCCCGGACTGCGCGCCACCCGCACCTTCGTGCTGGTCACCATCACCATCGCGGCGTTCAGCCTCTTCACCCAGATCAGGGTGATGACGCAAGGCGGCCCGCTCGACTCCACCACCACGGTCGTCTACCAGGCCGTGCACACCGGCTACGACCAGCAGCAGACCGCGTACGCCGCGGCGATCTCGCTGATCTTCTTCGTGCTCGTGCTGGCCGTGTCCCTCGTCCAGCGTTTCCTGACCCGGGAGAAGGACTGACATGACCTACGTCCTCAAGCACCTCGGCGGTCACGTCGGCCGTGTCGTCCTGGCCCTGGTCTTCGCGCTCCCACTCGTCTTCATGCTGGTCTCGTCGCTCAAGCCGGACGACCAGATCTTCGGCGACCTGGGCTCGCTGCGCGCCTTCCTGCCGGTCGGAGCCCTGTCGCTGGACAACTACACGGCCGTGTTCGAGCGAGTCCCGGCGGCACAATTCCTGCTGAACTCCGTACTGATCTCCTCGATCACCGTCGTGCTCGGCATCATCGTCAACAGCATGGCTGCCTTCGCCCTGTCCCGCATGCGCTGGCCCGGCCGCAAGCTCGTCCTGACCGGCATCATCGCCACCCTCATCGTGCCGTTCGAGACCTTCGCCCTGCCGCTGGTGTGGTGGGTCAATCAACTGCCGCTGCTCCGCGTCAACGGCTTCCACCTGGAGTGGACCACCGGCTGGATGGACACCTACCAGGTCCAGATCGTGCCGTTCGTCGCCAACGCCTTCTCGATCTTCTTCTTCCACCAGTACTTCCAGAGCATCCCCAAGGAGATCGACGAGGCGGCGATCGTGGACGGCGCCGGCTGGTTCACCATCTACCGGCGCATCGTCATGCCGCTGTCCGGCCCGGCCGTCGCCACCGTCGCCATCCTCACTTTCCTGCCCGCCTGGAACTCCTACCTGTGGCCGCTGATGGTCGTGCAGAGCGAGAACCTGCGGCCGGTGATGGTGGGCATCTCCTACTTCTTCCAACTCAACGTGGGCTGGGGCCAGATCATGGCCTACTCGTCCATGATCACCGTGCCGATCCTCGCCCTGTTCGTGGCGTTCCAGCGGTCGTTCGTGAACAGCATCGCGTCGACGGGCGTGAAGGGCTGAACCCGCGCCCGCGCAACGCACCGCGTTTCTCCACCCCTCTTCTTCCCGTGTGCTTCGCGCACCCCGAGAAAGGCCCCGTGTGTCCACGCCGCCTGCTGACCCCCACCTTCCTGCCGTGCATCTGCGCCCCCCGCGCAACTGGATCAACGACCCCAACGGGCTGGTCTTCCACGACGGCCACTACCACGTCTTCTTCCAGTACAACCCGTACGGCCCGCGGCATTCGAACGTGCACTGGGGCCACTACCGCAGCCCCGACCTGATCAACTGGGAACCTCTCCCGGTGGCCCTCGCCCCCACTCCCGGCGGCTACGACGCCGACGGCTGCTTCTCCGGAAACGCTGTCTCCGACGACGGACGCATGGTGGCCTTCTACTCGGCCCACCGCACCGATCGCTGGTGGCAGCCGGTGACCACCGCCGAGTCGTACGACGGCGGAATCACCTGGGCCAAACGCCCCGAGCTGCTCATCCCCGAGCCGCCCGCCGACACCACCATGTACCGGGACCCCTACGTCTGGCAGCAGGATGGCCGCTGGCGGATGCTGGTCGGCTCGGCGCTCGCCGACGGCCGCGCCGCGGCGCAGCTGTACGAGTCCGACGACCTGGAGCACTGGGAGTACCGCGGCCCCTTCCACGCCAGCGATGCCGGGGCCGGCTCCGGCCCGGTCGGATGGGAATGCCCCCAGTACGCGACCTTCGGCGACAGCGGCGTCCTGATCATCAGCGACTGGACCCCGCGGGGCGGCCCCAGCCACACGACCGTCCATACCGGCCGCGCGCAGGACGGATGCTTCACGGCGACCGCGGCCCCGGTGCCGCTCGATCACGGCCCCGACTTCTACGCCCCCGCGCTGCTGAGGGCCCCCGGGGAGGACCGCTGGCTGCTGTGGGGCTGGGCGTGGGAAGCCCGCGACGACGCCTGGGCGCACGAAGCAGGCTGGGCAGGCACCCTCACTCTCCCCCGCGAGGTGACCCTCGCCGCCGACGGAACGGTCGTCCAGCGCCCCGCTCGCGAACTGCTCGCGCTGCGTGGCGAACGCGTACTGCACCGCACCGGGCACGTCACACAGTCCGGGGCGGCCGAACTCGGCCAGGTCAGCCGCGCCTTCGACCTCACTGCCGTCCTGACCCCGGACACCACCGGCACGAGCGGCTTGCGCCTGGTCACCTCCGCGGACGACACCGAGTACCTCGACATCAGCCTCGATCCCACCACCGGCCAGCTCACCGTGGACCGCAGCCACGCGTCACTGGATGCGAGGGCGCGGGGAGGCTCGTATGCCGTCCGGTGCCCAGCCGCGACGGCCGGCACCCCCGTGGAGCTACGCGTGATCGTGGACCGTTCGATCGCCGAGGTCTATCTCGGCGACGGCCGGGTCCTCACCCTCAGGTTCTATCCACTCGCCGAGGGACCATGGCGACTGCAGGCCCGCACGACAGGCACGGGCCGCAGCGACTTTACAGTCGAGGCATGGAACCTGACCCCGGGCGGAATCCGTCAGGAACCGCTGCTGGCGAGCCAAGGGCAGGACGCGTAACGCGCCGCTGTCCCACGTGTCCTCAAAACGCCGTCCTCACGTCGAAGCGGGTGAGGACGGCACCGTCGTCGACCTACACGTTGACCTCGGCGTACCAGCCGGACCCAGGCACAGGAGCCGCACCCCCACGCCCTCCCTCAGAAGGGCAGAGAGTCACCATGACCCGACATGGCTCCCCCAGCAGTGTCACCGTCCTTGGCGAGTGCGTCGCCGGCACCTTCGCCGACCCTGGCCGGTCCAGCCTCGGTGAACTCGCACTGCGCGCCATGCCCGGTGGCGGTCCCGCCAACACCGCCGTCGCCCTCGCCCGGCTCGGCACCCCACCCGCTTCCTCGGACGGTTCTCCAACGACGTCTTCGGCGCCGACTTCCTCAAGTGCGCCCTGGAAGCGGACAAGCTGAGGGAGGTCATCGACCGCACGATCACCGATCTGGCAACCGTCGGCGCCCCCGCCACCTGGGTCCTCTCCAACCACGACGAGACCCGCCACGTCACCCGTTACGGCCGCGCCGACACCGGCGTCACGACCCCGATGCGCGACCAGGGCCACCCCACCGACCTCGCGCTCGGCACCCGCCGAGCACGGGCGGCGGCCCTGCTGATGCTGGCCCTGCCCGGCGGCGCGTACATCTACCAAGGCGAGGAACTCGGCCTGTACGAGGTCGAAGACCTCCCCGAGTCGGCCCTTCAGGACCCCACCTGGGAACGCTCCGGCCACACGATCCGAGGCCGCGACGGCTGCCGCGTCCCCCTCCCCTGGGCCGGCGACACCCCGCCCTTCGGCTTCAGCACGTTCGGGTCCGCCACCCCCTGGCTCCCCCAGCCCGACGACTGGAAGTCCTACACCGCCGAAGCCAACCAGACCGACCGCACCTCCATGCTCCAGCTGTACCGCTCCGCCCTGCGCCTGCGTCGCACCCACCCCGGCCTGCGGGGCGAGGAATTCCACTGGCTGGACAGCCCCGCCGGCACGCTCCTCTTCGAACGCGGCACCGGCCTGCTGTGCGCGGTCAACCTCACCGACCAGCCGATCCCGCTCCCCGACACCACCAGCCCCCTCACCGCCTCGGGACCGCTGATCAAGGACGGGCTGCTGCCTGCCGACACCACGGTCTTGCTGCACCGGGACTGACGAACGCAAACGGGATCACCCCCGGCCGACCTCCCCCGCGCGCCCAGTCGCGCCCTGCGTCCAGCGGCTCCTGCATGCCGGCCACCATGCGGGCGAAGCCGGGTGCCCTGCGTACCGGCAAACCGCATCATGGCGAAGAAAGGCGAAACTCGAATTCGGGACGGTCCCACGGCACGGCGGGCGGGTTCGCGAGCGCGGTCCCGATCCGTACCGCACCTGCGCGGTGGTAGAAGCCCTCGGCGGGAAGATGCGACACGACCTTGACACGGTCGAGCCCGGCGGCACGGGCCTCGGACCGCATGTGCGCGACGAGCAGCCGTCCAATACCCCGTCCTTGCGCTTCGTCGGCGACGAACAGCAGATCGAGCTCCGGTGGAGCGAGGACGAGCGAGTAGAACCCGAGGACCTGGCCTCCATGCTCGTCGGCGCCGACGGCCACAAAGGCGCGGTGGGCCTCGATGTAATCAGGACCGACCCGGTAGCCCTCGACTGCGGCCGCGTACTTACCCTCGTAGGCGCCTGAGCCACGCACGAGCCGCGTGAGCCGTTTGGCATCCCGCGCAACGGCCCTCCGTATCGTGACCGGCCGGCCGACCGGGGAAGTGCGTGAACTCATCGGGAGAGTATTTCGCACCGGGGCGTGCCGTCGCGCGGCGGGTCGGCTGCTCGGGGAGGATTCCCGCACCGCTCCCGGGGACCGCCTGCCCAGGCCCCGATCGACGCGTGCCGTCGCCGTGTCCTTGCTTCGAGCGGCTCCCAAGAGGACAACCGAGTGCAACGGCGCCCGCGCCGGCGTTGTAACCCACCTCTGCCAGAATGCCTTCACCTGGCATTTCGCGCTCATCTTGGACTGGCCTGGACGCCCACGGACGGTCTCTACCCGGCTTCGTGGCTCGACGCGACTCGCCGCGTCCTCCCCTGGCAGGACACGGGGCCGTGGCTGCGGAGACCGCATCGCCGGTCGCACCCGTACCCTTCATGGTGTCCACGGCGTCACATAGCGGGCGCCGAACCCTCTGGAGGCCACACCCCGTGCTGATCGCTCAGCGTCCGTCCCTGACCGAAGAGGTCGTCGACGAGTTCCGCTCCCGGTTCGTGATCGAGCCGCTGGAGCCGGGCTTCGGTTACACCCTCGGCAACTCCCTGCGCCGTACGCTCCTGTCCTCGATCCCGGGTGCGGCGGTCACGTCCGTCCGCGTCGACGGTGTCCTGCACGAGTTCACCACCGTGCCGGGCGTCAAGGAGGACGTCACCGACCTGATCCTCAACATCAAGCAGCTGGTCGTCTCCTCGGAGCACGACGAGCCGGTCGTGATGTACCTGCGCAAGCAGGGCCCGGGTCTGGTCACCGCCGCCGACATCGCGCCGCCGGCCGGTGTCGAGGTGCACAACCCCGACCTCGTCCTGGCCACGCTCAACGGCAAGGGCAAGCTGGAGATGGAGCTGACGGTCGAGCGCGGCCGCGGTTACGTCTCCGCCGTGCAGAACAAGCAGGTCGGCCAGGAGATCGGCCGGATCCCGGTCGACTCGATCTACTCGCCGGTGCTCAAGGTCACGTACAAGGTCGAGGCAACGCGTGTCGAGCAGCGGACCGACTTCGACAAGCTGATCGTCGACGTCGAGACCAAGCAGGCCATGCGTCCGCGTGACGCCATGGCGTCGGCCGGCAAGACCCTGGTCGAGCTGTTCGGTCTGGCCCGTGAGCTCAACATCGACGCCGAGGGCATCGACATGGGCCCGTCTCCGACGGACGCCGCCCTCGCCGCCGACCTGGTCCTGCCGATCGAGGACCTGGACCTCACCGTCCGGTCGTACAACTGCCTCAAGCGCGAGGGCGTCCACTCCGTGGGTGAGCTCGTGGCGCGTTCCGAGGCCGACCTGCTCGACATCCGCAACTTCGGCGCGAAGTCCATCGACGAGGTCAAGGAGAAGCTCGCCGGCATGGGCCTGAACCTCAAGGACAGCCCGCCCGGATTCGACCCGACCTCCGCCGACGTCCTCGGCGCGCCCAACGACGGGGACCCGGGGTTCGTGGAGACCGAGCAGTACTGACCGCCGCGCCGCGCCGGGCGGGGAGGAGACCGCTGCCCGGACTTGCGCGCACAGCCAGGTGGGTCGTCGTCCTCGGCGGGTAGACGGGGCGGCATGGCTGAAGTCGTACAGGCGGGATTGTGGGGGCTGTTGGCGGGCTCGGCGCTGCTGTTCGGTGCCGCGCTCGGGTACGGGCTGCGGGTTCCGCAAAAGGTGATCGCGACCGTGATGGCCTTCGGGGCCGGGGTGCTGATCTCGGCGGTGTCCTTCGAACTGGTCGGGGAGGCGTACGAGCAGGCGGGGCTCGCTCCCGCGGCCGTCGGCACCCTCATCGGCGCCCTGGCCTACACCGGGGGCAACGTGTGGCTGGCGCGCCGGGGCGCGCGCCACCGCAAGCGCTCCGGTCACGAGCGGGCGCGGGCGCAGCCCTCGGAGGCCGAGCAGGGTGGGTCCGGGACGGCGCTCGCGCTCGGCGCCCTGCTCGACGGTGTGCCGGAATCCGCGGTGATCGGCGTCAGCCTGCTCGACGGCGGCACGGTCAGCCTCGTGACCGTGGCCGCGGTGTTCATCAGCAACGTTCCCGAGGGGCTGTCCAGTTCGGCGGGGATGAAGAAGGCCGGCCGCGCCAAGGGGTACGTCTTCGGCGTCTGGGCGGCGATCGCCGCGGCCGGCACGGTGTCGGCCGTCCTCGGTTACACGGTGGTCGGTTCCTTCTCCCCCACCGTGATCGCCGCGATGACCGCGGTGGCGGCCGGGGCGATCCTCGCCATGATCGCCGACACGATGATCCCCGAAGCGTTCGACGACGCCCATCTGGCCATCGGACTGATCACCGTCAGCGGCTTCCTCGTCTCCTTCGCCCTCTCTCACACCTGACCGCTGTGCCTTCACGACAGGCCTCAGGTCAGCGCAGCAGTCGCAGGGCGAGGCGGGGAGCACGGCCGACCAAGGCGGCCGCGGTCACCCCGACCGCCGCGCCGACGGCGACGTCGGACGGGTAGTGCGCTCCCGTGTGCACGCGTTCGGCGGCCACCGCGACGGCCGGCACCGCACACACCGCGCCCGCCCAGGGCCACACCGACGCCACCGCGACGCTGAACGCCACCCCTGCGGCGGTGTGCCCGGAGGGGAAGGACGGCGAGTCGGGGCGGTCGTCGACCTCCTCGTGCGAGATCCATTCCTTCGGCGGCCGACGCCGATTACACACAGGCTTGAGGACGCAGTTCGAGGCCAGTTCCGCCACGGCCATGCTCGCCAGGCCGGCGATCGCGGCCCTGCGTCCCCGCCACCCGGCGGCGGACAGAGCCACGGCCGCGCCCCACCACAGCTTGGTGTGCTCGGCGGTCTCCTCCACCGCCGGCAGGACCCGCCGGACACAGTCCGATCGCCACGACGCCACCCACCGTGTCAGCCGATGATCACCCTCATGAAGATCCGCCAGCACTCCCATGACCTGCGACTTCCCGGTCTGAAGGGCACCTAACTCCCTGCGGGCCGGAGCGGGTCGCCTTCGCCGGTGTGCCGGACGGGGACACGGGTACGCGGAGCCCGTTCCCAACCTGACCGAGGGAGTGTTTCCCATGGCGCACCCGACGCTCGACGACGTGCTGGGCGCTCTGCGGAACGTGGACTTTCCCGCAGACAAGAACGAGCTGCTGGAGGCGGCCCGTTCCGCCGGTGCCTCCGGCGAGGTGCTGTCCGCTCTGCGTGGCATCCCGCCGGAGACCTACAACAACCGGGAAGACATCGCCCGTTCCGTGCGGACCGATCCCGACACGGATCTGGGACACAGCCCGGCCCAGCGCGGTGAACAGGCCCGCCAGGGCGGCAAGCCAGGTATGTCGCAGCACCTGCGCGAGGTGCCCAGGACACCGATCGAGGAAGAGCTGGACCGCTGACCAGGACGGTGGCCCGCGGAGGACCGGTCCGTCACGGACCCTGCGGCGGGGCCCTACACCGAGGCCCATGAACAGGTCCTGGCGGCGCTGAGCCGGGCCCAGGAGGAACGCCAGGGGGAGGCCGTCCACCTGGACGAGGTGGCGCGGGCCGCGGGGCTGTGCCGCGAGGAGACCTCCGGCGTGCTGCACGAACTGGTGACCGTGCACCGTCTCGCAACGGAGCCGGCGGGGTCCGACGCCCCTGACCTGGGGCCTCGGTTCGAGATGAAGCCACGCTTGTGACGCGTTCACCGTGCGGTACCGGACCGCAGGTGCCCTCCCGGCTCGGCGGCGGTCGCCGGGCCGGAGGTGTCCGGGCCCCGGGCGTGGGCACCCAGTGGCCATGGACGCATGGAGTTCACCCCTGATCGATCGTTCTCTGCCGGCTCTCGTGCAGGGTTACTCCTGGTTGCCCGGCCTGCTGCGCGAGCGCCCTGACGGCGTGGCGCGCACCCGGGTGATGGGCAAGCCCGCGCTCGCCGTGCGGGGACCCGAGGCGGTGCGGTTCTTCTACGACGAGCACAACGTGCACCGCGACGGCGCCCTCCCGGGACCCGTGCTGAGCACGTTGTTCGGCCACGCCGCCGTCCACACGCTCGACGGCGGCGCCCACCGTGCCCGCAAGGAGTTCTTCCTGCCGTTGCTGCAGGCCGACCGCATCGCCGGTCTCGTCGAACATGTCCTCCCCGCGTGGGACGACGCGGTGCGGGAGTGGAGCAGGGCCGAACAGGTCGTGCTCTTCGACGAGGCGAGTGTCGTGCTGACCCGTGGCGTGTGCCGCTGGGCTGGCGTCCCGCTCGACGAGGACACCGGGGAGGCGGAGCATCTCGCCCGCGACCTGGTCGCCATGGTGGACGGCTTCGCCACCGCCGGGCCCCGGCACTGGCGGGCCCGGCGCGCCCGAAACCGGCAGGAGGAACGCTTCACCCGGCTGGTCGAGGAGGTCCGCTCGGGCGATGCCGCCGCCCCCGACGGATCTGTGCTCGCGGCTGTGTGCCGGCACCAGGAGGCCACCGGTGAGCCGCTGCCCCCGCACACGGCGGCCGTCGAACTGCTGAACGTCATCCGGCCCACCGTCGCCGTCTGCTGGTTCGTCGCCTATACGGCGCACGCGCTGCATCTGCATCTGCGGCCGGACCAGCGCGACCGCCTGCGCGGCGGCGACACCGCCTACACCGCCGCGTTCGTGCACGAGGTGCGCCGCTTCTACCCGTTCGCGCCTTTCCTCGGCGGCCTCGCCGCGCGGGACCTGTCGTGGCGGGACGTCCCGGTCCCGGCCGGCGCGATGGTACTGCTCGACGTCTTCGGGCAGAACCACGACAAGGAGCTGTGGGGCGACCCGTACGCCTTCCGCCCCGAGCGGTTCCTCGAACACGCGGTCCAGCGCGATGAACTCATCCCGCAGGGCGGTGCCGAACCGCGCACCGGCCACCGCTGCCCCGGCGAGGGCCTCACCATCGGGCTGCTCGAAGCCCTCGTGCTCCGCCTGGCCGGCCTCGAGTACACCGTCCCCGACCAGGACCTGCGCATCTCGCTGCGGCGCATCCCGGCGCGGGTGCGCAGCGGCTTCGCCGTACGGGACGTACGGGTGCCGAGCGGCTCGCCCTCGGCCGGGACGGCCTCCGGCACCGGTGTCCCCGCGCGACGGGCCCTGGCCGACGTGACCGAGAAGGGATCGTAGGGCCTCTCACTCTCCTCCGGACGGGTCTCCGTCGCGGAGCATGCGCAGCACCGCCCGTTCGACGGGTCCGTGCGTGGCGGGGATGCCGTACGGGCCCTCGTCGCCGAGATGAGACAGCGCGGGCGCGACCGTCACGCCCTCCTCGTACAACTCGATCACCCGTGGGTTGATGTAGGAGGCGCGGCAGACCGCGGGCGTGTTGCCGAGGTACCCGGAGACCTCGCGCGCGGCCCGGGTGATGGCCCGGCGCCGGGCGGTCTCGCTGCGCGCCACGGGTTGTGAGACGGCCAGTGCCACGGCCGCCATGACGGTGGCGTGCCAGGTACGGAAGTCCTTGGCGGTGATCTCCAGTCCGGCGAGTTCCCTGAGGTACGCGTTGACGTCATCGCCGGTCACGTCATGCCAGGCGCGCCCCTCCCAGTAGGCCAGGAGCCGGTCACCGCCGCCCCGGCGCCGCAGCAACGCGGTGAGGCTGCGGCAGGCGGCAGGGTCCGCGACGGTCTGGATGATCTCCTTGCCGTGCTTGCCGGTGTAGGTGAACAGGACCGCGCCGGCGCGGCAGCGGGAGTGCTCGCGCAGCAGCGTGGTGAGGCCGTAGCTGTTGTTCTGTTCGGTGTAGCGGTCGCTGCCGATGCGGAAGAAGCCGAGGTCGAGCAGGCGCACGGCCGTGGCCAGGACCCGCTGCCGGGTCAGGCCCCGGTCGCTCAGGTGCCCTTCGACGGCCTCGCGCACCGCGGGCAGGGTCTCGGCGACGTCGAGCACGTGCTCGTGCTTGGCCTCCTCCTGTTCGGCGCGGAACTGAGGGTGGTACAGGTACTGGCGGCGGCCGGCGGCGTCGGTGCCGACGGCCTGCAGATGCCCGTTGGCCCTGGTGCAGATCCACACGTCCCGCCAGGCCGGCGGTATGACCAGTGCCCGGATCCGGGCCAGCTCCCCGGGATCGCGCAGCGGTTCCCCGTGGGTGTCCAGGTAGCGGAAGCCGCGTCCGTGGCGCAGGCGGCGGTACCCGGGGTCGGTGGGGCGGCTGTGGAAAAGACGCATCCCGACCTCCAGCCATTCAAGCTCTGTCGTGTCGGTACCCGCCCACCTCCCTCGCACACCGGGCTCGCCGCCTCCACCGAAGTGCTCAGCCCTCCACGCCGGTGGCGGAGTCGGACGCGCCCACGGGCTTGGACTCCGGCGATCCGCGCTGCCTCAGGTAGATGGAGAGGACGGCCATGGAGGCGACGGCCAGGAGTTCGGACTGCCAGTTCTGCAGGGTCCGGCTCCAGAAGTCCGCAGCCGACAGGTACTCCGCCCAGCTGACGGGGGCTTGCAGCCGGCGCAGTTGCTCCTCGTTGTAGGCGGCGACACCGGTGACGGACTGGGTCAGCCAGGACAGCAGGAAGACGGCGCCCATCACCAGCCCCAGGGAGCGGGAGTACACCAGGCCCCGCCAGTCCCTGGCCGCGGCCCAGCGCGGAGATTCCTCCGTGGCGTGACGCCCCACCATCTGGTCCTTGTCGGACTCGGTACCGGCCCTGTCCAGTTCCTTGGACTCCGGTGAACCGCGTTGCAGCAGCCAGACGGTGGCGAAGATGTAGAGGAAGAACTGCAGGTATTCCGACTGCCAGTTCTCCGTGACGTCGACGGCGAAGTCCGACGACGCGAGGTAGGCACCGAAGTCGAGGGGCGCCATGCCGTCCGAGACGATCTGGTTGTTGAACTCCGCGTGTCCGGCCACGGCCTGTCCGGCGAGGGCGAGCAGAAACGTGGTCAGGAAGAAGAGACCGAGACCGTTGTGGCGGAGGAAGCGCCGCACACGACGCCGAGGCGGTGCGCTGTCCCCGCCGTGCTCCGACGCGGGGGTCACCGGTGCATCAGTCCCAGCGCCATGAAGTACGCCAGGCCGGCCACGATCACGAGCAGAGTTCCGGCGAACAACGTCCTCACGGTCTTCTCACCCGCCCTTGAGCTCGCACTGGTACGGGCGCTGCGGCCGGGGCCGGCATCCGGCCGCGGTGACCTTCCACCCCGTGGGAAAGTGCGCCAGGAAGACGGTGTCTCGGTCCAGCACCACCCGGGCCTGTTCACCGTAGACGTCGACGCGGCGTACGGCGCCCGCCGACGGAAGGCTCTGCTCGCCGATCGCCCGGGCGCAGCGGCGCTTGGCCGACTGCTCGAGTTCCTCCCTGGTGGCCGGTGCGAGGGCGGCGCACAGTCGTCCCCGCTGCCCGGCGTCCAGGGCCCGCTCGAAGCGCGTCACTTGTGCCGTGACGCCGTCGCGCCGCTCCGACGGCGTTCCGCAGGCGCCGGTCATGCCGAGGACCACCACCACCGCCACCGTGCCGGGGCCGTACCACCGTCCTGACATCCCGCCTCCCGTGCGGCCCCGGGCCCTGTCCGTCCGAGCCGGTCCTGTCAGCCCTGCTTTCCGCGTCCGGTGAGCATGTCGCGCAGGCGGTCGACCATGCCCGCACCGGGCGCGAGGAGTTTGTTCGCGGGCGGGGTGTCCGGCGCGGACGGGTGCGGACGGGTCGGAGCGTGCTCCTTGGCCGAGCGGACCTTCTCACCGAGCTCGTCCAGGGCCTCGGCGGAGCAGACGTCGGCCAGCATCGGGAAGAGCCGGTTCTCCTCGTCGCTGACGTGCGCCGTGACGGAGTTCTTCAGCCGCAGGATCAGCGTGTCGAAACGCCCGTCACCGGGTCGGCAGCCCTCGAGTTCCTTGAGCATGCGCTCGACTTCGGCGTGGTCGGCGATCTCCTTGTCGGCGAGGTCGTCTCCCCCATCGACGTACCGGCGCACCGCCGGATACAGGTACTCCTCCTCGGCCACCGAGTGCCGGATCAGCTCCATGGTGAGCCGGTCCGCCAGGTCGCGCCGCTGCTCGTCGGCCCCGGGCAGTGCTTCGATCTGCGCGAAGAGGTCGTCCACCTCGCGGTGATCAGCCGTCAGTTCCTGGATGACGTTTCCGCCGTGTCCCATGGGTTCTCCAGTCCTTTGTCGTTCTGAGGCCGGTGTCGTTCCGGGGCCGGGTGCCCACCGGCTCCGTCCGGCACTCCACCGGCGCCGCCCAGCACGGATACCTGCCACGCCCCCGCACCCAGGACCTCACGGTGTTTCAGCACTTCACTCCGGTGGCCGAAAGGATCGGACCGCGGCTCCTCGCATCGCGGCCCCTGACCGGCGTGCAGGGCCGTGTGACGGACAAGGCTTATGGCGGCTTTCGGCGGGAACACGGAGTCGTGCCCGAAAAGGGCAACGAACGGAAGGAGTTGTCGTGTCGTTCCTGTGGGCGATCATCGCTGGGCTCATCATCGGCCTGCTGGCCAAGCTCGTTGTTCCCGGACGTCAGCCCATCCCCCTGTGGCTGACGGTCCTCATGGGTATCGTCGGCGCCGTCGCCGGCAACGCGCTCGCCACCGCGTTCGGGGTGCGCGACACCGGCGGTATCGACTGGATCCGCCACGTCTTCCAGGTCGGCATCGCGGCCGTCCTCATCGCATTCGTCACCCCACTGTGGGCACGGCGACGCGCCTGACGACCCAGTTCATGGTGCGGACTCCCTCGGCGCCCGGGGTCCCTGGTGACGGTCGGCCGCGACCGCACGGGGCCGGGCGGCGGGGACCCTCTCGCCGGCCCGGCCCGGCAACCCGGACCGGGCCGGCGAGAGGGTCTCGGGGCCGTGAAGGCGGCTTCGTGCCATGACCCGGCGCACGCGGAGCCCGAAGGTCCGGGCGGACGCGTGCGGGCACGACCGGACCGGGGAGCTGCGCCGCGCCGCCCGGGAGCGCTTCGGCTGGAGTGAGCTGAGGCCTGTTCCTGTCCCCGGAGCAGCCGGCCAAGGACAGTGCGCTGCAGTGGATGCGTGAGCTGGACCCCGCGCTGTTCCTCGTCGACAAGGCCCACTGCGTCTCCGTGTGGGGACACGACTTCCGCCCCGACTACCTGGGCCGGTGGGAGGCGGCCGAACGCCTGGGCCGCCCGTCGATGCCGCCAGACGTGTCGCCGTCTCACACTGGGCGGCCGGAGCACGCGCCCCGGGCATCCACTACACGGCCACCCGCAAGGACGCTGAAACCCATGCGGCGCGGCTGCGCCAGGACTGCGTCGACGCCGAGGTCTGCACGCGGGGATGAAGGCGGCGGAACGGCGGCGGATCCACGAGGCTTCCTGGCCGGCCGGCCCGCCGTCGTGGTGGCCACCTCCGCGTTCGCTGCTCGGCAAGGACGTCCCGCACAGCGGCAACCGGGTGGCGCAGCTCTGCGGCCTGTCCCGCCGGAAGACCACCGACCTGCCCATCCTGCTGGAAGAGGCCGGACCCCTGGCCGTCGAGGGCAGGCGCCGCGCGGTTCGGGCAGCGGGCCTCCTCCACGGCGTCGGGGGCCGGTGCGCCGTACGAGCCGCACGACAGGGTCCGTCACGCCGAATGGGGCACGGGCACGGTCGTGCGCGTGGAGGAGGACCGCCTCGTCGTGCTGTTCGAGCAGGTCGGGTACAAGACGCTGTCCATGGCGGCCGTACAGGAGAGCGACCTGCTGGTCGGCGCGTGAGCCGCACCGGCCGAGCGGGTCCGCCGCGCGACGGACAGCCCACCGGGTGCGACCTCGCCCGGGCGCCGGCACCCTCTCCGAAGGTGCCGCTGGTCGAGTGCCGCCGCGGGGGCGGTTCGGCGCGGGAGCCGCTGCCCGGGGCCCATGAGGTCAAGCATTGGCCGGCACTCATCCCCCTTAGCGGAGAGTGATCTCCTCGTCGTGGGGGACCTGCGTAGGCACCAAACCCCCCTTGGAGGCACAGTGACCTTCAACCCCCTGGAACAGCGCGGTATCCCGCTGGACCGTCAGATCAGGAACTGGCGCGAGCTCGACGTGGCTCCGATCGACCCCGATCACTGCGACCCCTACACCCGCTGCCGGATCATCACGATGAACGGCATCGAGGTCGAGGCGATCATGTTCAGCCACCAACTGGCCCGCAACACCGTCGATCCCGAGGTGAAACGGCAGCTGGCCCAGACGCGCTACATCGAGGCGCAGCAGCAGAAGGCGGTGAACTGGCTGCTGCCCGGCGTGTCGTCGGTGCTCGAGACGACGATCGCCTACGAGCAGGTGGCCGTGGACCTCACCGCCTGGGTCGCCCGCATGGAGCCGGACCCGTACCTGAAGCAGGCGTACCAGTTCGGCGTGCTGGAGGACTTCGACCACCTGTACCGGTACGCGAACCTGTACGAGATGATCGAGCACCGCAAGGCGGACGCGATCGTCGAAGGCCTGACCGAGGTCATGCCCGGCCGGCCGACGAAGTACCACCACCGTCACCCGGCCGACAACGTCCGCGACCCCTACGCCAAGGACGAGACGAACCCGCTGTCCAAGCTGCACGCGCTGACGATCATGTCGGCGGAGCAGCAGACCATGAACTTCTACATGAACACCGGCCCCACCTACATGGAGCCGATCGCCCGCCAGCTCTACCAGGAGATCGGGCTCATCGAGGAGGAGCACGTCACGCACTACGAGTCGCTCGTCGACCCGGGTGAGACGTGGTGGGAGCAGCTCGTCAACCACGAGTACAACGAGTGCTACCTCTACTACTCCTTCATGGAGCAGGAGAGCGACCCCAAGGTGAAGGCGATCTGGGAGCTGCACCTGAACCAGGAACTGGAGCACCTGCACATCGCCTGCGACCTGATGCGCCGTCACGACGGGCGCGACCCGGAGTCGGTGCTCGCGCCGCGGTTGCCCGACGTGCTGACCTTCGAGCCGAACAAGGCATACCTGCGGGACCTGCTGGACACGCAGATCGATCTGACGACTCTCGGCGCCGGATACGTCCGGGAGGCACACGAGCGGTTCGAGAAGATGCAGGAGCAGCTCCACGGCGGTGAGGCGCCGCCCAGCGAACGGGTGATGACGCAGCACGGCGAGATGTTCGGGCGGGAGTACCGCGTCGAGACCGAGGGCGAACACCCCGACCCCGCCCTGCGCGAGAAGTGAGGAGGGCGGTCATGTCCGAACAGCACACTCCGCAGGCCGGCGACGACGCCTCCGCGGACGTCGACGTGGTGGCCCTGCTCATGCGCCAGCACGGGGACATCCGCAACCTCTTCGACGAGGTCGAGGCCACCGAGGGCGACGCCCGGCAGGACGCCTTCCGCCGCCTGGTACGGCTCCTCGCCGTCCATGAGACGGCGGAGGAAGAGGTGGTGCACCCGTTCGTCCGCCGCAAGGTCACCGGCGGCGAGGACGTGGTCGCGGCCCGCCTCGAAGAGGAGCGGTCGGCCAAGGAGACGCTGAGCGACCTGGACGAGATGGACACCGGCGACCCCAAGTTCCTGCCGCGGCTGCTGGCCCTGCGAGCCGACGTCCAGGAACACGCCCGCGCGGAGGAACGCTACGAGTTCATCCACATCCGGCGCAGCGCCGACACCGCGACACTCGCCTCCCTGGCCAAGGGTGTGAAGGCAGCCGAGGCCATGGCGCCCACCCGGCCCCATCCGGGCGTGGAGTCCGCCCCGGCCAACATGGCGCTCGGCCCCGTCGCCGCGCTGATGGACCGCACGCGCGACGCCGTCCGCGCGGCCATGGGCCGCGACTGATCGCACGCGTCCGGCACATCAGCGACGTCTTCCCTGCTGCGGCGGGGGCCGCGGCACGGCCCCGCTCTCCATAACGGGGCCGTCCGCCGAGGCGGTTGGGTACGGCATGGTCCCGGTCGGCTGATCGTTTGCCTGCGGGGTCCCCCGGGTGACCTGTCACGGAGCGGAGCGGACCGCTGCGTCTCAGAGGTCGCTCGGTATGCCCAGGCCCGTCAGGGCGCCGACCGGGTCCAGGTCGGGGGTGCCCCGGGGCCACCAGTCCTCCTGGCCCGGTTCGGACTCGTAGGCGTACCACAGGCCGTCGCGGCCCAGGCGGAGCTGGACATGGCCCTGGGGGTGGGTGAGGTGGTTGCGCCAGGGGCGGAAGGCGGGCAGGTCGGCGGCGAGGAGCAGCGGACGGGCCCGGTCGAACCGGCCGGCCGGCGGATCCCACGGCTCCTCCAGTACGGCGAGGCCCTCTGGTCCGCCCTGGCGCCAGGCGGCGACCGCGCGGGCCAGCTCGGACGGGGTGCGGCCCGCCGCGGCGGCGAGGGAGGAGTAGAGCGCCCGGGTGCCCGCGGTGAGCCCCGAGCCGGGGCGGGCCGCGGCCAGGCGGACCGCGTCCTCCCAGAGCGTCAGCTGCCCGACCGGGTCACGGCCCGTGGTGAGCAGCGCGTGGGCCCGTGCGGCGGCGTCCGTGGCCAACTGGTCCAGTGCGAACGGGTCCGGGCCGCCCGGGGCCGCCGGGTAGGCCGGGGGCTGCTCGGGCTGCGGGGGCGGGGGCAGCGGCGCCGGCAGGGGCGGGAGGGCGCGCGGCGTGAGAACGTCACTGGCCCGCACTCCGGGGAGCGGCGCCGGTCCCTTGTCCTGGGCGGCGCGCGCCGCACGGGTGGCACTCAGCCGGGACAGCGCGTCCAGCAGCTCGCGTTCGCCCCGGCCGCGCAGCAGGAGCAGGACGAAGGGGTCGGCGTCGAGCAGCCGCGCGGTCTGGTAGCAGAGGGCGGCGGCGTGCTTGCAGGGGTGGCCCCGGTCGGGGCAGCTGCACCGCGGTTCCAGATCGCCCGGGCCCGGCAGCAGGGGCACGCCGCAGTCCGCGAGGGATTGGGGCATCTCCCTGTCGAGGAGGGCCGCGATGTGGCCGGGCCGGTCGGCGGCGGCGTCCAGGAACCGCTCCCAGTCGGCGTCGTCGAGCGTGCGCAGCCGCACCTGCACGCGGTACGGGCGCGGACGGCTGCCCCGCACGTACGCCAGCACCTGGCCGGGCGTCACGGTGATGGCGTCGACATGCCCCTGCCCGGCGTAACCCCGCCCGCGCTCCAGCCGCTTGGCGTCCAGCGCGCCCTGCTCCAGCGCGGCGACCCACGCGTTCCCCCACCAGCTCCCGGCGAAGCCCTTGCCGTCCGGGTCGCGGGGCGGGAAGGCCGGGAAGGTGCGGCGGAGTTCGTTGTCGCGGTCGGGAGCGGCCATGGAGTGGGGGGCCAGGGGGCTGTGGAGGGTGCCAGGAGTGCGGGGGGTCGGGGGCATGGTGGTAGAGCGGGTGGGGGCATGGGGTGGCACGGTGCTCGCGGCGTCGGGGATGCCGGGGCCGGGTGAGGGCGAGTCCTCATGGCCGGTCTCGTCCGGGGCCTCGGGCGTCCCGCCGGGGTCCGCCGCCGGCATCCGGAAGGTCTCGGACAGCACTTGCCGTACGTCACGCGCTTCCCCGCCGACGGCGTCTTCGCGCGTCCGGCGGAGGGCCGCCGCCCGCTCGTCCACACGCCTCTGCCGTGTCCCGCGCCGGCGCCGGGCCCCTTCGCTCTCCGTCTCCTGCCGTGCCCGCCGCGCGTCCTCCCGGGCGGCGCGCAGCGCCTCGCGTGCGATGTCCGCCGCGCGGCGGGCCGGCTGGTCGGTGCCGCCCGAGGGAGCGGTCGCCGTGCTCTCGCGTGGGGCGGCGGGTTGGTCCTCCTCGCCGGTGGGAGGGCCGGCCGAGTCCGTCGGGGTGGGGGCCTCCCCGGTCTCGCCCCGGTGGTCGGAGCCGTCCGGTTCCGTGGGTCCCGGCGTGTCCCGCGCGGCGTCTTCCGGCTGATCGGCGAGCACCTCGGCATCCGCGTCCCGGAGCGCGCCCATGTCCCTCGCCGGGCCCGCGCCCCGGTGCTCGGACACGGCCCTTCGCAGTGCCTCACGGGCGACGTCCGCCGGTTGGGGGGCCTCCTGCCCGACGGGTGCCGGGGCCGGAGAGGGCGCGGGACGGGAAGCCGGTGCCGGGTGCGGGTCGGACGCCGCCCGTTCGCGGGCCGCCCGCAGGGCCCGGCGGGCCTCGTCGGCCGGGCGGGACGTCATGGCGTGCTCCGCAGGGAGACCAGGTCGGACAGCTCCCGGTCCGTCAGCTCGGTGAGGGCCGACTCGCCGGAGCCGAGGATCGCGTCGGCGAGGGCTCGCTTGGCCTGGAGCATCTCGGCGATGCGGTCCTCGATCGTGCCCTCGGTGATGAGGCGGTGGACCTGGACGGGCTGGGTCTGGCCGATGCGGTAGGCGCGGTCGGTGGCCTGTTCCTCGACGGCCGGGTTCCACCAGCGGTCGAAGTGCACGACGTGACCCGCGCGGGTGAGGTTGAGGCCGGTGCCCGCCGCCTTGAGGGACAGCACCAGGACCGGGGTCGAGCCGGCCTGGAAGCGGTCGACCATGCGCTCCCGCTCCGGGACCGGCGTGCCGCCGTGGAGGAGGTCGACCGGGACCGCCCGGGTGGCCAGGTGGGAGGTGATCAGACGGGCCATCCCCACGTACTGGGTGAAGACCAGGGCGGATCCGTCCTCGGCGAGCAGCGTGTCCAACAGCTCGTCCAGCAGGGCGAGTTTGCCGGAGCGGGCGGCGAGCCGGTCGCCGGAGGCCCGGGCGGGCTCCTCCTTCAGGTACAGCGCCGGGTGGTTGCAGATCTGCTTCAGCGACGTCAGGAGCTTCAGCACCAGGCCCCGGCGCGCCATGCCCTCGGCGGTCTCGATGGCGAGCATCGACTCGCGGACCACCGCCTCGTACAGCGCGCCCTGTTCGCGGGTGAGCGGCACCGGGTGGTCCGTCTCCGTCTTGGGCGGCAGCTCGGGGACGATGCCCGGGTCGGACTTCTTCCGGCGCAGCAGGAAGGGCCGGACCAGGCGGGCCAGGCGCTCCACCGCCTCCTCGCCCTCGCCGTTCTCCACGGCCCGGGCGTGCCGGGCGCGGAAGGACTTCAGCGGGCCGAGGAGGCCCGGGGTGGTCCAGTCGAGCAGCGCCCACAGCTCCGACAGGTTGTTCTCGACGGGTGTGCCGGTCAGGGCCACGCGTGCGGGGGACGGGATCGTGCGCAGCGCCTTGGCCGTGGCCGAGTAGGGGTTCTTGACGTGCTGCGCCTCGTCGGCGACGACCATGCCCCACGCCTGCCCGGCCAGGGCGGGGGCGGCGGAGCGCATCGTGCCGTACGTGGTGAGGACGAAGCCGCCGTCCAGGCCGTCCAGGCTGCGGTCCGGGCCGTGGAAGCGGCGGACGAGGACGCCCGGTGCGAAGCGGGTGATCTCCCGCTGCCAGTTGCCCAGCAGCGAGGCCGGGCAGACCACCAGGGTCGGCTCGCGGCGGGCCCGCTTCAGGTGCAGGGCGATGAGGGTGACGGTCTTGCCGAGGCCCATGTCGTCGGCGAGGCAGCCGCCGAGGCCGAGGGAGGTCATCAGGTCGAGCCAGGCCAGGCCCCGCAGCTGGTAGTCGCGGAGGGTGGCGTGCAGGCCGGGCGGCGGTGCGGCCGGGGGTACTCCCGCGGTGAGGCGGTCGCGCAGGGTGGCCAGCGCGCCGGCCGGTACGGCCTCGACCGTCTCGCCGTCCACGTCGGCGGTGCCGGTGAGGGCGACGGACAGCGCGTCGACCGGGTCGAGCAGTCCCAGGTCCCGCTTACGGGCCTTGCGGACGAGGGCCGGGTCGACCAGCACCCACTGGTCGCGCAGCCGGACGACCGGACGGTGGGCCTCGGCGAGGGCGTCCATCTCGCTCTCGGTGAGCGGGTCGCCGCCGAGCGCCAGCTGCCAGCGGAACTGGAGGAGATCCTCGCTCTCGAAGAAGCCGGTGCCGTCGGTCGCCGAGCCGGGGGCCGGCCGGACCACCGCCGCTGCCGAGAGGTCCTGGGCCAGGTCCCTGGGCCAGTGCACGGCGACGCCGGCCGCGGCGAGCCGGGTGGCCGCGACACCGAGCAGGTCGCTCAGCTCCTCCTCGGTCAGCGCCAGCACGTCGGGCACGTCCTGGTCGCCGAGCCGGTCGAGCGGGGGCCAGACCCGGGCCGCGCGGCGGACGGCGAGGGCCGCGTCCACCCGGGCGCGCGGGCCGAAGGCGTCGTCCGCCTCGCCCGCCCACAGCGCCGCCGCGTCGGCGACGAGGGTGGGGTCGGCGAGGCTGTGCACCTGGACGACCGCGGCGCCGGCGCTGCGTGCGCCGCCGTCTAGGGCGTCGTCGAACAGGTCGTACGCCGAGAGGTCCAGCCGGAGTGAGATCCGCACGCCGGCGTCCATGCCGGCGGCGACCTCGGCGGCCCAGTCGTGGGCGTCGGGCAGATGCTGGGCGTCGCGGGCCGCGAAGGGTCTGCCGGTGGCGTGGGGTGCGGCCGGGGTGCGCGGCAGGGTGTCGGCGACCGCGTCGAGGAAGGCGCGGACCAGCGCTTCCGGTTCGGGGAGGCGGATCGGGCCCGGGCCGGGCAGTGGGACGGCGTGTCCCTCGTAGGGCAGGGCGGCGGCGACCGCGCGCAGGTGCGCGATGTCGTCCGGGTCCAGGGGGCCGGCGCGCCAGGCGTCGTGGCCCGTGGGGGTCAGGCCGGGCAGCAGCCGGCCGCGCGCGGTGAGCCGCAGGGCGTGCAGGGCGGCGGCTCCCCAGCAGGCGGTGGCGGGGTGCGCCGCGGGGTCGTGCCGGGCGCGCACCAGGAGCGGCAGGGCCTCGTCCAGCGGGAGGGACAGCGCCGGGGTGGCCCGCCGCCGGATCGCGGCGCCGTGCCGTCGTACGACCGTGAGTTCGGTGTTGTCGGTGAGCTCTGTGACCTCTGCGGGCAGGGGCTCCCCTTCGGGGTCCCAGAAGGCGATGCGCCCGTCGCGCGGGAGGGGTGCGGGCAGGAAGACGGCCGGGAGCCGGACCGGGACCGTCGCGTCCCCCGCGCGCTCGGCCACCGCAGCCGTGTCACCCATACGTCCTGTCACCTCCCGCCCGCATGTCGGATCAGTTGTCTCCGACTCTACGGGCGGGGTCTGACAATCGGCCCCGGCGGCCGTGCCGCCCGGGCCGGGTCGAGGGTCAGGGCACGGTCCGGGAGACGACGTACACCCAGGGATACGCGGGGTTGGACAGGTCGACCACCACGTCGTGCGTGGGCGCGGGGTTCTTCTGGCGGTGGACGAAGCCGTACCACGAGTCGCCCTCGGGGAACTTCCAGCCGGTGATCTTGCGGTCGCGGGCGCCGATGGTGATGTGCCCCTTCTCCAGATCCTTCCGGGTCACGCCCAGGCCCGTCAGATAGGCGTCCAGGCCGGCCGCGTTGGTCTCGAACTGGGCGTACAGGCGGCTGGTCTTCCAGTTGTTGGTCTCGTAGTACGCCACGTGCCAGGCCGGGTGCGGGACGGGCACCTGGTAGATCCGGCGCTGGAGCTTGGACGGCCAGCCCGCGGTCAGGCCGGTCGCCGAGTACTTGGCCTCCTTGTCCTTGCCGCTGTCGCGGCTCTGGTTCGCGGAGATCACCAGGTAGCCGGCCGGAACGCCGATGAGCAGCACGATGATCAGCAGGGTGAGCGCCCTGCGGCGGATCATGTGGCGGTGGTCCTCGGCCGGACGTTCCTCGCCGTCCGGCCACGAACCCTGGTGCGGCAGGGAGGCGGTCACGGCGTCTCCTGGGTACTGCGGAGGGACTGCGCGTACCGCTCGTAGCGCTCGTAGCGCTCCACGCGGCGGCGCTTGGCGCGCCGGAAGCGGCGGGCGACCAGCCGGGCCAGGTCGGCGGCGCCGACCATGCCGGCCTCGGGGCCGAGCTGGGCCCGGGCGATACGGGCCTCGGGGCGGTAGCCGCGGCCGGTCAGATGCCTGCGGAAGGCGTCCCGCGCGGGGCCGATCAGCAGGTCGTCGGCGGCCGAGACACCGCCGCCGATGACGAAGCAGGAGGGGTCGAGGGCGGCCGCGAGGTTGGCGATGCCGACGCCGAGCCACTGGCCGATGTCCTGGAGCAGCTCGATGCACATGGCGTCACCCTCGCGGGCCAGCTCGGTGATCATCGGACCGGTGATGTCGCCGATGTTGCCCTTGACGTGCTCGATGATCCCGTACGCCACCGGCGAGTCCGCCGCGGCCAGCTCGCGCGCCTCACGGACCAGGGCGTTCCCGGAGCTGTACTGCTCCCAGCAGCCGCGGTTGCCGCACGGGCAGCGGTGGCCGCCGGGCACGACCTGCATGTGGCCGAACTCGCCGGCCACGCCGTACTTGCCGCGCTTGACCTGCCCGTCCTCCAGGATCGCGCCGCCGATGCCGGTGCCCAGCGTGATCATGACCAGGTGGTCCTCGCCGCGGCCGGCGCCGAAGCGCCACTCGGCCCATGCCGCGGTGTTGGCGTCGTTGTCCACGAGGACCGGGACCGACAGGCGGCTGGCGAGGCGGTCCCTCAGGGGTTCGTTGCGCCAGGACAGGTGGGGGGCGAACAGCACGCGGTTGCGGTCGGCGTCGACCCAGCCGGCCGCGCCGATGCCGACGGCGTGCACGTCGTGCCGGTCCGAGAGGTCCAGGACCAGCTCGGCGATGGTGTCCTCGACGGCCTTGGGGCTCTTGGACTTGTCCGGCGTCTCCGTGCGGACCTTCTCCAGGATGTTGCCGTCGGCGTCGACGACGCCCGCCATCACCTTCGTACCGCCGATGTCGATGCCGACCGTCGGCACGCGGGGTGCCGTCAGGTGTGAGCGGCGCTCCCGGGTGCCGACGGTGCGGAGCACGGTGGCACGGCGGGAGCCGATGGGGGCGGTGAAGTCGCGGTAGGTGCTCATCGCCGCCGATTCTGCCTCACGGGGAGGCAGGGTGCGGAGCAGAGGGGTGGTGCGGATCGTCGCCGGGTGCGGGCCGGTGGGGGCTCGTCGCGCCCACGCGGCGGAGCCGCACATCGATACAGCCCCGCCCTTAAGTACGCACCAGCAACTGGAATTCGAAGGAATAGCGCGTCGGACGGTACGTATGCGTGCCGTACTCGACCGCACGGCCCGTGTCGTCGAACGTGACGCGTTGCATGGTGAGCAGCGGAGCCCCCGTCTCCTCCGCCAGCCGTTCCGCCTCCACCGTCGTCGCCGCCCTCGCGCCGATCGACTGGCGGGCGCTGTGCAGAGTGATGCCCGCCGCGCGCATCAGGCGGTACAGACCTGTCGTCTCCAGCTGGGCGGTGTCGAGGTCGATGAGGCCGGGGGGCAGGAAGTTGCAGAGGTAGGCCATGGGCTCGCCGTGGGCGAGGCGGAGGCGTTCCACGCGGTGGACGTCGCTGTCCTCGGCGACGTTCAGTGCGGCGGCGACCTCGGCGGAGGCGGGGACGAGCGTGTTGACGAGGACCTTGGTGGCCGGGCGCTGGCCCGCCGCCTCCAGGTCGTCGTAGAGGCTGCTGAGCTCCAGCGGGCGCTTGACCTGGCTGTGCACGACCTGGGTGCCCACGCCGCGGCGGCGGACGAGGAGGCCCTTGTCGACGAGCGACTGGATGGCCTGGCGGACGGTCGGCCGGGACAGGCCGAGCCGGGCGGCGAGTTCGATCTCGTTGCCCAGCAGACTGCCTGGCGTCAGCGTGCCGTGCTCGATCGCGGCCTCCAGCTGCTGGGACAGCTGGAAGTACAACGGCACGGGAGAGCTGCGGTCCACGCTCAGCTCGAGCTGCACGGTCGGGTCCACTTCTGGTTTCGGCACGGGCCGAGCGTAGCTCCGCGCGTTGTTGACGGGAAGTTGTGTAGTCAGATTGTCCGGACATTCAGATTGACAGGGGCGGGCTGCGCACGCACTTTGTTTCCATGCGCATCGGCGTCATCGGTACGGGCCGCATCGGCACGATCCACGCGAACACGCTCAGCCGGCACCGCGACGTGGGCTCCCTGATCCTCACGGACGCGGACACCTCGCGGGCCCAGGAACTGGCGCATCGGCTGGGTGAGACGGCCGCGCCGGGGGTGGAGGAGATCTTCCGCTGGGGGGTCGACGCCGTGGTGATCACGACGGCGACGTCGGCCCACGCCGAACTGATCGGTCGGGCAGCACGCTCGGGCCTGCCGGTGTTCTGCGAGAAGCCCATCGCGCTGGATCTGCCGGGGACCCTGAGCGCGATCGCGGAGGTCGAGACGGCCGGGACGGTGCTGCAGATGGGCTTCCAGCGCCGCTTCGACACGGGCTACGCCGGTGCGCGCGAGGCCGTGCGCACCGGTCGGCTGGGACGGCTGCACACCGTGCGGGCGCTGACCAGCGACCAGGCGCCGCCGCCCGCCGCGTGGCTGCCGGTGTCCGGCGGGCTGTACCGGGACACGCTGATCCACGACTTCGACGTGCTGCGCTGGGTGACGGGCCGGGAGGTGGCGGACGTGTACGCGGCCGCGTCCGACGCCGGGCCCGCGATGTTCCGCGAGGCGGGCGACGTCGACACCGGTGCCGCGCTCCTCACCCTCGACGACAGCACGCTCGCCACGGTCACCGGGTCCCGGCTGAACGGGGCCGGCTACGACGTGCGTATGGAGCTGGCCGGGGAGCTGGACCAGATCGTGGTCGGCCTGGACGACCGTACGCCGATCGCGTCCACGGAGCCGACCGGGCCGCCCGCCGCGGACAAGCCCTGGTCCGGCTTCCTGGAGCGTTTCGGCCCCGCCTACGAGGCGGAGCTCAACGCGTTCATCGAGGTCGTGCGGGGCGAGCGGGCCAACCCGTGCGACGGGCGCGAGGCCCTGCAGGCGCTGCGCGTCGCCGAGGCATGCGAGCTGTCCCGCCGGGACCGCAGGCCGGTACACCTCGCGGAGATCCCCGGAGGGCCCGCCTCGGCCTTCGCATGACGGCGGGCCGACAGGCCGGGGTGACGGCGGGCCGACAGGCCGGGTGACGGCCGAGCCGGCGGACGGCGGGCCGACAGGCCGGGTGACGGCGAGCCGGCGGACGGCGGGCCAGTGCGGGCGGCGCGGGCGGCACGGACGGCGTGACAACGGGCCAGCAGGCCGCCGGGCCAGCGGGCGGCGTGAAGGCGCACCGGCAGGCCGGCGGGACGGCGGGCCAGCGGCCAGCGGACCGGCGGGACGGCGGGCCAGCGGCCAGCGGACCGGCGGGACGGCGGGCCAGCGGAAAGGTGGGCCAGCGGACCGGCGGGACGGCAGACCGGCGGGATGGGCGACGTCGAACCCGCCGTACGCCGGGCCCTGCGCGCCGGAGCCGGGCAACGGCGGACCGACGGGGCGGCGGGCCAGCGCGCCAGCGGGCCAGCGGGACGGCGGGCGACGTGACGACGGGCCAGCAGGCCGCCGGGGCGGCGGGCGACGTGACGGCAGGCCAGCAGGCCGCCGGGGCAGCGGGCGACGTGACGGCAGGCCAGCAGGCCGCCGGGGCAGCGGGCGACGTGACGGCAGGCCAGCAGGCCGCCGGGCTCCGACGGGACGGCAGGACGGCAGGCCGACGGGCTCCGACGGGACGGCAGGACGGCAGGGCGGGCGGGCCGGGCCGGGGGCGGTCAGTGGTCCTTCTGGTCCTCCTCCAGGAGGCCCGCGTCGTACGCCAGCAGTGCGATCTGGACGCGGTTGTTGAGGTCGAGCTTGGCCAGGATGCGGGAGACGTGCGTCTTGACCGTGGCGACGCTCATGAAGAGGCCGGCGGCGATCTCCGCGTTGGACAGGCCCCGGCCGACCGCGACGGCGACCTCGCGCTCGCGGTCGTTGAGGGCGGCCATGCGTTCCCGCGCCCGCGTGCGGCGGGTGTCGGCGGCGGTGCCGACCGCGTGCTGCATCAGCTGGCGGGTGACGGCGGGCGACAGGACCGGGTCGCCGGCCGCGACGCGGCGGACCGCCGCGAGGATCTCGGCCGGCGGGGTGTCCTTGAGGACGAATCCGGCGGCGCCCGCGCGCAGCGCTCGCAGGACCTGTTCGTCGGCGTGGAAGGTGGTGAGGACCACCACCTGCGGGGCCTCCTTGCGGGCGCGCAGCCGCTCCGTGGCCGTGAGGCCGTCCACCGTCGGCATCCGGATGTCCATGAGCACGACGTCCGGGTGGGTGCGGTCCACGAGCGCCTCCACCTCGCCGCCGTCGGCCGCCTCACCGACGATCTCGACGTCGTCGGCTCCGCCCAGCATGAAGGACAGTCCGGCCCGCACCAGCGGATCGTCGTCGACGAGGAGCAGTCTGATCGCAGTCATGGGCCTCACGTAATCACGGTCGGGGCGGATGCGGGGCGCGGACGTGCGGCGCGGTGGTCCGCGCCAACGCCTCGGGGGTAGCGGTGCGTTGAGGGGCCGCGGGCTCAGGCGCGCAGCGCCACCCCGTACCGGGTGCGCAGGCGGCTGATCTCCCACCGGACCACCGCCGTCACCGAGGCGGGACCGCCGATGACGGCGAGGGCCTGGATCGCCGGCGGCCCGGGCGGCAGGCCGCCCGCGAGCAGGCTGATGGCGGCGAACTCCCACACCAGCGTGCCGGTCAGCAGGGCGGGGAGCGCGGCGTGCACGGCCGCGGTGTTGAAGCCGGTGCGGACGGCCGGGCCGGTGGCGAAGCCCACGGAGAACAGGAGCCAGGCCAGGGGCAGGGCGGCCGCGAGGATCAGCCAGGGGACGGTGCCCGGCGAGGCGGAGGAGGGCGTCCGGTTCCGGCCGAGCAGGACGATCACCCCGCCGAGCAGGGGCACGGCCGTCACGGCACCGACGTACCAGCCGGCGGACCGCAGGGCCGCCCGTACCCTTACCCGCATGGCCGATCTGGTCTCCGCCGACGCCCACCGGAACAGCACCGCGATCACGACCGGGGCGCTCAGGAGCAGCAGGGGCGGGGTGACCACCAGCCTCATCATGTACTGCTCCCGGACTTCGGCGACGTCCTCCGGTTTGCCGTACACGGCGAGCAGCAGCAGGGACATGGCGGCGGCAGTCCAGGCCCGCACCTTCTGCACGCGCGTCACATGCCGGTCGTCGACGGCCCCGTGCGCGCGCGGGAACAGCCGGTGGGCCCGGACGCGGGCCGAGCGCGCGAACGAGTAGCACAGCATGAGCGGCAGGACCGCGAACCAGGTGCACGGAGCGAGCAGCACCAGCCACATGCAGCCGGAGATCCGCGGCTGCCCCTGCCGCAACAGCGCACGCACGGACGGCCATTCACCACCGCGCACACCACCCCACCCCGGGCCCCGGCTGCCCGGCCCCGGCTGGGGGACGTACGGGTACGGCTGCGGGTGCGGGTAGCCGTGCGGTGCCGGGCCCGGCTGGAGCGGCAGGTAATGCGGTGGTACGTAAGGGCCGTTGACCGAAGGCGGCGGCCCCGGCGGCTGGTACGGATTGGTCGGTCCCCCGAAACTCACGTGCAGGTTCCTTCCGTTACGCGCGGCGCTGAAGGCCGCACAAACATCAGCCATCCCCCCGGCCAAGTCAACTCCGTTCAGGGCAGGGGGCCATGGGAAGGAGCCGCGAGGCCGCGCCTCAGCACCACGGCAGCCACGCCCGTACCTCGAACCCGCCCTCCGGCGTGTGGCCGTGTTCCAGGCGGCCGCCCGCCAGGGTCGCCCGTTCCGTCAGGCCGATGAGGCCCTGGCCCGAGCCGGGGACCGGTGGTACCTCGCCCTCGGGGGGCGGGTTGTGCACGGAGACGGTGAGCCCGGCGCCCGATCCGCCGGTGACGGTCACCGTGACCTCCGTGCCGGGCGCGTGCTTGCGGGCGTTGGTCAGGCCCTCCTGGGCGATCCGGTACGCGGTGCGGCCGACGGACGACGGAACGGCGGCAGCGTCGTCGACCCGCTGGTCGAGGGCCACCTTCATGCCGGCCTCACGCGACTCGGTGACCAGCGTGTCCAGCGCCGCCAGCGTCGGCTGCGGCCGCCCCGTGTCGTCCGGCTCCCCCGCCCGCAGGACGCCGATGATCTCGCGCAGGTCCTGAAGGGCCTCGTGCGCGCTCTCCCGGATCACACCCGCCGCCCGCGCCGTCTGCGCCGGGGGCGCGTCGGGCCGGAACTCCAGGGCGCCCGCGTGCACGCTCAGCAGGGTCAGCCGGTGCGCGAGCACGTCGTGCATCTCCCGCGCGATGGCCTCACGGGCGAGCCGCTGCGCCTGCTCGGCTCGCAGCCGGGCCTCCGTCTCGGCCCGCCGGGCCCGGTCCCTGAGGCTCACCATGAGCTGCCGCTTGGCCCGTACGAACATGCCCCAGCCGACGATCGCCACCGTGAGCAGTACGGCGATGACCACGCTCACCGGGTAGGGGATGTCCGCGTCGGGCCGCACCCAGTAGTACAGCGGGGTCATGGCCGCGTTGATGCCGCCCACCCAGGCCGCGTACCGGAAGGGGCGGTGCACGGCGAGGGTGAACAGGGCGATCAGCCCCGCCCCGCCCGCCGTGTCCGAGACGAAGGTGACGACCGTCATCGCCACGGCCAGCCCGAGTGGCCAGCGGCGGCGCAGCCAGACGGCCGCGCAGGCCAGCGCCCCGATCAACTGGTCGACGACGGCCAGCCCTTCCGGGACATGGGGATTGTCGTTGAGCGCCTCTATGGCGACCGCGCCCACCAGCACGGCCAGGACGAAGCAGGAGAAGTCGACGACCCAGTCGCGGGCGGTGCGCCGGGGCCGTCGCCCGGCCCGCGCGGCGTCGGGGTCGAGTTCGTGCAGCAGGGCGGAGGGGATGAACCATCTGCGCCCGGTGAACAGCGCAGGTGTCTCGCCCGCCAGTACCGGGGAGGCATGCCCCGCGTCGTCACCACTCACGGTCGAGAAATCTACGCAGGGCCGGGCCCGTTCACCTCGCCCCGGCCGGAATCGTCGACCAAAGTCACCGCATCACAGACTTTCGGCGCGGCCGGCCGGGCCGGAAGAGGGACTTCCGTCCGGCGGGCGCCCGCCCCGCGGCCGATGCGGGTGGGGGGTCCGCGGGGCGAGGCTGTTTCCATGAAGCAGGTGCTGGAGATTCTCGGCTTCCTCGCCCTCGTGCAGGGCGTGGCGGGCCTGGTACACGAGTTCACCGACTGGAACTGGGGCCTCGTGCAACGACTGGGGTTCCTCGACGGCTACGAGATCTACGCGAGCGTCGCCCTCCTCGTGCTGGGCATCGCCCTGTTCGCGGCGGCCGGGAGCCGGAAGTCCGCCTGAGCACACGGGCGGGCCTCCGGCCCGGCGTTCACGGCCGCGGCCGTCCGGCTCAACAGCCGTAGTCGACCAGGTCGAACGACTCGTAGTGGTCGGCCGTGTAGTAGTCCTCCCGGTTTTCCTCACCGGTGACGATGCGCCGCGCACCGCGCGTGGAGGAGCCCGGGGTGATGACCGTGTACTCGTGGTAGTAGCCGGACGACTGGCTCGGCAGGATGCCTTCCCGGTTCTGGAAGACGGTGCCGTCCTGCTCGAACGGGAAGGGGCCGCCCTGCTCGATCAGGTCGAGGGTGTCGTGGGCCTGGGACGGCAGGTCGCTGTAACAGATGCTGCCGACGGCGGTGGGGGCCGCGTCGGCCGTGGTGGCGGAGACGGTACCGCCTACGAGGAGCGCGGACAGGAGGGCGGCTGCTGCGCCGAGCCGCGAGGCGCGTGGGGGGAAAATCATGCGCACATGATGACGCGCGTAGACAGTGGCATGTCAATGACAAGCGCGCAGATTTTCCCGTCAAGTCCGATGAGTTCGCGGGAAGTTAACCTGCCCTCGGGTGCCCTCATGCGCCCTCATGCGCTGTTCACCAGGGCGACGAGGACGCCTGGCCGGACGGCTACGCGTTCTCCGGCAGCGTGTACTCGCCGTACTGGGGGCGGCCCGCCACCTCGTACGTCGCGATCGAGACGCCCGTGCCGGTGACACTGCCTCCGGCGTGCCGGAAGGCTGTCGGTACGGCGCCCTCCGGGAACAGCCGGAACCCGGTGCCGAGCACGACCGGGAAGGTCAGCAGGTGGAGCGAGTCGACGAGGCCGTGCGTCAGCAGGGACCGGACGAGGGCGCCGCTGCCGTGCACCTGGATCTCGCCGTCGGTGCGCTCCTTCAGCGCCGTGACCTCCTTGGCGAGGTCGCCGGTGAGCACGGTGGTGCCGGCCCACCCGGGGTCCTTGAGCGTCGAGGACGGGACGTACTTCGGCAGTGCGTTGAGTTGTGAGGCGACCGGGTCGGCGGGATCGGTCACCTTCGGCCAGAAGGTGCTGAAGATGTCGTACGTCCGGCGCCCGAGCAGGAAGGCACGCGGGCGGGTGAAGACCTCGCTGATGAACCGGCCGAAGTCCTCGTCGGCATAGGGGAAGCTCCAGCCGCCGTGGGTGAAGCCGCCGCGGGTGTCCTCGTGCGGGCCGCCGGGGGCCTGGTAGACGCCGTCGAGGGTGACGAAGAGGGTGGAGACGAGCTTGCCCATGGCGGGTGCCCTTCTTCTGGAACGGTCGGGTCTGTTGTCATCGGTTCAGACCCCGTGGGCTTCCGCAACTCATCGCCCGGCCGTACGGCTCCCTACGGTGCGGGGCCGTCGGAGCCCCATGTCGACGTCCGTTCACCGCCAGCGTCGGGCCCGCCCCGCCGCTGGGATGGACCCATGACTTCTCAAGGAAATCTCGGCACTTCTCAAGGAAATCTCGGTGGCAAGGTGGCTCTCGTGACCGGCGGGAGCCGTGGCATCGGCGCGGCTACGGCCCTGCGGCTGGCCCGGGAGGGCGCGGACGTGGCGGTCGGCTATGTGAACGGCAAGGAGGCGGCCGAGGAGGTCGTACGGGCCGTGGAGGCGCTGGGGCGCCGGGCGGTGGCGGTACGCGCGGACGCGGCGGACGCCGCCGAGGCGGCCGGTGCCGTGACCGCGGCGGCCGAGGCGCTGGGCGGCCTCGACGTCCTGGTGAACAACGCGGGCGTCGGGGTGCTCGGGCCGCTGGAGTCCCTGTCGCTCGCGGACGTGGACCGGGTCCTCGCCGTCAACGTGCGCGGGGTCTTCCTGACCTCCCAGGCCGCCGCCGCGCGCATGCCCGAGGGCGGGCGGATCATCACGATCGGCAGTTGCATGGCCCAGCGCGTACCCGGGCCCGGCGGGACGCTCTACGCGACGAGCAAGGCGGCCCTGGCCGGTCTGACCAAGGCCCTGGCCAGGGAGCTGGGCGAGCGCGGGATCACGGCGAACCTCGTCCATCCCGGTCCGATCGACACCGACATGAACCCGGCGGACGGCCCGTACGCGGCCGGCCAGGCGGCGATGACGGCGCTGGGGCGGTTCGGCACGGCGGACGAGGTGGCGTCGATGGTGGCGTACCTGGCGGGGGCGACGTACGTCACGGGCGCGGAGCTCGCCGTGGACGGCGGACACGCGGCGTGAACCAGGGGGCGCACCGGCGCGGTCGGGCCGGTGCGTCCCCCGGGGGCACGGGTGCGGTCGGGTCGACGCCCCCTGGTGTGCAAAGCCACTGGCGCCGTCAGACCGGCGCCCCTGGGGCGAGCCCACCGGGTGCCGTCGGTCCGGCGCGCCCCGGCTCAAAGCCACCGATGCCGTCAGACCGGCGCCCACAGGGGCTGACCCACCGGGTGCCGTCGGTCCGGCGCGCCCCGGCGCAAAGCCACCGATGCCGTCAGACCGGCGCCCACAGGGACTGACCCACCGGGTGCCGTCGGTCCGGCGCGCCCCGGTGCAAAGCCACCGATGCCGTCAGACCGGCGCCCACAGGGACTGACCCACCGGGTGCCGTCGGTCATGCATGCCCCCGGCGCAAAGCCACCGATGCCGTCAGACCGGCGCCCACTGGGACTGACCCACCGGGTGCCGTCGATCCGGCGCGCCCCGGCGCAAAGCCACCGATGCCGCCGGTCCGGCGCGCCCGGGGCGCGAAACCACCGTCGCCGTCAAGCCGGAGCGGCCCCTGGGCAAAGCCACCGGCGCCGTCAGGCCAGCACGCTCCCGGGTGCGAACCACCCGCTGGCAGGCTGCGCCCCCCGGGTGTGACGCCACCGACGCCATCGGGCCGGTGCCCCCTGGGGCGGGCCCACCGGTGCCGTCCGGCCGGCGTGCCCGGGGCCAAGCCACCGGCGCCGTCAGGCCAGCGCCGCCCTGGTGCAAAGCCACCGGAGCTATCGGGCCAGCGCCCCTTAGGGCAGGGCCACCGGTGCCGTCAGGCTGGTGCTCCCCGGTGCGAGACCACCGGCGCCGTCAGGCCACCACGCCCCGGGGCAAAGCCACCTGTGCCGTCAGGCCGGTGCTCCCGGGCGCAGGGCCTCGGTGCCGCCGGTCCGGCGCGCCCGGGCGTGAAACCACCGTCGCCGTCAGACCGACACCCCCTCGGGCAAAGCCACCAGCGCCGTCAGGCCGGCGCGCCCCCAGTGCAGAGCTACCAGCGCCGTCCGGCCGCTGCCCCCGGCGCAAAGCCACCAGCGCCGCCGCCCCCGGCGCGCACCGGCGCGAGACCGGCGCCATCAGACCAGCGCGTTCCCGGCGCGGTACAAGCTCAGCCCCCCAGTTCCTGGTGTCGTGCCGCGAGGCGCCTCGTGCCGTCGTTCGTCAGGGAGCCGAACAGCCGCAGTCGGGAGATGCCGCCGTCCGGGAAGATGTCCACGCGTGCGTGCGTGCCGACGGCCGGGGTCGGAAGGACGAAGCGGTGGTTGGTGTCAGGCTGGAGGCGCGTGCGGGGCAGGATCTCACGCCACTCGGCGTCGTCGCCGTCGCGCACGGACACCGCGGCCCAGCCGGCGCTGTTGCCCTTGAGGTACGCGGTGTCGATCTCCAGGGCGCGGATCTCGGACTGGGCGGCCAGCCGGTAGCGGATCCAGTCGTGGCCCTGGTCGCGGCGGCGCCGGGTCTCCCAGCCGTCGTCCATCTTGCTGGAGCGGCCCGGCTGGATGGTGTTGGTGGCGGGCGAGTAGAAGCGGTCGGAGGCGTCCTCGACCTGGCCGCCGTTCTCCAGGGCGACGACGTCGAAGGTGCCCAGCACCTCCAGCCACGCGGGGTCCGGGACGACCTCGCCGTACACGCGCAGGCGGGCGATGCCGCCGTCGGGGTGCTGGTTGACCCGCAGGTGGGTGAAGCGCTGCTCGACGGCGACGGGGAAGCCGTTCGCCGCGTGGCCGCCGACCGGGGTGCGCGGCACGAGGGTCGTCCACTTCACGTCGTCCCCGAGGAGTTCCCCGGGCGACGGGGAGCCCGGCACGCACGTGCCTTCGATGGACACGGCCTGCGGGTAGTTGCCGCGGAAGTGCGCGGTGTCGACGACGATCCCGCGGACCACGCCCGGGGCACCGAGGCGGACCAGCGCCCAGTCGTGGTCCTCGGCGGTCGGCCACGGGTGCTCCCCCGACGCGCCCCGGCGGCGGCGCGTCTCCCAGCCGTCCATGATCTTGCCCTTGTGCCCGAAGCGCTCGGGGTCGAACTCGGCGCGCTCGGGCACCAGCAGGTTCTCGCGCTGGGCGAAGAACTCGTCGTTGGCGGCGATGACACCGGCGCCGAGACGCCGGTCGGCGAGGTTGGCGTACTGCGTGAAGGGGAAGTCGGCGGTGCGGTAGTCCGCGTACGGGTCGCCGCCTCCGTAGGGGTTCGCGTCGCCGGTGAAGCTGGGAATCGCCGTCACGGTGATCAGGTCTGCCTTTCGAGTCCGGGATGGGGATCAGTTGGTTCGGGTGAGGAGTCGCCCCTTCGGTTCGGTGAAGTCGCCGTCGGCGACGATGCGCTGCCCGCGCAGCCAGGTGGACTTCACGACGCCGTACAGGGTCTTGCCGGCGTAGGCCGTGACGCGGTTGCGGTGCTGCAGGGAGGCCGGGTCGACGGTGAAGGTCTCGTCGGGGGCGAGGACGGCGAAGTCGGCGTCGCGGCCGGCCGCGATGGCGCCCTTGCGGTCGTCGAGCCCGACGAGTTCGGACGTCCGCGTGGACATCCAGCGGACGACGTCCTCCAGTCCGTGCCCGCGCCTGCGGGCCTCGGTCCACACCGCCGGCAGGCTCAGCTGGAGGCCGGAGATACCGCCCCAGGCGGTCGCGAAGTCGTCGGTCTTCAGGTCGGCCGTGGACGGGGAGTGGTCGGTGACGACGCAGTCGATGGTGCCGTCGGCCAGCGCCTGCCAGAGCAGGTCCTGGTTGGCGGCCTCGCGGATCGGCGGGCAGCACTTGAACTCGCTGGCGCCGTCGGGGACTTCCTCGGCGGTGAGGGTCAGGTAGTGGGGGCAGGTCTCGACGGTGATGCGGACGCCCTCCGCCCGCGCCTCGGCGATCATCGGCAGGGCGTCGCTGGAGGACAGGTGCAGGACGTGCACGCGCGCGTGGAGGGCCTTGGCCTCGCGGATGAGCTGCGCGATGGCGGTGTCCTCGGCGTCGCGCGGGCGGGAGGCGAGGAAGTCGGCGTACCTGGGGCCGGGCTGCTGGGGAGCGGAGGCGAGGCGGTGGGGGTCCTCGGCGTGCACGATGAGGAGGCCGTCGAAGGCGGCGATCTCGGCCATGGCGCGGGCGAGCGGGTCCCGTTCGAGGTGCGGGAACTCGTCGACTCCGGACGGCGACAGGAACGCCTTGAAGCCGAAGACGCCGGCCTCGTGCAGCGGGCGCAGGTCCTTGACGTTGTCCGGCAGGGCGCCGCCCCAGAAGCCGATGTCGATGTGCGCCTTGTCGGCGGCGACCTGCTGCTTGGTCCGCAGGTGCGCGACGGTCGTGGTGGGCGGGAGGGAGTTGAGGGGCATGTCGACGAGGGTCGTGATGCCGCCGGCCGCAGCGGCGCGGGTGGCGGTCCAGAACCCCTCCCACTCGGTGCGGCCGGGGTCGTTGACGTGCACGTGGGTGTCGACCAGGCCGGGCAGCAGGACGTGGTCGCCCAGGTCCTCCAGACGGGCGGTCTCCGGTACGGGCGCGTCGTACGGCAGGACGGCCGTGATCGTGCCGCCGGCGACCGCGACCGATGCGGCGCGGGTCCCCTCGGGAGTGATGACACGCGTCGAGCGAAGCACCAGTTCAGCGTCGGACACCCGAACCCCTAACTTCCACTTGCGTCCACTTGCATCCGTTTACTTCCGCGTAACGGAATTCAACTTTCTGTTGAAGGAGTCTTCACCCCCTCTCCCGTGCCGTCAAGGGCACACTGGACCACTACACCCACCACGCGGCCACCCTGAACGTTTCCACAAAGCGGAATTACAATTCCAGTACGCAGAACGTAACTACGTACAAGCGGGGAGTCAACCGACTGCCGGGTAGGCTTCTGCTCTTCCGCCAGCCCGAAAGGAACGCGCCGTGCCGACGTCCAGCGCCAGCACCACCGACTCCGCCCGGTCCTCCGCCAACGGCGGGGTCCAGTCCCTGGAGCGCGCCTTCGACCTGCTCGAACGGATGGCGGACGCGGGCGGCGAGGTCGGCCTGAGCGAGCTGTCCGCGAGCAGCGGGCTGCCGCTGCCCACGATCCACCGTCTGATGCGCACGCTGGTGGCCTGCGGGTACGTACGGCAGCAGTCCAACCGCCGGTACGCGCTCGGCCCGCGCCTGATCCGCCTCGGCGAGTCCGCCGCCCGGCTGCTGGGCACCTGGGCGCGGCCCTATCTCGCCCGGCTGGTCGAGGAGACCGGTGAGACGGCGAACATGGCGCTGCTGGACGGGGACGAGATCGTCTACGTGGCACAGGTGCCGTCGAAGCACTCGATGCGGATGTTCACGGAGGTCGGCCGGCGCGTGCTGCCGCACTCCACGGGTGTGGGCAAGGCCCTGCTCGCCGGTTTCCCGCCGGAGGAGGTGCGCGCCCTGCTGAACCGTACGGGCATGCCCGCCGCGACGGAGAAGACCATCACGACGCCCGACGGGTTCCTCGCGGCGCTGGAGGACGTGCGCCGGCAGGGCTACGCGATCGACGACAACGAGCAGGAGATCGGCGTCCGCTGCCTGGCGGTCTCGGTGCCCGACTCCCCCACGGCCGCGGCCATCTCCATCTCCGGCCCGGCGGGCCGGGTCACGGAGGCGGCGACGGAGAAGATCGTCCCGGTACTCCAGCAGGTCGCGGGCGAACTGTCCGAGGCCCTGGCAACCCAGAACCCCGCGTAGCGCCGACGCGCCCGTCCGGGCACCCGGCCACCTCCGGACCGGACGGACACGCGCCCACCGCCGGACCGGAGGGACCGAGGCGTCTCACGCCAGGACGGGCGCCCCGGCTCTAGCCCTGCCCCCGCACCGGCCCTCCGAAGAGGTCGACGGCGTGGCGGACCTCCGTCAATTCCGGGGAGAGCGCGCTCACCGAGCCGATCGCGCCCGCGATCAGCAGGAGGGAGCGGCGCAGCCGCGGGATCTCCGGGGTGCCGTCGGCCGCCATCGCGTCCAGTGCGGCCAGTTCCTCCTCGGCGATGGTCCGGTCCGCGAACTCGCCGGGATGCGCGGCGAGCCGGCGGCGCAGCCGGGCGACGGCGGAGCGCAGCTCCGTCACGCGCGGATCCTCGCCGCCGCCGGTCACAGGCCCCTGCCGCCTTTGCTCAACGCTCCGCAACACAGTCCTCCCCCTCGCACTCCGTGGTGCGCGTGCCCTTCCGACGCGAAGTCCCCCACACCGGGCGCCGGTCGGCCGCCCGGCCGGTCGGTGCGGGCGACAGTAAACGACGCGGGCCACCAGGCGCCAGTCCATTGCGTCATCGACTTGTTTCGCTGCGTGACTTTCCAGCCCGAGGTCGTGCGGTATGCAGGATCCATGACGACATGGGAGACGCGGAACAGGACGGGTGCGGTTGCCGGAGTACTGCTGGCCGCCGGCGGCGGGCGGCGTCTCGGCGGGCACCCCAAGGCACTGCTCACCCACCGGGGACGCCCTCTCGTGGAGCACGCGGTGCGGGTGTTGCGTGAGGGCGGCTGTGAGCGGGTCCACGTCGTACTGGGCGCACGGGAGGACGAGGTCCGGGCCCGGGCCGTGCTGCCGGGATGCGTACTGGTCTCCAACCCCGGCTGGGAACAGGGCATGGGGACGTCCCTGCGGGCCGGGCTGGACTCGCTCGCGGGTACGGGCGCGACGGCCGCCCTGGTCTCGCTCGTCGACCAGCCCGGCATCGGCCCGGAGGCGGTGGCCAGGGTGCTCGCCGCGTACGAGGACGAGACGTCGCTGGTGTCGGCCGCGTACGACGGGGTGCGCGGCCATCCGGTGCTGTTCGGCGCCGCCCACTGGGCCGGTGTCGCGGCGACTGCGACCGGGGACCGGGGGGCACGCGCCTATCTGAAGGAGCGCGAGCCGGGGATCACGCTCGTCGAGTGCGGGGACGTGGCCCGGCCCTTCGACATCGACACCGAGGCCGACCTGGCCCACCTTGAGTGAGCGGGGTGGCACGGAGCGCCACCTTTCCTCGACCCGGAGAATCTCGACGTCAACAAATGATTGAACTTCCACTATGAGGAAACTAGTATCCACTGTTCAGAAGCGCCCGAGGCCCCCGCGGGCGTCGAACCGCCGTATCCGGGAAGACTGGCACCCGGTGCCGAACCGCCGGCTCGTCATCACAGCTCGCTGAAGGAAGTGACCGTTCATGTCCGCACCAGCGCCGTCCCCGCTGGCCATCGTCGACGCCGAACCCCTGCCCCGGCAGGAGGAGGTCCTCACCGAAGCGGCGCTCGCCTTCGTGGCCGAGCTGCACCGGCGGTTCACGCCCCGGCGTGACGAACTCCTCGCCCGCCGCGCCGAGCGCCGCGCCGAGATCGCCCGCACCTCCACCCTCGACTTCCTCCCGGAGACCGCCGCGATCCGCGCCGACGACTCCTGGAAGGTCGCCCCGTCCCCCGACGCCCTGAACGACCGGCGGGTGGAGATCACCGGCCCCACCGACCGCAAGATGACCGTCAACGCCCTCAACTCGGGCGCCAAGGTGTGGCTCGCGGACTTCGAGGACGCCTCCGCGCCGACCTGGGAGAACGTGGTCCTCGGCCAGCTCAACCTGATCGACGCCTACACGCGGAACATCGACTTCACGGACCCGAAGTCGGGCAAGTCGTACGCCCTGAAGGCGAACGAGGAACTCGCCACGGTCGTCATGCGCCCGCGCGGCTGGCACCTGAACGAGCGTCACCTCGTCGACGCGGACGGCACCCCCGTGCCCGGCGCGCTCGTCGACTTCGGCCTGTACTTCTTCCACAACGCCAAGCGCCTGCTGGGCCTGGGCAAGGGCCCGTACTTCTACCTGCCCAAGACGGAATCGCACCTGGAGGCCCGCCTCTGGAACGAGATCTTCGTCTTCGCGCAGGACTACCTCGGCATCCCGCAGGGCACCGTGCGCGCGACCGTGCTGATCGAGACGATCACGGCCGCGTACGAGATGGAGGAGATCCTCTACGAGCTGCGCGACCACGCCTCAGGGCTGAACGCGGGCCGCTGGGACTACCTGTTCTCCATCGTCAAGAACTTCCGGGACGGCGGCGCCAGGTTCGTCCTGCCGGACCGCAACGCGGTGACGATGACGGCCCCGTTCATGCGCGCGTACACCGAACTCCTCGTCCGCACCTGCCACAAGCGCGGCGCGCACGCGATCGGCGGCATGGCGGCGTTCATCCCGTCCCGCCGGGACGCGGAGGTCAACAAGGTCGCCTTCGAGAAGGTCCGCGCCGACAAGGACCGCGAGGCGAACGACGGTTTCGACGGCTCCTGGGTCGCCCACCCCGACCTGGTGCCGATCGCCATGGAGTCCTTCGACAAGGTCCTGGGCGACAAGCCCAACCAGAAGGACCGGCTGCGAGAGGACGTCGACGTCAAGGCGGCCGACCTGATCGCGATCGACTCGCTGGACGCCAAGCCGACGTACGCGGGTCTGGTGAACGCCGTGCAGGTCGGCATCCGTTACATCGAGGCCTGGCTGCGCGGCCTCGGCGCGGTCGCGATCTTCAACCTGATGGAGGACGCCGCCACCGCCGAGATCTCCCGCTCCCAGATCTGGCAGTGGATCAACGCGGGCGTCGTCCTCGACAACGGCGAGCAGGTCACCGCCGACCTGGCCCGCAAGGTCGCCGCCGAGGAGCTGGCGAACATCAAGGCCGAGATCGGCGAGGAGGCCTTCGCGGCCGGAAACTGGCAGCAGGCGCACGACCTGCTGCTGACGGTCGCCCTCGACGAGGACTACGCCGACTTCCTGACGCTGCCGGCGTACGAGCAGCTCAAGGGCTGACCACTCAGTCCGCGGACGGTTCGGCGGACGGCTTGTCCGAGTGGCCCAGGGGTTTTTCCGGGGCCACTCGGTCGCGTACGGCCCGCTTCACGGCCGTCGGCTCGGGGAAGCCCTGCTCGCGGCGGTCCCAGACGACCTCGTCGCCGACGCGGACGACGAACACCCCGCCCGTGCCGGGTTTCAGCGCCAGCTCCGTCAGCTCGGACTCGAAGGTCGTCAGCAGCTCCTGCGCCAGCCAGGCCGCGCGGGGCAGCCAGCGGCACTGGGTGCAGTACTCGATCTCGACACGGCCACTCATCCGAGGTGCACCGACCAATCCTGTTCGGCCGCGGGCTTGCCGTGCAGGTCGGGGACCTGCCGGAGCCACGCGGGGCGTCCTTGCCGGCTGCGCGCCGCCCGGCGCGCCTCCTCGGCGGCGAGCTCCTCGCGGCCGGGGAAGTCGGTGGGCAGCCAGGCCCCGGAGGCCCGCACGCGCGCGTGGAGGTACGCCACGTACGCCTCGCGTGCCTCCTGCGGGCCGGCGAAGCCCGGTTCATCCGCGAGCCAGGCGTCCGGGACCTCCGCGAGGATCCGGCGCAGCAGCTCCTCGGTCACCCGGGGAGCGAGCTCGGCGTCGGCGGCCCGCACGTCGGGCCCGTAGTGGCCGAGGGCGTGGTGCCGGAAGTCGTAGGCCTTGGCGGGATCGGTGCCGTCCCAGCGGTGGTGGAAGACGAGCGCGGCACCGTGGTCGATCAGCCACAGGCGCGGAGGTGCGACGCCCAGGGTGGGCCAGACCATCAGGTTGGAGCTGTGCACCGTGCGGTCCACGTTCACGGTCAGGGCGTCGAGCCAGACGATCCTCCCCGCCTCCAGGGGATCGACGGGGAAGACCTGCGCGATCTCCGGCGTGAAGTCCCGGGCGCCCGGCAGGTAGTCCATGCCGAGGTTCACGCCCGCGCTGGCCGCGTGCAGGTCCCGCACCTCCTCATGCGGCTCGTCCCGGGCGATCGCCGGGGCGAAGTGCACCAGCACCAGTTCGGGGAAGCGCAGGCCGAGGGCACGGGCCAGCTCCCCCACGATCACCTCGGCGACCAGCGCCTTGCGGCCCTGCGCGGAGCCGGTGAACTTCACGACGTAGGTGCCGAGGTCGTCGGCCTCGACGATGCCGGGGACGGAGCCGCCGGACGTCAGGGGTGCGACGTAGCGGGTCGCCGTGACCTCTCTCAGCATGCCCTCAGGTCACCCGCCCCTTACTACGTCCGGCCTCCGGCGTGAAGTGAGCATAGTAACCGAGGGTGATCGCTGACGAGGAGGGTGAGACGCCCCGCTCCCGTCGCCTTGTCTCCCGTGGTCGCCTTTCCCGTCAAGGGCGGGGCAGGCCGAGAAGGACGGGCAGGTCGGCGATGTCGGTGATCCGCTGGTAGCCGAGCCAGTGCTCGTCGTGCTCGAAGCCGCGGTCCATGTACACCTTGTTCTTGATGCCTATGGCGGCGGCGGTGCGCAGGTCGTACTTCGGGCTCGCAGAGACCCACACGATCTCGTCGGGTGCCACGCCGAGCTTGTCCAGCGTGTACTCGAACGCACGGAGCCGTGGCTTGTAGACGCCCATCTCCTCGGCGGTGATCACGACCTCGAACGGGGCCTGGAGGTTCTCCACGAGGCGCTTCGCATGCACGTCGTCGGAGTTCGTCACGATCACCAGCGGGTACTCCTCGGCCAGGCGCCGCAGCGCCTCCGTGACCCCGGGGTAGGGGCCCCACGTGGGGATCTCCTCGTACACCGCCTGACCGTCGCCCTCGCGGTACTCCAGGCCGAACCTCCGCATGGTCCGCTCCAGCGAGTGGGCGACGACCTGGTGGAACGGCTGGTACGCGCCCAGGCACTCGTCGATCCGGTACTGGTTGCCGGTCTTCAGGAAGTCGTCGGCGATCTCGGCCGGGAGCCGGTCGCCCAGGACCCGGCGGATCACCTCGTTGATACGGAAGTGGATCAGCGTCCCGTTCATGTCGAACGCGACGAACTTCGGCTTGCTCTCGAATCTCACGGTTCCTCCAGTGATCGGTCACGGGCGCAGCCACCCGGCTGTCGATGGTCGACCATACGGCCAGGGGGCTGTAAACAGCAAACTGTTGACAGTTTTCAGAGCTCGTCCTACTGTCGCTCCCGCCGGCTGCCTCGTGTGGGGCGCCTGGACGCACAGGAGGACCAGTGGAAACCAGCACGCCATCCGGTTCGGCTTCGGAGCGCCTCGAGGCCCTCGGCTTCACGCTTCCCCGTGTCGGCAGCGACACGACGTATGTGAACCACCGCTCGGTCGGCTCCAGCGTCTACGTGTCGGGGCAACTGCCGTACAAGGACGGTGTGTTGCTGGGGCAGGGCATCGTCGGCCGGGACGTCGAGACGGAGGCGGCACGGGGCCTGGCGCGTCATGCGGTGGTGAACTGCCTCGCCGCCGCCGCGGAGGCGGTGGGCGGCCTGGACCGGGTCCGGATCGTGCAGATGCTGGTCTTCGTCGCCAGTACGCCGGAGTTCGGTGAGCAGTCACGGGTCGCCGACGCGGCGAGTGACCTGCTCTTCGAGGTGCTCGGCGAGAACGGGCGGCACGCCCGTACCGCGATCGGTGTCGCCGGACTGCCGCGCAACAGTCCTGTCGAGATCCAGATGGTCTGCACGACCGGAGCGACTCATTCGTCCGAGGACGGCGGGACGAGCGCCGTCCCTTCCCTTTCCCACCCTTGATCAGAGGAGCGCAGCGTGCACCGGCTTCAACGAGCACTCGACGCACTGGTCGAGCGGGTGGACACACCCGTTCCCATCGTGCTGATCGACGTCATGCAGCGGAACATCGACCGGATGCAGGGATTCGCCGCCGAGCACGACGTGCGGGTCAGGCCTCACGTCAAGACGCACAAGTGTGTGGAGATCGGGAGGCTCCAGATCGAGGCGGGGGCTGTCGGGATCACCGCGGGCACCGTCGGGGAGGCGGAGGTCTTCGCCGCTGCGGGCTTCGCCGACGTCTTCCTCGCCTACCCGGTCTGGCCTGCGGGAACCAAGGGAAAGCGGATCCGCTCGCTCGCCGCGACCACCCGGCTGCGGGTGGGGGCCGACAACGTCGCGGCCATCGAGGCCCTCGCCGACGCGATGGGTGACGAGCCGGAACGGCTCGAGATCGTGGTCGAGGTCGACTGCGGAGCCGGCCGGTCGGGTGCGCCGCCCGAGGCCGCTGGTGATCTCGCCCTCGCCGCCCGCAAGCGTGGGCTGGTGCCCGTGGGCGTGTACACCTACCCGGGTCACGGCAGCTCCGGCCCGGACGTTCGCGCGCTCGCCGCGCGGGACCAGGAGGTCGCGCTGGCCACCGCGGTGCGCAGTTTCGCCGGCGTCGGGGTGAGCGCCGAGGTGGTGAGTGCGGGCTCCACTCCCACGGTCGCGTTCTCCACGAGCAGCCTGATCACCGAGATCCGTCCGGGCGAGTACGTCTTCTGCGACATGGACAACACCCGGCTCGGCGCGTGTGACGAGGACCAGATCGCGCTGTTCGTCGCGGCCACGGTCGTCAGCGACCGGGTTCCCGGCCAGGTCATCCTCGACGTCGGCACCAAGGCCCTCGGCCGGGACGGCGACGCGCGGCGCGGGTACGGCCAGATCGCCGGCACGAAGGCCGTGCTGTCCAAGCTCAACGAGTACCACGGCTTTCTCGCCGTGCCCCCCGAGGAGCAGCGGCCCGGAGTCGGAACCGTGCTCCCGATGGTGCCCAACCACGTGTGCCCGGTCGTGAACAACTTCGAAGAGCTGCTCGTGACCGACTCGCAGGGCACGATGCCGCGGTGGTGGCCGGTCGCCGCCCGGGGGCTCCTCAGCTGAGCGGCCTCACAGCACTGCCCTCCCGCCCCCTTGCCCGACACAGAAAAGAGTGACTGAGGATGAGACTCGACAAGCTCACGGCGCTGGTGACCGGAGCCGGCAGCGGAATCGGGGAGGCGGTGACCTCCCGCTTCCGCAACGAGGGCGCACGGCTGCTCCTCACCGGCCGCAGGGAACAACTGGACACCGCCCGGCCCGACGACCTGTACGTCCCCGGTGACCTCAACGACGAGGCGTTCGTCGCGAGCCTGGCCCAGCGGGCCGCCGACACCGTCGGAACCGTCGACGTCGTCGTCCTCAACCACGGCCTGCAGGTCAGCGGCCCGCTCACCGAGATGGCGTACGAGGACGCGAAGAACGTGCTCCACAGCAACCTGCTCAGCGCGTTCCTGGTGATGAAGCACTTCGCTCCGCTCATGCCCGAAGCGGGCGGCTCGTTCGTCTGTGTCGGCTCACGGCTCGGCATGGTGGGCAAGCCCGACGAAGTGCTGTACTCGGCCGCCAAGGGAGGCCTCATCATGCTGGCCAAGGGCGCGGCCGTCGAATGGGCTCCGCGCAACATCCGCGTCAACGTCGTCGCTCCGGGGCTGACCGTCACGCCCGTCATCGAGGCGTCGTTCCAGCGCCGGCCCGACCCCGAGGCCTACCGACGTCAGCGCGAGGCCCAGATTCCGCTCCAGCGCCTCGCCACCCCGGAGGAGATCGCACACGCGGTCCTGTTCCTCGCCTCGCCCGAGTCGTCCTACATCACCGGAGCGGTTCTCCCCGTGGACGGCGGCTACACCGCCTTCTGACAGCAGGAAGGAGCAGGGGCAGCGGGGAGCAGCGCCTCATCGGGGTGGCGTGCAGGCGCCTACTCCCGGTGCGCGCGGGCTCCCCGCGTTCCTACTCCGCAGGCGGCGCCTGCCGGCCCTGGCCGCTCCGGCCGGCCAGGGTCGCCACCGAGTCGTCGAAGTGCTTCTTCAGGGCCGCCAGGGCGCCCGCGGTGTCACCGTCGCGGATCAGCTCGCTGATCTGGCGGTGAGTGACCTCGCCCGGGTTGGGGGCCTTCGGATCGTGCCGGGCCCCCTCCGCGGTGAGGGCGCCCATGCACAGGCGGGTCTCGGAGATCACCGTGCTGAACATGCGCTGGAGTCGCTGGCTGCCGGATGCGGCGACCAGGATGGTGTGGAACTCCAGGTCGTACTTCTCCGCCGTCTGCCAGTCGCCGGCCGCCTCGGCGGCGGCCTCCGCCCTCACGTTCCCGTCCAGTTCCTTGTACGTCTCCTCCGCCTTGCCGGAGGCGATGATGGACTGGACCGCGGCGGACTCCAGGGCCGTACGAGCCAGGTAGATGTCGGTGATGTCTTCCTTGGTGAGCACCGGGACGGAGACCCTCCGGTGCGGCTCGCCGCGGAGCAGCCCCTCCTGGATCAGCCGCTGCAGCGCCTCACGGATCGGCCCACGGCTCACCCCGAAGCTCTTGGCCAGCTCCACCTCGCTCAGCTGTGTGCCGGCGGCGAGGGTGCCGTCGATGATGTCCTCCCGCAGGCGTTCGAGCACCATCGAGGCGAACGTCTCGCGAGGCAGGCGGACGGGCCGTGCAGGCTCTTGACTCACAGGGCTTCCCTCTCGTCGATCACGGTCCGCGGCGCAGCGCCCTGAACGCTGCGCGCTTGCGTCGGCTCTTCCTCACATCCAGGCCCTGTCCGATCATGGTAATGCCGGGGGCGGGGTCCTTATGCGATGAGGTCCTTGAACTTGTAGTAGGCACCTGCGAAGGGCAGGAACCACGGCGGGCCGAAGTGGCCGGGTATCCGCGGGAAGGACAGGTCGCGCCAAGGGTTGGCGTCCGTCGTCCCGTCCATGTACTCCGCCATCTGCTTGCCCATGTACGTGGCCATCTGGACGCCGTGGCCGGAGTAGCCGACCGAGTAGAACAGGCCGTCCTGCTCGCCGGCGTGCACCATCCGGTCCATGGTCATGTCGACCAGGCCGCCCCAGCAGTAGTCGACGCGGGTGCGCGAGAGCTGCGGGAAGACCTCGGTCATCGCCTTGTGCAGGATGCGGCCGCTCCTCACGTCCGACTGCGGGCCGGACATGGCGAACCGGGCGCGGCCGCCGAACAGCAACCGGTGGTCCGGGGTGATCCGGAAGTAGTTCAGGAGGTTCATGGACGTCGACGCCATCCGCCGGGTCGGCATGATCTGGTCGCAGAGGTCCTTGCCCAGGGGTTCGGTCACGATGATGAAGCTGCCGACCGGTGCGATCCTCCGCTGCAGCCAGCGGAACGGCCGGCCGGTGTAGCCGCTGGTCGCGACGAGTACCTGGTCGGCCCGGACGGTCCCGCGCGCGGTGACCACCTCGTGCTGGGTGCCGCCCAGCCGCCGGACCTGCTCGACCGGTGCCTTCTCGTGGATCTGAGCGCCCGCCCGGGCCGCGGCCTCGCCCAGGCCACGGGTGTACTTGCCGACGTGCAGTCCGGCGCTCTTGGTGTCGACCATCGCGCCGTGGTAGAGGTCCGAGCCGATCTCCGAGTGGATCTCGCTCCTGGGTACCAGGCGTGTCTTGTCGAGCCCGATCCGGTCGGACAGCTCGTGGGTCTTGCGCAGGCCCTCGAAGTGAGCCGGCTTGGAGGCCAGGACCAGCTTGCCCGAACGGGCGAAGTCGCAGTCGATGCTCTCGTCGGCGACCAGCTTCTCGATGGTGTCGACCGCGTCGTGGTAGGTCTCGAGGTACCGCCGCGCGGTCTCGAAGCCGTAGCGGGCGATCGCGTCGCGGGTGCCGATCGACAGCCCTGTGGTGGCCATGCCGCCGTTGCGGCCCGACGCGCCGAAGGCCACGGTGTCCCTCTCCAGGACCGCGACCTTCGCTCCCTTGCGGGCGAGGTGAAGGGCCGCGGAGAGCCCGGTCAGGCCTGCCCCGACCACCGCCACGTCCACGTGCCCGCTCACCTCGGTCCCGGAACGGTCAGGCCCTTTCGGGGCGGTGTCAAGCCAGTAGGAGACGTCGGCCGGCCTGAATCTCAGGTCGCTCATCGATGGGTCCCTTCTCGGGGGTTGTTCGACACGACCGTAGATGGCACTCTGTCAGCTGTCAACAGTTAGCAGAAGGGAGGTTAGGGTGCCCTTCCTTGATCCGAAGGCTGATCCCGACGGCGACATGCACCCCTTAACTCCCCCACGTCCGGGTGTCATTCTCTTGCCGCTTTTAGCGTGACGTTCCCTGAAATAGCGCTGCACGCGTCCGAAGTCCCCTCCGGACAGTGATCGCCGTCCTTCGGGTTCGAGGTCACGCCAACACCGCCGGGCGATCTCCCCGGATATGCACGGGCTCACCTTCACCCCCGGTACGGAGCCCGCCGCCCTTGCGCAGCCGCAGGGCGTCCCTCTCAGCCCACCCTGCACCGTCAGTCCCATGCGTCCCTAGACGAGGAGTGTTGCCATGAGTGATCCCCAGATAGGCCGGAGAGCGCTCCTGCGCGGAGTCGGCGGCCTGGCCGCCCTCGCCGCCGTGCCCTCCCTCACTGCTTGCGGCACCGGTACCGGCACCAGCCGCAGCGCTTCCACCGGCACCGGTGGGAAGGGCGGCAAGACGGTGATCGTCCGTGACAGTGGCGGTTCCTACGGCGCGGCGTTGCAGAAGGCGATCTACACGCCGTTCACCCAGGAGACCGGCATCAACGTCAAGGTGCTCAACCTGGACGATGC